>CAYPFL010000001.1:0-289117 GCA_964410095.1 uncultured Thermodesulfatator sp.
TCAAAATTTGTCTAATAATTTTAGAAGTATAAGCCCAATAAATAGGAGTATCAGGGAACTCATTTTTAAGCACGGTTTGAATATTATTTAAAGCTTTTTGACCAGTAGGATATCTTGTTCCAAAAGCTACCACTAAAATTGCCTTTTTGTCTAAATCATTTGATTCAATTTTCATTGCTTTTCCCCTTTCTACATAAAATTGAATTAAAAGAAAAATACATATCATAACCTTTACAACCCAAATTAAATTTTTACACATCTCATACCTCCTTTTAATATCACTGTGTGGTATAGTTTATATAAAACCCAAAAAATACAATACTTAAAAATGGTAAAAAAATGGTAATTATAATTTCAAAAAAAAAGTATGTAGAAAAGCTTATCCAATTTTTGGGTTTTAATTATGTAGAAACGCTCACACTATGAATGGAGAAAAAATAAGACAAAAAACCATTTTTTAGAAAAAGCTCTTAGATATGTTTCTTAAAAGTATAAAAGACTGTAATAAAAATTATCCTTCCCAGCTATGAAAAAATTTTTTCAGAGAAATTTTATTGCCTTTTAATCCTAATTTTTTTCTAATTCTTTTTCTATAAAAATCTATAGAATCTTTACTTAAGTTTAAGATTTGAGCAATTTCTTTAGAAGAAAATCCTTCTCTTACTAAAATAGCTATTTGAGCTTCCTTAGTAGTTAAATTTAAAAAAGGATTAGAGAAATTTTGTTTAGAAAGTTCTGCCAAATTTTCAAGCTTTTCTTTAATAATTTCTAAAATTTTTAAAGCTGGGTGATTTAAATTTTCTTTTTTTAAAAGTTCAACTAAAGGGAAAACCGCAATTTTAAAATAAGAAATTAAATAATGTAAATTTTTCAAATTCAGATTAAGATGAGATGTTCTTTCTTTCTCTGCCTCAGCTTGAGACAACGTTAAATTCAATTCTTTGGAATTAAAAGAAGTAATATCTTCATGAGAAATTACAAAAATTCGAGGATTAACATTTTCAACCGGAACTACATTAATTATATAATAATTAACTTTTCCTGTATCATCTAAAAAAGAATAAACTTCTCTAAAAATAGGCAATTCTCCTTTTATTACTTTTCTAATACCTTCTGCTATTTTTAAAGCTACTTCTTTATCTTTACCTTCGGTTTTTTCACATAGTTTAAAATAATTATAACCAATGCAATCAATTCTTCCTATAAGACCATTTTTTTACAGCTTTTTTTTGCCAGGTTTTATTAGTGGCAATAATATTTCCTTTTTCGTCAATAATAGCAATTAAACTATTCAAAGAATCCAGAATAGCTTGATATATAAAGGCTTTTAGATTCATATTTTTAATATTTTAATTTTCTTTATAAAATCCCGCAAGCAAGGAAAGTCTTATAATTAATTTGTAAATCGCTACAGATGCATCTTATTTGGATAAAAAAATCCATAGGAAAATGTATAAAAAAACAGGAATTATTGTAAAATATTGAAAAATAACTATAATAGATCTTCAGAAAAATAGGGAAAATTAGCCAAATAAATACTAAAAAGCTTTGATCTTTTAGAAATATAAAGCTTTTACTACCTTTTTCAGTAAACAAGTACCTACTTATTGTTGAGTTCAGTGTTATGGCTAAATTGATAGATATATTTAATAAAAGTATTTCCAAAGTAAGAGGTTTTTATTCTTTTTCCATTAAAAGATTTTCTTTTAAAGGTGATCCAGATCATGTTACTTTCTGGAGAAAAGTACATAAAGGACGATGGGAACCATTTACTTTCGAAATGTTAGAACATTATCTTCAAAAAAATTCAGTATTTTTAGATATAGGAGCATGGATAGGGGTTGTTTCTCTTTATGCTGCAAAATTATGTAACAAAGTTTATGCTATTGAACCAGATTTTGTTGCCTTTCGTTACCTTTCATGGAATATAGAACTTAACAAAGCTTTTAATATTATTCCTCTTCAGTTTGCTTTATCTTCTAAAGATAAATCCTTAATAAGTATGTCAGTTTTTAATGAAAAACCAGGTAGTAGTGAAACAAGTTTTATTAGAAAAGCAAAAATAGATACTTTAAGTATACAAGTTTTATCTTTATCTTGGGAGACTCTGATTAATCTTATTCACCCAGATTCTAACAAAATATCTTTGATAAAAATGGACATAGAAGGTTATGTTTCATTTCATGCAACATTTTTAGATAATACTAAAAGAAAAAGCGAAATTGAATATATTTTATCTCTTTTATCATTTTATCCTAAAATCTATTCTAAAGGGTTCAAATTAATAAATATAAATAAAATAAAACAAGAAATTTTTGAGGAAAATAGAGCATATTTATTTTCTTTTTTTTAACTTTTAACATAATAATAACTTTAATTAAAATGCTTCAATAAACAGCACTATAGTATCGTCATTGAATTTGAAACTCAGAGAAATAAAATACAAAGTAGATAATTTCCATATAAACTTTGATTTTTTATTTCGGAAAATTATCATCTAACTTTCCCAAAATTTTGATTTTCTACTTTTTAAGCACTCGCTTTGTTTTTTTTCTATATTTTAAGCCGCGGTTCATTTTTTAAAAATGCTTATACCCTTTATTTAGAGTTTAAAATACTTCCGGAAAGGTTGTATTTTTAAATAACATTTTATACATTTGAAGCACAAAATTATCTATATTTTCCATATATTACAAGCTTTTTTAGTCTTTTTTATAATTGCAAAGTTTCTTAGTTATTTGAAATTCATTTTTTTTAATCTTTTTTTTCTTTTCATTAAATAACTATTTGACATTTTAAGATTTCATCCTTTTTTATAATACTTAAATTACCAATTCTGTTAAAATTTTCTTTATACAGAATTTTTATTTCGAATAATTTATTCATTTTTGTTTAACGTTTTTGGCAAAATATATTCTGTTTGTATTTGTTCTATATTAAAAGTCCACTGTTGGATTTTAAATTTCTTTTAGACGATTAAATTCTTCCGAAGTATAACAGAATATATCAACATCTACAGGAAACTGTAATATTGTATAGATTTTCTTATAAGTTTCTTAAATAAGGTTTATCAGTTTTTTTCATTATTACAAACGCATCAACATCACTAAAAAGACCAGCTTCTCCCTTGTATCTTTTTTCTCAGATTTTCCGTAATTTTATCTTATCATGAATTCAATTCTTTTCAAAAAACAAAAATTAGTTTTTTTGCTTAAGTTTGTCTGAAAATTCAAAATTTTTAAGTTATAAAAAGCTAATCATATTTTTTCCTATCTGGCTTCTTTCTTTTTATTGTTATTAATCCTATATAAAGCTTTTTAAAATTAAAAATGTAGTTATTTACATAAAATCCCGAATAATTTATAAGTTTATTTTTAAAAATTTCGATTTAATTTTTATTGTAAGCCCTTACTCAAGTAGTCTTTCCTATAGAAATAAAAGAATTTATTTAAAAAAACTGGTTATTCCTCGTTCTTTAAGAATTTTATTAAAAAATACCAACCAAAGGAAGCATGGATTATCAATCTTTCATTAAAAAACATTACAAATTGAGAAGAGCTTAATTAAATTTCTCCCTTTTTGGGAATTTTTGTAATTCTTTTCTGTAAAAACTTAAATACATATCTGGAAAGAACTCCGAGGTTAATTAAAATAGTTAAAATTTTATGAAATGGATTAATCATAAAATCCTTACCTTTTCTATTATTTGGACTATCACTGATTCTATCACTGCAGGTATTATTTCTGCTTTTGGAAGTATATTCCCTGATGCTATTGAATTTTTTGTATACTATATCTTTCCTCTAAAAAGAACTCATAGAACTTGGTCTCATTGGTTTGTTATTTATCTTATTCCTCTTATATTAATTTCAATTTCTCATTATCTTATTTTGAATCAAACTTTTGCATTTTTTATAAAATTTTTTTTAATTGGTGCCCTTTTTCATATTGCAGAAGATTCTATTACAGGGAAAGTACCAGGAATTATTCTTAAAAAGAAAATAGGTTTTAGATTTTTTAAAACCGGCTCTTTCGAAGAATATCTTTTTACCTTTACTTTTTCTTCGATTCTTATAACTACTAAATTATTTAATCTAAAAGTTTAATTTGAGGATTTAAAATTCCATCTGGATCAAAAATTTTTTTAATTCTTTTCATAATCTCTATTTGAAGAGGTGTCAATTCAAGAGAAACAAAACTTCTTTTTGTATAACCTATACCATGCTCACCAGAAATAGTCCCAGAAAGAGATAAGACTTCTTTTAAAATTCTTTCTCTTGCCAAAATAGCCTGTTTTTCTTTATCAGGATTAAAATGAATATCTACATGAAAGTTTCCATCTCCTGCGTGTCCAAAACAGGAAATATTTAATTGAGCTTCTTTTTCTATTTTTCTAATCTTATATAAAAGGATTTTCATAAATCTTCTTGGCACAACTACATCATCAGATATTTTCCTTTCTCCCAAAACTTTTAAAGCTGGAGAAATAGATCTTCTGATTTCCCAAAAATCTTCTATTTCAGTTTCTTCTTTTGCTTTTATAAAATAAATCTCTGAATCTTTATAAAAATTTTCGACAATTTTTTCTTCTTTTTTCAATGAACTCTCATCTCCGTCTAATTCCAAAAATAACAGGGAGTTAAATCTATAAAATGTTTTAAACTCCTCATCTTTTATAGTAAGTTTTAAGGCTGAAAAAGAAGTCTTATCAACGAATTCCGCACTTGATGGGGTGATTTTTCTTTTTAAAAGTTCTGAGATTATCTCCAGTGGTTCTTCCTCTTTCATATGCCCTGAAATAAAAAGTAGTCTTTTTTCTGGAAGTGGTACTACTTTTAAAATAATTTCTGTAAAAACTCCGAGTGTTCCTTCCGATCCCACGAATAAAGATGTTAAATTATATGGCACAACCCCTTTTAAAGTAGGAGGGCCTGTTTGGAAAACTTTTCCGCCAGGTAAAACCACCTCTAATGAAATTACATAGTCTTTTGTTGTTCCATATTTCAATCCTTTTGGACCACCAGCCCCCGTAGCAACATTTCCTCCAATAGTAGAAAAAGAAAAACTTGCAGGATCTGGAGGATAAAATAATCCGTATTTTTTTAAATATTTTTTAAGATCTCCATTAACTACTCCTGGCTGAACTCTTACAATCCTTTCTTCTTCATTAAGTTCTAATATTCTATTCATTTTAGTAAAACATAAAATCAGACCACCTGTATGAGCAATGGCGCTTCCTGTAGTGGCTGTACCTGCTCCGCGAGGAGTTATAGGAATTTTATATTTTTGAGCAATCTTTAATATTTCTATAACTTCTTCTTTCTTTTCAGGTAAAATAACAGCTGAAGGTTTTTTTGTTAAAGATGAAGCATCGTATGAATAAGTTAAAACTTCACTTTCACTGACAAGTAATTCTCCTTTATCAAGAATAGATTGAAGTTCTTTTAAAACCTTATCAGAAAGAATAAAAGGAATCATTAATTCTCTCGTTTATTGAAAATTTATTTCTTTCTTCTAATTCCTGAGATATTTCCTTCATAAGTAGATCAAATTTTATTTTAAAACGCTGATCTTGAAGTTTTTTTTCTAAAGCTTTTATATTATAAATTACAGTAGAGTGTTCCTTTTTGAAAAGTTTTCCAATTTCTTTTAAAGATTTTTTAACCTTTCTTCTTAAAATATACATTATTATTTGTCTTGCTAAAGATATATTCTGTTTACGGGAAGAAGAAAATATATCTTCTTTAGAAACTCCTAAAAATCTACAGGTACTTTCTATAATTAAATCTACCGTATGCTCGGTTCCTTCTTTTATACCAAGTTCAGAAATTAGTTCTTTTGCTAAGATTAAAGACACAGGTTCTCTTAATACTGAAGCTCTTGCAACCAGTCCCAAAACAGCACTTTCAATTTGTCTAATATCTCCTTTTAAATTATAAGCCAAATATTCTACTACTTCATAAGGGAAATTGTAACCTAATTTTTTTGCTTTATGTTTTATTATCTTTTTTCGGGTAATAAAATCAGGAGAATTTAATTTAATTATTAAACCTGAAGAAAGTCGCGAACAAAGACCACTTTCCATTTTTTGAAGTTCTTGCGGGGGTTTTAAGGAGGTAAAAATAACTGTTTTATTGTTATCTAAAAAATAATCCAAAAGATAAATTAATTCATTTTGGGTATATTCTTTTCCTGCTAAAAAGTGGATTCCATCTAAAAGTAATATTTCACAATGTTCTTTAAATTTTTCTTTAAATATTTCAAGCATACCGGATTTTAAATATTTTATCATATAATTAAGAAAATCTTGTGCAGTAAGATAATATACCTTACTAAATCCTTTAGAAAAAAAACTGTTTCCTACAGCTTGGGTAAGATGAGTCTTACCAAGCCCAAAATTTCCATACAAATAGACTAAGTACCCTTTAAGTTTTTTTTCAACTATTTGATAACAGACACTATAAGCAAGCTCATTACATTTCCCTACAACAAAATCCTCAAATGTATATTTAGGAGATAATTTTTTGCCTATTAATGAAACTGGATTATAAGGAAGAAGTAATTGTTCTGCTTTAGGTATTTCTTTTACTATAAATTCTATTTTTTTTAAACCGAATTCTTGTACTGTTTGATTAAGTAATTTTTCATAATTTGTTTTAAGCCAATTTTTTGTAAACTCATTAGGGACTTCTATAATTAATTTTTCTTTTTCGATAATTCCTTTTAAAGGATCAAACCATACTTTAAATATAGACTCTGGTAGAATTTCTTTGAGTTTCCCTTTTACTTTTTCCCAGTTTTTCATATATTTTATTAAATAACGTGTTTTTTATTCAAAAGCAAATGTTAAAGGAATGTGTTTGTGGTAATTTTCATCTTTAATCTTTTCATAAAAATTTTTCAATAAATCAAAAAGTTAATTTTCTTAATATTTTAAAATTTGGTAAAATCTCGAACTGACTTATATATTTTTTTTGGATTTTCGGTCTTTAAAATCAAAAATCTTTAATTTTCTTTTATTTTTAAAATCTTTTTTCGATTTTTATACAAAATATTTTTTAATTTTAAATTAATGGGTTAGAACTCAACAGATTATCTTTTAAAACAAGCTATATAATGAGAAGTATTGATTTTTTTTAATTTTGGTTTTTCTCTTTTACATATATCTTCCCTTTCGGGACATCTTGGATAAAATTCACAACCTTTTGGCCTTTCAAAAGGACTTGTTATTTCTCCTTTTATTTTTTTAAAAGAGGGTGGAGATAAAGAAAAAGGATCAGGATAAGCTTCTATCAGCATAATTGTATAAGGATGATGAAGTTGTTTAGAAAAATTTTCTTTTCTAAAAATTTCTATAATTCTTCCCAGATACATTACCACAATTAAATCGGAAATATACAAAATAACTGACAAAGAATGACTGATTATTAAATAACTTAATCCAAAAGCATTTTTTAAATCTTTAAGAAGATTTAAAATCTGAGCTTGGATTGTCATATCTAAGGCAGAGGTTGGCTCATCAAGAACAATTAATTGAGGAGACACCATTAAAGCTCTTGCTAACGCAACTCTTTGTCTTTGTCCACCACTCAGTTCATGAGGATATTTATTTAACACCTCTTCTCCTAATCCTACTTTTTCTAATAATTCTTTAGCTTTTTCTAATGCTTCTTTGAAATCAGAATTTATATTTATTAAATATGGTTCAGTCAAAATATTTTTTATTTTATATCTTGGATTTAAAGAAGAATAAGGATCCTGGAAAACTGCTTGAATTTTTGGTCTAAATTTTTTATATTCCTTAGAATTCAATTCTTGCAAATTTTTACCAAACCAGAAAACTTCTCCTTTATCAGGTTTTTCTAAACCAAGTATTATTTTTCCTAAGGTAGTTTTACCACATCCACTTTCTCCAAGAATTCCTATTACTTCTTTTGATTTAATTTTTAAATTTGCATCAACAAGTGCCCAAAATTTTTTTGATTTTAACCAAAAACTTCTTATACTGTATTCTTTCCAAACATTTTTTACTTCTACTATTGGTCTATCAGTTTCCATATTTAAAACACCTTATATAATGAGAAGAAGTAAAAGGGATCAGTTCTGGATGTAATTTTTCCCCTTCTTTACAAGCTATATTACATCTATTCCAAAATCTACAGCCTTCAGGCTTTTCGAGTAAATTTATAGGTGTTCCTTTTAAATAAGAAACTATCCTATCTTCCCTTGGATATGAAGCAAAAAGTAATTTAGTATAAGGATGGATTGGTTTATTAAAAAGTTCCTCTGTTGGAGCAATTTCTATTATTTCTCCTGCATAAAATACCGCTATTCTATGAGCAAACCATCTTAATATCCCAAGATCATGAGTGATGAATATAATAGAAAGTCCTTTTTCTTTATTTAGCCTTTTCAATAAATCAAGAATTTGGATTTGTAAAGTAAGATCCAGAGCTGTGGTAGGTTCATCAGCTATGAGAATATCGGGGCTACCAGCAAGAGCCATTGCAATCATTGCCCTTTGTCTTAAGCCACCAGAAAGTTCATGTGGATAACTTTTTGCTCTCAATTCAGGATCAGGTATCCCTACTTCTTCAAGTAAAGAATAAGTTTTCTTTTTTATTTCTTTTTTATTTAAGTTAAAATGATATTTTAAAACTTCTGAAATTTGCTCACCAATAGTTAAAACAGGATTTAAAGAGCTTAAAGGATCTTGAAAAATTATAGATATTTTTTTTCCTCTTATTTTATTTACTTCTTTTTCAGAAAGGGTATAGATATTTGTACCACTTATAATGACTTCACCAGAATAATAAGTAATACCAGGAGGAAATATTTTGAGCAATGCTAAACCAGTTAAAGATTTACCACAACCACTTTCCCCAAGGATACCCAAGATTTCCCCTTTTTCTAAAGAAAAACTAACTTTATCTACAAGTGATATCCTTTTTGTGCTCAGACCAATAACGAGATCTTTAACTATTAAAATAGGCATTTAACTTAATAAAAATTCAAGGAGTGCCATATGAAGCCACATTTTATTTTCTGCCTGATCCCAAACTACCGAATGAGGACCTTCTAATACATCTTCAGTTATTTCCTCTTCTCTATGAGCAGGGAGACAGTGTAACACTATAGCACTTGGAGAAGCATAAGTTAAAAGTTTTTTATTAATTTGGAATTCCTGAAATGCTTTTTTTCTCTGTTCGGTCTCTTCTTCTTGTCCCATACTCACCCATACATCTGTATTGATTATTTCTGCTTCTTTCATTGCTGAAATTGGATCATGAAGAATTTCAATTTTTGCTTTATACTTTTCTTTTGCCTCTTTTAAAAGCAAGGAATCTGGTTCAAAACCTTTAGGACATGCAATTGTAAGCTTAAATCCCAGCAAAGCCGAAGCTTCTATCCATGATTGTGCTACATTATTACTATCTCCAATCCATACAATTTTATCTTTATAAATATCTTTCCCCTTTTCAAGTACTGTCATAATATCTGAAAGGACCTGGCAAGGATGAAACTTATCGGAAAGTCCATTTATCACAGGAATAGTAGAATATTTAGCAAATTCCTCTATTGTTTCCTGAGCATAAGTTCTCAGTACAACTATTTCCATATACCGTGAAAGTACACGAGCTGTATCTTTAATCGGTTCACCTCTTGCAAGCTGCAAGTCTTTTGAAGACATAAAAATTGTTGAACCACCAAGTTTAATCATTGCAGATTCAAATGATACACGAGTTCTTGTAGAAGGTTTTTCAAAAATAAGTCCTAATATTTTACCCTCAAATTTCCTCTCCCAATTTTTATTTTTTTTTAATTCCAAAGCTCTATTTATAATATATAGAGCTTCCTCTTTATTCAAATCCCATATTTTTGTAAAATGTCTTGTTCCCATTCCTTTACCCCTTTTTAAAATTTTTTGATTAGAATTTTTTATTTTTATTATTAATTTTTAATTTGTAAACCCTTTTTAAAAAAATTTTTCGAATTCTCTCTTAATTTTTTCGAACTTCTTCCGATAATATATAAAAAGTGGGACTAAAATGAAGATAGGAAATTCAATTAATTTTGAAATAAAGATCTTATCAGAAATTCCACATAATGTAAATAATATCTTTAGAATTAGGAATGCCTTTTCTAAACCCCAAATACCCATTTTAAAAGGCTTTCACTCTTTTTCGTATCCAGAGAATCCTTTAAGCAACAAAAAAACAGATCAAAAAAATTTAAAAGAATTTTTAAAAGAATTTAATAAATTGGTTGAAAAATTAAATAAAAAATTGAATCCTTATAATAAAGTTTTAAAAGTTGAAATAGATCAGGATTTAAAAATTCCTATTTTTAAAATAATAGATGTTGAAACAAATGAAGTAATAAGACAAATACCTTTAGAAGAATGGATAAAGCTCTGGAAAGCATTTGAGAAATTACAAAAAGAAGAACTCTCAAATTATTCTGAATTAAAGGGACTTTTTTTAAAAACGGAGGTGTAATTAAATGGCTGATTTATATATGTCTAATATAACAGGTCTTTTAGATATAGATTCTATAGTTCAAGGACTACTCCAATCAAAGATCCAACAGATTGAAAAATTAAATAATGAAAAAGCTTTGCTTCAAGGAAAAGCCTCCAGTATCAGTAACTTACTTGGTGCACTTAACGATCTTCAAGATTTTATAGATTCTTTAAATATTACAAATCTTTTCACTGCTAAAACAGCTATAGTAAGTGATTCATCTATATTAAATGCTACTGTTTCTTCGGATGCTCCTAATATAACTTTAAATATAACCGTTAATCAACTTTCTCAAGCAGAAATAAGAATTTCTACTGCAGGTGTGTCAGATTTAGATACTGCAATAAGTGCAAGTACTTTTACTATTACCTATTGGACATCGGATAGCACTTATGAAACCTATACTATAGATTTTTCTGGAGGAACTCTTCAAGATTTAGTGGATGCTATTAATGAAGCCCAAGATAAAATTGAAGCAAGTATTTATTATGACGGGACTTCTTATAAATTAATGCTTAGTGAAAAAGATGTAGCTAATTCTACAAAGGAGACTACTGATTCATCTACGGTAATAGAAGTTGATACCCTTCCTACAGAATTAATAGATTCGGTTGGCGGAGTTCCTTTAGAAACACTTCAATATGCTCAAAATGCTGAAATACAAATAGGTTCAGGTTCTCTCGTAACAAGTGCTGATAATACCTTCGAAAATCTCGTTACAGGTCTTAATATAACTGTATTAGAAATTGGTAATGCTTCTGTCTCTATCGAAGATGATTATTCACAGGTAAACGAAGCTCTTGGAGATCTTTTAGAAAATATTAACAGTGTGATTGATCTTGTGAATTCTGTTACTGAACAAGGGGGAATTTTCCAAGGAAATGCTATTATAACACAATTAAAACCTCAATTTTTTAGACTTATGGAACCTCTTATAGATTTAGGAATTATTAATATCTCAGAAGAAGGAAAATATTCTTTAAATACTGAAGCATTTGATAATATTATAGAAGAAAATAAAGATGAACTTATGGAAGCTTTTTCTCAAGTAAAAGAAAACTTTAGTAGTGCTTTAACAGGAATTATCTGTACTTTCGAAGTATATAAACAAACACAGGATAGAGAGATTGAATACATTGATGAGAAAATCGAAGATCTTCAAATTAATCTTGCAAAAGAAGAAGAAAGACTAAGATTAGAATTTTCTAAAATCGAAGCTCTTATGTATCAAAATGAACAACTAAGAATAAATCTTGAGAATTTAATTGTTCCTATTTCTGAAATAGGTGAAAATAACGATTAAGGAGGAGTTATAATGTACAAATCTGTATATAATTATTTAGAAAATCAAGTTTTAAATGCCTCTCCCATTGAGCATATAATTATGCTTTATAATAAAGCTATTGCATGTTTAAATACAAGCTGGATGGCTATTGAAAATGGACTGGATAATCCCGAAAATTTAAAGAAAAAAGTAGAAAATATAACAAGAGCAACAGAAATCCTTGCATATTTGCAAGGAATTCTTAATCTTGAAAAAGGTGGAGAAATAGCCAAGAATCTTAATGAAATTTATAAAATCTTAATAAATGAACTTATAAAAGCAAATATAGAAAATGACCCAGAAATAATTGCAAAAAGTATAGAAATTTTAAAAAGTCTCAAAAAAGCCTGGGAGGATATAAAAAAAGAAAATGGAAAAAGATAACCTTAAAGACCTTCTTTTAAAAATTGAGTTATTCTTAAAAGTAAATAAAATTGATGAAGCTCTTATTTTATATCAAAAATTAA
This sequence comes from uncultured Thermodesulfatator sp., assembly GCA_964410095.1. Classification (GTDB taxonomy): domain Bacteria; phylum Desulfobacterota; class Thermodesulfobacteria; order Thermodesulfobacteriales; family Thermodesulfobacteriaceae; genus Thermodesulfobacterium. The sequence continues at coordinate 12,315 of CAYPFL010000001.1, forward strand.
ATAAAAATTGGAATTTTTATAAAAATTCCATCAAAACTGAGAAAGAAAAAAATTTACTTTTAAGATTGGTAAATTATATAGATTCCATTTTGAGAGAAAAGAAAACTTATTTTTTAGAATGTTCTAAATTTTTAGAACTTAGGAAGAAATATTCTAAATACTAATGTCTTCTATCAATAAAATAATTACTTCCTGGAAATCTTTTTATGTAATTTTTAATTTCTGTTAATTTTGTAATAACTTCGCCAATGTGTTTGAATTTACCTTTATGGACAGGAACAATAGCTATAGATACAGAAGGAAAAGGAAATTTCTGTAATTCTCCTCGCCTGTTTTTACAGAGAAAATATCCTTTTTTCAAATCTTCTTCATCTATAAAATTTGTAATTAAGGTATCAAATTTTTGAATAATCTCTTGAGAAATTTCTTTTACTTTTTCCAAAGGAACTATAAATACAAAATCATCCCCACCTATATGTCCTATAAAATATTTCTGATTTTTACAATATTCTGAAATAGTAGAAACTAAAATTCTTGCCAGATTTTTGATTATTTCGTCACCTCTATCAAATCCATAATAATCATTATACGCTTTAAAATTATCAAGATCTACATAAGCTACTGCATAAGGGTGAACACTTTTTAATATCTTTGTTATAGCTTCACGAATAGAGGTATTCCCAGGTAATCCTGTTAAAGGATTATTATCTGATATACGTTCAACTCTTTTAAAAGCATATTCAATCCTGAGAATCAGTTCTTCCAACTCATGATTAATAGTTAAAAAATCATCTATCATATCTGATTCCTTCACCAAAAAATCAAAATCTATGTGGTCTACGATAAGAATAAAGGGAATTTTAACCAAATTAAATTTAATCTTTAATTCATTTAGTATCGTGTCTATATTTTGAGAATCTTTTGAATGATAATATAAAAGCAGATCCGGGGGATAAAACAGAAAATTTTCTAAAAATTTCTGTTGGTTATAAAACGCTTTGAAATTGTAATATTTTTTAAGGTTTTTAGACCAAGAGGTAAACGGCTTTTTCTTTTTGAAATATCCATATATTGTTTTTTTCTTCATTAAATTTACTGATTTTTTTCCATTTCTTTTTTTAATTCTTCGGTAAAAAATTTTAATTCATAAAGTCTTGGTTCTAAGATAGTTAAAATTTCTTTCAAATCTGGCAAAGATAACTTTAAAAGTTTAAAAGCTTTAGGATTTAAAGGGGGGACCCTTGTACGCATGGCTTTTCCATAACCTCTTGCATGAATTAAAATATCAGCTATATGAATCACTGCAGATTCTTTTTTAAATTTTTTAGCAAGATTGATATCATGGTGAGCACCTACAGATTCTATAAGACGATCTGGTAAATTCCAAAGATACATCAAAAAGGCTCCCATTTCTGCATGATTTATTCCCAGTATTTCTTTTTCTGCTTCTAAAAGTTCTTTTCCTTCCTCAACAAGTTTTAAAATCTTTTCATAATCTTTTAAAAAAGCTACTTTTTCTATTATTTTACCAATATCATGAAGTAACCCTGCAGTAGCTACTTCTTGTGGTTCTTTTAAACCTACTTTTTCAGAAAGTATTTTAGCACATGCAGCTACACCAATAGAATGTTCCCATAATCCCACATCCTCTTTGTGAATAATTTCAAAGATAGAAGAAGTAATAATAAGAATTTTAACAACATTTACCCCCAATAACATTAATGCATTTTGAACCGTGCTGATCCTCTTTGGAAATCCATAAAAAGCAGAATTAGCTAATCTTAAAAGTTTGCTTGTGATAACTTGATCTTTTTCAATAAGATCTGCAATATCTTTAATAGATGATCTCTCATCACCTATCATTTTTTCAAGCCTTTGAACAATAGGTGGTAAGGTAGGAAGTCCTTCTAATTTTCTTATTTTCTTTTTTACTTCTCTTCTTTTAGAAACTAAATCCAAAATTATTTTTCTCCTTCTTTATATTTTTCAATGAGAAATTCCCTGACAATTGCTTTTAATTCAAGTAGATTTTCTTCTGTAATTCCTTTAAATCGTGCTTCCAAAGCTTGCAATTCTTCATCAAGTGTTTTTTCCCATGGTAAATCAACTGGATGTCCTTCTACAGTAACAAATTTAACTCCGAATTCTTCAAATTTTTTTATATATTCTTCTGTTAATTCTATCCCTTTACCACAAAGTACTCTTCCATTAGCATCTATTACCTCTTCAAAAGTTTTCATTCCGGGTTTGATATAAAAAAGAGGCAATCGTTGCATTGATTCCTCTTTAAATAACCTTATTTAATTCATATTCTATAATTCCCTCTACACCAAGTTCTAAAAGTTTGGGAACAAGATCTCTTACTTCTTTTTCACTTACTACGACCTCTAAAGCATACCAATTTTTTTGATAAAGCTGAGAAATGGTAGGAGAAGTAATACTTGGAAGAATTTTTATCACCTCTTGAAGACTTTTTTCAGGAACATTCATTTTAAGTCCTACTTTTTTGTAAGCATTTAAAGCACCTTTTAATAATGTTGCAATTTGTTGAATTTTCTTTCTTTTCCATTCGTCTTCCCATGCTTTTTTATTAGCAATAAGTTGTGGGTAAGTAACAAGAAGTTCATAAATAATCTTTAATCCATGAGCTTTTATTGTGGTCCCTGTTTCTGTAACTTCCACTATAGCATCACATAATCCTTGAACTACTTTAGCTTCTGTAGCCCCCCAAGAATAACTCACCTCTACCGGAATTCCTTTTTCAGCAAAAAATCTTTTTGTAAAATTTACAAGTTCTGTACTTATCTTTTTTCCTCTTAAATCTTCTAATGTATTAATCCCTGAATCACTTTTAACAGCTAAAACCCAACGTGCAGGTTTTTTACTAATTTTTGAATATATTAAATCTTCCACCACTACTACTTTTGAATCATTTTCTAAAATCCAGTCTTTTCCTGTAATTCCTGCATCTAAAATACCTGCTTCTATGTATCTACTCATTTCTTGAGGTCTACAAATAACCATTTCTAATTCAGCATCATCTACATCAGGAAAGTAATTTCTGTGATGAACCCCTATACTCCAGCCTGCTTTTTCAAAAAGTTCAATGGTTGATTTTTCAAGACTTCCTTTGGGAATACCAAATTTAAGTTTTCTTTCCATATACCTCCTCCGGATTATAAATCTTTTCTTCTATTATTTTAAATTCGTTATTCACAAGTTTTCTAAAAAAACAAGATTCATATCCCTTATGACAAACTGGTCCTTTTGGTTCTACTTTAAAAAGAATAGTATCTTCGTCACAATCAACATATATTTCTTTTACAACCAAATAATGTTTTGAAGTTTCCCCTTTAAGCCATATTTTTTGTCTTGTTCTACTATAAAAATGAACTAAGCCAGTTTGCAATGTCTTTTCCCAGGCCTCGCTATTTAAAAATCCCAGCATCAATACTTTACCTGTTTGAAAATCCTGAATAATAGCAGGAATAAGTCCCCCTCCTTTTTCAAAATTTAATATATACTTCACTCAAATTACCTCCTTTATCAATTCTTTTAGTTTTTCTTTTGGATTAATACTTTTTACTAAAGAAGTTCCTATTAGAACTCCTTTAAAACCTCTTTTTCTTAATTCTTTTATTTCTTTATTTTTATTATACCCGCTTTCCGCAATTACTGGAATATTAGAAGGTATTAAAGAAAACATTTTTAAACTTTGATTTATGTCTACTTTTAAAGTAGTTAAATCACGATTGTTAATACCTATAACCTCGGCTCCACACTCTAAAGCTTTTTCGAGGTCTTCTTCATCGTGAATTTCAACAAGTGTAGATAAACCGACTTTTTTTGCATATTTTATCATCTCTTTTAATTCTTCTTTCTTTAAAATCCCTGCAATAAGAAGCACTATATCTGCTCCAAAGGCTTTAGCTTCTTCTATTTGAATAGGATCTAATATAAAATCTTTTCTTAAAAGTGGTAAACTCGTTCTTGTTCTTATAGCTGCTAAGTACTCTAAGGAACCTTTAAAATATATTTCCTCAGTAATTACTGAAATAGCTTTAGCACCTCCTTCTTCATAAGCTTTTAATAATTCAATAGGATTAAAATCTTTTCTAAGTTCTCCTGATAAAGGACTTGCTCTTTTAATTTCCGCAATTAAAACAAAATTATTTTTAAATAAATATTCTTTAAAATTAAAATCTGGTCTATCCCAAAAGGGTTTAAAATATAGACCTTTTTGTTTTCTTTTTAAAATTTCATAATATTTTTCTATAAGTATTTGATTCAAAGTTGAATTTATAATTTTTTTCATAAAATACCTCAAAAATTTTGATACCTCTATTTTAAAATATAGAAAATTTTTGAAAAGGTGTTAATATGTAAAAAATTTTTTGAAACACTGAAAATTAAGATTATTTTTGATAAGGAGGTTTTTCTTTTATGAAAAGGACATATCAACCAAGTATAATAAAAATGAAAAGAAGACATGGCTTCAGAGCAAGAATGAAAACCAGGTCTGGTAGAAGAATATTAAAAAATAGAAGAAGAAAAGGGCGTTGGCGTCTAACTGTATAATTTGTGAAAAAAGAAGGTTTCTCTAAAAAAGAAAGGTTAACAAAAAATAAAGAATTTGAACGAGTTTTCAAACAAGGAAAGAAAATTTGGATTAATTCTTTATTGTTAATTATTTATGTGAAAAATAATTTACCTTTTAGAAGATTAGGTATAGTGGTTTCAAAAAAAATTAAAAAAGCAACTCAAAGGAATAGAGTAAAAAGATTAATTAGAGAACTTTTTCGTAGAAATAAAGATTTGTTTCCTCCAAATTGTGATATGGTTATCATACCACATCCTAATTTAGTGAATTTAAGTTATAATGAGCTCTTGGAGATAGCTAAGAAGAAGCTTCATGCGTTTAGGTACGAGAGTTTTTCCAATGATAAAAAAATTAATACTTAAATTGATTTCTTTTTATCAATTTATAATATCTCCTTTTTTATCTATATATTTGGGAATAAATTGTAAGTTCTATCCTTCCTGTAGTGAATATACAAAAATTGCTATAAAACGTTTTGGATTGATTAAAGGTTTATATCTGGGTATAAAAAGATTTTTAAAATGCCATCCCTTTTCCAGAGGTGGCTTTGATCCTGTTCCAGAAAATTTATCTAAAAAAGGAGGCTAAGTTTTTATGGAAAACCGTGTATTAATTGCTTTAATTCTTTCCATAATAGTTATAGCAGTTTTTAGTTATCTTTATAATATTCTTTTTCCTCCCCCCAACTTACCTACATCTATTAAAAATGCTACAAATAAAACAATAAAAAATTTAAAACCTATTTCTAAATCAAAAGAAAAAATTCAATTTATTAAAACTAATAAAATTCAATTAAAATCTTATTTTGTTGAAACTTCTTATTATAACAGTACTCTTATTTCTTCAGGAGCAAGGTTTAAAAACTTTAAATTAAAAAGGTATTTTGTTGAAGAAAATAAAAGAGAACCAATAGAATTAGTCTCCTCTCCACAAGAAAGTTTACCTTTAGAAATTTATTTAGAAACTGATCCTGAAATTGCCATAATAAATTTTAATGGCCCAAATGTGTCTAAAATTGTATTAAATAACTCTACTTCAAAAACTTTAAAATTCTGGGCAAAAAAAGAAAATTTATATATAGAAAAAGAAATTGTTTTTAAAAACGATTCTTATTTTATGGATTATATAATAAAGTTAAAAAACCTTGGAAATAATCCTATTCAGGATAGATTATTAATAAGAGGAGTGTTTGAACCTTTTTCTCAAGGTACAAGGTATACTTTTAAGGGACCTTATTATTACACTGATCATTTAAATGAAGTGAAACTTAAAGATAAGATTAATGAATATGTAGGTTCTCTTAAATATTTAGGCTACCAAGATGTATATTTTATCGTTGCTGTAATACCTGAAGTTTTAACTAATGCTACTTATAGAGCCACTTTTAGAAAAATAAACCAAGAAACACAAGAATTTATTCTCTGGACCCCTCCATTTAAATTAGATCCTGGACAAACATTTACTTATAAATTTAAACTTTATATGGGGCCAAAGAAAACCGAAGAAATGAAAAAAGAATATCCTCTTTTAACAAAAGCTCTTTACTTTGGTATTTTTGACTTTGTTGCTAAACCTCTTCTTTATGGTTTAAAATTTTTTAATAAATTTACTCATAATTACGGATGGGATATTGTTATTCTTACAGTTCTTTTAAGATTGCTCTTTTTCCCTTTAAATCATTTTAGTTATAAAAGTATGAAAAGAATGCAGGAACTGCAACCTATATTTCAGAGATTAAGAGAAAAATATAAAGATGACCCAAAAACTTTAAATAAAGAATTAATGGATCTTTATAAAAGATATAAAATTAATCCATTCTCAGGATGTCTTCCGATACTTATTCAAATACCTGTTTTTATAGCATTTTATAAAGTTTTACTTATGGCGATAGAATTAAGACATGCACCTTTTATATTATGGATTACGGACTTAAGTGCTCCAGAAAGGCTCTATATTGGAAATTTTCATATTCCTTATTTAGGAGGAATTCCTCTTTTAACTATTTTAATGGGGGCTTCGATGTATTTACAACAAAAATTATCTCCTTCTGTTTCTGATCCTTTTCAGGCTAAAATAATGAATTTGATGCCTATTATTTTTACAATTTTATTTATAAATTTCCCTTCAGGACTGGTTTTATATTGGTTTGTGAATAATATTTTATCTATAGGACAACAATATTTTACCTTAAAGATTTCAAAATAATTCAAAGGAGAGGTGAAGAAGATGATTGTAGAAAAAGAATTTGAAGGAAAGAGCCTTGATCAAATTTTAGAAAATGTATGTCAAGAATTTGGTTGCGTGCCTGAAGATTTAGAATTTGAAATATTAGAAATGTCTTCTTCTTCAAATTTTTTAGGTCTTACAAGTAAAAAAATCAAAGTTAAAGCAAGGATAAAACCTGAAAAGATTCTTTCTGAAAGAGCTAATAAGGCAGTTACATTTCTTAAAGAACTTTTTTATTATGCGGATTTTAAAATTGATACTAAAACTAATATTTTGAGAGATTCTTTACAAATTGAAATCTTACTTGCAGGAGAAGATGTGAAATATTTAATTCAAAACGGAGCTGAGGTTATTTCTGCATTAGAATTTCTTACCAATAAAATTGTTGCAAGAGCACTGGGAGTAGGCCCTAAAATTATTTTAAAACCTGAAGGTATTGATATTGAAAAAGAAAAGAAATTAGTAAATGCAGTTAAACGAGCAATTGAGAAAGTAAAAAATACAAAAGAACCGCAAATTATAAAAGTAGGAAATCTGAGAGAACAGAGAATAGTAATTAATCTTTTAAAACCTGAAAGAAATCTTACTTATAAAATTGAAGGGGAAGGCAAACAAAAAAGAATAATTATAAGTGTCGAAAAATAAAAATTTTTTGAAAATATATGCAAACAAAACTTACTTCAGAAGATACTATTGCTGCTATTGCTACGCCTCCTGGAAAAGGAGCCATTGGTGTAATTAAGATAAGCGGAGAAGATGCTTTTAATATATTAAAAAAGATATTTAAGCCTTATAAACCTCGAGATAAATTTGAATCTCATAAGCTTTATTATGGTTTCGTTGTTGATTTCAGAAATGATAAAGTAATAGACGAAGTTCTGGTAACTTATATGAAAAAGCCTCGAACTTATACTCGAGAAGATGTAGTAGAAATATATGCACACAGTGGATATTATGTTTTGAGAAAAATTTTAGAACTTGTATTACTGGCAGGAGCTCGTCCTGCTCAGCCAGGTGAATTTACTTTAAGAGCTTATCTTAACGGAAGAATAGATCTCTCACAGGCAGAAGCTATTCAGGAAATAGTTTCTGCAAAAACTGAAACCGCACTTAATCTCGCATTAAGCAGCCTCTTAGGAAAACTTTCTGAAAAAGTAAACTCTTTAAGAAACCAGCTTTTAGATGCACTTATGCAAGTTGAAACAGCTATAGATTTTCCAGAAGAAGATATAGAAATTATAGAACCTGAAAAGCTTTCCTCTAAAATAAAAAATGAAATTTTGCCTATTATTGAACAACTTATTAATAATTATGAACAAGGAAAAATTTATAAAGAAGGAATAAGTTTGGTAATAACAGGAAAACCAAATGTTGGAAAATCTTCTTTAATGAATGCTTTTTTAAGAGAAGAAAGAGCTATAGTAACCCCTATTCCAGGAACTACAAGAGATTTTTTAGAAGAAGAGGCAACAATTGAAGGGTTACCTGTAAAACTTATTGATACAGCCGGACTTAGAGAAACTGAAGATATAGTAGAAAAGTTAGGAGTAGAAAGAGCAAAAAAGAAGTTAAAAGAAGCTGATTTAATTTTATTTTTAGTAGATGTAAGTGAAAGGCCTTCTGAAGAGGATAAAAAACTTTATGAAGAAATAAGAAAATATCCTCATTTTGTTTTAGTTAATAAAATAGATATAAATCCTAATTATTTGAGTGAATGGGAAAATGAGTTAAAAAACTGGAATGTAACAGAATTTTTACCTATTTCAGTTAAAGAGGGCATTAATTTAGATAAATTGAGTAAAAAAATTTATGAAAAAATTACAGAAACTAAAGGAACTCAAGTACCCGATATAGCTCCAAATTTAAGACAAAAGATTGCTTTAGAATCAGCAAAGAAATATTTAGAAAATGCAGTAAAGGAACTCACAAAGCCCAATCCATTACCTGAACTTATTTCAATAGAATTAAGATCAGCTATCTCAAGTTTATCTGAAATTATTGGAGAAATAACTACTGAAGATTTGTTAACCCGCATTTTTTCTACTTTTTGTATCGGAAAATAAATGCTTGCTTTAAGTATTGCTGGCTTTGATCCTACTGGAGGAGCAGGGGTTCTTAATGATGTAAAAGTTTTAAACCTTCTTGGAATAAAATCTGCTGGAATTCCTACAACTCTTACTTTACAAAATACTTCTGTTTTTAAAGGTTGGGAACCCGTTAATCCAGATTATTTAAAATCTTCCTTAGAACTTATTTTTTCTGATTTACCTGTAAAAGGAATAAAAATCGGAATGATAGGAACATCAGAAAATGCAGAAATTATTGGATATTTTTTAAAAAAATATAGAAATAAGATCTCATGGATAGTATTAGATCCGGTTCTCCAAGCCTCCCTTAATTATCCTCTTTTTTCTTCTAAAGAAGAATATTTGAATATTTTAAAAACCAAAATATTTCCTTATGTAGATGTAATAACTCCTAATGTATTTGAAGCAAGCGTCCTTACTGAAAAGATACCAAAAAAGAAAAAAGATCTTTTAGAATTATGTAAAATTTTAATTTCTTTTGGTATAAAAGTAATCATAATAACAGGATGGGAAAGTGAGCTTTTTACCTGGGATTTTTTTTGCGAAAAGGATAAAGCTTTCTTTTTTAAAAAAAAGAAACTTAAAGGTAATTTTCATGGTACAGGTTGTGCTTTTTCTTCTGCAATTCTTGGATTTTTATTAAAGGGCTTTTCCTGTAAAGAGGCTTTTAAAAAAGCTAAAAATTGGTTATACTTATACCTTAAAAAATCTACCAAGGAAAAAATAGGAGGGAATTTATGGCTATTTCTATAGAAGAAGTCTTTAAAATCGCTCAACTTTGTCGTCTTGAATTCAGTGAAGAAGAAGCAAAAAAATATTCTCAAGAATTATCAAAAATTTTAGACTACTTTCAGATGCTTCAGCAACTTGATACAGAAAAAGTTCCACCTACTTTTCATGCTGTTAAATTACCAACACCTTTTAGAGAAGATGAAGTTAAAACATTTCCTTATATAGAAGATATTTTAAAAAATGCACCCCAGCTTTATGAAAACATGATTGTGGTTCCAAAAGTAGTTAAAACAAGTTAAAGGAGTTATTAAAATGAACTCAATAGATATCACTGAACTATCCATTCTTAAAGCTTTAGAATTATTGGAAAAAAGAGAAATTTCAAGTAGAGAATTAGTAGAAGAAAGTTTAAAGCAGATTAAAAAACTTGATCCTAAAATAAAAGCATTTTTATATATAAATGAAGAAAGAGCTATAGAAAATGCTAAAAAAGCAGATGAGTTAAGAGAAAAGGGCGAGAAAGGCGCACTTTTAGGAATTCCTATTTCAATAAAAGATAATATTTGCATAAAAGATCTTCCTACTACATGTGCTTCTAAAATTCTTGAAAATTTTATTGCTCCTTATGATGCAACAGTAATAAAAAAATTAAAAAAAGAAGGTGCAATATTTTTAGGGAAGACAAATCTTGATGAATTTGCTATGGGATCTTCTACAGAGAATTCAGCTTTTTTTCCTACTCATAATCCTTGGGATTTAGAAAGAGTTCCAGGTGGTTCATCTGGAGGATCTGCAGCTGCTACTGCATGCAGAATGGGTTTGGGATCTCTTGGATCAGATACAGGTGGTTCAATAAGACAACCAGCTGCCTTTTGCGGTGTTGTGGGATTAAAACCAACTTATGGATTGGTTTCCCGTTTTGGTCTTGTAGCTTTTGCTTCTTCTCTTGATCAAATAGGTCCTTTTGCTACTAATGTTAAAGATGTAGCCTTTCTTTTACAGATTATATCTGGTCATGATCCCATGGATTCCACTTCTGCTCCTGTAGAAATTCCTGATTTTTTGAAATTTATTGAAGAAAATAAAAAAACTTCTTATAAAATAGGACTTCCTAAGGAATATTTTGAAAGTGGAATAGATAAAGAAATTCTTCAACATTTTGAAACATTGATAAAAATTTTAGAAAAAAAACATAAAATAAAAGAAATAAGCCTTCCCCATACAAAATATGCAGTAGCTACTTATTATATTATTGCTCCAGCAGAAGCATCTTCTAATTTAGCAAGATATGATGGTATAAAATATGGATTTAGAGCTAATGAGAAAAATCTTTTAAATTTATATAAAAAAAGCCGTGCACTGGGTTTTGGAAAGGAAGTAAAAAGAAGAATAATGCTTGGAACTTATGCATTATCAGCAGGTTATTACGATGCATTTTATTTAAAAGCTTCTAAAGTGAGAACTTTAATTTTAGAAGATTTTAAATCAGCTTTTTCAGAAGTAGATTTGATTTTAACACCTGTTACACCAACCCCACCTTTTAAAATTGGAGAAAAGATAGATGATCCTTTACAAATGTATCTTTCAGACATATTTACTATACCTGTTAATTTAGCAGGAGTGCCTGGTATAAGTCTTCCAATAGGCCTTACTTCAAATAATTTACCTATTGGTGCTCAGATTATTGGACCTCAATTTAAAGATGAAATGGTTTTAAGCTTAGCTTATCAAATAGAAAATGAATTAAATTTAAATTTAATACCACCTATTGCAAGAGAAAATTAAATGAAAAAAAAATCCTTAGGAAAGGGTTTATCAGAACTTATACCTGAATTAGACCAAGAAATACTTATAAAAGATACTAAGCCACAAGATACAGAATTGATTAAATTTTTATCTATTGAAAATATTCTTACTTCTCCATTTCAGCCAAGATTGTCTCTTAAAGATGATCCCTCTTTTGAAGAACTGGTCAATTCTATTAAAGAAAAAGGGGTACTTCAGCCTATTTTAGTAAGAGAAGTTGAGAGTGGGCTTTATGAATGTATAGCCGGCGAAAGAAGACTCAGAGCATGTAAGAAACTCGGATTTAAAACAATTCCTGCAATCATAAAAAAGATTTCTGATGAAGATGCTTATATAATTGCTTTAATTGAAAATCTGCAAAGAAAAGATTTAAATCCTATAGAAGAAGCTCTTGGATACAAAAGACTTATAGAAAAATTTGGATATACTCAAGATGAGATTGCTAAAAAAATAGGGAAAGATCGTTCTACAATAGCTAATCTTTTAAGACTTCTCAAATTACCTCCTCTTATCCAAGAGGACATTATACAAGAAAAATTAACAACCGGGCATGCAAAAGCATTGCTGAGTCTAAATAACGAAGAAGAGCAAATATACGTGAGAAATATAATTTTACAAAAAGGGCTTTCTGTAAGAGAAACCGAAAAATTAGTAACAAAATTACAGAAAAAGATTCAATCAAAAAAGAAAGAAAAGAAGATAGACCCGGATCTATTGGAGTTATCTGAGGAACTGAGTAAACTAATAGGAACTCCTGTTTATGTAAAAGTTAGTAAGAAAAAAACATATTTTATTTTTGAATTTAATGACACTGATAAAATAGAGAATTTCTTAGAAATCCTAAAAAAACATTTTTCTATTTAAAATTTCCCATCTTGCCTTTTTTATATCAAAAATTATCTTTTATGTAAAAAATTCTATTTTTATCTTCTAAATTCTTTTAATTTTTAAAAATTTTATAAAAGGAGGGGTATTATGAGAATTGCACAGGTAGCCCCTCTTTATGAAAGCGTGCCTCCGAAACTTTATGGTGGTACAGAAAGGGTTGTATCTTATTTAACAGAAGAATTGGTAAGAAGGGGACATGAGGTTATATTATTTGCAAGTGGTGATTCTATAACTAAAGCAAATTTGGTTCCGATTTGTCCTAAAGCTTTAAGACTTAGTTCTAATTGTAAAGATCCTATAGTTTATCATTTAGTAATGCTGGAAGAAGTTTATAAAAGAGCTCAATTTTTTGATATAATCCATTTTCATACTGAATATTTACATTTACCTTTAGCAATACGACATGATACTCCTTTTATCACTACACTTCATGGAAGATTAGATTTGCCAGAATATATACCACTTTTTAAAAATTATAAATCTACTCCTTTTGTATCTATTTCCAATGCTCAAAGAAAACCTTTACCTTGGTTAAACTGGGAAGCAACAGTTTATCATGGGCTTCCTGAAGATTTATATAAATTTCATCCAAAACCTGGTAAATATTTAGCATTTTTGGGTAGAATCTCTCCTGAAAAAAGACCAGACAGAGCAATAAAAATCGCAGAAAAAGTCGGTATCCCACTAAAAATTGCAGCAAAAGTTGATAAAGCAGATGAGATGTATTTTAAAGAAGTAATTAAACCAATGCTCAAAAGCCCTTGGGTAGAATATATCGGTGAAATAGGAGAAAAAGAAAAAAATGAATTCCTTGGCAATGCATATGCACTTTTATTTTTAATAGACTGGCCTGAACCATTTGGACTGGTTATGGTTGAATCTTTAGCCTGTGGAACACCTATAATTGCATGGAACTGTGGTTCTGTACCTGAAATTATTGAAAATGGGAAAACAGGTTTTATTGTTTCAAGTCTTGAAGAAGCTGAAAAAGCTGTATATAAAATAGAAAAATTAAAACGTGAAAACTGCAGAGAAGTTTTTGAAAAAAGGTTTACAGTAAAAAGAATGGTTGATGAATATTTAAGAGTTTATGAAAGAGTAGTTTCAAGAAAAGAAAAGGTTCTTCTTAAAGCTGTATAAAAATTATGTTAGAAAATTTTATTATTGAAGCATATACTTTAAAACATGAAAATACTTTTGCGATTTTTGATCCTTTTGGGAATATAGAACCAGCTGGAAGAAAAGAAGGAGGAATTTTTTATAATGGAACAAGATATCTCTCAAAATATCAGATGTTTCTATGGGACAAACGCCCTCTTCTTTTAAGCTCTTCTATAAAAGATGATAATTCTATATTTATCGTGGATTTAACCAATCAAAATATATTTTTATCAAATAATTGCGAAATTCCTGAAGGTTCTATCCATATTTTAAGAAATAAATTTTTATATGAAAATAATTGTTATGAAAAAATTTATTTGGAAAATTTCACAAATTTATCCGTTAATCTGGAGTTAACTTTTTATTTTGACAGTGATTTTGCAGATATATTTGAAATAAGGGGTTTCAGAAGAAAAAAACCCGGAGAAAAATTATTACCCCAAATAAAAAAAGATAAACTTATTCTTTCTTATAAAGGAATTGATAATAAAATAAGAAAAACCTTAATTTCTTTTTCTATTAATCCTGAAATTATTAGCTCTGATAAAGTTTTATTTAAAATTTCTTTAAAACCTAAAAGTCATTTCACTTTTTATATATTAATTTCTTGTCTTTTAGAAAATGAGAAACCTACAGAAATTTCTTATAAAAAAGCTTTATTTTATATAACTAACAGGATAGAGAAATGGAATGAAGAGACTTGTGAAATTTATACTTCAAATGAACAATTTAATTTATGGGTAAAAAGATCTTGGTCAGATATAGTGATGCTTATTAGCAAAACCTCAGAAGGACCTTACCCATTCGCAGGTATTCCCTGGTTTAGTACCCCTTTTGGAAGAGATGGAATTATTACTTCCTTAGAATGTTTATGGATAAATCCATCTATTGCAAAAGGAACCTTAAGTTTTCTGGCAAGTACCCAGGCTAAGAAATTTGACATATCTCAAGATGCGCAGCCAGGTAAAATTATTCATGAAATTCGTAAAGGTGAATTAGCAGAGGCAAAAGAACTTCCTTATGCTTTATATTATGGAAGTATAGATGCAACCCCTCTTTTTATAATTTTAGCTGGATTATATTATGATAGAACAGGTGATTTGGAATTTATAGAGCATATCTGGACAAATATTTTGATGGCTATGGAATGGATAGAAAATTATGGAGATCTTGATAAAGATGGGTTTATAGAATATGTAGCGTGTGAAAAAGGATTAAAAAATAAGGGATGGAAAGATTCTGGAGATAGTGTATTTCATGCTAATGGTGAGCTTGCGGAGCCTCCTATTGCTTTAGTAGAAGTACAGGGATATGTATATAAAGCAAAGATAGAAGGAGCTAAATTAGCAGATGTATTAGGGAAAAAAGAACTTGCTTTAAAATGGAGAAAATCTGCTGAAGGATTAAAAAATAAAATTAATAAAACTTTTTGGTGTGATGAAATTTCTTTTTATGGAATGGCTTTGGATAAAAATAAAAATCTTTGTAAAGTTAGAACAAGTAATGCAGGACATTTACTATTTACCCAAGTCGTGCCCTTTGATAAAGCAAAAAAAATAGTATCTGTACTTTTTGAAAAACATTTTTTTTCTGGATGGGGAATTAGAACTGTTTCTTCTTTAGAGAAAAGATATAATCCTCTTTCTTATCACAATGGTTCTGTATGGCCTCATGATAATGCAATAATTGCTTACGGACTTGCTCAGTATGGATTTAAAAATGAAGCAATGAGAATTTTAAAAGCGCTTTTTGAAGCAAGTACTTTTTTTAAATTACACAGATTACCTGAGTTATTTTGTGGATTTTCTCGGCGTCCAAATGAAGGACCTACTCATTATCCAGTTGCTTGTCATCCGCAAGCCTGGGCAGCGGGCGCGGTATTTTTACTTTTACAAGCATGTCTTGGATTATCTTTCAATAGAAATATTATCAAATTCCATCATCCTGTTTTACCAAAATTTCTCGATGAGATCTGGATAAAAAATCTAAAAGTAAAGAATGGAAAGGTAGATTTGTATTTAAAAAGATTTGAAAAAGATGTGGTAATTAATGTAATAAATAAAGAAGGGGATGTCAGAATTTCTATAGAAAAGTGATTTTATACTTCCCAATCTTCAGGTAAAGTTGCCAGTCCTTCAAGAAAGGACATGATATAATCTTCCCAATTTTCTTTACTATTAAGAATTTCCATAAGTAATTCAGGTTCCCATTTAGCTTGAACTGATATATATATGCCTGAAAGATATTGAATTGCCTCTTCTTTCTTTCCAAGTTCTGTAAGATCTGCAATTTTGTGACACCATAATAGTACTTTAAAAGGGGTTTCTTTACCAAATTTTTTATACAAAAGCTCGAAAAGTTTTTTTCCTTCCTCATAGGCTTTTTGTTTCACCTCAGCTATTTTTTGTTCACTTACCATTTTTCTTCTCCGTTTTATCGTAATTATTAACTTGATTTTTTATACTCTTTAATCTATTATAGTTTTTTAAATTCTCAAAAAGGGGAAAGATTATGGGAAAGAAAGTTTATGAAATTATGAATACAAAATTGGAAACCATTCCTTCTGATGCATCTGTATACGATGCTATTGAAAAATTAATAGACAAAAGAATTAGATCTTTACTTGTGGTTCCTAAAAAACAAGAAGAGGAATATGGAATAATTACTATAAGAGATATTATTTTTAAAGTTTTAGAAAAAAATTTAGATCCTCAAAAAGTAAAAGTCTATGAGATTGCTTCTAAACCAATTATTACTGTAGATAAAAACACAAGTATTGAAGAAATTTTGAGATTAATGACAAAAAATAACATAGCTCGTGTATTTGTAAAAGACAAAGAAAAAATAATTGGACTGGTTTCATTTTTTGATGTGTTGTATAGCATATTAATAGAAAGGGCAAAGAGATAAGAAATGCTTGAAAAGCTTCTTAGTGGTGGAAAGTTAGAAAAAAAGACCTTAGAATTGATCCGGAAATATCTTTCTGTTCTCTGTGCTGGAACCGAATGTTTTAATTCTGTACTTATTTCTAAAAGCAAAGAAAAAACATATTGTGTGGAAAGTCTTGAAAGAGAAGCAGATTCAATAAAAAGAGAAATTATTTCTACTATTTATGAAGGAGCATTTTTACCCTATATAAGACCTAATTTATGTACATTCATCGAAATTTTAGAAAAGGTATTTGATTTTTTAAAACATGCTGCTTTTGAATATAGATATCTAAATTTTAAGATATTTCGGGATGTAGAAGAGGATTGTATAAAAGTAAGTAAATTTAATGTTGAAATGTGTAAACTTCTTTCAAAAGCT
The DNA here is from genome assembly GCA_964410095.1 of uncultured Thermodesulfatator sp. GTDB lineage: Bacteria > Desulfobacterota > Thermodesulfobacteria > Thermodesulfobacteriales > Thermodesulfobacteriaceae > Thermodesulfobacterium. The sequence goes on from CAYPFL010000001.1 coordinate 29,124, forward strand.
TTTGAGTGCCTTATAGTAAAAGATAATTTAAGAGAAAAAAATTTAGCAATAAGAATTTATGAAAAGAAAATAGATGAATTGAAATTTGAAATTATTGAAAAATTGAGAAACATACACATTGAAAATTTTTGGGATGGAAAAGTAATTTCTAATTTTATAGATTATTTAACAAATTTAAGTGATTTAATAGAAGATGCAAGTGATTATTTATCAATTCTCTATTTGAGTTTGCATTAATTTATGGATTGGAAACACACTTTTTCTTTTTCAAATTCTTTTGATGTATTTTTTCTATGTATAAGTGTAAATAAGAAATTTCTTTTAAAATATAATGTTTGAATTTGGTATTTTATCATGTCTTCTTATAGCCTTTGGAATTGGTTCAAATGACTCTTCTAATGCACTGGCTATCTGTACAGGTTCTGGAATAATAAGCCTCAAAAAAGCAATTTTTTTATTTGGTATCTTGGTATTCTTAGGAATTATGTTAAACGGAAATAAAATAATACAAACAGTGGGGAAAGATTTAATTTTTTTAAAAGGATCTATTATTACAGTTTCATTAATAATTTCTGCTACATTGATAATTCTTTCTAATTTGAAAAAAATGCCCCTTTCTACACATCAAGTAATAATAGGAAGTTTAATAGGCTCTGGATTAGCTGTAAATGCTAAAATAGATTTTTTAATTCTTTTTAAAATTATTTTATCCTGGCTTGTTTCCCCTTTTTTTGCAGGTTTTTTTTCTTTTTTTATTTATAAAATACTGGAAAAGTTTATTTCCAGATTAAGTTTTTTTCAAATTGAAAATATTTTAAGGACTTCTCTTTTATTAAGCGCTGGTTTAATTTCTTATAATACCGGAGCTAACGAATTAGCAACTGTTTTGGCACCTATTGTTAATTATAGTAATATAAATAAAATATTTTTATATTTTATCAGTACACTTTCTTTATTTTTAGGTGCTTTTTTTCTCAGTCATAGAGTTATTAACACAGTAGGAAAAGGGATCACTGCATTGGATCCTTATTCAGGCTTTTGTGCTCAATTTGGAGCAGGAATTTGTGTATTATTTTTTACCCTTTTGGGTATGCCTATTTCTACTACTTATTGTATAATAGGTTCTATAAGTGGTGTAGGGCTTACTAAAGGACTTAAAACAATTAAAATTTCTTTATTAAAAAAAATAATATTCAATTGGGTAATTTCTCCTTCTATAGCTTTTCTTATTTCTTATTTATTGACTTTATTTTCTTTTTCTGCATAAGCAATATAAGGTTTTATATCAAGAATTGGGGTTCCATCAAACATATCAATTCTACGAACTTTAATTATATTTTCCTTAATATCTATAACATCAAGAATAGAAAGCCCTATAGGATTTGGTCTTATTGGTGAACAGGTGCTGAATACTCCATAAAATTCATTTTTATGAGGTGGATGCTGAATAAGTTTATCCAAAGTAAATGGCGGTGATTTATGAAAACAAAAAATTACAACTATTTTATCTCCTGGTTTAATGTCTCTTAACCCTGCTTTGTATTTTTCATCTATTACAAGTTCTCCCTCCAAATCTGAAATACTCCAGTGCCTCGGAACCTTTTCAGCCTCTGTTCTTACATAACCAATTGGTTTAAAAATAAATTTCTCCATTTTATCTTTTAACCCCCCAAAATCTTAATATTTTTTCTTATTTTTATTTTTATATCTTTTTTAGAATATTCAATTCCTTCTTTTGTATAATATACACTTTTACTGATACTAAATTTTTTTACTTTATTTCATCTATCTTATTTCACCCTCATATAAGTTTTTTAAACTTTTAAAAATTTTTAATTCAAATTTTATTGTGAATTATACATTTAATTGAAATTTATACAAATGTATGAAATTTTATACGCTTCATTTTTTATAGTAATCAACTTTACAATTTATAAAACTATAGTATAATATTTTTTAAAATATATCATTTTACTAATTTTTTGCTAAGTTTTATTATTTTTAAATTTAAATATATGAATATTTTAAATAACCAAAGTTTAATAAAATTCGCTATTTGTCCTCATGAAACGAAAGAAAATATAGATTTTTGGGAAAAATTTAGCAAAAAACTTTCTTCTTTTTTAAAAAAAGAAGTAAAAATAGTAACTTTCAAAGACTTAGAAGAGGAAGAAAAGAAAATAGAAAAAGAAAAATTTGATTTATACTATGCTCGTTTACCTATTACATTAAAACTTTATTCTAAAGGTTATAAATATTTAGGGTATTTTAAAGATAAAAAAAACAAATTAATTATAATAAAACATTCTTCTTTGTATCCAGAAGCTATATTTTTAAAAAAACAATTAAAAATTGCTATTCTTGAGGAAGAAGATTATTTTTTTCCTTTACTTAATTTGAATATTGATTTATCAAAAACAGAAATCTTTTTTGTTAAAGACCATGACGAAATCCTAAAACTTGTAAAATTCCAGAATGTAGATCTTGGAATCGTAAATGAAGAATTTTTTCTAAAAAAATCAGAAGATGATAAAAAAAATATTTCTATTTTAGCTACATTTGAATTTCCTTTTTATCACTTTTTCATGGTTTCTTCTATATATGAGCCTCTTATGAAAAAAATTTTTCAAAACTTTTCTGAAATTGAATTAATAAAAAATCAAGAAGAAATATTTGAAAAATTAACAGAGAAGCTTGTGTATATTTCCCAAAATTTTAAATATCGTGCTTTAGCCTTTATTCTTCTTGAAAAATTACCAATTGCTATAGCAACCGGTAAAGAAGAGTTTGAATTCATCAATTCTTTTTTTTCAGCACTTACAGGATATAAATTTAAAGATCTAAAAAATATAAAAATTGATGAATTTTTTATTCCGAAAAATAAATATCATTTAATAATTACAAAAGATGGCAAAGAATTATGGATTGAATATCAGAAAATACCAGCTCAGTTTATGGGGAAATCCACTTATCTTCATTATTTTATAGACAGAAGTCAACAGAAAAAATTGGAGATATTTTACGAAATTATTAAAGAAATAAATAGTATAATCACAAAAGCTTTTTTAGAAGAAGAGATATTTTTTTCTGTTATAAAAAGTTTGGTAGAAAAATTTGGATTTCCTCTTGCCTGGATAGAAACACGGGATCCTGAAAATCCTGAATTATTCGTAATAAAATTTAAAGCCGGTGAAAAAAAAGAGATAATCGAAAAATTTAAAACACTTCGTGAAAAATATTTAAAATTATTTATTATAGAGGCTCTTAAAAATCAAAATATTCTGATAATTCCTAAAATTTCAGAAAGTAAAATATGTGAATCTTGTGAATTACGCAGTTTTTGTAAAGAGCTTTTTTTAAAAGAAGGTATTAATTCAATCTGTGCAATTCCTTTAATGAAAAATAATGAATTAAGTGCTATTATTTTTATCTGTTCAAAAAAAATCGAATATTTTGATGAGGAAATTTTAGATCTCCTTTCAGAAATTAAAAATAGTATAGAATTTGCATTAAAAAGTTTGGAAGAATTCAGAAATAGTTACATTATCGGAGAAGCAATAAATCACTCAGATTTCTGGGTCCTTATTACTGATGAGAAAGGTAAAATAATTTATGCTAATGAGGTAGTTTCAAAAATAAGTGGGTATTCTTTAGAAGAAATAATAGGAAATACACCAAAAATTTTTAAATCTGAATATCAAGAAAAAGATTTTTATGAAAGAATGTGGGAAACTTTAAATTCTGGACAAATTTTTAAAGATGTCTTTATAAATCAAAAAAAGAACGGAGAAATTTTTTATTTAGATCAAAAAATCATTCCTATAACTCTTCCAGGAAATATAAAAAGATATATTGGAGTAGGAAGAGATATTTCAGTAGAGGTGACTTTACTTGAAACTTTAAAAACAGTTAAAACAAGGGATCCTCTTACAGGACTTTATAACCTTCAAGGAATAATAGAAGAAGTATCAAATATTATGAAAATTTCTGATATGGAAATGCTTTTCTGTTTAGTAGAAATATTAGAAATGAATATTTTAATAGGATTATATGACAAGGAAACAAGAAATGAAATATTCAAACAAATCGCTCAATTTTTTAAAGATAAATTCCCTGGTGCCTTGATTGGAAGAATTTCCCCGGATACTTTTTTGTTAATATTTATAGGTATTAAAAAAGCTGAAATTTTAAGGATTATTCAGACTATTATAAAATATTTTGCTACTCCTCTTAAGGTACGAGATAAATCTATACGAGTTTCTATAAATATTGGAGTTTCTTATTATCCAGATGATGGAACTGAACCTGAAGATTTAATTTTTAAGGCAAATTTAGCTTTAAATTCTGCAAAAGAAGAAGGACCTAACAGATTTAAACATTACAGTAAAGAATTAGAAGCTTTGGCTCAAAGAACTCTTGAAGTCGAAGCCCTTATAGAAAGAGCCTTGGAAGAAAATTTGTTTGTTTTTTATTATCAGCCTTATTTTAGAACGCAAGATTTAAGTATTGCAGGTATGGAAGCCTTAGTAAGGATAGTAGAAAAGGATGGCACTATTATCCCTCCTTCTTCATTTGTAGAACAATTAGAAACAAGCAAATTTATGAAAGATTTTGGTGAATGGGCTTTAAATGAGGCATTAAAAACCGCAGAAAAATATAATATTCCGGTATCAATAAACTTTAACCCTGAACTCTTTTTTGATATTGATTTTTGGTTGTCTCATAAGAATAAACTTAAAAAAATTAAAATCCCTTTAATAATTGAAATTACTGAAAGAGGATTGATAAAAAATCTTGAAAAAGCTCCAAGATTTATCCATTCACTAAAAGATGAGTTTCCTCATATAAAAATAGCAATAGATGATTTTGGTACAGGTGAAGCTAATTTAAGTTATTTAGAATATATGCCTGTAGATATCCTTAAAATAGACACGATTTTTATAAAAGAAATTATCGAGGGAGCCAAAAAAATAGCAATAGTTGATGCTATTATTAGAGTAGGTAAAGCTCTTAGTATTGAAACCTTAGCTGAAGGTGTAGAAACTGAAAAACATTATCAAATTTTAAAATCTCTTAAATGTGATATGGTTCAAGGTTTTTATTTGGCTAAACCCCAAAATCCTCAAGAACTTGAAGCTTTTTTAAAAAAATATACTCTTTAAATTGAATATCTCTATATCTTGACAAAAATTTAAAGAGTATTATATATTGAAAATGAGTTTCAAATTCTAAAGGAGGGGTTTTATGCGAGTAGCTATTGCTGTAGAAAATGGATATGTAGCTCAGCATTTCGGAAGATGCCCAGGATTTTTAATAGTTGATATAGAAAATGGAGAAATAATAAAACAAGAATTTGTAGATAATCCTGGTTATACAGCTCATCAACCAGGTCTTGTTCCAAGTTTTTTACAAAATTTAGGAGTTGATGTAATAATTGCAGGAGGAATGGGACCAAGAGCAATAATGATGCTTGAAAGTGCAGGTATTAAACCGATTTTAGGTGTAACAGGGAAAGTAGAAGATGTATTAACTCAATTTATTGCTGGGAATTTGAAATCTGGTGAAAGCCTCTGTGAGCATCCTCATAGGCATTGCAGGCATCATTAAAAATTAAAATATAAAGGAGGGATATTATGAAAGTTTGTGTCACTGCTGACGGTGATAATCTTGAAGCACAAGTAGATTCAAGGTTTGCTCGTTGTAATTATTTTCTTTTTGTGGATACAGAAACTTTAAAATATGAAGCTGTAAAAAATCCTTTTAAAGATGCTGATCATGGAGCAGGTCCGCAAGCTGTACAATTTGTTCTTGATAGAGGAGTAGAAAAAATTATTACAGGAAATATCGGACCTAAGGCTGAAATGATATTGAAATCTGCAGGAATTGAAGTTATTTTTGGAAGTGGGAAGGTTAAAGATGTAATTAAAAATTTATAAAGGAGGATTAAATAAAATGCAATCTCAATCAAGTTCTGAGGAAAAGCCCTCACTTGAAAACATAAAAAAGAAAATAATTGTTCTTTCAGGAAAGGGTGGAGTTGGTAAAACTACAGTTTCTACTAATTTAGCAGTTGGGTTAGCATTTAAAGGGTTAAAAATAGGTTTATTGGATATTGATATCCATGGTCCAAATGTTCCAAAAATGTTGGGATTAGATGGATTAAGACCTTCTCTTATAGAAGATAAACTTTGTCCTGTATTTTTTGAAAATAAATTAAAAGTTGTTTCAATAGGATTTCTTTTACCAAGTGAAGATCAACCTGTTGTTTGGAGAGGACCTTTAAAGCATAAAGCACTTAAAGAATTTGTTTATAATACAGAATGGGGTGAATTAGATTGTTTAGTGATAGATTCTCCACCAGGAACCGGGGATGAAATTTTATCTATTATTCATATTCTTAACAAATTGGATGGAGCTATTATTGTAGCTACCCCTCAAAAAGTAGCCCTTTCTGATATAAGAAAAACTATCACTTTTTGTAAAGATGTAAATATTCCTATTTTAGGAATAATAGAAAATATGAGCGGATTTGTATGTCCAAAATGTGGAACAACCTGGGAAATTTTTCCTACTGGAGGAGCTGAAAAAATAGCTAAGGAATTGAAGATCCCTTTTTTGGGTAAAATTCCTATAGATCCGCAAGTAAGTAAAGGTTCAGATGAAGGGAAACCAATAGTTCTAAATTATCCGGATAGTGCTCCAGGTAAAGCATTTAAAGAAATTATTGAAAAAATAAAGGATAAACTCAAACTTTAAAATGAATTTAAAAATACAAATCCTTTTTGATAATGTACCTAAAGAGCCTGATTTTGAAACTGCTTTAGGTTATAGTTGTTTGATAAATTTAGATAATAATTTTTTACTTTTTGATACAGGTGCAGATCCAAGTATTTTAAAACACAATTTAGAAAAGGCTAAGATTAATTTAAAAAAAATTCCTTTTCTTGTTCTTTCTCATTATCACTGGGATCATGTAGGCGGACTTGAAACTGTTTTAAATTTAAATCCAGAAATAGAAATTTATGCAGGCTCTTCATTTGCAAAAGATATAAAATTAGGATTTCCTCAAGCAAAAGTTAATGCAATAAGTAGAGAACCTTTTAAAATTACAGAACAATTTTATGTCACGGGTGAACTGGAAGGTCCCCCCTTAGAAAATTCCCTCGTAATAGATACACCAAAAGGACTTGTTATAATTACTGGTTGTGCTCACCCAGGTTTAAAAAAAATTTTAACAAGAGCTCTTCAAATAAAAAATAAAAAAATTTTTTTATTAATGGGAGGATTTCATCTTGTTTCTAAAACAGAATCTGAGATATTAGAAATTATTCAGTTTATTAAAAATCTAAATGTTGAATATGTAGCCCCTTCTCATTGTACTGGTGATCTTGCTTTAAAATTATTTAAAGACCGTTTTTCTGAAAAATTCATAAAGGTCGGAGCAGGAAGTATTCTAAAATTTGAGGTATAAAACTAAATGAAAATTGCTATCGCAAGTGGTAAAGGAGGAACAGGAAAAACAACAGTAGCAGTATCTTTAGCTTTAAGTTTAGAAAATACTCAGATCATAGACTGCGATGTAGAAGAACCAAATGTTCATCTATTTTTAAAACCTAAAATTTCTCAAAAAATTCCTGTAAAAACTTTAATACCTGAAATAGATTATGAAAAATGTGATTTTTGCAGACGCTGTTCTGAAATTTGCGTTTATAATGCATTAACAGTTCTTAAATTTAATGAAAATGAGGGGGAAGTTTTAATTTTCCCTCAACTTTGTCATGGATGCGGTGGTTGTATTTTGCTTTGTCCAAAAGAAGCTATAAAAGAAGGCGAAAGAGAAATAGGAACGATAAGTATAGGAGAAAAGGATGGAATTAAATTTATTGAAGGGAGATTAAATATTTCGGAGGTATTAGCCCCAAAAGTTATAGAAAAAGCAAAAAGTTACATTGAACCAGATAAAATTGTAATACTTGATGCGCCTCCTGGTACTACTTGTCCTGTGGTAGAAACTTTAAAAAATGTAGATTTTTGCTTATTGGTTACAGAACCAACTCCATTTGGTTTGCATGATCTTGAATTAGCTTATAAAGTAACTCAAGCTCTTAATATTCCTTCAGGGGTTATAATTAATAAATCTGAAAAAGATGAATTAATAGAAGATTTTTGTAAAAAAAATAATATCCCTATATTTTTAAAAATACCATTTAAAACAGAAATTGCAGAAACTTATTCAAAAGGAATTCCTTTGGTAAAAGCACTTCCAGAGTATAAAAAAGCATTCCAAGAGATTTATCAAAAAATAAAGGATGTTTTATGAAACAGATACTCGTTATAAGTGGAAAAGGAGGAACCGGGAAAACTTTCTTTACGGGTTGCTTAGCAGTGTATTTTAAAGATAAAATAATTGTTGATTGTGATGTAGATGCAGCGAATCTTCATTTAATTTTGCATCCTAAAATTAAAGAAAAGCACGAATTTTGGTCTGGTAAAAAAGCTTATATTGATCAGGATAATTGTAGTTTATGTGGAACCTGTAAAGAAATTTGCAGATTTTCTGCAGTTATAGAAGAAAATGGAATTTACACTATTGATCCTTATTCTTGCGAGGGATGTACTATTTGTAGTTATATGTGTCCATCTGAGGCTATTGTCTTAAAAGATAATTTGGCAGGGTATTATTTTATTTCTGAAACTAAATACGGTCCTTTTATACATGCTGAATTAGGAATTGCTCAAGAAAATTCTGGTAAACTTGTAGCTAAATTAAGAGAAATAGCTAAAAATTTGGCAGAAAAGAAAAACTATAAATATGTAATTATAGATGGCCCACCAGGTGTAGGGTGTCCGGTAATAGCATCTTTAACAGGTGTGGATATAGCAATAATAATAACAGAACCAACACTTTCTGGGTTACATGACTTAGAAAGAGTAGTTGAATTAGCGAATCATTTTAAAATTCCATTAAAATTAATTATAAATAAATTTAATTTAAACGAAGAAATAACCTCTAAAATTGAAAAAAGAGCAAATGAATTAAAAGTTCAAATTATTGGTAAAATACCTTTTTCTGAGGATATTTTAAATTCTGTTAAATTTGGCATTCCTTTTTTAGAATATGTAAATTCTGATACACCTTTATATCAACAAATTATTCAAATTTGCAAAAATGTTGATACTTAGGCTAATTTTTCTAAAGCTTCTTTAATTCTTTCTATTGCTTTTTCTAAATTTTCTAAGGAATTAGCAAACGAGATTCTTACAAATTCATCATTACCAAAAGCCATTCCTGGAACAAGAGCTACTTTTGCCTCATCTAAAATATATTCTGCAAAAGAGATAGAGTCAGAAATTATCTTTCCTTGAGGTGTTTTTTTACCATAATAAGATGAAACTTTTGCAAAAAGATAAAAAGTTCCTTCAGGTGGGATAAATTCTATATTTGGAATAGTTTTAAGTTTTTCAGATAAAAATTTAGCCCTCTCAGCAAATGTTTTGCACATCTTATTTGCTTCTTCTTGAGGAGATTTTAAAGCTATTTCCGCAGCTTTTTGAGCAAAGGCAGTAGCATGAGAGGTGCTTTGCCCTTGTAAATTAGCACATTTTTTTATTATTTCTTTCGGTCCTATAAGCCATCCTATTCTCCATCCTGTCATAGCATAAGTCTTTGAAACTCCATTTACAATTAAAACTCTATCCTTTAAAGATGGATCAATTGAAAGAATATTTTTATTCGGTTTAAAATCAAACCGAAGTTTATCATATATATCATCTGTTATTACCCAGAGATCATATTTTTTAACAATTTCAGCTACATTTTTTAAAAACTTTTCAGAATAAATAAGCCCTGTTGGATTAGAGGGACTGTTTAAGATAATTCCTACTGTATTAGGAGAAATAGCCTTTTCAATCTCTTCTATAGATGGTTCAAAGTGATTTTCCATAGAAGATGGTATTATTTTAGGAATACCTTCAGCAATTTCAATCATAGGAGGATAAGAAACCCAATAAGGAGACAAAACAATCACTTCGTCTCCCTTATCTACTAAAACTAACAAGGCATTAAATATTGCCTGTTTAGCTCCTGTTGTGACAATTACTTCTTCGGGTGTATATTCGAATCCGTAATCTTCTTTTAATTTTTCACAAATTGCTGTTCTTAAGGATAAAAGTCCTGGTGTAGGAACATATTTAGTAAGACCTTCATCTATAGCCTTTTTACAGGCTTCTTTTATATAAGAAGGGGTATCAAAATCAGGTTCTCCTGCAGAAAGATTTATAATATCTATTCCTTGAGCTTTTAATGCTTTTGCCTTTGCATCAACAGCAAGAGTTGCCGAAGGTTTTAATCTTTGAGCCCTTTGAGATATTTTTACCATTTTATCCTCCTTTTTATCATAAACTTTTATATTTCTACTTTAAATTTTGGATAACGGTCTATTACTTTTACTTCTGGATACTCAATTTTTTTTAAAAATAATCCCTCAGGTGGAGCTGGGGGTGGAGCTACTCGCCTATCCCTTGCTTCAAGTATCTTTTTAAAATCTTCTACTGTTAATTTACCTTTACCAACCTCTACTAATGCACCAACAAGATTTCTTACCATATACCTCATAAATCCTTTTCCTGTAATTTCAAAAGCTATCATATGTTTATGTCCTATTACTCTTTTAAATTTAGCATCATAAATGGTTCTTACAGTAGTTTTTATGTCTGTTCCTGATTTTCTAAAACTTGCGAAATCCTTTTCCCCTATTATTAAAGGTAAACAAGCCTTCATAGCATTAAGATCAAGTTTTTCTGGAACCCAATAAGAATATAATCTTACTAATGGATTTCTAACTGGGTAATTGTAAATATAATATACATAAGTCTTTTTTTGAGCGTATTTCTGAGCATGGAACTTAAATTCAACTTCTTCAATTTGCCAGATAACTATATCCTCAGGAAGCATGGCATTTACTGCTCTAAAAATTACTTCAAGTGGTCTATCTGAGGTAGTTAAAAAATGAGCAACTTGATAAAGGGCATGTACCCCGGTATCTGTTCTCCCAGCTACTTTTAATTTAACTTTATGTCCCAAAAGCCTTGATAAAACATCCTGTATCACACCTTGAACAGTTGGTCCTTTAGGCTGAATTTGCCAACCTAAATAATTTGTTCCATCATAAGCTATAAATAATCTGATATTTCTTATATTCATTTTTTAAACAAAAAGAGGTGAAAGAGAAAGCCCTGTTTCTTCTGGAAAGCCAAACATTATATTGAAATTCTGTATAGCCTGTCCACTTGCTCCTTTAATTAAATTATCAATTACAGAAACTATTATACCCCACCCTCTTTCTTTATCTTCAAAAATTCCTATTTTACAAAGATTTGTTCCTTTTACCTCACTAATTGTAGGAATTACACCTAAAGGAACAATTTCTATAAATTTTTCTTCTTTATAAAATTCTTTTAAAAATTCATAAATTTTTTCTAAGGATGCTTTAAATTTAACATAAATCGTGGAAAAAATTCCTCTATTAATTGGCAAAAGATGAGGAGTAAATATCACTTTTACTCTTTTTTTTGTAAAAAACGAAAGCTTTTCTTCCATTTCTGGTGTATGTCTATGTGAAGCAATTTTATAGGCTTTAAAATCTTCATTTATTGAACAAAAACTATAATATTCTTCTGCTTTTCTACCGGCTCCAGAGACACCGCTTTTGGAATCTGCAATCACTATATCTTCTTCTATTAGTCCCTCTTTAAAAAGAGGAATAAGGGGAATTAGAATAGATGTTGGATAACAACCTGGATTTGCAATTAAATCAGCGTTTTTTATTTCTTTTCTAAATATTTCACACAATCCATACACTGCTTTTTCACAAAGTTGAGGATATCGATGAGAAAGTTTATAAGTAGTTTCATATTGAAAAACATTTTTAAAACGATAATCTGCTGAAAAATCTATAACTTTTAGCCCTTTATTTAAAAACTCATAGACAAGATCTTGAGCTTTTCCTGAGGGAACACAGAGAAAAACAATCTCAGCTTTTTCTGAAATGTTTTCAACTACAGGTTCTCCAAATATAAGATTTGAATACTTACCACTCCAATTATAAACTTCTTTTAAACTTTTTCCCTTGTGTTGACGAGATGTAATATAAGTAACATTTATATAAGGATGATATTCTAAAAGTCTTAATAATTCTAAACCTGTATATCCACTTGCACCTATTATTGCTATATTAATCAATTGATTAAATCGGTTTTTAACGCTTGGAGTATTGTTGACCTCTTCTCGCACCTCTTAAACCGTATTTTTTTCTTTCCTTCTTTCTCGGATCTCTTGTTAAATAACCAGCTTTCTTTAATATCTGTTTTAAATCAGGAAGATAGTTAACTAAAGCTCTTGCAATTCCATGTCTTATAGCTTCTGCTTGGGCAGACTTTCCTCCTCCTTCTACAGTACATTTTACATCAAACTTACCTAATAAATTAGTCACTTTAAACGGTGCAAAAATCACATGTTCAGCTACTATATGATCTTTAAAATATTCCTGAAATGGTTTATTATTTACTATTACTTCACCTGTACCAGGATAAATCCACACACGAGCAACTGCTGTTTTTCTTTTTCCAGTAGCGTAAATCCTTTCCATACCTCAGATACCCCCTTTATAAATCTAAAGGTTTAGGATTTTGAGCAATATGAGGATGATTAGGCCCTGCATATATTTTTAATTTTTTTAATAATCTTTTCCTAAGTCTATTTCTTGGAAGCATTCTTTTTACAGCTAAATAAATAAGTTGTTCTGGTTTTCTTTGAAGTAATTGACGAGCAGTTTCTAATTTTATTCCTCCTACATATCCTGAATGACGCCAATAAATTTTTTTATCAAGTTTCTTACCTGTAAGTTTTATTTTTTCTGCATTTATTATAACTATAAAATCTCCCTGATCTACATGAGGAGTATAATCAGGACGATGTTTCCCCTGTAAAATATAAGCTAATTTTGAAGCCAATCTTCCTAAAATTTTATCTTTAGCATCCACAATATACCATTCTCTTTTCACTTCTTCTTTTTTCACCCATGGTGTTTGTGTTGTAAAAATAGAAGACATTTTATACTCCCCCTACTAAATTTCAAAAAGCATCACTAAACTTTATGTCAATTTTAAAATTTGTCAAGTTTTTTAACCAGGAATTTCGTCGATCTTGATATTACTTCCTGTTTTAATAGAATTCTCTTTCTCTAAAGGTTCCAATACAAAAAGGAGTTGTCCTTCTTCTACCATTTCATTTAATTTCACACAGATTTCTACTATTTGGGCATCAAATGGAGCAGTAATAGGATTTTCCATTTTCATAGATTCAAGATTAGCTATTTCCTCTCCTTTATGAACTATATCCCCAACCTTTAATGTGCCTCTCTTCGGATTACCAATTCTCCATACAGTTCCACTTACAGGCGCTCCTATTTCATTAGGTTTTGTAGCCTTTCTAACTTCTACTTTTTTAGCTCTTGGTGTTTTCACTTCAAAAACTTTTGTTTTATTATTTACTTTTAATACTACATGAATTGTTCCATCACTTTCTTTCCCTATGGATACAAGTTCTATACAATAAGGTTTACCTTCTAATTCAAATTCTACTTTTTCACCTGGTTTTTTAAGTCCTTCTCTCCAAACTTTGGTGGGGAGTACCAAAGGAGCTATACCATATTTTTCTCTAAATTTTATAAAATCTATTGCATCCTTTGGATGCATTAAATAAAGAATAAATTCCTCTTCTGTTGGTGGACGTCCTAATTCATTTTCTAATTGTTTTCTTAAAGCTGTAAGATCTTCGTCAGGAATAGCTTCCAATGGTGATTCTTCTTTTCTTTCTTTTATTTTTTCTTGCCAAGCATCTCCGAAAGTACTTTTATAAACCCATTCATCAGGCCATCCTACAGGTAATCTTCCGTAATGTCCTAAAATTAAATTTTTAAAGTCTCCTGGAGCATGCCTAAAAAGCTGTAGAAGTTCTTCTTGTTCATGTGGTTCCATTGCTGAAAAATCCTGCTTTTTTTCTTCCACAAATTTTTTAAGAAGTTTAATTATATGCTTTACACCTGCTTCTCCTTGTTCTTTAGCATATCTATTTACTATTCCACTACAAGTAACCCAGGTAATTTGCGAACCAGGAGTTACATCAAAATATTTAACAATTTGGTTATAAAGTGACATTACCTGAAGAATATACGGCATAAGATGTAAAAATCCTCCTTTTTCTGCTTGTTCAAAAGAACTCGGAAATGCACCACCTGGCATTTTATGACGAGTGACCATATGGTCAAAACCTTTAAATGGCGATTCAGCCCATTCATAATTTCTGATCCATTCTCTAACTTTTTGAACTGCTTTTTCAGCAGCCTCTCTATTTAAATTAACAGGAATACCATGTTCTTTAAAAATAGCCTCTACTGCTAAAATAGGTGGATGTCCATAAAATCTCACTAAGGTATCTTCTTCTACATCTATAATTTTTGCACCTGCTTTAGCTGCGGCTAATAAAACAGGAATTGCTAAACCATCTGTGATATGTCTGTGATAATTTATCACCAAATCCGGATATTTTTGCTTTATTGCATCTATAAGTTCGGTAATTGAGGTTACTGTACCAACTCCTGCCATATCTTTAATACATAAGATTATCTCATCAGTACCACCACATAAGTCAACTATTTCATCAACTACTTTCAGATAGTATTTTGTATCAAACCATGGAGCTACTGTATAAGAAATAGCTGGCTCAAAAAGTTTGCCTTTTTTCATTACTACTTCTGCAACTGTTTTCATATTTCTAACATCATTGAGAAAGGAAAAACACCTCCATACGTCTATATCTACTCTTTCAACTACATATTCAATAATATTTTTAGGATAAGGACGATATCCCCACATATTAGTTTCACGAATAAGTGTTTGTAAAAGAACATTTGGCATAAGTTCTCTTAAAATTCTAATTTCTTCAAAGGGGCTTTCTCTTCTATTCATTATTCCAACATGCCATCTTGCTCCACCATGACATTCAGCTGCAAAAAGTCCCATTTCGTTATAATAAGGAGCAAGTGTTTTTAAATCATATATTCTAAGACGATTTTTGTAATCCGATTGCCCAGCATCTCTCATACCTACAGAAACAAAACAAACTCCCGGAAGTTCTCTTACTTTTTTAACAATTTCCTTAGGACTCATACCTGGTTTGACAAAAACATAATTCATTTTTAACCTCCTTGAAAACTTTACAAAAATTTTACATCCAGCTTTGAGGCCCTAAAGCTGAGACTTCAGCTACATATTGAGCTATTTTAAGGGCCTCGTCATCTGCTGTTTTCTCTTTAAAAGCTGCTAAAAGTTCTTCATATTTTTCCTCTATAAATCGTGTAGAATAATTGCCTTCTATAAAATCTGGATGTCTGATTATACTTAAAAGCAAAGGAGCTATTGTTTTTACTCCTTCTACTCTTAATCCTCTACTTAAAGCCCTATCCATTACTCTTATTGCTTCGTTTCTGTCTGCTCCTGCAGCCATAACAAGCATTAAAAGCGAATCATAATAAGGTGGAACTTCTGCTCCTTCATAAACTCCAGAAGAAACTCTAATTCCAGGTCCTTGAGGAATTTCTAAACGAGTAATTGTTCCAAATGAGGGATTAAATGTTTTGGGGTCTTCTGCATTAATTCGTACTTCTATAGCATGTCTATTAGGATAAATATCTTCTTGATCAAAAGGTATTGTTTTACCTTCTGCAATATCAAACATAAGCCCCACTATATCAATTCCTGTTATAAGCTCAGTTATCCCATGTTCAACTTGAAGTCTTGTATTTACTTCCAGAAAATAATAGTTTTTTGTTTTTGGATCTAAAAGAAATTCAACTGTTCCAACAGAATAATATTCTAATTCTCTCATAAGTCTTAAAGCACTATAACAAATTTCTTGTCTCAGACTTTCGCTAATACTTGGTGAAGGAGCTTCTTCTAAAATTTTCTGATTTCTTCGCTGTATAGTACATTCTCTTTCATAAAGATGAACTATATTCCCCTCTTTATCCCCACAGATCTGGACTTCAATGTGTCTTCCTCTTTCAATATATTTTTCTACAAGAACCCTTTCATCTCCAAAAGCTTTTTTAGCTTCATTTTTTGCCTTTTCCAAAGCTACTGGTAATTCCTCTTCTGAATCTACCTTCACCATTCCTTTCCCGCCGCCACCAGCTGCAGCTTTAATCATGATAGGAAAAGTGATTTCTTCTTCTTTCATCCATTGTAAGATATCTTTTACACTCTTAACTTTAAAAGTTCCAGGAATAATAGGAACATTTACTCTCTGAGCAATCTTTTTTGCTTTAATTTTATCCCCAACAAGACGAATTACCTTAGGTGGAGGACCAACCCAAATAAGTCCTGCAGATTCTACCATCTCTGCAAAATCCGGATTTTCTGCAAGGAATCCCCATCCAGGATGAATGGCATCACAACCTGTTTTTAGAGCTGTTTCTATAATTTTTTCCATATTCAAATAAGACACCAAAGGAGGAGCCTCCCCTATGTGAATACTTTCATCAGCTAAAAATACATGATATGCTAATCTATCCGGTGTGCTATATATTGCAACTGTCTTAATCCTTTTATCTCTACAAGTATTCATTACTCTAACAGCTGGAACACCACGATTAGCTATTAATACTTTTTTAATTTTTCTCATCTATAACCCTCCATTTAAAAATTAAAAATATTTATAATTTTTAAATTTTTAAAAATTGAAGAAAAAAATCTTTAAATTAGGTAAAAATAGTATAAGGTTTTCCTTTGTCAATATAATTTAAAAAAGAACTTTTAATAATATTCAAAAACTCTTAAGGATTTAAATACTTTACAATCTTTTACTAATTGTACTATATTTTTTAAAAAATTGTTGTATTATAAAAATAATAATTTAATTATATTTTTGAAACATTAAGGAGGTGGTATATGGATTGTATATTTTGCAAAATAATAAAAAAGGAAATCCCTTCTGAGATACTTTATGAAGATGATAAAGTAATAGCATTTCGTGATATTAATCCACAAGCACCTCATCATATTTTAATTGTTCCTAAAAAACATATTCCTACAACTTTAGATCTTACAGAAGAAGATAAAGAACTTGTAGGACATATTTATTTAGTAGTTAATAAATTAGCTAAGGATCTTGGATTTGCTGAAAGAGGTTATAGAGTTGTAGTCAATTGCAAGGAAGAAGCTGGACAGGCAGTTTTTCATATACATTTCCATGTTTTAGCTGGAAGACCAATGGGTTGGCCTCCAGGTTAATTAATCTACTCTACCTTTGCTCCTGGATGTACTTCTTTTTCAGGTATTATAAGAGTTAAATTATCTTTGTCTTTTGCAGCAAGTAACATTCCTTCTGAAAGAACCCCTTTTATCTTAGCTGGTTTAAGATTTACTACTAAAATTACTTCCTTTCCTATTAATTCTTCAGGTTTATAATATTTTGCAATTCCTGCTACAATCTGCTTTTTTTCTGGACAAACTACTTCAAGTCGCAAAAGTTTATCCGTGCCTTTTATTTTTTCTGCATAAATTATTTTTCCTACTCTAAAATCCCATTTTTTAAATTCTTCGATTGAATAATAAGTCACTTTCTCTTCTTTTTCCTCTCTCTGCGAAATCAATTCCTCAACCTTTTCAATCCTGGGAAAAAGCGGTTTTCCTTTTTTAATTTTTCTCCTTTCATTAAGAGACGGAAATTTAAATACCTCTTCCCAAGAAAGTTCTGATAAATCTAAAGATAGATTTTTTAACAATATCTCTGAAGATTCTGGTAATACAGGATAAAGAGCAATTGCAAAACTTTTTATGCATTCAAGAAGAGTTCTTAAAATAGTTCCTGCTCTTTGAATATCTTTTTCTTTTATTCTTTGCCAAGGAGCAGTTCTATCTATATAAACATTTGCATTCCTTATTCCGTTCCAGAGATATTCAAGTGCTTTATGAAATTGAAAGGATTCAAAATACTTTTCATATTCTATTAAAGACTTTTTAACTGTTGCCAAAAGTTCATTTTCATAAGAAGTAAGATTATTTAAAGAAGGAATTTCTCCATTAAAATATTTTTCTACAAGATTTAAAGTGCGATAAATGAGATTACCGTAATCATTTGCAAGATCCGCATTTATCCGTGTAATAAACGCTGAGATATTAAATTCTGCATCGTATCCAAGAGCCATTTCTCTTAAAAGAAAATATCTTATTTGATCTCTCCCATAACGATTAGCCAATTCTACTGGATCTATAATATTTCCTAAGGATTTTGACATTTTTAATTTTTCTACAAGCCAATATCCATGAACAATCAGTTTCTTATACATTGGGATATCCATTGCCTTAAGCATCATAGGCCAGTAAACTGCATGAGGTCTTAAAATATCTTTAGCAATAAAATGATGAGAATTAATCCACCAGTCTTTCCATTCTGGATTTTCTGGATATCCAATACCTGTTAAATAATTAATAAGTGCATCAAACCAGACATAAGTAACATAATCCTTATCAAAAGGAAGTTCTATACCCCAAGAAAGTCTTGATTTTGGCCTTGAGATACATAGAGGAGGTAATTCCTCTTCTAACATATTCAAAACTTCTTCTTTATAAAATGGAGGATAAATTACATCATTTTTATAAAGATAGTCTTTTAACCAGTTTCTATATTTTTCCAGATTAAAAAAATAGTTTTTTTCTTTTATATAAATTGGTTTTATTTTATGATCTTTACATTTGCCTTCTTCATCCAATTCCTTAGATGTCAAGAACCTTTCACATCCTACACAATAATTACCTTCGTATTCATCCAGATATAGTTCTCCTTTTTCATAAAGTCTCTGCAATATGAGTTGTACTACTTTTTTATGTTCAGAAGAAGTAGTTCTTATAAATTTATTATAGGAGAGCTTTAAAAAATCCCATGTATTTTTAAAAGCAATGCTTATTTCGTCTACAAAGCTTTGAGGATCTTTACCTTTATCTTTTGCAGATTTTTGAATCTTATCTCCATGTTCATCGGTACCTGTTAAAAAAAATACATCCCACCCTTTTAAACGATAAAACCTTGCTGTAGTATCTACTAAAATAGTTGTATAAGCGTGACCTAAATGGGGATAAGCATTTACATAATAAATAGGAGTTGTAAGATAAATTTTCATAAATTACTCCTCCTCTAAGGTTTTGAGTTCTTCGCTTTCAGGAATTTCTTCTGTAAATTCTTCAACATAATGTTTAATTTCTTCAACAGGAACCGGAATAATTACTCCTTCTTTATTTTCTATGTAAGCTAATTTTTGAAAAATATTATATTTTGAAATTTTATAAGTCTCTCCATTAATTTTAATTTTACTACCAATTTTTGGGAGTTGATCTAAAAATTCTTTATAAATTGGGTATTCATAAGCTAAACAGCATAAAAGTCTTCCACAAGGTCCAGAAATTTTATTTGGATCTAAAATAAGTCCTTGAGCCTTTGCCATTTTAATAGAAAGAGGAGTAAAATTTCTTAAAAACTTAGCACAGCAGAATTCTCTTCCACAAAGCCCTATACCACCTATCAATACGGTCTCATTTCTTACACCTATTTGACGCATTTCTATTCGCATTCTCAAAGCTCTTGCAAGATCTTTAACAAGCTGTCTGAAATCAATTCTTCCTTCAGCCGTATAATAAAAAATTATTTTGCTTCTATCAAAAAAACATTCTACTCTTACCAAATTCATTTCTAATCCAAGCTCCTTAGCAAATTGTAGACAGTATTCTTTCCCTTTTTTTTCAAGTTCAAGTTTTTTCTTATACATTTTTATTTCTTGGGGATTTGCTTTTCTTAATACAATAGGGATTCCTTCTATATTGAGGGGGATTTTAAAAGGATCTTGAGTTAGCACAAAAACTTCTTTTCTTTCTTCAGAAACTTGAACCAAAACATAAGTATTTTTAAAAAAGGGTTTAGGAAGCTTAAGTACAGTATCTGGGTATCCTTTGTTTAATGTTCCAAAACCTAACCAAGTCCAGTTTTTTTGTTTTTTAGTAGAGGTTTTCTTTGGACACATTAAAATATTAACCTCCAATTAAATTCATTGGCTTGGCAATAAAATTATTACCCCAATTTTTTGGTTTTATTTTTAAAGCTTCAATAAAAGCTTTTTCTAATGAACCTCTATTTTCTCTTAAAATAGGTTTTAAATCGATTTCATGATTTGAAAAGAGACAAGGTTTTAGTTTTCCATCAGGTGTAATTCTTAATCTATTACATTTTTCACAAAAACAATCACTTATAGGTGAAATAAAACCGATTTTACCTTTTGCATTTTCCCATTTCCAGACCCGAGCAGGTCCACCTCCTGAGGAAATTGTTCTTATAAGCGGTTTGAATTTTTCCAAAATATTTTTTATCTCTTTTATAGTAAATATATTTTTTTTATCCCATATTCCGTTTCTTTCAATAGGCATAAATTCGATAAATCTTATCTCTAAAGGCATATCCAGAGTAAGTTTAGCTAAATTTAAAATTTCATCATCGTTAATCCCTTTTATTATAACTACATTGATTTTTACAGGATCGAAACCCAATTTTAAAGCCTTTTTAATGCCCTGCCAAACTTTTGAAAAACCATCAACCCCAGTAATTTTGATAAATTTCTCAGGGTTTAAAGTATCCAAACTAATATTTATCCTTTTCAAACCAGCCTTTTTAAGTTTTTCAGCCATAAATTCTAAGAAAAATCCATTAGTAGTAAGGCTCAAATCTTCAATTTCTGGAATTTTGGAAAGTTTTTTTATCAATATTTCTATATCTTTCCTTAAAAGTGGTTCCCCTCCTGTTAAACGAACTCTTTTTATGCCTAATTTGACTCCTACTTCGACAATCTTTTCTATTTCCTCAAATGTTAAAATTTCATTATGGGGAAGCCATTTCCAATTTTTACGAACTCCACAATAAATACATCTAAAATTACATCTATCAGTAACAGAAATTCTCAAATACTCTATTTTCCTGCCATATTTATCTATAAGCATTTAATACCTTTTTGTATTCCTCTCTTGCTTTATTAAATATTTCTATTATTTCTCTTTGAGTATAATCTGGATAGGTCCATGATAAGGGATTAAATGTTTTATTTTTATATATCAATGTAACTTCTGCATAAACTCCCTTTCCAAGATAAATTCTATGCGAATAATTTTTAAATGTAGAAAGAACCACCTTAGAAAGTTCTATGTATCCAGGATCTAAATTAATTTTTCTATTACCTTTTCCATCTGCAAATTTTCTTTCTATTTCGTAACAAATATGTTTTAATTCTACTAAAAATTCTGGAGATTTGAGATCTTTAAAAAAGAAAATAGCTTTTTTTAAATTTTTTCCCATTTCTTTTTCATAATAATTAGTAAATTCAGAAAAATTAAATATTGAAGATTGTAAAAATATTTCACCTATATAACGGTTTAAAATTTCTAAACTTTCCTTCCAAATATCTATCTCGCGACCAGTTATTGCAACGAAATAAAGAACAGGCAAAGGAGATTTAGGATGACTCATTTTCTAAAGATATATCAAATTCTAAAGCCTCATTAGGTAACATTACTGGTATATCTTCAACAATAGGATAGAGAAGTTTACATTTTTTACAATAAAATCCTTCTTTATTTTCTAAATTAATATATTGAAGATCTGATTTACATTTAGGACAAGCAAGAACTTCTAAATATTCTTTTATTTTATTTTTATCCATAATTTATTAAAAAATCTTATCACTATACTTTTTGAAAGTCAATAAAATACTAAAAAAATTTAAAAAAACTAAAAAAAGAAAAAAAACAGAAAAAAACTTTTGAAAAATTTAAAATTTTTGAAAAAATTTAAATTATTGAATTTGCTTAATTAGAAAGAGAGACTAAAATATTTTTAAATTTTAAAAATAAAGTTATTTTAAAAGGAGGTGAGTAAATATGCGGAAAATATTTAATGTATTAATTTTAATTTTATTTTTGGTAGCATTCATAAAGGTTTATAATGTTCAAGCTAAAAAAAGTTTCTTTTGTAAAGGATTACATTATACAGGTAAAGGAATGCAAACAGGTTATGAAAGAGGTCTGATGAAAATTACAAAAATTCCTTATTATAAACTCACGTGTAAGAAATGTCATGTTAAGAATTGTGATGTATGTCATGCTAAAAAAGAAGGTAAAATATGGAAGTATAGTGTATTCGAAGCTAAAAAAAATAAAACCTGTGTAAAATGTCATAGACGTGCTAAGGTCGCAGCTCTACTTGCGAAAAAACAAGGTATTAAAGATGTTCACTTTTCTAAAGGGATCATGTGTGGGGATTGTCATAGAGGATCTGATGTTCATGGTAAAGGGATTTCTTATAAATCTATGCTTGAACCTGGAGCAGTAGAGGCTTCATGTAGTCAGTGTCATACCGAAGTACAACTTGAGAGAGTTTCTGCTCACAAAGTTCATAAAGGAAAATTAGATTGTTTGGCTTGCCATGTAGCTAATAGTATTGCTTGTTTAAACTGTCATTTTAATTATAGAGCTCATAAAAAAGGTAATTTCTTCCCTTATTTAAACTTCCTTTTACTTGTAAATCATAATGGAAAAGTAACAGCTGGAACCGCTATGACAATCGTTTATAATGGAAAAAAATTTATAGTATATGCCCCTTATTTTACTCATGTGATAACCAAGGGAAGAAGTTGCAAAGATTGTCATGGAAATGAGGCAGTAAAATTAATTACTCAAGGTAAAAAAGTTCCTATGTTTACTTATAAAAAAGGTAAAGCAAAGACCTGGAAGGGTGTTGTTCCTGTGGTTAAAGGAAAACTCGAATGGATCTACCTCGATAAGAAAAGTGTAAAGGGACCTTGGATTCCTTTAAATACTACTCCAACTTCTGTTCAGTGGTGGTATTGTAAACCATTGACAAAAGAACAACTTAAAAAGTTAAGTATGCGTCACGATAATATTAATTAAATATTTTTAATCCCCTGCTGGTAGATTTTTTCTACTGGCAGGGGACTTTTTCGATTTTTCAAAAATAAATATTATCTATAAAACAGGTTTTAAAGCTTCTTTTAATACAGAGAGATAAGTGTCTAATCGATTTAAAATTTCTTCTTTGGAAAGTTCTTTAAAAAATAAATCTTGGTAAATCTTTTGTATTATTGAGGCATCTTCAGGTGATAAGGATTCAAGTGTTTTTTTATAAAGTTCTTCAAATGTAGGTTTTTCCTTAGGTGGAGTGATCTGTGAAAGTGACCAAACTGC
Organism: uncultured Thermodesulfatator sp.; assembly: GCA_964410095.1. Taxonomy (GTDB): domain Bacteria; phylum Desulfobacterota; class Thermodesulfobacteria; order Thermodesulfobacteriales; family Thermodesulfobacteriaceae; genus Thermodesulfobacterium. The sequence continues at coordinate 52,479 of CAYPFL010000001.1, forward strand.
TTTTAAACCAATTTCAAATATTTCACGAGCCTTTTTATAAAGTGCAGGATCACCTTCTTTATGTTTATATAAATCTTTAAAAAGATCTACAGCATATTTATAGTAACTTTTAGTTCGAATAAAATACATATCTCTTATTTCTTTTTAATAACTTCTTCTCCCCATCTTCTATAAAAATGTTTAGTCATTACCTCATCTGCTATTTCACATATTTCAAAAAGAAGATCAATCATTTCAAGCATTTCTGCTTGTCCATCTGGAGGTCTCATTTCAAAATCTTCAATAAATGCACCACTTTTAAGATATTCTTTAAATTCTTGAAGTTTTTTTAGTGTTAACATTTTAACCCACCCTCTCTACATATTTTCCTGTGCGAGTATCTACTTTAATTATATCTCCTTCGTTAATAAAAAGAGGAACCTGAATTACTAAACCGGTTTCCAATTTAGCTGGTTTTGTAGCAGTCCCCACAGTATCACCTTTTACCCCAGGCTCAGTTTCTATAACTTTTAATTCTACTATATTAGGCAATTCAATACCAATTACTTTACCTTTATAATAAAGAATACAAACATTTAAATTTTCTTTTAAAAATTTAGCAGAATCTCCTATTTCATCTTTTGATACATAAATTTGATCATAATCTTCTAAATCCATAAACACATATTGATCAGCATCTTTATAAAGATATTGTACTTCTTTTTCTTCAAAATCTGGTTTTTCAAATTTATCTCCTGCTCTAAAATTAACTTCTAAAACTCTTCCAGTTATTAAATCTTTTAGTTTTGTTCTTACAGTAGGTTGATTTTTAGAAACCTTTACATGTTGATATTCCAAAATTTCATATGGTTTACCTTCCCATTCTATTTTTAAACCTCTTCTAAAATCAGAAGTGCTATAACTCATTTTTACCTCCTTTATTTTTTAAATAAGGAGGTAAAGGGGTTGCCCAAGCTTCTTCATCAAAATAAAGTTCTCTTAAATTCTTAGGTTTTTCTATTTCTAATATCTTTGGTTCTTCAACTGCTTCAAATCTTACAAAACAGGATTTATACCAGTCTGTATCAGGTAAATCAAGATCAAATTCCTTCATTATTCTATAAGTCTTATAAAATTCATTCCATTGATTTTCTTTTTCTGGATATATTGTAAAATCTCTCAAAATATCAGTAATAACAAAACCAGAATTAATTAAAAATTCCTGAAAATATTTCCATTTTTTTAAAGATGCCTCTCTATGGGTAAACCCTATATATCCTGCTGAACCTTCTCCTTTCAAAGCACTGATGCAACGGGATACAAATAATAATAACCCTTTTTTTGTTTCTACTGGATCAGTTACAAATATATCAAATTTTTTTTGTAATTCAGTTGGCAAATTATCTATCACATTATAATTATATACTTCTATGTTCTTATACCCAATTTCTTTAGCTTTTTCTCGGATAAATTTATTAATTCTCTCATCTATTTCTACCACAACGATTTTTTTAGGAAGTTTTGTTAAAGCCATACTTAAAGAAATAAGATCATCGTCTCCTAAAATGAAAATCTCCGTGTTTTCCAAATCTCCTCTTTCATAAATAAAAGCTGTTCTTTTTAATGTATCTTCTGGTCTGATAAAACCTTGATCAAAATCGCTAATTGGTAATGGTCTATTTTTAGTAAGTTCTATAAATTTTTGCAAAATATCTTTCCAAAATTGATCTTTAGAAAAAGGGGAACAAAACAAACAACCAGGATTTTGATAAGGAAAAATATCTTTTTGAGAATCTAAATAAAAATAAGGTTTTTGATATTTTATTTTACCCTCAGCAAGAAGTTCTTTTATAGCTTGAAAAAAATTGACTAAGTGACCATCCTGATAATTGATAAGATGCCAGAAAGAAAAAGGATGTTTAACAAGTTGTCTGAGTATCTGTTTTTTAATTCGGTCAATTTCATTCACTATTCACCCTCACACTTTAAAATATTTTTTAATTTTATAAAGAATAATGATAATTATATACAGAAGAGATAAAGATCTAATATTTTACATAAAAAATTGCGGGGGTGGGATTTGAACCCACGACCTCCGGGTTATGAGCCCGACGAGCTACCAGGCTGCTCTACCCCGCGATCTTTGTTTAAAAATATAATAGAAATTTTGCATATGTCAAGTAGTAGAAAAATCGAACTTAAAGGCTGAAAATTTAAATTTAACTAAAGATTGAAAGTAATAAACTTGACTTTTTAAAATAAAAGATTCATAATTTTTAATTGATTAAAGAAAAAATAATATTTAGGAAGGTAAAATGAAGCGAGGTATTAGAAAAATTATTTGTTTTTTAGTAATTATTTTCTTTTCAGGATTAGTTTTTAACGGATGTGTTCCTCAAACGAGTCAATATACTCAAGAAGGTGCTGCTATTGGAGCTGTTACAGGAGCTGCTTTAGGAGCTCTTATTGATAAAAATAATAGATGGAGAGGCGCTGTTATTGGAGCTGTGGCAGGAGCTATAGTTGTGGGAAGTGCAGTATATATTTCAGAAAAAGCTGCACAGGAAGCAGCTAAAACTAAAAAAACAATAATTTATACAAGCGAAGACGGTATCCAAAAAGTATGTGCCAAACCTTTGAAAACTCAAGGAAAATGTGAATGGGTAAAAGTTCAATATTATGAATATGGAAAACTGGTAAAAGAAGAAAATAAACTTGTTTGTCCTTAATTAGTAATTAAGGAGTTAAAAATGACTACATATACTATTTATCCTTTAGTAGTTGGTGCTAAAGAAACTGATCAAGGAATAATGACATATTTAAAACATTACGGAAAGCGAATATGGATACCTATAATTGTTTTTTATGTTAAAGGTGGAAATTACAATATTTTAGTAGATACTGGATTAGAAGATTTTGTAGTTCCAGATGAAGTAAGTAAAAAATATGGCGTTGATATTCTTTATTTTGAAGATGCCCTTGCTAAAGTTGGAGTAAAACCCGAAGATATAGATATTATTATTCATACTCATCTTCATAATGATCATTGTGAAAATGATTATAAGTGCCCAAAAGCTAAAATCTTTGTTCAAAAAGCTGAATATGAATTTCTTTTAAATCCACATCCTGTTGATCATCGGTATTTTGCAGATTTATTAGAGGGATTGGACGTAAATATTATTGAAGGAGATCAGGAAATTGTAGAAGGAATAAAAGTAATTTTCACACCTGGACATACTCCTGGCGGTCAATCAGTTATGATTAATACCACCAAGGGCAAAGCAATAATAACAGGTTTTTGTTGCAATGAAGAAAATTTTCCTAAGGTAGGACCTGTTATACCTTCAGGAGTTCATATAAATGTAATTGAAGCTTACGAAAGTGCCAAAAAAGTTAAAGAAATGGCTGATATTTTAATTCCAAATCATGCCTGGTCAGTGGCTCAAAAAAAACAAATTCCTTAATTTTTATATTATCCTAATCCCAGAAATTTACCGATTTGATAAATTAAAAAAGCACTTAACCAAGCAAGAGTAAAACTACCACAAGCAGATATTAAATAAGGTTTCCAGCTCCCAAATTCAACTTTCATAGCAATTCCTGTAACAAAACAAGGCCAGTAAAGTAAAACAAAAACCATAAAAGCATAAGCAACAAGAGGATTAAAATTTTTTTGTAAAGTATTTATTAAAGAACTATCAGGTTTTTCAGATTCAATAAATGTAATACCAAAATGAGCTATCACATTTGTAATAGATATTTTTATAGCATTAAAAAGAGAAATAATGGAGTCTTTAAAACTTTCACTTAGAGAAATTTTTTCTTTATCAAGATTTTTTGATTCAGAAAGATAGATCTGAGCCATTGTATCTACTATTAATTCTTTAGCAATAATACCTGTAATTAAGGCAGAAGCAGTTTGCCAGTTCCCAAATCCCAAAGGTTTAAAAACAGGACTTATTATTTTACTTATTTTTCCCATATAAGTTTCTTCCAATTTTGCTCCCTGAGGAAAATTCAATAAAAACCAGATTATTATTGACATAGCTAAAATAAATGTTCCTGCTTTTATCAAAAAATGTTTTAATTTAATCCATGTATGAAACATTAAATCTCTAAAAGTAGGTAAACGATAAGGTGGAAGTTCCATAATAAAAACAGGTGGTTCACCTTTATAAAAAATTTTTCTTAAAACTATGCCAAACACACAAGCCATAAAAACACTTAATAAATAGATGGACAATAAAACAGTAGCTGAATGTAAAGAAAAAAAGGCTCCAATAAAAACTAAATATACGGGTAATCTTGCACTACAAGATATGCAAGGAGTAATAATTGCTGTAACTTTTCTATCGGTTTCATTTTCAAGAATCCTTGTTGCATAAATAGAAGGAACATTACAGCCAAATCCTAATACAAGAGGAATAAAGGATTTCCCATGAAGTCCTACAAGATGCATTATTTTATCCATTATAAAAGCAGCTCTTGCCATATATCCGCTACCTTCAAGAAATGTGAGAAGAAACAAAGTAACACCTACAAGAGGTGTAAATGTTACTACAGCACCCACACCACCTATTATCCCTTGTGTAATAAGAGAAATTAGCCATTGAGGACTATGAAATTTTTTTAAGATAAAAATTGTTAATTGGGTAAGTGGTCCACTAAAAAAATTATCCAGCCATTCACAATAAGGTGTAGAAAAATCAAAGGTAATTTTAAAAACAAACCACATCATTAAAATAAAAATAGGTAAACCAAAAAATTGATTAAGAACTATTTTATCTATTTTTTCTGTAAGATCTGCTCCTGCTCTTGGAACCCTTATAAGAACCTGTTTAGTAATTCCATGAGCTAAACCATAACGTATATCTGCTAAATATTTTTCTATATCTTCTGAATATTCTTTTAAAAAATTCTTTTTAACCTCTTCAATTTTTTTTAAAAATTCTTTTTTTTCTATAAGTCCTGTTTCTTTTAATATATAAAAATCTTCTTCTAAAAGTTTTAAACCCAACCAGCGAGTTGGATATTTTTCAAGTATTTCTTTGGAAGTTGAATTTTTTAAATAATCTAAAATTTTTCTGATAGCTTTCTCTATTTCTGCTCCATAAAATAGTTCTTTTGGTTTTTTTATATCTAAATTTTCTGCATACTCTTTAATAGTATGAAGTAACTCCTTAACTCCTTTCTTTTTTGTTGCTACTGTAGGAACTACTTTTACTCCTAAAGCTTTTTCAAGAAGTTCTAAAAGAATTTTGTCTCCTCTTTTTTCTACTTCATCCCACATATTAAGAGCTAAAATAGTGGGAATTCCCAATTCAAGTAATTGTAATGTTAAGTATAGGTTTCTTTCAAGGTTTGTCGCATCTATAACATGAATTATTAAATCTGGTTTTTCTTTTATTAAAAAATCTCTTGCAATTTTTTCCTCCAGACTATAAGGGCTAAGACTGTAAGTTCCGGGTAAATCAGTAAGGTCTATAATAAGATCATTGTAATTAAAAGTAGCTGTTTTCTTTTCTACTGTTACACCTGGCCAGTTACCGATATGAAGAGATGTACCTGCTATAGCATTAATTAAAGTTGATTTACCAACATTGGGATTTCCAGCTACTGCAATTCTTATTCTTTTCATTTATTTTTTCTAACAAACTTTATAAAAAATTTTGGTATTATTATAATTTTTTCTAAAATTAAATCAAATTATTTAAATTGTTATTGAAATTCATTTTCAATTAGTTATAATATATTAAAAATTTGCAATGTTTAAAAATTAAATATTTTTATAAAAAAATTAACATTGATTTTTTGAAATTTTGTATTAAATTCAATTACACTTATTTATATTGAAAATGGAGGATAAAAATATGATACCTCTTGGATTACTTCAGCCTGGAGAGAAAGGAGAAGTAGTAGAAATTAATCCTCAAGCATATGGATGGGGAAGAGGAAGGGGGTTTGGTGGTGGAAGAGGGTTTGGTAAAGGCAAGGGTGTTCTTATGCAACTTTTAAATATGGGCATTCATAAAGGTACAATTGTAGAAGTTATTCAAAATCCAGGTTTTGGTCCAATGTTAATAAAATTAAATAACAGTTTTCAATTGGCTCTGGGAAGAGGAATTGCAATGAAAATTTTGGTAAAAAAAATAGAAAATTCTGATAAGTCTTAAAATCTTAATATTTTCAAATCCTTGTCAAACCTGAAAAATTTGGTATTTTTAGGAAAATCTCTTCAGCTTTGAAGGTTTTTAAATGCCTGAGTGTCTTCCTTTTTGTGGTTGGAGATACAATAAAGAAAAAGTAGATATTCAAAAAATAGTAGCGCCTCCTTATGATGTTGTTAATAAAAAAGAAAAGGAAGAATATAAAAAAAGGAGTCCTTATAATATATTTCATTTAGAACTCCCTGAAAATTATCAAAAAGCTAAAACTCTTTTATCTAATTGGATTAAAGATAAAATCTTAATAAAAGATTCAGAACCTGCTCTTTATCTTTATGAATTGATTTTTAAATATAAAAATAATATTTTAAATAGAAAAGGATTGATCCTTCTGGTAAAGTTAAGTCCTTTTGATGAAGGTATTATCTTACCTCACGAGAAAACCTTTCATAAAATAACTCAAGAGCGTTTAGAACTTTTAAAAATTACTAAATTTCAATTTAGCCAAGTTTTTGGACTTTATGAAGATCCTCAACTTATTACTTTAGAAATTTTTAAAAAAAATCCTCAACTTCTTTATGAAGTTAATTACGATGAAGAAATTCATAAATTTTATAAAATCACTGATAAAAAAACTATTAAATCCTTTTTAGATACATTGAAGGACAAAAAAATTTATATAGCAGATGGACATCATCGATATACTACAGCTTTAAAATATAAAGAATATATGAATGTTCTTTATGGAGATGATTTGAAAAGAGATTATCACTATATTGCAATGTATATAACTCCTATGGAAGATAAAAATCTTTTAATCTTACCTACTCATAGAGTGTATTATTTAGAAAATGTTAAAAGATTTATTTCCGATATGGAGAAATATGCTACACCTTTAAAAGAATTTAAAGAAATCAATTTAGAAAAAATAGAATTATATTTCACAAACCTTTCAACTCAATGGATAATTTTTTATCAAAATAAACTAATACTTTATGAATTAAAGGATAAGTACTATAAAAAATTTATTAATATTAATTCTGTCCTCTCTGAAATACCACTTTTTAATTTTTTACAAATTTTGGAAAATATTCTCGGAATAAAAGAAGAAGAATTTGCTCAAGAGGGAAAAGTTAAATTTCTTTCTAAAATTGAAAAACTCAAAGATGAAGTAAAAAAGGGGGCTTTGGGAGTGATTTTCCCTGCACTTCCTCCTGAAGTATTTAAAAAAATCGCTCGCGAAAAAAAACTTATGCCTCATAAGTGCACTTATTTTTATCCTAAAATCTTAACAGGTTTTGTTCTCAACGAAGTAAGTGGAAAAATTTTGGATTTTTAAAATGAATTATGAAGGTTTGAAATACTTTAAAAAATTACAAAGAATATATGAAGACAAACTCAAAGATAAACTCTTAAAGGATCCATACATTAAAGAAAATTTGCCAAAACTTATTAAAGCAATTCAAAAAACGAGAGAAGCATTTATAAAAAACGAATCTTTTGCTTTCTGTAAAAAATGTGCTGAAAGTGGTGAAAAATGTTGTGAAGCTGGTCTTGAATGGAAATTAAGTCCTGCGGAATTCTTTTTAAATTTACTTATTTTGGATTATCTAAATGAATCTTTTGATTTATTTAATTTAGATCGGCCAGAAGATTGTTTGTTTTTGGGAGAAAAGGGCTGTTTATTAAAGCTTGCCCCTCTTTTCTGTAGAAATTTCTTCTGTGATAAACTTTCTAATTTTTTGGGAAAAAAAAGACTTATAGAGATTCAACATGCTATGGAAGATGAAGCAATTCTAAGTTTTAAGTTAAGTAATTATTTAAATCAAAAATATCTTTTTAATTTAAAATAAGGAGATTGTTATGGAATATTATTTAGTTACAGGCTCAGCAGGATTTATTGGTTGGAAAGTAAGCGAGTTTCTTCTTAAAGAAGGAAAAAATGTTCTTGGAATTGATAATATAAATCCTGCATACGATGTAAAATTAAAAGAATGGCGTTTAAATCAGCTTAAAAAATATCCAAATTTTAAATTTTATAAACTCGATTTATCAAATTATCAGGCACTTAAAATTATTTTTGAGATTTATTCAATTAAAGCTATAATTCATCTTGCAGCAAAAGCAGGGGTAAGGCAAAGTTTAAAAGATCCTTGGGTATATGTGGAAAGTAACATTACTGCAACATTAAATCTACTTGAGCTTATGAAAGAGTTTAAAATAAAAAAGATGATCCTTGCTTCAACTTCTTCAATTTATGCAGGACAAGAGCCCCCATTTTATGAAGATCTTAAAGTTGATACACCACTTTCTCCTTATGCTGCTACCAAAAAAAGCGCAGAACTTCTTGCTTATACTTATCATCATCTTTATAATCTCGACATTTCTGTGCTAAGATATTTCACTGTTTATGGACCTGCTGGAAGACCAGATATGAGTATATTTAGATTTATTAAATGGATTTACGAAGAAAAACCCATAGAAATATATGGGGACGGAACCCAAGCAAGAGATTTTACTTATATAGACGATATAGCACGAGGTACAATTTTAGCTTTAAAACCTTTGGGTTATGAAGTAATTAATCTTGGAGGAGGGAAAAACCCGGCTTCAATTAATGAAGTAATTGAGATTTTAGAAAAACTTCTTGGTAAAAAAGCTATTAAAAAATATTATCCTTTTCATAAAGCCGATGTAAAAATTACTTGGGCTGAAATTAAAAAAGCTAAGAGTTTACTTGATTGGGAACCTGAAGTCAGCTTAGAAGAGGGATTAAAAAAAACTGTTAAGTGGGCACTTGAAAATATAGACTTGATCAAGTCTATAGAAATATAAAATGAATAAAAATTTAATAGAATTATGTAATTTTACAAAATATCTTGCAAAAAAAGGTCTTATTTCAGGCTCAGAAGGCAATCTTTCAATAAGAGATAAATATGGATTCTGGATTACTCCTTCTGGAAGAATAAAAGAATTACTCAAACCTGCAGATTTTTGCTTTATAAATTGGAAAGGCGAAGTTATAAAAGGCAATCCTTCTATTGAATGGGGAATGCATTATAAAATCTATTTAAAAAATCATTCTGTAAATGCAATAGTTCATACTCATCCTTTGTATACTCTTCTTTTAGATTTTTCAGGTTTTAAATTTAAAGAATTTGAATTTCCTGAAGCAGAATTTATTTTAAAAGAAATAGCTGTAATGCCTTATTTTCAACCGGGTTCCGAAGCTTTATGGGAATTTTCTTCTAATTTGGCAAGAAGTTATAAAATAATTATTTTAAGTAAGCATGGTGCTATAACCTGTGGAAAAACTTTAGAAGAGGCAGTAAATTTAAGTTTAATATTAGAAAAAATTAGTCAGTTAGAATACTTTAAAAATAGGAGGTAAAAATTATGCGTATCAAATCAAAACTTTTTTATGAAAGAGCAGTAGAAAGTATACCTGGTGGTGTAAATAGTCCTGTAAGAGCATGTAAGGCTGTCAAATCTGATCCTGTTTTTTTTGAGAAGGGAGAAGGGTGTTATTTAATAGATGTGGATGGTAATCGATATATAGATTATGTATGCTCCTGGGGACCACTTATCTTAGGACATGCTCATCCAAAAGTTGTTAATGAAGTTTGCTTTGCTGCTCAAAATGGAACAAGTTTTGGCGCACCAACATGGCAAGAAGTGGAACTTGCAGAATTAATAAAAAGTTGTTTCCCATCTATAGAAAAAGTTCGTCTTGTGAATTCTGGGACTGAAGCTACTATGAGTGCTATAAGACTTGCCAGAGCTTATACTAAAAGAAAAAAAATTATCAAATTTGAAGGGTGTTATCATGGGCATGTAGATTCTCTTCTTGTTAAAGCTGGTTCCGGACTTGCTACTTTTGGAATACCTGCAAGTCCTGGAATTCCTGAAGAATTAACAGCTCATACTTTAAATCTTCCTTTTAATGATTTTGAAAAAGTAAAAGAAGCTTTTAAAAATTATGGAGAAGAAATCGCTGCTGTAATTATTGAACCTATACCTGCTAATATGGGGGTTGTACTTCCTAAGGAAGGATTTTTAAATTTTTTAAGAAATATTACACAAAACTACGGAGCTTTACTTATTTTTGATGAAGTTATTACTGGATTTAGAGTAGGGCTTTCAGGTGCTCAAGGAAAGTTTGAAATAACTCCAGATTTAACCTGTCTTGGAAAAATTATAGGTGGTGGGCTCCCAGTAGGTGCTTACGGAGGGAAGGCGGAAATTATGGATCTTATAGCACCAGAGGGACCTGTGTACCAGGCAGGAACACTTTCAGGAAACCCCATTGCTGTGGCTGCAGGACTCGCTACTATAAAAGAACTTCTTAAACCCGGTACTTATGAAAAATTAGAAACTTTATCTGCTAAGTTAGAAGAAGGTATTAAGGAAGCTTTAAAAGATCTTGAACTTCCTTATAAGATTAATAGAGTTGGTTCTATGTTAACTTTGTTTTTTACTGATAAAGAAATAGTAGACTTTACATCGGTTTTAAGTTGTGATACCGAAAAATTTGCTATTTTCTGGCAAAAAATGCTTAAAAAAGGAATCTATTTACCTCCTTCTCAATTTGAAGCCTGGTTTGTTTCTTTAGCTCATACCGAAGATGAAATAGAAGAAACAATAGAAGCAGTTTATAAAGTTTTAAAGAAAATGCATAAAGATTAAATAAAGATTTTTATTCCTCTGGTTTTTTGAGCCACGGCATTAAAGCTCTTATTTCCTTTCCTATTTTTTCAATAAGATGTTCTTTTTCCTTTTTTCTAAGTGCATTAAGTACTGGTCTTCCTGCTTGGTTTTCTAAAATCCATTCTCTTGCAAACTCGCCTGATTGAATTTCTTTAAGAATTTTTTGCATTTCAGCTCTTACTTGTTCGTTAATGATTCTTGGACCCCTTGTTAAATCTCCATATTCTGCGGTATCACTGATTGAGTATCTCATAAAAGTAAGCCCACCTTCATGAATAAGATCAACAATAAGTTTCAACTCATGTAAACATTCAAAATAAGCTACCTCTGGTTGATAACCTGCTGAGACAAGTGTTTCAAAAGCAGCTTTAATAAGAGCTGATACTCCTCCGCAAAGTACTACTTGTTCTCCAAAAAGGTCTGTTTCTGTTTCTTCTTTAAAAGTAGTTTCAATTACCCCTGCACGTGTTCCTCCAATTCCTTTAGCATAAGCAAGGGCTTTTTGAAAAGCCTCTCCTGTAGCATCTTGTTCTACTGCTATAAGACATGGAACCCCTGCTCCTTTTGTAAATTCCCTTCTTACAAGATGTCCCGGTCCTTTAGGGGCTACCATTGCAACATCTACATCTTTTGGAGGAATAATTTGATTGTAATGAATATTAAAACCATGAGCAAAAAGAAGCATTTTTCCAGCTTTTAAAACTGGCTCTATTTCTTTTTTATAAACCGCGGGTTGGACCTGATCAGGAAGAAGAATCATTATAAGATCTGCTTTTTCACATGCCTCACGCACAGAAACAGGTTCAAAACCATCTTTTTTAGCTTTCTCATAACTTGGTCCCCCTGGTCTTAATCCAACAATTACATTTAATCCTGAATCTCTTAAATTAAGTGCATGAGCATGTCCTTGACTCCCATACCCTAAAACTGCAATAGTTTTGTCTTTTAAAATTGAAAGATCTACATCCTTATCTTTATAAATTTTCATTTCCAAAACCTCCCTTTATCTTAAATTTTAATATTTTTATAAATTAAAAAATTTATACCATTTTTTAAAAAGGTTATATTATTTGGGAAAATTTTATAAACCTAAAATTTTGTATTTTAATATCTTAAGCTCACTTTTTTATTTTTTTTAGATCCATTCATAACAGGAATATCTTATCCATTCACCTTTATCTCATATGAAATAACAATTAAAAAAATTTAAATTAATATTTTTTATTTAAAAATTTTTCAACTACTTTAAATGCTTCTTCATAATCTCTTATAGGAAAAAGTTTTTTATAAAGTATTTCACAATCTTTAAAGGATAATTTATTAACCATTTGAATAACCTTGATTTCTTTTGCTAAATGAGGAAAGGGTTCTTCTTCTGTGGGTAGAAGTTCTTTTTTAGGAACAATTTTTATATATATCAAAGATCTTGCAGATAAAAGATCTTCCAGCTCCGGTTTTTCTTTTAATTTAAAAATATATCTTAAAGTTAGTATTTCTCCGGGATGAAATAGCCGAATTTTTTTAGTTCTTTTTTTTATTTCCTCTCTTAAAAGAAATTTATGCCTTACTTTCCATTTAGAATTTTTTAAAAATAAATGCAAAAGTTTTTTGAAATATAAATGAATAACCCCTGCTTCAATATAGATTTTCCCTTTTTCAGGAAGAATGGATAAAATTGCTTTTGCTCTTAAAAAATCTCTTATTCTAAATCTTTTTGCATCTACTTTAGCAAACTCCTTTACAGCATTTATAATCTTTTTAAAATCGGTCCCAACAGATGCTTTATAATAATTGAGTAATTTTCCAGTTGCCTCATTTTCTATGTCAAATATTTTTTTCAATTCTGGAGTATTTATTATATCTTCTATATTAGTTGAATTAGCAATTTTTTCTTGAATATAAGCAACTTTTTCTAAATATGGTTCTATTTGTAAAATTTTCTTTCCTTTTTTATAAAGCTCTTTAAGAATTTTTATAAAATTTTTTTCAAATACTGGAAAACCATATGCTCCCAAGGTTATATATTCTTCGGAAGATACTTCATCTTCTAAAAGTTGATAAAATTTTTTATTATATGGCTCTTCAAGGATTATTAAATCGTGATCTTTCATTATCTCGTAAGCAAGAGGGAGTGTCTCTACTCTATGAGGAGAAAAGGCGACAGTAATAATACGATCCATATCAAAATATAATACTATACCATAAAATTTTTTAAATATTTACTTTCTCTACCCAAAATTTTTCTTCAGATTATAATTGTTTTATATGGAAAAAGATTTAAAAATAGTTATTACAGGAAAAGGTGGCGTTGGGAAAACCACTATTGCAAGTGTCTTAGCACGAATTTTTGTAAAGAAAGGTTATAGTGTTTTAGCTATAGATTCAGACCCTCAGGTAAATCTTCCTTTTGCTCTTGGTGTGAATATTGAAGAAGTTGATAAAATTGTTCCATTGACGGAAAATTTTGAATATATAAAAGAAAAAGTTGGGGTAGCACCTGGAGAAGGATGGGGATTAATGTTTTGTTTAAATCCAGATGTAAGTGATGTAGTTGAGAGATTTGGAATAAGAACTCCGGAAGGTATTAACATACTTGTAATGGGAACAATAACACAGGCTGGAAGAGGGTGTTTATGTCCTGAAAATACTCTCTTAAATGCAATTATAAATCATATTAATTTAAGAAAAAATGAAGTAATAATTTTAGATACACAGGCAGGTTTAGAACATTTTGGAAGGGCTCTTGCTCGTGGTTTCAAACATGCCTTGATAATTACAGATTCAACTTTTAATTCTATTCAGGTAGCCAAAAAGGCTATCTCCCTTGCAACTCAGCTTGGAATTCCGAATCTTTATATAATAGGAAATAAAACAAAAAATAAAAAAGATATAGAAAAAATTGAAAATTTATTAAAACCTCAAAAATCTTTTATAAAAACTTTTTTTTATTTACCTCACAAAGATATTATTACTTTATACGAACCTGATACAAAAGCATTATTAGAATCAGATGAAGGTAAAGAATTCGTAGAAAAAATTGAAAATATTATAAACACACTTATAACTTCTTAAATAAATAACTCGATTTTGAAAAATTTTAATAATGTTAAAAAAGAAATGGGGGCAGCATCTTTTAATAGCTGGTGGGATTTTAAAAAAACTTGTGGAATTTGCCCAAATTAAAGATGAAATAGTTGTTGAAATAGGTCCAGGCCCTGGAAATCTAACAAAAGAACTTCTAAGGACCCCTTTAAAAAAACTTTATTTAATAGAAATTGACCCAGAAATGATAGAAAAGTTAAAAAAAAGTATTAGTGATAAAAGGGTAATTATCATTCATGCAGATGCAACAAAATTTGATTTTTCTTCCTTAGGTTATAAAGATTTAAAACTCATTGGAAATCTTCCTTATAATGTTGCAAGTTTCATCATAGAAAATACAGTCTATTTCAAAGACTATATTCCTTTTGCTTATTACATGATTCAAAAAGAAGTAGCAGAAAGATTGATAAAAGGATATTCCTGGCTTTCTGTATTTGTGAGAACTTTTTATAATTTAAAATATTTAATGAGCATTCCTCCCCGTTTTTTTATCCCTCCTCCAAAAGTTCAGTCTTCTTTTATAGAATTTAAAAGAAAGGATTTCGAAGAAATTAAAGATCTGATAAAATATAAAAAATTTCTTACATCGATTTTTGCTCAAAAAAGAAAAATTTTAAGAAATAAAATTCCAGAAAATGTATTATATAAGGCTTCTATTAATCCTCATTCAAGGGTAGAAGAACTTTCAATAAATGAGTTTATAAGACTTTTCAAAGTATTTGAAAATAAGAATTAAATATTTTCGTCCTTTTTTTCTTTTTCTTTTTGTAATTTTGATTGTAAAAGTTTTAATCTTTTGATCTTTTTAATGGCTTTAAGGTGTTCTTTATAAGTGCGTGAAAAATAATGAGTCCCATCAGGTTTAGCTACAAAATAAAAATATGGAACTTTTTTTGGAAATAATACAGCTTTTATACTTTCTTTTCCAGGATTACAAATTGGTGTAGGAGGTAAGCCATAATGAAGATAAGTATTATAAGGACTACGAACAGAGTAATAATCTTTATAAGTTAATCTTCTAAAACATTTTAGTGCATAGTTTACTGTAGGATCTGCTTGTAAACGCATTCCTTTTCTTATACGATTCCAGTAAACTCCAGCAATTATAGGTTTTTCAAAGGAATATAAAGCCTCTCTTTCCACAATAGAGGCAAGTATAATTACTTCTTTTAAAGAGAGATTTTTTTCTTTTGCTATAGGTTCAAATTTTTCCCAATTTTTCCAAAAATTACTTACCATAACCTTAATTACAGTTTCAGGAGGGGTATTTTTAGCAAAGAAATAGGTATCAGGAAATAAAAATCCTTCTAATGTAGGAGTGGGAACTCCCATTTTTTTTGCTATTTCCTCATCTTCAGCAAGTTTAAGAAATTCTTCAGCTTTACAAATTTTGTTTTTTTCTAAAATTTTTGCAATTTGCCATAAAGTAGCCCCTTCAGGAATAACAATTTTTCTGAGGTATATTTTCCCCTCTTTTAAAATCTGTAAAATTTCTTTTATATTTTGATTTGAATAAAATGCATATTCCCCTGCTTTTATATGTTTGTATACTCCTGTACGAATAGCCTCTATTATGAAAACAATAGAACTTCTTATAATACCCTGTTTTTTTAAATTTTTGGCAATTTGAAAGATATTTTCACCTTTTTTTATTTCTATTATTTTAAATTTTCCTTCTTTAACACTGGAAACAGGTTGTAGACCACTATAATAAAGTCCAAAAAGTGTCAAAAAGATAAAAAAAGAGAATAACAAAATTATTGCTAAGATTATTTTTTTATCTCTTGAGTTCTCCATTTTTAATGTTATTTTAAATTAATCCAAAAAGGAGGTTAGTATGAGTTCAGAAGATATGCTAAAAGCTTTAGAAAAAGAAGCCATGGAAAATCCTCATTCTGTAATTGCTCATCATCGATTAGCTTTAGCTTACTTCAAAATGGGAAAATTTCAAGAAGCCAAACAAACTCTTAAAAAAGTTCTTAAGTTAGATCCTTATCATTTTGAGGCATTAATTCATTTAGGTATTATATTTGCTCAAGAAGGAGATCTTGAAGAGGCTAAAAAATCTTTTTCATTTGCTTTAAAATTTTATCCCAGATCTGTGGAAGCATGGAATAATTTAGGACTCGTAGAATTTCAGCAAGGAAATCTGGAAGAGGCTGAAAAGTGTTATAGAAAAGCTTTAGAAATTGACGAAAATTTTGTTATGGCTTTAATTAATCTTTCAAGTGTTTTGATAGGAAAAGAACTTTATGATGAAGCTATAAAACTTCTGGAAAAAGCAAAAAAACTTGCTCCTACTCTTGCTACTATTTATAATAATCTTGCCGTGGCTCATTATTATGCAGGAAATAAAAAAGAGGCACTTGAAAATTTAAAAAAGGCAAAAGAAATGAAATATCCTGTAAATCCTGAATTTGAAAGGATGGTATATGAAGATTCCAAAATTTAAGATCCCTACTTGTCCTTTTTGTGGAAGACCTATTAAAAAACCAGAGTATTTACCTGTAGGATTTTCAGATTTTGAAGCAGGAATATGCGAATGTGGAAGTGTATATGTATGTGATGTTACGGGACATAATAGAGGGGCTGCTTTTGCTGAGGCGCTTTTAATTGCATGTGCAGGAGATTGGGACTTAGCTTGGGATTTAGAACCTGAGAAAGATTATAAAGAAGTTTGGATAGAAAATTATGATCTTTCTACACATAGTATTATCCAAGAAAAAGAATCTCTTGGAAGAGCTGTAAAGGGTGTTTTATGTTTTTTAAAATTACATCAAGAATTGCAAGAATTAAAAGAAAGAACATTAAAAGATTTATTAAAAACTGTATCTAAAATAGAAATTCCAAAAGTTGAAAAAAGAAAATTAACAAAAAAAGAAATTAAAAATCTTATTGAAAAAAATGAAATTTCTAAATTTCTTGCTTATTGTGTAGTAGAACCCATTAATTTAAACATTTCACAGAAACTTCTCTATTCTCCTGACCCAATATTGAGAAAAAAAACAGCAGTTGCGCTTGGAGAGGTTTGTAAAAAATTATGTGATATTTATCCAGAAAAAATTATAGATTTTATAAAAAGATTAATTTATGCTTCAGCAGATTCTGCAAGCTCAGCATGGGGTGCTTTAGAAGCTGTAGGAGAAATTATAAGAAACACAGGAAATAGATATAGTTTATTTATAAAAAATCTTTTTGGATTTTTAAAATTTCCTGAATTTCGCTTATCCACTCTTTATGCACTTTATAGAATATCTGAAAAAAATCCAGAGGTATTAAAAAAAGAAAAATATTTAAAACTTCTAAATTTAATGGAAAACGGCTCTCCAGAACTTCAAGGATTGATCTTGTTAATTTTTAAAAATTTAAAAGATTTCGGTATAAAATCTTATTTTTCAAAAATAAACCCTCAAGATTCATTTGAATTTTTTAATTATAAAAATTTTAAATATGAAAAAATATTTTTAAAAGATATAATAAAAAAAATTGAAAGGAGTGAAAAATTGGGGACAGAAAAATTATTAGAAAAAGAAAAAGAAATCATTTTCAAAGCCTTAAATGTACCCCCTGAACTTAAACCTGCTTATGAACTTTGTTTAAAAGCTCATAAATATGAAATTGAAGGAAGATATTTAGATGCTGTTAGTCTCTATGAACAAGCTTTAGTAATATTTCAAAAATACCAAGCTTATAAAGAATTAGCTAATGTCTTAGAAACATTGGGTGATATTTATCATCTTAAAGGTAAAGTTACAATGGCTTTAAAAGCTTATAAAGCTTGTTTAGATGTGTGTGAGACCTGTGAAGATGAATGGAGTACAGCAGTTATAATAGAGAAAATAGTATATGTGTATAGAGAACAAAAAGAATATGAAAAAATGCTTCCTTATCTATATAGAATGTTAGAAATTGCAGAAAAATATGAAGATGCTCATCGAGCCGCTCGTGCTATGACAGGAATCGGAGATGTATATCGATATAAAAAAGAATATTCAACTGCTAAAGAAGCTTATGAAATAGCTTTAAAAATCTATAAAGGTATGAAAGCAAAAGAACTCGCAGAAATTGTTGAAAAAGGAATTAAAGAACTGGAAAAAGAACTTTCTGAGATTCAAAAATAGATTTGATTTTTTAGTAAATTTTAATAATTTTAATTTTGTATTTCTTTTTTCTTAAATTTTTAATATAAAAAATAAAAGCTTTTATTATCAAAATAGATATATAAATCCCCAAAAGTGTAAGACCTAAAAATACGATTGAACCTAATGCGAATCCCAATAACAAAAAGAAAATTACTAAAAATATAGGTGTTAGTAGAAATAAAAAATAAAAAATAAAACGATTCATTTTATACAAACCTCTTTTATAATTATTTCTAAAAATTAATTCAAAAAAATATTAAATCAACTTTTTTAAAAATTTTTTATTAATATTTGACTTTTTAGAAATTTTATATTATAAAATTTTTTGAACTGAAGCATCGAGATGAGCAAAGGTAAAGTTCTTATAGTTGAAGATGAAGAAGATATTGCTCAATTGATTGCTCATCTTCTTCAAAAGGAATGGTTTGAGACAGAAGTAGTATTTGATGGAAAAGAAGCTTTAGAAAAACTTGAGAAAAATACTTATGATTTAATTCTTTTAGATCTTATGTTACCTAAAATTGATGGTTTTGAACTCTGTAAATATATAAGAAGCCATCCAAATCATAAAGAAACTCCTGTAATAATGGTTACTGTAAAAGGAGAAGAAATTGATAAAGTTCTTGGATTTGAATTAGGAGCTGACGACTACATTACAAAACCTTTCAGCCCAAGAGAATTAATTGCACGAGTAAAAGCAGTACTTAGAAGAACAAAAAAATTAGAAGATTCTAAAAAAAATGTAGTTAAATTGGGAGATTTAATATTAGATAAAAATAAATTTAAAGCTTATCTTAAAAATAAAACACTTCTTCTTACACCTATAGAATTAAAAATTCTTTTTTTCCTTGCAGAAAACCCTAAAAAGGTGTTTTCACGAGAAGAAATTCTTAAAGCTGTATGGGAAGAACATGGATATATAAGTCCAAGGACTGTTGATGTTCATATTAGAAGATTGAGACAAAAAATAGAAAAAAATCCAGAAGATCCTCAATTAATTAAAACTCTAAGAGGTAAAGGGTATTATTTAGATAGAACTCCAGATGAAAATTAATCTTTGTCACCTTTTAGAAGAAGTATTAAAATTGATTCCACAAGGTATTATTCTTATAGACCCAAATCGATTTATTCATTTAACAAATAATAAATTTAAAAAAATATTTAATTTATCTGATGAAAAATTCGAAGGTAAAAAACTCGAAGAAATTATAAAAAACAAGAAATTAATTAAACAAATTGTTGAAGTAATAAAAAATTTCAAAAATGAAAAAAAATTTGAGTTTAGTTTGGAGCAAAATGGAAAAGTTTGTTATTTATTAATTACTATAAATTCTTTAAAAGTAAATAAGAAAACTTTATATTTGATACTTTTTGAGGACATAACACATATAAAAAGACTTGAAAATATTAGAAAAGAATTTGTAGCTAATGTTTCACATGAATTAAAAAGCCCTCTTACAGCTATAAAAGGTTATGTAGAAACGCTTCTTGAAGGGGATCTCAAAGATCAAGAACTTGCGAGAAAATTTTTAGAAATAATTGATAAACAAACTCAAAGATTTATTTTGCTTATAGAAGATCTTATTACTTTATCACGAATTGAATTCGGAGACATAAAAATAAAAAAAACTTATGTTTCGATAGAAAAACTTATAGATGAAGTAATTGAAGTTTTTCAAGAAAAAGCTCAACAAAAGGGACTTTATTTAAAAAAAGAAATTAAAACTAATCCAGAAATTTATACAGATCCAGTAAGAATGACCCAAATTTTAATTAATTTGATAGATAATGCTATCAAATTTACTAAAAAAGGAGGAGTAACTGTGCATTTTAGTAAAGATAATGAATATTATGTACTTTGTGTAGAAGATACAGGAATTGGAATTCCTAAGGAATTAATCCCAAGAATAGGTGAAAGATTTTTCAGAGTTGATTCTTCTCGCTCGCGAAAAAAAGGTGGAACAGGGCTTGGAATGGCTATTGTTAAGCATTTACTTCAACTTCTTGGATATAAATGGAAAATAGAAAGTCAACCTAAGGGAGGAACTAAAGTAAAAATCTATATTCCGTCAAAAGTTAATCAATCTTAACATCCTGTTAAGATTTCTTCAAATCTGCTTTTCCATTTAAAAAATTTTTTTATCTTTTTTGAGAAAAAATTTCAAAAAGAATAATTTATTAATTAATTTTAAAGGAGGAAAACCATGAAAAAAAATTTGAAATTTTTATCAGTCTTTTTCTTATGTTTAATTTTTCTTTGCATAAATATAGCTAAAGCTGAATCCTCTATGGATTTGCTTCTCAAAATTCTTATTAAAAAAGGGATTTTAACTGAGAAAGAAGCAGAAGAAATTATCAAGGAAGTAAAAAAAGAAGAAATAAAGAAAAAAAAGAAAGAAGAGAAAATAGAAAAATTAGAAGAGAAAGAAACTGTAAAAAAATTAACTAAGGAGATTGAAGAAATTAAGAAAACTGTAAAACCTTTAAAAGGAGTAAAATTGGGTTTCTTATGGTATATTTCTTATCAAAATGGAGAAAAAGATGATAAAGATTATAGTCAAGTAGTACTTAAAAGAGGTTATTTAACTGTAAAAAAGAAATTTAATAAATGGTTTAGCGCAAGATTAACTTATGATATAACAACTATTAAAGATCCAGGAGCAGGTGAATCTGATCCTTTTAATTTAAGTGGTTCTATAGTAGGAAGAATTAAATATCTTTATGCAAAATTTAATTTACCAGATTTTATAATTTTTACCAAACCTTATATAGAAATTGGGCAAGTTCATATACCTTGGTTAGATTATGAAGAACATACAAATTTTTATAGATGTCAAGATACAATGTTTCTTGAAAGAAACCATATTTTTAATTCAGCTGATAGAGGTATTACTTTTGTTTCTTTACTTGGAGGTGAAATAGATGAAGATTATCAAAAAAGAGTAAATTCTCATTATCCAGGCCGTTATGGAAGTATTGCTTTGGGAATTTATAATGGAGGTGGGTATCATGCAAATGAAAAAAATAATAATAAAGTAATAGAAGGAAGAATTACTATAAGACCTCTTCCCGATATATTACCAGGTTTACAATTTTCATATTTAGGACTTTATGGGAGAGGTAATACAGAGGAAAAACCTCTTTGGAGAGTAAATCTCGGCTTTTTAAGTTATGAACATGAATATTTTACCTTTACTGCTCAATATTATGATGGAAAGGGGCTCCAAAGTGGGAAAGATGAAAATGATAAAGATGGTTATTCTTTCTTTTTAGAAATAAAACCAAATAGAAAAATAAGTCTTATTGGGAGGTATGATTATTTTGATCCTAATGATAAACAAAATAATGATGAAAATGAAAGATATATCGTAGGTATAGCTTATCATTTTTATAAACAGCATAAAAATATGTTCTTAGTAGATTATGAAAGATTAGATTATGAAGATTCTACAAAAGAAGACGAAAATAGATTACAATTTACCATTCAAGTAAAATTTTAATATTATTTAATATTTTTTTTAAAAATATATTTTTTCTTCTAAAAATTAGTAAATATTTACAAAAGGAGTACATTTATTTACCAAAAAATATGATTATATTTTTAATTATAGTAAATTATATTATATGGAATCAATTAAATACTATAATTTTCAAGATATAATAGATAAAATACCTATTGGAATATTTGAAAGTGATTTAAAAGGTAAATATATTTATGTAAATAAAACATTAGCAAAAATATATGGATATTTTTCTACTAAAGAATTAATTAATTCTAACATTGATATTTTTTCTCATTTACATATAGATCTTCGAGAAAAGCAAAAATTTCTTTCTTTAATATCTTCTCGAGGGAATATTGCATATAAAACTCAAGCATTGCGAAAAGACGGATCAAAAATTTGGATATATGTAAATATTTATCCTATAAAGGATGATAGAGGGAAAATTATTAGTTATAAAGGATTTGTAATAGATATCACAGAACAAAAAAGTATAAAAGAAGCCTTGGAAAAAAGTGAAGAACGATTTTATCAAATAATGCATGCTTCAAAAGATGCAATAGCTTTACTTGACACTCATACTTATAGATTTGTTGAGTGGAACGAAACTGCAGTCAAAATGTTTGGATTTTCAAGTAAAGAAGAAATTATTAATGCTCATCCTTTTGATTTATCGCCTCAAAAACAGCCTGATGGACGCGATTCTTATGAAAAAGCTATTGAGATGATAAATATTGCTTTAGAAAAAGGATTTCACCAATTTGAATGGGTCCATAAACGTATTGATGGGGAGCTTTTTTATGTCAAAGTCTCTCTTATTCCTATCATTTATAAAAATAAAATATATCTTTATTGCACATGGCAAGATATAAGTGAACAAAAAAGACTGGAGAGAGAACTTGATGAAATGGAAAAATATAAAATTCTATTTGAAATTTCTCCTGAAGCTATTGCTATTGTAGATGAAGAAGGAACTTTTTTAACTTTAAATTCCTCTATGGCTAAATTATTTAATACTTCTCCAAAAGAACTAAAAGGTAAAAAATTTAATGAGGTTATGCCTCAAGAATTAGCTAAATCTCGTATAGAAGTAGGTAAACGTGCGATTAAAGAAAATAGATTAATAACTGTTGAAGAGGCTGAAGAAGGGAGATATTTTCAAGTTCATTATTTACCTTTTCTTTCGTCTTCTAAAAAAAATTTTGTGATAATTATAAGAGACATAACCTATCAAAAGCAATATGAAAAAAAATTAACTCACTTAAGCTTATATGATCCCCTAACAAAGCTTTATAACCGTCTTTATTTAGAAAAAAAATTAAATCAACTAAATAAAAATCCCGTTTATTATCCTATTACTATTATTTCTATGGATATCGATGGTTTTAAATTAATAAATGATATATTAGGACATCTGGAAGGAGATAGATATTTAAAAACATGTGCAACAATTTTAAAAACCTCTTTTAGATCTACAGATGTTATAACCCGATCAGGTGGAGATGAATTTGTAGTTATTTTACCTAATACGCATTTAAAAGATGCTGAGAATATAGTTTTAAGATTACGACATAATTTAAACAAGTATAATGAAGAGCATAAAAATGAAATCCCTTTAATTCTTTCAATAGGCTTAGCTTGTGCAGAAGAGTCTTCAGTTGATTTAAGGGAACTTTATAAAGAATCTGATGATTTAATGTACAAAGATAAAATACAAAGAAAAAAATATATTTATACTCTTATGCTGGAAACATTAAAAAGAATTTTAAAAGATTACAATTATTTTATATATGGAGATCCAGAAAGGCTTAAAATTTGGTGTATCAAACTCGCACGAAAATTAAACCTTACATCTCAGGAGATGTCAAGATTACTTTTATTAGTAGAGGTACATGATATAGGAAAAATAGGAATTCCTGAAAGAATTTTATTTAAGCCAGGAAAATTAACTGATAAAGAATGGGCTATCATTCGTAAACATCCGGAAAAAGGATATCGTATAGCTTTAGCAATCCCTCATTTATCCAATATAGCAGATCTTATTTTAAAACATCATGAACAATGGAATGGTAAAGGTTATCCTTTAAAACTTAAAGGAAAAGATATACCTATAGAATGTCGTATTCTTGCTATTGTAAAAGCTTTTAATATTATGATAAGTAATACACCTTATAAAAAAGCTTATTCTATTGAGCAAGCTAAAGAAGAACTAAGAAAAAATGCAGGAACACAGTTTGATCCTAAATTAATAGATTTATTTTTAGAAATTCTTGCTGAGGAGGGACTTTAATTTTTTAATAAGAACTTCATTTTCCTCTGGAAGTCCTATAGAAATTCTTAGATAATTAGGGTATCCATAAGCTTTTAAAGGTCTTACAAGTATACCCTGTTTTAATAACTGATTATAAATTTCTTCTGCTTTTTCCCCAAAGTCTGCCATAACAAAATTAGCCTGTGATGGAAAAACTTTAATTCCTAATTCTTTCAATTTTTGAGTAAGATATACCCTACCCTTTTTTACAATTTCTATGCTTTTTTGAATATATTCCTTATCATTTAAAACCGTTAATCCTGCTTTTACTGCAAGAATATTTATATTAAATGCTTGTCTTACAGAATCAAGAACTTTGGCAAATTCTAAAAAAGTTATTCCATAACCTAATCTCAATCCTGCAAGTCCGTAAGCCTTAGAAAAAGTTCTTAAAATTAATACAGTATAACCTTTCTTTAAAAATTCTATACCTAAGGGTATGTCTTTATCATCTATAAAATCTCCATAGGCCTCATCTATTACTACAAGTATTTCAGAATCAATTTGACTAAAAAATTCTTCCCACATTTCCCTTTTTATAGCACTTCCTGTAGGATTATGAGGATGATCTAAAAATATAACTTTAGTTTTAGAAGAAATATTTTGAAGGATTTTTTTTAAATTATGTTGTAGATTTCTATTTAAAGGAATATATTTTATATCTGCTCCATAAATCTCACCAAAGATCTTATACATTAAAAAACTTGGTTTGCTAATTATAATCTCATCGCCAGGATTAATCATAGCTTTAAAAACAAATTCTATTACTTCATCTGAACCATTTCCCACAATTATTTGCTCTGGTAAAACATTCCAAATTTTTGCTATAGCTTTTCTTAATTCTATGTAGCTTGCATCAGGATAAAGGTGAATTTCGAGAAGATGTTTTTTAATAATCTCTATTACTTTTGGCGAAGGACCTAATGGATTTTCATTAGAATTAAATTTATAGATAGGACCTGAAATTTTAAGTTCTCTGCGAAGCTCTTCTAAGGTTTTTCCAGGAGGGTATGGAGTAAGATTTTTTAAATGAGATTTTATTTTCAATTTTAAAATCCTGATTTTGCAATTTCTAATGTTTTATCAATTTTTTCCTGCAATGCAGGTGGAATGCCTTCTATTTTTATCGTCAGAAAACCTTTTACAATAAGAGAAACTGCTTCATCTTCACTTAATCCCCTTGCCATAAGATATTCCACCTCTTCTTTTGCGATTTTACCTACCGCTGCTTCATGAGTAAGTTCTACATCAGAAAAATAACTATTTAATTCTGGTATAGCTCGCATATTACCTTTATCTGATAACATCAAACCCTGACACTCAAGATGTCCTTTCACTTTTGGTGCTTTAGCTATAATTTTACCTCTCGCAATATTTTCTCCTCCATATACTACTGTGCGGGAAATAATTTCTGCACTGGTATTTTCTGCTTCCAGAAAAACTTCACCACCTATATCTACATAAGATCCTGGATGATTGGCAATAATAGAAATGAAAGACGCTTTAGCATTTTTTCCTACTAAATGGCATACAGGAGAGGTTTCAATGTTTTTAACAGGAAATAAACTTACATAAGTAGAAATATAAGTTCCATTTTCTTCTACAATAATCCCGGTTCTCGGTTTTACATTCGTTTCTAACCCCCACATGTGAAGCATAGTGAATGTCAATTTTGCATTCCTTTTTATGTAATATTCAGAAATTCCTATATGTAAAGCTGATCCAGCATGAGGATTAATAGTACAAGAAGTAATAAGATTAAGTTCTGCTCCCTCTTCAACTATTACTATATTATGAACTTTTTGAGCTATATTTTCTGTTTTTATATAAAGACATGCCTGAACAGGATAAATTAACTTACAATTAGGCAAAACCCTTATAAAATATCCATTATCCAATTCTTTATATGTAATTTTTGTAAATTCATCTTTATCTGGTTTAATTATTTTCCAATAATAATCTGAAAGCCAATCATATTTCTTTAATGCTTCTTTGATTGGTAAAATTTCAAGTCCTTCTACATGTTTTTGTTTTTTACAAATTACAGGTTTTGCATCAATTTGAACATACTCTCCTTCCCTTTTTAATTCTTCATCCAAACCAAGAAGTTTTAATCTTTCTCTTTCTTCTTCACTAAGTTCTGAGAAATTTTTAGATATCATACATAAACTCCTTTAATCTTTTATTCGATATCTTCTTAAACACCGTTTACATCCTTCATATCCATATTTTTGAATACCTTCAAAAATTTCTAAAGGATTACCTTTACAATAAATTCTTCCATCCATAATTACATAACCAAGATCAGCAGTTACATACTTTAGAATAAAGCCTGTATGTGTTATAATAAGACCACTTTTATTCCTTGGTCTGTGAGGAATGTCTTTTTGTAAAAGTTTTTTTATCATTTCTCCTATTATTTGAATATTTTCTAAATCTACACCTGATTCTGGTTCATCAAGCAGAACCAGTTCTGGATTTTGTGCAAGTAATTGCAATAATTCACTCTTTTTTAATTCACCTCCAGAAAAACCTCTATTTACTTCTCTATCAAGAAAAGATTCAAAATCAAATTCGCGAGCAAGCTCTTCAATTTTTATTCCATTATCCTTAACACATAGCTCCAAGATATTTCTCAATTTAACACCTTTAATAGTAGGCGGTCTTTGAAACATTATCCCTATACCTCTCTTAGCCCTTTCGTAAGGTGGAAGATCAGTAATATCTTCTCCTTTAAAAATAATCTTTCCATGTTTTATTTTATACGCAGGAAATCCCATAATTGTCATAAGTAAAGTGGTCTTTCCTGAGCCATTTTTTCCAAATATTACATGTGTTTCACCTACAGGAAGACTTAAGGAAATATCTTTTAATACCTCTTTCCCTTCTACCTCCACCCATAAATCTTTAATTTCTAAAAGTGGTTCCATATTTAGAAACCTCCTTTATCTTTTACAAATTATTGAAAATAATAATCTTCTTTTTTATAATTTCAAATTTAAAATTTTATCTTAAATTTAAGGAGGCCACATAAATGAACAAGTTATTGTTGGTATCAATTGCTTTTGCATTATTTATTGTATGCCCACGAATGGCTGGTATGGCAAATACAATAGCAAAACATACAGGGATAAGTTTAATTCAAATAGCTGTTTTAGGAACTTTATTTTCTTTACCACTTACGATAATAATGGTTTTAATTTATAAAAAATTAGGACTGCTTTCAGCCTTGGGATTTTGTGTATTGACAGATTTTTTATCTGCGCTTTTTATGAAAGAAATCAGTTTAAAAGCTGGTTTAGAAACTTTTATAATCGCTTTATTTGTTATTTTAGGTGTAAGAGTCGCGTCATTTATTTCTAATTTACTTCCATAATTTAATAAGTTTTAAAAAGATAATAATCGATTCTACTTGAAAATTTGTAGTTCCATTCTAAACTAAAAAGGCAAAAATTTATCCAAAAAGGAATAATCACTATGGAAAAGATAAAAATAGAATTAGATACATCAGATTCAATAATTATTGAAACTGGAGAATATGCAAAATTAGCTGATGGATCGGTAGTTGTAAGACAGGGAGATACAGCGGTTTTAGTAACTGCTGTAATGGGAGAAAAACCTGTAGAAGGTATAGATTTTATGCCTTTATCTGTAGATTATAGAGAACAGGGATCAGCTTGGGGGAAAATTCCAGGAGGATTTATAAAAAGGGAAGGAAAACCCACAGATAGAGAAATTTTAGTTTCTCGTTTAATAGATCGTTCTATAAGACCTTTATTTCCAGATGGTTTTTTTAATGATGTAATAATCACTGCTTTAACTCTTTCTGCTGATGAAAAATATGATCCAGATGTTTTAGCACTTATAGGAGCTTCTTCTGCTCTTCATATTTCACAAATTCCTTTTGAAGGTCCTGTTGCAGGGGTAAGAATAGCACGAGTTAATGGAGAATTTATAATTTATCCAACCTATGAACAAAGACAAATGGCAGATCTGGATATTGTAGTTACATGTTCTAAGGATGCTATTGTAATGGTTGAAGGAGGTGGTAAAGAAGTAGAAGAAAAAATTGTGTTAGATGCTCTTTATCTGGCTTTAGAAAGAGCTCAATCAATAATATCAGCTCAGGAAGATTTACGAAATAAAATAGGTAAAGAAAAAATAAAAGTTGAACCTATTAGTTTACCTGAAGAAATCCAAAATTCTTTGAAGGATTTTTGTACTCCGAAAATTATATCTGCACTTTCTATCAGTGATAAAAAAGAAAGAAAATCTGCCTTAAATAATATTTTAGAAGAATTTTTAACTATAATTGAAGAACCTGAAAAATATAAGAGTGCTTTAACTTATTTTTATAAAAAATTAATAAGTGATATATTAAGAGAAAAGTTATTTAAAGAAGGTAAAAGACTTGATGGAAGAAGCCCTGAAGAAATAAGACCAATTGATATTAAAATTCATCCTGTTGAAAGACCCCATGGGAGTGCTATTTTTACTCGTGGCCAAACTCAAGTTTTTGCTACTGTAACACTTGGTTCACCTGAAGAGGCTCAGTTAGTGGAAAGTATTTAT
Source organism: uncultured Thermodesulfatator sp. (assembly GCA_964410095.1). Taxonomy (GTDB): domain Bacteria; phylum Desulfobacterota; class Thermodesulfobacteria; order Thermodesulfobacteriales; family Thermodesulfobacteriaceae; genus Thermodesulfobacterium. The sequence goes on from CAYPFL010000001.1 coordinate 80,959, forward strand.
GAAGGTGAAACATTTAAAAGATTTATGCTCCATTATAATTTTCCACCATTTTGTACAGGAGATGCAAGACCATGGGGACCACCTCGCAGAAGAGAAATAGGGCACGGAGCTCTTGCTGAAAGAGCTTTGGAGCCTTTTATCCCTTCTGAAGATGATTTTCCTTATATTATTCGTATAGTAGCAGATGTATTAGAGTCAAATGGCTCTTCTTCTATGGCAACAGTATGTGCAGGTTCCTTAGCTTTATTTGATGCAGGTGTCCCTGTTAAAAAACATGTAGCAGGAATTGCTATGGGATTAGTAATGCAAAATGAAAAATATATAATTCTTACCGATATCTTAGGAGAAGAGGATCAACTTGGAGATATGGATTTTAAAGTTGCAGGAACCAGAGACGGAATTACAAGTATTCAAATGGATATAAAAATAAAAGGACTAAAAAGAGAAATTATGGAAGAAGCCCTTTTTAGAGCAAAAAAAGCTCGTTTATTTATTCTTGACAAAATGTATTCTGCTATTCCTGAACCAAGAAAAGAACTTTCACCCTATGCACCGAAAATTGAAATAATAACTGTTCCTGAAGAAAAAGCTTTTCTTATTATTGGTCCTGGAGGAAAAACAGTAAAAGATATTCGTGAAAGAACTAATACAGTAATCTGGGTCCTTGAAGGTGGCAAAGTTTCTATCACTGGACACAGAAAAGAAGATATAGAAGCAGCTAAAAAAGAGATTGAAAAGATAATTGCAGAAGTAGAAGTAGGGAAAATTTATGAAGGAAAAATTACAAGAATTGAGCCTTACGGTCTTTTTGTGGAAGTATTACCTGGAAAAATTGGACTTTTACATATTTCAAAAATGGTAAATCCTCCTAAGGATTTAAGATCAGCCTATAGCATAGGACAAACAATAAAAGTAAAAGTTTTAGAACTTGATGAACTTGGAAGACCAAAATTTACAACTAACTTTTAATTAAATGAATAAGAATAATTTATACTTTTCTAAAGTAGAAGAAACTTTTAATTTTTTAAAAGATAAATTTCCATTTTCTCCAGAAATTATAATTACTCTCGGAACTGGACTTTCTTCAGTTGGAGAAGATATTAAAAAAGAAATAGAACTTTCTTATGAAGATATCCCAAACTTTCCAGTTTCTACTGTTGAAACACATAAAGGAAGGCTTATTCTTGGATATTTAGAAAATAAAAAAATAGCAGTATTACAAGGAAGATTTCACTTTTATGAAGGATATTCAACTAAAGAACTCACTTTCCCTTTGAGAGTACTTACTTTATTTAAGCCTAAAATTTATATTGTTTCCAATGCAGCAGGTGGTTTGAATCTAAGTTATAAAGCAGGAGATTTAATGCTTATTAAAGATCATATCAATTTAATTCCGGATAATCCTTTAAGAGGAGAAAATAAAGAGGAGTGGGGTCCAAGATTTCCGGATATGTCTCAAGCTTATAGTAAAAAATTAAGAGATTTATTTAAAGATGTAGCAAAAGAATTAAATGAAGAGATCAAAGAAGGGGTTTATGTTGCAGTGCCAGGACCAAGTTTAGAAACACCCTCTGAAACAAGGTTTCTTAGAATGATAGGTGCAGATGCTGTGGGAATGTCAACTGTTCCAGAAGTAATTGTAGCTGTACATGCCGGATTGGAAGTGCTTGGAATATCAGTAATTTGTAATGTAAATGATCCAGATAATTTTAAACCTATTCTTTTTTCTGAAGTTGTAAGAGAATCTCAAAAAGCTGAAAAAAGACTAAGAAAACTTATAAAAGCTTTTATATCAAAACTTTGATTAAAAATGGAAAAACTTCTTATAAGTTATACTCCTTTTGAAACAAGAGTTGGATTAATAGAAGGGAGTCAGCTTGTAGAATTCTATGTAGAAAGACCTTCTGAAAAAGGATTAGTAGGAAATATTTACAAAGGAAAAGTAGTTAGGGTTGTTCCAGGAATAAATTCCGCCTTTCTTGATCTTGGGCTCACTCGCACAGCTTTTCTTTTTGGCGATGATATAATGCCTGTTGGAGAAGTTGATTGGGGGAAAGATACAGTAGTTATTACAAATTTGCACGAAATCCTTAAGGAAGGACAAGAAATCTTAGTTCAGGTTATAAAAGAACCCATTGGAAATAAAGGTGCAAGAGTCTCTACAAATTTAACTCTTCCAGGTCATTATTTAGTATACCTTCCTTACATGAAACATATTGGAATTTCAAGAAAAATTAAAAAAGATAAAGAAAGAAAAAGACTTAAAGAAATGTTAGAAAAAATAAAACCACCTGATACTGGATGGATAATAAGAACAGCAGCTGTAGAAGCTACAGAAGAAGATTTGAAAATAGAAATTGATTTTTTATTAAGACTCTGGGAAGAAATAAAAGAAAAAGCTGAAAAATCAAAAGCTCCTTCTTTAATCTACGAAGAACTTAATATAGCATTAAGAGCAATTAGAGATTTATTTAATAAAGATATTACTGAAATTATAGTAGATAATAAAGAATTTTATGAAAAAATAAATAATTTTTTAAATAGATATTTTCCTCATTTAGTCCCTTATGTAAAACTTTATGAAGGGAAAGAAGATATTTTTGAAGTTCATGGAATTCAAGTAGATATCAAAAAACTTCTCTCTCGTAAAGTATGGCTTAAATCTGGCGGTTTTATTGTAATAGAACCTTGTGAAGCTTTTACTGCAATAGATGTAAACACCGGAAGATTTGTAGGAACAAAAGAACTCGAAGATACTGTATTTAAAATAAATTTAGAAGCTGCAGAAGAAATAGCCTATCAATTAAGATTAAGAAATATAGGAGGTTTAATTATTATAGATTTTATAGATATGGAAGATCCTGAACATCAGGAATTGGTGGTACAAACTTTGAAGTCAGCTCTTAAAAAAGATAAAGCAAAAAATGCATTTTTACCTATCAGTGCTTTTGGTGTTCTTCAAATGACAAGAGAAAGAAAAAGAGAGTCACTTTATCAAGTTTTTTATGAAACTTGTCCTTATTGTCACGGAGAGGGATTTATAAAAAGTAAACGCACTATTTATTATGAGATTTTAAGGAGACTTATGAAAATGGGACCCCATATAAAAAATAAAAAAGTAGAAATAGAAATTAATCCTTTACTTTCTGAAATTATTGGTGAAGAGATTTATTATTTAGAGGAAATCGAAAAAAAATATCAATTTTCCACAATTTTAAAACCCAATAAAGACCTTGCTATTACAGATTACAAATTTCATATTCTTTCTGATTAAAATTATGAAACTACCTGCAGTTTTCCTTGATAGAGACGGGACTTTAAATGAAGAGGTTGGGTATTTAAATCATCTTTCCCGTTTAAAACTTTTGCCACAAGTAGCAGAGGGATTAAAAATTTTAAAACAACATGGTTTTATGCTTATTGTAATTACTAATCAAAGTGGGCCAGCTCGTGGTTATTTTCCTAAGGAATTAGTCTTTAAGGCAAATGAACTTTTACAAAAAAGACTTAAAAAAAGAGGAGTTATTTTAGATGATTTTTTTATTTGTTTCCATCACCCTGAAGAAAATTGTAATTGCAGAAAACCAAAGCCTGGATTAATTTATCAAGCATTAGAAAAATATCCTATAGATTTAAAAAAATCTTATGTAATAGGAGATAAAGCTGTAGATATTGAACTTGCTTTAAATCTTGGTATAAAGGGAATTCTCGTTCTTACAGGGTATGGAAAAGGGGAACTCGAATATGTTTTACCAAAAAAGGGAATTAAACCTTATTATGTAGCTAAAGACTTAAAAGACGCGGCTTATTTTATTATTGAAGATTATTTTAAAAATTTATGAAATTTCTTATTATAAAACTTTCAGCTTTGGGTGATATAGTTCAAACACTTCCAGCTTTAACTTTATTAAAAAAATATTTACCATCCTCTAAAATTGATTGGGTAATAGATAAGAGATATGCAGAAATTTTAGAAAATCATCCTTATATAAATAAACTTTTTGTAATTTCCAAAGAAGATTATAAATCTTTAAGAAAGTTTTTCAGATTTATAAGAACGTTAAGAAAAACTTATTATGATGCAGTTATTGATTATCAAGGGCTTTTAAAAAGCGGAATTATTGTAGGTCTTTCCAAAGGCAAATATAAAATCGGTTTTAAAAATCATAGAGAATTTAGCCCCTTTTTTTACAATATAAAACTCCCCCCTTATGATCCCGAGATTCATGCAGTAAAAAGATATCTTAATTTAAGTAAGGAAATTTTAAGGCTTTTTGACTTAAAAATAAATGAAAATTTTAATGAAGTTTTAGAAACTCTTTTCCCTAAGGAAATTTTCGATTTGAATCCCTTTTTCAAAGAACCTTACATAATTTTCATACCTACTGCGAGATGGAAAACTAAAACATGGTTTTTTTCTTATTGGGAAAAATTAATTTATCTATGTGAGGATTTAAGAAAAAATTTTCATATTTTAATTACTGGAAGTAAAAATGAAAAAGAGCTAAAAATCTGGGCTAAAGAAATGGAAAGCAAATATAAAAAGGTTTATTCTTTGGTTGGTAAATTAAATTTAAAAGAACTTGTAGCAGTTATAAATAAAGCAAGATTGGTAGTCTGTGTAGATACAGGTCCTATGCATATTGCATCTGCTTTAAAAAAACCTATTATAGCTTTATTCGGTCCTACTTCACCTAATAGGACAGGGCCATGGAATACAAGGTATCAAATATTAAGCGCTGATATAAAATGCAGACCATGTTTTAAAAAGAATTGTAAAACCCTTGAGTGTCTGAAAAAGATTACCCCTGAATTAGTTAAGGATGCTATAGAAAAAGAATTAAGCCTTGTAAAAAGTTGAATAAAGATTCTTATAAAGCTTACAGGTTCTAATTAGATCTTCGTGAGTCCCTTCAGCTATAATTTTTCCATGATTTAGTACAAAGATTTTATCCGCTTTTTTAATTGTTGAAAGTCTATGAGCGATAATGATAATAGTGTGCTTACCTCTTAAATTATTTAAAGCTGATTCAATTGCTTTTTCAGTTAAACTATCAAGTTGACTTGTAGCTTCATCTAAAATAATAATAGGAGGTTTTTTTAAAAATACTCTTGCTAAAGCTAAACGTTGTTTTTGTCCACCTGATAAAGATATCCCTTCTTCTCCAAGAATAGTATCATATCCTTTTGGAAGCTTTTCTATAAATTCATGAGCCTGAGCTAATTTACAGGCATTTATAATTTCCTCTTTAGTTGCATTGGATTTAACTAATAACAAATTTTCCCATATACTCAAATTAAATAAAAATGGTTCCTGAACCACAATTCCAAAAAGATTTCTTAAACTAAAAATATCAAATTTATTTAAAGGAATGTTATCTAAAAAAATAACTCCTTTTTGAGGATTATAAAATCTTGGCAAAAGTGAAGCAAGTGTAGTTTTTCCAGAACCACTCGGACCAACCAGAGCAATTATTTTATTAGCTGGTATAAAAATATTAATATTTTCAAGTGCATAAGGTAAATTAGAGTCATAACTAAAATATACATTTTTAAAAGTAAAACCTTTAGAAGGTGAAAATGCTTTTAAATCCCCTCCTGTTTCTTCTTTTAAGGATAAAATTTGTTTAATTCTTACCCAAGCTCCTTGAGCTTCTTTTAATCCAGTATAGGCTTTAGCTAATTTTCTTATTGGATTAAAGATAAGCAAAATTGCAGTGAGAACTGAAAGAAAAGCTCCTGGGCTGATAGAACCTTTAATAATCAGAAAACCTCCGTATCCAATAATTAGAGCACCACCAATACCTGTCATAAAATCGACAAGACTTTTTGATCCTTCTCTGTATTTTGTAATTTTTAAACTCCATTTATAAAATCTATCAAGCTCTTTACGAAATAAGTCAACCACTTTTTCATAAGAACCACTTAATTTTATTTCTCTTATTCCTTGCAATATTTCAGCCATTCTGTGTGTAAGTTCTCCTGTAGCTATCTGTGCTGATTTTCTGGCTTTGCGAGTTTTAATACCTAAGGTCCTTGTTCCCAAAGCAATTATAGGAAAAGTAGCCAATGCTAAAAGAGTAAGATCCCATTTTTGAAAAAAAGCAACTAATATTAATACTATTACAGTAATAGATTCTTTTAATATTACTTTAAAACTCTCTCCCAATATCGGCTGAATCTGAGTTGTATCATTTATAACTTTTGAAATAGTTTGCCCTGCTCCTTCTTTATAAAGATCTTTAAGTGGTACATGAAGACATTTTTTAAATAATTCTAATCTTAAAAAATTTACCACCCCTGTGGAAACAGCTTTCATAAAATAAGCTTGTAAAAGCGAAAAAAGACCATTTAAAGTAAAAACAATTATTAAAAATATAGGAACATATTTGAAATATTCATAATGTTTTTCCACAAATACAAAATTAAATATAGGTTTAATTGACCAAGTACTAAAACCAATAAGAAAAGAAGATAAAAGTGAAAAGAAGATTCCTAAAAATAAAAATTTCCAAAAAGGTTTAACATATTGAAATAATTCTTTTATGAAAGAATATAAATTTGAAGACAATTTTTTAAATTAAACTCCTAATTTTTTAGCAAGATTCATTAATCTTTCAATTCTTTCTTCTATTGGAGGGTGTGTAGAAAGAAGTTTAAATAAAGTTCTTCCAGAGAGAGGATTTACAATATACATTTGGGCATGAGCAGGATTAACATTTAATGGATAAGCTCTATTCCAATTTTCAAGTTTTTCTAAGGCTTTAGCAAGTGCTATAGGATTTCTTATTAGTTTGGCTCCTGTTTCATCAGCTAAAAATTCTCTACTTCTACTAATAGCTAATTGAATTAAGGTCGCAGCAATAGGAACAACAATTATAGTAATTATTATTCCTATTAATGCAAAAGGATTAAATCCTTCGTCTTCGTCATGAGAAAATCCTCCAAACATAAGACTCCATTGAGCCATATGAGCTAAATAAGTAATAGCACCTACCAATACAGCAGCAATAGTTGAGATAAGAATATCTCTATTTTTAATATGAGATATTTCGTGAGCTATAACTCCTTTTAATTCCTCTCTTGTTAAAAGTTTTCTAATTCCAGCAGTTACAGCTACTACTCCATTTTTAGGATTTCTCCCTGTAGCAAATGCATTAGGAGTTTCTACAGGAATAATATATACCTTAGGTTTTGGAATACCGGCCTTTCTTGCAACTTCTTCTACTATAGCATGTAATTCTGGATCTTCATGAGGTTCTATAGGTTGCGCTCCACTTGCTGCAAGAACAATTTTATCAGAAAAGAAATAAGCTATAAAATTCATAAAAAAGGCAAAAATTAATGCTATTGTCATTCCTATTTTCCCACCTAATAAATTACCAACAATTATGAATAAAATTGTTAATATTGTTAAAAAGAAAAATGTTTTCAAAGTATTAATCATAATTTAAACCACCTCCTATTTTATTTATTAAAAAATATTTTTATAAATTTTTTGGTATTATAAAAATTAAATAAAAGAAAAGCTTTGTCAAGAGGATAGGAAAATGAAAAATATTATCCTTATTAGGCATGGAAAAGTAGAAGAGAAATTTCAAAATAAACTTTATGGACAGCTCGATGTAAATCTTTCCTTAAAAGGACTCCAAAAATCTGAAGAGGCTGTTGAGATTCTTAAGAAATTACCTATTTCTAAAATTTATTCAAGTCCGCTTAAAAGATGCCTTTATCCCGCTAAACTTCTTTCTTCAATTAAAAAAATTCCTCTTTTTGTAAAGCAAGAAATTCAAGAAATCAATTTTGGAGATTGGACTGGTAAAACCTTTGAAGAGTTGATGAAGGATCCTCTTTTTTGGGAGTCTTATAAAAATGAAAATATCAAACCTCCTAATGGTGAATCAAGAAAAGAATTTTTCCTTAGGGTTAAAAAGTTTATAGAAGAATTTAAAAATGAAAAATTTTCAGGAATAGCAGTAGCTTTTACTCATGCAGGAGTTATAAGGGCATTTTTTTGTCAAATATTTAAATTAGGTATTGAAGCCTTTTTTAAAGTTGAGATTTTACCTCTAAAAGGTACTTGTTTTACTTTCTATCCTGATAATCAAATAGTTATGAAAGGATTGAATCTTCCTTTAGAGCATCTTTCCCAAATACTTGAGGATATATAAATTCGCAAAATATTCTAAAATTTCACATTTTATTGGCATCTAAATTAAAATATTTAAAATCGATTCAAATTCTTGCAGGAGGAAAAGTATGGACTTTTCTAAAATTAAAATCGATCCCCTTAAAAAAGAATATTTTGATCTTGCCTGGAAAAGATTAAATAATTTAATAAAACCTAAAGGTAGCCTTGGAAGACTTGAAGATTTTGCTGCGAAGCTTGTAGCAATATTTGAAAAACCTTTTCCTGAAATAAAAAAGAAAGCAATTTTGGTTTTTGCTGGAGATCATGGAGTTTCTGAAGAAGGGGTTTCGGCATTTCCTAAGGAAGTTACTTATCAAATAGTTTATCATTTTTTAAAAGGTACTGCCGCAATAAATGTTCTTGCAAGACATGCAGGAGCAGATGTATGGGTTACAGATGTAGGAGTGGATTACGATTTTGGAGAAATAAAAGGATTAATTAATAAAAAAGTAGTATGGGGAACCAAAAATTTTACTAAACAACCAGCTTTAACAAAAGAAGAAGCTATAAAATGCATTACTGCTGGGTATGAAGTCGCTAATATGGCTATTTCTTCCGATTATAATCTTATTGGTATAGGTGATATGGGAATCAGTAATACTACTCCTTCTTCTGCAATTACAGCAGTTATAACAGGTAAGTCTGTAGAAAAAGTAACAGGTAGAGGAACAGGTATAAATAATGAGGTTTATCAAAAAAAAATTCAAATAATTAAAAAAGCTATAGAGCTTCATAAACCAAATCCAGAAGATCCTATAGATGTGCTTTCAAAAGTTGGAGGAGCTGAAATAGGAGCATGTGCAGGGGCTATTCTTGCATGTGCAGAAAAAAGAATACCAGTAGTTATTGATGGATTTATTACTTCTGCAGGAGCTTTAATTGCTTATAAAATTAATCCTAAAATAAAAGAATATATGTTCGCTTCTCATTGCTCATATGAAATAGGTCACAAAGCTATTTTAGAATATATAGGGCTTAATCCTATATTAAACCTTAATATGAGATTAGGAGAAGGTACAGGAGCAGCTCTTGCTATGTTAATAATTACCGCAGGCTTAAAAATTTATAAAGAAATGCCTACCTTTGAAGAGGCTGAGGTTCTTAATGTCATTGAAAAACATTCTTAAACAAATAATCACTGCATTTTCCTTTCTTACTAAGATCCCGCTAAATTTTATTAATATTACTGAAAAAGATTTCACAAAAAGTTTAAAATTTTTTCCTCTTGTAGGAGTTTTTGAAGGTTTTATTTCTTCTCTTCTAATCTTAACTCTTATAAAGATTTTCCCTGCGGAGGTCCTGGCTCTTTTAAATTTAATACTTTTATATTTAATAAGAGGAATATTTCACCTTGATGGTCTTGCTGATACTTTCGATGCTTTAAACGTAAAAAGCACAGAAGATAAAGCAAAAGATATTGAAAAAAGACTTTCTGTAATGAAAGATAGTACTACAGGAGTTGCTGGAGTATGGGTAATTGCTATTAATCTTTTATGTAAATATATTTTTATTAAAAAAATAATCGAAATAAATATGTTTTTACCTGCTCTTGTCTTAACTTATACATCTTCGCGCTGGTCAACCCTTTTAGCAAGTTTTAAAGCTAAAACTACCAAAACCTCTTCCTTAGGTACTTTAATAATCAAAAATAATTCCTTTAAAGAATTTCTTTTTTCTGTTTTCTTGGTAATATTTGTTTATCTCCTTATTGGTTTTCTTTTTTTTAAAATAAATTTTTTAATAGCCATTTTCCTTTTAGGTAATCTATTTTTAACATCCTTTATTACTCTTACTTTAAGACTTTATTTTCAAAGGAAATTTTCTGGCATCACAGGAGATAATCTCGGAGCAATAATAGAAATTATAGAAATTGTGCTTTTATTCTATTGGGGATATCTATGGCAAAAGCTTTAATGATACAAGGGACTTCTTCTGGAGCTGGTAAATCTTTTTTAGTAATAGCTTTAGGAAGGATTTTGAAAAATTCAGGATTTAATGTAGCGCCTTTTAAAGCTCAAAATATGAGCCTTCAAAGTTATATTACGCTTGATGGAGGAGAAATAGGTCTTGCTCAAGCCCTCCAAGCTAAAGCATGTAGACTTGAGCCAGAAGTTCATTTTAACCCCATTCTTCTTAAAGCCGAAGGAAAAAGAGGAACACAAGTAATTGTCCATGGTAAAGTTTATAAAACACTTAAGCCTGCAGATTACTACAAAGAAACAAAAAAACTTTGGAAATATGTAAAAGAGTCCCTTGAGCTTCTTTCCCAAAATTATGAAATTCTAATTATAGAGGGTGCAGGAAGCCCAGCAGAAATTAATCTTATGGATAGTGAAATTGTTAATATGAAAGTAGCTGAATATCTTAATGCAAATGTGCTTCTTGTAGGAGATATTGACAGGGGTGGGGTATTTGCTTCTCTTTATGGAACTGTAAAACTCCTGAAGTTTTATAAAAATACATATTCTAAATTAATAAAAGGTTATATAATTAACAAATTCAGAGGAGATGTAAATATTTTAAAACCCGGAATAAAAAAACTTGAGGAATTAATAAAAAAGCCATGTTTAGGGGTACTTCCATATTTTGAAAATCTTTATATTTCAGAAGAAGATAGCCTTGCTCTTCCTCAACGAATTGAGTTTTTCTCTCAGGAAAAAGAAATTATAAAGATTGTAGTTTTAAGATTAAAATATATCTCTAATTTTCACGATTTTGATCCTCTGAGACATGAACCAGATGTGGAATTAATCTATTCTTTAAGAAAAGAAGATATTCTTAATGCAGATATTGTAATTATCCCCGGAAGCAAAAAAACCGTAGAAGATTTAAATTTTCTTAAAGCTTTGGAAATAGAAAAAACTTTAAAACAGGCTTTAGAAAAGGGAAGCGAAATAATAGGAATTTGCGGTGGATTTCAAATGCTTGGGGAAGTAATTAAAGATCCACAAAATGTAGAAAGTTCTCAAAAGGAAATAAAAGCCTTGGGTTTTCTTGAAGTAGAAACTATTTTTATTCCTGAAAAAACTACTACTCAGTGTTATGCGTATCCTTTAAAATTTGATTTTAAAGAAAAACTTTGGGGATATGAAATCCATATGGGACAAACTAAAGGTGAACTCAATCTTTTCAAAATAAAAAGGCTTGCTACAAAGGAAGAAACATTAGATGGTTCAAAAAAAGGAAATATTTGGGGAACTTATCTTCATGGAATTTTTAACAACGATTCATTTAGAAGATATATAATTAATAAGCATCGTATTAAAAAAGGCTTAAAACCTCTTAATTTTACTTATTCTTATAAAGAATTCCAAGAAAAACAAATAGATATTTTTGCAAAAGAAGTAAAGAAGTATTTAAAAATTGATAAAATTTTTAATTTAATTAAATGATAGAATATTTCCGAGTTAATAGTTGGGAAATTCTATTAGCTTTTCTTTTAGATTTTTTAATTGGGGATCCTTATTTTATACCCCACCCTATTGTAGGTATTGGAAAGCTTATAGAAAAAACAGAAAGTGTTTTAAGAAAAATTTTTTCTAATGAAAAATTTGCAGGTATCTTACTTTTTTTAATTGTTTGTTCTATAAGTTTTTTGAGTTCTATTATTGTAGTTTATTTTTCAAATTTTTTAAAAACTTCTTCTTATTTAGCATTAAAAATTTTGGGTTATGGAATTTTTATTTTTCTTATGAGTCAGTTTTTAGCTTTAAGAGGCTTGATAAATGTAGCAAGGTATATAGATAAGCTTTTAAAAAAAGGACAAATAAATAAAGCAAGAATTGAAATAAAAGCTCTTGTCGGGAGAGACACTGAAAAACTTTCAGAAAAAAAGCTTAAAGTAGCGGTTGTAGAAAGTTTAGCAGAAAATCTAAATGATGCAGTAATTGCCCCTTTATTTTATCTTTCCTTAGGAGGGTTCCCTTTACTTGTACTCTACAAAACAGTTAACACTCTTGATTCTATGGTAGGTTATAGAAATAAAAAATATATAAAATTTGGATGGTTTTCTGCAAAAATGGATGATTTATTTAATTATATACCTGCGAGGATCTCCGGCATACTTATTGTTATAAGCTGCTTTTTTTATAAAGGTTTTCCAATTTCTAAAAGAGCTTTAAAAATTCTTTTGAGAGATGGAAGAAAACATTTAAGTCCAAATAGCGGGATTCCTGAATCTGCAATGGCTGGTGCTCTGGGTATAAGAATGGGGGGACCTAATTTTTATCAAGGGGTATTGATAAAAAAGCCTTATATTGGAGAAGAATTAAATCCCAAGTATTCTCTTATTATCAATGATGCTTGTAACATCGTAATTTTAAGTTCTCTTCTTTTTTTAATTTTAATTATCACTATTTATGTTTTTCTTTCTTTTGATTTCTAAAATCTTTTTATTTTTTCTAACAAATAAAAATATTTAAAAATATCTTTTATAAAAGCTTATATAATTTTAACTTTTTAATTAAAATTTGTCTTTTTTAAATTTATTTTTTTCTTGACTTTTATTTTGAGTTTTCTAAAATAGCATTAAATAATTAATAAAATATAAATTAATGACATATTTTATTAATTTTAATCAAAATTAATAATCTAAAAGGAGGAAAAATTATGAAAAATGAAGAAGAAAAAATTGCAAAAAATAGATCTTTAGATATTACAGCTCGGGTATTAATTAAAAAGGCACTTAAAGAAGGAATTCAAACCGCATGGGATAGATTAGAACTTCAACAACCACAATGTGGTTATGGAGAACTGGGATTATGTTGTACTAATTGTAATTTAGGTCCTTGTCGAATCAATCCATTTGGTGAAGAACCGCAGAAAGGAGTTTGTGGAGCTACTGCAGATACTATAGTAGCTCGTAATCTTCTTAGAATGTTAGCAACCGGAGCTGCGGCGCATTCGGATCATGGAAGAGAAATAATTGAAATACTTTATGAAATTGCAAAAGGGATAGCTAAAGGTTATCAAATAACTGAAATTGAAAAACTTAAAGCCTTAGCACAAGAATATGAAGTATCCATAGAAAATGGAAAAATAGAAGAAATAGGAGAAAATTTAGCTTTAAAAATGTTAGAAGAGTTTGGAACTATTAAAAATAAACTTCAATTTATTCAAAGAGCACCCAAGAAACGACAAGAGATTTGGGGAAAATATGGTCTTCTTCCAAGGGGTGTAGATAGAGAAATTGTAGAAAGTCTTCATAGAGTTCACATGGGGGTTGATCAGGATTATGCAAATCTTCTTCTTCAAGGACTTCGTACTGCTTTAGCTGACGGATGGGGTGGATCTATGATGGCTACAGAAATTTCAGATGTTCTTTTTGGCATTCCTAAACCCTTAACTTCTTTAGTAAACCTTGCAGTTTTAAAAGAAAATTATGTGAATATCATTTTACATGGACACAATCCTATATTATCTGAAATAATTGTAAAAGTCGCATCGGAAGAAGATATGAAAGAAAAAGCAAGAGAAGTGGGAGCAGAAGGGATAAATTTAGCTGGAATATGCTGTACAGGAAACGAGGTATTGATGCGTCAAGGAGTTCCGATTGCAGGAAATATGCTTTGTCAGGAATTGGCTATTATTACAGGTGTTGTAGAAGCAATAATTGTAGATTATCAATGTATTTTCCCTGCTTTAGTAGATGTCGCAAGTTGTTATCATACTTTAGTAATCACCACATCGCCAAAAGCAAAATTTCCAGGTGCAATTCATATAGAATTTGATCCTCATAATGCTATAGAAATAGCACGTACAATTATAATGAAAGCTATAAACAATTTTCCTAAACGAGACAAAAATAAGATTTGTATACCTAAAAATCCGAGTAATTGGATGGTAGGATTTTCAGTAGAAGCTATACTTAGTGCTTTAGGAGGTAGTGTAAAACCTTTAATAGATGCGATAAAATCAGGAGATATTAGAGGGGTTGTAGGTATTGTAGGATGTAATAATCCAAAAGTTCGTCATGATTATTCTCATGTTAAAATTATGGAAAAATTGATAGCTGAAAATGTCTTAGTAGTTGGAACAGGTTGTGCAATGATTGCCGCAGGTAAAGCAGGACTTATGAGACCTGAAAGCGCAGAAAAAGCAGGAGAAGGACTTAGAAAAATTTGTAAATCCTTGGGTATTCCACCTGTTTTACATATGGGTTCATGCGTAGATTGTAGTAGAATTCTTGTTCTTTTATCTGTAATATCTAAGGAATTAGGCGTAGATATTAGTGCTTTACCTGTCGTAGGTAGTGCACCTGAATGGTATTCAGAAAAAGCAGTATCTATTGGATCGTATTTTGTTGCATCTGGTGTAAATGTTCATCTTGGATTACCACCTCGGATTTTTGGTAGTATGGCAGTTACTAATTTACTTACCCAGAAATTGGAAGAAATAGTAGGTGCTACTTTCTTTGTAGAACCCGATCCTTTTAAGGCTGCTGATAAGATGATTAATATAATTAACAAAAAACGAAAAGAATTAGGAATATAAAATGGAACATTATTGTATTATAGGAACAAGTGCTGCAGGATTATCTGCTGCCGAAACTATAAGAAAATTAAAGCCAAAAGCAAAAATAACATTAATTTCTAAATATCCTGGATTACCTTATAGTCGTGTATTACTTACTTCAGTATTAGAAAAAAGTTTAAAAAAAGAAGAAATTTTTATTCGACCTCCTAATTATTATTCAGCATGGAATTTAGATTTTATTGGGGGAGAAAAGTTATAAGTATAGAACCATGGTCTTCTAAAATTATACTCAATAATGGAAAAAAAATCCCCTATGATTCTCTTCTTATTGCAACAGGAGCCAAACCATTATTACTAAATATTCCTGGAGTTAATTTAAATGGAGTTTTTTATCTTCGTTCAATTAAAGATATAGAAGCTATTGAACGCTATATAAATTCTGTTAAATCTGTTGTAATAATCGGAGGTGGTTTAATTGGTATAAAGACAGCTATAGCCCTTCAAAAAAGAGGATTGGATGTAACTGTAATTGAACTCCAAAATAGAATACTTCCTCAAGTATTAGATTTAATAGCAAGCTTAATAATTACTGAAATATTATATAAAAAAGGAATCAAAATAATTACTAATACTTCGGTTATTTCTATAGAGGGAAAAAACAAAAGAGTCGAGTATGTAAGACTTCTAACAGGAGGTCGTATTTCATGTGAAATGGTGATAATTTGTATTGGAGTCAGGCCTAATGTTGATTTTTTAAGTGGATCCGGAATTAAAATAAATCAGGGAATAATTGCCAATAAATATTTACAGACCAATATTTCCAATGTATATGTTGCTGGAGATGTAGCTGAGGTATACGATCTCCTGTTAAAAAAACATTCTTTACATCCTATATGGCCTGCTGCTACAGAGCAAGGAAGAATAGCTGGATACAATATGTGTGGTATCAAAACTTTTTACCCGGGTACTATTATTTCTAATGCTTTTAGAATTGAAAATCTTTATATTATCTCTGCTGGAATAATTGAACCACCTGATAACCAAGAATATAAAAGTATTGTAGTGTATGACAAAAAAAGACAAATTTATAAAAAAGTAGTAATTAAAAAAGACAAACCTGTTGGAATGATATTTGTAAATGATATTTCAGGTGCAGGATCTATTATTAAAGCCATTAAACAAGCACAACCAATTGATATTTCTGAGACAGATTTATATTACTCTAAATTAAGTAAAATTTTTAAAAATTTTATATTATAAAAGGAGGAAAAAATAATGAAAGGTGTTATTGTACATATTGAAAGATGTATTGGTTGTAGACATTGTATGATTGCGTGCGCTATTGAACATTCGCAAAATAAAAATCTTTTTTCAGCTATTACAGAAACTCCAAAACCTTCACCTCGTATATTTGTGGATGTTGTAAAGGATAAAATAACATTTCCAAACAGATGCAGACACTGTTCCCCTGCGCCCTGTATGGAGGCCTGTCCAGCAAATGCTATTTATCGTGACGAAGAAACTGGCTCAGTACTTTTAGAGCCTGCAAGGTGTATCAATTGCGGTATGTGTGCTATGGCTTGTCCATTTGGAGTTATTAGATATAAACCATTACCAGAGTTCCCGGAAAAAAATTATGTTGCAATAAAATGCGATAATTGTATAGAAAGAACAAAAGAAGGAAAAATTCCTGCATGTGTTGAAGCTTGTAAAACCGGAGCTTTGGAATATGGAGAAATAAACGAAATATTAAGAAAAAAACATCTTATAGCAATAAGACAAGAAAAAATACCTCTTAATATTGAACTATGGCGTAACTTAAGCCCTTCACCTATTAAATAAAGTTATGGTTTAGATTTACCAAAATCATCAGTGATTCCAATACCAGATGGACTGCTTTTCTTGGTTAAACTGAATTTTTCACATTTCGTTTCAAGAAAGTAAACTTTTTGTAAAATTAAAATTTAAAAATGATAAAAGAATCAAAAATTTATAAAAAACTTCCTCATGGGGGAAACATTTATAAAATTGCTGAAATTACTTCTAAATCACTTAAAGAAATTATAGATTTAAGCTCCTCTGTAAATCCCCTGCCATTACCTAAGGAAATAATTCAAAAAATTAAAGATCTTTTATTTTTATTAGACAAATATCCTGATCCAGAAAGTCTTTCTTTAAAAAAAACTATCTCAGAAATTTATGAAATTCCTTTAAATACTATTATTTGTGGGAATGGCTCTACAGAACTTATTTATTTAACTCTTCAAGCTTTTTCATTCTCTTCTGCTATAATTCTCGAACCTACTTTTATAGAATATGAAAGAGCCTGTAAAATAAACAAAATCTCAAAAATTAAACATATTTTTAGCTTAAATAAAGATAAAGGACTTAGCCAGCTTGAAAATTACTTAAAGAAAAATTTTTCAAATGTAGTAGTTTTTATCTGCAATCCAAATAATCCTACAGGCTGGTTAATAGAAAAAGAAAGACTTTTTTACTTAATTAATAAATATTCTTCGGTTTTTTTTCTTGTTGACGAAGCATTTATAGAATTTGGAAAAGAACATAGTCTTATAAAAGAAGCAACAAAAGTGAAAAATTTAATTATTTTTCGTTCTTTAACTAAATTTTATGGACTTGCAGGATTAAGACTTGGCTATGGAGTATCTTATGCAAATAATATTAAAATTCTTGAAAGATATAAAATCCCCTGGAGTATAAATTCTATAGCACAACATTTCGGCATATTTATTTTAAAAAATAAAGATTTTTTCACAAATTCTTTAAATTTTTTTACAAAAGAGAAACAATTTTTTGAAAATAATTTTAGAAGATTAAAAATTAATTTTTTTCCAAGTATAACTAATTTTTATTTATTTTATTTAGAAAATGGAGCAGAATTTACAGAATACCTCTTTAAAAAAGGTATACTTATTAGAAATTGTTATAATTTTTATGGACTTAATGAAAACTATCTTAGAGTTTCAATAAAAATGCGAAAAGAAAATGAAATATTTTTCAAGGAGCTTGAAAATTGGTTAAAGGCTTCATTATAGCAGGTACCCACAGCGGTTGTGGAAAAACTACTTTAACACTTGGTATTCTTAGAACTTTCAAAAATCGAGGTATAAAAGTTCAACCATTTAAAATCGGTCCTGATTATATAGATACCAGCTGGCACAAAAACGCATCAGGAGTAGATTCAGTAAACCTTGATCTTTTTAGTATGGGAGAAGAGATAGAAGCATGGTTTTGGAAATATGCAAAAAATTCCGAAATCTGTGTAATTGAAGGAGTAATGGGATTATTTGACGGTGATTTTTCTACTTTTGAAGTTGCTAAAAAACTAAAATTTCCTATTATTCTTGTAATAGATACTTTTGGAATGGCTGAAACAGTTTATGCTATTGTTGTTGGTTTTAAAGAAATTTTATCAAAAGAAAAAATAGAGTTTTATTTAGTTTTAAACAAAGTCTCTTCTCAAAAACATCTTACAAGGCTTTTAAATTCACTTAAAAAGTTTAAAGTTCTTGGCTTTATTCCAAAAAATATTGATTTTGAAATACCTTCAAGACATTTAGGTCTTTATATGCCGGGGCATGAGGGTTTAAAAGAGGAAAAACTTCAAATTTTAAGTGAAGTTATAGAAAAAAATATAGATTTAACAACACTTCTTACTTTAAAAAGCTCAAAAGATTTTTCACAAACCAAAGAACCAAAAATAAAATTTGATTTTAAGTTCTCAAGTATTGGAATTGCTTTAGATTCTGCTTTTTGTTTTTACTATACTCATATAATTGATATGCTTAAAGAAAAATATAAAGTAAAGTTTTTTAGCCCACTCAAAGATAAAAATCTTCCTGATGAAGTATCCGCTATTTATTTAGGAGGAGGTTATCCAGAACTTTATGCAGAAATACTTTCAGAAAATTCTTCCATGCGAAAAAATATTAAAACTTGGGCAGAAGAAGGCCTACCTATTTATGCTGAATGTGGTGGTTTAATTTATCTTTCAAAAGAACTTCATTTTAAAAATAAAACTTATCCTATGTGTGAAGTACTTCCAGTATTAGCTTCTATGGATGGACTCCATCTTGGGTATAAAGAAATAGAAGTTTTAAAAAATACTCCATTTTTCAAAGAAAAAACAAAATTTAAAGGGCACGAATTTCATTATACAAAAATAAAAGAACTAAAACCTATAGAAAAAGTTTATCGAATTGTAAATCAAAATGGGGCTTTAGAAGGTTATTTTTATAAAAATGTTCTTGCAAGCTATGTGCATTTTATAAATTAAATTCAAAGAAAAGGAAGTAAAAAGTGGAAAAAATAGTAATAGTTGCTCATGGAAGTCCAAGAGAATCTGCGAATAAACTTTCAGCCTTAATAAATCTTCTTGCCAAAATTCTTAATAAATCCCTTGAAGATATAAGACTCTGTTTTTTACAGTTTGCAAAACCAAGTTTAGAAGATGTCCTTAATGAGTTGATTTCTTGTTCTCCTGAAACTATTATTGTGCATCCCCTTTTTCTTTCAGATGGATATCATGTCACCTATGATATCCCAAATATTATAAAAAAATTTAAAGAAAAATATCCTAAAATTGAAATTTTATATACAAAGCCCTTAGGAATTCACGAAAAATTAGCAGAAGTTATAAAAGATAGAATCGAAGAAATAAAACCTCTTAAAAGAAAAGAAATAGAAGAAAAAAGTTTTGAAATTATAGAAAGAGAAATCAATTTAAAAGATTTACCAGAAGAACAGAAATTAATTATAAAAAGAGTAATTCACGCAACAGCTGATTTAGAATACCAAAATAGCATGATTTTTCATCCTTTAGCTATACCTAAAGCTATTTCAGCTCTTAAAAAAGGAAAAAATATTCTTGTAGATACAGAAATGTTAAAAGTAGGTATTTCCAAAAAATATTTGGGGAATTCAAAAGTTATTTGTTATCTTTCCAAAGTTAAAAAAAATGAGTTAAATGATAAAGAAACTTATACAGAAAAAGCCATAGAAGTTGCTTTAAATATTGAAAAAAATATTGGTATAATTGCTATAGGTAATTCTCCAAAAGCACTTTTAAAAACAATAAATATTTTAAATAAAAAACAAAAAAAGGATATAGTAGTAATTGGAATGCCTGTTGGTTTTGTAAAAGCATTGGATTCAAAAATACTTCTTTCAAAACAAGATTTTCCTTTTATCACAAATATCAGCAGAAAAGGAGGTACCCCTGCTACCATAGCAGTAATTAATGCTTTATTAAGACTAAAAGAGGAAATTTAAAAAATGATTGAAAAAATTTACTTAATTGGAATGGGACCAGGAGATCCAAAGTATTTAACTCTTTATGCAGTAGAAACAATTAAAAAATTAAAATTATTTTTAATCCCAGCTAAAACCGGCAAGAAATCCGATTTAACTCAAATGAGAAAAAAAATCATTTCTTTTGTGAAAAGAAAAAAAGATTATCGTATAATAGAAATCCCTTTTCCAGAAAGAAAAAAAGGAGATAAATATAAAAATTTAGTAGAAGAATGGAGAGAAATAAAAGCAAATATTTTAAAAAATATTTTACAAAAAGAGACAGAAAAAGAAGCAGGATTTATTGTTTGGGGAGATCCTTCACTTTATGACGGATATATTGAAATTTTTAAAAACTTACAAAAAAAATTAAATTTTGAAATAGAAATTATCCCAGGTATCTCCGCTTTTCAAGTTTTAAGTGCGAAACACAAAATCTCTTTAACTCAAATTGCAGGAACTACAATTTTTACAACCCCCCGGCAATTAAGAAAAATGAAAAATATTGAATGTAATACAGTTGTTTTTCTTGATAATTATAAAACTTATAAAATCTTTGCAAATTCTGATTTAAAAATATATTGGGGAGCTTACTTAGGTACAGAAAAAGAAGTATTATTTTCGGGAAGATTGAAAGATATAATTGAGGAATTAATCAGACTTAGAGACAAACTTAAAAAAGAAAAAGGCTGGATTATGGAGACATATTTTTTAATTCCTTAAAATTTTAAAAAAATAATATATAGATGAATAAAACAAAAATTTATCTAATTGGAATTGGCTTTAAACCGCTTGAAGATGAAGTAAAAGAAATTCTTCTTAAAGTACCTTATATTTTATGTTTTAACAAAACATTAGAGCTTTTCAAAAAGAAATATCCTATTTATAAAAAGATTTCAAATAAAATAAAAACATTTAGAAATATTTCAAAATTTATAAAATTTATCTCTCAAAAAATTTCTCAAAATGAAGAAATAGCAGTGCTTGCGAGTGGAGATCCTCTTTATTTTAGCATAGGACAGAATTTGATCTCTGCATTTGGAAAAGAAATTATAAAAACTTTTCCAGATCTTAGTTCATTACAAAAAGCTTGTTCTTTAATTAATGAAAATTGGTGGGAAATGCCTTCTGTTTCTTTTCATGGAAAACCTTTTAATTTACAAAAGCTCTTACAAAAACTTTTTCTTTTTAAAAAAATTGCTATTTTAACAGATTCAAAAAATAATCCTTCTTTTATAGCAAAAGAACTCTCTAAAATTGATTTTAAAGAGAATATAAAAGTTTTTGTTTTTGAAAAACTTGGCTTAGAAGATGAAAAGCTTATAGAAGGAAATTTAGAAAAAATAATTAATATGAATTTTGAAGAACCAAATTTGGTCATTTTAAAACTTGAGGATGAATTAGATGGAATCATCTTCGGATTAAAAGAAACAGAGATTATACATAAAAAAGGAATGATAACAAAAGATGAGGTAAGGGCAATTGCAATTCATAAATTAAGACTCCCGAAAGAAGGAATTTTATGGGATATAGGTGCTGGTTCTGGTTCAATAAGCATAGAATGTGCAAAAATAAATCCAAATCTTGAGATATACGCTATAGAAAAAGATGAAAAATCTTGCAAAATAATTTTAGAAAATCTAAAGAAATTTAGAGTTTTTAATGTAAAAATTATCCATAAACCAGCAGAAGAAGTTTTATATGAACTCCCTCAGCCCAATAGGGTATTTATTGGAGGAAGTGGGAAAAGGCTTTTTCAAATACTTGAATTTTTGGTAACTCTTAAAAAGTTGGAAATTATAGTTTTGTCCGCCATTTCATTAGATACTTTTTATACAGCTATAAATTTTTTAGAAAGATATAAATTTAAAATTGATATATCGCAAATTACTGTAAATAGAGTGGAAAAACTCGGGTCTAATAATGTTTTAAAAGCGTTAAATCCTATTTTTATAATAAGAGCCGAAAGATGAAACTTTATATAATAGGGGTTGGACCGGGAGACCCAGAACTTTTAACCCTTAAAGCAATAAAAATCCTTGAGAAGGTACCTGTTATTTTTTCTCCTACTGGTGGAAAAGATAATGTGGCTTTATCTATTATAGAAAAAATTGTAAATTTAAAAAATAAAAAAATCATAAGCCTCTTTTTCCCAATGAAAAAAACAAAAAATGCAGATTTAGATTTTTATTGGAAAAATCTTTCTAATGAGATTTTAAAAAATTTACAAAAATTTAAAAAGGGAGCATTTATAACCCTTGGTGATCCTGCTTTTTATTCAACTTTTTTTTATATTTTTCCTTATTTAAAGGATTTGATTGAAATTGAAATTATACCAGGAGTCACTTCAATTTCAGCAGCAGCAGGAGCTATCCCAATTGGACTCTCAATAGCTGATGAAAAAATAGCAATCTTACCTGCGAATTATTTAAAAGAAACAAAAGATTATTTAAATGAATTTGATACACTTATTTTAATGAAACCTCACAAAAATTTTGAAAAAATTATTGAAATCGAAAAAAAACTATTTAATTATCAATGTTTTTATATTAAAAAGGCTACTTTCCCGGATCAAAAAGTATATAAAAATTTGAAAAAAGTTCCTAAGGACGATCTTAGTTATTTTTCTATAGTAATAATGAAAAGGGAGAGTTTTTAATGGAAAATAAAGTTTATTTTATTGGAATTGGTCCTGGAGATTTTGAATTACTTACTTTAAAAGCATGGAAAGTAATCAAAAACTCCGATGTAATCATTTACCCTGGAAGTCTTGCTAATCCAGAAATGATAAAATTATTTAAAAATGAAGTGCCTCATGCTGAGTTTCATGATTCAGCTTTTTATAAATTAGAAGATATAATAGAAATTATAGAAAAGGCAATTTCTCAAGGAAAAAAAGTGGCAAGGCTTGTAAGTGGGGACCCTGCCTTTTATAGTGCTATTCAAGAACAAATAGAAATTTTAAGAGATAAAAATATTTCTTATGAAATTATATCAGGTATTTCTTCTGCTGTAGCTGGTGCAAGTAAACTTGGTATAGAGCTTACTTATTTAGATCTTTGTCATACAGTAATCTTTACCAGATTTGCAGGAAAAACAGGGGGCGCTACACAAGAAGAAATTAAAAAATTAGCAATAAAACGAGCTCTTCTCATCTTTTTCTTAAGTGCAACTTATGCTAAGAAGCTCGAAGATACTCTTCTTGAAGTTTTACCAGAAAATACTCCTATAGCTATCCTTTATCGTATCTGTCAAAAAGGAGAAAAAATAATTTTTGGAACTCTTAAAGAGCTTAATTCACTTGTACAAAAGGAAAATATCAAAAAAACAGCCCTCATTTATGTAGGCGAGATTTTAAATGCAGTTTTTCGAAATTTTGGAAAGGGGTCAAAACTTTATGGAGGATAAGAAAATTATTATTTTTTATCTCTCTCAAAACGGAGAGAAGATTGCTCAATCTTTACTTCCTCTTTTCAAACATACTGAAATTTTTAAATTAAATGAATTTTTAATCTCTCAAAATTGGAATAAAAATACAATTTTTATTTTTATTATGGCAATAGGTATAGTAATAAGAAAAATAGCAAAATATATAAAAAATAAAAAAGAAGATCCTGGTGTGATTGTAATAAATGAAAAAGGAGAATTTGTTATTCCTGTTCTTGGAGGACATAGTTCTCAAACAAATAAATTGGCTCAAAAAATAGCAGATTTTCTTTTTGCAAAGGCTGTAATTACTACCGCATCTAATTCAAAAGGTCTTCCTGCTTTAGATCTTTGGATAAAAAGAACAGGGTTAATTATTAAAAACCCTGAAATTTTTCCAAAAATAATGGCAAAATTTAATAAACAAGCTTTTTTAAATGTTTATAAAGAAAAAAGTGTTAAATTTTTGCTTTTTAATCAGGCTAAAGAAGTAAACCGTCCTGAATTAGCAGATATTATTATTACCAACAAAAAAATAGGAAAACCAGATACTCAACTTATTTTAATTATAAAAAATCTTTGGATTGGTATAGGTTTTCACGAGGGTTTAAAAGAAAAAGACTTTAAAAACACCATTTTTGAAGTATTAGATTCTGCAAATTTTGAAAAACTTGCTATAAAAGGAATAGCAACACTTGATAAAAAAGCTCATTACTTACCTTTAAAAAATTTTTGTAAAAATCAAGGCTTTATATTAATGGGTTTAAGTAAAAAAGAACTTGAAAAAGTAAAAGCTGAAAGTTTTTCTAAAAGTGCTTATCAAAAAATTGGAGTAGAAAGTGTATGCGAACAATCAGCTTTATATGCAAGTAAAGGAAAACTTGTTGTAAAGAAAAAAGTTTTTAAAGATCTTACAATAGCTATTGCTGAAGAAAACTATTCAATACCTGGAAAACTTTATATAATTGGTACAGGCCCAGGAAATATAGAGTATTTAACTTTGAAAGCACTTAATGCTTTAAGAGAATCGGAAGTAATAGTAGGATATAAAACATATTTAAAATTTTTAGAAGGTCTTTTTTTAGGAAAAGAAGTTATAAGTTCTTCAATGACTCAAGAAGTAAAAAGAGCAAAACAGGCTATAGAATCTGCTTTAAGAGGAAAAATTACTGCTTTAATAAGTGGGGGAGATCCTGGAATTTATGGAATGGCTGGTCTTGTGCTTGAATTACTGGCTTATAATAAACTTTCATTAGAAATTGAAATTATTCCAGGAGTTTCTGCTTTAAATGCCTGTTCCTCTCTTGTAGGAGCTCCGCTTATTAATGATTTTGCTGTAATAAGCCTTTCTGATAGACTTACTCCTTGGGAAATTATTGAAAATAGACTTAAATTTTTAGCTCAAGCTGATGTCCCAATTGTTATTTTTAATCCCAAAAGTAAAAAAAGAACAAAACATTTATCAAAGGCAAAAGAAATCATTTTAAATTATAGGCCGCCTGATACACCTGTAGCTATTATAATTTCAGCAATGAGAGATTCTCAAAAAATTATTTTTAGCACTTTAAAAGATTTTGATGATAAAGAAATAAATATGCAAACTACAATTATAATAGGCAATTCACAAAGCTTTTTTGCTAATAATTGGCTTATTACACCAAGGGGATATCAAAAAAAATATGAAGATGAGTTCAAAATCAGCTATTCTCTGGAGTGAAAGTTATATTTGGGGAATATGGCTTTATAAAGCTCTTGAAAAGCTTAAATTAAAACCCGATCTTATTTTGGCAGAAAATTTGAAGTATGAAACTTTAAAAAATTATAAATTACTTTTTATTCCAGGAGGTTGGGCAAGCAATAAAATTCAAGCTCTTGGAGAAAAAGGGAAAAATATAATAAAAGAGTTTGTTAAAACTGGGGGTATTTATTTTGGTATTTGCGGAGGTGCAGGACTTGCTATTTCTAAAAATTTAGGATTGGTAGATATAAAAAGGAAAAAAGATAGAATACCCAGCTTTAGTGGTGAAGTGCTTGTTGAATTGAAACCTCATTTTTTGTGGAATGGTATAAAAAAACCGATTTTTTATCTCTGGTGGCCTTCAGAATTTTATATAAAAGATCCCCATGCAGAAATTTTAGCTTTTTTTAAAAAACCACTCAAAAATTCTTTTACATCGGACTTACCGGTAAAAGATTTTCAAAACAAATGGCAAGAAATAGAAAAAATCTATAATATAAAGCTTAATCCGGAAAAAATGAAAAATATTCCTCTTTTTATTAGAAAACCATATGGTAAAGGCGAAATATTTCTTTCTCTACTTCATTTTGATACACCCAACGATAAAAGAGGGTTAAAAGTTTTTGAAAATCTTGCCCAAAAATTTAATTTAGAAAAACATTCTTTTAATAAAAAAAGAAGAAATAATCTAAATCCTTCATTTTTTAAAGAAATAGAAGATTTTTTTGAAAAAGCAAAAGAATTAATTTCATTAGGCAAAAGAAATTTTCTTTTTTTTAAAAGAACCCCTTATTTATACCAATGGAGAAGAGGAATTAGGGGATTAGAGTATGTTAATCTTTATACTATGTTAAAAGAAATTAAAGATAGATTAAATTTGAAAAATTTGAAATCTGAAGAAGAAGAACAAATAATATTTATTTTAAAAAATATAAAACCCACTTTTAATTATTTTTGCGAAAAAGCAAAAGAAGTACTTTTAATGGAAAGAATAGCCCTTAATTTTGAAAGATTAACCTATAACAAGACACAAAATAAAAAACTTTTTGAACTAAGAAAAGAACTTTTTGGGTTAAAAAAAAGTTATGGAGGAATTTATAAAAATATTATTTCTGAAATAGATAAAATCCTTTGGATTTTATTAAAATGATAATTTTTATATTAGGAGGAGCAAGAAGTGGAAAAAGTGAGTTTGCTTTAAAACTTGCAGAAAGCTTAAATGCTAAAAATTTTTATTATATAGCAACTGCTCAGGCTCTTGATGAAGAAATGAAAGAAAAAATAAAGAAGCACAAAGAAAAAAGGAATAAAAAATGGCAAACTGTAGAAGAACCTTTTAAAATTGAAGAAGTTCTAAAAAAATTAAACAGACCCGGAAATGTAATCTTAATAGATTGTCTTACTCTTTGGATTACAAATTTAATGATGTTTGAAAAGGATTTAAAAAAAGAATTTGAAAAATTTTTAATGATCTTAAAAAAATATAAAGGGAAAAAAGATGTATGGCTTATATGCATATCAAACGAAGTAGGACTTGGAGTTATTCCTGAAACCAAAACAGGAAGAAAATTTCGAGATATAACAGGAGAATTTCATCAAAAACTTGCTCAAATTTCTGATGAAAATTATTTCATTATTGCAGGTTGTCCAATAAAACTTACTTCTTTTTTTTATAATATTTAATTACAATTTAGTGATTTTATAACAGCTACTTTTTCTTTTTTATTAAGATTTTCTGATACAATATAAAATACACAATAACTATCATTCCAAAAATAATGCATTTTATTCCCTTTTGAAATATAATAAATGATTTTTTTATCTATCTTTAATTTTTTTAAATTTTCCCAACCTTTAAATTTAAGCATTGCTTGAACCATTCTTTCTGTCTCAGTTTTTGCTACTTTAGAAGTAGGATAAGTTGTAATCCATAAAATTATAGATTTATTACCTTGAGCATATCTAAAAATCGCAAGATCTTTTATATCTTTTAATTTTCCTATATGAGATTTCTTAACTGCTTCAATTGCCTTTTCTCCAGAAAGAAGAAGTTGTTTCTTCATTCCAAGCAATTCCGAAGGTGCTAATTCAACAGCTCTTTTCTGAACACACTGAGAAAGTAAAAAGATTACAAAAATCCAAATTATAAAATCAATAAAGTTTCTTATCTTTCTCATTTTTAATAGTTAAATTTTATAAACCTTTTATTTCCAATCCTTCAGGATATTCGATTTTAAATTTAAGAATAAGTTCTTTCTTTTCACCAGGTTCGAGAGAAATTTTCCATTTTATAAAACCTCTTCTTTCGTCAATTTCTGCTTCTTTTTTATTGGGAGATTCAAGCGTTACTTTTATTCTTTCATCTTCTGATATAGGAAATCTATCTTTTACACCAAGGTTTATTTTCTTTTTCTTTCCGTTTGTTATTTCTATTTTGTATTCATAATGAACTATTTTTCTTTTTGACACAATTCCAGAATATTCAACATACCTTCTTATAAGCTCTTTTTTAACTCTTATTTTTTCATCTTTTCCAAGAAAAATTTTTGTTTTTTCTCCAGGAAGAATTTTATTTTTTAAATAAAACTCACCTGCATAATTTCCATCTATATTCACAACGATCTTTCTTGCTAAAGGAATTAAAAATGGATTTGTAAATTTTCCATAAATCAATCCCACATTGAAAAGTTCTGGAATAACATAATATTTAAAATCAACTTTTGTTGAATTTGAAATAAGAAATATTTTATGAAATCTTTTATTTGAAGAAATAGTAATTGGATAAGGCACAATAAAAGAAACTGAGGTTTTCAGTTCTTTTATATAAGCTGTTTTGTGAATTTCTTGAAGACTTTCCTTTTTTCCGAATTTCTTAATACTTTTTTCTAAAAATTGGGGAGCTTTTAATAACTTTGATTTTGAAGGAAAGGGAGTATAAGGGAAAATATACCATGGTTCTAATTCTGGAGGTATTCCAAAATAAGGTTTTTGAGTTGAGATTATTAATTTGACATTATTCCATAGTTTGCCAGTAGTCTGACGAACTTGCGCATATAAATCAATTGATATCTTATTTTTATAAGTATCAGCGGAAATTATATAATAAGGGTACCATTCAGCTTCATTTATAAGATATGAAACTTTAAAATTAGTTTGGATAGGTTCTTTAGAATATACCGAAACAATTATATCTTTAACAAATTTGGTAGCCTTCTTTATTTCCTCAAGCTGATTTTTAATTTTTTTAGCTTTTTCTTTAAATTCAGCAATCTTTGATTCCAATTGAATTATTTCTATAAAATTCTGAAAAAGTGAATCCTTAATAAATTCGGCAAATGATTTTATACTTTCTGGAGTAATTGAAATATTTTCTTTTTGAGAAAAGGCATCGAGTATTTTTTCTATAAATTCACTTGAAATTTTTATAGCCTTTTTTCTGGCTTCAAGTTCTTTTATTTTCTTTTTAAGATCTTCGAGCTCCTTTTCAAGCTGGATTTTCTTTTCTTCGTAAAGAAAATTTCTTTTAATTTTAATTTCTAAAATTTTAATATTTTTATTATTAAAAAATATATGAACTGAATTATCAATAATATCAGGAGAAAGATTAGGAATTATAAAAGTATTTTCTCCTTCTTTAAGAAAAACTTTACCCTTTCTTATAATCTCAGCCCCTGTTGGATAAACAGTAACAGAAGTAATTTTAGTTTTAGAAACTATCTTTTTCTTAATTTCTTTATTTTGAGATTCTTTATTTTTGGCTAAGGTAGATGAAACATTTATTAAAAAAAAGATAAAAAAGACAAAAAAACATTTAAATATCGATTTCATTTTCGTTTCTATTTTCATTTTGTATAAAATTGTTCCATTAAAATTATTCTAATCATCTTTTTAAATAGTTATATTTATTTTAATTATTATTATTATAATAACAATATAAATAATAAAAAGAAAAATTTTAACTTTTTGCTATAATTTGACACTTTGTATCTTATACCTTAATATTTAAAATAATGATCCTTGGTGTTGACGTAGGTGGGACAAATATAGATATAGTTGTATTTGAAAATAATAAGTTTAAACATGTTGCTACTTATTCAACCAAAAAAGATTTTTCAAGATTAAATGAAATCCTTAATAAATTAATTAAAGACTTAAATATCAAAAAAATCGGAATAGGAATTGCTGGATGGATAAAAAAGGGAAAAATAATAAAAGCTCCGAATTTGCC
The DNA here is from genome assembly GCA_964410095.1 of uncultured Thermodesulfatator sp. GTDB lineage: Bacteria > Desulfobacterota > Thermodesulfobacteria > Thermodesulfobacteriales > Thermodesulfobacteriaceae > Thermodesulfobacterium. The sequence continues at coordinate 110,326 of CAYPFL010000001.1, forward strand.
TTTTTATAATATAAATTTTGATTTAAAAGCCCCTTTTTTTATGGATAACGATGCAAATTGTTTTGCTCTTTATTCTGCTAAACATTTTGGCTGCAAAACTCTTATAGGAATTACAGTAGGAACTGGGATCGGAACTGGAATAGTTATAAATGGGAAAATATTTAAAGGTGAGGGATTAGCTGGAGAAATTGGACACTGGGTTATAGGTGGAAATAAAATTTGTAAATGTGGTGGAATTGGTCATTTGGAGTGCTATTTCAGTGGATGGATAATAGAGGAAAAATTTGGAAGGAAAGTAATCGAACTTTTTAAAACCGGTGAAATATATAAAATTGAAGGTTTCAGGGTTTTCTGTATAGCTGTAGCTAATGCTATTACTTTATTAGATCCAGAAGCTGTTGTTTTTGGAGGAAGGATTGGTGGGAATATAAATGTTGAAAAATTAAAAAATGAAATTTATAGATATTTAATGGATGGATTTGAACCAAAAATATTTACTTTAAATGACCCTCTTGCTGTTGCAAAAGGTGCCTGTTTTTTGACCTTATAATAATTTTATCTTTTCCTTCTAAAACCTTTAAGAAATACCAAAGCAAAAAGTATAAAACCTATAATATAAAAATAAGGTATAGAGGCAGAAGATGGCCCTTCTTCAAAAGAGACTTCTTCCATTTTATAGCCTTTCACTTTTTTATATTTCTTTTCTCGAGTTGTTTTTTCTTTACCTGGGGCTTTTTCATAATCTATATTTTTAGTAGTTTTCTCTTTTAAAAAGACAGCTTTATTACTTTTAACATGTTTTTTAAATGTTACAAATTTTATATTTTTTATACTTTTCCAAATTTTTTCAAATTTTTTTGCTTGGCTTTCTCCTCCTGGGATACTCATCAAAATAGAAACAATAAACTTTTCTAAAAGTGGATTATTGCAAGTATGTTCACAGCAGGCAAGTCCTATCTCCTCTGCTGTTTCTACCATCTCCTCAGCAAGTCTTTGAATGACATCCTTAGAAGGTTTCCAATAACCTTTCCTTATTGCTTCAAGCATCCTGGCTATCAAAGCTTGATAAGCCCAAAGATTTTTTCCTTTCTTAAATTTTTCTTTTATATTTAATTTATATTTATCAAGCACATATACTTCATACATTCTCTGCCATTTTGTAGAATCGACAATTTGTGGAATTGTAACTTGCCAACCCCATAAATTTTCTATTATCTGAGAAATCAAACGACCTCCTTCATAACCTTCTTTTAACATGGCTTTTATCCATTCAGGATTCCAGTATCTTGATCTAAGCTCCCTTCCCATAGCTTTGGTAAGGGTTTCTTGACGAGGCTTACAAGGATTGGCAAGATTTGTTACATAAATCTCTGGATTTTTTTTATCTATTGCTCTAATAGCAAGGGCTAATCCACCTAAATATTGAAAAAAATCATCATTATCAAGTGTCCCAAAAACAGAAGTAGAAAGACTATGTAAAGCTATTTTAGTGCCTGATAAATTATTTTTAAAAAGTAAAATATTTAAATTTTTCTTTCCTCCACCTTTAATTTTAACATAAATCCTGTCCCCGTGAAAACCTTGCCCAAAAGGAAAAGACATTCTTGAGAAATAAACATTTGCTATTTTAGTTTCATTATCCCAACTATGTGAAGCACTTATAATAGTATCAATATTTGTACCATAGCTTCCTGGTTCTTCAGAAAAAATACGTACTTTAGATAATCTATTTGCAAGTTCTTCAGAGATACCTTCTCTTTCCAAAAATTTTTTTCTCTGAAAAGTATGAATTCTAACCCAATTGTCTTTTTCTTTAACTGAATTAACTAAATTAATTGCTGAATCCAAAAGTTGTATTAAATTTGGGAACACATCTCTATAAAGTCCAGAAGCAGTTATTACAACATCTATACGAGGCCTTCCAAGTTTTTCTCTTGGAATAAGTTCTAAACCTATTATTTTTCCTCTTTTATTCCATTTTGGTTTTACTCCAAGTATATATAAAATTTCAGATTCCATTACTCCTTCATGGCGAATAGTTTCACAAGCCCATAATACAAAAGCAAGTTTATCTGGGTATTTACCATATTTTTTCTTATATTTTTCTATTAATTCTTGAGCAAGTTTCTTACCAAGTTCGTAAACACTTGGAGACGGTATTTTCGTCGGATCAAAAGCATAAAAGTTTTTACCAGTAGGCAAACTATTTGGATTTCTTAAAGGATCATTCCCTTGCCCAGGACGAATATATTTACCAGAAAGAGCTTTTATTAATGATTTTATCTCTTCTTTTCCTGAAATAGCAATTCTTTTTTCATACCCCTCAATTAATTTTTGTTTTTCTTTTTTATTAAGCTGATCTTCTAAGTTTGCCATAGCGTAAGCACTTTTTTCTATTTCTTCTTTATGTGGAGATTTTCCAAAAACATGCAACCCATAAGGAACTAAAGTATTTTTTATATCTTCTAAATATGTATGAATTTTTTCTATATCTCTTTTAGAAAGAAATTTATTTTTTTCTAATTTTATTCCAAGATCTTTTAAAAGACCGAGTTTTTTAGAAAGAGCTGTTATTTCTTCAAGTTTTTTCTGTGCAAGAAGAAAACTTTTATTTTTAGCCAATTCCCAATCTTGAATAAGATTTATAAGTTTTTTTAGATCTGGATTAAGAGATGCTGAGGCAAGAAAAGGAGCCATATGATCAATAATTACTCCCATTCCTCTTCTTTTAACTTGTATTCCTTCCCCTACATCATCAACAATATAGATATAAATATTAGGAATATCTTGTATTAAAATTTCTGGAGAATCCCAAGCTGTAAAACCAACCTCTTTACCAGGTAACCATTCATGTGTTCCATGGGTTCCGAGATGTATAATAGCATCTACCTTAAAACCTCTTTTTAACCAAAGATAAAATGCAATATACTGGTGATGGGGTGGTATTTTAGTATCATGATAAGCTTTTTTTAAATCTTGCTCCCATCCTCTTGCAGGTTGACATGTTAAAATAATATTTCCATACCTTACAACAGGAATAACTAAATATTTTTTTCCCTTGCTATCTTTCCAACTCATAATTTTTGCTTCTTCAGGTGTTCCCCAGTTTTTTATTACCTCTTTTCTAAATTGAATAGGAAGTTTTTCAAACCATTTTTTGTATATTTCTATAGGAATTAAAACCGGATTGCCCTTTTTTACCAATTCTTCAATTTCGGCTGGTGCCCATCTTGCAATGTTTCTTCCATAATTTAAAACTTTCTCAAATAAAATTTCTTTATTTAACTCTTCATTCCCGAGATCATAGCCCTCTCTCTTTAGTTTTTTAAGAATTAAATAAAGACTTTCTGGCAAAACATTAAGATAACTTGCTCCAATATTATGCTTACCTGGAGGATAATTATAATAAATAATAGCTATACGTTTTTCTTTATTAGATTTTTCTTGAAGATTTATCCACGCTTTAACTCTCGCAATTAATCTATCAATTCTTTCTTGTATAGGTACTTCTTCAATAAATATTTCTCCTGTCTGGGGATCAATTTTTATTTCTTTACTTGAAACTATAATAGGCTGAATAATCCCCACTAATTCAGGATTAAAAATCTGCCAAGTTCTTTCAAAAATATTTAAACCACTTCTTGAGTTCTCCCATTCTTTTTTTGTTTGAGAGTATAAGGAGATCACATTAATTACAGGTATATTAAGTTTTTTTAGAATTTTTTGGGTTTTCTGAGGAATAATTCCTACTTTTAACGATATTGCAATTAAAACTTTTATACGAGATTTTCCATTTTTATCAATAAAAAATTTTGTCAATACTTTATAAGAAGGAAATCCCCATGCTGAAAGTGAATTAAATCCTTGTTTTTCAAGAGTTTTACATATAGTTTTTATAACTTCCATTTGTTCGGAGGTATAATTTATTTTATAAAAAACTATCCCAACCCAAGGTCTTTTGAGTTTTTTTAAAGGCTCTAATTTGCTTTTAAATTTCCAAAATTCTTCATAAGAAGTAAAAACTCTATCAGTTTTCCAATCATAAATAGCAAATTCAGGAATTTTAACAGGGGGCTTATATGAAACATTTAATCCGAGTTTTTCTTTAAGAATATATAAAATGAGATTTTTATAATTTATAATTCCTCCGTATCTATTATACTTACAAATTTGCGGATCTATACGAATGTGAAAATTTTCAAGAATTTCTTTCTCTACCCCTTCAGGATAAACACCAAAGATCTCAGCTCCGTGTTTTAAAGCAATTTTTAAATCATTTTTTACTGCCTCTAAAATATTTCTTCCCATAAGACTTATTACTATAATACGAGAAGCCTGAATAAACTTTAGATCTTCTTTATTTAAGTATTTTTGGCAAAAAATTTTTATTTTTATTTGAGAAAGTATCTCTTTAGAAAGTTCTTTTTTTAGTTGAGCTTTTGCTTTAACTAAAGGCTTTGTTGTATAATCACCTAATAAAAAGCTTATCTTTATAACCTTTGCTTTTACATTTTGAATATTAAAAATATAAATTATTATAATAAAAATAAGGCTTATTAAGATTCTATTCTGGGACATAGATAATTTCTCCATTTTTTAATTTATAAGCTGTCCCAAGTTTTATTCCTTCTCCTGAAAGAGTTTTATTAGTAACTTTTCTTGCGGTTATTTTTATTCCTTTTTTTATGATAATTTCCATTTCTCCTTGTGATGTTTTTTTTACTATTGTGACTTCAGATTTAGGATTTAGAAGATCGAGAACATTATATACAGCAAATAGGGCTATAATTAAACATACTATAAAAGCTACACTTATATCAAAAAGATTAGCAACACCAGAAAGTGGGTCATCTAAAAATGAATCTTTTTTAAGCCACGATTCTTTTTTTCTCAACTCCATTATAATTTCCTTCGATAATGATTTTATTAAATTTTTGGAGTTTTACTTTTGCTAAATATTCCATCTCATCTAAGGTTTTTTTTATCCATTTTTGTTTTATAAGACTTATCACATAGGCTATAGTTCCGCATGTAAGGCCTGCCACGGTGGTGCTAAAAGCTGTAACCATATTACTTGCCATTTTGGGAAGATTCCCTTTAGCAAGTTCTGCTAAAGCTATCCCCATGGGAATAATTGTTCCCAGAAGCCCAAGAGCAGGTCCAACTCTTACTACAAATCTTACTTTGTCAAGCTCTTTTATTAGTTCAAGTTCTTTTTCTTCAATAAGTTTTTCTATTTCTAATTTTATCATTTCAATTTCTGAATAATTCAAAAATATTCTTTCTAACTCATTTTTAAAATCTTCTAAAACTGGGTTTATATTATTTCTTCTTTCCATCCATTCTCTTAAAAACACACCACTTTGATAACATATCCAAAAAATAAGAAAAATTAAACATAAAATAACAGGAAATAAAAGCGAAGATGAAAATATGTAAAGAAAAGTTTCAAAACCTGCAATTAATTGCATTAAATTTTTACCCTTTTACTTTTTGTTAAAAAACCAATCAATAAAACTAAAGTAAGCACACTATATATAAGTAAAACTGTTTTATAATTTAAAAAATAAAAATTTAAATTTTTATTAAATTGGGCATAAATTTGTTTAGCAGACTCTATTTTTGCTGGAAAATAAAAGGAACCTAATAAATAAAATGCTATAAGAATCATTGTTAAACCTAAAAGAAACTGAGAATAGACTCGAGGAATGTCTTTAAAAAATAAACAATTTAAAAAGTAAAATATCATTACTAAAAATATGAAAAAACTTCCTAAAATTATTCCAGCTAAATAAAAAGGTATCTGATAAGTTTTAAAAAGTAAATAACTTGAAATTGCCATGGTAGTTATACAAACAGGACAAGGTATAAGGAGTACAAGGGCAGATTTAAAAGATTCTCCTACATTAGGTTTAATGAAAAGATAAATTCCCCATCCAATAAGACCAAAAGCTATAAAAAGATGAATATAAAAAGCAGCCTGTAGAAGTTTTTCAACAAAAGTAAAAAATATTTTTATAAAAAAGCAAATAATAAAAAATATAAATAAATAGAAAAATAAAATTAATATAGAAGTTTTAAGGTTAGTTTTAATGGATTTCAAAGCAAGTGCTATTTTAAAAGCAAAAGAACTTAAACTAAAAGCTATTCCTAAAATCCAAAGTATAAAATATATTGCTTTCATTTTCAGTTTTTATTTTTAGCAAAAGCCGTTTTGTTTACAAAGTGCTATTTTTACTGCTTGATAAACTGCTTTTCCTATTAATTCTCCTATTTTGCTATGACCACCGGTATAAGTAATTATTGGTTCTTCTTCTCCTGACACAACAATCACAGAATCGGTGCCTGTGCCAGTAGCAATGACATTTTTTGTATAACAACTTTGAATTTTTAAATCTTGGAAAGCAGCTGTTTTAGCTTCTGTAGCAGTTATAATAGCCCGTGCCATAGCTCCATCTGTAAGCTTTACATTGGTAAGTAAAATAATGTTTACAGTTCCAGGTTTATTAAGTTTTTTACCATCTAAATACCATCCACTATCAACCCCTGTCCTTAAGGCATTACTTTTAGCTCCTGCTGTAACTAAAGCTGTGACTATTAAATTAACTTCTTTTGTTTTAAATTTTTTTGTAACTACTGCAAGGTTATCCATATCAGCTGCTGTGGCTAATATGGCAATTTCTTCAGTTTTAATTTTATATTTTTGTGCTAAAGCCTTTCTTAATTCCTCTATATAAACCAATCCACCCACTTTATGAGATTTCTTTTTTTCTTTGCAAACTTTTTTCCATAGTTCAGGAGAAGCAGAATGATTTACTGCTATCCAAATGTCTAAAAACCCATTTCTGGTAGAAAGCGCTCTTCTTTTTTTTGGAAATTTTATTATTAAAGTTTTTTCCCAAAAAGGAGTGCGAGCATTTTTAGAAATAATCATAGCTGTAGCTTCTATTTCTTTAGGAAGAGGCACATACTTTAATTCCATTGAAGTATACCCTATAGCAAAAATAAAAACTAAAAAGCTTAATGAAATAAAGATAAGAAAAAAATACCTTGCTTTTTCTTTTTTCATAATTGCTCCCCCACTTCAGGATGTAATAATTTGATTAAAAGTTTAAGGGTTTTTAAAAATCTGGGAGGAGTCGGGCTACAAAGATCATCTGAATCAATGATATAAATGCGTTTAGTTTGAACTGCTGAAAGAGTATGATACTGAAACCATCTTCTTTTTTCTTTCTCAGCTTCAAAACCCATATCTGTAATAATTATCACATCAGGATTAAGTGTAAGAATTTTTTCTCGACTAATAAATCCTGATTTTTTAGGAGCTATATTTATTCCTCCAGCAAGTTCAATATAATCATTGATAAAAGAATTACGAGGAGCTACCCAAAGAGGATTAATTCCTATTTCTACGATTACTTTAGGCTTAGAAAGCCCTTGAATTTTCTTATTAAGTATTGAAATTTCATTTTTTATTTTTTTTACTATTGTTTTTGCCTTTTGTGCTTTACCTACAAGTTTTCCCAATCTTATAAATTCATTTAAAAGAGTATCGAGGCTTTTCCAAAAAGAAAAAACCTCAACTTTAAACCCTCGGGCTCTAAGAGCTTGAATTTCTTGCACAGGTGTAAGGTCAGTAGCTAATATTAAATTTGGTGAAAGACTAAGTACCTTTTCTATATTTATTTCCATAATAGATCCCACTTTGGTTCGATTTTCGGCACCTGGGTTTCTATCATAAATAGTAGTTCCCACTATTTTGTCTTGAACACCAAGAAGATAAAGACTTTCTGTAATAAACGGACTTAAAGAAATAATTCGATGAGGAATTTGCGTAGCATAAAGAACTTTTGCAAAAAAGAAACATATCAAACTTAAACCAAACCAAAAGAAAACTATCTGTTTTCTTCGTTGTTCTCCAAACATCTTGATTAAAGTTTATAATTTTAAAATTTATAATTAAAACCAACATAATAACTTGCTTCTGGCATAGGATAATATTTTACATATTCGTATTTGCGATTAAAAAGATTTTCAACTTTGATAAACGTTTCTAATTTTTTAAATTGATAAGATGCAAAAGCATTAAAAATTGTAAAATCTTTCTTTTTGATTATCCTTGACCCATAATATGGTGGAGCCCAATCCTGAACTTTTTCATCACCATTATAAATACCTGTTAAACTTGCTTTGAAGTTTTTATAATTAAATCTTATACCAAAACTTGCGATACTTTTTGGAATATACCAAAGAGTTCTTTTACTTTCTTCATCTTTATATTGTAAATGATAAGTTAAGCTTATAAATGGTTCTAATTCAAATGGAAAACCTAATAAATTTCCAATATCATTTGAATAAGAAAATTCTATACCTTGTATAGTTGCACCTTTTATATTTTTATAAGTTTTTGCATTTAAATTGACATTATAGTAAGATACAATTTTATCGTTGTACTTATTATAAAAATATGAAAAAGATAAAATTCCAAAATTTCCTCCGTAATCTAACCCTATATCAAAAGAAATAACTTCTTCTGGATCCAAAGTAGAATTTCCTAAATAATGAGTTCCCCAAGAAGATATATAATCAGTTGCTAATTCATCTGCTGTAGGTGTTCTAAAAGCTTCTCCAACATTAGCTTTTATACTTAAATTTTTATTTACCCTGAAAAGAAACCCCAAATTTCCACTAAAATGGTCTATATCTTCTTCCTTAGGTTTTAAAGAAATTATCCCAGGTGTTCTGAGAATTTTAGTTTTAAAATAATCGTATCTTCCTCCAGAAATTATAAAAATTTTCTCTTTATAAATATTTAATTTAATTTGCGCAAAAACTCCATAATTTTTAAACTCGGAATTTGGATAATAAGGAGCTCCTAAATTGGTTTTACTTTTTATTTTAAGATTATAATATTCACCTCCTAAAACTACTCTATGAGTTTTAAATTTAATAGGGAGTTTTACATTTAAATCTTTTCCTCTCATAATTTTAGTATAAATACTTTCCAAGGAGCCATAAAATGAGTGCCATTCATCTCTATCATAAGTATATGTATAATCAATTTTTAAATCTTTAAATTTATAAGAAATATTATAAAAGTCTCTTTTTTTATCTGAATAATTTTCAGGAGTAGGATTATATATTGCTCCAGGAGTTCCAATATCCCATCCATTCCATTGTTGATAACCAAAAGAAATATAATGATCTTTTAAAAAGGAAACTCCTAATTTGGCATCTATTGTATTTTCATTGTAAGATGTGTTATCAATTTCCCCATAATGTTTTGCCTGGTAATCTCCCTGAGATGATCTTTCTTCTAAAATATAAAAATCTATAAAATTCTTTTTTATATTCTTTTTTATACTTAATTCCGCAGCCCCCTTCCAATAATCCCAAGAACCTGTTTCACCTTTTAAATTTAAATGAATCCCTTCCTTTTTAGGTTTTTTAGTAATAATATTTATAACTCCACCCATTGCTTGAGTTCCATAAAGAACTGAAAATGGTCCTTTTACAACTTCGATTCTTTCAACATCTTCTAAAGGAATTTTGGCAAGATTTGCAGTACTTATTCTTTGACCATCAACTAAAATAAGAATCCCGCCTTTAAGAGGATCAAAAAGATCGGAACATATTCCTCTAATACTTATTCTACTTGTTAAAGCACCTGGATATTTGTGAGTATGTCCGAGTCCTAATTCGGGAAAAATATCTCCAAGCGTTTTTGCAGGAGATTTATCAATTTCTTCTTCTGTGATAACTTTTACAAAAGAACTTACCTCTAAAGGTGATTCCTCGACTTTAGTTGCTGTAATAACTATTTCTGGCAATTTTTCTTCCTTAGAAGTTTCTTGAGGATATCCCTTGATTGGGATTAAAATAACAATAAAAAATAAAATTAACAATTTCATCTCTATACCTCCTTGAAATCAAAAAAATTTAATTTTTTAAAAACTATGAAGAACTTAAAATAGATAAACTAAAAATTAAAATAAAAATTTCACAAAAAATCGAACCTTTTGATAAAATGAAAATTTAAGATACTCTTTCATGACTCACCCCCTCGGGTTTATTGGGGGCTGGGGCGGTCTTCCGGCTTCCGGATCAACCTACTCGCCGCGCCTTCCCAGGTAGCCTAAGAGCTTTTTATAAGCTCTTGGCTAACCCAGTGGCCTGTCGCTACCAAGGGTATCCTTGGTAGCCCACTCAGGCACCCTTCAGATTTAAATCCTCGAGCACCTGAGCGAGGAAGGTTATAAGCCTTCCCAAGCGGCTTTCGTCCCCGGTCACGGCTGCGGGGCAGCGGGGGATTTTCACCCCTCTTCCTCATTCCCCAGCCCATTTAATTTTTTTAATAAAAAATATCTTAATCAATTTCAAAATATTTCTACATTTTGTGAAAATCTTAACAAACCAATTTTAAACTTAATTTTAACAAAATTTTAAAAAAAATAATTATCGATAGAATAGTATTTTGTAAAAAAATAAATAAATTTTAAAAAAAATTTATTTAAAATTTTTATTCTTATATTCTTGAAATTCATATTTTTTGTGTTATTTTTTTGATATTCTTCAAATTTTATTTTATAAATATTTCTTCAATAAATATTAATTACATGCGTTTAGATGTACGTTTAAAAAAACCTATAAAGGCTTATATTCTTACCGAAGAAATTGAAAGAAAAAAAGTAATATTAGAAGGCCTAAGTTTAAGTGGTTGTGTTTTAAAAGGAAATATTTCATTAAAAAAGAATATTATAGAAATTTTAATTCCTTATAAAGGTACGGAATTAAGAATTCCAGCAAAAAAAATTAGAAAAGATAAAGAAGGATTTGCTATAAAATTTTTAATAACAGAAAAAGAAACTCTTTTAAAACTTTGGGAATTTATTCATTCTAATTTATATCCTATCTCTTGGAAAACTTGTCCCTATTGTAATTCTCCTCTTGACAATCATACCATATGTCCGAGCTGCCATTTTTCTTTAGAAATATTTACTCCAGAATATCTGTTTCACCATTTTAAGCAAACATTTTTATATAGAATCAAAAATTTATTAAGTGAAGTAAAAATAGAAAATTTAATTCAGTTATATATAAATTTTAACAAGTTTATTTTATCTCAAGAAAATTATATTGAAGACATAGAATTTGTTGGTACTTGTGAGAAGATGTTAGAAGTTTTTTCTTTAATAAGAAAAGTAGCTCCTTTAGATATACCTGTTTTAATTCTCGGGGAAAGTGGTACAGGTAAAGAATTAGTAGCTAAGGCTATTTATGAAAGAAGTTTTAGAAATGGTGAGCCTTTTATAATAATAAATTGTGCAGCTATACCAGAAACTCTATTAGAAGCAGAACTTTTTGGATATGAAAAAGGTGCTTTTACTGGTGCGTATTCTTCCAAAAAAGGAAAAATTGAATTAGCTCATAAAGGTGTACTTTTTCTTGATGAGATAGGGGAATTACCTCTATCTCTGCAAGCAAAAATTTTAAGATTTTTAGAAACCGGAATAATTGAACCGATAGGAAGTGAAAAATCCAAAAAAGTTGATGTAAGAGTTATTGCTGCAACTAATAGAGATCTTGAAGAAGAAGTAAAAAACGGAAATTTTAGAGCAGATTTATATTATCGTTTAAGCGTATTTACTATAAAACTTCCACCTTTAAGAGATAGAGGAAATGATAAAATTGTTTTAGCTAATTATTTTTTAAAAAAATTCATTAAAGAATACAATGTACCTTTTAAAGAACTTTCTGAAGATGCAAAAAAAGCTATTATGAATTATGATTGGCCTGGAAATGTAAGAGAATTAATTAATAGAATTCGAAGAGCCCTTGTATTATCTGAAAATAAAGAAATTACACCTGAAGATCTTGGACTCAGTAATAAATTAGAATCATTAACAGACTTTCTACAAATAGATAAAAAAAAGACCCATAAAAGAAAAAAAATTATAGATCGATCTAAATTATTAGAAACATTAAAAAATTATAATTTTAATATAACTAAAACAGCTAAAGCTTTAAAGGTAAGCAGACCCACAATTTATAATCTTATTAGATATTACAAAATTGATATACCTAAATAATTAAAATTTTATAGGAAGTCTTATTTCAACAGTCACATCTGGGGCATCAGAGGTAAGACCTATACCAATTGAAATATTAAAAGCTACCTTAGGAGTTGCTACATAAGAACTTCCAAAATAAAGTATAGCTACATTAAAATCAGTACCCGGGATTTTTTTGTCATTTTGTTTTGTATAGGTATATATCTTTTGATCATAAAAAATATAAGTAGAAAGTTTTTCATTTAAGGCATAAGCTATACCTATGCTATAATCAATACTATCCCCAGCTTTTACTTCTCCATATTCCCCTCCTATATTACGTTTAAAATTATAAAAATAAGCTAAACTTCCGAATAAAACAGCTGGATCGCTTCGCTTTACTACTGTTATACCTCCTGAAATTCCCCAATGACCATTTCCTGTAGGAAGTTCCTTAGGTCTTCCTCGATCGTCAGTTTCTATATTATATGGGTCCTTCCCTGTTCGAGTTTTAACTTTTAAATTAAATACAACATCTGGTATTTTACCCTTCTCATATAAAAGTTGATAGGAAGCTCCAAAAGAAATATCTCCAATATTTGAATCATAAATAATTTTCTCTGTAGTAGAAGAACCTTCTTTATAAGCATAACGATCTCTGCGATAAAGATAAGGAATCTGAGCCTCTATTTGAAGATTTTTTAAAAGGCCATAACGAAAATTAACATACCCCATTAATATATCTTTTCTCACATCTTCTGTCTTAATTTTACCTATTACTATTGCTTCCAAAATAGTGAATCCACTTATAGCTATTCGAGCTCGTGAAGTATAGGAATATTGAAAACCTGGCTCAATAACTAAAGTTCCCTTAGGAAGTAAAACACCACCCTTTTCTTGTAAAAGTGCCTCTTCAGGAGTTGTAACTTTTCTCTTTTCTGCACATATACCCGATTTTAAATTTATAATAAAATTTAAAATTATAAAATTTAAAATTATAATTAAAAAAATAAATTTTTTCATTAATCAATCTTTTATAAAATGTAAATATCATATTATACTACATTTTTATTTTTAGTCAAAATATCAAAGTTATTGAAATTTTTCAATATGGTAAAATATTAAATATTCCTCTTAAAGCCTCTGTAGATGCTTCGTGAGTAGTAAAAATAGCAATATTTATTATTAAGTTGTTATTTACTATATTATTTGAACCTGGAACTTGATTAATTTGAAAAATGCCATTTCCTCCATTAAAACCACCTATAACTGCAATACTTTTTACTTTCACTTGTGAGGATGAAGATATTGTATCTATTGAAAAATCAGAAGTATTTTGATTATTTATATTAATAAAATCATTGTTATTTCCTTTTATACTAACATAATTTTGTCCTAAAGTATCCCAATATCCTGTAAAAATTACTTGAAAATAAACTCCCATATAACCTCCTCTTAATTTTTCTAATTCGGTTTCTTTAACTGCTTCTGCTTTAAATGGTATTTTTCCTTCAAATATATTATTCTCAAATGCGAAACTTTTAAATATTCTTATAAATCCTGTTACAACTAAGATGAAACTAATAATTAAAAAAATTTTTTTAAACATCTTAATCCCCCTAAGGTTTAATTTCAAAAGGTTGCCTTATTAAAAGAAAATTTGTAATGACACTATTTTCCAATGCCCATATATTTTCTTTTGGAACTTTCTTAACTTTAAGTTTCCAAACTCTTTTTGATTTCTTTTTTCCAAAAACAGCAAGAAGTATCCCATTCCAGGATTTTTTAAATTCATTTAAATCCATTATTTTATGCCCGTAGGCTGGATCTGCTATAAATACTTTGTTGTTTTTAACACCTTTTAAAATTACAAAATGTTTATACCCATTAATATCTAAAAGAATAATAGTAGGTATTTTTATTAAATGAAGCTTTTCAAGAGGAACTTTATATCCCCCTGCTTTAAAACCAAATCTTTCTGCACTTTGCTTAAGATCTAACATTGAAAAACCGCGAGCTTTAATTTTTTCAATTTCTCCATGTGTTAAAATATCTTTTATTATATCCTCTTCACTTATATTAAGGTTGTAATAATATTTAAGTAACGAAGCAAGGGCAGCACTACCGCAACTAAGGTCATATTTTTGTTTTATAAGATTTTTAAAACGAAGTTCTTTTATACTTAATACACGTTTTTGAAAGTAACCTCCGTATGATCCTATTTTAATCTCTATTTCTCCAGAATAAGTTTTATGAAGCGGAAAAAGAACTAAAAAAATAAAGAGAATTAAACTTTTTGATAATATTGTTATAACCATTTTTACCTCTAATTAAAGGATAAAAGGGGGCTTAAGGCCCCCTTTAATTATTTATCAAAATCTTTTTACTTGGTTTACTAAGGAGTAGAAAGTTCGATACCAGTAGGAACACTCACACCACCAGATACATAACTTACAGAAAGAGTATTTGCCTGAAGGTTGTTACTTCCTGCTGCAACATTAACACCTATGTTTCCTACTGCACCTGAAAGCACACTACCACTTAAAGATGCTATATTTGTGGTGTTAACACTTGTTATACCTATAGGTATAGAACCTGTAATAGTTCCAGTAAGTTCAATATTCTCTATCTCTATATCTCCACCAATTTCTCCGCTTTCTGTTCCAGAGTAGTCATTTTCCGGTTGACCAGGTGCATACCATATAGTTCCTTCTTCCGTTCCGGTATACCAACCATTTTCTATACTTCCCGAGATATTTTCGCTCATTTGAACTTCTAATTCAATAGGAATTTCTCCTCCTTCTGTTTCTTCTATGATAGGCTCATTGCTTACTATGTTATATTTAGATTTTTGCTGAACATATGCTACACTCATTCCAACCTTAGCTGGACCAACAGCTATACCTAATTGATTTGTCTGAGCATTATCAACTCCAGCAGCAATGTTAACTTGGATATTTCCTATTGCATTTGATAATGCATTATCACTTGCAGAAGCGGTATTTGTTACTCCTTCATTATTTACTTCATTAAATTTAGCCTTTTGGACACTAAAAGTTTTAGATTCAACTAAAGAAGTTTCTTCTTCTCCAGCAGCAATAGCTACTACGTTACTCTGTGCATTATAATCTCCTGCTACTACATTAGCACCTATGTTACCCTGTGCTCCACTAAGAACATCACCACTTACTGTTGCTTCATTTTCAGTTCCATAATTCCAAATTGAATTATACATAAGAAACTGATCATTTTTGCTGAGTGCTCTTACCAACCCACTCACTTTCATATCTTCTCCGGTATTAGTAATTGAAATATCAGTTGTAATAAGAGAAAGATAAGCTTCCAAATCAGCAACACCCATTACTTGAAGTGTAATATCCAAATTACCACTCAATTCTCCATCAAAATCAAAATACCCTGTGCATTCAACACCACATAAATCAGATAAATCCGGTAATCCTTGAGCCTTAGCTCCTATAGGAGCTAATAAAGATACTGAAAATGCTAAAGCACCTGCTAAAACTAACTTTTTTCTAAGCACTCTTTTTAACATAGCACACCTCCTTTTAGTTTTTTTATGTTATTTAAAAATTGCCTTTTATAAAATTTAAATGGAAAGTATTTGCAAGAGCGTTTCCTCCACCTGCTGATTGATTAACTTGTACCACCCCTTTTGCCTCAAAGAAAGCCGATCTACAAATAATATCTAAAAACTCTCCCGAATATTGATCTTGATTTTTTACTTTTGCTACAGTTTGAGCAAGAACCAAGTTTTCTAATTTTTTACCAATAGAAATAGAAACAAAATTAGCTTCAGCACTTCCAGAACCAGAAGCTTGATTAATAGAAAAAACACCTTTTATATGTGAAAAAGCATTACCTCCAATTAAGTCTATAGCTATAGTAGGCATTTTATTTATACACATTGTTTGTTGTTCTATAAATCCTAAGGTATAACCATTGCTTCCTAAATTTATTACTCGCATGTTACTTTGGACATGATTATCTCCGGAAGCCATATTTACTCCTACTATCCCTGAAGCACCTGTAAATACATCATCTGTAATTAAGGTTTTGTTAATTTTTTCACTTAAAGCTTTACCATTAAGAATAAAAAGAAAAATAAATGTCAATAATGTTAATTTTTTCATTCTTTTCTCCTATTTAGCAGATATTATAAGGGTTGAGTAACCTATATTATTATTACCCTTAAAAATGTTTAATTGGGTAGGCGTAATTTTCTTAGCTTCATCCCATAAAATAATCTTATTTCCTTGACCAGTTTGGAAAAAAGTTTTTGTCCCTCCACCACGAATTTTATCAAGAACATTTTCATCTAAGGAATATGAGCTAAAAATTTGTGAATTTTTAAATAAATTAAAAAATTCCTTTTCTTCACTTTTTCCAATAACAGGTAAAATTAAGAAAAAAATAAATGAACTTATAATAATTAAATTTTTTATTTTTATTTTCATAGTATTTTATAAAAAGCAATAAACATGCCATAATTAAAATCTTGAATTTCTTAGGAAATACTAAATTGTAAATGTAAATTAATGTAAAAAATGTAAAAAATGTAAATTTACATTTTTACAAATTGAAAATCCAAAGTTAACAAATGAATTAAGAATTTTAAAAAATTTAATAACAAGAATCTCAAACAATATGTTTTATAAAAATTTGTATTAAATAATGTTATTAATCTTTAATTTTTTTTAAAATTTCTATTGCTTCTTTAAATTTTTCAGAAGCTTTTCTTAAAACTTTTGCAATTTCATTTCCTTCTTCGATATTTTCAACGATCTCAGCCCATCTTAAAAGCTCTTCTGCATGCTCTTCAGTATGTTCAATCCAGTGATCAGTTAAATATTTTACTTTTTCAATTTCATTCATCTTTACCTCCTTATTTAATTACTTAATGTTACAATTTTTAATTTTTGTATTACAATTAATTAATATTTATAAGATAACGTTCATTTTTTCACAAGTTCTCCAAATTAATTGTTTTAGAAATTCAATTACTATAATATATTATTTCAAATTAAACAACTGGTGAGGTATTAAGATATGCCAAAAATAAAATTTTTACCTTATGATGTAGAAATTGAAGCTCTTTCTGGAGAAACTGTTTTGGATACTGCCATGCGAGCAGGAATTCACATAAATGCCTCTTGCGGAGGAATGGGAGCATGTAATAAATGTAAAGTAATTCTTGAAAAAGGAAAAGCAAAAGGTGAAATTTTATCCGACGGTTTTTATAAAGCGTGTACACTTATACCACTTTCTGATTTGACAATAAGGATACCTGTTGAGAGTGAAGTTGATAGAAGAGCACTTCTCAGACCAATTAGAAAAAGAGCAAAAGCTTTATATGTTGAAGAAAAAGAAATTGTTAATTCAGCTTATAAAAAATTTTTTATAAAACTTTCTACTCCTACTATAGAAAATAATATCTCTGACTGGATTAGATTAAAAACACGTTTTTCTGAGCTCGGAATTAATGAACCAGAAATAAATTTATCTCTTTTAAGAAAACTCCCTTACGAATTAAGGAAAGATAATTTCCAGATTACAGTAAGCTATTACGAAGATGTAAGAAAAAATATAATTTATCTAATGGATATAGAAGCTGGTGATAAAAGTAATTCTAATTTAGGAGTAGCTATAGATATAGGAACAACCACTCTTCAACTGGAACTTATAGATTTGAATACAGGAAAAGTTTTAGCTTATACCTCAGATTATAATCCTCAAATTAGTTATGGTGAAGATGTAATAAGTAGAATTGAATTTGCTCGTAAAAAAGAAAGATTGAGAATACTTTCAGAAAAAATAACAAATAAATTAAACTCTTTAATAAAAGAACTTTGTAAAACTGCTAAAAAAGAGTGTAAAGAAATTTCCTTAATATCTGTTGCAGGAAATACTGTTATGTCTCATTTATTTTTAGAACTGGAACCGAGATTTTTAAGAGAATATCCTTATGTTCCTGTTACCTCTGAATTTCCTGTATTTCCCGCAAATAAGCTTGGCTTCGAACTTGAAGATAAAACATTAATTCAAATCGCTCCATGTGTGGCAAGTTATGTTGGAGGAGATATTGTTGCAGGAGTTACAGCCTCTAAAATTGCAGATGAAGACCCAATTACTCTTTTTATAGACTTAGGAACTAATGGAGAAATAGTTCTTGGTAATAAAGAATTTTTAATGTGCGCTGCTTGCTCAGCTGGTCCAGCTTTTGAAGGAGGAGGAATTAAGCATGGAATGAGAGCTACTACAGGAGCTATTGAAGCTGTAAGCATTGATCCTGTTGATTTTGAACCAATGATAATAACTATCGGGAAAAAAAAGCCAAAAGGTATTTGTGGTTCAGGATTAATTTCTCTTTTAGCAAGTCTTTTCAGAGTTGGTCTTATAGATAAATCTGGAAAAATAAGAAGCGATATAAAACATCCGAGAATTAGAGAAGGAGAAGATGGTTGGGAATACGTACTTGTATGGAAAGAACACTCTGCTACAGGTCAAGATATAGTTTTTACAGAAGCGGATATTGAAAATCTTATGCGTGCTAAAGGCGCAATGTTTGCAGGATATCAAACTTTACTTGAATCTATTGGTTTAACTTTTAATGATATAGAAAGAATTTATCTTGCAGGAACTTTTGGAAATTATATAGAACTTGAAGATGCAATTACAATAGGATTACTCCCCGATCTCCCAAGAGAAAAATTTTTCTTTTTAGGAAATACCAGTTTACAAGGAGCAAAAAAAGCTTTATTATATAAAAACAGTTTTTTAAAAATGCATGAGATCGCACAGATGATGACACATGTAGAACTTTCTAATCATCCTCAATTTATGGGATATTATATGGCTGCCCTTTTTCTTCCTCATACAGAAGAAAATCTCTTTCCATCTGTAAAAATAAGATCTTAGAAAACTAATGATACATAAAAAAGGCATCCCTTGGATCCTATCTCCTCTTTGTTTTTCTGCTGGGATGTATTTTATCAAAAAAAGAAAACTTGCTTTTTCAGGAATTTTATTAAGTATTTTAAATGCTTATTTTTTTAGAAACCCGAGAAGAGAATGTATATTAAACCCTGAACTAATTATTTCTCCTTCAGATGGTAAAATAATTTCATGCGAAATTGAAGAAAACGACAAAATTGCTCCATATCCACTCTGGAAAATAGAAATTTTTACACAGATCTGGGATGTTTACATCAATAGAAGTCCTGTAATTGGAAAAATTTTAAAGATAGATTTTTCAAAAATTAAAACAGGAATAAAACAGGTTTCTTTTTTAATAGAAAGAGAAGATGGAATTCCTTTCTGGTTAATTCAGACTCCAAAAAGTATTTTTCAAAATTGTGAAAGTTTTTTATTAGCAGGAGATGAAGTAATTGCAGGAGAGCCAATAAGCATATGCGAATTTGGATCCAAAACACAGCTTCTTTTCCCTGCCATGGATGCAGAAATATATATAAAAACCGGTCATAAGGTCTTCGCAGGAGAAACTGTAATTGGCAGATATTCTTTAAAAAAATAGTCTTTACATCTAATTTTCTGAAACTTCAAATATTTCGGTTATTTTTATCCATTTTAAAAAAACGAGAAATTGCAAAAAAATTGACAAAATAAAAAAGTGATTTAAAATTTTTAAAAACATTTTACAAAAATTCAAAAAATTTAAATATAATTAAGGAGGTTAAGTAATGGGATGCAGTTGTAAATTATTGAATATTGGTTTTGGAAATTATGTAGTGGCTGATAGAATTATAGCTATTGTAAATCCCAATTCTGCTCCAATGAAAAGATTGAAAGAAGAAGCAAAAGAGACAAAAAGATTAATTGACGCAACACAAGGTAGAAAAACCCGTTCAATTATAATTACTGATAGTAATCATGTAATCCTTTCAGCTATCCAAGCAGAAACTGTTGCTCAAAGAATGTCTACAGATGTATTAGAGAAAATAGAAAAAAGTAGTGAATAATGCAAAAAAATCTTATTATCATAATCTCAGGCCCTTCAGGAGTAGGTAAAACTACTCTTCTTAGATTTCTTCCTGAAAAAGATTTTTATTTTTCTGTATCTCATACAACTCGTCCTCCAAGACCCGGAGAGATAGATGGAAAAGATTATTATTTCGTTGATGAGAAAACATTTTTGCAAATGATAGCAATGCAAGAATTTTTGGAATGGGTAAAAGTGCATGATGCTTATTATGGAACAGCAAAAAGTGAAATTGAAAAAGCATTTTCTCAAAATAAACATTTAGTTTTAGATATAGAAGTAATCGGTGCTACACGGTTAAAAACATATTTTGGGAATCAGGCAGTTTTTATTTTTGTAGCTCCTCCAAGTATGGAAGAACTGGAAAAAAGACTTATTAGAAGAAGAACAGATAATAAAGAAAAAATTAAAAAAAGATTGGAAAGAGCTAAAGAAGAATTAAAATTTGCTTCTTGGTTTGATTATGTAATTGTTAATGAAAATCTTGAAGAAAGCAAAAATATATTATTCAATATTATAAATGCTGAAATGCAAAGAACTTTTAGAAATCAAAAATTTATCAAATTTCTCTCAGAGGTTTTAAAATAATTTATGTCTCAGCCTATATGGGGAATCAATCCTGTTTTAGAAGCATTAAAAAATAATCCAGATTTTATTGAAGAAATTTGGATAGAAAAAAAGACTTTAAAAGGAAAAAAATATCAAATTTTAGAAAAAGCAAAAAAATTAAATATCCCAGTAAAATTAGTTTCTCAAAAGGAGTTTATACCTCCTAAGATAGGAAAAAATATAAATACTCAAGGAGTAGTAGCTTATATAAGTAGATTTTGTTATAGCGATCTGGAAGACGTTGTTAAAAACTGGGAAGAAAAAAATGAAATTCCTCTTGTGGTAATGCTTGATGAGGTAGAAGACCCACAAAATCTTGGATCTATTATAAGAATAGCTGATGCAGCAGGGGTTCACGGGGTAATTATCCCTAAAATGAGAAGTTGTGATATAACTGGAACAGTAATAAAAGTATCTTCGGGTTCTGTATTTAATATACCCATTGTAAAAGTAACTAACTTGAAGCATGCAATTAAATTTTTTAAAGATAAAGGACTATGGATAATAGGACTTTCACCTCATACAGATCAAAGTTTATATAAATTAGATCTTAAAATACCAATAGTTTTTATTGCAGGTAATGAAGCAAGAGGAATTAAAAAAAGTATATTGGAAGAATGCGATTGGAAAGTAAAAATTCCTATGAAAGGTAAAATCGAAAGTCTTAATGTAGCTATAGCATTAGCTATTTCTTTATTTGAAACCCTGAGACAGAGGTTTTATTCTTGATAGAAATAAAAATTATCCCTATATGTGATCTCAAAAAGGATATTCTGAAATTTTTAGAAACCCATCTTAAAAAAGTATTTAATTTAAAAATAAATATCTTAAAGTTAAAATTTAATATTCAATTTGCTTATAATTCTCAAAGAAACCAATATTTAGCTTCAGAAATTATAAATAAAGTAAAGGTACTTAAAAAAACTGATATGGAAAAATGGCTTATTATAGTAGATGTAGATCTTTATTTTCCTGGATTAAATTTTATTTTTGGTTTAGCAGATATTAATAATGGGATAGCAATTATATCTTTATCAAGGTTAAAACAGGAATTTTACGGTTTACCAAAGGATGAATTTTTATTTATAGAAAGAATATTAAAAGAAGCTACTCATGAACTTGGACATTTGTTTTATTTACAACATTGTAACAATCCTACATGTGTAATGCATTTTTCAAATTCTATAATTGATACAGATAAAAAAAGTAAAAATTTTTGTTCAGTTTGTCAGAAAAATTTGAAAAGAAATTTAGATTTAATGGATCCCTAAAGCACATACATTATCTTTACAGCCGCCGGAAAGATAAAGAGCAAGTATTTTTTTCTCTATATCCATGTTGAATTGTTTGAAACGTGATGGAATAGAAGTTTTTATTTCTTCATAAAAAGGTATGATATTTTTTCCGCCATTTTTTGTTTCACAGGTATAATTATTTATTAGCAAAAATTTCTCAAGGTTGGTTAATAAACTATAAAATGGAAGTGGATGAAAAAGAACTCTTGCCAATGCCAATAAACCCCTCTCAAAAGAGGCAAGGCCTGCTGAAGCTGGTTTATAATCTACTACAAAATAAATCTTATTTTCCTCTTTAACTACTAAAGGTAATTTAAAATTAAAATTTAGTTTATCGAGAGTAAATGTAAATGAACAAAAAGTAAAAAGTATACTCTCTGGATAACCTTTTTCAAGAAATACTTTTTTCAAATCTTCTACAATCTCAATTAAACGAAGCGTTCTTTCGTCTTTTTCCATATAGCTTCTACTTCAGTTTGTGTAAGGCCTGCTCCAATACCTATTTTTAAAGCCATTTCTTTTGTTAGTAAATCTGAAGGAGCATGAGCATCGGAATTTATTACTAAAGGAGCCTCATATTTTTTGGCAAGTTTAACTATATGCCCATTTGTAAAACAATGTCCTTTCCTCCCTGAAATTTCCAGGAATACTCCATTCTTTGAGGCTAATTTAACTTCTTCTTCTCTAATTAATCCTGGATGTGCAAGAATATCTGCTTTTCCTATTATAGCGGATAAATTAGTCCCTTCTTCTACAGGTTCTACTATTGTTTCTCCATGAACAACTACAATCTCTGCTCCTGCTTTTCTGCTTTCTTTAATTAACTCTGGAATGAATTCCGGTGGCACATGAGTAAGTTCTATACCTATTATTAATTTAGGAACAAGCCCTTTAAATTTTTCTTTAATTTTTAAAAGATTTTTAATAATAAATTCAAAATTTGAATGATCTGCATGATCAGTGATAGCAATAGCCGAATAATTTAAAACTTTTACTCTTCTCCAGATTTCTGCAGGAATTAATTCCCCATCACTAAAAACTGAATGACAGTGAAGATCAATCATCAAAAAATTACATTTTATATTTAAATTGTTTTGGATCCAGTGTTTCGAGTATCTTTTTAAGTTTTTCTTTTTCTTCTTCAGTGGTACCCACCATTTGTTTTTCTTTTTCCATACCTTGTGGAGTTTCTTTATAAACTTGACTCTTTTCCAATACTTCTTCTTTTACAAAAATTTCAGCTCCGGTTCTTAAAGCAAGAGCAACTGCATCGCTTGGTCTTGCATCAATATCTATAGTCTTTCCTTCAATATCCAAGGTTATAATCGCATAATAAGTATTATCTCTTAAATCTACAATCTCAATTTTTGGAATTTTCACTCCAAGAAAATCAAAAATATTTTTCATAAGATCATGGGTTAAAGGTCTCGGAAACTGAATATTTTCTATTTTAGCAGCAATAGAAGTAGCTTCTAAAAGTCCTATCCATATAGGTAAAATTCTATCACCTTCGACTTCTTTTAAAAGCATCACAGGACTATTGGAAACAGGATCCATAGCTATTCCATGAATTACCATTTTTATTTTCATATCTATTTTCACCTCCTAATTAATCCAATTTTTTATAATATAAATGTTAAGGCTTAAAATATAAAATGTCAACACATATTAAATTTTATCATCTTGATTTACCCCGAAATTTAATTTAAAATGAGATAAATTTTAAAAATTTTTGCATATTAAAGAGGTAATTTATGTTAAATTATAATCTCACAGAAAAACAGAAGATTTTAATAGATTTAATAAAACAAATTGGAGAGGAATATATACAACCTTATGCACTTGAATGGGATGAAAAGGAAATATTCGATGAAAAACCTATTAAAGCATTGGCTCATGCTGATCTATTTGGCATTATTATTCCTGAAGAATATGGAGGACTGGGCTGGGGTAATTTTGAAATGTGTCTTGCAGTGGAACATCTTTCTTATTATTGTGCAGGTGTATCAACTACTTATGCAGCATCTTTTTTAGGTTCCTATCCTATTCTTCTTTTTGGAAATAAAAAACAGAAAACAAAGTATCTTCCAGATATAGCTAAAGGTAAAAAATTATGTGCTTTTGCTTTAACAGAACCTCAAGCTGGAAGTGATGCTTTTGCAATTAAAACCACAGCAAAAAAGGACGGAGATTATTATATTCTTAATGGATTAAAACAATGGATTACCAATGGCGGAATAGCAGATATTTATATAGTAATTGCTTTAACAGACCCCTCAAAAGGAGCAAGAGGAGCAAGCGCTTTTATTGTAGAGAAAGGAGATCCTGGGTTTTCTATAGGAAAAAAAGAAAAAAAATTGGGATTACGGGCATCAGTTACTACAGAATTGTTTTTTAATGATTGCAAAATTCCTAAGGATAGACTTTTAGCAAAAGAGGGAATGGGATTTATTATTGCTTTGAAAACTCTTGATTATGCAAGATGCGGTGCGGGTGCTCAAGCACTTGGTATTGCACAATCTGCTATGGAAGTCTCTTTAAAACATGCCACTAAAAGGACTCAATTTGGACAGCCTATTTATAATTTCCAGGCTGTAAGTCATACATTTGCTGAAATGGCTATGAAAATAGAAGCAGCAAGAGCTTTGATTTATAATGTAGCAAGATATATTGATACAGGGGCTAAAGATATTTCTTATGCTTCTTCCATGGCTAAATGTTTTGCTACTGATGTTGCAATGTGGGTTACAGAAAGAGCAATTCAAATGATGGGTGGATATGGATATATGAGAGATTATGCCGTGCAAAAATACTTCAGAGATGCTAAATGTCTGCAGATTTACGAAGGAACAAATGAAATTCAAAGAAATATAATTGCCAGAGAACTTCTAAAATATTACAAATAGAGGACAGAAATGGAAAAAATAATTGTTTGTATAAAAGGGGTCCCAAAACCAGGAACAGTAAAAGTTGATCCAAAAACCCATACTCTTAAAAGAGAAGATGCTGAGTTGATATTAAATCCCCCTGATAAATCTGCCTTGGAAATGGCAATGAGATTAAAAGAAATTTATTC
Source organism: uncultured Thermodesulfatator sp. (assembly GCA_964410095.1). GTDB lineage: Bacteria > Desulfobacterota > Thermodesulfobacteria > Thermodesulfobacteriales > Thermodesulfobacteriaceae > Thermodesulfobacterium. The sequence goes on from CAYPFL010000001.1 coordinate 135,373, forward strand.
TGCTGAAATAATAGCTATTTCTATGGGACCACCTAATGTAATTCCAGTTTTAAAATATGCTTATGCTCTTGGTGCAGATAAAATGATTTTGGTTTCTGACAAAGCTTTTGCAGGATCTGACACTCTTGCAACAAGTTATGTTCTTGCATCAGCTATAAAAAAACTTGCTCCTTTTTCTTTAATACTTATGGGATTAAAATCCATAGATGGAGAAACTGCACAGGTAGCACCAGAAACAGCTGCAAAACTTGGAATCCCTTCTATAACCAATGTAAAAGATATCAAAAAAATCAATAAAAGCTGGATAGTAACAAGAGAAATCGAATATGGAGAAGAAGAACTGGAAATAAACGAAAGTTTTATTGCAAGTATTTCTCCAAATTTAGACTATATAAGACCTCCTTCTTTAAAAAGATTGCTCCAAGTTAAAAATTTAGAACCAGAAATTTTTACTGCAAAAGACTTAAATCTAATCCCTGAAAAACTTGGCTTGAAAGGCTCTCCTACACAGGTTGTTGATGTTTTTGAAAAAGAAATAACTGCTAAAGGTTTAATTCTTGAAGGAAATCCACATGAACTTGTTGAAAAATTGATAGAAGTAATAAAAGAAAAATTATAAGGGAGTAAAATTGAAATGATAAATAAAATTAGGCTTGAAGAACTTTCTAAAAATGAAATTTTGGCTTTTGGAGAAAAATTAGAAATTTTAACTCCTTTAAAACCTATTACTCAAAAATTAGGGAAAAAACTAATCCTTGTATGTCTTTCAGATTCTGTAGAAAATATCAAAAATCTGGAAGAGATTAAAAAATCTATAGCTGATGAGGTATGGTTAATTTTACATCCTGAGCTTTATTTTTTTAGAGATGATTTATATGCTAATGTATTAATTGAATTAATTAAAATCACGCAACCTTTAGGATTCTTTTTTCCTGCTAACTCAATTGGAACATCTCTTGCTCCAAGAATTGCCGGAACTCTTAATTTAGGACTTTGTGCTCATGTAAATCATTTAGAACTTAAAAATAATAAAATAATAATGGCAAGACCTACTTTTGGAGAAAATATTATAGCTCAACTTAAATCTACAACCCATCCTATAATGGCTACAATTTCCTTAGGAGCTTTTAGTATAAAAAAATCAGAAAAAGAACCTAAGTTTAAAGAAGTTATTTTCCCTGAAGATTTTTCCTGGAAAAGCTCCATCAATCTTAAAAAATTTAAACCATTTAAAAAGAAACGTCCAAAACTTTCTTCAGCTAAAATAGTAGTGGCTGGTGGAAGAGGTCTTAAGAATAAAAATAATTTTCAGAAGCTTTTTGAACTTGCAGAAATTCTTGGAGCAGAAGTTGGAGGAACGCGTCCGGTATGTTATGAAGGTTGGATAGAAGAAGAAAGAATGATAGGAATAAGCGGAGTTACTGTAAGACCTAAAATTTATATAGGCTTTGGAATTTCAGGAGCTATTCAACATACAGAAGGTATGAAAGATTCGGAATTCATTATAGCGATAAACACGGATAAAAATGCACCATTTGTAAAAATGGCTAATTTAGCATTAATAGGTGATGCAGAAACTATTTTGAAAATTTTGATTGAGAAATTAAAGACATCATAGCAGAAAATTTTTGTTTAAGTCTTTGTATGTGATCACCTTCCCAATAAATTCTTTTACATTTAGGACAAAAGTTATATTCGTCAAATCTTTCGTACACTCTCGGTGGGATTTTATCCTTGAAATCTTCTTTTTTAATAGGTATAAGCTCTTCTCCACACACTGTGCAGATATTGAGTTTGAGCTCAAGATTTAAATTTAATTTATTGATAACAAGAAACAATTGGGTTTTAATGTTCTCGTTAGGAAGAAGCAAATAATTAATACCGGTTTTTTCAAGAATATTTGCTGTTTCTTTACTTGTAACAAGAAAAAATTTATTTTTATGTTTTATTATTTCTTCTTTTGTAATTCTATGTTCGCAGACCACTGTTTTATATCCTAAAAATCTTAACCATTTACTGAGTCCTTTTAAAGAACCCTCAAGAAAAAACTGCATTTTTTGTTATTTTTCTTTCTTTTTTTCCCATCCAGGAAGAAGGTGTAATTCTAAAATCTGTTCTATTTTTACTTCTGCAGGGGCTGAAGTTAATAAACATTGAGCTCTTTGAGTTTTTGGGAAAGGTATTACATCTCTTATACTCTTTTTCCCACACATAAGCATAATAAGACGGTCCAATCCAAAAGCAATGCCACCATGAGGTGGTGCTCCATATTCTAAAGCAGTTAATAAAAAATCAAACCTATCTCGGACCTCCTCATCGGGAATATTAAGCAATCTAAAAATTTTTTCCTGTAAATCTCTTTTATGAATACGGATACTTCCTCCACCAATTTCAATACCATTTAACACAAGATCATAAGCCCTTGATCTAACCTTTAAAGGATCTTTTTCTAATAATTCTATATCCTCATCTTTTGGATGGGTGAATGGGTGATGAACTGAAACCAAACGATCTTCTTTATCATCCCATTCAAAAAGAGGAAAATCTACAATCCATACAAAGCTAAAACTTTTTTCCGGAATAAGTTTTAATTTATTAGCTACATGAATTCTTAATTCAGATAAAACCAGATTTGTAAGCTCTTCTTTATCCGCAATAAAAAAAAGCATCGCTTTTTCTTCTTTCAAATCAAATATGCTTTCCAGTGTTTCAAGTTGAGAAGGTTCAAAAAATTTAACAATTGGTGAAGACCATTTTTTATCAGAAGATCCAGCTTGTTTATCATATTTAATCCATGCCAGTCCTTTTGCACCAAGTGATTGGGCAAATTTTGTTAATTCATCTATTTCTTTTCTTGAAAAATTTGTAGGAACTTTAAATCCTTTTACAATTCCCCCAGCTTCCAGAGCATTTCTAAAAACTTGAAATTTAGTTTCTTTTGCAATAGTAGAAATGTCTTTCAATTTAAGATCAAATCGTATATCAGGTCTATCTGTCCCATATTCTTTTATAGCTGTATCATAAGAAATTTTTGGAAACTTAGGAAGAGTTATATTTAAAGTTTTTTCAAAAAGATATCCAAAAAGTTCTTCTACTAAATTCATTATATCTTCTTCCTCAACAAATGACATTTCTATGTCAAGTTGAGTAAATTCTGGTTGTCTATCAGCTCTTAAATCTTCATCCCTAAAACATCTTACAATTTGGTAATACTTATCCACACCTGCTACCATAAGGATTTGTTTAAATAATTGCGGAGATTGAGGAAGGGCATAAAATTTTCCAGGATACATCCTACTTGGGACTAAGTAATCTCTTGCTCCTTCTGGTGTGCTTTTTGTTAAAAACGGTGTTTCTATCTCAAGAAACCCTTTTTGATTTAAAAATTCTCTTATTGTTTGATTTACTTTATGTCTAAAAATAAAAGGTTTAAGTCCATCTACTGCTCGCATATCTAAATAACGATATTTTAATCTCAAAGCCTCTGAAATTCCTGAAGTATCTTCATCAAGAATAAAAGGTGGAGTTTTTGAAGTATTTAAAATTTCTAAATCATTAGCTACTAATTCTATATCTCCTGTAGGGATCTTAGGATTTTCCATTCCCGGAGGTCTTTTTCTTATCTTTCCTTTTACACTGATCACATATTCAATTCTTATAGAATCTGCAAGTTTATGTATTTCAGGTTCTATACCTTCTTCAAAAACTACCTGAATTAAACCTGATCTATCTCTTAAATCAATAAAAATTACACCACCGTGATCCCTCCTTCTAAGTACCCACCCAGAAACTATTACTTCCTTATCAATATAATCCTTCGAAAGTTCACCTATATAAAGAGTTCTTTTAAGTCTCATTTATCCCTCCTTCAAATGTTTTAACTCAAAAAAATAAATTGCGTTTTGAGTAGTAATTTCTGCGATTTTTTCTATATCACAATTTTTTATTTCCGCTATTTTTTGAGCTATATAAATCAAAAATGCGGGTTCATTACGCTTTCCTCTTACAGGATGCGGGGCTAAAAAAGGACAATCGGTCTCAAGCATTAGTCTATCAAGTGGAATATATTTTATAGCATTTCTTAAATCTTCTGCCTTTTTAAAAGTTACAACTCCTGTAACAGAAATAAATCCCCCGAGATCTAAAATTTTTTTCGCTATTTCTTTATCAGCAGTGTAACAATGAAAAACTTTTTTTAAATCTGAATAATTTTTCAACATTTCTAATGCTGTTCCCCATAATTCTCTATCTCCTCTCATATGCAGTATTATGGGTTTATTATATCTCTTTGCAAGTTCAAGTTGTTTTTCAAAATGTTTTATTTGTATTTCTTTTGGAGAAAATTCTTTTACCCAATCAAGTCCTATTTCTCCTAAAGCTACTACTTTTTGTAAATTACTTTCTAAATACTTATAATCTTTTTCATTAGTATTTTTCACTTCATGTGGATGAAATCCAATCGCAGGTGAAATAAAGTTTGGATATTTTTCTGCTAATTTGATAGCTTTTTTATTTGTTTTTAAATTTATACCTATTACAATTGTATAAATAATATTATTTTTTCTTGCTCTCTCAATAATTTTATCCAAATCTTTTTCAAATTCTGGAAAATTTAAGTGGGAGTGTGTATCAATCAGTTTCATATTTTTTTAATGCTTTTAATATAGGTAAAACTAAATATAAACTCATAAATATAACCACAGCTCCGGAGAATGGAACATCCCACCACACAGAAATCAAACTTCCGCCCAATATTCCCAGTATATTTAAAATAAAACATAAAAGAATAACCTGATTAAAATTTGAAGCTAATTTTAAGGCAATACTACTTGAAAGGACGAAAAAGGTAGAAATTAAAAGAATACCCATTAATTTTATTCCAATGAGTATTTGAAGAGTAATAATTATGAGAAAAACTAAATTTGAATATTTGAAATTCATTCCAGGTATTTCCTTCTCTATAGTTTGGGAAATCCACAAACTTTTGAATTTACAAAAACCTACCAAAGTGATCAAAGCTATTATAAGACTTTTCCAAAAATCATTTTTTGTGACAGTTAAGAGACTCCCGAAAAGATAAGATAACAGCTGGGCATTATACTGAGATGTCTTTGCAGTAATAATTAAGGCTATTCCCATTGCTATTTGAGCAATTATCGAAGTAGCGGTATCTTCGTATACACTTAATATGTATTTTAAAAATAATATTCCTGACATTGCTAAAAGAGTAACACCAATTATAAAAAAGTAATTAAATCCTTTTGGTATGAAAGTATCCAAAGATATTGCTAATACAATAGCTAAAAATAACACATGGGTTAGTGCATGGGGAAAAAGAGCATTTTTATTTAAAATAAGAATAGGAGCTGTAAAGGATAAAGCAAAACCAAATAACAAGCCAGAAAAAATTCCCCATTTTGCGAAGGTAAAATAAAAAAGAATATTTTCCATTTTTTACCAATGAGAATGCTCAATTTTATGATAATCAGAATAAAACTCAGGTTTTTTGGAGATAACACAAAAGCTTTCGTGATCTCCGTGAAAAAATAACTTCTGGTTAAGACATGCAACTTTATTAACCAATTTAGTTAAAAGCCATGTCTCATGAGTAATAAGAATAATTGTTAGACCTTTTTTATGAAATTCTCCAAGAGTTTTATAAAAAATCTCTTGAGAAAAAAAATCAAGCCCTACTGAGGGCTCATCCAGAATAAGAACTTCTGGTTCTAAAATTAGAGCCCTTATTATATAAGTTCTTTGAAGTTGCCCATAAGATAATTCTCCAAGTTTTTTATTTAATAAATTTTTTATACCAAAAACCTCTATCAATTTTTCCATTACATCAGATTTTATTGATTTTTTGTACCATTGGGAAGGTAAAAAAAGAAATTCCTTTACAGTAAGTGGTGTTAAAAAATCTATTAATTCTCCGGCTCTTTGAGGAACATATCCAATTTTATGCCAGTCTTTAAATTCTTCCACTTTTTTGCCCCATAAATAAACTTCACCTCTTTGAGGTTTCAAAAAGCCAAGCACACATTTTATTAAAGTACTTTTTCCTCCTCCGTTTGGTCCAATTATAGCAAGAAAGTCTCCCTTTCTAACAGATAAATTTATATCCTTTAATATCCAGTGGTTATTATATCGAAAACTTAGATGTTTTACTTCTATTAGGATCATTTAACAATTTTAATATTTTTGATTTTTTATTTCTTCCCAGATTTTATCTAATTCCTGAATATTTAATTTATCCCATGAAAGACCCCTTTTTTCTATTTCCTTTTCAAGCATTCTAAATCTTGTTTCAAATTTATTTAAAGCAGATCTTAAAGCATCTTCTGGATTTATATTTAATTTTCTTGAAAAATTTGCTATAGTAAAAAGTAAATCACCTATTTCTTTTTTCAATTCATCAAAGTCTCTTTTTTTTAAACAATCTTTAATTTCTTTAACTTCTTCTTCAAATTTTCCCAGTACATCTTCTGGTTTCTCCCAGTCAAAACCGACTCTACCTGCTCTTTCTCCCAATCTGTAAGCTCTTTGGAGAGCAGGAAGACTTTTAGGAATATTGCCTAAAACAGAAGAACTTTTTCCCTCCTCTTTTTTAACTCTTTGCCATTTTTCTATTACCTCTTCTGCTGTTTTAACTTTTTCTTCTCCAAATACATGAGGATGTCTTCTTATCATCTTTTGGGCAGTAAAATAAATAAGGTCAGAAAAAGAAAATTTTTTAGATTCTTCATATAAATAAATAATAAAAAGCAAAATGAAAAAAAGATCTCCAAGTTCTTCTCTTATTTCCTCTGGGTCACCTTTTTCTATAGCTTCTATGGCTTCATAAGTTTCTTCAAGTAAATATTTTTTTAATGTATATGGTGTTTGTTTTTTATCCCAAGGACATCCATGTTCTCCTCTTAAAGTTTTTATTATTCCCCATAAAATATCCACATTTGCTTTATCTTTTTTTATTTCCATAACTATTTAATTCTTTTTATATTTTTTCATAATATGAGGAATAAGTCCTCCATCATCTAAAATCTCTTTCATAAATGCTGGCAAAGGTTTTGTAAAATACGTTTTATTTTTAGTAAGATTGACAATTTTCCCCTCTTCAGGATAAATTTCTAATTCGTCTCCTGTTTGAATATCTTTAGAAGCTTCTTCACACTCCATAATTAAAAGCCCAGTATTAAAAGCATTTCTGTAAAAAATTCTTGCAAAAGATTCTGCAATAACGCAAGAAATTCCGCAAGCTTTAATTGCAATAGGTGCATGCTCACGAGATGAGCCACAGCCAAAATTTTTTCCTGCAACAATTATATCTCCTTTATTAATCTTTTTTGAAAATTCTGGATCAACAGATTCCATGCAATGCTTAGCCAGTTCTTCTGGATCTGTAGTATTTAAATATCTTGCAGGTATTATTATGTCTGTATCAATATTATCTCCAAATTTCCAAGCTATTCCTTTTATTTTCATTTTTACCTCCTTTAAAGACCAAGTTCTTCTGGAGTTCCAATATAACCAAGAACAGCACTTGCTGCAGCGACTGCAGGACCAGCTAAATATACTTCACTTTCCGGATGCCCCATCCTGCCTATAAAATTTCTATTAGTTGTAGCAAGTGCTTTTTCACCTTTAGCCAAAACCCCCATATGTCCTCCTAAACAAGGACCACATGTTGGCGGAGATACTATTGCTCCTGCTTCTAAAAATATTCTAATATAACCTCTTCTTAAAGCTTCTTTATAAACTGCAGGGGTTGCAGGAATAATAATACATCTTAAGTTGGAATTTATTTTTCTGTTTTTAAGAATCTTTGCTGCTATACAAAGATCTTCAAGTCTTCCATTTGTACAAGAACCTATTACTACCTGATCAATATAAATTTTTTTTGAAAGATCTTTAACAAATTTTGTATTTGATGGTAAGTGAGGTAAAGAAACCACTAAATCGATTTTAGAAACATCATATTCTTTAATATCTGCGTATTTGGCTTTTTTATCTGCTTTTAAAATCAAAGGATCCTTTTTTAAACGATTCTTAATATATGCTAAGGTTTTTCTATCAGGCTCAATCAAACCTACTTTACCACCTGCTTCTATAGCCATATTACACATTGTCATCCTTTCAGCCATAGAGAGTTTTTTAATAACTTCACCTGTAAACTCCATAGCTTTATAGAGAGCTCCGTCAACACCAATATCTCCTATAGTATACAGAATAAGATCTTTTCCTGTCACCCAAGGTTTAAGTTTTCCATAATAGACGAATTTAATAGTTTCAGGAACTTTAAACCAGGTTTTACCTGTAATCCAGGCACCTGCAAGATCAGTAGAACCTACACCTGTAGCAAATGCTCCGAGGGCTCCATAAGTACATGTATGACTGTCTGCTCCTATTACAATATCGCCAGGTCCTACAAGTCCAAGCTCAGGTAAAAGTGCATGTTCAATACCACATCTTCCTCCTTCGTAATAATGAGTAATCTTATATTTTTTAGCGAATTCTCTACAAATTTTTACTTGTTCAGCACTTTTGATATCTTTATTAGGAGTAAAATGATCCATTACAAGAGCGATTTTATTTGGATCAAAAACTTTATTTATACCTGTGTCTTCAAAAACTTTTATAGCTAAAGGAGCTGTTATGTCATTTGCTAAAGTAAAATCAACAGGAACTTCGATTAATTCACCTGGTTCAACTTTTTTTCTTCCTATTTTGTTTGCAAGAATTTTTTCTCCAAGAGTCATACTATAATCCTTCATATTTTACCCTCTCACTAATTTTTTATAAGCAAAACTGAAGTGTTATATTAATAATTTTTTAATAAACTTCAAGTTAATTTTAGTAATCTGTATAAATAATTTGCCCGTCAAGATTTATTCCATCTATTTTATCGTAGAGACGAGATAAGTTGTAATATAATTTATAAGGATTATAAGTAATTAAAATTTTATTTTTAATTGGAATTTTGAGATTAAGAAGATCTATAACTTTCTGAAAAGGATATTTTTTTAAAAACGAAGTAAGGATTAATTGTCCTCTTTTATCAATAAATTTGGGATCTGGAAGAATAATAAAAATTCTGTCCTTTTTCAAAACCTCTCTTAGAGCACCTTCTAATTCATAAATTTTATCTACCTTCACAGCTATAATATTTAAATGTTTTTTTAAATATTTAATATAGAAAGATAAACAGGGAGAATAAATTACACTAAATTTTTCTCCAAATTTTTTATAAGTCCCAGCAGAAGGTAAGGGAGAAAAATATACTTCATCATTTTTATAGATTAAATTTAAATAAAGTACTCCTGCTACTATTCTTTTTTGAGAATAGCATTTAATTTTTTGAGTTTTTAAATAACTTTTGAGTCCATAAATAATTATTTTATGATATTTACATAATTCATTTTCATCTTTTATTACTGTAGCAGTGGATGAAATTTTAAAAGGTAAAGGATCAACAGAATATATAATAATTTTAGCAATACATACTAAAGGAAAACCCATAAAAAAAACAAAAAAAATAATTTTTAAAAAAATTTTTTGAAACATTGCTATAAGTTTAAAAAGATCAAAAACTTAAAGTTAAACTAAAATTAATTAACCTTCCATTCCAATTAACATGAGGGAGAATACCGGACCGTTTATAATGTTTATCAAATAAATTTTCTATTTTCAAATCGATTTTTATGTTTTTTGTAGGTTTGTGAAAAATATTCAAGTCAAAAATAGCATAAGAAGAATATTTTTCTTCTTTCCAACATGTTTTTCCAATCCATTTGAATAGAGGCGAAATATAAAACTCTTTAACCCAGGGAATTTTATAACTTATACCACCTTTAATCATCCACTTCGGTATCCCACATATTTGATGTTTACATTTGCAAGTTTCTCCATATTTTTCTTTTTCTAAAAGATCAATCCAAGTATAATTCATAAAAATTAAAAATGGGTCTTTTGTATATTTCATTTCTAATTCCGTTCCTATTAATTTAAGTCTTTTCAAATTTGCATAAACTTTATTTTTTGGATCATAACCTATTTTATTTCTGGAATCTTCAAGATAAAAAGTAGTTCTTAAAAATAACTCTGAATTAAAAAAATAATTTATTGTTCCTGAATAAGTTTTAATAAGCTCTGCTTTTAAATCAGAAGTAGAACCATATCCAAGAGCGGGATTAGCTTTTGTATAAAAGTATGGAGGTGCGTTAAAAGCTTCTGCATAATTTAAATTAAAAGTTAAAGTAGGTTTTAAATAATAAATTAAAGCTAATCTTGGAGAAAAATGGCTTCCAGATCTTTCGTAATGATCGTATCTTGCACCAATATTAAAAACAAATTTTTTCCATGCTTTTTTGTATTCTCCAAAAATAGCATAATTAAATTCTGTTTTATCTGGCAATTTACTCAAAATTTCGGTTCCATTATAAAACTTACTTTCATATTTATCGTAATCACCTAATTGTAAACTAAACCCATTTATTAATTGTCCTCCCCAAAATTTTATTTTGTATAAACCATCAAGAGCATATCGTGCTGTTCGCATCTTTATATCTATAGCCTCTATCCCTTCATACCAGGTTTTTTTAACTTGCGGGGAATGTAGATCAAAAAAAGTAATAGAGGGAGTCAAAGAAAAAAAACCTTCCCCAATTTTAAAGTCTCTTTTTAAAGAAATTATATATAAATTAGCAAGTTCCTTTGCTCCATAAATACTTTTATCTTTTGAAGTAAGTGGCATCCCGGTATGTGAATATTGAGGAATATATTGATTATGAAAATAAAAAAATTGAAAAAATGTATTTTTGAATCTGCTTTTTAAAATCATTGCTTCATTATCATTTCGTTGATGAATACGAACATTGTGGTATTTTTCTCCTGGATAATCATTATAATGTGCTAAAAAATATATATTTCTATCACTTATACGTGCAGAAATTAATTTTTCATTATATTCTCCGTAAAGTGTATGCAAAGAAAATCCTTTTTTAAATTCTCTTTGAGTACTTACAACACCTGCTAAAGCAGTTGTTCCATAAATACTCGAAGTTGGTCCATATACAACCTCGATTTTAAATAAATCAAGTATTGGATACGAAGCATCAAGTAAAAAACTTTCAAAATCAGGAATAGAAAGTTTTTGTTCGTTTTCTAAAAATATGAAACTATTCGTAATAGTGGTATAAAGTCCTCTTAAGGAGACCACTCTCTCATTAATATCCTGAACCAAATAAAAAGACGGAAGATAGTCCAAGAAATCTCTTATATTTGTAAAACCAAATCGTTCAAAAAATTTTTTATTATATGTAGAAACTGGAGCAGGAGATTCTAAAATTGATTCATAAATAAGTGATGCAGATTTAACAAGTTTCAATTCTTCTTTTGCAAGTTCAAAAAAACTAACAGTTTTTGAATTCTGAGCATAAGAACAAGTTATATATATCAAAAAAAAACAAAATAGAAAAAAATAAACATTCTTCATTAGACTTTAATTCGTCTGTAGAATTTCTTTAAGGACTTTTTGAATTTCTGAAAGTGAGAAAGGTTTTCTCAATACTTTAAAAAGAATTCCTTGTTTTAAATATTCATCAAGTATTTTCTCCATTTCGCCTCCATATCCTGTAATGAGAATAAATTTTGTTGTTACTTTACCTTTTGATATAATTTCTTGTAATACCTCTTTCCCTGTTAAATCTGGCATATACATATCAAGAAAACATACATCGTATCCATTTTTATAAAGCTTTTCAAGAGCTGTTTTTCCATTTTCTGCAGATTCTACTTTATATCCTTGTATATCTAAAAACTCTTTTATAGTATCTCTTATAATTAGTTCGTCATCTACTACAAGAATTTTCAATGCTTTTGATTTTTTATCTTCTATTAATGAAATTTCTTTTTCAATTGATTTTTTTTCTTCAACTTTTTCAGAAACTAAAGGTAAATAAATTCGTATTGTTGTACCCTTATTCAAAATTGTATTTATTTCAATAGAACCTTTTGCAGAATTAACAATATTATAAACAAGATACATCCCAAGTCCTGTACCTTCTTTAACTGGTTTAGTAGTAAAAAATGGATCAAATATACGTGCTTTTACTTCTTCTGTCATACCAGTACCTGTATCTTCTATTTCAAAAATAACTTTTTCATCTTTTTTATAAGCTCTTATAAATATCTTCTTTTCGATTGCATCTTTTTTATTTTCTATAGCATCAATAGCATTTTTTAACAAATTAATAAAAATTTCTTTTACTCCTTCTTCTGATAAAGAAACTATTAAATTAGGCTCTATATGATAATAAACATTTATTTCTCTGGGAACAAAAACCCTTGTAAAACTTTTTAAATTTTCTAAAAATTTACTTAAATTTGTTTTTTCAGTATGGGTAGTTCTTGTAAGATATAACAATCTTTTAGCAAGCTCTTGCCCTCTAAGTGTAATTTGTTTTATTTGAGAAAAATACTTTTCAGTTTCTTTTTCTTTACCCCTTTTTATATAAAGTTCTGCAAGTTCTAAACTTCCTAATATCATATGAAGTAAATTATTAAATTCGTGAGCATAACCTCCAGCCATTGTTCCAAGAGCAATCATTTTATCTCTAACTGCCATTTCTTGCTGAAGTCTTTTTTCTTTTTCAAAAAGTTCTTTTTCTTTTCGCAAGGCCTTATTAACTGCATTAACAAGAGCATCAATTTCATAATACCCTGTCAAAGATAATTTCTTACCCATTTTTAAATTTTTGATTAAATTCTCAAAAGGTTTTCTAAAATCCCAGTAAGATTTAATTAGAAAATAAATAAATCCTATATTCAATGTAGATAATATATACACAAAAAGTATTAAATATTTAAATAAAACTTTATATGTATATTTTTTAGTAAAACCAAAAAGAATTTTTATTTTAAGTGGCTCAAATTTGAAATAATTATAATTGTAAAATTTTTTTAATATTTCAGAAATATAAGTTTTTGAAAAATTTTCTTCTAATATTATAAAATCTATCCCTGGAATTGATTGAGAAAGTCTTTTACATTCTTCAATTAATTTTAATTTTTTTGCATATTTTATTTCTTCTTTTATAAAACCTTGTTGAGAAACTCCAATTTCTTTAAAAAGATATTCAGAATATAAATTTTCAGCTTTAATTTCAAAAGATGTTTTTAAATGAGAAAGAACAGTTTTCTGTTGATTATCTATAAGATATAAAAGAAATAAACCAAATATTGAAAATAATACAAAATCGAAAATAATGAATAAAACAAGTGTACGAATAAGTAAAACATATCCAAAATTCTTTTTATTAAAAAGAAACCTCAGATCTTTTAATTTCATTTATTAAAAAATTATTTATCTTTTTAATAAAAAAGTTTATTCATATTTCAACAAATTCAATAGAAGAACACCTTTTGAAGTGAAATTAAAAATGATATTATTTTAAATGATATTATTTTTATAATATTTGAATTTATCTAATTTTGCTTATCTACTATATCCAGGAAGTTCACCTATAGTACATGTCCCACTTGGACAGGTATGTTCTTCTACAACTCGTGGTTTATTTGGGCCTTCAGAATGATCAATAATAGAATTCACTACACTCATAAGTCTTTGAATGTTAGAGCTTTTACAAGATGGACATTTAAGATCTTTTAGTTCTTCTTTATTTTTAAAATAAAATTCAAATTCATGTCCACATTTTTGACACTTAAATTCATAGATTGGCATAACTAATCACCTCTTCATGTTAAAAATTTAAAAATATTATATAATGTTTTTAAAATAATACAATAATCCTATATAAACAAAATTTTTATCTTGTTTTTTTGAGATAATTTATTTAAAATTTGAATATGCTTAAATTTCTGTTTGTAATAAAAAAAAATCTTGAAATTCCTTCGGTTATTAAAGAATTAGAAAAAAAGAAAGAAATAAAACTTATTCCTGTTAAGAATATTTCAAAATTGAAAAAAGAAGAAATTAAAAATTTAACTGGGATATTAGTATTAGGAGGTGACGGTACATTTCTCAGGGCTGTTCCCTATGCTTATAAATATGATTTACCAATTTTAGGAGTTAATAAAGGACGATTTGGATTTCTTACAGAAGTTTCTCTAAATGAATTACCTCAAGTTATTTCAGCAATTAGAAATAACTCCCTTCCTTTAAAAGAAAGAACCCTTTTAAAAATTCATTATAATAAACAAACTTTTGTTGCTTTAAACGAAGCAGCAATTCTAAAAGGACCTGCTGGAAGATTAATTTATTTAGAATTGAAAATAAATAAAAAAAATTTAACTACAATCTATGGAGATGGAATAATAATTGCTACTCCTACCGGTTCCACTGCTTATAATGTTTCTGCAGGAGGACCTATTATTCATCCTGAAGCAAAAGTTTTTGTATGCACACCAATATGTTCTTTTAAAATAAATTTAAGACCTTTTATAATTCCTGATAATTACCATATAGAAATAAATCTAAAAGAAATAAAAGAAGAAATTCATCTTCTTATTGATGGGCAGATTAATATATCTTTTAAAGATGGACATCTAATATATATTCAAAAAGCAGAAAAAACTCTAAAATTTTTCCCCTCTTTAGAAAAAGACTATTTTTATATTCTTAAAGAAAAATTCGATTGGTAAAATTATTCTTGGGTCTCTTCTTTTTCTTCCTCTTCTTTTTTAAGAATTTTAGAAGCAAGTTCTTCTTTTCTCTTTTTTATACTTTCTTTCCCTTTTTCTATAGCTTCTTTCAAGACCTCCTTCTTTGTTTCAAGCATTTCTTTTGCTTTTTGACTAAGCTCTTCTGCTTTTGTTTTTAATTCTTCTGTTGTTTTTCCAATCTTTTCTTTTGTTTCCTCAAGCTCTTCTTTAATTTTCCCTCTTACTTCTGGACCACTAACAGGAGTCAAAAGTAAGACCGTAATTCCACCTACTACCACACCTGCCAGAAATGCCAAAATAACATCTTTTTTTTCTCCCATAATATCCCTCCTTTATATTATATTTTATTTTAAAAATTCTATAAAAGATTTTTTTTATTTACGGAAAGGTAATATTTTTTTTAAAGTTCTGGAAAATTCTATAACCCCGGTAGTTAAAGATGAAACTTCAACATATAATTTTTTAAACTGATCATTTAAAGAATCAAGAAAAAGCTTAGAAGTATTTGCTAATTCAGAAATAGAATCCACTACAGGATCTAAAGTTGATACCGAATTTTTAACCTTTTCACTTATTTCTTTAAAATCATTGCTTATTTCTTGAAAATTAACTATAACAGCCTTTGTTTCATTAGAAATATCTTCGACTTTATCTACTAATACTTCAATCTGCCCTTTTGTAAAGGAACCAAAATCTTTTATAGTTTGTCCTATTTCTTCTATAATGCCTGGTAAGATTTTTAATTGAGTTATTAATTCACTTAAATTGTTAATAGTAGTGTTTGTAGAGTCTATCGTAGTTTTTAATTTTTCAGAAACATGATTTACATTTTCTATAACATTAGGTAGACGGGATAAATTATTATCAAGTTCTTCTATTGTTTTTTTTAGTCTTAATAATACATAAATAAAAATACCTATAAAAACAATAGCACTAATAATTAGAATAAATAAAATAATTTTCATAATTACTCCTTAGAATAATTTTGTCCTCAAATAAATATAAAACAGGTTTTTGATTTTTCTATAATTGAGAATAATAAATTTTTGTTTTTACAAATGAATTTCTATTTATTTCTAATTTTTTACAAATTTTATATTATTTAAACAATTAAATGGGAAGGAATTAAAATTCCTTCCCATTTAATTGAAGCTCAATTAAGAAATCAAATTTATTTAATGATGTTCAGCTTCTGAAGCTTTCTCTTCAGCATGAGTCGCAGGTTTTTCATGGGTATCCTTTTCTGGAGCTTTATGTTCTTCAGAAGAAACAGACTTTTCTGCAGCTGGTGCTTTGTGAGCCGGAGCTTCTTCTTTTTTCTTACAACCAGCTGTTAAACCAATCATCCCTATTAAAGCTAAACTCAATACAAAAGATACTACTTTTTTCATACCCCCCTCCTGTTTTTTTAAATTTTTGACTTTAAAATTTTTATTATCACCGATTTTGAAATTTTTTCAAGAGATAATTTTAAATCAGATCTTTAAAAAATTATAAAAATTCATATTTTATTAATATAGCTTTAATAAAGGCTTTTTTAAGTATTTTTTCTACATTTTCTTTTTTAATATTTAAAGTTTTTAAGAGGTGATTAGAAACTTTATAATTGAAAGCATCTATACCTCCTCCTATTCCTATTGTAGTTGCTAAAACGTTAGATAAAGCCACTATACTGGCTAATTGAGTTTCTGTCATTAAATCCGGTTGATGATGAACCCTTATAGCAAATACTATATCCTTTGAAAAATTCCATCTTTCCAATAAATATGCACCTGCAAGAGCGTGATCAATCCCTAAAAATCTCCATTCAATTTCAGAAAAATCTTCTTTGATATCTTTTTCTGTAAGTTTCTGCAATCCTTTAATTTTTGAAGAAATAAACAATTCCAAAATAATTTTCCCTATATCATGAAGAATTGATGCAATATATAAAGATTCTATTTCATCTCTGGCTAATCCTATATAAAGTGCTATTTCTTCTGCTATAATTCCTGAAGTAATAGAATGAAGCCAAATTTCTTGAGCTTTTAATTTATATCCTTTAAGATCTTTTTCAAAATAATTTTTCGCTACACACGATAAAAGAATAAACCGTATTTGATCTATTCCCAATAACATAAAAGCTCTAAGTAAAGAATCTACTTTTTGAGGGAGTTCAAAAACCGGTGAATTCACAAGTTTTAAAAAATTTGCAGTTATACCTGGATCACTTTTTATAATCTTCTCAAGTTCTCTGAAATCTACATCTTCTTTTCTTAATATTTCTAAAGCTTTTTGTACTACTTTAGGAAATTGAGGAATATTTTCTATTTCTTCAAAAATTTTTTCTAAAGCTGGTTCCATTTTATATTATTTTTTCTAAATATCCTGCATTTATTTTTATTATTTTTTCTTTCAAATTTATTTCTATATATACTGGAGAAGAAAGTCCTATTTCTTCTATAATATTTTCTTCTTTAATATCAAATTTTTCAAAATACTCTTTTACTATTTTATAATTTTTTTCTCCTATATCCAAAAATTCTGGTTTATTTTTATAAACACTTGCCCCAGCTATTACTATTTTAGAACTGCTGAAATCTATCTCATATTTAACTAATTCTTCCAAAAATATAGGAATAAGACTCTCACCAGAAAAAATATAACTTTCATTTATTTCCATATCATATTTTTTGTAAGGAAATATATAACAAGCTAATCCTCCTATTTCATTTTTTAAATCAATTATTCCTATTCCTATTCCGCTTCCCAAAAATTCACTTTTTAAACTTATATTACTTTGACCTTTAATTATTTGGTAAGTTCCTTTTGGCACAGTTATTATCATTTTAATTTAGAATCCTTAATTTTTTTGTAGGAGCAGTTACTACATCTAATTCATCTATTTCTTTTAATGCTTTGATTACTTGTTTTTCTTTTGTTTCATGAGTAAGCATCACAACCGGAACAGATCCTCTTTTTTTATGTCTTCCAATCTGGACTACTGAAGCGATACTTATTTTATATTTTCCAAGTATACCCGAAATTTTTGATAACACCCCTGGTTTATCAATTGCAGAAAATCTGAAATAATATCTAAATTCTATTTCTTCTATAGGCTTTATTTTATAATATATATTCTTTAAAGTAAAAGGGTATTTTATAAATGGCTCTTTTTTCAAATAACTATATTCTATAGCATCAACTATATCACTTACTACAGCACTTGCAGTGGGTTTTCCGCCGGCTCCCAGTCCGTATAACAATATATCTCCTACAAAATCTCCAGAAATATAAAGAGCATTATAATTCAAACGGACTGATGCCAGAACATGATCTTGAGGTATTAAAGTTGGATGAACTCTTACTTCTATTTTATCTTTAACTTTTCTTGCAAAGGCAAGAAGTTTAATAATATACCCGAAATCTTTAGCAAATCTTAAATCCATTGGATCTATGTTTTCAATTCCTTCTACATATACTTGAGAAATAGGAATATAAAATCCAAATGCAAGACTGGCTAAAATTGAAATTTTATGTGCGGAATCCATTCCATTTATATCCAAGGTTGGATCAGATTCTGCATATCCCTTTTTTTTAGCTTCTTTCAGTGCCTCTTTAAAACTCATCTCATTTTCAAGCATTCTGGTAAGAATATAATTTGTAGTTCCGTTTACAATTCCTATTATAGAATTGATTTGATTCCCAATTAATGCTTCTTTGAGGGTTTTTATAATTGGTATACCTCCACCAACAGAAGCTTCAAAGCCTATAAATCTCTTCTGTTTACTTGCTTCTTTCCAAATTTCATCTCCATATTGAGCTAAAATTGCCTTATTTGCTGTTACAACTTCTTTCCCCTTTTTTAAACATTTTAACACATAATCTTTAGCAGGCTCTATCCCTCCTATTAATTCACATACTATAGAAATTTCCTTATCTTCAAGAATTTCGTTTATATTTGTTGTAAGCTTGTTTTTATCTACTTTTATATCTCTTTTTTTGTTTATATTTTTAACTAAGATTTTTTTTATAATGGGTTTAACTCCCAATTTTTCTTTTATGAAATCTCCGTTTTTTTCTAAAAGTTCATATACACCTGAACCCACTGTTCCAAGCCCAAGAAGAGCAATTTTAACTTCTTTCATAGGCTCTTTCCTTCCTAAGTTACATCAAAGAAAAACTACATAAAGGACAAGTCGCATCTTTTTTAGAACTTCCAATGTAAATTACTTGTTCCTCTTTTGATTTGTATCTATATATTGTAACACCTTTTAGTCCTAACTTATAAGCTTTTAAATAAATCATTTCTACATCCTCGATTGTTGCTGTTTCAGGTAAATTTATAGTTTTTGAAACCGCATTATGAGTATATTTTTGAAAAGCATGTTGAATTGCTAAATGCTGTTCAGGAGAGATTTCAAAAGTAGTAACAAAAAGCTTTTTAATTTTTTCAGGAAGATTCATATCTTTCAAAATACCTTTTTCTTTTACTTCTAAAATAATTTTTTCTATTTCATTTTCGGAAAAACCTTCATTTTCTAAAATTTTTATAAATAAAGGATGTATTTCTTTTAAAACTATATTCTCTAAGGTTTTTCTTTCATAATATACTCCAAAAAGAGGCTCTATACCTGAAGAAACACCAGCAATTAAAGAAATACTCCCAGTAGGGGCAATGGTAGTTGTAGTAGCATTTCGCATAAATGGAGTCTTTAGATTATCCCATATACTTCCTGGATAAGCAGGAAAATTACCCCTTTTTTCTCCCAGTTTTACAGATGCTTTTACTGATTCTTCTGTTATAAATTTCATTATTTTTTCTGCTATTTTTATTGCTTCTTGAGAAGCATAAGAAATACCTAATTTAATCAAAAAATCTGCAAAACCCATTACACCAAGACCTATTTTTCTTGTAAGTTTAGTAATTTTTGTTATTTGAGGAATAGGAAAACGATTAACTTCAATTACATTATCCAAAAATCTAACTGCTAAATGTATACATTCTTTTAATTTCTCCCATTTAATCTCTCCATCTTCAACAAAGTTTACTAAATTAATGGAACCAAGATTACAAGACTCAAATGGTAACAAAGGTTGTTCGCCACAAGGATTTGTAGCTTCTATTTCTCCAATGTGAGGAGTAGGATTATGTTTATTAATAGTATCTATAAAAATAACCCCTGGATCCCCGGTTAACCATGCACTCTCTGCAATTAATCTAAAAAGTTTTTTAGGACTCACATATCTAACAATTTTTTTATTTCTTGGATTAACTAAAGGAAATTTTTCTCCTTTTCTCAAACATTCCATAAAATAATCCGTAATAGCTACGGAAATATTAAAATTTGAAAGAATTCCTTTCTCTCGTTTGCATAATATAAATTCTTCTATATCTGGGTGATCTATTCGCAAAATTCCCATATTAGCTCCACGTCTTTTTCCACCTTGTTTAATGGCTTCTGTAGCAGAATCAAATACCTTTATAAATGATACAGGACCACTTGCTATCCCTTGTGTACTTTTTACAAGATCTCCTTTTGGACGAAGTTTTGAAAAAGAAAAACCTGTTCCTCCACCAGACTGGTGAATTAAAGCAGTATATTTTAAAGTTTCAAAAATAGAATCTAAAGAATCTTCGATTGGAAGTACAAAACATGCAGAAAGCTGCCCCAAAGGTCGACCTGCATTCATTAAAGTTGGAGAATTTGGCAAAAAATCAAGATTTGCCATCAACTCATAAAATTTTTCTGCATAATGATCTTTCTTTGAAATATCTTTAGAAAATGCAAGCTCAGCTTCTGCAACAGCTTCCGCAACTCTTTTAAATAATTCCTTAGGTGTTTCAAATTCTTCTTTTTCTTTATTTTTTACTAAATATCTATTTTTTAAAATAATTAAAGCTGACTCTTTTAATTCAGGGTTTTTCAATTTATCGGTTTTCATTGAGTAAGATCTATAAGAATAAGGGTTTGATATTTTGGATCCGGCAAATCTTCAAGATCTACATAAGCGAATTCATTTTCAAATTTATTTATCACAAAATTTAAAAATGATCGTAATAACTCTGGCTCAAGATACCATTCAGCTTTAGCTAAATTTTCAAAATTTTTATACAACTCCTCCTTTATAGAATCCTTCATCAAAACTTTATTTCCTTTACTTTCTACAAGTTCTTTAAAGGTTTTTTCCCATGCACTTCTTGGCAAAGCTTTAAATGCAAACTCTTTATTATAAATCCAGTAAGCTAAGGCAGTAAGTATAAGACTACTCCATGTAATAAATTTAGCATCGAAATTTCTACCAATTTTATTAACTTCTTGAATCCATCCAAGTGGTGAACCAAAAGCTTTTTGAATTAAAGGTGCGATATAACCAATTTCTTCAATATACCTTCTTACCATCCTTATTTGATTATATTTCCTAAACACTACATATTCCTGAGAAGTTCCTATCTTTTGTGGCTGAAAAAGTTTAATTTCGTTTATTTTTTTAACAAGAACTCCTTGTAAATAACCTTGATATGGTTGATCTAAATATTTTATAAGTGATGAATCAAATTCTTTTGAATTGGTAAGCTCAAGAGCAAATTTTCTTAATTCTTTAAATGTAGTTTGAGCAACTTTAAATATATCTTCTAAAAAATGTTCTTCTAAGATTCTTTTAGCAACATCTAAATTTTCTAAAGATAAATATTCAAGTCCAAGATTTAAAGCTCCCCACACCTTTTCTAAACTTTCTCTTATTTGTTCAATATCATCTATAACTACATGATCTACCACTACAACTTTATTGGTAATCCATGCAAGTTCTTTTTTTATTCTTTCAATTTGTTTTGGATCCCGTATTAGACTTAAAGCTTTAAAAATAAAAAGTTCATCTTTTTTTTCTTCATAAATCATTATATTAATAGGTGGTGTAGCCTCTTCTTCGTCTTCAGTAGCTAAATATCTGGGTTCTACTTTTCTTATACTTTTTGGATGAATATAGGAATATATATCCAGGGCCTCAAAATACTCTGGGATTCCTTCATCTGCCAATCTCCCATTCCGCCATCTATAAGCTCTTTCTTCCACCTCAATAGGTATTTCCCAAATTATTGATTCCATAAGAGGCATATATAGCTCAGGAAGTTCTTCCCTGATAATTTCTATCATTCTTCTAAAATAAAATTCCAAGGCATCATTTTTAAATTCTATAAAATAAAAATCATCTAAGGTATAAGGTGGAAGGAAATCCATAGCTTCCAGAAGATCCATATCATCCGGTTTTTTATATACTTTCACAAATTTTTGAAATATAGCAATAAGAAAATCCCAGTCTGCTATTCTTAACCATTCGAGAACTTTGTCTTCTCCCGCCTGAAAAAGTAAAATAAGCCAAGAAGCTACTCTTTCCGATTTTATTCTATCCTTGTACCATGCATCAATATCAAACATAAACTGAATTTGTGTCCCCTTTGCATAAGATAAAAGTTCTACCGAAAGATCTAAAGAAGAAGCTTTTAAAGTTAAAAATAACTCCTGAGGAGGTAAATTTTTTACTAAACCTTCTGGATATGGAGAATATAAAATAACTTTGGCCCTTTCTTCCCAAGGAAGAATTAAAACAAGATCTAAAAGTTCATTAAACTTAAGTAAAGCCAATTTTTTTTCTAATTCTTTTTCAGGTAAACTTAAAAGATTTTGAATATCTATTTCACTAAAATTTTTCTTTAAAAAAAGCTCCTTCATAATGCCTTATTTCCTCTGTAGACAGATTTATCACAATTACATCCAATCTAATTTCTTTTATTTTAATTAAATTTTTTGAATTTTTAAGTAGAAATATCTCTGCTGTTTTCAAAATTTTTCTCTGTTTATTAAAGTCTACTTTTTCTTCTGGAAAATATTCTTTTTCCCCAGATTGACTTTTAACCTCAACAAAAATTAATAAATTTTTTTTCTTAGCAATAAGGTCTATTTCACCCCATCTTGTATAGAAATTTTTTGAAACTATTTCATATCCTTTATTTTTTAAATATTTAATTGCTAATTCTTCAGCCTTTTTACCTTTTTGTCTTAAAGATATTTTAAACATTATTTTTAAAACATTTATAATATGAACGATGGACAGGAGAAAGTCCGTATTTTTTTATCAGTTTAAAGTGTAAATCAGTTGCATATCCTTTATGTTTTGAAAATGCATATTGTGGATATTTTTTATCAAGTTCTTTCATATATTTATCTCTTGAAACCTTTGCAAGAATTGAAGCTGCTGAAATAGAAATAGAGGTTGAATCTCCTTTCACAATAGCTTTCTGAATTCCTTTATATTCTGGAATTGCATAAGGACCATCAACAAGAATTAAATCTGGTTTTATTTTTAAACCTTTTATAGCTCTTAACATTGCTTTAAATGTAGCTTTAAATATACCTTCAGAATTAATTTCATCTACATCAGATTTAGCAATAGTATAATCTAAAGCAATATTGCATATTTTTTGAAAAAGTTCTTCCCTTTTTTTAGGGGAGAGCTTTTTTGAATCTTTTATTTCTTCGGAAAAGAAATCGAAGGGTAAAATTACGCAGGCAGCAAAAACAGGACCAGCTATAGCTCCTCTACCAGCTTCATCTATACCTGCAATGATTTTATACCCTGATCTTCTAAAATAAACTTCTATCCAGGGACTTGAAATATTTTTAAATAATTTTTTTTGCAAAAGTTTTTAAATTATTCCATTATTTTATTATCAAATCTTTCTTTAATACGTGCAGATTTTCCATAACGTTCTCTAAGATAATAAAGTCTTGCTCTTCTTACTTTACCTCTTTTAACTATTTCTATTTTTTCAATTCTGGGAGAATGAAGCGGAAAGGTTTTTTCTACTCCTATACCAAAAGAAATCTTTCTTACTGTAAATGTAGCATTTGCTCCGGAACCCCTTCTTCTTATAACTACACCTTCAAATATTTGTACCCTTTCTTTTTCCTTATCTTCTTTAAACTTAAAATGCACTCTTATTGTATCTCCAGGATTAAATTTAGGAAGATCGGTTCTTATATATTTTTTTTCAATTTCTCTTATTATTGGCAACATAAAAATCCTCCTTTAAAGTGTGAAAAAATTATAGCATAATAAATAAAGATTGCAAATTTTTAATTTTATAAATTTTTGGTAATTTTTTCTCCAAGATAGGAAAAGAGCCTTCCTGGAAGATAAAGCCCGCATCCAAGAATCCAATGTTTGTCTTTTAAAATCACATATCCAGGTTCTAAATCAAGTTCTATTTCGATTTTATTTTTTTCTTTTAAAATGGAAATTTCTTCTTGAGAAAGAATCACTATGTTTTTAGTAGCTAAATGCCCGAATCTCTGCAAAAAAACTGATGTTGGTTTTAAATATTTAGAAACTTTTCTTAAAAATAGAAGACCAACTGTCTGCACATCAAGTCCTCTTAATTTATCTAAATAATCAGTTTTTGGGAAAAGCCAAAAATTGGAGACACCTCTTAAAATTTCATAATTTTCAAATACATTTTGTGGGATACCAAATCTTTCTTCTAAATACCCTAAAATTTCTTTCCTTTCTTCCTCCAAAATCTTAAATGGAAATCTGTTAGACATTTTTTATATTTTACTTTAAAAACTTGTTTTTATCAAAATATAGAATAAAATTCACTTATTAACATTCCCACCTGAGGTAAGGTTTATGGGTAAAGCAGAGAGGTACAAACAAGCAGGAGTTGATCTTGAAAAAGCTAATCTTCTTGTTGAGATAGTTAGGAAGTATACGCAAAAATTGCCTCAAAAGGGGGTAATTTCAGAAATAGGTGGATATGCAGGCTTTTTTTCTTTAGATGTCTTTTCGTATAAAGAACCTGTATTAGTAAGTTCTACTGATGGAGTAGGAACAAAAATTAAAATCGCAATTATGGCTAATCGTCATAAAGGTATTGGTATTGATCTTGTAGCTATGTGTGTAAATGACATAATTACCTGCGGTGCAAAACCTTTATTTTTCTTAGATTATTTAGCTTTTGGAAAATTTAATGAAAATGTATTTGAGGAATTAATAGAAGGTATAGTTGAGGGTTGCAAGATTTCTCAGTGTGCTCTTTTAGGAGGGGAAACAGCTGAAATGCCTGGGATGTATAAATCAGATGAATACGATTGTGCAGGTTTTATAGTGGGTATAGTTGAAAGAAATAAAATTATTGATGGCTCTGAAATATCTATAGAAGATGTAATAATCGGAATCCCTTCAAGCGGTCTTCATAGCAATGGTTTTTCTTTAGTAAGAAAAATTTGTTTTGAAGAACAAAAATTTGACTTGGATTATATCCCAGATGAATTAAATAAACCGCTTGCTGAAGAATTGTTAACTCCTACTAAAATATACGCTCCTATAATGTATCATTTAATGAATAAAAATTTAAAAATCAAAGCCTGTATCCATGTTACAGGAGGTGGATTTATAGATAATATACCTCGAGTTCTCCCAAAAAACTGTAAAGCAGTAATTTTTAAAAATTCATGGGAAATTCCTCCTATTTTCCAATGGCTTCAGAATTTGGGAAAGATTTCTGATGAAGAAATGTATCATGTATTTAATTGTGGAATAGGATTTATATTGATTGTAGGAGAAGAGGAAAAAGAAGATGTAATTTCGATGATTTCTGCACTTGGCGAAAAACCTATAATAATAGGGAAAATCGAAGAATTAAAAGAAAATGAATCTCAAGTAATCTTTGTCTAAAATGTATTTTCAAGAAGTAATAGCTATACTTAACGAATTCTGGGCTAAACAAGGATGTATTATTCTTCAACCTTATGATATGGAAGTTGGAGCAGGTACATTTCATCCTGCAACTTTCCTTCGCTCACTTGGTTCTGAACCTTTTTCAGCAGCTTATGTTGAACCATGTAGAAGACCTACAGATGGAAGATATGGGGAAAATCCCAATAGGCTTCAACATTATTATCAGTATCAAGTAATTATAAAACCTTCACCAGATAATATTCAAGAAATTTATTTGGAAAGTCTCAAAGCTTTAGGAATAGATCCAAAAGAGCACGATATCCGTTTTGTAGAAGATGATTGGGAATCTCCTACACTTGGCGCATGGGGTCTTGGATGGGAAGTATGGCTTGATGGAATGGAAATTACTCAATTTACTTATTTTCAACAAATAGGTGGTTTTGAATGTAATCCAGTTACAGTAGAGATAACTTATGGATTAGAAAGAATTACTATGTATCTTCAAGAAGTAGAAAATGTATTTGATATAAAATGGAACGAAAAATACACTTATAGAGACATTCATCTCAGAGGAGAAATAGAATATTCAATATATAATTTCGAACAAGCAGATGTAAATCTTTTAAAAGAATTATTTGATAAATTTGAAAAAGAAGGTTACAGACTTTTCAATCTGGGGCTTGCTCTTCCTGGATATGATATAGTAATAAAATGTTCACATATATTTAATTTACTCGATGCTCGAGGTGCAATATCACCTATTGAAAGAGCTAATTATATTGCAAGAGTGAGGAATCTGGCTAAAAAAGCAGCTGAGATCTGGCTGAATGGAAAAAATGTATAAAAACCTTCTTTGGGAAATAGGAACAGAGGAATTACCTGCAAGGTTTATTCTTCCTGCTTTGAAAAGTCTTAAAGATTTAGCTATAAAAGTTTTTTCAGAAAATAATTTATATTATGAAGAAATTAAAACCGCAGGAACCTGTAGAAGATTGACACTTTTTGTAAAAAATCTCTCAGAAAAACAAGAAGATAAAGAAGAGGAAATTCTTGGTCCCCCTCTTCAAATAGGGCTTGATAAAAAAGGAAATTATACTCCTGCAGCTATTGGATTTGCTAAAAAATATGGGGTTTCGCCTTCGGAATTAAAAATTAAAGAAACTAAAAAAGGAAAATATCTTTGTTTAAAACGAACTATTCAAGGGAAAAAGACAAAACATTTATTGCCTGATTTATTATTAAATATATTAAAAAATATATATTTTCCAAAAACAATGAGATGGGGAAATTATTCAATACGCTTTGCCAGACCTATAAGATGGATACTCTGTCTTTTTGGAAATGAAGTTATTCCTTTAAAAGTAGCAAATGTTAAAGCCGAAAATCTTTCTTATGGACACAGATTTTTAGCTTCTTTCCCTATTAAATTTGAAGAGGCTGATTGGATAAAATATGAAAAATCGCTGGAAGAAAATTACGTAATCGTGGATCCTCAAAAAAGAATTGAAAAAACTAAGACTGCAATTTTGGAGATTTGCAAAGATATAGGATATCCAGAAATTGAAGAAGATCTACTTTATGAAAATGCAAACCTTGTTGAATATCCATTTCCTATTTTAGGAGAATTTCCAAAAAAATTTTTAAATCTTCCAGAACCCCTTATTATTACGGCATTAAAAGAACATCAGAGATATTTTAGTATAAGAGATTTTAAAGGAAATTTAACCAATTATTTTGTGGCAATAAATAATAACCTTGTTAAGAATTCTTCTATAGTAAAAAAAGGACATGAAAGAGTTACAAAAGCAAGATTGGAAGATGCAAAATTTTATTTTGAGAGGGATTTAAAAACTCCATTAGAAACAAAATTAGAAAAACTGAAAGGTATAATTTATCATGTAAAATGCGGAACCCTCTGGGATAAAACCCAAAGACTTGTAAAGTTAAGCGAAATTATCATTAGTGATCTAAATTTAAAAGTCAATTATGAAATTTTAAAAATTGCCTGTATCTATTCTAAAGCTGATTTAGCTTCAGAGGTAGTAAAAGAGTTCCCATCTCTTCAGGGAATAATAGGTAGTATTTATGCTGAATATTTTGGAAAAAAAGAAATAGCCAGGGCAATTTATGAGCAGTATTTACCTATGCCTCAAGATGAAAAACTTCCCGAAACACCCGAAGGGATAATATTATCCTTAGCTGATAAAATTGATCACTTAACTTCAATGTTTGGTATTGGCGAAAGACCAACAGGAGAAAAAGATCCCTATGGATTAAGACGATGTGCTTACGGTATTATTAAAATTTTATTAGGAAAAGAATTATTTCTTCAAATAGAAAACATATTAAATTCCTCTATAACCATTCTGCAAACTCAAGGTTTTTTGAAAAATAAAAAAATTCTATCAGAAATTTGTACATTTATAAGAAAAAGACTGGAAGGAGAACTTTTAAACTTGGAATTTGAAAAAAATTTCATTTCTGTAGTAATTAATTTACCCTTGAATCCTTATGATATTTATTTAAGAATTAAAGCTTTAAAAGATATACAAAATAAAGAAGATTTTACAGGTCTTGTAATAAGCTTTAAAAGGGTTTTTCAAATTTTAAAAGGTATTGACAAAAATACACTCCCTGCAATAAATGTTTCTCTGTTTCAAGAAAAAGAAGAAAAAACACTTTATGAAATAGTTGAAAACATTCGTTCTGAACTTGATTTATATTATAAAAATAAAAAATATTTTGAATATCTAAAAACTCTTCTCAAGTTAAGAGAAGCAATAGATAGATTTTTTGATAATGTATTTGTAATGACAGAAGATAAAAAATTGAGGCTCAATAGATTAAAACTTCTTTCTGAAATAGCAGAACTTTTTGATAGATTCGGTGATTTCTCTTCTTTTATTTAAAAACTAATTCTTTTTTAAATATGCAAAAAAATATAAAAACTTCCCACTGGCTTGATGTAAAAATAAAAATTTTTGAAAATTCTCCTCAATCTCTTAAAAATTTTGAAGACCTTTTATTTTGTATCAAAGACTTAAAAATCCCGGCAAATTTAAAAATTTTTAATAAAAATGAACTTTTACCAGGAGAAACGGATGTTGCTCAGATATATTTAAAAGACCCAATAAGTATTAAAAGAGGGGAAAGATTTGTTTTAAAAAAGAATAATACATTATTAGCTGAAGGTGAAATTATAAATCCACTTTCTTATTCCAGAAAAAGAACAAAACCAAGAGAAAAAAAAGAAATAGAACTTCTGGCTCAATTGAACGATAAGGAACTCATTAAATACTATGTAGAAAAAAGTGGAATTCAAGGAATAGAAGAAAAAGAATTAACATTATTAACTTCTCTTTCCGAAGATAAACTCAAAAGTTTAGTTAATGAATTAAACAATGAAATTTTTGTTATTACTGCCAAGGATCGGAAATTATATTTAAGTCAAAAAATAAAAGAAAAACTTGAAAATAAAATTATAGAAATTTTACAAAAATATCACGAGAAAAATCCATTTAGTCCTGGATTAACAAAAGATTCTCTAAAAATTCGCATCTCCTCTTTTCTTCCTGAAAGTTTTTATGAGTTTATATTAGCTGACCTTGCAAGAAAAAAAATAATTCATAAAGAAAATGATATTATATATTTAAGTACTTTCAAAAAATTAACAAAAAAAGAAATTGAAAATCTTAAAAAAAACATAGAGAATACATTTTTAAACGAGGGAATTACTCCAAGAGACTTTGAAACAATTCTTTATGAATTTAAAGAAAATTATAATGCAGCAAAAGAAATTTTTCAAAAACTATTAAATGAAGGGGTACTGGTTAGAATTTCTGAAAAACTGGTTTATCACAAAAAAAATTTGGAAAAAATTGAAAATAAAGTAAAAGAATTTTTAAAAATTCATAAAGAGATGAATATATCTGATTTTAAAAAACTTCTTGGACCCAATGTAAGCAGAAAATATGCTATTCCTTTAATTGAATATTTAGATAAAAAGAAAATAACCAGAAGAATAGGAAATAAAAGAGTTTTAAAAAATTCTAATATTTAAGTTTTCTTTTTCTTTTTCCTTTTGGTAGCTCTTTTTCTTTTACGAGCTTCTTTATTTATTTCATAAAATCTCTTTAAATTTTCTAAAACTTTTTTATGAAATTTTTCAGGTTTATATCCTGTAAGAATTTCAATTATATCATCTATAGTTTCTACAGTATATATATGAAATAAATTATTTTTAATACTTTCCAACACCTCATCATCGAGGAGAATATTATCAAAATTTTTAGCTGGAACAATTACTCCCTGAGTCCCTGTTAATTCGGTGGCTTTACATACTCTATAAAATCCTTCTATTTTTTCTTTTATTCCTCCAACAGGTTGTACATTACCAAACTGATCTATAGAACCTGTAACAGCGATATCCTGTTTTAAAGGGATTTTAGAAATAGCAGAAAGAATAGCCATCAATTCTGCTGCTGAAGCACTATCTCCTTCAACAAGTTCATATCCTTGCTCAAATGTTAAAGTACATGAGAGTTGTAATGGAAAATCTGTACTATATTTGTTATAAAGATATGAAGATAAAATAAACACACCTTTTGAATGAATAGGACCACTCATATTTATTTCTCTTTCTATATTTACTACACCTTTACTTCCTGGAAATACATTAGCAGTTATTCGTGAAGGTTTACCAAAGCTATAATCCCCGATAAATAATACACTTAAACCATTTATCTGACCTATTTTTTTACCTTTAATATCTATGATTAATTTTCCTTCTTTAATAAGGTCTCTTATTTTTTCTTCTATTAAATTGACTCTTAAAATTTTTTCTTTTATTGCCTTTTTAATGTCTTCCTGAGTAATTATTTGATTTTCAGAAAGAGAATTTGCTTCTTCAAGAATATTAATCAAATTTTCCAAAACTACATTTATTTTTTTTCTATTTCCTGAGAGATATACCGCGTATTTAAATAATTCAGACAACCCTCCTGCATCTAAGGGCTTAATTTTGCGCTCATTAATAATCTTTTTTACTATTTTAGGGAAGGCATCCAAAAGTTCATTATCTATTTTAATAACAGGATCAAATTCTGCTTTTATTTTAAATAACTCTTGAAATTCATCATCGAGAGTAGAAAGAAGAGAATATAGATATGGATCCCCTATAAGAAATACTTTCGCTGAAAATTCTACTGGTTCTGGAAGAATTCCTACGTGTGGCACAGGAATTTCTTCTATCATTCCACCCATTAAATGAAGTGTTTTATGAAGTAATGTTCTTTTTAAAAGTAACCATACATAAGGATTTTTTAAAACTTCCCATAAGTTTAAAACAATATATCCACCATTAGCTTTATGAAGAGTTCCAGCAGTAAGACTCAAATGATCAGCATGTAAAATACCCATTTCAGCTCTATAATTTATTTGTCCAAATAGGCCTTTTAAAGTCGGAATTTTTTCATAAATAACCGGAGCTCCTTTTGTTTCTGAATTATCCACTAATACATTCACCCGAAATATATTCAATGCTTTATTGATACTATTTTGAACTACAACATTTCCTTTATTTTTTTCCCAGTCAATAAAAATATTTATATTTTTAACAAGCTCTTTTTTTAAAATTTTGATATGTTCCTGAACAGTTGAAATTTCTTTAAATTCTTCATCTATCTTCCTAAATGCTTTTTCTACCAGATTAGTTGCTATTTTTTCTCTTAACTTCATCAATTCTTCACCAAAAGCACTATCCAGTTCTCTAAGTCTTCTCATATAAGTTCTAAATACAGGTTCAAATTCCTTGATATTTTTTTCATATTCTTCTTTTATCTGCGGATGTTTAAAAAGTTCTTCTTCAGGGATCGGAGTTTGTAATTTAAACTGAGGTAAAAGTTTAACCCCTTCTGGACCAAAAAGAACCATTAAGTTATACTTTTTCGCTTCTTCAGTAAGCTCATTAATGATTTTATCTTTTTTCTCACCAATTTCTCTGCTCAAAGCAGCAAGCTCTTCTTCATATTCTTTTCCTTCAAAAGCTTTAAAGGTTTCTCTTTTTAGAAAATCCAGCACTTCTTCAATATATTGAGCAAGCTTTTTTCCATATCCTGAAGGCAATACTAAAGCTTTTGGTTTATAAGAATCTTTAAAATTATTTACATAACAAATATCTGGTGGTGGCTTTTTTTGTGAAGCTATCTCTTTTAATCTTTTTAAAGTGTATCGAGTTCTACCTATTCCATTAGGTCCACATACATATACATTATATCCATCTTTATCAATTTTAAGTGCAAGATCAAAAGCCTTTTCTACTCTGATCTGTCCTGGAAAAAGTTCCTCTTCTGGAAATTCTTCAATATTTTTTTGAAAACAAAAATCAAGCTGTAATTTTTCAAAAGTTAATTTTTCCCAAGCCATAATATTATTTTAAAAAAATTTGCTCAAAAAACAAGAAAATTATTTTTTTATTTGCATTTCTTTCCAAAAATAGTATAATTTTGTAATAACTTATTTATTCTATATCTAAAAAAATATGAGTAAAAATAGTATTTCGTTTATTATTTTTCTTTTTATATTAATCAATTGTACAGGAGTTCCCCAAAAATATTATTCTTATAATTTTAAAAATATCAATTCTATTTTAGTTCTTCCTTTTGAAACTTATTCATCTAATTCAAAATCTCCCTTTTACTGTCCTGCAGATTTCATAATTCCTGGCGAAATTAAATCAGGAGCTGAGGAAATAATGAATAATTTGCTTAAAAACGAACTTTCTAATCTCTCTGATCGTTATTCATTTATTTTTTTATCTTCAATAGAATACAAATCTATATTAGCTGAAATTCTTAAAAATTCTGAAAATTTTAAAGATATTGTCAAAGAATTGGCTAAAAAAACTAACACTAATGCAATACTTTATGGAAAAATTTTTAGATTTAAAGAAAGGGAAGGAAGTGGTTTTTCTATAAAAGAACCTGCAAGTGTAGCTTTTGTATTAATGCTTTATGATGGCAATTCAGGTCAAGTTTTGTGGAGAAAAATTTTTGATGAAACTCAGGAGCCTTTAAGTAAAAATTTATTTAAATTAAAACTTTATGGAAAAATTAAATGGCTCACAGCAAAAGAGCTTGCTCAACAAGGAATAAAAAACATTTTTGAGTCATTTCCTAAATAATAAAATTTTAAAAAACTTATGCTTATTATTCCCGCTATAGATTTGAGAAATAATAAAGTTGTTAGGCTTTTTCAAGGAGATTATAATAAAACTAAGGTTTACGGAGAAGATCCATTAAGTTATGCTTTATTTTTTGAAAAAATTGGTGCCTCAAGAATTCATATAATAGATCTTGATGGTGCAAAAGAGGGATATCCTGTTCATAAAGATTTAATTGTAAAAATTGCTCAGACTGTTAAAATACTTGTTCAGGTAGGCGGGGGCATTAGAGATGAAAAAATTATCGAATTTTATTTAAACTCTGGAGTATCTCAAGTAATTTTAGGAACAAAAGCACTTGAATCCTTTGAATGGTTAAATAAAATCACTGAGGTTTATCCAAGAAAAATTATAGTAAGTGTTGATGTAAAAGGAGATAAAGTAGCGGTTTCTGGATGGTTGAAAATATCTAAAATAAATTATTTAGATTTTTTGAAATCACTTAAAGATTTGAAACTTTTTGCTATAATACTAACTTTGATTGAGAGAGACGGAACTCAGCAAGGAATAGAGATAGAAAGATTCCGAAAAGCTCTCGAAGTATCTCCTCATCCTTTAATTCTTGCAGGAGGGGTTACAAATATTGAAGATATTATTAAATTAAAACCATTTGAAAA
The DNA here is from genome assembly GCA_964410095.1 of uncultured Thermodesulfatator sp. GTDB lineage: Bacteria > Desulfobacterota > Thermodesulfobacteria > Thermodesulfobacteriales > Thermodesulfobacteriaceae > Thermodesulfobacterium. The sequence goes on from CAYPFL010000001.1 coordinate 168,604, forward strand.
TAAAGGATTATTTGGGGTAATCACTGGAAGAGCAATTTATGAAGGAACTTTAGATCTTGAAACTGCTCTTAAAATCGCTAATGAACCTTGAAAAGCTCAAAAATAAAATAGTAGAAATCTTTTATAAAGATAAAATTATTTCTGCATTCGTTAAAGATATAAAAGGAAAAAGACTACATTTAATTTTACCTTCGGGAAAAGAAGAGTTAATAAATTATCAATCTTTAGTATCTTTTTCTGAAAAATCTGTAAATTTAAAAGATCTGAATTCTATCATTTCTTTTCTCAAAGAAAAAAATGAAAAAAGAGAAAAATTGAAAGATTTATTTAATTTGGAAGAACTCTGGGAAGTTGTTGTAGATGAAACTAAAGAAATTTCTCCTATTACACTTGCTGAACTCGCATTGGGTAAAGAGGTAAATGATGATGAAATAGCGGGTTTAATAAGAAAAATCAAGGAAATAAACCTTTATTTTAAATTAAAAAATCCAGAAAAAATTTCTATTTTATCCAAAAAAGAAGTAAAAAATCTTTTACATCAAAGAAAAAAAGAATTAGAAAAACTCAAAAAACTTAACGAAGGAAAGATATTTGTAGAAGCCTTACAGAAAGGTTCTGTTGAAGGTTTTTCTGAAGAAATAAAAAATTTTTGGTTGGAAGCTTTAAAAGAATTCATTTTATGGGAAGACCAGACCCAAAAAGGTAAACTTGCTAAGGAAGTATTAGAAAAACTTAATATTAAAAATTCTTTTAAAGTTTTTAAATTACTGGTAAAAGTAGGTTATTTTAAAGAAGATGAAAATCTTGAATTATTAAGAACAAAATATCCGTCCGATTTTTCAGAAAAAGAAAATAAACAAACTCAAGAGATTTTAAATATTGAGATTACGAATCAAAAGTATATAGATCTAACGCACCTCTATACCTTTACTGTAGATGCAGAAGAAACTCAAGATTTTGATGATGCTTTAAGCATAGAAGAAACCAATAAAGAATTTATTCTTTATGTTCATATTGCTGAAATATCAAATTTTGTAAAACCAGGATCTCCTCTCTGGGAAGGAGCTTTAGAAAGAGCCTGTACACTCTACCTTCCTGATAAAACCTATCCTATGTTTCCTTTTTCTCTTTCTCATAAAAAGTTCAGTTTAGTTAAAGGTGAAATTCGACCTGCAATTACATTTAAAATTATATTTAATAAAAACAAAGAACTCCTTTCTTTTGAACCTTTTCTTTCTTTTATTAAAGTAAAAGAACGTTTAACTTATGAGACAGTAGATAAATTAATACCAAAAGATGCTTTCTGGAGAAAGCTTTATGAATTTTTTGATTATTTGAAGAAAAAAAGGACAGAAAAAGGAGCTTTTGCTGTATTTTTACCAGAAATCCAAATAAAAGTAGATGAAAATGGAGAAATAACTTTGCAAAAAATAGAATTAACTCCTGCAAGAGAACTTATAGCTGAGGCTATGATATTGGTAAATTCTTTGACTGCTGAATATTTTTATAAAAATAATATACCTGCTATATATCGTTCTCAACCTCAGCCTTTAGAAATTATTGAAGAAAGAGAAAATAATCTATTTTTCAAACTTCTTCAACTTAAATATTTAGCTAAATCAGAACTTTCTACTAAACCAGCCTTTCATTCTGGTTTGGGTGTAGATTTTTATACTACTTTAACTTCGCCTATAAGAAGATTTTTGGATCTGGTTATGCAATACCAACTTAAAAGTTTTTTAGAAAATAAAAAGGTTTTATCTGAAGAAACACTTTTGAAAATTTTATCTGATCTTACTTTAAATCTTCAGAGAGCAAATTTAATTCAAAATAAAAGACATAAATATTTTCTTTTAAAATACTTTCAGAAATATCTTAAAGATAAGATATTAAATGGACTCGTTCTCGAAATTCATAACAAAAAAGCTAAAATTTATCTTCCTGATTATAATATCACAGGAGATATGATGATTTATAAAACCATACTAAATCCTGGGGAAGAAATTCAGGTTAAAATCGAAAAAGTTAATCCGTTTCTTGAGATTTTACGCTTAAAGTTAGCTTGATACTTTCGGGATCTACTTCATAAGTATTACCGGTTATCTTTTTAGCCTTATACATAGCTTCATCTGCTCGTTTAATTAAACTGGAAATTGTATTTTCTAATGTATTTTGAGGAAGCAACTGAGCAACTCCTATAGATAATGTAACTGATTCAAAGTTTAATCTTTCCCATTTTTTAAAAATTCTATCTACTATCAATAAAGAACCCTCCCAGTTTATATGAGGTAATATGATCGTAAATTCATCTCCTCCATATCTACAAACCCTATCTATCCTTTTTCTTGTACTTGTGGTAAGCACATATGCTAAACTTTTCAACAATTCATCACCTGCCTGATGTCCGAAATTATCATTATAAAACTTAAAGTTATCTAAATCTATCATAAAAAGAGTTAAAGGATACTTTTGTCTAAGAGCTCTATATCCTTCCTCTCCTATAATTTTTTCAAAATATCTTCTATTAAAAACTCCTGTAAGTGGATCTTCTTTAATATATTGTTTTAATTTTTGAATGAGATAATGTTCTTTTATCAATCTGCTTAACCTTGCTCTAAACTCACCAAAGGTATAGGGATGAAAAATTATATCATCTGCACCAGCATTAAAATATTCTGCCAATTCCTGGTTTCTGAAATATTCAAGAACTACTAAAATTTTAATTTCCGGAAAATTTTCTTTTAATTTTCTTAAAAACCGAATTCCCTCACGAGAAGAATTTTTAAGATCAAGAACAATTATTTGGATTTTATCAGAAGTGCTTTTTAAAATTTCCAATAGTTCTTTTTGGTTTTCAGCGAATAAAAAAGATATTTTTAAATTTCCCAGAAATTCTTTTAATAAATTTTTCCAATTTTGATCGGTTTCTAAAATTAAACATTTTATTTTTTTAAATGCACTTTCTGAAATCTTAAAATAATTATCTTGAAACATTTTTTCTTTTTAGATAATCTTTAAGGATTTGAGCATGGTCAAATACCAATTCATTCCATGGAATTTCATTTAGTTTAAATAATTTTAAACTTTTAGCATCGTCTTGAGCTTTTGGTTCTCCTTTTCCTTTAGCTACAAATACTGTAGTAATGGTATGAAATCTTGGATCTCTTTGAGGGTCTGAATAGCATCCTAAAAGATAAAGAATTTCTATATCTAAATTAGTCTCTTCTTTTGCTTCTCTTATTGCAGCATGTTCTAAAGTTTCTCCATAATCTACAAATCCACCAGGAATAGCCCATCCTTGCGGAAAATTTTTTCTGTAAATTAACACAATTTTATCTTCGATTTCTATTATAATATCCACAGTAGGAAAGGGATTTTTATAAGGTTTAAAATATTCTGGATGATATTTAGAAGTAATTTCTATTATCTGAGAATGTATTTTTCCATTAGTTGCTACAATAGTATCCAAAAATGGATTGTATGGTTTCCCGAAATAATCAGTAACTTTACCTCCTGCCTCTTCAACCAAAAGAAAACCAGCTGCAGTATCCCAAGGTTTTAAATATGGTTCCCAAAAACCTTCATATCTTCCACATGCAACATAAGCAAGATCAAGAGCTGCAGAACCGAATCTTCTCACTCCTTGAGTTTTAGTCATAAATTTCTTAAATAATGGAATAAATTGATCAGGTTTCTCTAAAATTTTCGATACAGGAAATCCTGTACATAATAAAGAATTTATCAATTTATCTTCTTGGGAAACTTTTATAGGGTTTCCATTTAAAAAAGCACCTTTATTTTTCTGAGCATAAAATAATTCTTCTGTAATAGGGTTATAAATTACTCCCAAAACTGGAGCCATTTCTTTCATTAATGCAATTGAGATAGCAAACCAAGGTAATTTATGAGCAAAATTAGTGGTACCATCCAGAGGATCTACGAGCCAATAAAATTCACTTTGTATTTCACCTTTTGCAAGTGTTTCCTCTGCTAAAATTTGAAAAGAGGGAGTAATTTTTTTTAATCCTTCTTTTAAAATCTCCTCAGATTTTAAGTCTGCAGAAGTAACTAAATCTATCTCCCCTTTATGATAAATTTCCAAAGATGAAGTATAAGCTTCTTTTAAATATTCTCCTGTATATCTAACAAGTTCTATAGTTTGATTCAATAATTTAGTAAAATCCATTTTTATACTCTAACTTTAAAAAATTTTTCAAAAACAAAATTAAACTAATATAGAAATAATGCAAGATTTTCAATAATATTATTTTATTTAAACCTTTTTAAAAGTTTAAATTAATTTGACAAAAACTCCTTTAAGGAGTAATTTTTATAAAACTTTTGAAAGGATTGAATTATTATGAAAAAAGAAAAATTAAAAAATTTAAAAAATTGGGGTATTTCCTTAGATGATATTCCTCCTGAAGGGCTTATGATAACTTTCGAAGATTTGAGTAATCTTGGAGAAGATATCAAAATTAAAACTCCTTTTTCAGGATATTTTAAATTGAAAAAACTTGGAATTGAGGTAAAATTGAAAGGTCTTATTAAGGGTGTTATTATCCTTGAATGTGACAGATGTTTAACCCCTTTTGAATATTCAATAGAAGATGAGTTTGAAATAGATTTAAGACCTTTAAACACACTTAATTTAGAAGGGGAAAAAGAATTAAAAGAAGAAGAGATGGAGGTGAGTTTCTTTGAAGATTCTTGGATTTCATTTTTAGATTTATTAAGAGAAGAAATATTTTTAAATATTCCTTATAGAAAATTATGTAAAAAAGATTGTAAAGGAATTTGTCCGATTTGTGGAAAAAATCTTAATGAAGGAACTTGTAAATGTAAAGTCATTAAAAAGGAGAGCCCTTTTGCGATTTTGAAAGAGTTATTGAAAAATAAAGGAAGTAAGGGAGGTTAAAAAGATGGCTGTTCCTAAAAGGAAAACTTCAAGATCAAGGAGAGGTAAAAGAAGAGCTCATCAGCATCTTTTGACTCCTTCTATAGGGGTCTGTCCAAGATGTAAGTCTCCCAAATTACCTCACAGAGTATGCCCTTCCTGTGGGTATTATAAAAATAAAGCCTTTTTAGAAAAAGAAGAAGTATAGAAATTTAAAAAAATGTACAAAGTTGTTTTAGATGTAATGGGGGGAGATTTTGCCCCTTCTTCAACCTTAGAAGGTGCGAAAGAGGCTTTAAAAACTTTTCCTGAACTTTATCTTTATTTGGTAGGAAAGAAATCTGTGCTGAAATCATGGGAAAATGAGGAAAGAGTAAAAGTATATTATACTGAAGAAGTAGTTGAAATGGATGAATTACCAGGGGAAGCTCTTAGAAAAAAGAAATCAGCTTCTATTTTTAAAGGTTTAGAATTAGTAAAAAATGGAGAAGCCCAGGCATTTGTTTCTGCAGGAAATTCAGGAGCTATAGTTGCTGGAAGTATTTTTATTTTAGGAAGATTAAAAGGCGTAAGACGACCTGCAATCGCGACACTGCTTCCTACTTTAAAAGATCACTTTGTTTTAATTGACGCAGGAGCAAATGTGGATTGTAAACCTATTGATTTATTTCAGTTTGGAATCATGGGAAGTATTTTTTTCCAAATAATATGCAAAAAAAATGATCCTCCTAAAATAGGACTTCTTTCTATTGGAGAAGAAATAGGAAAAGGTAATACCTTGGTAAAGAAAGCTCATGAATTGTTTTTAAAATCTAATTTAAATTACATAGGAAATATTGAAGGTAGAGAAATATATTTTGGAAATGCAGATGTGGTTGTATGTGACGGATTTATTGGAAATGTATGTTTAAAACTCTCAGAAGGTCTTGCAGAGGCAATAATTCAAATGGTAAAAAAAGAAGTAAAAAAATCTTTTATTTCTTTATTAGGAATAGCACTTGCAGAAAAAGCACTCAAAAATTTTAAAAAAAAGGCTGATTGGAGAGAATACGGAGGTGCACCTCTTTTAGGAGTAAAAGGAAATGTAATTATTGGACATGGAAGATCAGATGCCTTAGCTATAAAAAACGCCATTAAACAGGCAATAAATTTCATTAAAACTGATTTAGTAGAAAAATTAGCTTCTGCTATTAAAGAAAGCAGCAAAAGGGTATAAATGGAAACTCATATCAGAAGTTGTATTCTTGGAATCGGGATGGCTGTACCTTCCAAAATACTTACAAACTTTGATCTTGAAAAAATGGTTGATACTTCAGATGAATGGATAACAGAAAGAACAGGAATAAAAGAGAGACATATTCTTGAAGATGGAGAGGTAATAAGCACTTACGCAATTAAAGCCTCTCAAGAGGCTTTAGAAAAAGCAAAAGTTAAACCTGAAGAAATTAATTTGATTATTTGTGCCACAGTTACACCAGATTATATAATTCCTTCTTTAGCTACACTTGTACAAGATGGACTTAAGGCTTACCAATGTGCTGCTTTTGATGTTCAAGCTACTTGTACAGGATTTATTTATTCCTTAGCTATAGCTGATCAATTTATTAAATCAAATCCTGATTGGAAAATTTTAGTAATAGGGGCTGAGGCTCTTTCACGAAAAACAAACTGGAAAGATAGAACTACTTGTGTACTCTTCGGAGATGGAGCCGGAGCAGTGGTTGTAGGGAAAAGTCCTGATCCAAATAAAAGAGGTATTATAGATTTTATAATAGGTGCAGATGGCTCTCAGTGGAATCTCCTTACTATTAAAGGTGGAGGAAGTGCATATTTCCCTTTTGATAAAAGATTACCAGAAGAAGAATATTATATTAAAATGCAAGGAAGAGAAGTATTTAAAGTTGCTGTAAGGTGCATGGAACAAATTTCTAAAGATATTTTAAAAAAAAATAATATTAAATCTGAAGAAATAACACTTCTCGTTCCTCATCAGGCAAATATAAGAATTATAGAAGCATTAAGAAATAGATTAGAACTCTCTAAAGATAAAGTCTATGTAAATATCCAAAAATATGGAAATACTTCTGCTGCAAGTATTCCTTTAGCCCTGGCAGAAGCAGAAAAAGAGGGAAAACTAAAGGAAGGAGATCTTGTCCTTTTAGTTGCATTTGGAGGAGGATTTACTTTCGGTAGTTTATTATTAAAATGGTAAAATTATTTTATATAAGATTATCTTATAAGTCTTATTAATTCATCCATCATTGTATCAGTAACAGTAATAATTCTTGCGTCTGCTTGAAATCCCCTTTGAAAAATAATCATTTTAACAAATTGTTCTCCAAGATCTACATTAGATTGTTCTAAAGAATTAGGAGTGATTGTTCCAAGTCCATTTGTACCAGGTTTTCCAGTTACAGGTGGACCAGAATGGGTAGTTTCTTTATATAAATTACCACCTACTTTTTGTAATCTTTCAGGTGCATTAAATCTTGCGAGTCCTACCATCCAGAGAGGAATTACTCTTCCATTTGAATAAACTCCTGTAATTCTTCCTTCGTTATCTACATTTATACTTTCCAAAAATCCTGGAGCAAAGCCATTTTGATCGTAGAACAAAGTAGAAAATGGTGCAGAATATTGGGTAGTTCTTACTGCTTCAGATTTCCAACCATTTTTATAATAATATCCTAAATCAAGTTCTATTGGTTGAAGAGTTAAAGTCGCGTCTGGAATTTCGCTTCCTGTATCATCTACTATATCAATACCTAAAAAATCTGAAATAAGAATTGGATATCCATGAGCTCCAAGAGCTCCTAATGTTTGAGTAAAATAAGTAGCATTAGCAAATGCATCATAAGTACCTAAGGTTGCATCATCTACAGGTGTTCCAGTATCATCTATTATTCTTGTTAATTGATATTGATCATTTACTGCATCCCATCCATATCTATACACATTAAACATATTTTTAACATTTCCCTGGGTATCAAATTCAAGTAATCCATACATTAAAACTCCTTTTTTTTGAGTATCAGTAAAATTCTGTCTCATATCTTCTTGGGGATCACAAGTAACAAGAAATTCATATATAGGTTTAACATTACCACTGGTATCAATTACATAATTAATAGCTTTGTAATAAATTGTAATTTCATGAGAAGTTCCTAAGGAATCATAAATTAAAAGAGAAGTTCTATAATCATAATCAGTTGACGCAAGCGGGGTTTCTTGTGTAGCATCCCATTTACTCCAAAGTGTTAGATTATTTGAATCTGTAATACTTGTATCAGCAAAGGTTACATCATCATCTGTAGTAGCTGTTCCACCAATAGTATCTATTGTAATTGTTCTTTCTTGTCTTGCATCCAGATTAGTAATTACATTTATCAAACTTGTTTTTACAGGAGGAGAGGTCCTTGCAATTAGAATATCGGTTAAGGTTCCTATAATATCTCCTGTGGTCTCATCTATTTGCCATCCCTGAACCCTAAATCCTTGAGGATTTACAAGATATCCTTCTTTATCTATCATAAACTGACCATCACGAGTATAAAATACAGCTCCCGTAGCTTTGGGATTTCTAACTATAAAAAAACCTGCACCAGCAATTGCCATATCAGTTGGATTCGCCGTAGATTCAAAAGCACCCTGAGTAAATTGAGGATAAAGTGCCTGAATATTTGCTCCTCTCCCCATCTGAGCACTCCCAGCAGCAGTATTTATGCTTTGTGCCATGATGTCACTAAAAGTAATTCTTGAGCCTTTAAATGCTGTGGTATTCAAATTTGCAATATTGTCCCCTATAACACTCATTCCATGACTCAAAGCCCTTAAACCACTTGTTCCTGTAAATAATGCATCTGTTAAACCCATATTTTTTCACCTCCTTTTAATAATTTTTTTCGGATTTTTATTCAAAATATTTAAATTTTATGTATATCTCAAAAATTCCTCCAAAATTTGATCTGCTGTGGTAATAACCTTTGCATTGCTTTGAAAAGCTCTTTGTAATACAATTAAATTAAGCATTTCATAAGCTAAATCTACGTTTGATCCCTCCAAAGCGCCTGATAAAACTTTACCCCTTTCATCAATTCCAGGTGAAAAGAAAATCGGGTCACTATTTGAAACAAATAAATTTTTTCCTACCCTTGTAAGTGTATCTTCATATCCTGTAAAATCTGCAAGGAATATTTTAGCAACTTCTATATCTTTTCCATTGGTATACCAAGCTTTAATTAAGCCATTTTCTGTAATTACTTCAACTCTATCAAACATTCCTAAGGGATACCCATCTTGAGTATAAAATAATTGTGCAAAAGATTGAGCAAGAAATTTAGAAGAATCAGTATATAAAGTATAACTTCCATCTGAATTTACTTCGAACCCGAGATCAAGTGTAATTTCTTGAGTCCTTCCTTGTACATTAAGTGTAAATTTGGGTTTACCTATTTTGGTTAAATCAAGTTCAGGTAAATTATTTATATTTGCATCAGGTGAGGGTATTTCATAAAATTCTGCTGACTCAATTAATCCTGTATCTCCAAAGCAAAGTTTTCCATAAAGAAAAGCCCCTTTAAGTTTACCATCTCCTCTTCCATCAAGAGAAGGATCTGCAAGTGTTAAAAGTATTTCATATTCATTAAAATTTTCTGTTTTATCTGTATAAAGTTTTAAATAAATTTCATTTCCCATAGGATCATAAACTGGAAATTCCCATGCCCACTGATAATAACCCTCCTCTAAAGGCTCTTCTAAATTATTTGCATTATATTTTTCCAAAAGATTATTGGAATTTGTAGGTTTTCTACTATCAAAAATAAGCTGTGCCTCAATAACAGAAGTGGCTTTAGCAGGGATAATCTTGGGAATGAGTTCAGGTTTTAAATCCCCAAAAGTTACCTGAATTGCATCAGGATCTGCTCCAAGTAAATACATTCCCAAGCTATTTTGTAGTGCATAATGGGTTTCATCTGCTTCATTTATAAAAAATTGTCCATCTCTGGTATAAAATATATTACCTTCCTTATCTATCACAGGGAAAAAACCTTTACCAATTATAGCAAGATCTGTAGGTATATCCGTGGTCTGAATACTACCTTGAGTAAACAAAGTTTTTATGTTTTTAACTGCAGTACCACATCCCTTTTCAGAACAAAAAATTTCATTACTTCCTATTAAAATATCCATAAACTCTGTTCTGCTTCTTTTAAATCCAATAGAGTTTAAATTACTGATATTGTCGGCAGTAACATCCATAGCTATAATATCACTAAAAAGTCCCGAATATCCAGTAAACATAGTACCAAATAGACCCATTTTTAACCTCCTAAAATTTCTTTAATCTGGTCAATATCAATTTGATTTTTTCCATTAAGAACAAGTTTTGTGCTTTCTCCTAAAATTGCACCTGTAATTTTAGAAATTATCATAGGAATAATTGTTTCAGGTTGCTCTCCTTTAAAAGCTGTTATAGAAATAAAATAGTTGCCATCTGGAACAATATTTCCATTTATATCAGTAGCATCCCATAGAATTCTATGAGTACCTTTTTCTAAATTATAAAGTTCAAGTTTTTTTATTAATTTACCTTGTGAGTCTGTTATGATGATTTTCACTTTATTATAAGGTTCTTCCAAAGTAAATTCACCACCTAAAAATTTACCATTCTCAACTCTTCCAATATTTCCTTCTATTTTTACTAATTTTCCTATTAAACTAACTGCATAATTTAACTGAAAATTTTCTATTAAGTCTTTCAATTCTTTTATTGTGTCATTTATATTCATAAGCTGATCTACTTGATTAAAAAGTGCAAGTTGGATAGCCATTTCATTATTTTCAATAGGATTCATAGGATCCTGATATTGGAGTTGAGTAATAAATAATTTAATAAAATCTTCTCTATCAAGAACTTTCTTAGGGATACGTGTTAAATTGGTAGGTTGTCCTGTTTCTTCATTTATTTTAGGGATTGGATTATCTATTTTATTAATCATATTCCCTCCTTTTTTAAGCTATATAGTAGTATGTGCCGTTCATATTAACTAATTTTGAAATTAGGGATTTATTGTATGAATTATGATTTATAGCTTTTAAAGAATTCCTATGGGGATAATTTTTAAAATATCTCTGTTCTTTATTGAAATACTTAGTGAATTGTTGCCCTTCCATATCCCCTCCAATAAAAATATAAAATTCTTTCAATTGTAAACCTGCTTCCTCCAAGCCAGTTTTTATTTGTAAATAATGATGTTTTAAATCCTGTATAATTTCTGGTTTTTCCACTTTAATAATAATTTTTACTTGATCTTGATGAAGATCTATTTTCACATCTAAAGATCCAAGTTCTGGGGGTTCTAATTTAACAAATGCTCTTTTTTCTCCTTCAGGATGTATTTCCAAAACCATATTTTTAATAAATTGAGATAAATTATTTAAATCTGTTTTATTAAAATCTGAATTTTTATTTAAATTTCGAATATAATGAATATCATTTACCCCTGATTTGTTAACAAAAATTACAAATTCAGGATGAAATGATTTTTCTATTTTTTTATCATATACAAATTCACAATTTTCTCTAAAAATTTTTTTCAATTTATTCTCATTTTCATTAAAAAACTGAAAATCTTTTAAATGCAATGATTTGATTTCGGATTGATTAATTAATTTGAATTGATTAATTGATAATTTTGAAGAATGGTTTAAGAGAAATTGAGTTGTTTGATTAGTATTATTAGATAAAATCTCTTTAGGATTTTGTATATTTGATAATTTATCATTTTTGTTGTTATTTTGGGTAAGGTTATATATAATATATAAAGATTTTTTGAGTCCTATAAATCTTTGTTGAGGTACTTCTTTTATATTATCAATTTTTAACTTTTCATTAGCAATTTCTAAATATTTATTTTTATAAATTTTACCCTCATTGGATAAATTTTTATTAATATTTGTTTCTTTTATTTCCTTCTTTACTTCTTTAGGAAATTTTAATCCTAAAATTATTTTTTTCTCGGAATTTTTGAATTGTAATATATTATAAGACCTTTGAAAAATTTTTTCGTTCATTAAAGTAGAAAATTTTTCCTTATTTAAATCTATATTTTTATTCTTTGCATCCGGATTTAAAAATTCGTTTTCATTTTTAAAAGGAATTTTTTTCCAAGAGGAAATATTTTCTTTCTTTTCAATTGGATTATTCTCTATTTTCTTCCCTGATTTTGGTATTTTAAACATAAAAAACAACACTGAGTCAATGTTGAAATCTGAGGCCATTTTTAAAACTGATGGTTTATTATTTAAAATCTTAAATTCTTCGTCAATTTTATTAAAATTTTTCATTTCTTCTAAAATTATTAAAGAGGTTAAAAGTTTGTTTCTATTTTCTTTAGATTTTAAAAATTTTTCAGATTCTAAATTTTTATTATATAAATCGTTATTCAAATTATATTTTGCAATTTTTATATCTTTTATATTTAGATTTTTAATTAGCTGTGAAAACAATATCTGAAATAGATTTAAAATTTCTTTAGTTTGTTGAAAAGAAAATGTAAGCAATTTTGGAAAAACAATATTTTTAACTTTCATTTTTTATCATAATTCTTTAATTTTTTGAAAATAAAAAGCAAATTGTATGCCAGTAAATTGAGATGCTAAAATAGCAAAACAAAAAATTTTAAAGAGAAAGAATAAAAGACTTTTTAAAACTAATAAAAAAATTAAAGATTAAAATGGAACATGAAAAGCTGAAAGAACGTTAATTACATAATTTACCACTGGTTTAGGATAAACACCTATTAAAATAATTAATATTGAGGTTATTCCTACTGTAATCAAAAATGGAATGTTATATTTATAAGCAAAAGCTTCCATGAAATTTTTATCCATATAAATAACTTTTAAAACTCTTAAATAAGGATAAGCACCTATAACAGCAAATATCATAGCCAACACTGCTACCCATACATAATGACTTTTAATTAAAGCAACAAGCAAGTAAAATTTACCTATAAATCCAGCTGTAGGAGGAATCCCTGCCAAAGAAAACATAAAAATTAAAATTAAAAAACTAATAAAAGGTAATTCTTTACTCATTCCTTTCATATTAGGAATTGAAAGTAATTCCTTTTTATAAATTGCTAAAAATGCCAATATAGAAAAAATACCAGTCACCATTAAAAGATAAACAAACATATAAAAAATAGAAAAAGAATAACCTAATTTTGTTGCGCTTATCAAACCAAGACCAGCATAACCAGCATGAGCTATAGAAGAATAAGCTAACATTCTGATGATGTTATCCTGTTTTATAGCCATTACATTACCAATAAAAATAGTAAAAAGAATGATAGGAATTAAAAGTTTACCAATTTCTATTCTTAAAGGTATAAAACCTACCATTATAATCTTAACCAAAGTAGCCAATACAGCAAATTTAATTATACCAGCTATAAATGAGGTAATAGGAACTGGTGCACTTTCATAAGCATCTGGTGCCCACATATGAAAAGGTACCAAAGATAATTTAATAGAGAAGCTTGCTAAAATTAAAAGCATTCCTAAAAGTAATTCTTTTTTATAAAGACCTTGTGAAAGTTTTACAAAGATTTCTTTTAAATAAAAAGTTCCTGAAAAATAATAAACTACTCCCAAACCAAGTAGTAAAAATATAGAACCAAGGCTTCCTATAATAAAATATTTTAAACTTCCTTCCAATGATGATTTATTATAAGCATAATTTAAAGCTATAAGAAAATATATAGAAAAACTCATAAGTTCGATACTTAAATAAATAGTAATAAGATCCATAGCAGAAACCATTAAAAATGCACCAGTTAATGAAAGCAAAATCAATCCATAATATTCTCCATAATTTAGATTTTTATAGATCTGAAGATAATAATAAGAAATTAAAAGTACTAAAAAGGTTCCAAAGGCTAAAAATAATTTTATATTAGAAGAAAATAAATCGGATTTATATGCATATGTAAAATCTCCAACTGGAGCCGAATAGGTCATCCAGAAAAGAATCAGTATAGTTATTAATGAAAGATAAAAAGCATAATTTTTATTTTTGATAAATTTATCAATTAAAAAAATAAAACATGATACTAAAAGTAAAAATATTTCTATAAATATTATTGCAATATTAAGTTGACTCCCCATAAAATCCTCCGCACTTTATTTAAAATTCATTACTAAATTTTCTACAGAAGTTCTCATAAAATCTAAGAGTAAATTGGGATACAATCCTATTAAGAAAACCAAAATTATCATAGGAACTAAAGCCGCATATTCATTTATTTTAAGAGGCTGTAACCCTATAACATTAGGATTAGGTTTCTGATGAAAAATCTTTTGATAAAGCCATAACATATAACTTGCTCCTATAATAACTCCTGTTGCTCCAAGTACTGCCATAAGTTTATTTTTAAGAAATGTTCCTAATAATATCAAAAATTCTCCAATAAATCCATTAGTTCCAGGAAGACCAATAGAAGCTAATGTAAAAACCATAAAGAATGCCGCATAAATTGGCATAGTAGTAGCTAAACCACTATAATATCTAATAGCTCTTGAATGAGTTCTATCATAAATTACCCCTACACACATAAATAAAGCACCTGTTACAATTCCATGATTTATCATTTGCAATATTGCTCCCTGAACACCTATAGGATTTAATGAAAATATTCCAAGGGTTACAAATCCCATATGACTTACTGAACTATAAGCAATAAGTCTTTTCCAATCTTCCTGAATTAAACAAATAAGCCCTGCATATACTATTCCTATTACTGAAAGAGCTAAAATTATTTTAGTAAAATAAATTGTAGCCTGAGGAAACATAGGAATACAAAATCTCAAAAATCCATAAGCACCCATTTTAATTAAAATACCTGCTAAAATAACAGATCCTGCTGTTGGAGCTTCGGTATGTGCATCAGGAAGCCATGTATGAACTGGCCACATAGGAACTTTAATGGCAAATGCAATAGCAAAAGCTAAAAATAAAAGTTTTTCAATATGGAATGGATAAGACTTTCCTACAAGAACTGTATAATCAAATGTACCAAATTTCATATATAGATATATAATAGCAACTAACATAAAAACTGAACCTATAAAAGTATAGAGAAAGAATTTTATAGCTGAATAAATTCTTCTTGGGCCACCCCATATACCAATGATTAAATACATCGGAATTAAAATTGCTTCCCAGAAAATATAAAAAAGTAACAAATCCAAAGCAGTAAATACTCCAACCATTGCTATATTACTTACTAAAAGACACAAATAAAATTCTTTTACTTTTTCTTTTATTGAATCCCAAGAAATTAAAATACAAAGTAAAGTTACTAAACAAGATAAAGGAATGAATAATACACTAATTCCATCTACACCTAAAAAATAGTAAGAATTTATAAAATCTATCCATTTCTTCTTTTCTACAAATTGTATTTCAGAACTATTAAAATTAAAATTAGAAAGCAAAATTAAAGAAAGAATAAAATCTATTAAAATAGTAATTAAAGATACCCATTTAATCAAAGATTCATTTTTTCTATTAATAAAAAATATTACTATTATTCCTGCAAGAGGTAACCAAAGAATCCAGGAAAGAATATTAGAAGAAATGAGCCCCATATAACTCCTCCGTTTTAATTATCTTAAATAAAAGAAAACAATAAAATAAATTATTATTCCCAATAATACAAAAACACTATAATAATTCACAATTCCTGTATGAAATTTCCTTGCACCAGAACCTGCAGTAGATGCACCATATCCTGCACCATTTACAACTGCATCTATTACACCAATATCTATAATAAATTCAATTATATGTTTAGAAATCCAAAGAATAGGTAAAACTATTGTATAATAATATAGTTCATCAAAAAGCCATTTTCTATAAAGAAATGTATAAAGTTTTCTAAAATTAGAAGAGAATACAGTTTGAAGTTCAGGTTTTTTGATATAAGTTAACCATGCAGCTCCTATACCGATTACTCCAGCTAAGATCGAAAGACCCATAAGGAAATATTCCATTTGATGCATATGATGAGCTTCCTCTATTATTTTAGGTGCACCTGTTACCGGTTCTAAAAATTTGATAAAATGATTACCACCACCTAATACCTCCGGGATTCCTATCCATCCTGCTAAAACCGAACCAATAGCAAGAAAAATTAAAGGTATAGTCATTACTTTAGGAGATTCATGAGGCTCTTTTCCATGAATATATTCCCATCCTTTAAATTCTCCAAAAAATGCCCTAAAGAAAATACGAAAAGTATAAAATGCAGTAAGAATAGCTACAAACCAACCTATAAACCAAATAATTTTACCCCAGGGATAAATAGAGAAGTATGCACATGATAAAATCTGATCTTTACTAAAGAATCCTGCAAAACCAGGAATTCCCGAAATTGATAATGATGCTGCTAAAAATGTAAGATAAGTAATAGGCATATATTTTCTTAATCCACCCATTATTCTTATATCATTTGGATCTGGAGCATGATGAAGAAGGTGAATAATACTTCCTGCACCCAAGAATAGAAGAGCTTTAAAATAAGCATGAGTAAATAAATGAAACATTCCTACTGCAAAAGCACCAACTCCACAAGCCATAAACATATATCCTAATTGAGAAAGGGTTGAATATGCTATAACTCTTTTTATGTCAAACTGAGTAGGAGCAATTGTAGCTGACATAAAACAAGTAAAAGCTCCTACAAAAGCCACAAGTGCCATAGCTGGTGTAGACATTTCAAATAATGTATGTAATCTTGAAACCATAAAAACACCTGCAGTAACCATTGTAGCAGCATGAATTAATGCTGAAACCGGGGTAGGACCTTCCATAGCATCAGGAAGCCATACATGAAGAGGAAATTGAGCACTTTTACCCATTGCACCACAAAAGAGTAAAAAGCTAATTAAGAATGGTACATGAACTTCATATCCAAAAAGTGAAATATATTTATTCGCCAAGGAAGCTAATTTAGGAAATATTTCATCATAATAAAGTGTACCCGTAAAATAAAAGGTCATAAAAATACCAAGAGCAAAACCAAAATCTCCTACACGGTTTACAATAAAAGCTTTTTTTCCTGCATCCGCTGCACTCTTCTTTTCATACCAAAAACCAATTAATAAATAAGAACAAAGTCCAACCCCTTCCCAACCAAGATAAAGTTGAACTAAATTATTAGAAAGAACTAACATTAACATGAAAAATGTAAATAAAGAAATATAAGAGAAAAATCTATAATAACCTGGATCATCTTCCATATATCCAATAGAATATACATGAATTAAAAAAGAAAGACATGTTACCATTGAAGCCATCATTATAGAAAGAGGATCAACTAAAAATCCTAAACCAACTTTTAAATCCGAAGCAAATATCCAAGTATAAATATCAAATTCATAAATCTTTCCGTGAAGAACATCAAATAATACTTTTAAAGATAAAAGAAAACTTAAAAATAACCCTAATACAGGTAAAAAATGAGATTTATCTCTAAAATATTTTTTTCCAAAAATTAATGTAATTATACTTGCTATAAGAGGAATAAAAGGAATAAGAAAAACATATATATTAAATTCTCTAATAATTTCATACGTTTTCTCAACCATATTTTACCCCTTAAAGAATGTAATTTCATCAGAATAAATTTTTCTTAATCTTCTATAAATTAAAACTACAAAACTTAATCCTATTGCTGCCTCAGCTGCTGCCATTGCTATAATAAACAATACTATGATATATCCACTAATATCTTTAGTATAATATGAAATAGAAGCAAATAATATAATTATTGCATTAAGCATTATTTCTATTGAAACTAAAATTACAATTAAATTTCTTCGAAATACAAAACCTGATATACCAATAAAAAACAAAATTAAAGATAAAATTAAATAATGAAATTGAGTTAACACTTAAACTACCCCCTTAATTTTTCTAATTAAAAATACAACACCTAATATTGCTACTAATAAATTAACACCAAGTATTTCAAACTGAAGAAAATAATTTTTAAACAAATAATTCGCTATCCACCATATATCAGGATTTTTCTCTAAATTAAATGGTAAATAAGCAGCAAAACTTGGCTTTAAAGCAAAAATTATAAGTAAATATTTGATAAATAAAAATGCAAAAAGTAAAAATATTATAAAACTTAAACAAAACCTCCTAATAAACATATTTATACGGGTCTCTCTTCGCAAATTGACTAAATAAACTACGAATAAGAACAATACCATTATTGCTCCAGCATATACAATAAGCTGAATAGCTGTTAAAAATTGAGAACCAAGAGTAGAAAGTAAAAATGCTTGGTGAATTATCATTATTAAAACTAAAAGTACTGTGTGAACTACATTTCTTGAAAAGATAGCAGCAAGTGTAGAAAATATCATTACCACAGCTAAATAATAAAATATAATTAAATTCCAGTCTATATTCCAATTCATCTTTATACTCCTGTAAATTCTCTTTTTTTAGCAGGTAAGAATTTTTCTGGAATACCAGCTGGTTTCCAGAAAGGATTTAAATAAGGACGTTTTTGTGTAGCAATAAATTCATCCCAATTTTTTAACAATTTTTCTTTATCAAAAAGTAGATCTTCTCGTGTAGTTCCTCCATATTCATAAAATTCTGTTAAAACCAAAGCATTCATAGGACAAACTTCTTCACAATATCCACAATAAATACATCTATATGCTTCTATTTCATATTTTATAATTTTTCTTCTTTTGGTTTCTTTATCAACTTCATATTCAATATGAATACAACGAGAGGGACACACCCTTACACATCTTAAACAAGCAACACAAAGGGTATCTCCTGTTTTAGGATCCCTTACAAGAGCATGCCTTCCTCTAAAACCAGGATAAGGCTGTGGACGAACTTTATCAGGATATTGAATAGTCACAGGACGTGCAAAAAGCATCTTCTTTAAAGTCAATGCTAAACCTTTAAAAATCTCAAGCAAAAATATCTTATCTATAAATCTCAATCCTCTTCTTCTTTCCTCCATTTTTTAAACCTCTTTTTAAAAAATTAACTTAAAAATCGCTGTAACAAATAAATTAGCCAAAGCCAGAGGTATTAAAACTTTCCATCCTAATCCCATCAATTGGTCATATCTATATCTTGGAAGTGTAGCTCTTACCCATATATAACAGAATAATATCGCATATACTTTTAATAAAAACCAGAAAAATGGAACCCCAGGAATCTCAAAAGGACCCCACCAACCACCTAAAAAACAAGTAGTAGCAAGAGCACTCATAACTATCATTGCAGTATATTCACCCAAGAAAAATAAACCAAATCTCATACCACTATATTCAACAAAATACCCTGCTACCAACTCATTTTCTGCCTCAGGTAAATCAAAAGGAACTCTATTACACTCAGCTATAGCAGAAACTAAAAATACAAAGAAAGCTACAATTTGAGGAATAATATATAATTTAAATGGTGAATTAATCTGAGCTTCAACAATTTCCCGCAGATTAAAAGACCCAGCCATTAAAACCGGACTTAAAAGTGCTAATGTCATTGCAAGTTCATAACTTATAACTTGAGCACTTGATCTTAAACCTCCTAAAAATGCATATCTTGAATTAGAAGACCATCCAGAAAGAATTACCCCATACGCACCTAAAGAACTTAAAGCTAAAATAAAAAGTAATCCTACATTTAAATTACTTAAAATAAATTTATTCCATATAGGAATAAGACTCAAAGATGTACCAGCACATACTAAAGAAATTAAAGGTGCTACATAAAAAATTGGTTTATCTACATTATCAGGGATAATGTCCTCTTTAACAAGGAGTTTTATCATATCAGCAAAAGGTTGTAATAACCCTCTTGGTCCTACTCTATTAGGACCAAGCCTTTGCTGCATATGTCCTATTATTTTTCTTTCTGCATAAGTTAAATAAGCTACATGTAAAAGAGTAATACCCATTAAAACCGCACTAACTAATACTATAATTAAAACTTTATATATCAGGGAATTTACTACAAATTCCATTAAAACCTCCTATCTATCTGAATCTCCTAACACTACATCTAAGGTACCAATTACTGCAACCACATCTGCAATTAAATGACCTTTTACAAGATACGGTAAAGCAGAAATATGAATAAAAGATGGAGTTCTAATTCTTAATCTCCAGGGTTTATTACTTCCATCACTTACTACATAGACAGCCAGCTCTCCTTTCGGAGATTCTATAGAAGCAAAAGCTTCTCCTGCTGGTACTACATCTATTTCTTGAGCTTTAAAAATAATCCCTCTTTTAGGATGAGGAACTCCCTTAATTTCTTTTTTCTTTTCAGGGATTAATAAATCAGGAGCATTTTCAGCTAATACAGGTTCACCTTTTGTTTCAGGTAATTTATCTAAACATTGTCTTATAATCCTATTAGATTGCCTTAATTCCTCCATTCTTACACGGTATCTATCATAGGTATCTCCATTTTTACCTGTTGGAACAATGAAATCTACTTCATTATAAGCATCATAAGGCTTATATTTTCTAACATCATAAGGAACACCAGAACCCCTTAAGACAGGACCTGTTAATCCTAAATTAATTGCTTCCTCTGCAGAAACTACACCTATATTTTTTGTCCTTTTTAACCATATTCTATTAATATCAATAAGAGTTTCATAATCATAAATCCTTGAAGGAAATTCTTCGGTAAACTTATATAATTCATCTATAGCTTCTTGTGGAAAATCTCTTCTAACTCCTCCAATTCTTACATAACTATGAGTAAGCCTTGCCCCACATATCCTTTCAAAAATATTCAATAACCACTCTCTGTCTCTAAAACAATAAAGAAATACAGTCATAGCTCCTATATCCAAAGCATGTGTAGCAAGCCATAATAAATGATTACAAATTCTCGCCATCTCAGATACAATGGTTCTCAAAAGTCTTGCTCTCCGAGGAACTTCTAATTTTAAAAGTTTTTCGAAAGCTAATGCAAACACTACATTATTTGCAGCAGAAGAAATATAATCCAAACGATCACTTAAAACTATAGCTTGATTATAATTGAGATTTTCACCAAGTTTTTCTACCCCTCTATGAAGATATCCCACACGGGGATCACATTTTACTATAGTTTCTCCTTCTAATTCTAAAACCAACCTCAACACCCCATGTGTAGAGGGGTGTTGAGGTCCCATATTTAAATAAAAAGGTTCTTCCCATTTATCACTATTTACATCTTTTTTTGTAATTTCTATTGCAAAAGACATTTATTTACCTCTCCTTACACTTTCTAAAAATTTTTTATAAGTCTTCCACTCTTGTTCTTCTTCCAAATATAATGGATAATCTTTTCTTAAAGGATAACCTTCCCAATCATCTGGCATTAAAACCCTTCTAAGATCTGGATGACCCTTAAATCTTATACCAAACATATCATAACATTCTCTTTCAAACCAATTAGATGTCTTCCAAATAGAAAATACAGAATATTGCCAACAATCTTCTTCCGGAATTCTTACTTTAATTCTGAGTGTCTCTCTTGAATCCATATTATAAATATGGTAAACTACTTCAAATCTTTCTGGAAAATTTTTCTTTTTATAGCCTAAATAATCTACCCCACAAAGATCTATCAAATACTTAAAACCTTTTTCTTCTTTTAAATATTTCATTAATTCAAAACTACCTTCTCTTTTACAAATTAAAGTTGGAAAATCCTTTTCTTGAATCTCTAAAATAACATTTGGAAAACGGTTTTTTAATTCATTAATCCATCCTTGCATAAATTATCTCCAGCATCCCCATCTTTTTGTTTCTCTTTTTATTTTTTCTTGAAGAGTTAAAAGCCCATAAAGCAAAGCTTCTGGTCTTGGTGGACAACCAGGAACATATACATCTACAGGTAAAAATTGATCACACCCTTGCGCAACAGCATAAGTTCTAAAAATCCCTCCAGAACAAGCACAACTTCCCATTGCAATTACATACTTAGGTTCTGGCATTTGATCATAAACTCTTCTAACTATAGGAGCCATTTTCTTAGTAACGGTTCCTGCAACAATTAACACATCTGCTTGTCTTGGAGAAGCTCTAAAAATTATTCCAAAACGATCCAAATCATAATGACTTGCTCCAGTAGCCATCATTTCTATAGCGCAACAAGCAAGTCCAAAAGTAACAGGCCACATTGAACCAGCTCTTGCCCAATTAATAATTTTATCTATAGGACTTATAAATACAGGGGTACCAGGTATCTGTCTTACACCTGGTGCTATTTCAACTGTATCCTTTTCTATTCCCATTCTAAAGCTCCTTCACTCCAAGCATATATATATGCTATTAATAACATTCCTACAAATATTATTATTTCTATTAAACCAAACCAATGTAATTCTTCAAAAATAATAGCCCATGGATAAAGAAACGCAACTTCTACATCAAATACCAAAAATATAAGTGCTATTAGATAAAATCTAATCCTAAATGGAATTCTTGCATCTCCCGAAGGATCAAGTCCACATTCATATCCTATATATTTTTCACGTGAAGGTCTTTTCATACCTAATATATTATTAATAATTAACATCGCTACACCTAAAATCATAAATAAAAATGCCAATATAAAAAATCCTAAATATCCACTCATTATTTTGCTCCCTCAGTAGATTTAGTTTCTTCTTTTTTCCCTTTTGCCTCGGTCTTAGCTGGCTTTTTCTTCGCAGGTTTTGGTGGAACAACTTTTAATTCTAATGCACCTTCTGGACAAGCTTCAACACAATAAGGTAATTTACCTTCTTTCACTCTATCAAAACAAAGATCACATTTTTCTATTTTACCAGTATTAGGATTAAATTTAGGAACACCCCATGGACATGCCTCTGTACAACATCTACATCCTATACATAAATCTCTATGGAAAAATATATGATCTCCTTCTGGAGCAGGTTTATCTAAAATTTTATCTAAAAATTTCCCTTTTTTCTTCTCTAAAGCTCCTACTGGACAGGCACTTACACAGTTAGGTTTAGCACATTGAAGACAACTAAAATAACCAAATTTACCATCTACTTCAAGAATAGCACAATTTGAAACCCCATTATGACCTCTACTACACGCCTTTACACATTCCTTACAACCTACACACTTTTCTATATTATGAACTACTTTATATATCATAATACACAGCTCCTTTCTTGATACCAACTTTTATATTGATTTTTAAAAATTTGGAAAGGACTTGTTAAAATTTTCACTCTTTTTAAATATTTTTTACAAAAATAATTATATCTCCAAATTCTTCAGTTTGTACCATTGAACAATAATTTTGAAAACATAAAAACAAAAATGCTAAAAAATAATAAATTATTTCTAATATTTTTTTAATTTCTCCTTTATTCTTTTTTTCAAAAATAAATTTATTAAATGTAATTGACTTTCTTTTATTTAATTCTTCTTTAGCATCTTTTATATAATCTTCTATAGATATTTCTGGAATATTTAAAATTTCTATTTCTGGAGCTTCTTTTTCTAACACCCTTATCATAGCTTTTAAAAGTAAATTAATATCTCCTTTTTCTAAAACTAAATCGAAATTCAAATTTTTTAAAATATCTTTAGAAGGCTTAGGTAAAAATATTTTTTCACCCAGGATATTATTAAATGGTATTTTTGAATAATAATAAAAATTTTTTTCTTTGAAACTAATTTCCTCATCATCTTTTAATTCATTATCAAAATTTAAAAGCAACTTACTTTTCCAATAAATTGCTTCTGAGATTTTTATAATGAATTCTAAAAATATTTCAGAAAATATAGAATATAATGGAAATCTAAAAATTGACGAAATTATTTCTGAAAAATTAATCTTTAATAAATTAAATTTATTTTGATAAAATAATCTTTTAAGATTTTCTACTTCGTTTAATAGTTGAATGTTCGTATGCGAGAAACTCATTTATTTTTGCTCAAAATATGTATCTTTTTAAAACACATATTCATTATTACTTTAATTCCATGTCTTTCTGCTAAATCTTTAGCTTCTTCATTTATTATTCCTTCTTGCATCCATATAACTTTTGGTTTCAACTTTATAGCTGATTCAACAATAGGTAAAACCATATCAGGGCGTCTAAAAATAATGATAATTTCTGGTTTATAATCTTTGGGTATATCTAAAAGAGAGGGATAAACTTTTTTACCAAGGATCTCTTTTCTTGCTGGATTTACCAGAATTACATCAAATCCTTGTTTAATAAGATAATCCGTTACTATATAACTTGGTCTTTCCGGTTTATGGCTTACTCCAACTATTACAAGTTTTTTATATTTTTTAGGAATTTCTAAAATGTCCTGAGGTATCTGAGAATAATCCGGAAGTTCACATTTTATAATCTGAGTTTTTTCCATTTATTTTTTTATCTCTACCTTACATATTTTAGCAAATTTCTCCGGATCTAAAGAAGCACCACCAACTAATACTCCATCAATATCGGGTTGATTAATAAGATCAAATATATTATCTGGATTCACACTTCCTCCATAAAGGATTCTTATTTTATCTGCTATATCTTTAGAATAAATTTGTGTCAATTTATTTCTAATGAATGTATGAACCTCTTGGGCTTGCTCCGGTGTCGCGTTAACTCCTGTACCTATAGCCCAGACTGGTTCATAAGCAATAACTATGTCCTCCCCACTTATATTTTTTAACCCTTTTAAGCCTTCTACAAGTTGTTCTTCTACAATTTTTAAAGTTTTACCAGCTTTCCTTTCTTCTAAGGTTTCTCCCACACATAAAATTGGAATAAGTCCAAATTTATAAGCACCATTAACTCGTTTAGAAATAAGTTCATTGTCTTCTTTAAATATATGTCTTCTTTCAGAATGTCCAAGAATAACATAACTTACATTTAGTTCTTTTAGCATTAGAGGAGAAATTTCCCCTGTAAATGCTCCCTTTTCTTCCCATCCTGCATTTTGAGCTGAAAGTTTTATAGATGCGTCTTTAACTAATTCTTTAGCTATAAATAAAGCAGTAAATGGTGGAGCAATTATTATTTCTCGATTATTTAAATCTATTTTTGAAATATTTTTTTTAAATTCCTTAAAATATTCTTCTGTTTCCCTTAAAGTTTTATGCATTTTCCAATTACCAGCAAAGATAAGTTTTCTCATTCTCTTTTCACTCCTTTATTTTCTTAATACAGCTAAACCCGGCAATTCTTTACCTTCTAAATATTCAAGAAAAGCTCCTCCTGCTGTGGAAACATAAGAAAAAGCACTTTCTATACCCACTACTTTTAAAGCTGAAAGAGTATCCCCTCCTCCTGCTATGGTAGTAGCAGGCAAACTTGCTATTTTTTTTGCAATTGCAAAAGTCCCTTTATGGAAAGGAAATTTCTCAAAATATCCAAGAGGACCATTCCATACCACAGTCTTTGCTCCTTCTAAACTCCAGGAAAAAAATTCTATCGTTTGTGGACCTATATCAAAAATTTTATCATTTTCTTTTACTTCTTTTAATTCTACTTCCTTTGCTTCACCATTTCTCTCTACTACTACATCAATAGGAAGGTATATTTTAACCCCTTCTTCTTTTGCTTCAGTTATTATCTCCTTAGCTACTTCAATAAATTCTTCTTCTACAACTGAAGAACCAACCGAAAATCCCTTTGCAGCAAGAAATGTATTACCCATTGCTCCACCTATAATAAGTTTGTCAATTTTATTAAGTAAATTTTTAAGAACTCCTATTTTTGTAGAAACTTTGCTTCCACCTACTATTGCATAAAAAGGTCTATCAGGTTTACCTACTATTTTTGAAAGATACTTTAATTCTTTTTCCATTTGAAAACCTATTCCCTTTTCTTTTATTAATTCTGCAACACCAACTACCGAAGCATGTTTTCTATGACTTACAGAAAAAGCATCATTAATAAATACGTCCGCAAATTTTGCTAAGGTTTTAGCAAGTTCTGGATCATTTTTTGTTTCTCCCTCATAAAATCTGATATTTTCTAATAGCAATACTTCACCTTCTTTAAGTTCTGAAAGTACTTTTTCAGCTTCTTCTCCTGTTACATCTTCAAGAAATTTTACAGGTGTTTTTAATAATTTTTTTAAATATTCATATACAGGTTTTAAAGAAAATTCAGGCATTCTTTTACCCTTAGGTCTTCCCAAATGAGAACAAAGAATAATTTTAGCAGAAGATTTTATTGCATAATCAATAGTTGGAAGACTTGCAATAATTCTACTATCATCTACGATCTTTCCTTCAGAAATAGGAACATTAAAATCAACTTTTATAAATACTTTTTTACCTTTTATATCGATATCTCTTATAGTTTTTATTTTTAGCATCTCACCTCTCCTTATTTAAAGGTTATTAATTTTCTTAAGTAAACTAACTATCTCGAGAGCGCTTAAAGCAGCCTCAGCCCCTTTATTACCTGCTTTAGTTCCTGCTCTTTCAATTGCCTGTTCAATTGTATCTGTAGTAAGGATTCCAAATATTACAGGTACACCTGTTTCAAGCATTACTTGAGCTATTCCCTTAGATGCCTCAGCTGCAATATATTCGAAATGAGGCGTAGCACCTCTTATGATAGCCCCCAGACATAAAATAACATCAAATTTTTGAGTTAAAGCGAGTTTTTTTGCAACTAATGGAATTTCAAATGAACCCGGAACCCAAGCAATATATATGTTTTTATCAAGTACTTTATGCCTTTTAAATACATCAAGAGCACCTTCTAAAAGTCTTTGAGTAATAAATACATTAAATCTACTAACCACAATTCCTACTTTTAATTCCTCACCTTCGTAAAAACCTTCTAATATTTTATATTCTTTATATTCCATTTTATTGCCTCCTTTTATTCAAAACTTTTTCTTATTTTTATAAGTATTAGAATAAATTATAAGTTTTTCTCCATCTTTAATAAATCCATATTTAGTCCTTAAAATTTCTTCATAGGCTTTATTTGAATTAGCCAATTTTTTAATTTCTTCTTTCAAATATTTATTTTCTTTTTTCAATCTTTGAAGATCTTTAATTTCTCTATTTATAACCCAGCTCAACCATAAATAAACCACAATACATAGAAATAAAACTACAGAAAATATACTTATTAAAACTTTTTTTATTTTTTTATTTTTTTTATCTTTCTTATAAGGTTTAATAATAATCTGTGGATGATTTTTCATTAATATTTAAACATACCAATAACTATTTTTTTAATTTTCTTTCTTTTTCTGCTATAGTAAGCCGTGTTTTTACTACTGCATCTGGATTTAAACTTATAGAATTAATTCCACATTCTACTAAAAATTCGGCAAAATCTGGAAAATCACTGGGAGCCTGTCCACAAATACCAATTTTTTTACCCCTTTTATTAGCTATTTGAATAATCTCCTTAATAAGTTTTTTAACAGCAGGATTTCTTTCATCATAAATATGGGAAACAAGCTCCGAATCCCTATCTAAACCCAGAGTTAACTGGGTTAAATCATTGGAACCAATAGAAAAACCATCAAAAACCTCTGCAAATTCCTCTCCTAAAATTACATTACTTGGAATTTCACACATTACATAGATTTCAAGACCATTCTCTCCTTGTTTTAATCCATGTTTTTCCATTACTTTTATTACTTTTTTACCTTCTTCAGGAGTTC
Source organism: uncultured Thermodesulfatator sp. (assembly GCA_964410095.1). Taxonomy (GTDB): domain Bacteria; phylum Desulfobacterota; class Thermodesulfobacteria; order Thermodesulfobacteriales; family Thermodesulfobacteriaceae; genus Thermodesulfobacterium. The sequence goes on from CAYPFL010000001.1 coordinate 196,220, forward strand.
TGCAAAATGGAATCATTACCTTAACATTTGTTAATCCCATCTCATCACGGACTTTTTTAATTGCTTTGCACTCAAGAGCAAAAGCAGGTTCAAACTTTGGATCATAATATCTGGAAGCACCTCTCCAACCAAGCATAGCATTGTGTTCTACTGGTTCATAAAGATACCCACCAACTAAATTTGCATATTCATTTGTCTTAAAATCAGAAAATCTTACTATTACATCATTCGGATAAAATGCTGCTCCTATCATAGCAATACCTTGAGCAAGTTTATCAACATAAAAATCCGCTTTATTTTTGTATCCATAAGTCTTTTCTTCAATAATAGAAACTACTTTTTTTAATTTTTTATCATTTTCTGTTTCTGCTTTCTTTTTTAATTCTTCATAATTAATCAAAGCTAAAGGATGTATCCCTATATGAGAACCTATAACAAATTCAATACGCGCAAGTCCTACTCCATCATTAGGGATCTGACAATGTGTAAAAGCTTTTTCTGGTATTCCTATATTCATCATTATTTTCGTTTTGGTCTTTGGCAATTTTTCAAGATCTATTCTTTCAAGTTCAAAAGGAATAAGTCCATCCAGAACCCTTCCTTCTTCACCTTGGGAACAATCGACTGTGATTTCCTGTCCGGTTTTAATTATTTTAGAAGCTATTTCAGTTCCTACAATACAAGGAATACCCAATTCACGAGAAATAATAGCTGCATGACAAGTTCTTCCTCCTTTCTCAGTTACAATTGCAGAAGCTTTTTTCATAATAGGTTCCCAGTCAGGATCCGTCATTTCTGTAACAAGTACTTCACCTGGTTGAAATGAAGAAATTTCATTTATATCAAGAATAACCCTTGCTTTACCTTGTCCTATCTTGCTTCCTACTGCTTTCCCAGTACAAAGAACTTTTCCATCACCTTTTAGTCTATATATTTCATAATATCTTTTCTCTTTTTTTACACTATGAACAGTCTCAGGTCTTGCTTGAACAATAAAAAGCTCTCCAGTACCTACAGTTTTACCATCCCCGTCCTTAGCCCATTCAATATCCATAGGCTTACCATAATGTTCTTCGATTATCATAGCCCATTTAGCTAATGTTAATATTTCATTATCAGATAATACATAAGACTTCCTTTCTTCCTTTTTGGTTTTAACAGTCTTGATAGTACCTTTTGCAGAATCACTATATACCATCTTAATTTCTTTACTTCCGAGTTTTTTAGAAAGAATTGGTCTATATCCTTGTTTTAGAGTGGTTTTAAATACATAATATTCATCAGGATTAACTTTGCCCTGAACAAGAGCTTCTCCAAGTCCCCAAATGCCTGTAATATATACTACATCTCTAAAACCACTTTCAGTATCCAAAGTAAACATAACACCTGAACAGGCTTTATCACTCCTTACCATTTTTTGAACTGCTGCTGAAAGATAAACAGAAAGGTGATCAAATCCTTTATCTTCTCTATACGAAATAGCTCTGTCTGTAAAAAGTGAAGCAAAACATTTTTGAACAGCCCTTACTACATTAGAAGCTCCTTTTATATTTAAATAAGTTTCCTGCTGACCTGCAAAAGAGGCATCGGGTAAATCTTCCGCTGTTGCAGAAGATCTTACTGCCACATCGACATTCTTTCCATATAATTCTTCCATTCTTTTATATGCCTTTATAATTTCTTCTTCCAGATTAGCAGGCATTTTTGCTTTTAAAATTAAATTACGAATTTTTTTACCTCTTTTTTGCAGATCTTCTACATTATGAGTATCTAAACCAGATAATATATTTTTTATCTTATCTTGAAGTTTATTTTCTTTTATAAAATACTTATAAGCCTCGGCTGTAACCGCAAAACCATAAGGAACCTTCACCCCTTTTTCACTTAACTTTGAATACATCTCACCTAAGGAGGCATTTTTACCTCCTACAAGAGGTACTTCTGAATAAGAAATTTCATCAAACCATAAAATAAAGGGTTTATCTTTCATTACCGAAACCTCCTTAAAAGTTCTTAAAAATGGAACTTTTAGAAAAAGAATAGCAAAAAGTAAATACCTTGTCAAGGGAAATTAGACTAAATTGACTTTCTTAAGATAATATGATATTTTTTTGGAATAATGCCACAAAAAATAGTTTGTACAAATAGAAAAGCACATCATTTATACCATATTGAAGAAACTTATGAGGCTGGTATCCAATTACTTGGCTGTGAAGTAAAATCACTAAGACTGGGGAGAGCAAATCTTAATGATAGTTTTGCAAGGGTTGTCAATGGTGAGATTTATCTTTACAATTTCCATATAAGTCCTTATCCACATAGTAGAGAAGCGCAAAAATTGGATCCAACCCGTACAAGAAAACTTCTTCTAAAAAAAAGAGAAATCAAAAGACTTGCGGGAAAAGTTCAGGAAAAAGGTTATACCCTTATTCCTCTTAAGGTATATTTTAATGAAAGGGGGCTTGCTAAAGTTGAACTTGCATTAGCAAAAGGAAAAAAAATTTACGATAGACGAGAAACTATTAAAAGACGTGATCTGGAAAGAGAATTAAGAAGAAGATACAAAGGTAAAATTAAATAAATAAAAATTTATTTAATGCGTCCTTTATATCTTTTTATAAAGGGCCTGGGGCCTTATATAGAGGCTGAAATAAAAGAAGAAGATTTTAAAACACTTACACAAAATTATCTATTTTTAATTTCTGGAGAAATCGGAGCCGGAAAAACAAGCCTTTTTGATGCGATTCTTTATGCACTTTATGGAGATTCAGGCTTAAGTGAAAGAAAAACACGTGATTGGATTTCTCATTTTATAAAATCAAAACCTTATACAATCCCTGAAGTAAAATTTAAATTTTTTCTAAATGGTCAGATCTATCAAATTATCAGAAGACCCCCTTTTAGGAAAACTTCAGAAATGAGTTCTTTATGGATCGGAAACAAGCTCTTCTCTACAAAAAAACAAGAGATAAACAAAAAAATAAACGAACTTATAGGATTAAATGCACACCAATTTAAAAAAGTTTTTCTCATCCCCCAAGGGAAGTATAGAGAAATTCTCCTCGCAAAACCAGAGGAAAGAAAACAATTACTTGAGGCTATATTTGAAATGGAATTTTATTCATTAATAGAAGAATATTTCAAAACGAGTGTAAAAGACCTTAAAAATACAATAAATGAACTCAATGAAAAAGAAAATTATCTCAAAAATCTTGTCCAAATTCCGAATTTAAATAATCTGGAAACAAAAATCGCTGAGAAACAAAAAATTTTAAAAGACCTCGAATCGCAAAAATATAAATTAATGAAAGAAAAAAATTTTTTAGAAATCGAAATTCAAAAAATTGAAAAAATTATAGAAATCTGGAAAAATTTTAAAACTTGGGAAAAAGAATTCAAAAAATTAACAGAAAAAATACCTTTATATGAGAAAAAAAAAGAAAAATTAGAGAGATTAAAATTAATCAAAGAAAAGAAGGTCTTTTATGAAAATACCAAAAAACTTAAAAATTATTGTAGAAATTTAGTATTAAGAAAACAAGAAATCGAAAATTCTTTAACCCAATTAAAGGAAATCAAAAATGATTTATCTCAAAAATTAAATATTTTAAATACCAAAGAACCAGAAATTATATTAAAAAAAGAAGAATTAGAAAAATTGAAAAACATTAAAACCTTAGCACACAAAAAAGAAAAACTGGAAAAGGAATTTCAAACAATAACAGAAAAATTAAAAGATAAAGAAGAAGAATATAAAAAATTAATTTCGGATTTAGAAGATTTGAAAAATCATTTAGAAAAATTTGAAATTGAGCGAGAAAAAGTCAAAAATCTCATTTTACTTTTAAAAGAAAAAGAAGAAATTGAAAAATTATTATATAAATTTAAACAATATAAAAAAATTTTGAAAGATAAACTTCAAATAGAGGTTAAATTAAAAAAAATAAAATTTGAATATGAAGAACTTGAAAAGAAAAAAAGAGAATTAGAAGTTTATTATAGAGGTGAAGAATTAGCACAGTATTTAAAACCTGGCAAGCCATGTCCAATATGTGGATCTACTGAACACCCAAATCCTATAAAACCTGGTAATTATAGAGATAAATTAAAAATAATAGAAATTGAACTTTCTAAGAAAAAAGAAAATTTAGAACAATTACAGGAAAAATTTTTTATCTTGTGTGGACGTATTAAATCTATTATGGAAGAAATAAAAGAATTTTCCTTAAATTCCTTAGAAGAAGAGAGTAAAAAAATAAATAAAGAACTTTTAAACTATAAAGATCTCCCTTATGATACTTTGAAATTAAAAAACATAGAAGAAAATCTAAATAAAAATATTAAAAAAATTAAAACCCTTATTGAAACAAAAGATCAATTACAAAAAAATTTAGAAAACGAAATAAAAAAACTTAGAGATTCTTATGGGGTTTTAAAAGGAAGTTTAAAAGAAATTAAAAATCTTTTACAAAAAGAATATTCCCTTAAAGAAATCGAGAATAAATTAGCGAAACTGGAAGCAGAAATATCTAACTGGGAAGAAGAAAAAACCAAATTAGAAGAAAATTTAATAAATGTTAATCAAAAAGAAATCAAGCTTCTTACAGAAAAAGAAAATCTGAAATTTCAATTAAAAGATAAATTAAAAGAATATAAAACCAATTTTCAAGAAATTTATAAATTAATTAAGGATGGTATTTTACCAAGTATAAAAGAATTTAGATATTTTTTGAAAAAAATCGAAGATATAAAAAAATTAGAAAATGAAATAAAAGTATTTGAAGAACATTTTAATATTGCTAAAACCAATTTTGAATTCTTCAAAAATAGTCTGGAAAAGATTTCTCTACATAACATCGAAGATTTTGAAGTCATTAAACCTAATTTAGAAAATCTTAAATTAAAAAAACAAAAAATAGAAACAAAAATAAATTTCATAACTCAAAGAATAGGTAGCATTACACAAGAAGTAGATCAGTTATATAATATTTTCCAAGAATATAAAAAACTTAAAAAAGAAAAAGAAAAATTAGAAAAGGAATACAAAATTCTGGAACATTTAAATCAAGTTATTATAGGAAAAAATCCCAGAGGTATTTCTTTTCGCTCTTTTGTTTTATCTATTTTTATGGATTTAATCCTTAAGCGGGCTAATTTCTATTTTGAAAAGTTTTCTTTTGGAAGATATAGATTTATAGAAGAAAAATTTTTGCAGAAAAATTTAAGTTTGGAGATTTTTGATAATTATACAGGTATGTCCCGCGAAGTAAAAACTCTTTCAGGGGGAGAATCTTTTATTGCTACCCTTGCTTTAGCCTTGGGAACATCTGATGTGATAATAAAACTTTCTCATGCGAAAACTTTTGAATCTCTTTTTATAGATGAAGGATTTGGTAGTTTAGATTCTTCAACTCTTGAAAAGGTGATTCATATACTTTTAAATTTAGCTCATACAAGTGGGAGAATAATAGGAATAATTTCTCATTTAGAGGAATTAAAAGAAAAATTCCCCATTATTCTTGAAGTTTGTAAAAATCCACAGTCAGGAAGTAAGTTAAAAATTGTAAAAAGGGGATAAATTTGATAAAAGCTATTATTTTAGCTGGTGGAAGGGGAAAAAGAATAGGAGGAGATAAACCTCTTGTTAAATTTTTAGGTAAACCTTTTATTTTTTGGGTTTTTCAGGCTTTAATACCTCTTAATTTACCTGTATATATTTCTGTAAAAACCGAGGAACAGAAAGAAAAAATCAAAAAAACATTAATTTCTTATGGAATATATTTAAAAGAAAAAAACTTTATAAAAGATATTTATCCAGAAATTGAGGGTCCGATTTCAGGCATTTATTCTGCAATTAAAAAATTTTCTCCACATGAATCACTTTTGATTCTCGGAGTAGATCAAATATTTGTTGAGACTTGTTTACTTCGGTATCTTCTTACTTTAAATTATATTTTCCCTAATTTTGTTATAATATTTAAAAATAATAAATTCTTAGAACCCTTTCCGGGAATTTACCCATGTACTCTTAAAAATGAATTTGAATTTTTTTTAAAAAATTCTAAAAAGAAGAGTCTTTTTAATCTATTTTATTTTTTTTATACTCAAGGTATAATTTTATTTTTAGAAAATTATTGTAGTTTTAATAAAAACAATTTTATTAACATAAATACTTTAGAAGAATTAAAGAATTTAGAAAATGTATTTGCCAGAATTAGACAATCCTAAGTATATAAAAATTTTGGTTGTAGATGATGAAGAAGAAGTAAGGAAATTAATTTCTGATTTCCTTTCTTCAGAAGGTTATCAAATTTATACAGCTTCTAATGGAAAGGAAGCATTAAAAATTATTTCTGAAAAGGAACCCGATATTGTTTTAATAGATTACATGATGCCTGAATTGGATGGTATTTCTTTATGTAAAACTATAAAAAATAATCCTGATACTATAGATATGGGAGTTATTTTAATCACTGGTATTAATGATATGGAAACAAGATTGAAAGGGCTTTCTGCAGGAGCTGACGATTTTTTAAATAAACCTATTTTTTTCCCTGAATTAATAACTCGAATAAAATCTTTATCTAAAATAAAAAAATACAGAGACTTTTTAAAAAATTATCAACATGCCTTAGAAGAGGAAGTAGAAAAAAAGACAGCAGAACTTCGTACCACCAATCTTAGGCTTCATTTAGCTTACAATGAAATTAAAAAACTCTCCTTAGAAGTAATTCATCTTTTAGCTAAAACAGCCGAATACAGAGATAAACATACAGGGTATCATATTCAACGAGTAAGTGAGTATTGTGTAAGGATAGCAAAGTATATAAATCTTAGTCAAGAAGAAATAGAACTTATAAAATATGCTTCTCCTCTTCATGATATAGGAAAACTTGGTATCCCAGATAAAATTTTATTAAAACCTGGTCCTTTAACTCCTGAAGAAAGAGAAATAATGAAATTACACCCAATAATAGGAGCTAAAATTTTGGAGGGTTCAGAAAATAAATATCTTCAGGTTGCAGAAAAAATAGCACTTTATCATCATGAAAAATGGGATGGTACAGGTTATCCTACAGGATTAAAAAAAGAAAAAATACCTCTTTTTGCAAGAATTACCGCTATTGCAGATGTATTTGATGCTTTAACATCAGATAGACCTTATCGTAAAGCTATATCTGTTAGGGATGCTTTCGAAATTATTAAAATTGGAAGAGGAACTCATTTTGATCCTTATTTAGTAGATGTATTTTTTAAAATAAAAGACGAAATATTAGAAATTAGAGAATTATTCAAGGATGAAGAAGAACATATTTTACATTTTTATTCTTTATACGACGATTTAAATAAATACCTAAAAAAAATTAATTACAAAGAATAATATTATAAAAATTAAAATTTAAAATTAAGTAAACTTATGAAAATTTAGTCAATATAATAATTTCCCAAGTGTATACTATTTTACAATTTCATCAAACTCAGTATTGAAAAATAAAGTAATTAAAAATGAAATACAAATAAATTTTGAAAAATACCAAACTATTTTTTAAAACATGATAGATAGAAAAAAAGCTAAACAACAAGGAATATGGATAGGAGATTTTTTAATTAAAGTTTCTCCAGATGATATGTTTCTTTTTTTAGAAGGTGATCCTAAGGATCCAGATTTAATAAAAGATTTACAGGAAAATTGGGAGAATTTAAAAATTCAATTAAAAAAGGAAGGGCTTTTTGGAATTTTACCAGAACCAGAATTAATAGACAATAAACTCATATTAGCTAAAGGTACACCCCCTCAACCTCCTACTCCAGAAAGATTTGAATTCTTTGAAAAATTTTTACCTTTGTTAGATAGAGATTCTGAAAGAAAATGGAAAGAATTAGTTGAAAAAAAAGAACAGCTTGAAAAAGAAGATCTAAGAGAGAGTTATCAAAAAATAATATGTGCTGAAAAGGATGAACCTATAGCTAAATGGTTTCCTTCAATCCCTGGTACACCCGGGGTAAATATATGGGGTGATTCTATAGATCCTCCTTCTATTTCAGAAAAATCTCAATTTTCTTTAGGTAACAATCTTTATTTAGAAGATGAATCCCATCTAATAAAAGCTAAAAAAAGCGGAGTAGTAGTTATAGAAAAAGATAAAATTGAAATTTATCCAGAATATACCATCAAAGGAGATATAGATTTTTCTGTAGGTAATGTTTATTTTACAGGTACAAAACTAACTATTGAAGGAGATATTAAATTTGGTTTTAAAGTAATTTGTAAAGGTATTCTTGAATTAAAAGGATGTACAGAAAATAAAGTTTATATAGAAGTAAACGGAGATTTTATCTGTGATGGAGTAGTAAGAGGTGAAGAAACCAAAGTAAAAGTAAAAGGCCAAGCTGAATTAAAGGGAGTAGAATATGCTAATTTAGAAATTGAGGGTAATTTAATAATAAAAAATTATTTAATTTTTTCTAAAACTCTTGTATTCGGCGATTTAAAAGCTATATCTGGAAAGGGAATAATTTATGGAGGAATCGTAAAAGTTTTAGGAAATATAGAAGTTAAAATTTTAGGGAATGAAGCTCAAACTACTACTAAGGTATTAGCAGGTTATAATCCTTGGTTAATAGAACCTTATTTAAAATTAGTTCAAGAAAAATCACTTTTAAAAGAAAGCTTAGAAAAACTTTCTCATGGAATAATGTTAGGAGAAAAGTTAAAAAAAGAAGGCTGCTTAACTCCAGAAAAAGAAAAAATTTGGCTAAAAATTCGAGAAGAATACGATAAACTTACCCAGCAATTGCAAAATACAAAAGAAAAAATAATAGAAATTAAAAAAGAAATTGATAAATTTAAATCAAGAATTATCAAGGTTATAGAAAAAGTTTATCCAGGTGTTACAATAGGAATTACAGAAATAGTTTATACTATTCCAGAAGAAAAAAAAGGACCTATAACTTTTTATTTAGAATCTGATATAATTCAAGAAAAAACATAATAAAATTAGCTTTTTAAAAGTTCTTTAAGATACAATGCATTTGTTACTGCATAACCTAATGCAGTATTATCAAAATAAACATAAGCTTCTTTAACTTTATAAGAATTAATTTTTCGTGCAAGTTCTTTAAGTTCCTCCTCTTCATAATTTGAAACATAAAGCTTTTTTGAACCGTGCATTCTTATATACAAAAATGGGGCAGTCTGAACTTCATACCAAGAAGGATACCTTCCAGCACAATCAGAAAAGCATAAACATACTTTATATTTTTTTAAAAGTTTTACAAACTCTTCACAATGAAAAGATTTATGCCTTATTTCTATTACATTCTGATAATCTTTTGGTAAGATTTTTAAAAAATTTTCAAGAAGCTCCTTATCAAATTTTAGAGATGGAGGAAGTTGAAATAATAAAACTCTACCTTTTTCCTTTAAACCTTTTAGTCTTTCAAGAAAGGTTTTCAATTCATTTTCCACATCTTTCAATCGTTTAATATGTGTAATCACTTTAGATGCTTTTATTGAAAAAACAAAATCTTCAGGTGTTTCATTATACCATTTTTCAAAAGTTTTCACCCTTGGAAGTCTATAAAATGTAACATTTATTTCAACAGTATTTAAATGCTCAGCATAATATTTTAGCCAGTCTTTTGATTTAAGTTCTTCAGGAAAAAATACCCCTTTAAAAGATGAATAATTCCATCCAGAGGTACCTACAAAATACTTCATTATTACCTCCTTTAAAATTTTTATTATAACTCAAAAATCTTAAGCTTGAACTTATATATTTTAAAGGTAGAATATTCTTACATTGTGAAAAAGCATTTTAAAAGGGAAAAAGATTTAAGATTATTTGTTAAAAAGTTTCTTAAAACTCATTTAAAGGGATTACCAAAAGGAGTTCAATTGGAAATAAAAGTCAAAAGTCTCAAACCTCCTTTAGTAAGTTTATTTTTCCCCTTTTATTCTGAAGGAAATTTAATAAGAGCAAATGAAGTTGACTTTTTGTTAAAAGATTTAGAAAATCTGGGAATTAAAGCAGAACTTTATTATATAGATGATACGGAGAGAAATAATGAATAATTTTCTTGTATTAGTACCAAGTGAAATTGAAGCAGAAGCTATAAAAGAATTAAATCTTGATATGTATATAATTGGGATTGGATTAGTAGAAGCTATTTTAAACTCTTATAAAATTTTTATAGAAAAAAAACCAAAATTAGTTTTTTTAACAGGTTTAGCAGGAGCTTATCCAAAAAGTAATCTGGATATAGGAAATATAGTTGTTGCAACAGAAGAAATCTGGGTAGATTTTGGAAGGAAATACAAAATTCATTATACTCTCCCTGAAAATTTATTTAATAGCAATTCTGTCAGTTTTGATAAAAGATGGATAAAAAAGACATCTTCTATTTTAAATGAGTGTGGTTTGTATTCCTTTTCTGGTCCTTTAGCGACTGTTTGCGCAGCTTCGTATGATTTTCAAAGAGCAGAATTTATAGAAAAAAAATATCATGTTTTAGCTGAAAATATGGAAGGATTTGGAGTTGCTAAAGTTGCTTTTCAATTTAATGTAAATCTTATAGAAATCCGAATAATAAGCAATCTCCTCAGTGAACCTGAAAAAGAGTGGAATTTCGAAAAAGCATTATTCAGATTAAATGAGACATGGAAATGTCTAATAAACAATTGGAAATAGCTTTGTCTCCCTGTCCAAATGATGTTTTCATAATATCTGGATTACTTTTGAATAAAATACCTTCATTTTTAAACTTAAGTTTTCATTTTGAAGACATAGAAACTCTAAATCAATTAGCTTTAAATAAGAAATATCCGGTAATAAAAGCATCCTTTGCTATATGGAAAGATATTTCTCCTTTTTATGAACTTCTTCCTGTGGGTTCAGCACTTGGATTTGGTGTGGGTCCTTTAATAATAAGTAAAAATTTCTATTCTGTAAAAGATTTTCCAAATCTAAAAATTGCAATACCCGGAAAACATACAACTGCTCATTTACTTTTTAATTTCTTTTATTCGGGGAATATAAAAAAAATTTTTGTGAGATATAACCAAATAATACCTATGGTTTTAGAAAATAAGACTGATTTAGGTATTTTAATACATGAAGGAAGATTTATTTATAAAAATTATGGATTAAAAGCTTTGGTAGATTTGGGAAAATTCTGGGAAGAAAAAACAAATGCCCCTTTACCTTTAGGTGGTTTTTTTATTAAAAAGGAACTCAAATTCGAAATTAAAAAAGAAATAGTAAAATTACTAAGAAGTAGTATAGAGTGGGCTAAAAATAATTGGGAGACTGTTTTTCCAGTATTACAAAAATATGCTCAGGAATTAGACGAAAATACTATAAAAAATCATGTTGATACTTATGTAAATGAATATACTTTTGAATTAAAGTCCCCTGCTATTAAAGGATTAAAAGTATTGGCAGAATTTTTAAAAATGCCTTATAAGTTAGAAGAAATTATTTTTTTTGAGGTTTGAATATGGAGTTATTTAAGTTTTTTCTTCAAACTGGATATGTAGGGAAATTTGTACTTTTAATCCTTCTTTTTTTAAGCTTACAAAGTTGGTATCTCATAATTATCAATTTTTTAAGATATAATAAATTTAAAAATTCTTTAGAAACACTGGAAGAACTCTTAGATCAATCGAAAAAATTAAGTTTTTTTGTAAAAAATTTAAAATCTAAAGATGAAAATATTTTACTTATAAGTGCAAAAAAAATCCTTACTAATTTTGGAGATATATATGAAAAATATTTCTCCTCTTCACAAAATGAATCGGAGTTGAAAAATATATTTTTTTCAGCAGAAAAAGAACTACAGGAAATAATAACTATTGAAAAAGAAAAAGTCATTTTTCCATTAAATAAAGGTTTAGGATTTTTAGCTACTGTAGGAAATGTAGCTCCATTTATCGGTCTCTTCGGTACTGTATGGGGAATTATGAAAGCCTTCCATGATATAGGGTTAAAAGGTAGTGCAAGTTTAGCTACAGTTGCTCCAGGAATTGCTGAAGCTCTTATTAATACTGCAATGGGATTATTCTGTGCAATTCCTGCAGTAATAGCCTATAACTATTTCTTGTTAAAAAAAGAAAACTTTTCTAAGTCCTTAGAGATTATTTTTAAAAAATATTACATACTTTTAAAACGTGAATTTCCAATGAGTTTACATAAACAGTAAAACATTGGAAATAAAAAAATTTTAAGTTGAATAATCTCCAAAAGACATTAAAATAACCTCTTTAATAAGTCTTTGGAAAAAAGGAGGGAAAAATATGGGGGTTTGTATAGTAACTGATCAGAATTTCGAAAAAGAAGTTTTACAATCTCCAATTCCTGTTTTAGTTGACTTTTGGGCTATCTGGTGTGGTCCATGCAGAGTAATAGCTCCTATTGTTGAAGAATTAGCAGAGGAATTAGAAGGGAAAATAAAAGTATGTAAACTAAACGTAGACGAAAACCCTGTTACACCTGCTAAATATGGTATCAGAGCTATACCTACATTGATTATTTTTAAAAATGGAGAACCTGCAGAAGTTATTGTAGGAGCAGTTTCAAAAGCCACTATTTTAAATGCTTTAAATAAAGTAATATAACTTTAAAACTGTAAAACAAAAAAATCATTAAAAGTTTCCAATTATGATTTATAATAAACCTATAAAATTGAAATTGAATTTCATTTTTATTTTAATCACTTCACTTTTTTTAATCTCTTGTGGTTCTATAAAAAAATTTTCGTCTCTTATAAAAAGAGAACAAGCTCCACCTCAAAAGGATTTAGAGTTATTTAAATCTCTTAGAAAAGCTGAAAAATATTTTAATAAAGGACAATATGAACTTGCTTATGAATATTATGAGGAGATTAAAAATAAATATCCAGGAACTCCTCAGGCTATTTTAGCTCAATTAAGAATGGCTGATTGTAAATACTGGGCAGGGGAATATTTGGAAGCTATTTCTCTTTATAAAGAATTTGAAAAGTTTTATCCTACAAATGAGGCAATTCCTTATGTAATATTTCAAATAGGTACTTGTTATTATAAATTAAAACTTCCCTATGATAGAGATCAAACTTATACTAAAAAAGCTATTTATACTTATGAAAGATTATTAAAAAATTATCCTAATAGTCCTTATAATATAGAGGCTAAAAAAAGAATTAAAGAATTAAAAGAACTACTTGCTAAGCACGAATTATATGTAGCAAAATTTTATTATAAAATAAAATATTATAAATCTGCTTATGGAAGATTGCTTTATCTTATAGAAAATTATCCTAATACATATTCAGCAAAATATGCTAAAAGATTATTACCTATTTATGAAAGAAAAGCAAAAATAGAAACAAAAGAGCTTAAAGAGGGAAAAAAGAAAGACTTTTGGGGACAACCTGTCCCTTAAATTTTTATTTTATCTCATTTTCTTCTGGTAAAGAAAATTCTATTTCCCTTGGAGATTTTTCCTGGATTTTACCAATGTTTTCTTCTTCAGCTGGTTTTTCTTTAAAATCTTCTGGAGAAAGAAAAGGTTCTTTGGTTGGCAAAGGAAAAACTCCTATTCTTTCTAAAATTTCTCCCATATCATTTCCACATCTTGGACAAACCTTTAATTCTTCAGAAAAAAAACAATTACATTTAGGGCATCTCATCTTCTTCTCCTTTTTTTGCGAAGTTTTTTATGCCTTTTAGTGGCTTCGTAACTTAAAGTGGCACCTAATTCTAAATTTGTTTCCTCTGCTTCCTCTTTTAATTCTATTCTATATAAATAAGATAACGTAGTTTCTTTAATTCTTCTCATCAAATCTACAAAAAGATGAAATGCCTCTTTTTTATATTCCTGTAAAGGATCTTTTTGTCCATAACCTCTTAATCCTACACTTTCTCTAAGATGATCGAGCATAAGCAAATGCTCTTTCCATAAACTATCTATAGTTGTCAAAAGAAAATATTTTTCTAAACCTCTCATAGTTTCTGAACCTATTAATTTTTCTTTCTCCTCGTACTTCTGTAAAGCCTGCTCTTTTAATTTAGAAATAAGGTTATCTTTGTTTAACTCTATTTCATTTAAATTAGGCTCAAAAGCAAAAATTTCTTTAAACTTTAAAATCACCCTTTCTAATTCTTCAGAACCAATATGTTTAACCTCATTTGTATTTTCATTAATTATTTCTTCACATTTTTCTTCAATCATAGAAATAATCCAATCTTTAATAGATTCGCTTTTTAATATTTCTTTTCTCTGAGAATAAATTGTTTCTCTTTGTTTATTCATCACATCATCGTATTCAAGTAAGTGCTTCCTTATTTCAAAATTATAAGCTTCTACTTTCTTTTGAGCCTGTTCAATGGCTTTAGAAAGCCATGGATGTTCTAAAGGTTCCCCTTCTGGCATCCCAAGTTTATCCATAAAAGTCTTCAATTTATCAGAACCAAAGATTCTAAGAAGATCGTCCTCTAAGGATAAGAAAAAGCGAGAAGCTCCAGGATCTCCTTGTCTTCCGGCTCTTCCTCTAAGCTGGTTATCAATTCTTCTTGCTTCATGTCTCTCAGTTCCAATTATATAAAGCCCACCTAATTTTTTTACTTTCTCAGCATCTCTCTGACATTCTAAAAATTTTTCATATAACACTTTTGCCCAGTAATCTTTATATTTAGTAGTTGGATCTAAACCTTGCTTAGCCATTGCCAGAACTTCATTCCAGGCTCTCTCATCTATTTCTGACAGATCATAGCCCTCATCTCTCAATTGAGCTTTTGCTAACCCTTCAGGATTGCCTCCTAAAATAATATCCACACCTCTTCCTGCCATATTAGTTGCAATAGTAACTGCATGAGGTCTTCCTGCCTGAGCAATAATTTCTGCTTCTTTTTCATGATGTTTTGCATTCAGAACTTGATGAGGTATTTTTTTCTTTTTTAACATCTTTGAAAGCATTTCATTCTTTTCAATGCTTGTAGTTCCTACAAGAACAGGTCTTCCTTCTTTATAACATTTTTCAATCTCTTCTACTACTTTTTCAAATTTTTCTTTTTGTGTTCTAAAAACTACATCAGGATAATCTATTCTTATCATTGGTTTATGAGTAGGAATAACCACAACATCAAGATTATAGATTTCTTTAAACTCAGCAGCTTCAGTTGCTGCAGTTCCTGTCATACCAGCAAGTTTTTCATACATTCTGAAATAATTTTGTATGGTTATCATTGCAAGTGTCTGATTCTCTGCTTCAATACGAACTCTTTCTTTTGCCTCTATTGCTTGGTGTAAACCATCACTCCATCTTCTACCAGGCATTAATCTACCTGTAAATTCATCTACAATAATAACTTTTCCATCTTTAACTACATAATCCACGTCTCTTTTAAATAAATGATGAGCTCTTAAGGCTTGATGGATATGATGAATAAGCCTTACATAGCGAGGATTGTAAAGATTTTTTATACCTAAAAGCCTTTCACATTCAGCGATTCCCTCTTCTGTTAACATCGCATTTTTACTTTTTTCGTCAAGAGTAAAATGAATATCTTTTTTTAATTTTCTAACTATTTCATCTATGAAATAATACATTTCGGTTGATTCTTCAGAAGGACCAGAAATAATAAGAGGGGTTCTTGCTTCGTCTATTAAAATAGAGTCAACTTCATCAATAATAGCATAATAATGGCCTCTCTGAACCATATCTTCAAGAGAATATTTCATATTATCTCTCAAATAATCAAATCCAAATTCACTATTTGTTCCATAAGTAATATCGCATGCATAAGCTTTTTTTCTTTCTGAATCACTCATTCCCGAAGCTATATAAGCCACAGAAAGTCCTAAAAATCTATATATTGGACCCATCCATTCTGTATCTCTTTTTGCTAAATAATCATTGACAGTAACAATATGCACACCCTTTCCTGTAAGAGCATTTAAATAAGCTGGAAGAGTAGCAACTAAGGTTTTTCCTTCACCTGTTTTCATTTCTGCTATTTTACCTTGATGAAGAACAATTCCTCCCATTAACTGAACATCAAAATGTCTCATACCTAAAACTCTTCTTGCAGTTTCTCTTACCACAGCAAAAGCCTCAGGCAAAAGATCATCGAGGGTTTCACCTCTTTCAAGTCTCTCTTTAAACTCTATAGTCTTTCTTGCAAGCTCTTGATCAGATAATTTTTTAATTTTTGGTTCTAATTCATTAATTCTTGCAACTATAGGTTTAAGTTTTCTTAATTCTCTTTCGTTTTTAGTTCCTATTATTTTCGATAAAATCTTCGTTATCATTTTTCAAAACCCCTCTTATTTCACCTATTTATCAATTTTGAAAAAATTTCTTTAAAAATTTCTTTATTAATTTAATACCTTTTTATCATAAAACAAGCTAATCATAATCTTTATCAAAATAACAAAATTGTAAACCATACTTTTTAAGGTAAAATTCAAGTTTTAAGAAATCAAGGTTTAATCATAAATTATGAAAATAAAAGAAAAACCTGGAGATTTTGTAGTATCAGAAATTGCTGATATTTATCCAGAAGGAAAAGGAGAATATGCACTTTATTTGTTAAAAAAATATAATATTTCTTCCTGGGACGCTTTAGGAAAAATAGCTAAATATTTAAGAATTTCTATGGATTCTATTGGATACGGAGGACTTAAAGATAAAAAAGCAGTAGCTCATCAATTTATAACCATTAAAAATGGTCCTAAAAGAGATTTGCATAAAGAAGAATATGAATTGATTTATTTAGGACAAACAACTAAGTCAATGAATAAAGATCTTTTAATTGGAAATAAATTCGAAATCATAGTAAGAGAAGCAGATGTTAACCCAAAAAAATTTGAAGAAGAAGCTAAGCTGGTAAAAGAATATGGATTAGCTAATTATTTTGATGAACAAAGATTTGGATCAGTAAAAATTTCCAAAGAATTTGCAGTTAAAGAAATAATTAAAGGAAACTACGAAAAAGCACTATACCTTATGCTTGCTGAAGCAAGTCCATCAGATATAGAAAAAACAAGAAAATTTAGAGATTGTTTGAAAAAAAACTGGAGAAATTTTAAAAATTGTTTAAAATTGGCAAAGGTTAAATGGGAGAGAGAGCTTATAAAATTTCTTTCTGAACACAGTCCTTCAAAACGTACCTTTAAAAGAGCTCTAAATCTTGTTGATAAAGAATACCTTTTCTTTTTAGGAAACGCCTATCAAAGTTTTCTGTGGAATGAAATACTAAAAGAAATTCTGGTAGCTCTTGGAATTTCTGTATTTGAAGTTTCTTATATTTTAGGAACTTTCTTTTTTTATAAAAAAATCCCAGATGAGAAATGGAAAGTTTTAAAAGATTTAAAACTCCCTCTACCAGCACCAAAATT
The DNA here is from genome assembly GCA_964410095.1 of uncultured Thermodesulfatator sp. Classification (GTDB taxonomy): domain Bacteria; phylum Desulfobacterota; class Thermodesulfobacteria; order Thermodesulfobacteriales; family Thermodesulfobacteriaceae; genus Thermodesulfobacterium. Next base: position 213,598 of record CAYPFL010000001.1, read on the forward strand.
GCAATTTAATGAAAATGGGAAAAGTACTTTAAAAATTTCTCAATTTTATGAAAAAATTTGTCAAAAAGAAGGATTTTCCGGTTTAAAAGACTTACGAACTTTTATAAAGGGGTTAATTTTTAAAACCTATCCTCGCCCAGCTATTGTTTTTCCAAAAGAATTAAGCTGGGAATTTATAGATAATCGTACAATAAAAGTAAAATTTTTTTTAGAAAAAGGGTCTTATGCAACTTTAGTGATAAAAAGGCTATATTATGGTTGTAAGAATTCCTAATTGGCTCGGGGATGCTTTAATGGCAACCCCTGTATATTATAATCTTTCTAAAATAGAAAAAATCTATCTTTTTGGACCACCTCAAATCGTTGATTTATTTAAATTTTTTCCAAACACAAAAATTTTATATTACTATAGTAAAAACATTAAAGAAAATTTAAAAACATTAGCCCCTTTTAAAAATGAAATAGGGCTTTTATTGCCAAATTCATTTTCTTCAGCTTGGCTATTTTTTAAAGCAGGATTTAAAGAGAGATGGGGATATTCTAAAGATTTAAGGCGGTTTTTATTAACAAAAGCAGTGAAGCCACCTTCTAAAGAAATGCATCAGAGGGATTATTATTTATATCTTTTAAAGGCGCTTGGTTTGCCTTATGAATTTAAAGACCTAATTTTACCTTTGAATAATGAAATAAAAAAGAAAACCCAAAAATTTTTGAGCGAAATTAAAAAACCATTTATAGTAATTGCTCCAGGAGCAGCGTATGGACCTGCTAAAATGTGGCCAAAGGAATATTATAAAGAACTTGCATTAAAACTTGTTAAAATGGGATTTTCTGTGATTATTACAGGAAGCGAAAAAGAAAAAGAAACAGGAGACTTTATTGCAAATGGAAACCCTAAAATTTATAATTTTTGTGGTAAAACAGATCTTCTTATAGTAGCTGGTATATTTTCTATGGCTAAAGCAATAATTTCTAATGATTCAGGACTTATGCATTTAGCTGCAGCATTAAAAGTACCTCAAATAGCTATCTTTGGGTCTACTGATCCAAAACTTACAGGTCCTTTAAATTCTAAGGCTATAATATTAAAGAAAGACCTCCCTTGTAGCCCTTGTTTTAAAAGAACTTGTAAATACGGACATTATGAATGTTTAAGGTCCATTTTGGTAGATGAAGTTTTAAAAGCTCTGCAAAAATTACTTTAAGTGATTTTTTAAAAAATCTTTAAAATTTTTTTAAATCTTTGGAAATTTTTTTCAGTTGTCTAAAATTTTATTTCTTAATAATTTAAATTTTTGAAGGTTCTAATTTATAACTATAAGAGTGTCTAAATTCTCGCAATTTATCAAGAATTTTGAATGATTTTTTAGAAAGAACTTTTGGTCTAATTTTAAGAATTTCTATTGATATCCTTTTTAAAGGTTCTTTATGATATTTTGAAGAATCTTCAATTTGGTTTTCGAAAATCTTAGCAATTTCAAAAAAAAAAGATCTTCTAAAGCATAAAGGTTATGTTAAAAAGTATTCTAAGGTTATTAATTTTTCTTCTGAGAATGATTCGGAAAATTCTATGTTTTTTATTTTATAAATAAATCTTCAAGTTTACTTAAAGTTCGGAAATAATCTTCTTTAAAATCTGAAATTGCTATATCTATAATAGTTTCTTGAAATTTTTCCTTTCTTCTTTTTTTCTTGCTTCTCAAGTTTAATCTTCTGGATTTTTTCTCAAAAGACTTATGTCGTATTGCATATTGAATATAAAATTTCTTCTATAAGTTAGCAAACTTTATATTTTGTCCTCCAAATAGACAAAATTCTTCTTTTTTATTTTCAAATTATTATAAATTAAATTTTTTATAATATTTTTGGATTTCCTGCCATTTTTCCCATATTCTTCCTGAATCAAGGAGCTCGGAAGCTCTTTTAATCCCAGCTTTAAAATCAATAGCTTTTCCACAAAGATAAAGAGCTCCTCCCAAATTCATTATAAACATATCTCTTATAGGACCTTCTAATTCTCCTTTAAAAAGTTTTTCTAAAATTTCTTTATTTTTTTTGACGTCATTTCCTTGAAGTTCCTCAAATTCTTCACATCTTTCAAACCCGAAATTTTCTGGATCTACATAATAAGTAGTAATTTTTTCATCTCTTAATTCCGAAATTTTTGTAGATCCTGTAACAGTAATTTCATCAAATACCCCTTCTCCAAAAACAACTAAAGCCCTTTTTACACCAAGAGCATCAAGGACATAAGCCATTTTTTCAGTTAGAAGAAAATCAAAAACACCCAACAATTGATAATTAGGTTTAGCAGGATTTAAAAGTGGTCCAAGAATATTAAATATACTTCTTCCTATTTTTTTTCTAATAGACGCAACTTTTTTAAATGCTTGGTGATAAAGAGGAGCATAAATAAAAGTAAACCCTATTTCATGTAAAGCCTCGGCTGAAGCTTCAGGGGGAAGATTTAAAGGAATTCCCAGGTATTCTATTAAATCTGCACTACCGCATTTACTTGACACAGATCTGTTTCCATGCTTAGCTACATGTATCCCGTCTTCTGCAGAAAGGGCTATTGCTACTGCTGTAGAGAAATTAAAAGTATTTTTTTTATCTCCACCTGTACCACAAGTATCAACAATTATAGCTGACTCAGGAAGACTATGTGGCAAGGGTGTCATAATTTCTCTATAAGCCTGAGCTGCTCCTGCTATTTCCTCCCATGTCTCTCCCTTTTGTCTTAAAGACACTAATAATTCCTCCACTTCTGCGTCATCAAAATTTTCTGTTGCAATCTTTTTAAATACTTCGTAAGCTTCTTCTCTTTTTAAATTTTTTCCTTCTTTTATTTTTATAATAGCCTCTTTAATCTCCATAAACTATCAACCCCCTAAATCTAATTTTTCAATCAGTAAACTCGGAGAACCTACACTTCCATAAAACTCTAAATCTTTTCCTATTTCAACAATTCTTTTAAATAATTCAAAAAGATTTCCAGCTAAAGCTATTTCACAAAAGTAATCTACTGGTTCTCCGTTTTTATAATATACACCAGAAACACCTAAGGAAAAATCTCCTGAGATAGGATTAGAAGTATGAGCTCCTAAAATTTCATAAATTTCAAATATCTCTGGTTGAAGTTTTAAAAGTTCTTCTTTTGTATAGGTTCCAGGAGTTATATATAAATTGGTTGAAGAAATTTTTGGGAAGGATGCTAAACCTCCTCTTCTTGCATTTCCTGAAATTACATTATCATAGCCTTGTTTTTTAGCAACTTCTGCCCAATAAGTATCATACATAAAACAACATACTTCACCTTTATCAACTAAAATTTTTTTATTTTGAGGAACTCCTTCATCATCAAAAGGTCTTGTTTCTGGAAGCCCTAAAAATAATCCATTGTCATGCAAACTCAATTTTTCTGAAAATATTTTTTTTCCAATTTTATCTTTCAAATATGATCTACCTTTTATTACTTCTTCTCCTGAGAAAGAAAATTCCAAGAGCTCTAAAAATTCCACTGCAATAAAAGGTGGTATTAATACAGAAATTTTTAAATTTCTTCCTTTTTTTGTTTTACTTAAAATTAAGGCTTTCTCACAAGCAAGCTCGGTTCTTTCTAAAGGTTTGAATTTGTTCCAATCTGTAACCTCTTGCCATTCATAAGCAGAGGCAGATTTATTTTTTCCTTCAGCTACAACAGAAATTATAAAACTATAAAAAGGATTCTCCCAAGAAAGTTCTAAATCTTTCCGCAAAAGTAAATATTTGATTTTTCCACAGCTTATTTTATTTTTTTCTATTCTTTTTATATTTTTATCAAATGAAAGGGCTTTATTTTCTACCTTATTCAAAATTGAAACAATTTCTTCAGAAGATATAGGTTCAAATTTCTGCAAAGTAATTTCTGGATATTTAAAATCTCCCTGAGGAAAAATACCAGGTACTCCATTTTTAGAAAGTGCTTTTGCCTTTAGATAAGTATTTAATATCTCTTCAAAGTTAAGTAAAGTAGTATAACTAAGCCCTATATTTCCTTTTTCATTTAAATAACGAACTACTAAACTTGTATCTTGGTATTTTTCTTTTAAAAATATTTTGCCATCTCTTTTTTCTATTTCTTGTCCTTCCTCTATTTCTATCCAAAATTCTAAAAAACCTGATTCTTTTTGTAATATTTCTTTTATAAAATCTGTAACTTTTTCAATTTCATTCATTATTTCTAATGTTTTTAAAAAATATTTTTACCTGCAAAGATAGCGTTATTTCCAAGAATTTCTTCAATTCTTAAAAGTTGATTAAATTTTGCTATCCTTTCCCCTCTTGCAGGAGCTCCTGTTTTAATCTGTCCTGAATTTACAGCAACACTTAAATCTGCTATAAAAGTATCCTCTGTTTCCCCAGAACGGTGAGAAATCATACATCTCCATTTATTTTTATACGCAAGTTCAACTGCATCAAGTGTCTCGGTAAGAGTTCCTATTTGATTAAGTTTAATTAACACTGCATTAGCAAGATTTTCTTTTATACCCCACTCGATTCTTTTTGGATTGGTTACAAATATATCATCCCCTACAATTTGAATTTTATTTCCGAGTTCTTTTATAATAAGCTTAAATCCCTCTGGATCTTCTTCTGAAAAGGGATCCTCTATTGAAATAATTGGATAATTATTAACTAATTTTTTATAATATTCTACAAGTTCTTCTTTTGTTAATTCTTGATTCATTCCTGGAAATTTATAAACATTATTTTCATAAAGTTCAGAAGCTGCAACATCTAAAGCTATTGCAATATCTTCTCCTGGTTTATAGCCTGCTTTTTCAATGGCAGTTACCAAAAAATCCAGAGCTTCTTCTGGAGAGCCTATTTGAGGAGCAAAACCACCTTCATCCCCAATAGATACACTTAATCCTTTTTCTTTAAGTATTTTTTTTAAAGTATGATAAGTTTCTGCTCCCATTCTTAAAGCTTCTGAAAATGTTTTAGCACCCCAAGGAGCAATCATAAATTCTTGGAAATCCAAAGGATTATCTGCGTGGACTCCTCCATTTATTACATTCATAAAAGGAACAGGCAACACTTTAGCTCTTTGCCCCCCGATATAAATAAATAAAGGAATCCCCAGTTCTTCAGCGGTAGCTCTTGCACAAGCTAAAGAAACTCCTAAAATAGCATTTGCTCCTAATTTCGATTTATTTTCAGTTCCATCAAGTTCACATAAAAGTTGATCTATTTCAGCTTGCCTCGAAGACTCTAAACCTTCTAATTGAGGGGCAATAATTTCATTTACATTAAAAACTGCTTTTTGTACACCTTTTCCAAAAAATCTTTCGGGATCTTTATCTCTCAATTCCAGTGCTTCATATTTACCAGTAGAGGCACCAGAGGGAATAGCTGCTCTACCAAAAAAACCAGTTTCTAACCATACTTCCACCTCTACAGTAGGATTACCCCTTGAATCAAGGACCTCACGAGCTTTAACCTGGACTATTCTTCCCATGGTAAACCCCCTTTATGATTTTCTCTTAAAAACTCTTTTATTTCCTCCCAATAAACTGGTTTTGTTCCTACTTTACCTACCACAATTCCTGCAGCAATATTTGCTAAAATAAGGGAATGTTTTACAGAAAGTCCTATAGAATAAAAAGCACTTAGAGAAGCAACAACTGTATCCCCTGCTCCTGAAACATCATAAACTTCTTTCGCCTGAGCAGGAAGATAATGACTCCCTTCTTCAGGATGATAAAAAAATATGCCATTTTTTCCTAAGGTAACTACAAGAAAAGATAAATCATATTTTTTAATTAGTGCTTTAGAAGCCTCTTCTAAATTATCTACAGGTAAATTTTCTTTAAATGCAGTTGCTTTGAATTCTTTAAAATTTGGAGTTATTGCAGTAGCAGATCTATATTTTCCCCAATCTACACTTTTTGGATCCACAAAAATAAACTTTCCTCTTTTTTTTGCTTCATCAATAATCTCTATACAAAATTTTTCTGATAAAAACATGCCTTTAGCATAGTCTGATAAAATAACCCCATGAACTTCATTTAGTATTTCTTTATAAATACTCTGAAATTGTTCCTGCAAATCCGGGTTTATAGTTTTTCTTTTTTCTTTATCTATTCTTAAAAGTTGTTGAGATTGCGCAATAACCCTTGTTTTAATTGTTGTTGGTCTTTCTGTATCCTCTATAAGACCTTTTATTCCTATTTTTTGATCTTTGGCTAAATTTTTAAAAATTTTTGCTTTTCCATCCTTTCCAAGAACTCCAATCAATTCTACATTAACATTAAGTCCTCTTAAATTAGCTGCTACATTAGCTGCTCCCCCAAGACTATAATAAATATCTTTCAAATCAAAAATTGGTACAGGAGCCTCAGGAGAAATTCTATTTACCTCTCCAATAAAATACCTGTCAAGTATACAATCACCTATTACAAGAAGTTTTATATTTTTGAGCTTACTTTCTAAAGTATCTAAATCTTTTATCATTTGGTTTGTTGTTTAGAAGTTGATTGCTTTTTAGAAGCGGTTTTGGAAACCTCTTCAGGTTTTAAAAGAGTAGGCTTAACTTCCTCTAAAAGGGGTAAACCAGCCAGTTCTCTTATTTTATTTTCTATTTCTAAAGCTATTTCTTTATTTTCTTTTAGATATTTCCTTACATTTTCTTTTCCTTGACCTAATCTTTCTCCTTTATAAGAATACCAAGCTCCACTTCTTTCAATAACCCCAAATGCTAATCCAAGATCTATAAGTTCTGCTTCACGAGAAATGCCTTCTCCAAAATAGATATCAAATTCTGTTTCTTTAAAAGGTGGAGACAATTTATTTTTAACTATTTTAACTTTTACTCTATGTCCTAAAGTGCTGGTACCTTCTTTAATAGCTGCAATCTTTTTTATCTCCATTCTCAGGCTTGCGAAAAATTTAAGAGCCATTCCACCAGGGGTTGTTTCAGGAGGACCTCCGTAAAATCCTCCCATACCTATTTTCATACGAGTTTGATTTATAAATACTACTGCAGTATTGCTTTTAGAAATAGCTGCAGTTAATTTTCTCATTGCTTTTGACATTAAACGAGCCTGAAGCCCAATCTGTTGATCATTCATTTCACCTTCTATTTCTGCTTTAGGAACAAGGGCTGCAACTGAGTCTATTACAATAATATCTATTCCTCCACTACGAGCTAAAATTTCTGCAATTTCAAGAGCCTGTTCACCTGTATCTGGTTGAGAAATAAGAAGTTCATTTACATCAACCCCGAGTTTTTTTGCATAATTAACATCAAGTGCATGTTCAGCATCTATAAATGCAGCTGAACCATTTAATTTTTGGGCTTCTGCTACCATGTGCAAAGCTAAGGTTGTCTTTCCTGATGCTTCAGCTCCAAATATTTCAGTAATTCTTCCCCTGGGAATCCCTCCTATTCCAGTAGCTATATCTAATCCTAAAGAACCTGTGGGGATATAGCCAACTTCTATCTTCTTTTCACTTTCCCCTAATTTCATTATAGCGCCTTTTCCAAATTGCTTTTCAATCTGAGAAATAGCTGCTTCTATTGCTTTTTTCTTATCAAAATCAATCATAAACTCTTTCCCCTCCGTTAAAATTTTATAATTTATTTTTAAAATTTAATCTTACCATAAAAATTTTTTAAACAAAAGTCAAGTTTATACAGCATTTCAAGATTTAAATTTTCTTTAAAAAGTTCTATATTTTTAAATAATTCGTTTTTCTTCAATTTTTTAAAAATTAATTACTTTATATTTGAAAAGTCACCTTAATCCCTTACTGCTTCAGTATTTGAGTATACAGTTTTTAATTTTTTAGTAAACATTTTAAAGTAGAAATAATTCTCGCTCTTTTCTTAAAAATCAAACTACTATACAAGAATAAGAACTAATGATTATTGTATAAAGTAAAAAATTTAAATTTTTTTTATTATTAATTCAAACCATTTTCTAATTTCTATACTAAAAAAAGTTATAATTGGTGCTATAAAAATATATATTAAATACTGAGAAGGTAATCTAATTGCATGAAAATAATCTGGCAAGTATGTTAAAATAGTAAATTGTAAAATTGCTCCTAATAAAACTCCTATATAAATATAAGGATTGATTTTAAAATGAGCTAAAGGATTTAAAAAGAAAGGTCTTTCATTTATTTCCTGAATTCCCACTGACCATTGAGAAATTACAGCAGAAGTAAAACTTATAGTTAAAACCACTTCATAAGAATAAACTTTTAATAAATAAATAAATAAAATTAAATGAGTAGTTGCCATAATTATTCCGTTATAAAAACTTTTTAAAATTTGAGAAAAATTTATAAAACTTTTTTCTGGTCTGTGTGGTTTTTGTTTCATTAAATCTTCTTCAGATTTAGTAAAAGGAAAAATTTTATCTTGAACCCCGTCAGTTACTAAATTTATCCAGAGAATTTGAGTAGGATAAAGAGGCAATGGTAGTTTTAAAATAATAGCCATGGCATTATAAAAGATCTCAAAAATATTAGTAGATAAAAGGTATCTAATAACTTTTCCTATGTTTTTTGCAATTTGTCTTCCGATGTAAATAGCCTGAATTATTATAGCAAGATTATTATCTATGATTATCATTTTTGCAGCTTCTTTAGTAGCCTGGGTCCCTGAGCCCATTGCAATGCCAAGATCTGCAATTTTAACTGCTGGAACATCATTAATTCCATCTCCTGTTACTACTACTATTTCTCCTTTTGATTGGAGGATTTTTACTATATGATATTTATCCTCTGGTGTTGCTCGAGCAACCACACTTACTCTTTTTAACAGCGTATAAAGTCCTTCATCTGAGAGTTTTTCTATATCCTTTCCTTCTATAGCAATCGTTTCAGAAGAATATATACTTGTTTGAATTGCTATAGCTTTTGCTGTAAGTAAATTATCTCCTGTAATTAAAATTATTTTAATTCCTGCTTGCTTAGCAGTTTCTACTGCTTCTTTAACTCCTTCCTTTGGCGGATCCAAAAATCCTATAAGACCAGCTATTTTTATTGGTATATTTTCAATTTTTGCTGGAACATCCTCTACCTCAGCATATCCAAAAATAAGAACCTTAAGCCCTTTTTGTGCCATTTTGTCGTGTAATTCTTTTAATCTTTTTAAATCACATTCAGGTGAACAAAATTTGCTTACACTTTCAAAAGCCCCTTTAATATAAAATTCCTTTTTTCCTATTTTGTTTTTTACCAGTACCGCCATATATCTCTTTTTTGTATCAAATGGCTCTTTCCAAATTATGGAATATTCATGTCTTAAGGCTTGCCAAGAAATATTTTCTTTCTCAAGCCAATCTAAAAGTGCCTTTTCTAAAGGATCTCCTGTTTTGCCATCTGAATCATTGCAAAGAGCTGAACATCTGTAAAGTTTATCCAAATCTTTTGCTTCGTATTTCTCTACCTTAAGTTTTCCTTCTGTAACAGTTCCTGTTTTATCAGAGCATATATAAGTCGCACTTCCTAAGGTTTCTACTGCTGGTAAATATTTAACAAGGGTTTTTCTACGGGATAATCTTATAGCTCCCACAACAAGAGCAATGGTAATTACTATAGGTAATCCTTCTGGAACAGCAGAAACTAAAAGGGCTACTACAAAAAAGAAAAAGATTTTTATATCCCTTCCCTGAAGAATTCCAAAAATAAAAAGTATTATCATTAAGATAAGCAATGCACCAATCCATTTTTTTACAAAATGTTTTAAAGCTTTTGTTAAAGGGCTTTCGGGAGCAGCTTCTATGGCCTTTTCAGCAATTTTTCCGAGTTCTGTTGCTTTTCCTGTAGCATATACAACCCCTATTCCGCTTCCTCTAAGCACATCCGTTCCTTTAAAAGCACAATTTTTCTTTTCATAAATAGGAGTTTCTATAGGTAAAACTATGTCCGCGTCTTTTTCAACAGGAATACTTTCCCCAGTTAAAGGTGCTTCATCTATTAAAAGCCTTGTAGTTTTTATTAATCTAATATCTGCTGGTACTACATCCCCTTCTTTTAAAATCACTACATCCCCTGGTACTAAAAAAGAAATATCCACTTCTTTTTCTTTACCATTCCTTATTACTTTAATTTTCCCTTTTACAAGAGATTTTAAAGCTTTAATAGAAGAAATAGCCTTTACTTCTTGAGAAAACCCTAAAATACCATTAATTAAAATAGTAGCATAAATTACTATTGTATCTTTATATTCTCTTAAAATTAAAGCAATTGCACCAGCTATAATAAGAACTATAATAAGAGGACTCGAAAATTGCCTAAGAAGAATTTTTAACCTATTCTCTTCTACTTCCTCTAATTCATTAAAACCATAAAATTCAAGTCTTTTCTTAGCTTCCTTTTCAGATAAACCATTTAAAGAAGTATTTAATTCATGAAAAACTTCTTTCAGGGTTCTATAATGCATGTTTTAATAAAAAAAAGTTTATGTTTAATAAAATTTAATTATACCTTTGCTCTTTTATTTTTAAATTAAATAATGTAAAATTTAAACAAGATGTTAAATTATCGTCCAAAAAGTCTTTCAGAATTTATTGGACAGCCACGAGTAAAAAAGGAATTATCAATTTATCTTTCTTCTATAAAACAAAGAAACGGCATTTTCCCTCATACTTTTTTTATAGGAGCTCCAGGACTTGGAAAAACAACTTTGGCAAGAATTATTGCCTATGAATTGAGAAGAGACCTTAAAATTACTTCTGGACCAGTTCTTGACAAAACCGGAACTTTAGCAGCAGTTCTTACTAATCTTAAAGAAGGCGATATACTTTTTATTGATGAAATTCATAGAATGCCCAAGCCTTGCCAAGAAATTCTTTATACTGCTATGGAAGATTTTGCTTTAGATATTGTAATTGGGAAAGGAAATGCAAGTAAAACTATCAGGCTTAGTCTTCCTAAATTTACTCTTATTGGTGCAACAAATAAACCTAATCTCTGTCTTTCACCACTTTTAGATAGATTTCAGCTTACTTTTAAATTAAATTATTATAAAGACGAGGAACTTAAAGAAATTATCATAAAAACGGGTAAACTTTGGAAACTAAAAATTTCTAATAATTCAGCTTTAAAACTTGCTCGTGCTTCAAAAGGGGTACCAAGGCAGGCTTTGAATTTACTTAGAAGATTAAGAGAATTCATGCTTCTTAATGCAAAAAATCCGGAAAAAGAAATTATTATTTCTGAAAAAAATTTAGACCAATTTTTGAAGATTCTTGAAATTGATGATTGGGGACTTGGTCCAGAAGATAGAAGATGTCTTTTAACTTTATATAAAGAATTTAAAGGTGGACCTGTAGGATTAAGTTCCTTGGCTTTATCTGCTCAAATAAGTCCTGAAGAATTGGAAACACTTTATGAACCCGCTTTAATTAGATTAGGATTAATTGCAAGAACCAAAAGAGGAAGAATAATCACACAGAAGGGTTTAACTTATTTAAAAGAAAAATTCAATATCGAAGAGAAAGGAGAACCATTATGTCTCTTTTCAAATTAAGTCCAAAGAGTCTAATTGCTAAAAAAGGAAAAGAAGTAATTGTGGGTATCACAGCTTATGATTATACTTCTGCAAAATTAGTAGAAGCAGCTAATGTAGATTTTATTTTAATTGGAGACTCTGCAAGCATGGTTATGCTTGGACACGAAGATACTTATTCTATTGAGATGGAAGAAATGCTTTTATTTTGCAAAGCTGTAAGCAAAGGTGCTCCTAATACTCTGCGTATTGGGGATATGCCATTTTTATCTTACCATGTCTCAAAAGAACAAGCAATTTATAATGCAGGAAGATTTATCAAAGAAGGAAGGTGTCACGGAGTCAAAATTGAAGGTGGAGAAGAAGTTGCAGAGACAATATCTGCTATAGTAAGAGCAGGAATACCAGTCCTCGGACATATAGGACTTACACCACAAAGAACAATGGAGCTCGGCGGTTTAAAAGTTCAAGGAAGAGATATAGAAACTGCAAAAAAATTAATAAACGATGCAAAAATTTTGGAGTCTGCAGGAGTTTTTGCTATTATCCTTGAATGTGTACCAGCAGAACTTTCTAAAATTATTACTGAAAAAGTTGGTATCCCTACTATTGGTATAGGAGCAGGTGTTTATACTGATGGACAAATTTTGGTTTTTCACGATGTTGTAGGACTGTTTCCCGAGCTAAGACCCAAATTTGTTAAAACTTATTTTAATGGCTTTGAGTCTTTTAAAAATGCTATAACCAATTATGTAAAAGAATGTAAAGAAAAAAAGTTCCCAACAGAAAAAGAAAGTTTTAAACTTTCTAAGGAAATTTTAGACAGACTTACTAAAAGTTTTTAATTTGGATACACTTGTTTTTGGGAAATTTTGGTGTAAAGTGTTGGAGATTAAAATTAAGGGAGGTTAAAGTATTATGGCTAAATTAAAAATGAAAACAAATAGATCAGCAGCTAAAAGATTTAAAATTACTGCAACTGGTAAAATTATGCATAGAAAATCTGGAAAAAGTCATTTACTTCGAAAAAAATCTAAAAGAAGAAAAAGAAGTTTAAGCAGACCAAAAGAGTTATTTAAAGGATATTATTCCCATATTGCCAAATGTATTCCTTATAAATTTTAAAAATAAATTTTAAAAATAAAGGAGGGAGATTTTTATGCCAAGGGCTAAAGGTGGATTTAAAACCAGAAGAAGACATAAAAAACTTTTAAAGCTTGCTAAAGGGTATTGGGGACAAAGAAAAAATGTGTATAGAAGAGCTAAAGAAACAGTGGAAAAGGCTTTAGTTTATGCATATAGGGATAGGAAACAGAAAAAAAGAGATTTTAGAAGACTTTGGCAGATAAGAATAAATGCAGCAGCAAGATTGCATGGACTTAATTATAGCAAATTTATGGGAGGACTTAAAAAAGCAGGGGTTGAATTGGATAGAAAAGTCTTGGCAAATTTAGCTGTAACTGAACCAGAAACATTTGCTAAATTAGTAGAAATAGCTAAGGCTCAATGGCAATAATTTTCTAAAAGATGAATTTAGAGGAAATAGAAAAATTAAAAGATGAACTTTTATCCGAAGTTTTTCAAATAAATGCCCTTCCTGATTTAGAAAAATTTCGTATTAAAACGCTTGGGAAAAAAGGAATAGTTACTTCTTATTTAAAAAATCTTAAAAATTTACCTATAGAAGAAAGAAAACGTGCAGGGGCTCTCCTTAATGAATTAAAAAATACTTTAACAAAAATTTTAAAAGAAAGAGAACAAGAGATACTTTTTCAGGAAGAGGATAAAGATTTAGGATTAGATCTTACTTTACCGGGAAGAAGGAAAGAACTCGGAGCAATACATCCTTTAACGCAAACAATTAATGAGATTTGTGATATATTTTCTCGTTTAGGTTTTGAAATTGTAACAGGTCCTGAAATAGAGACTGAGTATTATAATTTTACAGCTCTTAATATTCCTGAATGGCACCCTGCAAGAGACATGCAAGCAACTTTTTATTTAGAAAATGGTGCTCTTTTAAGAACTCATACTTCTCCTATACAAATTCGTGTTATGCTACAGAGAAAACCTCCTTTAAGAATTATTGCTCCTGGTAAAGTTTATCGTTGTGATGCTGATGTTCGTCATTCTCCCATGTTTCATCAATTAGAAGGGTTGATGATTGATAAAAATGTTAGTTTTTCGGACTTAAAGGGGATTTTAACTTATTTTGCTAAAGAAATATTTGGAGAAAAAACCAAAGTTAGATTTAGACCAAGCTATTTTCCTTTTACTGAGCCAAGTCTGGAAATGGATATCGCATGTGTTATCTGTCAAGGTAAAGGTTGTAGAGTCTGCGGATATGCAGGATGGGTAGAAATTCTTGGAGCTGGGATGGTTCATCCAGAAGTTTTAAAAGCTGTAAATTATGATATAAACAACTGGCAAGGATTTGCTTTTGGTCTTGGTGTAGAAAGAGTTGCTATGATAAAATATGGAATCGAAGATATAAGGCTCTTTTTTGATAATCATTTAAAATTTCTTCAAAGTTTTAAATAATTTTTCAGGAGCTTTTTATGAGAGTACCAATTAATTGGCTTTCTGAATTTATAGAATTAAAAGCAAGTCCTGAGGAAATTGCTGAAATTCTTACTATGGGCGGTATCGAGACTGAAGTAGCTCAGGATCCTTATGAAGAACTTGGAGAATTAATAGCTGTAAAAATCTTAAGTGTAAATGAGGATCCAAATTTAAAAAATCTTGCTATTTGTGAAGTAACAGATGGAAAGAAAAAATTTCCTGTTTTAACTACTGTTAAAGAACAAGTAAAACCCGGATTAATAGTAGGGTTAGCTAAACCTGGAAGTATTACCTTTAGTGGAGAAAAAATAGAGGTTAAAACAGTAAAAAATTACAAATCCTTAGGTGTATTTTTATCTCCTTATGAAGCGGGTATAGGAGAAGAAAAAGATAAATTGCTTATTTTACCTGAAAATGCACCTCTTGGAAGATCTATTTATGAAATTCTTAATATTTCTGAAAAAATTCTTGAACTTGAAATTACTCCTAATAGGGGAGATGTTCTTTCTATATGGGGAGTTGCAAGAGAACTTCATATCTTTACTAAGTGGGATTTAAAACCTCTTAAATTTGACAAAGATCTTTGGGAAGGAGATAATTTTCCTGGAAAAATAGAAATTATAGATACAGATGGATGTTTTAGATATGCTGGAAGATGTATTAAAGGGGTAAAAGTTTTTGAAAGTCCTTTTGAAATCCAAAAAAGGCTTTGGTTATGTGGTCAACGTCCTATAAATAACATAGTAGATATTACTAATTATGTTCTTTTAGAAATAGGTCAACCTCTTCATGCATTTGATTGGAAAAAAATTAAAGATCATACTATTTTAGTAAGAAGTGCTCGTAAAGGTGAAAAACTTCTTATGCTTGATGAAGTAGAAAGAACCTTTGATGAAAAAGATTTAGTAATTGCTGATGCTGAAAAGGCTTTAGTTCTTGCAGGTATAATGGGAGGAAAAGATTCTGCAGTAACTGAAGAAACAAAAGATATTTTTTTAGAGTCTGCTTGGTTTAATCCTAAAAGAATAAGAATGACCTCCCAAAAATATAAAATTGTTACAGAAAGTTCTTATAGATTTGAAAGAAACATAGATCCGGAAGGAGTTATTTTAGGAATTTTAAGAGCTACACAATTAATTTCAAAAATAGCTCAAGCTGAAAGTTTTTCACAAATTGTTGATATTTATCCTAAACCATACATTGCCCCCAAAATTTTTATTTCAAAAGAAAAAATAGATAATTATTTAGGATTTTCTATACCTCGAGAAACTTCAGAAAAAATTTTAAAATATATAGGAAAGGTAAAGGTCAAAAATACTGGATTTGAAGTAGAACCCTATTCTTATAGACAGGATATAAAAATTCCAGAAGATTTGATAGAAGAAATTGCAAGAATTTACGGATACGAAAAAATTCCAAGTACTTTTCCAGTTGGAGAATTATATGCTAAAGCACCTTCTCCTGAAATATGGATTGAAAAAAAATTAATTGAAATACTTCAAGGATTAGGTTTTTATCAAATTATTAGTTATAGTTTTATTGATCCCAAATCTCTGGAAAAACTTAATTTACCTGATTCTGATCCGAGAAGAAATGTAATTAGACTTGCTAATCCTCTCTCTTCTTCTCAATCAGTAATGAGAACTACTTTAGTACCTGGATTATTAGAAACTGCATGTTTTAATTTTTTTAGAGAAGTTAATTCATTAAAAATTTTTGAAATTGGAAAGGTTTTTTTCCCAACTAAAGAATTGTTAGCCTACGAGCCTTTACATTTAGGTATTCTTCTTATGGGTAATGTTTCTAAGGAAGTATGGTATGAAGAGCCAAGAAAGTTTGATATATATGATTTAAAAGGTTTTTTAGAAGAATTATTTTTCTCTTTAAAACTTCCTATTAAATTTGTTCCTTATTCTCAGGAAGTATTTTTGAAAAAAGGAGTATCCTTTGATTTATATTTAAATAATAAAAAAATAGGATTTGCAGGAGAAGTTAAAAATTTAATTTTAAAAAATTTTGATTTAAAAATAAATATTCTTGTTTCTGAAATCTTTTTAGAAGATATCTTAGAAGATATTATAAAGGCAAATGAAAAATTTGAAGTCAATATACCTCCTAAATATCCTTCAACTTTTAGAGATGTAACATGTTTAATTAAAAAAGAAATCAAAATTGGAGATATTTTAAATTATATTTTTAGTTTAGATGTACCATATTTAGAAGATGTAAGATGTATTAAAATATATGAAGGACCGCCTATTCCAGAAGACGAAAAAAGTATCAGTTTGAGATTTTGGTATAGGGCTAAAGATAGAACATTAAAAGATGAAGAAGTAAATGAAATTCAAGAAAAGCTGGCAAAAAAAATTTTCGAAAAATTTAATGCTAAACCAAGATAAAAATGCAGACAATAACCAAAAAAGATATAGTTAAAAAAATACATGAAAAGGTTGGTCTTTCTCAAAGATTACTTCATCAAATTGTAGATACAATTTTGGAGGAAATTAAAAAGGCTTTAGAACTTGGTGAGGAAGTAAAAATCGTAAGATTCGGAACCTTTATTCCTTATAAAACAAAAGAAAGAATTGGAAGAAATTTGAAAACAAAAGAGGAGGTAAAAATACAAAGTTTTAAAAAAGTAGTTTTTCACTTAGCTCCGCAGTTTAAAAAAGAGCTTCGTAATGAAAAAGGCTAAAAAGCCTTATGAAAGCTTATATATAAGCTTTCAAGAAGTAGCAAAGATTTTAAAAGTAAAACCTCATGTACTTTATTATTGGGAAAAAAAACTCCCTCAAATAAAACCCTATATAATTTCCCAAAGAAGATTTTACAAAAAAGAGCAATTAGATGTTTTATTTCTGATTAAAAAACTTTTAGACGAAGGTTATACTCTTTCAGGAATAAGAAAGATTTTGGTAAAAAAGAAAAAATTGCAAATTCCCAAAAAAGATTTTTCTAAAGAAGAAACACAAAAGATTATAAATGAAGTAATAAATGAACTTAAAGAAATTTACAACAGACTTTAATTAGGATAATACCTTGAAAATTTGTTCAATTTTTTTATGATCTTTTTTACCAGGTTCAGATTCTACTCCACTTGCTATATCTATTGCATAAGGCTTAACCTCTTCTATAGCTTTTTGGATATTTTCAGGTGAAATACCACCTGCTAAAAATACTCTTAAACCTTTTAAAACTGCGATTTTTGCTATATTCCAATTAAATGTCTCTCCAGTACCTCCAGGAACCCCTGGTTTATAAGCATCAAGAAGAACTCCATAAGCATCTCTCCATTCCTCCAAAAATTCTATAGATGTAAAATTATTTTTTATTCTGAAAGCTTTTATTACCTTATTTAATCCTATTTTTTTAGCAAATTCTAAATTCTCATCGCCATGTAATTGAATAAGATCAGCTCCGCAATCTAAAACTTTTTTTATTTCTTCATAAGTAGGATTAACAAATACTACAACCTTTTTTGCTTTTTCAACTCGGGAAATAAGCTCAGATAAAGAATCTCCTACATACCTTGGAGAAGGGGGATACATTATAAAACCTATATAATCTACTGGAAATTTATTTAAAAATTCTACATCTTCTTTTTGCTTTAATCCACAGATCTTGATTTTGACTTTTTTCATTTTTTATCTTTAGGATATTTTCTATCGAAAAAGATATTTTTACCTTTTACACTTAAAGGAATACCTATTACAACTTGTCCTGGTATAAGACCTAATCTTTTTGCAGCAACTCCAATTGTATACATTACTCTATTATCTACACATAAATCTTTAGCCTTAGCTACAGCAGAACCAATAGCAATTCCTAAGTCAATCAATTTAAAAGCACAAAGTGGTCCTTCATAATCAAGTTTTTGTTTTTCCTGTTTCAAAAGTGTATCGCAAGTAAATCCACAGGCTCCACAATTTAGTCCAATAGGTTTTTTAAAATCAATAGAAATTAGTATAATTGCTTCGGAATTGCGAACATTATCCGCATCTCTTTTAAAAAATTGGAAAGTTTTTCCTTTTTCATCAGCAATTTTTTCCATTTCTTTAGCAAGTAATTCTTTTTCGTTTTCTTCTACAATTCCTAAAATTATATCATCTTCTCCTTTTGTCTTTGGGGCTGTTCTTGCACATACAAGGATTTGCTTTGCTAAATCCTTTATAATTTCTTTTTCCGGATTTAGCTTCATTTATTCCCCCTATTTAATTAATTATTTCGCTATCTTAAGAATTTCTGTAATTTCTTCCAAAGTCAAATATTTTTGCTTTGCAAATTCTACATAAGTATATGCATTTTGAGCAATTTCTGGAATAGCATCTTCAGAAATATTCACTTGAGATAATCTAATAGGAACTTCTAAAGAAGTAAAAAGTTCTTCTATTTTTAAAATCACTTTTTCTGGATCTGTCTCATTAAATATTGCTTTTCCAAATCTGGATATTCTTTCTTTTTTATCTTTTAAATGATACTTAAGCCAAGCTGGAAAGACAATTGATAAAGTTGCTCCGTGAGGAAGATCATAAAGTGCTGAAAGGGCATGAGCAATTGTGTGGTTACTAAATGAAAACTTTCCAATTCCTGCAGTTGTTAAACCATTTAAGGCAAGTGTTGCACTCCACATAAATTGGGCTCTTGCATCATAATCCTTTGGATTATCAAAAATTCTAAAAGTTGAATCTATAATTACTTTTACCAATGTTTCCACAAATCCATCTTGTATAGGGGTATTAGGGTAATCTTTTGTAAAATAACCTTCAACTAAATGTAAAATTGCATCTACACATCCATAGGCTACTTGATTTTTTGGAACAGTATAAGTATTTACAGGATCTAAAATTGAAAGTTTTGGAAAAATCCACTCAGATCTGATGGCACATTTATGTTTTGTTTTTTCATTAGTAATAACTGCAAATTTATTCATTTCTGAACCAGTAGCTGAAAGTGTAAGAACTACATAAATTGGTAAAGCCTTTTGAATTTTTGCTTTATTTATAAAAAAATCCCATACATCTCCATCATAATAATAACCAGCTGCTACAGTTTTAGCAGTATCAATAACACTTCCTCCTCCAACAGCTAAAACACACTCAACTTTTTCTTTCCTCGCAAGTTCTATAGTTTCATAAACAAAACTGAGAATTGGATTGGGTTTTACTCCTCCTTTTTCTATAACTTCTTTTCCTGCTTTCTTTAAAGATTCCATAACCTTATCATAAATTCCTGTTTTTATAATACTCCCTCTTCCATATATTAATAAACACCTCTTTTCTTTTATAGCTTTTCCTATCTTTAAAGTTGTATCTTTACCAAAGATTATTTTTGTAGGATTATAAAAAATGAAATTTAACATAATTTTTCTCCTAATTTTGATTTTTAATTATTAAGGCTTATAAAAAACCGTATTTTTCCAATAAATCTATTGTTATTTTTTCTTTCTGGGTAGATTTTAAAGAACTTAAATAAGGAGATAACCATTTATGAACCATTTTGGCAATCATATCTACTTCAATATTTACCCAATCTCCAATATTTTTTCTACTTAAAGTAGTAACTTTTAATGTATGAGGAATCAGCATAATTTGAATAATATTTTCTTTAACTATTTCATTTATTGTTAAGCTTACTCCATCTATAGCAATTGAGCCTTTTTTTATAATATAAGGAGATAATTCTCGTGGAATTTCAATTTCAAACCTAGAAAAATCTTGAAATCGTGTTATAGAGAGTATTTTCCCTATTCCATCTACATGCCCAGATACAAAATGTCCACCGAGTCTATCTCCTAATCTTAAAGCCCTTTCTAAATTTACCAGATCGTTTATTTTTTTATATTTAAAAGTGGTTCTTATTAAAGTTTCTGGAGAGATTTGAGCTCTAAAATAATATTTTTTTAATTCTATAATAGTTAAACATACACCATCAACTGAGATACTATCACCTATCTGGGTATTTTCCAAAGGAAAAGAGGTATTTATTTCAACAATTACTCCACCTTTTTCTGGAATAAGCTTTGTTATCCTCCCTATACCTTCCACTAATCCTGTAAACATATAAAAAAATTTTAACAAGATTTTTATAAATTGGCAAATTTTTAAACTTTTGACAAAGGAAGAACTTCTTATAAAATAGCCTCATAAAAATTTGAAATATTGAAAAATGAGAATTTATAAAACACTCAAAAGACTTATAGGAAGAGCTATATGGAAATACGAAATGCTAAAAGATGGAGATAATATTATTATTGCCCTTTCCGGAGGAGAAGATAGTTTAGTATTGACATATTTCCTTGCTGAATGGAGAAGAAAAATAAGAATTAATTATAAACTTTTAGCTGTGCATTTAGATATGGGATTCCCAAAGGATGAAGAAGAATATAAAAATGGTGTGGAATGGTTACAAAAATTTTGCAAAGATTTAGAAGTTGATTTTTATTTTGATAAGACTGATTTCGGGCTTCAGGCTATGGAAGTTGATAAAAAGAAAACAGCAAATCCATGTTTTGTATGTTCCTGGCATAGACGAAAATATCTCTTTAGATTAGCGGAAAAAATTTCAGCTAATAAAATCGCTTTTGGCCATCATTTAGATGATGTAATAATCACTTTTTTTCTAAATATGTTTTATAATGGTGAGCTTTCGGCTATTTTACCTGTTCAAGAAATGTTTAAAGGGAAATTATATCTTATAAGACCTCTTATTTTATTGGAAAAAAATTTAATTTCCAGATTTGCAGAAAGAAATAATTGGAAAGTTTTAAAAAATTATTGTCCTTTTTCAGAAAAAACAAAAAGAAAATTTATGGAAAATTTTTTAAAGGAAAAAATATTTTCTTTAGATCCAAGAATTAAAAAAAATATAGCCAGAGCAATTTTTAATCCGAGGTTTGAGTATCTTCCTCAGAAAAAATGGTAATTTTTTGAAATCTAATATTCTCTTGACATTTTGATAATTCAATAAATAATAACCACATGTTAAATTACTTGGTTCTTGCGTTTTTAATATCTTTTTAATTATAAAATAAGCTTCATTTAAGACTTTGAATTTTTTATTAAAAATTTACTCCAGATTAAGATAATAATTTATTTATTTTTTCTATGTGATTGCTTTTGAAAAAGGTATACAATTTTTTATAATTTTGTTATATGGTTTTGAATAATAATTTATATGTTAAATTATTTGACTTGCGAAAAAATAAATAAATTATGATTAAATATGCAGCTTTAGCCTTTTTTATCTCTTTTATTTTATGCACTATTTTTATTATTTCTTCTAAAAAAGTTCAAGCTTTAATTACAGATCATCTACACATTGGTCCGCAAACTTTCCATTACAAGCCTACTCCAAGAATTGGGGGATTGGCTATTTTTATCGGAATAAGTGTTTCACTCATTGCTGCTTACCTTAGACCAGAACATTTTTCCTCAAATTATCTTTATTTAATTCTTTTCTCCTTTCCTGTTTTTTTGATAGGATTTATAGATGATCTTACAGGAAAGCTTGATCCTAAAGTAAGAATGTTTTTTATTTGTCTTTCTGCAAGTTTAGTTTATTTTTTCTTGAATATTAAAATTGTAAGAGTTGATCTTTCTGTTGCAGATAAACTTTTACAGATAACAGCTATTTCTTTCTTTTTTACAGTTTTTGCTCTTACAGGAATCTCTAATGCTATAAATATCATAGATGGATTTAATGGACTTGCCAGTATGGTTTCTATGATGATTCTTATGGGAATTGCTTATGTAGCTTATAAACTGGGAGACTATGAGATTACTAATCTTTGTGTGGTTTCAACTTTTGCATTACTTGGTTTTTTTCTTCTAAATTATCCTTATGGTCTTATTTTTCTTGGTGATGGTGGTGCTTATTTTACAGGTTTTATCATTGGAATGATGAGTGTTCTTATTGTATACAAACATCATCAAGTTTCACCCTGGTTTGCTCTTACAATAAATATTTATCCTGTTTATGAAACTATATTTTCCATTTATAGAAGAAAGTTTTTAAAAAAACGTTCAGCTATGGAACCAGATGCATTACATTTACATACGATTTTTTATAATATTTTTATTAAAAAATTTTTTCCTTTAAATGATAAAGAACTTAGAAATCCTCTTGCTTCTGTTTTTTTATGGGTAATTAATTCTTTTGGAGTTATTCCTGCTCTTCTCTTTTGGAACAATACTACAGCTTTAATGATTTGCTGTTTAATTTTTGTTGTTTTTTATACAATTATCTATTGGAATATTCAAAGATTGAAAATTCCATTCTAAATTTAAATTAAAAAAATTTTTTAAAATTTTATAGAATTTAACATCCAAGACCTGCAATTATTTATAGGAGAGTCAATATTTTTAATAGATCAATAGAAAAATTTTTAGAGATTTTAAAAATAATATAAGTACAGTATGATATTCAAGTCTTCTTATAAGCATTCAGAAAAAATGAAAATCTATTTAGTAAAGACAAGAAAAGGGCATAAGGCAGTTGTAGATTCCATTTTGCCTAAAGTTTTCCAACCTTATTGAGTACTGAAGCTGCGGTAGAAACACTTATACTATTATTTATTACCATAAATAATTAAAACAAAAAATATAAAATCCCGTATACTCTCAAATATTTCATAATTTAAAGCTTATCATTATCTCAATAGAAGTAAAAATACAAAATGAATAAAATGGTAAAATTCTTTATATATTTTATTAAAGATAAATTTAGTAACATTGCAAAAGCCTCTCTATAAAAAAATTTTGTAAAAATTTTGTAACAATTCTTTCTTTTTTATAGTTTTACACAATATTATTTTATTGAAAATTAAATCTAAATCTTCTTATATAAACCAAAACAGAGGGGGGTGTTATATGAAAACTTTAAAAAGTTTTGTAATAATAATTTTCTTTCTTATAATTTCTATTTTCTTAATCTCGTGTCAAAAAGCTCCAAAATCTAAAAAAACTCTTAATGGTGCAGGAGCCACTTTTCCTTATCCATTATATGCAGCCTGGGCAAATGAATATTATAAAACTACAGGCATTAAAATTAATTATCAATCCATAGGATCTGGTGGAGGAATAAGGCAGATCAGTGAAAGAACTGTAGATTTCGGTGCTTCAGATATGCCTCTTAAACCAGAAGAATTAAAAGAAAAAAAACTCTTGCAATTTCCGACTGTAATTGGAGGAGTAGTACCTGTTGTGAATATCCCTGATATTCCTAAAAATTCTTTGGTACTTGATGGAAAAACTCTGTGCGGTATTTATCTCGGAGAAATTAAAAAATGGAATGATCCAAGAATTAAGGCACTTAATCCGAATTTAAAATTACCTGATAAACTTATTATTCCTATTTTTAGGTCTGATGGCTCTGGAACTACTGCGATTTTTACACATTATTTGAGCCAGGTTTGCACAAAATGGGCAAAAGAAGTTGGCTTTGGAACTTCTGTACAATGGAAAGCAGGCATTGGAGCTAAAGGAAATGAAGGAGTAACAAATTATGTAAAACGAAATCTTTATTCAATTGGATATGTAGAATATGCTTATGCATTACAGAATAAACTATCTTGTGTAAAGTTAAAAAATTCATCAGGAAATATTGTTACTCCAAATGAAAAAACTTTTAAAGATGCTACGACTTTTGCAGATCTTGATCCTGAAAAACATTTTTATACTTGGTTAACAAATACACCTGGTAAAAATGCCTGGCCTATTGTAGGAGCGACTTACATTTTACTTGCTAAAGAAAGATTAGAAACAAATAAAGAGGTGATAAAGTTTTTTGCATGGGCTTTTGAAAACGGAGACAATACAGCTAAAAAACTTACTTATGTACCCTTACCAGAAAAGGTAAAAGAAAAAATAAAACTTTATTGGAAAAAATATAAAATTTTTTAATATTTAATAAAAAAATTAAAATGGTTTAACTTTTTTCACCGAAGGTGAAATTTTTCTGCGTTTAATTAAATTTTCTCCAAAAAGTATTGTCTTTAACCATTTAAAACCAAATTGCAAGAGTTTTAAATCGTCTTTTTTGATTTCTTCCAAGGTTTTTTCAGGTACTTCAAAAATATCAAGAAATTTGCTTTCAAACACAAATGCTCTAAAAGCATCTGGATTACTACTTACCATAAAAAATAAATGAAGACTTTTTTCAGGTACTTCTATGGGTCCCAGGGACTCTTTTTTCATTATTATTTCAGCCCATTCTTTTATAGGCTCTTCAAGCTCTGGAATACCTTGAGACCTTCTATACTCTTCTACTGTCATCTCTTTTCCAGAATCCAGTCCCTGGCAAAATCCTTCTTTTACAAGATAATAAACTTCTTCATTTTTTCTCTTGTCCCTGTTTCTGAAAAGACCAAATCCTAAAGGATAATATCTACATGCTAAAGGACGTACATCATAAATTTTACAACCTCCTTCTCCAAGAAAAGGACATGTTTTATCTTCATTATCAGACATTTTTAATCTAACAATAGGCAATTTTGCTTTGGGTAAAATAAAAGGTTCTGTGTAACGTAATAAAAATTCATCTGTAGTTAATCCTAATTTGTCTCTTATTCTGATAATATCATAAGGGGTTAAGGGCAAAAATAAATCTGAACAGCAGAGTTTAAAACAAGGAACACCTGGATAACATTGGAACACAATTTTTGATTGGGGGTAGAGTCTTATAGGAACGATTATCTTATCAAAACCTCTTAAATTAGTAATAGCTTCCATTTTTAACTCCTTTAATTTAATGTATTTATTTTAATGCTTTCATTATACACTTTAATAAAATATTTTCAAAAAAACGGTATAATCTTTATTGATAAATAATTTTTATTTCGATTTCAGGTATAGAATTTATTAGCAAAGATAAATGCTCATATGCAGGAGATAACTTATATCCATTTACCTCAAAATGAACCAAATAATCAGGATATTTTAAATAAAGCTTTATAGGTAAAGCCTCTGGATTTTTCTCATTCGTAAAAAAGCCTTTAAGATTCTCAAGAAATTCATGTTTTATCAATTCAGGAACAAGTGTTATTTCAATTCTACCTTTTTTAAAGAAAGTTAAATCATGTAATTCTGTAAGGTCCTGTACAAGCAAGGATAAATTTTCCTCCTCTTTTTCCAATTCCACTTTAAACCAGAGAGGAGTGCCTTCTTTTACAATTGAGATTTTGTTCCTATATAAATCTGGGAAAATAATAGCTCTTATAGAACTAAATTCATCTTCTATTTTAATAAATGCCATTCTTTCTCCATTTTTTGTCTTTTTTAACTTCAATTCAGAAATAACCCCTGCAATAATTATATTTATATTGTCCTTGGCATCTCTGAGTGAAGCTAAATTATAAGATGTAAAAAGATTAATCCATTTTCTATATTTTTTTAATGGATGATCTGTTAAATAAAAACCTAAGGATTGTTTTTCAAAATTGAGTTTATCCTCTAAACTCCATTCAGGTACTTCTTCTAAATGAATAGATGAAGAAACATTTAATAATGTAGCCTGCCCAAAAAGAGATGGAGAAAGTGATTTATTAGCAATAGATAAAACCATGGGTAAATTATGCATAAGTTTTGCTCTATTTTTTTCAAGGCTATCAAATGCTCCTGCTTTTATAAGTGCTTCTATTGTTTTTTTATTAACTTTTTTTGTATCTATTTTCCTACAGAAATCTATAAAAGATGCATAAGGTCTTTTTTTTATAATCTCATGAACTGCTTCTTCTCCTACATTTTTAATAGCTTGCAAACCTATTCTGATAGATTCTTCTTCTACAGAAAACCCCGCTTCACTTTTGTTAATATCTGGTGGTAAAATTTCTATTCCCATTCCATGAGCAACACTTAAATATTTACTAACTTCTTCACTTTTATTTGCTTCATAAGTTAAAATTGAAGCCATATAGTAAATCGGATAATGAGCCTTTAAATAAGCTGTCTGATATGCTAATAAAGCATAAGCAGCCGAATGACTTTTATTAAATCCATATTGAGCAAAGTTTTCAATTAGATCATAAACTTTTCTGGCAATTTCTTCTGGTATTCCATTTTTAACAGAACGAGAAATAAAATCAGTTTTTAATTCTTTCATTAACTTTTCATCTTTTTTACCCATTGCCCTTCTGAAAAGATCAGCTTCTCCCAAAGTGTAACCTGCAAATGCACGAGCGATTTCCATTACTTGTTCTTGATATACAATTACTCCATAGGTTTCTTTTAAAATCGGCTCAAGCAATGGATGAAGATATTCTGGTT
The DNA here is from genome assembly GCA_964410095.1 of uncultured Thermodesulfatator sp. Lineage (GTDB taxonomy): Bacteria > Desulfobacterota > Thermodesulfobacteria > Thermodesulfobacteriales > Thermodesulfobacteriaceae > Thermodesulfobacterium. The sequence goes on from CAYPFL010000001.1 coordinate 239,929, forward strand.
CTCTTTTCCCATGTTTTGTATCTATATACTGATCAACAAGCCCACCTTTTAAAGGCCCTGGTCTATAAAGTGCGAGAACTGCAATAAGATCATTAAAATCTGTTGGCTTAAGTCTTCTGAGTAATTCTTTCATTCCCTCGGATTCTAATTGAAATACTCCATCTGTATCACCTCTTCTAAGAAGTTCAAAAGTTTCTTCATCATCTAAAGGAATACTATTAATGTCTATTTCGATCCCTTCGTATTTTTTAATAAGTTTTAATGTATGATCTATAATAGTAAGAGTTTTAAGTCCAAGGAAATCAAATTTTATCAAACCTACAGTCTCACAGGCTTTCATATCAAATTGAACTACAACTTCTCCTTCATCACCTTTCATAAGTGGTGCAACTTCTACTATTGGTTTTCCAGAAATTACCACACCTGCAGCGTGCTGGCTTGCGTGTCTGGGAAGCCTTTCGAGTTTCTTGGCAAGTTCAAATAGTTGTTTAAGTTTTTCACTCTTTCTCATCAATTCTTGAAATTCCGGACGTTTTAATTCTTCCTCTAAAGTAACATCTATTCCTGGAGTTATCATTTTTGCAATTGGGTCAATCTCTGATGGTTTAAAACCAAGAACTCTCCCAACATCTCTCACAACCTGTCTCGCTTTAAGCTGACCAAAAGTAGCAATACGAGCAATATATTGTTCCCCATAAGTTTTAGCTACATATTCTATTACTTCGTCTCTTCTTTCCATACAGAAGTCTACATCTATATCAGGAAGACTTGGACGTTCCTTATTAAGAAATCTCTCAAAAAGAAGCCCCCATCTTAGAGGATCTAAATTAGTAATACCAAGTGCATAAGATGTTAAAGCACCTGCAGCAGAACCTCTTCCTGGGCCTACAGGAATACCTCTTGAACGAGCCCAATCTATGAAATCACTAACAATAAGAAAATAACTTGCATATCCTTTCTCAACTATTACTTCTAATTCTTCTTCGAGTCTTTTCCTGTAATTTTCTTTTAAAGTAAATAATTGACCCTTTTCTTCAAGCTCCTTAAGTCTTTTTTCAAGTCCTTCTCTTGCTTTTTTAACAAAATAACTTTCCGCAGTTTCACCTTGGGGAATTTTAGCTTTTGGAAATAAAATCTCATCAGTTTTTATTTCCAAATTAATTTTATCAAAAATTTCCATAGTATTTGAAATTACTTCATCTGGAAAATCCTTAAATCTTTCAATCATTTCATCAGAATTTGCAAGATAAAGTTTATCCGTGTTAAATCTAAATCTATTAGGATCTGAAAGTTTATGTCCGGTTTGGATACAAAGTAAAACTTCATGAGCTAAAACATCTTCTTTATCCAGATAATGACAATCTGCAGTAGCAACACATTTTATCCCTAAATCTTTACCAATTTCTAAAAGTTTTACATTTACTTTTTCTTGCTCAGGGATTCCATTTCTCTGAACTTCTAAATAAAAATCATCTTTAAATAAAGCTTTAAACCATTTTGCAGTTTCTATTGCTTTATCTATTTGACCATTTAAAATAAGCTGTGGAATTTCTCCTTCTAAACAAGCTGACATAGCAATTAGACCTTCATGATATTGCTGAAGAAGTTCTTTATCAATCCGTGGTTTATAATAAAATCCTTCTAAATATGCAAGACTTGCAAGTTTTAAAAGATTTCTATATCCTGCTTCATTTTTTGCAATAAGAACTAAGTGATTTCCTGCCTCACCTTTTTTAGTTGCCTTTTTTTCAAATCTACTTCCTCTTGCAACATAAAATTCACATCCTATTAAAGGTTTAAGTCCTGCTTCTTTTAATTTTTTGTAAAAATGAACAATACCATATAATGTTCCATGATCAGTTATTGCACAACCTGGCATTTTATATTCAATAAGTTTTTTAACCAAATCATCTATCCGAATAGCACCATCAAGAAGACTCCATTCTGTATGAAGATGTAAATGCACAAAATCAGACATAAAAATCACCTCCTTGAAAATTTAATTTACTCTTTGTGTGATTTAAGTCAAGAAGTCTTTTTAATGATGTTTAACACCGATTTTTATTTGTTTTTAGCTGTTTTATAAGATTTTTTAGCTTTTTTTCTCCATTTTCATCAAGTTTTTTATCTTTATAATAGTAACTTTCCCAAATTTTTACAAATTCATAAGCCAGATTTTTTATATTTGGCTCTTTAATTTTATTAACAAATTCTTCAAGTCCTTCCTCTTCTTTTTTTAGATATCCCTTATTTTCTAATATGTTCAGAAATTTTATAAGCATATATTTTTCCTTAGAAAGAAAAAACTTATATATCAATGGTTTGAAAGCATAAAATGAAAAAATTATAATCAAGAAAAATATAAAACTCAAAAGAACTACTATTTTAAAAAATTTTTTATACGAATGTAATTTTAATGAAATTTTGAAATTACTTTTAATTGTATGGAAAAGTTTTTTTTGGGCTGAAAAGTTATAATTTAAAATAAATTTATAATAATAAAAATTTATAATATCTATTTTTTTTAAAAATCTTTCCCAAAGAGACAATTTATAAAAATCTTTATTTATAAAAGGAACCGGATCAAATCTAAACCAAGCTCCATTAAGATAGGCTTCAACCCAGCTATGAGCATTTTTTTCCCTAATTATATAATAATGCCCAATCTCTTGATATTCCCCTCCCTTGTATCCTCCGATTATTCTTGCAGGTATTCCGTTTAACCTTAATAAAATTGCCATAGCAGTGGAAAAATATTCACAATTTCCCTTCTTTGTTTCAAAAAGAAAAGTTTCAAGTGGATTGTCACTCTTAGGTAAATTTTCTAAAGTATATTTAAATCCGCCTTTTTTTGTTAAAAATTCATATATGGCTAAGGCAGTTTTTTTTGGTGTTTCTCTTTTTAATTTTTTTGCAAGTTCAAAAATTTTTGGACTTAGTTTAGGAATCTGCAGATAATTTTTTTTATCTTCCTCAGATAGTATTTCTTTAATATTCTCTGAGAGATCAGATACAACATAATATTTTATAGGATAAGACTGAGGAATTCTTAATTTATAAATAAAACCTGAAAACTTCGTCACAGGTAAAGAAGTTATTAATCTCTTTGGTTTATCAAGTGTCAATAAATATCCATTATGATCGATTTGAAGATAATATATTCCTTTGATTCCATGTTTTTTTAAATTTTTTTGAATGAAATTAGATGAAAATCTATAAATCAAATTTGATGAGGTACTCCAGATCTTACCATCAAAATGATCAAAAATAATAACTCTCCAGTAAAGTAAATTTTTTGGTATTTGAGGCATTTCCACCCTTGCTACTATTTGAGAGCTTTCTTGAATAAAAGAAAAACTTCCCAATAAAATCTTATCTGTAAATCCAGTTTTGGCTTTATTTGAAGTTAAACCAAAATTAAATATAGGTGCTTGCAAACGAGGAAGGGTGTAGAAAAAAAGAAAACTCAAAATCAAAGCTAAAAGAGGTAAAAGATTTATTATAAAAAATATTTTTCTTAATTGAAGAAAGTTTAAAGTAAAATTTTCTTCTTTTTCATAAAGTGTAAGAAATAGACAAGAGTTTATAAGAAATAACATCAATATCAAAAAAACAAAAAAAGTAAAATGAGCATAAAAAAAACTACATCCAGCAAGTGTTAAATAACTTAAAAGATAAATTTCAAAATAATCTCTGGCTTTTTTTTCTTCAAGTAATTTAATAGATATAAGTTGTAAAAGTGTAGTGATACTATCTATTAAAAAACTCTGAAAATTTAAATGTAAGATAAATAATAAGACAATAAATATTGCCAGAAAATTAACCAAAATTCGCGGAAGATATTTTTTTCTATATTCCAAAAAAAGAGCAATAAGTAAAAGGATTCCTGTTAAAGCAACTTTTTCTCCTGAAATAATTAAAGATGTGGAAAAAAAAGTAAGAATTACAATCAAATAAGTTAAAAATAATAAAAGATTTTTAATTTTTATAGGTTTGAGATATAAAATTCCTAATTCAGAATTAAGTACCTTCATAAAGGGCAAGTTCTTTTAAAAGCATATATTTTTGTTTTAAACTGTATTCTGGTTTAAAAAATTTATTTTTTAATTTCAATCCAAATGCTCTATTTTCTTTAAAACTTTTTAATATTAAGTAAGTTGCACAGCTTATTTTTTCTTCCAAATTAGATTTTTTAATTTTTTCAAAATCTATTATAATTGGGGGTTCTTTTTCATCAAAAAAAGTTTTTATAAATAATTTGTCTTCTGCTCCTGTGCTTCTTTTCCAAGCAATAAACTTTTTTGGTATACCAGGAGTGTATTCTTTAATATCTTTAAATTCTTTCTCTCCCTCAACTTTATCCCATATCTTTCCGAAAATATCTTTTTTATCCTCTGTTGAGGGATATTCACATGGTAAAGGAGCTGGAAATACAAGAAAACTGATATTATCTTTAAGTCTTTTTGTTCTTAAGAAAAAATTGAAAGGAAAAGGGGAACAAAGTTTTATGTTAATAATTTCATGAATCCCTCTATTTTTAAAAATAAAAATAAAAGTTTTAACATCTTGTTTTTCAATAAGAGGAAAATAAATTTTATTAAAATATTTCTGTTCTTTATCCTTTATTTCAAAATCTACTTCAATCATAAAAGAAGGAAAAAATTTTTTACGATTAATAAGAACAGCGGTTAAAATCGTAGATTTTTTTGCATATATTTCCTCTGGAAAACTAAATTTTATTTTTAAACCGGATAAATTAAGAATTGAAAACCATCCTGAAAGAAGCATAAAACTTAATAAAAAGGATACCATAATATAAAGCAAATTATTCCCTGTATTTATTGCAGCAACACCAATGAATATGGTAATCAAAATATAGATAAAGCCTGTTTTAGTGAGTTTTACTTTATAATTTTTAAAAATTAAGGTTTTAATTTTCAAAAATTATACTTATACAGGGATTTTTATTTTTTGTAAAATTTCTTCAACAATTTTGGTTCTATTTATCATATTTTCATCTTTTGGTATCAGGCGATAGGGAGTTGTATAAAGAGCTATATCTTTAATATCTTCAGGGATTACAAAATCTCTATCTTCTAAATATGCTTTAGCTTTTGCTACTTGAATCAGAATTAAAGCTCCTCTTGTGGAAAGACCAGCAAGTAAATAAGGATTTTTTCTGGTAGCCTCAACAATATCAAGCACATAATCAATAATTTTTTCTGATACATAAACTTGATTTACTTCTTTTTGAGCTCTTATTAATTCATCTTTATCCATAATGGGTTCAAGATTAATAATACTATCTTTTAAACTTCCTATTTTCAGTATTTCCTTTTCCAGATTCTTTGAAGGGTATCCAATTGAAATTTTCATAAAAAATCTATCAATTTGTGCTTCAGGTAAAGGATATGTCCCATGATATTCTATAGGATTCTGCGTAGCAATAAGAAAAAAAGGTTGAGGAAGTGGATAAGTAATTCCATCTACAGTAACTTGATTTTCTTCCATAGGTTCAAGTAAAGCACTTTGAGTTTTTGGTGACATTCTATTTATTTCATCTACAAGAACAATATGATTAAAAATAGGTCCTTTATGAAATTTAAAACTTTCTGTTTTTTTATGATAAACTGTAGTGCCTGTTATATCAGAGGGTAATAAATCTGAAGTACCCTGAATCCTTCCAAAAGATAAACCAAATACTCTGGAAATTGCCAGCGCCAGTGTTGTTTTCCCAACACCTGGTAAATCTTCTATCAAAAGATGTCCTTTGGCTAAAAGACATATCAGTGAAAGTTTTATAGCCTTCTCTTTTCCTTGTAATATAGAATTTAAAGTTTCTAAAACTTTTTTTAATTTCATAAAAAATTGATTAATCAAGCAAAACTAAATTATCCCGATGAATAACTTCTTTAAGAACTTTCTTTCCTGATTTTAGAATTTCTTTTAATTCATGAGAAGAAAAATTAATTAAACCTTTTGCTAAAGGTGTATTTTCCTCTGTAATACATTCTACACATGCTCCCTTTGAAAATTCACCTTCAATAAATCTGATCCCACCAATTAATAAACTTTTTCCATTTTCTAAAAGTGCTTTCTCAGCTCCTTTATCAATATAAATCTTACCTTCAGGTTTTATGTAATATTTAATCCAGTATTTTCTTAAATTAAGATGTTTTTCTTTATGCCAAAAAATAGTTCCTATATCCTCTCCATTCCAAAATTTTTCTATACTTAAAAAATTTCTTCCAGGAAGAATAACCATAGGTATCCCCATAGAAGTAACCATTTGAGCGGCAAGAAGTTTAGAATACATCCCTCCCCTACCAATTCTTCCAGGTTTAGTTCCTGCCATTTTCAAAATCTCAGGTGTAATTTCTTCTACTTCTTTAATTTTTTCAGCAGAAGGATTTATTCTCGGATCTTCTTTATAAAGTGCATCTATATCAGAAAGCATAATAAGTAAATCTGCTTCAACAGTTCCTGCTACAAGTGCAGAAAGAATATCATTATCCCCGAATTTAATTTCTTCAGTAGCCACAGTATCATTTTCATTAATAATTGGAATTATTTCCCATTTTAATAATGTCTGCAAAGTTTTTTTGGCATTAAGATATCTTTCTCTTTGAGACAAATCTTGAGATGTGAGAAGAATTTGAGCTACATTAATACCGTATTTTTTAAATACATCTTCATAAGCTTGAATTAATTCTGCCTGTCCAACAGAAGCTAAAGCTTGTTTTTCAGTTAAAGAAATAGGATTCTTGTAATAATTTAATTTTGTTCTTCCACAGGCAATAGCTCCAGAAGATACTATAACAATCTTAATTCCTGTTTTTTTTAACTTCGCTATTTGTAAGCAGATGTTAGAAAGAACTTCGTAATCAAGACCAACATCTTCTTTAGTAATAACAGCACTCCCGATTTTAACAATAACTTTTCTGACTTTTTTTAAATATGAGACAAGTTTCTCTTTTCTACTGAGCAATTACCAATTCCTCCTCTTTAATTTTAAAGGCTTCTATTTTTTTCCACAAAGCTCTCAATAATTCTGGAATCCCTTCTCCTGTCACAGCAGAAATAGGATAAATTTTTTTCTGTTCTTCCTCTGGAAAGAGAGAAATAATTTGTTTAATTTTTTCATAATCTGGAATAAGATCTATTTTATTTAATGCAATTAAATAATCTTTTTTAGCAAGTTCTTCGCTATAAAGTTTTAATTCTTTTTTTAAGATTTCAAAATCTTTAATAGCTTCTTCCTCTTTAAATATATCCAAAACATAAAGCAAAATTTTTGTTCGTTCAATATGTCTTAGAAATTCATATCCTAAACCAATTCCTTTATGAGCCCCCTCAATAAGACCTGGCAAATCCGCAACAATAAAGGTTTCACCTTCCCAAAGTTTTACAACACCTAAATTAGGTTGAAGTGTAGTGAACGGATAATCTGCAATTTTAGGCTTAGCAGCAGAGATCCTACTTAAAAGTGTAGATTTACCAGCATTTGGAAAACCAACCAAACCTACATCAGCAATAAGTTTAAGCTCTAAGATAAGCCAGCGTTCTTCTCCAGGTTTACCAGGTTCTGCAATTCTTGGAGCTTGTCTTGTTGGGGTAGCAAAATGAGCATTTCCTCTTCCACCTTTTCCTCCCTTTGCAACAACTAAAGTTTGTCCAGGTTTTATTAAATCTCCTATAATTTTACCAGTTTCAGCATCCCTAACAACTGTTCCTACAGGAACTTTTAAAATAAGATCTTCGCCGTCTCTACCTTTCATTTTTTTACCCATACCTGGCTTACCATTTTCTGCACGAAAATGAACCTGATGATAAAAGTCATAAAGTGTATGTATTTGAGGATCTGCTACAAGAATTACATCTCCACCATCTCCCCCATCTCCACCATCTGGTCCACCTTTCGGAACATATTTTTCTCGTCTAAAACTTATACAACCATGTCCACCATTTCCTGCTTTTACATAAATTTTAGCTTGATCAACAAAACGAGCCATATTGTATTTTGAAAGTTAATTAAAATTATATATTTAATAATATTATCTTTTAAAATATTTTTTAAAGAGACTTATGAAATGTTTGGTAGCAAACTTTTCAGGAGGAATTTCAAGATTCTCAAAAGGAATCTCAGCTCTTGCTTTATCTCTATGTCCCCCTGCTAAACCTAAATTTTTAAATGCCTTTGATGCCAACTTTCCTGCATCTTTTCTATATCCATCGCATCTTATGATAATAATTAATTTCTTTTTATAACTTCCTCCTACAAAAACCCAAGAAGTATCAAAAACTTTATTGAAAAAATCAGCTATTAATACCAAAACATCTGGATTAGAAACTTTTCCTATGTAAGTAAAAATTCGATGTCTTTGAAATTTAATCTGATTAAAAGCAATTTTGAAGTATTTAAGTTCTGAACGCTTTAAATTTGCAGATTCTATTTTTGCAAGAAGATGTTTATTTATATATCTGAAAAGCTTCTGAAAAGCTAAAACATCTTGAAGATCTGTCTTTTTTTCAAAATTTTCTGTATCAGTTTTTATTGCATAAATTAAAGCTGTTGCTAAATGAACCGTTGGTTTCATTTTTAAAGCACGCATATATTCAAAAATTATAGTTGCAGTAGCACCATATTGGGGACGAACATCTATATAATCTGCCTCCCAACCATTGCTTAAAGGATGATGATCTATTACCGCAGTAAATTTTATATTTTTGAATTCTTCCCTATGAGTAGGTTGAGAATCTACTAAAATAAATTTGCTATATTCTTTTTTTAATGAGGGAGTAAATTTTTGTAAAGGTATTTTTAAAATTTTTATCATTACTTGATTATTTAATCTACTGATTTCATTAATGTGAGCAATAGAAACCTTATCTACTCTATTTTGCAAAATTTTCTTTATAGCCCAAGCACATGCAATAGAATCCGGGTCAGCCCAAATTAAAATCAGTACTTTATCACGTTTATCAAAGAAATTTAAGAAAAAGTTTACCCTTTCTTTATTAGAACGAAATTTTAATTTCTTTTTATTATTATTCTGAATACTTTGAACACTTTGATTATTCATAAAGATAATAAGATTTGATCTCTTCTTGATAGTTTTTCAAATTATACTCCAAATATACATTAATGTCAATTTCTTCTTTGTTTTCTAACCATTTCAATATTTGAGAATTTCCTAAGAGAATTTCTATAGGTCTACGTTTTCTTTCAAATTCATAAGGTGGAGGAATGAAATTAAAATCTGAATATAATTTTTTTATCTCTTTCATAATCAAAAGCGTGGTTTTAACAGGTTTATATTTTTTATAATTTAACACCTGGATTTCAAATCCGTAACACCTTTGTTTTTCCCATTTATCAAATGTAGGTTCAAATACTACAGGTCTTAAAACAAATCCATCTTTTTCAGGAGAAAAAATTTCAGAAAATATTTTTTGCAGTTCTTTAATTTTAATATAAGGTGCACCAAAAATTAAAAAGGGTAAGGTTGTACCTCTTCCCTCTGAAAGATTTGTGCCTTCCAGTAATACCTGACCAGGATATACTAAAGCTGTTTTCCAAGAAGGCATATTTGGAGAAGGAAAAATCCAGTTTCTTTTAAGTTCAGGAAAGAAATAATTCTTTTTATATCCTTCCATAGGTATAATTTCAAGTTTTAAATTTTTAAATTTTCTTTTTTTAAATAATACAGCAAGTTCTCCTATAGTTAAACCATGGCGCAATGGAATGGATTCAAGCCCCACAAAAGAAAAATATTCAGGCTCAAGCAAAGGCCCTTCAATATAACCTCCTATGGGATTAGGTCTATCAAGAATTATTAGTTCTTTCCCGGCTTCTTCACATGCAGACATAAGTAAATAAAGTGTCCATATATAAGTATAAACTCTGCAGCCTACTTCCTGTAAATCCACAAAAATTGTATCTATTTCATCAAGATGTTCTTTTTCTGGTTTTAATCTTGGCCCATAAAGACTTATAATAGGTACACCAGTAAAAAGATCTACTTCATCTTCAGATCCTATCATATTTGCCTGTTTTTCTGAAAAAAATCCATGTTGAGGGGAAAATATAAATTTAAAATTATTTCCAAAAATTTCTTTAAAAATCACAGAGGTTAACTTAAAATTAAAATCAACAGAAGCTTGATTGCAAAGAAGAGCAATTTTCTTTTTTTGATATTTGGAGTAAATCTTGTATTTTAAAAATACTTCTATTCCATATAAAATCATATTATGAAGCTGGTTTATAAAGTTTAAGAGTCTGCATATAAACTTCTATACCTTTTGCAATTCCTTCTGCAATTCTTTTAAGATATAAGGATGACTTAAGTCTTCTTGCTTCAAGTGGATTGGAAATAAAGGAAACTTCTACTAAAATAGCTGGCATTCTTGTCCCAACTAAAACTAAAAATGGAGCACATTTAACCCCTCTATCTTCTATATAAGAATAATATCGTGAAAGATGTTTTACCAGCTGACTCTGGACTTTTTCAGCAAGTAATCGAGATTCAGAAAGCTTTGTATTAGCCAAAATAGCCCTTATTAAATCTTGTAAATCACTGAGACTCTGATCTGATGCAGCATTTTCTAAAGCTGCAACTCTCATTGCTTCAGGGTCTGTAGTAAAATTTAAATAATAAGTCTCTATTCCTCGTGCAGAGTGATCAGGTGAAGAATTTAAATGTAATGAAATAAAAAGATCAGCTTTTTTACTGTTTGCTATAGCTGCTCTTTGCATTAAAGGTATAAAAACATCCCTTTCTCTTGTAAGTATTACCTCTATCCCTAAGGAATTTTCCAAAATTTTTTTTAGTTCTTTAGCTATTTTTAATACAACATCTTTTTCCTTAATCCCATTAAAAGCTATAGCACCTGGATCACTCCCTCCATGTCCTGGATCAATTACAATCCTTTTAATACCTAATCCAAATTGCCTTGCTAAATTTATATAATTTTGATTTTTCAAAGTTTTACTCTTTTTAGTTTCATGTTTTGTTACACCTTCTAAATCAAGTATTAATTGCGGTGGTTCAGTAATTTTAAAAATTTTATAAGAGGTCAAACTACTAAGATCTAATACAACCCTTACAGTATTTTTATTAAATTGAGCTATTCTTATTTTTTGTAAATGTGAGTTTCTTATATATATTTTTTTTGGAAGATCTTTCCCCAGTTTAGCAGGATAAATATCAACATAAATTCTTGGAGGTTTTTCTTGAGTTCCTTTTAGAATATCTGTTTTATATTCAAAATCCTTTGAAACATTAATTATTACTCTTGTGTAATCTTCTCCAGAAATAGGTTTTATTTTTAAAACTTTAACCTGTGAGCTTAAAGATTTGTTTGTCGGTTTGGTAAAGCTTCCCAGCTTTGTTAACCATCTACTTTTAGGATATTTATTTTCAAATTCAACTAATAACTTTTTAGCTTTCTCTTTATTTTTCAGCTCTTTCTTATAAATTGTTATAAGCCAAAAATAAGCTTCTTCAGCCTGTGGTGTAGAAGAATAGTTTTCAATTACCATTTCATAACGTCTTAAAGCTTCTTCAAGATCCTCTTCTTTTTTAGAAATCTGATAGAGTTTGTAATATAAATTCGCGGTTCTTAACATTGCTCTCGGAGCTATATTAGAACCAGGATATAATAAATAAAGTCTTCTGTACTCTCCAATAATATTTAACCAGTCTCTTCTTGTTTTACTGCGATGAGTGATAAATTTTTGATATTTGGTCTCTAATTTGTAAAATAACCTCTCAGCATCTGTATCTTGGGGAGATGTTTTCTTTTCCTTTTCATTTTTATCTGAAACTAATACAGGAATAACTTCATATCCTACTATTAATTTTTGGCCTGGATAGATTATATTGCTTTTTAAATTATTGAGTTTCTTTAATCTTGATACTGTGGTATGATATTTCTTCGCAATTAAACCTAAATACTCATTCCTTTTAACAATATGATAAATAGGTTTTTTAATGATTTTAAATAAGGGAGCACTTTCTTCAGAAACATCTTGGCGGATCTTATTTTGGATATTCTCAACAATTCCTTTTTGATTTAAAAATATAATTTTTTTTGAAATAATAATTTTCTGACCCGGATAAATCTTAAAACTTTTTAAATTATTCAATTTTTTAAGAATCTCTATGGATGCATTATATTTTCTTGCAATAGATTTAAGTGTTTCTCCCTTTTTAACTATGTGATAAGTAATAATTTCTTTAATATCTGGAGAAGGCTGTCTTTCTTCTTGAAAAGCTTGTACTTTAACAGTTCTATACCCTATAAGTAATCTCTGGCCAGGATAAATTATATCACTTCTTAAATTATTAAGTCTTTTGATTGTTGAGATATAAGTACGATATTTTTTAGCAATAAGTCCTAAATATTCTCCTTTTTTCACTTTATGATAGATTGGTTTCTTGGTTAAATAAAATACTACTTTTCTTTTTTTGCTTTTTTGAACTTCTTTAAACGCAGAAGATTTGGTAGTAACATATCCTACTATTAATTTTTGGCCTGGATAGATTATATTGCTTTTTAAATTATTGAGTTTCTTTAATCTTGATACTGTGGTATGATATTTCTTCGCAATTAAACCTAAATACTCATTCCTTTTAACAATATGATAAATAGGTTTTTTAATTAAATTTTGTGAAGTTTTTATATTCTTTGGAGATTTTTTAGATTTGATATATATGTATTTTACTATCAGTTTTTGACCAGGATAAATTATGTCACTTTTAATATTATTAAGTTTTTTTAACTTAGATACTGTTGTATTGTATTTTTTTGCAATTAATTCTAAATATTCTCCTTTTTTAATAATATGATAAACGGGTTTTTTGAGAGTTTTTGCATAAGAATGAAAAGAGTTAAAATGAGTATTCTGAAAGAAAATTGACAAAATTATAAAAAGAAATAAAAAAAAATATATATATTTATTTTTCACTTTATTTTCTTTTTTATTTTAATAATTTTTTTATTTCCCAAAGAAAATTTAATGCCTCAATAGGTGTCATTCTTTCAACATCAAGATTTTTAATTTTTTCTATTATAGGATGAGAGGGTTCAAAAATTGGCAATTGAATAGCTCTTTTTTTATTTTCTAATTTTATTTCTGAAGGTTGTTTCAAATTTCTTTCTTCTAATTTATAAAGAATTTCTTTTGCTCTGTCAATGACCTTTTGTGGAATACCAGCTAATTTAGCTACTTCAATTCCATAAGATTCATTGGTAGCCCCTTCTATTACTTTATAAAGAAATATTATTTCTTCACCCCATTCTTTCACAGAGACATGATAATTTTTAATACCTGAATAAAGCTTAGCTAAGTCTGTTAATTCAAAATAATGAGTGGCAAGAAGAGTGAAAATTTTCTTTTCGTATAAATATTCAGCTATAGCCCATGCTAATGAAAGTCCATCGTAAGTACTCGTACCTCTGCCTACTTCATCAAGAATTACCAAGCTTCTTGAGGTAGCATTTTTTAAAATATAACTACATTCGCTCATTTCCACCATAAAAGTACTTTTACCCCTTACCAATTCATCTCCTGCACCTACTCTTGTAAAGATTTTATCAAATATTCCTATTTTTGCAGAACTTGCAGGAACAAAACTTCCCATTTGAGCCATGATAACTATTAAAGCATTTTGTCTTAGATAAGTAGATTTACCTCCCATATTTGGGCCTGTAATTATTAAAACCCATGATTTTTCTTTATCCATATTTAAAGAATTAGGAATAAAACTCCCCTGTCCCTGAATTTTTTCAAGAACCGGGTGTCTACCTTCTTCTATAATTAAAATTGGCTTTTCTACTATTTCAGGACATACATAATTATTCTCAAGAGCTACTTGACTGAAACTTAAAAGAACATCAAGTGTTGCAAGAGCTTTCGCAGTTCTTTTTAATTTTTCTTTATATTTCTCTACCTCTTCCCTTAATTGAAGAAAAATTTCATATTCTAAATTTTTAATTCTTTCATCTGCAGAAAGGATTTTGTTTTCAAGTTCCTTTAACTCAGAAGTAATAAATCTTTCTGCATTCACTAAAGTTTGTTTTCTCTGAAAATAGGATGGAACATATTTTAAATAGCTTTTCGAGACCTCAAAATAATAGCCAAAAATCTTGTTATATCCTATTTTTAAAGTGGGAATACCAGTTTTTTGTTTTTCTTTTTTTTCAAGTTCTATAAGATATTTCAAAGCGTTCTCTTTTAAATCTTTTAATTCGTCAAGTTCAGGATTAACTCCCTTTTTAATAATTCCTCCTTCTTTAAGGGTCGAAGGTGGATCTTCTACTAAATAAATGGAAAGTTTTTCAAAAAGTTCTGAAAATTTTCCTATATCTTCGGTAATTTCTTTTAGTTTTTCCGGAAAATTTATATCTTTTTTCTGTTGTTCCAAAAGTAAATTTTTTATTTCTGGAAGATACCCGAGACTATCTCTGAGTAATGCCAGTTCTTTAGGATTTGCCAACTTAAGAGTACATCTAATACTAAGTCTTTCTAAATCTGCAAGTTTTTTAAAGTATTTTTGAAGTTTTTCCCTGAGTTCTTTATTTTCTATTAAATATCGAATTATTTGCTGACGTGCTTTAATAGCGTTTATATTCCTTAAAGGATAAAGTATCCAATCTTTTAAAAGCCTTCCACCCATAGGAGTGAGAGTTTTGTCCAAAACCCAGAAAAGTGAATATTTTTCGGTTCCATCCCATAAATTTTTAATTAGTTCGAGATTTCTTTTTGTATTTTCATCAAGAAAAAGAAATTCTTCAGGAAAATAAAAACACGGTTCTGTGATTTTTTCTGCAAGATAAGGCTGATAAACTTCTATATATTCTACAATAGCGGATAATGCCTTGGCTCCCTCATTAAATCTTTCCAAAAAATTTGGATCTGAAACAAATTTTTCGATTTTTCTTTTTTGAAAATAACTCTCATCAACAAAACTCAAATGAATTTTTGAAAGATTTTGTTTAAGAGCCTGAGCTATTTCTGAATTTTCCAAATTTTTACTTAATATAATTTCTTTTGGCTCTTTTTTTAAAATTTCTGCCAAAAATTCGCTTTTTTTTAACTCAGTAAAAATAAATTCTCCGCATGAGAGTTCCAAAAAAGCAAGCCCTATTTTTTTCCCTATATAAAGACTTGCCAAATAATTTTTTTCTTTTTCTGAAAGTGCTTCAAGATCAACAAGAAGACCAGGAGTAAAAATTTTTACAACTTCTCTTTTTACAAGTCCTTTAGCAAGTGCAGGATCCTCAACCTGTTCGCATATTGCAACTTTAAACCCCATATCTACAAGTTTTTGTATATAAAAACTGCTTTTATCTGCGGGAATTCCACACATTGGAGCAGTCAAATCTTTACCTGCTTCTCTTTTTGTCAAAACAAGTCCAAGAAGTGGAGCCACAGTTTCTGCGTCATCAAAGAACATTTCGTAAAAATCACCTAATCTGAAAAACAAAATTGCATCAGGATATCTGGATTTTATTTCAAAATATTGCTGAAACATCGGTGTAATTTTTTGCCTTGGAGAACCCCTCATCGCTGATATAGCCTTTCTTTTTGTATATAAGAATATACTTCCTCTGTAACTAAATATCTAATAGATTTACCCAGCCTGCATAAATTTCTGATAAAAGTGCTTGAAATATCAAGAGATATTGTTTTTAAAAAAATTACCTTATTAGTATATTTTTTCCCCCAGAGATAATTCGATCTTTCTTTAACTATTTTTACAGCTTCTTCAAATGGTATTTTTTCCCTTGAAACTACTATTATATTGGTATATTCTAAAAATTTCTGATAATGCCACCAGGTTTCAAATTGCTGAAAACTATCCCAACCTATAATAAAAAAAAATTCTGTTTTAGGGTATTTTTTTCTCAATTTTTGAAGAGTTTTCAAAGAATATGAAGGCTTTTCATTCTTTTCTATATCAAGGATTTCAAAAAATGGATTATCTTTAATGGAAAGCATAGTCATATAAAATCTGTGTTCAAAAGGTAAATAACTTCCTTCCTTTTTATGAGGAGGATATCCTGCGGGAATAAACCAAATTTTTTCTAAGGATAAATTTTCTCTTACTTCTTCAGCAATTCTTAAATGTCCTATATGAGGCGGATCAAAAGTCCCTCCAAATATTCCAACCTTTTTAGGTTCTAATTTGTCCATTACCAAAAACTATAAATTTAGTAGTAGTTAATTCTTCAAGTCCCATAGGTCCATAAGCATGAATTTTGGTTGTAGAAATGCCAATTTCAGCACCAAGTCCAAGTTCTCCGCCATCATTAAATCTTGTAGAAGCATTAACAAGCACTACACTCGCATCTACTTCTTTTAAAAATTTCATAGCTTTAGAATAATTTTCAGTAACAATTGCTTCTGTATGATTGCTTCCATATTTGGAAATATGTTCTATAGCCTCGTCTATATCTTTTACTATTTTAACAGCTAAAATAAGATCTAAATATTCAGCATACCAATCTTCTTCTGTGGCAGGTTTTGCCCAAGGAATATATTTTAATGTTTCAGAACACCCTCTTAATTCTACATTAAACTTTTTATATTCTTCTGCCAACTCAGGTAAAAATTTATCAGCAATATCTTTATGAACAAGCAATGTTTCCATTGCATTACAAACCCCTGGTCTTTGACATTTTGCATTTATAGCAATTTCTTTAGCCATTTGAAGATTCGCTTCATTATCCACATATACATGACATACTCCTTTATAATGTTTAATAACTGGCATACGTGCTTTTTCAGTTACAAATCTAATTAATCCTTCTCCTCCTCGTGGAATAATCAAATCAATATATTCTTCCAATTCAAGCATATATTCCATAATAGCTCTATCTGGAGTAGGAATTACTTGCACAGCTTCTTCAGGAAGTCCAAATTCTTTTAAAGTTTCTTGAAAGATTTTACCAAGGGCTAAATTAGAATTTAAAGCCTCTTTTCCACCTCTTAAAATTACTGCATTCCCACTTTTAAAACACAGTCCTGCTGCATCAATTGTTACATTAGGCCTGCTTTCATAGATCATAGCAATAACACCCAATGGTATTCTTATCCTTCCAACAAGAAGTCCATTAGGACGCCTCCACATTTTAACTATTTCTCCAACAGGATCAGGAAGCATTACCACATCCTCTAATCCTTTTGCCATACCTTCTATTACTTTATCATTTAAGGTAAGCCTATCTATAAAAGCCTTGGATTTCCCTTGAGCTATAGCTTGATTAACATCCTTTTCATTAATTTTCTTTAATTCTTCTTTTTTTTCTCTGATTTTTTGAGCTACTCTTCTTAATACTTGATTTTTAATATCTGTAGAAATATTTACCAGTTTTTGAGATGCAAGTTTTGCATTTTTAGCAATTTTTAACATTAATTCTTTTAAATCTTCCATTATTTCCTCCCTTTATAAAAGATTTAATAATAACCCTTTCAAAATTGAAAATTTTTTGTTAATTTTAAAAATATTATTTTAACATTAAAAAAAGAAAAATGGGAGAGTTAGAAAATCTATTAAAGATTACAAATAAGGAATTTCCTCTTTTTCCAAAACTTGGGATAGAAATATTGCGAACTTTTTTAACCAAAACAGAAAGAGAATTTAGAGAACTTCTATTTAATCCTGAAATTTCTCAAATTATTTTAAAAGTGGCTAACCTTCCTCAATATAAAAAAAATGCGCCACAAATAGAAGATATTAATAAAGCACTTTTAATTCTGGGAGAAGATTTTGTCAAAATACTTCTACTTGGATTTATTGCTCAAAAAATAACCAAGACAACTTTTAACGAATTCAGTTTTTCTAAATTCTGGGCTCGTGCCTTGGGAAATGTCTGTTTTTCCCAACTTCTTTCTTCTTTTTATAAACCCCCTCCACATCTTTATATATCTTCATTTTTAATGGATTATGGAATTATTGTTCTTTATTTAATAGCTCCTGAAGGATATTTAAAAGTTTTGAAATTAAAAACAATGGATAAATCTCTTTTAGATGCTGAAAGAGAAGTATTTAATACAGATCATGCGCAAATTGGAGGAGAATATTTTGAATATTATAATTTTCCAAGAAGATTTGTATTAAATATTTATTATCATCACAGAGTTTTTGACTTTCCAGAAGAATTACCCAAGGAAATATATGAAGATGTAAAATTATTACATTTAATTGATCTTGGAGTAGGAGCATATTTTAGTATTAATAGAGAAAAAAAATATAGAGATTTTAAAAATTTTGCAAAAATGGAATTTGGTATGTCTGAAAAAACCGTAGAAGAATTAATTGAAGAACTTCCATCAATAGCAAATCAATTTTATGAAGCTTTAAATTATAAAGAATTTATCTTAACACCTTATAGTGAATGGATAAAAAATAAAGAAAAAGAAATACAAAAAAAACTAAAAGAAATAGAATTACAAAAGAAAAAAGAAGAAACTATAATTGAAAGATATGCAGATGAAATTAGTAAACTTTTAAGAGAAAAAAATGAATTGCTCAAAAAAATAGAAGATTTAAAAGATAAGCTTGAAAAAAACAGAATTTTGGATGAACTTACAGGTCTTTATAATAGTGAATTTTTTACAAAAAGATTGCAAGAAGAAATTTTGAGATCAAAAAGATACCGCAGGCAATTTAGTATTCTCTTAATTGATATAGATAGATTTGAAAAAATTTTCGAAAATTACGGTGCTTCTGAGGAAGAAAGTATTTTAAGAATTATTGCCGAAAAATTAAAAAATAATTTAAGAAAAGTAGATATAATAGGTAAACTTAAAAATTCTAACCAATTTATTATTCTTCTTCCTGAAACCCCTTTACAGGGAGCATGGGTTGTTGGAAGAAGAATTTTAAGATTGGTGGAAAGAACATTTTATGAAAAATATAATCAAAATTTTGATATTTATATAGTTATACTTACTTTTAATCCAGTCAAATTAGATCCTAAAAAAGAAACATCTACAGATAATATTTATAAGATTCTTTTTACTGGGATGAAGTTATTAAAAGAAAAGAAACAGAGAAAAATATTTGCAATTTTAATAGATAGGGAATTAAAATAAAAATGTGAAAATTTCAAAAAAAAGAATAGATAAACTTTTGGTTGAAAAGGGATTATGTGAAAGCAGAGAAAAAGCCCAAGCTATTATACTTGCAGGTAAAGTTTGGATCTCTTTAGATAATAAAAATTTTCAAAGAATTACAAAATCTGGGATACAGGTTCCTGAAAATGTATATATCAGAATCGAAGAAAGTTTTCCTTATGTTTCAAGAGGTGGATTGAAACTGGAAGGTGCCTTAAAGGTCTTTAATCTAAATGTAAAAGACTATATATGCTTAGATATTGGAGCCTCTACAGGGGGTTTTACTCACTGTTTATTACTAAAAGGAGCCAAAAAGATTTATGCTCTGGATGTTGGAAAAGGACAATTACATTATTCTTTAAGAACTAATCCACGTGTAATTGTTATGGAAGGAATAAATGCTCGTTATATAAAGCCTGATCATTTTCCGGAAAAATTTGATTTGATAACAGTTGATGTGTCTTTTATTTCTCTTAAAAAGATTTTACCTGTTTTGCCTCCTCTTTTAAAAAACAAAGGGAAAGTTTTAGCTTTAATTAAACCACAGTTTGAAGTAGGACCTAAATTTGTTAAAAAAGGTATTGTAAGAGAAAGCAAACTTCATAAAAAAGTTGTGGATGAAATATGGGATTTTTCCCAAAAACTCGGATTTAAACCTCAGGGAGTAGCTGAAAGTCCTATACTGGGTACTAAGGGAAACAAAGAATTTTTTATATTATTAACAAAATAAGGGTTATTTTCTCAAAATTTTTGTGGTATAATTCTTTAAAAGTGTTTAAAAATTTTATTTTTAGGAGGATATAATTATGAAAATTATAGTAGCTTATGATGGATCTCAAGATGTTAAAGAAGGTTTAAAGGCTACAGAAAAATTTTTTAAAAATGAAAGCGGTGAACTTATTCTCCTTTATGTTGTTCGTAAAAAGGAAGACGTGAGTAAAGAGGAAGAAGAAAAAGCTATTGAAAAAGGGAAAAAACTTTTAGAAAAAGCTAAAAATTTAATAGATCTTCCAAAAGTTTCTATAAAAGAAGTTGTAATTTCAGATTATTCAATAGCAGAAGCTATATTAAATTTTGTTGAGAAAGAAGAAGCAGATCTTTTAATAATGGGAGCAAGAGGAATAAGACCTGATATAATAAGATATACTCTTGGAAGTACTACAGCAAAGGTAGCTACCTTTGCTCCTTGCTCTATATATATAGCTAAGAAAAAATAAATGAAAGATCTCTTTTACATTTTAACTCTTCTAACCTATTTAATATCATGGGTGGGATTTGGTTTTTACTTTAAAACTTTAAAAAAAGAAGCTCTGCGATTATCTCAGATAGTACTTTTTTCTGGATTTTTATTTCATACTTTATTTTGGATTATAAAAGGTTGGGAATTCTGGCATACTCAACTATTAAGTTTTAAAGATATACTTAATTTTTTTTCATGGGAACTTGTTGCTATATATTTTATTTTTACCTTAAGTCCTATTAAAGCTTATACTGTAGGATTTTTTTGTGTACCGGTTATTCTTTTTCTTTTGGGTTGTTCTTATTTTTTTCCAGTAAAAATAATTTCTCCATTCACTCAATATTTTAAAAGTTTCTGGTTTCCTATACATGTATTTTCTTCTTTATTTTCTCATGGATTTTTGATATTCGGAGTAATTATTTCAATTATGTATATTCTTCAAGAAAGAGAAATAAAGAAAAAAAGACTGGGCGTATTTTTTAAAAAACTCCCACCTTTAAATTATCTTGATAAACTTATAGAGGAATGTCTATATCTTGGTTTTATTCTTCTTACTATTGGAATGATTAGCGGAGTTATGTGGAGTGAAATAGCTTTTGGAGAATTTTGGAGATGGTCTCCAAAAGAAGTTATTACCTTGATATTATGGTTAATTTATGCTATGCTCATTCATCAAAGGATTTTGATAGGCTGGAGAGGGAAAAAAGCTGCTTATATGTTTATTGTTGGGTTTGGAATATGGTTTATTAGTATTTTCGTAATTAATCTAATGGTAGGGGGTTTTCATACTTATGGCTCATAAAAGCAAAATTTTACTTATAGGACTCAATCATAAAACTGCACCTGTAGAAATTAGAGAAAAACTTTCTTTTAAAACCACTAACATTCATCCTTTAGAAAAAATAAAAAAAGAACTTAAAAATTTTAAAGAAGCTTATTTTTTATCAACGTGTAACAGAGTTGAATTTTGTTTTGTTGTTGAAGAAGATCTTAAAACCGAATTTCTTAACGAATTTTCTAAATTTCTGGAAAAAGAAACATCTTTTAGTTGGAAATCTTTAGAACCTCATCTTTATTTTATGGAAAATGAAGAAGCAGTAAAACATGTATTTGAAGTTGCCTGCGGTTTAGATTCTATGGTCTTAGGAGAACCACAGATATTGGGACAAGTAAAAGATGCTTATAGAGAAGCCCTTAATTATAAAACAAGTGGTTTAATTTTAAATCGTTTATTTCATCGTTGTTTTTTTGTAGCTAAAAGAGTAAGAACAGAAACAGGAATAGGAGGCGGGGCTGTTTCAGTAAGTTATGCAGCTTATATACTTGCAAAAAAAATACTTGGTTCTTTGAAAGATAAAACTGTTCTTCTTGTTGGTGCGGGTGAAATGGCAGAACTTGCATGTATGCATTTTTATTCCTCGGGCGTTAAAAAAGTCCTCATTGCAAACCGCACATTTGCTAAGGCTGTAGAACTTGCTGAAAAATTTAAAGGTAAACCCTATTCATTAGAAGAACTTGCAACAGCAATTATTGAAGCAGATATTATAATTTCTTCCACAGGAGCCCCTGGTTTTGTAATAACAAAAAAATTGATTTCTTCTATTCTAAAAAATAGAAAATTCAGACCGCTTTTTATAATTGATATTGCTGTACCAAGAGATGTTGAACCTGGTGTAAATGATCTTGAGAATGTATATCTTTATGATATTGATGATTTAAAATCCGTTGTTGAAGAAAGCCTAAAAGAAAGAAAAAAAGAAGCCTTAAGAGCTAAGGTCATTATTGAAGAAGAGGTTTTAAAATTTCAAAAATGGTTTAATGCATTAGATTATCATTCAACTATAAAGAGCCTTGCTCAAAAACTTGAAACTTTGAGACAAAAAGAACTTCAAAAAACATTAAAAAAACTAAAACATCTTTCTCCAGAAGAAAGACAAGCTATAGATATTTTAACTCGTTCTTTGGTTCAAAAATTTCTTTATTATCCTATTAGGTTTGTTAAAAAAGGCTATCATGAAGAAGGTAAATATGCTATAAATTTAATAAGACAAATATTTGAGCTTGACGAAATTCATTCAGAGGAAAAATATATAGAATTTTTTGAAGAAGAACTTAAAAATAAAACAAAAGACACAAAATATCAGTGAAAGTTAAAAAGGAATATCATCTTCATCAATAGAATCTTTTTCTAATTTCGGTTCTTCTACCGGTTCCAAAGTTATATCTTCAGAGGTCTTTGAAAAAGAACTCGAGGATAAATTTTCCGAAGAAAATTTATTTGTTATATTTTCAGATTTTTTACCAAGTATTTTCATATTATCTGCAAATATTTCTGTAACATAACGCACAATACCTTGTTTGTCTTCATATTTTCTTGTACGAAGTTTTCCTTCTATATAAACCTGTGTTCCTTTATTAAGATATTCTCCACAAATCTCTGCTAAGCGCCCAAAAGCAACGATTCTATGCCATTCAGTATGAATCTCTTTTTCTCCGTTTTTAATAATTACTTCATTAGTAGCAATTCTAAAAGAAGCAACGGGTTTTCCGTCGAGAGTATATCTGATTTCAGGATCTGCTCCCAATCTACCAATAAGAATTACTTTATTCAAACTCATTATTTTAATAATAATAGAACACTTCAAAAATTTTTCAATTTAATTTTTATCACTTTTAATTTTTTTATTGGAAAATTAAAATTTTTAAGATATAAATAAAAATAATGCGAATAGCTTTAGGTTTTGATCTACATAAGCTTGCTTCCGGAAGAAAACTTAAACTTTGTGGAGTAGAAATCCCCTTTGAGAAAGGTCTTCTCGGGCATTCGGATGGAGATGTAGGGCTTCATGCTCTTATTGATGCAATGCTTTCTGCAACAGGTTTACCTGATATAGGCACTTTATTTCCTGATGGAGATCCTAAATATAAAGACATAGACAGTAAAATTTTATTAAAAGAAACTTATAAATTAATAAAAGAAAAAAAATTCAAGGTTAATCAGATAGATATAACATTTATATGTGATAAACCCAAACTTTCTCCATTTTATGAAAAAATGAAAAAAGTTATTTCTGAAATTTTAGAAATTGATGAAAAAAACATAAGTATCAAAGCTCGTAGCACCGAAGGTTTGGGTTGGGGTGGAGAAAAAGATGTAATTGTGTGTTTCTCTTTAGTTGTTGTTTCTAAATTTTAAATATTTAAAAATTTTTAAAATTAAAAATTTAAAAAAACTTGTAATTTAAAAAACTTGTATTAGTTTATCTAACTAAGATAGAAGTTCGGGTTTTTAGAGTCCGATTCTCTAAAATCCCAGCTTCTATCACTTAAAAATTAAAGGGGTTTTTAATATGCGTAAAGTTCAAGTAGGAGATGTAGTAAGTATTCATTGCTTAGGTAAACTTGAAAATGGAGAAATTTTCGAGAATACTTTTGATGGTGAACCGTTTATTTTTCAGGTTGGATCTCCAGAAATCATTCCAGGTCTTTCTGAAGCAGTAATTGGAATGGTAGAGGGTGAGGAGAAAGAAGTTATTATTACTTCTGATAAAGCTTTTGGTCCGAGAGACGAAAATTTGGTTAAAACAGTCCCAAAAAATGCTATTAATCTTGATGTAGAACCTCAACCAGGACTTATGCTTAATCTTATTATAGATACTCCTCAGGGAGAAGTAACATTTCCTGCAAAGGTAGTAGAGGTTACTTCAGAAGAAATAACACTCGATTTAAATCCTCCTTTAGCAGGTCATGATTTAATTTTTAAAATAAAACTTGTAAAAATTTTAAACGAAGAAACAGGTGAAGAAGAAAACTTTTAAATATAGTGCTTTTTCTATAAAAAGTTCGATTTAAAATAATTGTTAAATTTTGTAAGATTATTTATTATTGATTTTTTTGAAAAATATATTACATTGAAATATAAGTTAATGGAGGCCGTAGCTCAGTTGGTAGAGCATCGGGCTGTGGCCCCGAGTGTCACGGGTTCGAGTCCCGTCGGCCTCCCATAATAAATAATTTTTTCAGATTTTCTCTAAGGGCTATAGTTTTTTGGATACCTAAGACCAGGGATTTTTTTTGATTATTAAAATTTTATAAAAAATCTTTTTAAATTACCTTCTCCTACGAGGAGCTACATCTATATTTGCTTTTAAAAGAGCTTCAACCGGATGAGTTCCTAATAATTCGCAGAAAATAGCAATTGCGAGTTGACTTCCTTTTCTCTTGTCTGGTATGTCTATTCTTAATTTTCGAAATAAATTATTTAGCTCTTCTTGTTTCTCTTGGGGTCGTCCAACAAAGTTTATATCTTCTTGGTCTAAAATCCATTTGAGTGCGATAAGAATATATTCTAAAGGGTATCCCGGTAACCCTTTAGTTAAAGGTAGATATTTATTAAGAACATTTTTTACTTTCTTACCTTGCCAAATTTCTATAATCGCATCAAAAACTAATTTAGCTTTCTTTTTATTAGCACAAATTTTACCGTAAAAGTCAATTGCAAAATGAGCATGTTTAGAAGTCATTGATTTTTGAGGTTTAAGTGAAAATATCGTTTTAACTTTAAAATCTTTTGATAATTTAGAATTTCTGTTTTAATAACGTACCATCCATTCGAAAGCCTTTTTACTGTTTTAATAGTTTTTTCGCGCCATTTTTGTTCTATTTTTATTTTCATCAATTATTTTTTTGAAGATACTAACATTCTAAAATTCGAAATCCGCTCCATACTTTTCATTGCTCTTAAAAGTGCTCCTCTCATCCGACAGTATGCAGGACCGTCTATTATCCAGAAAAACCTAACTTTATGCTATTTACTAATCTCTACATCTGAGAATAACTTTCTGCAATAGTTTAATACATTTTACTTCTTTAATGCACCCTTGATAAAGAATCTTTTACCTTGTTGAATAAAATACTTTATTTCAATACATATTATTTCTTTAAAATCAGTATCGTATACCCATCTATTAGCTTTTAAAAAAGTATGAAAAGCTTTCTCTTCATCTACTAAACCTTCTGCCCATCCGAGAACCTGTAAATTTTCCACATCGGGATGAAATTTCTCAAAGAAGAAAATGTAATACCATCTGGTGTTAAAAATAAAAATTTTCTTTTTTTCATTCTATTAATTCCAATTTTAGCATTTTTAATAGATCTTCGTATATATATTCTTTTTCAAGATTTAAGGAAGTAAAAGAATATTTAATAGCAAGAATTTCTTTGTTTTTCTCTAATATTCTTCTTTTAGGAAAATCTTTAGCTATTAATATACCTCCCACAGTTTCTTTTTTGAATTCAGAGAGATACCGTTTAAGTTGCTCAAAGTCACTCCTCAATGCTTTTCCTGTTTTAACTTCAACTAATAAATATTTATTTAATCCTACAGGATGTTTTAGTTTTAGGAAGAGATCAACATATCCTTCAGGAAGGGCTTTTTCACCTAAAATTTCAAAATCACTTGGATTGCAATTCAAATTAAAGTGGTATATGATTTCATCAAGTAACCTTCTAAGTTTTTTCCTAACCAAGACTTGAAGTATTAGTTCATGAAAATAAAATTTTTCGGGAACTTTTTGTTTTTCTTTTTTAAAAACAATTTTTGGTACAAATTTTTTTGCATTTAACTTTAATGTCTCATGCTTTCCACTAAAAGGTTCTCCCATATTTGATACATTATAAAAGGTTATAAGATCTGTTTGAAAATGGGTTTTACGATATCCACCTCGCAAGAGTAAATTTTCTGCAACATAAGCAAACTCTGGTCTAATCATCGGTTCATCCAAAATACGTTCTTGTTTTAAATATAACCGGAAAGGAAAATAATATGTATTCCCGGACATTTTAAAAGTTACAGGTGGCCAAGGCGGAAGAGTTTCTGCACATTTATAGGCTACTTTTTTGACAACTTTATATAGATTTTTTACTTTCGCCCCGTAAAGAAAAGAGATGTAGTCTCCTTCATCTATATCCAGAAATGTCCAAAGTCCGTTTATACTATTGGTAAAGCCTGCCAGAGCATATTTTATACAAAGTTCAAGATTGTTACGATTTGAAACAGAAATAAGAAAATAATCTGGAACCTTTTTATTCATACACTTTCGATATATTTTTTTCTTGTGGTTTTTATATTCCACTGAAGTTTGATAATGTCTCCTTTCAAAATAAATCCAACTTCAAAAAATGCCTGAATGATTCTGGAAGCTATTGAAATATAAAGCTTATGTTTTCTAATATCACTGATTAATATAGCATATATTTTTTCTGGTTTTAAAATTTGATAAAATTTTTGAGCTACCTTCTTCATCTTCTTTAAATACTTCTCTAAAGATATTGTGTTAAATCATTTGTTAATTTTTTTTCTTTTTAATATAAAATTATATTTGCGTAGGATGGATAAGTTGTGATTAAATCAATACTTCCATCATCTATCTTGTCTAAGTTCCTTGCACCCCCAAATAAGTTTTTATTACAAGTTCCTTATATTCCGAAAATAAAAAATTATAAGAAAATTTCAACCTATCTCTTGCCAATATCACCGCATCTAAAGTGATGTCAACTCCGATTGCGTTTTTTCCAAAAGTTTAGCTTCTATTAATGTATTACCACTTCCCATCATCTGATCAAGAACCCAATCCCCCTTTTGAGTGTATTTTAAAATGAGATTCCTCGGAATATAAGGAGACCAATTCCCTCTATAATTTCCTCTATGGGTTACCCACTCTCCTCTATCTGGAAAACTCCATACAGTAGTTCTTTCAGGTATATAATCTTCAGGAGGAGCATATGATTTTATACTCCAATTTTTCTTTAATTTTATTTTGACATTTTCAATAATTACTTCATTTTTCTCTTTGATAAATTTCAAATAATCCTTGTGTGTAATTTCTTTCATTTCCATATATTTTTTTTTCATAACACCCTTTTATAGCAAAGTTTTATTTTTTATGATTTTATAAAAAAATAAACTTTTTTAAAATATTTTATAATTTCTTTGTTTTTTTCATTTTTATTAATATCTATAGACCTCTCAAAAGATCCTTATTTTGAAAAAAGAATCTTTCGCTATAAGTTTAATCTTTTTACCTACTAATTATAAAAATAATAATATATAATTATAATCTAAAAATCAAATGTTCATTTTATAAAATTTTTTTAAATAGAATGGTGTTATTATCTTCCAGAATAAATAAAAAAATTTTTATTCTTGCCTTCTCTCGTGTGGATAATTTATAAGGATACTTTGAGGGAGTTTGAAGCAGCATCAAAATAGCTTCCATAAAGGATATTATTTTAAAAATTTTTCTAAATATTTTTCAATTTTTTCATTATCCCAATTTGTTGTTTCTTTTAAACCTGATTTTATAACCTCAAGGTATTCTTTGGAAGGAAGATTTATTTCATCAAGCCAACAACCTGTAATAGTATATATTTTAATCCCTCCCTCTTCACCAAGGCATAATTTTTTATGATACCATTCTCTTCCTTCTTGATTCCAAATTTCATTGAATTGTTCTTCGGTTATTTCCCAAAGCCTGACTACTGTATGATAATTTTTATCCTTTTCTTCTTCACATGTTATAAATGCTACCCCTTTTCTCCCCCATCTCAGAGATTGTTTAGCAAAATAAAGGCAATAAGGAATAAATATCCATCCCTTATCAATAGGTTCTGTTTTATCTCTACATCCTCGGTATTTTTGGCCTTTATACCAGCCACCTTTTATATATATCATGAATCTTTCCTTAAGTAGGTTCGAGCCATATACAGCATAAATAATTTTTTTACTCATTTTTTTACTGTTTACTTTATAAAAATACTTACTTTTTAAAACCTTTTAAAAAACTAAAATTATATGTAACATTTCTATGTTTATCCCTTATATTATAGGGAAATCCTTAAAAATTGAGATAAAGTAAAAAAATTAAAAAATTAATAATTTTTTAAAATTTCCAAAGTTTAGGATTTATTACTTTATTATTTTTAATTTTTATTCCTTCATTTAAAAGAAGTTTCTTTTTCATTTCTATTCCACCTTCATAACCACCTATAGTAAAATCAGATTTTATAACTCTATGACACGGAATAATAAGAGGAAAAGGATTTGTTGCTAATGCTCTTCCTACCATTCTATAGCTTCTTGGTCTTTTTATTGATCGTGCAATTATTTTATAAGTAGTAACATATCCTATAGGAATCTCATAAACCTTTAATAACACCCTTTTTTGAAATAAACTAAGTTTTTCAAGATAAAGTATCCCAATATCAATTTTTTTAATTTCTCCTTTTAAAAAATCTTTAATAAAATCTACAACTTTATCTATTTCCGGAGAGGACTTCTTTTTTATTTTAGGATAATACTTAAAAAGATCGGTTTTTAGAAAATCTTCGGATATTGTTAAAAATATTCTAATAATTTTAGGGATATTATTAAAATAATCCCAAACAATTACAATTGAATCAACAAAAACAAAATACATTTAATAAAAAGCCCCTATAGCTATAGGGGCTTTAAAAATTTTTTAAAAACTTTCAAA
Organism: uncultured Thermodesulfatator sp.; assembly: GCA_964410095.1. Classification (GTDB taxonomy): domain Bacteria; phylum Desulfobacterota; class Thermodesulfobacteria; order Thermodesulfobacteriales; family Thermodesulfobacteriaceae; genus Thermodesulfobacterium. The sequence goes on from CAYPFL010000001.1 coordinate 268,829, forward strand.
TTAAGCTTCTTTTTTCTTAGTTTCTATTTCTTGCATTCTTTTTCTAATTTCATTTAACTCTTTTTCCAGTAATTTAGCTTCTTCTTGCAGATATTTTAATTCGTCTTCTGGGGCTGGTGTCCCAAAAAATCTTTCAAAAAAAGGTAACCCTCTAAAAAACCATCTCCATCTCCAACCTCTTCCCCAACCTCCAAACCACCACCATCTCCAACCTCTTCCTCTACCCCAACCTCTTCCAAATCCCCAACCAAAACCCCAACCTCCTGGTTTTAAAAAACCAGGAGTTGAAAAACCACTACAATAACCTAATCCTCTACCAGTTCTTGGTCCTAATCCTAAAGGTCCTGTTCTATCACCCCAAGGCATATCTTTTCACCTCCTTTTTAATTTTTTTTCTTATGTTTCCAATTGAAATATATACTCAATTTCAAAAAAGTCAAGACTCTCTATTTCTCATAAAATCAAAATTTTAAGCCAATAACAGATTTTTCCTTATTTTTATAAAGAAAAAAATTGAACTCAATTGAAAAATTAAAGAAATAACTATTAAAGCTAATATTGAAAAATCGTATAAATAACCAATCAAGGCACTTCCTAAAAACCAAGAAAAACCGTAACAAGCATTAATTATTCCATATCCTGTACCTCTTTTTTCTTCAGAAATTAAAAACGGAATTATAGCTTTCATAATTGAAGTTTGTGCCCCTATTCCTATTCCCCAAAAAATCATCCCAAGAAAAAAAATATAAAAATTCCCTAAAAATACTAAAGGAACAGAAGCAGAGGATAAAATTATTGAAAATATGAATACACTTAATCCCTTTTTATCAAATAAATAACCAAAAACTAATGCTGAAAATGCATCAAATCCCATAGCTATTGCATAAAAAATTGGTATTAAACTTTCAGAAATAGAAATTTTTTTAAAATGAAAAGCAATAAGAGGAAAATCTATATATCCAGCACCAATTAAGGCAATACCAATTGAATAAAGCCAAAAATCTCTGTTTAAATCTTTAATAGCAAGTTTTGAACTTTTTATTTGAGTATTTATTCGATAAGGATAAGGATAAAGGGATTTCGTAAGAAAAAGAATACTTAGAGAAATAATTGCAGGAACAATTAATATTCCAAAGGCGATTTGATAATCTTTTTTGAAATACAAAACCATAGACATAATTAATGGACCAATCATAGCTCCAATTTGGTCCATTGCTTTGTGAATTCCAAACCCGCGTCCATAACCAATTTCTTTTATTCCGTAAGAAAGAAGAGCATCTTTTGCAGGACTTCTTAAGGCTTTTCCTATTCTTTCTGCTATTATTAATAATGAAGCAATTTGCCAGTCTTTTGCTAATGCTAATAAAGGAACCGAAAGTAAACCTATTGCGTATCCCGCAATTGTAATACTCCAATATTTTCTTAATCTATCAGTAAAATATCCACAAATAAGACGTAAACCATATCCTATAAATTCTCCTAAACCTGCTATAAAACCGACAATTAAGCCACTTGCCCCAAGAAAAGCAAAATAAGGTCCTATAATACTTCTTGCTGATTCATAAGTAATATCTCCAAAAAGACTTACAAGACCAAAAAGAAAAACAAATAAAAAGGACTTTTTCAATTTATTTTTTAATTATTTTTTTGATTTCTTTATATAATTTATAAATTTCTGGAAGTCTATTAAAAATTACTATAGCCTTTTTAAATATATCAGCTTTAATAGCAGGAATTCCAGCAAATTCTTCTCCCGGAGGTACTCTACCTCTTACAGCAGATTTAGCCGCTATTCTTGCTTTTTTTCCAATATAAGCTGATTGAGCTACTCCAACTTGTCCTCCAAGCATTACATAATCTTCTAAAACTGCGCTTCCACCAATTGCTACATGAGACACTAAAATATTTTGTTTCCCTATTTTTGCATTATGTCCTATCTGAACAAGATTATCAATTTTTGTTCCTTCTCCTATTATAGTTTCTCCAAAAACAGCCTTATCAATTGTTGTATTAGCTCCTACTTCTACATTATCTTCTATTCTTACATTTCCAAAATGATAAATTTTGAGATTTCTATACCCACCTTCTGTCATTTCTTGAGCAAACCCAAACCCATCAGCCCCTACAATAACTCCTGCATGAATAATACAATTTTTCCCTATTTTGGTATAGGGATAAATAACCGCATTTGGATAAATTACTGTATTTTCTCCTATTTCTGCATAAGCTCCTATAAAAACACCAGGATAAATAACGACTCTTTTACCAATTCTTGCCCCTTTTTGAATATAAACTCTTGGGTAAATCGCACACGGTTCTTCTATTTTTACATCTTCTTCAATAAAAGCCTCGGTACTAATTTCCCATTTGGGTTCAATTTCTTTTTTAAATAATTCTGAAATCTTTGCTACTGCAACTCTTACATCTTTTACTTCTATAATAGATTTATCAGAAAAATGTTTTGCAAAACCTTCAGGACATAAAATACTTTTTGCTTTAGATTTTTGAGCTTGAGGAACCCATTTTAAAGAATCCACAAAAATAAGTTCTCTTTCATTTGCTAAAGGTATGGCATTAAATCCTGTTATTTCTAAGTCTTCTCCAATTAAATTACCATTTACTTTTTTAGCTATTTCTAATAATTTATATTTTTTCATTTTCAAAATCCTTTATAAAGTTTTCTATTCCTTCCAAAGGTAAATATTTTCTTTCTCCTGTTTTTCTTATTTTTATTTCAACTTCTTTATTTTTTTCATAACTTTTACCAAAAATAATTTGGAGAGGAATTCCAATAAGATCTATATCTTTAAATTTTACACCTGGTCTTTCATCTCTATCATCTAAAATTACATCCCATTTTTTTGACAAATTTTGATAAAGATTTTCTGCAGGTTCTGAAAAATTTTCTTTTAAATAAACAATAGAAATTTGAAATGGAGCTATTTGCCAAGGAAAAATTATACCATTTTCATCATGATTTTGTTCAATTGTTGCAGAAAGAATTCTACTTACTCCTATCCCATAGCATCCCATAATAAAAGGCTTCATTTTGCCATCTTTATCGAGAAACATAGCCTTCATAGGCTCACTATATTTTGTTCCGAGCTTAAAAATATGTCCTACTTCTATACCACGAGTAAAACTTAAAGGATTCCCACATTTAGGACAAAGATCACCCTCACAAGCTTTTCTTATATCAGCTATAATATCGGGATTAAAAGTTGTTCCAAGATTAGCATTTATATAGTGATATTCGTCTTCATTTGCTCCAATAACAAAATTTGGATAGCCTTCTAAGGATTTATCTGCAATTACTTTCATTTTAAGTCCCTTAGGACCTATAAATCCTGGATGGGCTCCTACTATATTTAAAATTTCTTCTTCTTGTGCCATTCTAATAGTTTTTCCTGGAAAAAGCTTTCCAAGTTTTATTTCATTTACTTCATGATCCCCTCTTATACACACTGCAATAGGTTCTTTTTCGTCAAGAATATAGATTAGAGTTTTAGTTATTTTTGCTACTGGTAGACCTAAAAATTCAGCTACCTCTTGAGCAGATCTCACCCCAGGAGTATAAACTTTTTCTAAAGGCTTTTCAGGTTCTGAAGAATATTTTTCAGAAGAAATAGCAGGAGTAAGTTCTACATTTGAGGCATATCCACATTTTTCGCAATATGCAATAGTATCTTCTCCAGATTTTGCTAAAACCATAAATTCATGAGAAACTTCTCCTCCAATAGCACCTGTATGAGCTTCAACAGCTTTAAATTTTAAACCACAATTTTCAAAAATTTTACAATAGGTTTCAAACATAAGATTATAGCTTTTTTCTAAACCATCCCATGTAGCATCAAAACTATAAGCATCTTTCATAATAAATTCTCTTGCTCGCATGAGACCAAATCTTGGTCTTATCTCATCTCTAAATTTTACTGCTATTTGATAAAGAATAAGAGGAAGATCTTTATAAGATTTTACATCTCTTCTTACCATTTCTGTAATAACTTCTTCATGAGTAGGACCAAGACAAAAATCATGATCTTTTCTATCCTTAAAACGTAAAAGCTCTTTTCCATAAGCATTCCATCTACCTGTTTCTTTCCAGAGTTCTGCAGGTTGAACAAGTGGCATTAAAACCTCTAATGCACCGGCTTTGTTCATCTCTTCTCTAACAATATTTTCTATTTTCTTTAAGGCTTTTAATCCCAAAGGTAAAAAATTATAAATACCTGAAGCAACTTTTCTTATCATACCAGCTCTTAAAAGAAGTTTATGACTAATAACTTCTGCCTCAGAAGGATCCTCTCTTAAAGTGGGAATAAAATATTTACTCCATCGCATATCTTTACTCCTTTTTAATAACTATCTTTTCAATTTCTTTTTTTTCTAAGTCTATAATTGCAAAAGTTGGATCTCCTTCTTTTCCTAAAATCTCGCCAGGATTTATAACCAAAGTTTTTCCTATTTCTTTTACTTCATATTCATGTGTATGTCCACAAAAAACAAAATCATATTCTCCTGTGCTTGCAAAAGCATAAGCTATTTTAGGATAATGCACCATTGCAATTTTAAAATTATTAATATTCAAAAATGCCATTTCTCCATGAAAATTTATTTGAGGATAATTTTTAAGATGTTTCATCATAAGAAATATATCTCCGGGATTATTCCCTAAAATCAAATGAATAGGTTTTTCAAATTTTCCAAGAATTGGTATCATAAAAGGTGAAATCAAGTCCCCACAATGAAAAATTTGTTCTGCTCCTTTTTCTTTGATTATTTTTATTGCTTTTTCTAAATTAGGTATAGAATCATGGGTATCGCTTATTATAGCTATTTTCATACGCTTTTCCCCCTTTTTATAAATTCTTCTATTCCAAGTTTTTTCCAAATTTTATTAATTTTTTTCTTAATTTCTGGTGTCATTATAACTTCTTCAGGCCAATCTCTCTGATATCCTTCTTCTTTCCATTTTTTTGTTGCATCAATACACATTTTTGATCCAAAAGCTGGATAAGGACTTGCATGGTCTAATGCATCAACAGGGCCTTTTATTATCATAATATCCCGCTCTGGATCAACATTGCTTGTCATATAAAACAAAGCCTCGCTTAGATTTTGAACATCTACTTCTTTGTCAAATATTACTATTATTTTTGTAAACATCATCTGTCCAAGTCCCCAAAGAGCAGAAGCTACTTTAAATGCATGTCCAGGATATCTTTTATCAATAGAGACAAAAGCCAAATTATGAAAAACCCCTTCCCATGGAAGATTAATATCTATTATTTCAGGTAATATTTTTTTTATTAAAGGTAAAAATAAACGTTCTGTGAGTTTCCCTAAATAACAATCTTCTTGAGGGGGTTTACCTACAATTGTTGCAGGATAAATAGCATCTTTTCTCATTGTAATACAAGTGATTTTAAAAATAGGATAATTATCTGGCGGTGTATAAAAACCGGTGTGATCTCCAAAAGGCCCTTCAAGTCTTCTTTCAAAAGGTTCTACATAGCCTTCAAGAACAATTTGAGACTCAGCTGGGACTTCTAAAGGCACAGTAAGACATTTTACAAGCTCAACTGGTTTACCTCTAAGAAAGCCAGCTAATAAAAATTCATCTATATCTTCAGGAAGAGGTGCTGTAGCTGAGTAAATTACTGCGGGATCTGGACCAATTGAAACTGCAACAGGTAATCTCTGATTTAGTTTTTCTGCTTTTTTATAGTGTTTTGCTCCTGTTTTATGAATTTGCCAGTGCATTCCTGTGGTATTTTTATCGAATACTTGCATCCTATACATTCCCACATTTCTAATCCCTGTTTCAGGATCCTTAGTAATTACACAAGGTAAAGTAATGAAAGGCCCGCCATCTTTTGGCCAACATTTTAAAATTGGAAGTTTAAATAGATCTACTTCTTTTCCCTGCCAAATAATTTCTTGACATGGTGCTTTATTTACTATTTTGGGGAATATATTAGAAGCTTTCATTAATTTCGGTATCAATTTTAATTTTTGAAGAATTGAATCTGGTTGAGTAAATTCCATAAATTCAACAATAGAGTTAGCAAGTTCATCTAAATTATTGACCCCAAAGGCTAATTCCAATCTTCTATAACTTCCAAATATATTTGTAACTACCGGAATTTTATATCCTTTTACTTTCTCAAAAAAAAGAGCTGGGCCATAAAGCTTACAAACTCTATCGGTAATTTCTGTAATTTCTAAATTTGGTGAAACTTCTTCTTTTATACGAATAAGTTCTCCTTCCTTCTCTAAAATGTCTAAGAATTCCTGAAGATTTTTATAAGCTTTCATTTTGAAATTTATTAGAAATATTACACCTCTGCGATATCTTTTCTGAATTCAAAATTTACTTCGATTGGATAAACCCCATTAAAGCATGCTAAACATACTTTATCTTTTAACTCGTTTACTGAATCAAGAAGACCTTCAATACTTATGTAATATAGAGTATCTATATCTAAAAACTTACGAATTTCCTCAACAGAATGTCTCGCAGCTATCAATTGAGAAGTGGAGGGAAAGTCAATACCAAAAAAACAAGGATATCTAATAGGTGGAGCAGAAAGTAAAAAATGGATTTTTTTAGCTCCTGCTTCTTTAATACTTTTTATTCTATTTCTACATGTAGTTCCTCTTACTAAGGAATCATCTATTATAATAACTTCTTTTCCTTTGATTATTTCTTTTACAGGATTAAGTTTCATTCTAACCGAAATATTTCTTATTTTTTCTGAAGGTTCAATAAAAGTTCTTCCTATATAGTGATTTCTAATCATCCCAAATTCTAAAGGCAATCCACTTGCTTGAGCATATCCTATTGCTGCATAATTTCCGGAATCTGGGAAAGGCATTACAAAGTCACCTTCTAAAGGACATTCTTTATAAAGATTTTTTCCAAGATTTTTTCTTACAATATATACATTTTTATTAAAAATATAACTATCGGGTCTTGCAAAATATATAAATTCAAATATACAATGGTTTCTTTTTGGAAGCTCATTAAAAGGATAATAAGATTTTGGTCCGTTTTCATTTATCACCAAAATTTCTCCCGGTTCTACATCTCTTAGATATTGAGCACCAAGTAAATCAAAAGCACAAGTTTCAGAAGCAATTACATATCCACCGTCAAATATACCAAAAGCAAGAGGTCTAAATCCCCAAGGATCTCTAAATGCTACCAAAGTATCTTCATATAAAAGTAAAACCGAGTAAGCTCCTTTTATTTGTCGCATAGTTTCAGCAATAGCAGGAACTAATCCTTTTTTGAGATTCTTAACAATAAGATGCATAATAACTTCACTATCCATAGTTGTTTGAAATATATGACCATCATCTTCAAGACTACATCTTAATTGATAAGCATTAACTAAATTTCCATTATGAGTTAAAGCTAAAGTTTTTTTAGAAAAATTTATGCAAAATGGTTGAACATTTTGCAAACTTGAAGAACCTGTAGTGGAGTATCTCACATGTCCAATAGCTATATTTCCAGGAAGTTCTTGTAAAATTTTTTCATTAAAAACCTCGCTTACTAACCCCATTCCTTTCCATTCTCTTATTTTCTTTCCATCATAAACTGCAATTCCTGCGCTTTCTTGCCCTCTATGTTGAAGAGAATAAAGACCAAAATAAGTATAATTGGAGGCATTATTTACTCCATAAATACCAAAAATTCCACACATAACTTTTACCTCCTATTCAACTATTCCTCCAACAGTTATTTCAGGAATTCTAAGAGTAGGCTGACCATCAGAAACAGGGACCCCTTGCCCGTCTTTTCCGCATATTCCAGGTTCAAAATGTAGATCATCTCCTACCATATCAATGATTTCAAGTACTTTTGGACCATTTCCTACTAAAGTTGCTCCTTTAACAGGATAAGCTATTTCTCCTTTATCTATATAATACCCCTCTCTTATTTCAAACATAAAATCTCCTGTTAATGGATTAACTTCCCCTCCTCCCATTTTCTTTACTAATAATCCAGAATCTATACTTTTTATTATTTCTTCAGGCTTATGAAAACCCTTTTCAATATAAGTATTCCCCATTCTTGGTATTGGAATATACCTAAAATTTTGTCTTCTTCCATGTCCATTTGAGTTTTTACCATATTTTAAAGCAAAAAATTTGTCATAAAGAAAATTTTTTAAAATTCCTTTTTCTATTAAAATTACGGGTTCTGCTTTAGTTCCTTCGTCATCATATTTATAATATCCAAAAAGTTCGCTTTTGGTTGCATCATCAATTACTGTAATAAGTTCACTTGCGACTTTTTCTCCTAATCTTCCTGAATATATGGATAATCCTTCCTCCGCATGATCAGCCTCTAAACCGTGTCCTATTGCTTCATGAATCATTGTACCCCCTGCAGAACCAGAAAGAACAACAGGCATAACCCCAGCAGGTGCTTTTTTAGCAGACAACATTTTTAATGCAAGTTCTGAAGCAGATTTGGGAAGTTCTAAAAATTCCTCAAGTTCTATAGCTTTCTCAAAAGGTAAGACCTTACCTTTTACATCGTATCCTCTCTCTAAAACTCCATTTTTTTCAGCAACTACAATTATTGCAACTCTAAAATAAGGTCTTATTTCTTCAATAAAATTCCCGTCAGAATTCAAAATACAAATTTCTTTTTTACTTTCTGTAAAAATTATACGATAGTGCTTTATATAAGAAGAACTAATAATATTTTTTTTTAAATCTTCTAAAAATTTGAACCTTTTTTCTAAAAATTCTGAAATTCCTTTTTCTGTAAAATTTTTATTTAAATTTTTTCCTGATAAGAAATTTTGAGAAAAATTTATTTCTTTGTTATTTATAAGAAACTTAGCAAGTTCTTCTAAAAATTTTTTGTCAAAATTTGAAGTATAGGCAAATCTATTTTGAAAATTTTTTGTAATTCCTCTTAAACTTATACCTTTTTCTTCTCCCCAATTTATTTCATCTATTCTACCTGGTTCTAAAACAATCTTTAAACTTTCAGTTTTTTCTATATAAATATCTGCAAAAAGGCTTTCTTTTTTAAGAATATTTAAAATTTTTTCTATATTGGAAGGGATCAATTTTTTTAATTCCATTTATTTCAAAAATCTGAAATTTTCTATTTTTTTATTTTAACAAATTAACATAATTTTGAAACTCTACTTTTGTAACACATCCTTTTCTTCCATAATCTCTAAGACTTAAAGCAGAAGTATAAAGTCCGAGTTTTAAAACATTTTCTTCTGAAAAACCCAATTTTAGACCAGCTAAAACACCAGCATTAAAATAATCTCCTGCACCGGTATTATCTAAAATTAAATCTACTTTATAAACAGGTAATTCTATTTTTTGATTTTGAGAAATGTATGTAGCTCCTTTTGTCCCTTTTTTTAGAAATATTTTTTTTATCCCCAAATTCAAAAGTTTTTCAAAGCTTAAACTCAGTTTTTGAAATTCGTATTCTGTAAGAAATAAAATTTCAGTATGTTGAAAAAACGGATATAAAAAGCTTTTTCCTTCTAAGGCATAAATTTCTCCTGGATCAAAAGAAATCTTTGAGGAGATATGGCTTAAAAGTTCTTTTTGAAATACTTTACCAGATGTACTTGCAAATGAAGAAAAATGAAAAAGCCCCTCAAAAATAATGTCAAAAATATATTTTATAGATAAAAAATTTTCACTATCTCCAGGACTTACAGCAATAAATCTATCTTTGTTTTCATCTAAAATAATAATTGCCAAACTTGTATTTCCATTTTTTATAATAAAATCTGTATTTACATTTACTTTTTCAAAATCTTGTAAAACTTTTTTACCAAAAGAATCTTTTCCAACTGCTCCTAAGAAAGAGGTTTTAAATCCCCAAAGAGATAAAGCATAAATAGTATTAGCAGAAGAACCCCCTCCTGTTTCAGCTAAAAAATTGGCATTTTTTTCTAAATAATTAAGAAGTTTTAAAAATTTTTTTCTTTCAATTACTATTTCTCTTCCTGGAGAGAATGGAATTTTTTCAAAATTAAGATTTTTAAGATTTTCTACTTTAAAAAAAATATCCCAATTTAAAGCTCCGCATCCAATAAAATCAAAGATAAATCTTTTTTGCATAATCCAATTTTAAGTTGGGGATATGCTCTGTCAAGTTAGATTTAATTAGTGAAATTTTAAATATAATCTTGTGATACAGGGATTAACTATTATTTTAAGAGTTTAATGATAGAATTGATTTTTCTTGGCACAGCTGGAGGGCGTTATGTAGTAGCTAAGCAATTAAGAGCTTCAGCAGGAACTTTACTTAAAATTAATAATTCTTATCTTCTCTTAGACCCTGGTCCAGGTACTTTAGTTTATTTGGCAAAAAGAAAAATTCCTTTAAATAAAATTGAAGTAATAGTAGTTTCTCATCAACATTTAGATCACTCCGCAGATTTAAATATTATAGTTGATGCAATTACAGAAGGGGGTTTTAAAAAAAGGGGAGTGGTATATCTTACTGAAAGTTCTTTAAAAGACCCTATTTTGCTTCCCTATCTTCAATCGTACATAAAAAAATTAGAAATTCTAAAACCTTATACTTTATATGAAGAACCGCCTTTTAAATTTAAAACTACTGGATTACTTAAACATACAGCTGAAAATTATGGATTTATTTTTGAACTTCCAAATGGGAAAAACCTTGGTTTTATTACTGATACAGCATATTTTGAAGGTTTAGAAAAAGAATTTAAATCTGCTCATATTCTTGTAATTAATGTAGTAAGGTTTACTCCAATGGAAGGAGTGTTACATTTAAGCATCTCAGATGTAAAGAAAATTTTAAAATCTCTTAAACCTGAAATGGCAATTCTTACACATTTTGGAATGACTATGCTTAGAAATAACCCATTTAAAATCGCTCAAACATTAAGTAAAGAATTAAATTTAAAGATTTTATCTGCTTATGATGGAATGAAAGTGAATTTATGATGGAGCTTTTATTTTTGAGAGGATAAATTTTCTTAGAGGCTCTATCCCTTCTTTTGTTCTACAAGAAGTCAGGAATAATGGAAAACTTTTAGAAATTTTAAAAGTTTCTTGATACAATTTTTTTTGTTTATTTATTTCGTTTTTTGACAAGGTGTCTATTTTATTAAGTACTATACAATAGGGTTTTCTAAGATAATTTACAAATTCAATTAGGCTTATGTCCATTTTATCTGGGGTTCTTCTTATATCAAATATTAAAATAAGCAAACGAAAATCCCTTACCGCTTTTAAATATCCCTCTATTAATATTTGCCAATTTTTAAGCATTTTACGAGGTATTTTAGCAAATCCATATCCTGGAAGGTCAACCAAGAAAAATGTGTTGTCAATTCTAAAGTAATTTAAAGATTTAGTAAAACCAGGAGTAGAAGATACTCTTGCAACTTTTTTTCTATTAAGAAAAGCATTAATTAATGATGATTTTCCAACATTTGATCTTCCAAGAAATGCGATTTCTGGAAGTTGAGGAGGTGGTAAATCTTTAATATGGAAAACACTTTTTACAAATTGGACATTTTTAAACATCTTTTAAAAATAAAAGAGGCAGGGGTAGGGTTTAAGTAAGCCGGGTTCTGTTACCTGGGTATATAACCCAGGCGGTGGTTATTTCTCTGGGGGTAGGATTACTCCTACCCTCAAGCGGCCTACCCGAGCGCATTGGGCGGGGCACCCGTGCGCTCTGTTTGGCCTTGCTCCGGACGGGGGTTACCGTGCCACCGGATGTTACCATCCGGTGCGGTGGGCTCTTACCCCACCTTTTCACCCTTGCCCGCACCCAAGAGTATTTAAACTCTTGGGCCGCTGGCGGTCTGTTTTCTGTGGCCCTGTCCAGGGATTGCTCCCTCCGGGTGTTACCCGGCGTCCTCCCCTGTGGAGCCCGGACTTTCCTCCCTGGGAGCATTCAATACTCCCAGAGCAACCACCTCTTAAACCCTACCCCTGCCTATACCTAAAAATTAATTAATCTCTCTCAAATATCAACCCTTAATAAAAATTTAGTCAAATATTAAAAATATTTTTCTCTTTCATTCTGTCAAAAATATTCCTCCAACCCACATTAGTGCTCCGACAAAAACTAATATTAACCCAATTAACACTAAAAAGCTTGTTTTTTTACGCACGCAATAACCAAATTTATAAATCATTTTATTTACAGGAATTCCATTTATTTATATTCGTACAGGTCTTAAAAATCTAAGTCCAAATTATTTATCTAAATTAACATTCCCCTTTCACAACAACACTCTGATATCTATCTAAATCTGTAACAATCTCATTTATATATCTTACATACAATTTGCCAGCAGGATAATTAGTTTTATTTTCTACAGGCAAACCTAAGGAAGCTCTTAATAATCTTGCAGGAAGATTAAGTCCTACTCCAGTAGAAAAATAAACCCAAGTAGGGAAACGCGGATTTATTTCAATAAGATAAACCCCATCTTCAGCTACAATACATTCTAATTCAAAAGCCCCTCTCCATTTAAATTCTTTTATAAATCTTTCCGCAGCATTAAATAAAGCTTCATTTTTTATTGTAACACCTATCCATGTTCTTTCTAAGGTAGTAATCCAAAGTTTTTTTATTATCATTAAACCTAAACTTTCCCCTTTTCCATCTCCAACACCTATAACATTCATCTCATCACCATTTATTACTTCTTGAATAATTATCGGATATCCCCATTCATTAACAATTTTATTGAAATAATTATGGATTTCTTGATAAGTATAAGCCTTGTATGCTCCATAATATAAACCTTTTACCATTACTGGTAATTTTATTTCTTCTACAGCCTTTGTTAATTCTTCATAAGTTGTAATTACTTTCATTTGAGGAATTTTTAAACCTATTTTCTCTGCAATTTCAATTAATTTAGTTTTATTTTTTAATTCAAATTGTTTCTTAGTAGGTAAAAAAGTCTTAATTCCTACTGATTCTAAATAATCCGTAGAATCAATATAAATAGGCAATTCAACATCCAAAGTAGGAATAATGACATCAATATTACATACCTCTTTAATATAAAGAAGCCTTTTTATAAATGGCTCTTTACCTTGCGATGGATATGGCATCATGAACACTTTATCAACAAGCCAATCCATATAAATACCTGATTCCATTGCATCATAGGCTAAACCAATAATTTTTACATTTAAATCTTTATCTTCTTTTAAACTACGAATAACACCAATTCCTGGTCCTGGGTTATCTACTGCATTAATTCCTGATACTGCTACCCAAATTTCATCCATCTTCCTTCCTCCTTAAATCGATTTAAATTAAATGAAAATTTTTAAGACATTTTATTATTCTTTTTTTACTATTTTTATTATACCTATTGCAAGATCAAAAAATAAATTTTCCTCTATTCATTGCTAAATACTGAAGCTTGTTCATAAAAGACTCGATTTTAGATTTTTCGAATATTATAAATCAAAAAAATCGAAATTTAAATAATAATATATTTTATAATGTAATCTTAAATTTGCGTTTAAAAGGATTTTCTGGTATTTTTGAAATAGTTCAAAATTTACAAAAGGAGAAACTTATGAAATTAAGCATTATAGGTGCTGGAGCTGTTGGAACAAGTTGTGCTAAATGGGCAATGGTTAAAAATATAGTTAAAGAAATTGTATTGATTGATATTATTCCAGATTTAGCCAAAGGAAAAGCATTGGATCTTGCTCAAAGTAGTCCACTATTTGGCTATTCTGGAAAAATATATGGAACCGAAGATTTTTCAGCTCTTTCAAATTCAGATTTAGTTATAATAACAGCAGGAAAACCAAGACAACCTGGGATGTCGCGAGAAGATCTCCTAAATATAAATAAAGATATTGTTAAGTCATGTTCAGAAAAAATTAAAGAATATGCTCCTGATAGTATTGTAATCGTTGTTACTAATCCTTTAGATGCTATGGTGTATGTAGCTTATAAAATTACGGGTTTTCCAAAAAATAAAGTTATGGGAATGGCAGGAACACTTGACTCTGCAAGGTATAGATATTTTATAGCAGAAGCTCTCGGAGTTTCTCCAAAGGATGTTCAAGCACTTGTTATGGGAACCCACGGAGATCTTATGATACCACTTGTTAGACTTGCAAATGTGGCAGGAATCCCTATTACAGAATTATTACCCAAAGAAAAAATTGATGAAATTGTAAAAAGAACCAAATTTGGTGGAGGAGAGATTGTTTCTTATTTAAAAACAGGAAGTGCTTTCATTACTCCAGGACTTTCAGTAATTGAAATGGCTGAAAGTATTTTAAATGATGAAAAAAGAGTCCTCACCTGCTCTGTACTTTTAGAGGGCGAATATGGAATCAACGGTGTATTTCTCGGAGTACCTGTTATTCTTGGAAAAAATGGAATAGAAAAAATTATAGAAATTGATCTTTTGCCTGAAGAAAAAGAAGCACTTCAAAAATGTGCATCAGCCTGTAAAGAACTTATTGGATTATTAAATCTTTAGATTTTTCATTCTCATGTTAAAATGTAATTAAAGGATGGTTTTTTCTGATGTTTAAAATTGGAGACTGGGTAGTTTATCCAGGTTGTGGTCTGGGTAAAGTTATTGATATTGAAACAAAAAATATAGGTAAAAACACTTTAAAGGTTTATATTATTAAACTTTTAAATAAAGAAAGCAAATTCATAGTCCCAATAAATTCAGTAAAAAGAATCGGATTAAGACATATAATTTCTAAAGATAAAGTTAATCAAGTTTATGAAATTCTTTCTCAAAATTGTCCGGATCTACCAAATGGAAACTGGAATAAAAGATATAAAAAATATACAAATAAATTAAAATCTGGAGATATTTTCCAATTAGCTGAATTAGTAAGAGACCTTATCTGTTATAATAAAAATAAATCTCTTTCTTTTGGTGAAAAAAAGATTTTAAAACAAGCAAAAGATTTATTAGTAAAAGAACTCGCTTTTTCTGAAGATTGTGAAGAAACGCAAATAGAAGAAAAAATTTTGAAAATTCTTAAAGTTTAATCTGGATTTTAATGTCAAAAATCCATATTCTTCCAGAAGAAATAAAATCTAAAATCGCTGCCGGAGAAGTTATAGAAAGACCTGCTTCAGTAGTTAAAGAACTGATAGAAAATTCATTTGATGCTGGAGCTAATTTTATAAATATTTCTTTTAGAGACGGAGGAATTAAGGAAATATCCGTCTATGATGACGGAGAGGGAATGGATTCAGAGGATTTAAAATTATGCTATAAACATCATGCAACAAGTAAAATTAAAAGCCTTGCTGATATATTTAAAATTGTTACTTTTGGATTTAGAGGCGAGGCTTTAGCAAGTATTGCCCGAGTTTCTAAACTTACCATAATTAGTAAAACTTTTGATTCACCAATTGCTTATGAGATAAAAATAGAATACGGAAAAGAAAAAGATTTTAAACCTTCAAGACTTTCCCAAGGTACTCTCGTTAAAGTTGAAGACTTATTTTCAAATCTTCCAGCGCGAAAAGCATTTTTAAAATCTCCCCGTAGCGAAGCGATTAAAATTCTGGAAATTGTAAAAGCACTTTCTCTATGCCATCCTGAAATAAAAATCCAAGCAAAAAATGAAAAAAGAACAGTCTTCCTTTGGGAAGGAGGTACTATAAAATCATTAATAAGCTATATTACAGGAATAGAAGAAAATAAATTTCAAGAAATTGTGATAGAAAAATCACCTTATCAAATCCATCTTGTATTAACTGATACCTCCACACTCTTTTCTCACACAAAATATATTTATACTTTAGTAAATAAAAGGCTTATTAAAGACGAAAAATTAAATAGGATAATTTTAAGTGCTTTTAAAACTTATTATGGAAATCTTGGTTTTCCTGCAGGTCTTATTTCAATTAAAGCACCTTATCATTTAGTAGATGTCAATGTTCATCCAGCAAAATGGGAAATAAGATTTAAAAATGAAAAAGACATTTTTAAGGCATTAGATTCTGCACTGGAAGAACTTTTTCATTTGAAAAGAAAAAGTTATTTTGTTTCACAGGGAAAAATTTCTCAATTTAAAGTAAAAGAAGATTTACCTTTAGAATACAATCAAGAATTTACCAAAAAAGAAACCACAATATCTTCTTTTCCATCTATTTTTCCTTGTCAGATAAAGCCCTTTTATAAATATTTAGGAACATTTCTCAATACTTATTTTTTAATAGAAAAGGACAAAGAGCTTTATATTATTGATCAACATGCCTTATCAGAAAGGATTATTTTTGAAAATCTAAAAAATAAATTTCAAAAAGCTCTTTCTCAAGAACTTTTAATTCCTATTTTGCTTAAAATTTCAGATTCAGCCTTTATAAATTGGGAAGAAAAAAATAGATTATTAAAAGAAGCTGGATTTGAGCTTGAACTTTTTGGAAATAATGAAGTCATTCTTAAAAAAATGCCAACCTTTTTTAAAGAAGATATTAAAAGCATATTGGAAAAAATTTTAGAAGAAGATTTTTCAAATCCAGAAGATTTTAAATTGGAAATATTAAAGAGATATTCCTGTTTACTTGCAAGGAAAAAAGGCGAGATATTGTCTCAAGAAGAAATACAATTTTTAATAAATGAAATGTTTTCAAAAAATCTAAAAACCTGTCCTCATGGAAGACCGCTTTATTTTAAGTTGAGTCTCTCAGAAATTGAATCAAGGCTAAAGCGTAGATAAAATAAAATGAAAAATTCTGAAAAAATTTTAGCAATTGTTGGTCCAACAGGTGTGGGAAAATCCGATCTTGGTGTATATCTTGCAGAAAGATTATCAGGAGAAATTATTAACTTTGATTCTATACAATTTTATAAAGAATTAAACATAGGTACAGCAAAGCCTGATGAAGAAGAAAGAAAAAAAGTCCCTCATCATCTTTATGATTTATTAGAACTTGATCAGGAATTTAATGCAGCAGAATTTATAAAAATAGCAGATAAAGTTATAAAAGAAATCTGGAAAAGAAAAAAATTACCAATTCTTGTTGGTGGAACAGGGCTATACTTAAGGGCACTTGAATATGGGCTTTTTCCATTAGAAATACCTAAGGAAATAAGAGAAAAAATAAGAAAAAGAGCTGAAGAAAATTTAGAAACTCTTTATGAAGAATTAAAAAAACTTGATCCTGAATATGCTAAGAAAATTTCTCCAAGAGATAAAGTAAGAATTACTCGTGCTCTTGAAGTGATATACACAACCTCTAAACCCTTCTCTGCATTTCACAAGGAAAATCCTTTTTTTAAAAATAAACGATACAATATACTTAAAATAGGCCTAAATTTACCGAGAAAAAAACTTTATGAAAAAATCAATCAAAGAGTTATTAAAATGATTGAAAAAGGTTGGATTGAAGAAGTAAAAAACCTTCTAAATAAAGGTTATTCTCCAGATCTAAGGCCTTTTAAAGCAATAGGTTATAAATATATTATTCAATATATAAAAGGAAATTTATCGTTAGAAAAAGCTATTTATTTAATTCAAAGGGATACAAGACACTATGCAAAAAGGCAACTTACTTGGTTTAAAAAAGAAAAAGACATACATTGGTTTAATCCAGAGCAAAAAGAAGAAATTTTAGAATTTGTCAAAAACTGGTTAAAGGAGAAAAATTAACCATGGAAAGCATGACAGGATTTGGTAAAGGGGTCTCTCAAAATGAAAATTTTATTGTTTCTGTTTATGCAAAAAGTGTAAATCATCGTTATTTGGATATAGTCTTAAGATTGCCAAAAAGATATGTATATCTGGAGGAAAAAATAAGAAAAGAGATTGCTCAATATTTTGAAAGGGGAAAAATAGATATTACAATTAAGTGCATTGGCCTAAGTCCCTTTCCTAAGGAAATTTTTATTGATTTTGATCTTGCTAAAAAACTTAAAGAATCTATTGAGTCTATGAAAGAAACCCTTGGTTTTAAAGAAGAACTTTCTCTTTCGGATTTTGTAAGGTTTAGAGATTATTTAATTTTAGAGGAAAAAGAAGAAGAGCTTGAAAAACTTTGGGAAGAAATAGCCCCTGCATTAAAAGACGCGCTTTTAAATTTAAAAACATCAAGAGAAAAAGAAGGTGAAATACTTAAAAATTATATTATAGAACACTTAAAAAATTTGAAAAATGAAGTTCTTGAAATAGAAAAAATAAAAGATGAAGTAATAAATCTCAACAAAAATAAATTTAAAGAAAGAATAGAAAAGTTATTTAAGGAATTTGAAATTAAAAGTATAGATGAAAATAGATTATATCAAGAAATCGCATATCTTTTGGATAGACTCGATTTTACAGAGGAACTTGAAAGATTAAAAACTCATATTACTCATTTTGAGGAAGTTATGGAAGGTGATCGCTGCGGTAAAAAACTTGATTTTTTATGTCAAGAGATGTTTAGAGAAATAAATACTCTTTCAAATAAAGCTCAGTCTTCTGAAATATCTCTCATAGCTGTTAGAGTAAAAGATATTATTGAAAAAATAAGAGAGCAAGTTCAAAATATAGCTTAAGGTATGGAGTTGCTTAGACGTTTAAAACTTTATTCAGAACTTTTAAAGCTTGAACATACTATTTTTGCTTTGCCTTTTGGTTTAGCAAGTTTATGGATGCTTTATAAAGAATTTCCATCTTTTGAAAAAATTAGTTTTATACTCCTTGCTTTGGTTTCAGGAAGAACTCTTGGAATGGCATTTAATAGATATATTGATAAACCTTTTGATGAAAAAAATCCTCGTACACGTTTTTGGCCGCATGTAAGTGGACTTATTAAAGACTGGGAATTAAAGTTAATTATACTTTTAAGTCTTGCAGTTTTTATTTTTTCTTGCTATAAAATCAATAAATTAGCTTTTTATTTAAGTCCTGTAGTAGTATTCTTTCTTTGGTTCTATCCTTTTGCAAAAAGAATTACTTATTTTCCTCATTTAATATTAGGTATTATATATTTTTTAATTCCTATTGCTATTGATATAGCTTTAAATGAAACTATTTCTCTTCTTGCAATAATTCTTGGTATAGCTATGGCTTCATGGGTTTCAGGATTTGATATTCTTTATTCTCTACAAGACTATGAATTTGATAAATCAGTGGGATTAAAATCTATTCCTGTAAAATTTGGTATAAAAAATTCCTTAAGAATTGCTAAACTTTTTCATCTCATTACATTTTTTTCTTTAATTATAGCAGGATTACTTTATTACAAAACTACTTGGATTTATTATACAGGAATCACATTAATAGCTATATTTTTAACCTATGAACACAGCTTGATTAAAGAAAATGATCTTTCAAAAATTAACAAAGCATTTTTTACTACAAATGGATTTATTAGTATTATTTTTTTTCTTATAATTGTGATTAACAATTATTTCTATGGATAATAATGAAGATTTTTTCCTTTATTAATCAAAAAGGTGGTGTTGGAAAAACTACTATTGCAGTAAATCTTGCGAGAGCTTTAAGTCTTAAAAATTATAGAGTTCTTTTAATAGATTTTGACCCTCAAGCAAATGCTGGAAATGGAGTCGGGGTAAGCGTTAATAAAGAAGAAAGTATTTATCAAGCTATTATAGAGGAAAACTGTGAAAGATTTATTCTTAATCCTTTTTCAAATCTTTATGTTTTACCATCTTCTATTGATTTAGTTGGACTTGAAGTTGAACTTGTAAATTATCCTGAAAGGGAATTTGTTTTAAAAAATCTTATTAAAAATAGTAAATTTAATGGGAAAAAACTTGAAGATGCCTTTGATTTTATTTTTATAGATTCTCCACCTTCTTTAAGTTTAATAACTGTAAATATTTTAACAGCATCTGAAGGTGTAATAATTCCTCTTCAATGTGAATATTATGCATTAGAGGGATTATCTTTGCTTGTACGAACAATGAGAAAGATAAAAAATAGTTTAAATCCTAATTTAGTGCTTTTTGGACTGGTTTTAACTATGTATGATGTAAGAAATAGACTCTCTCGAGAAGTTGCTGAAGAGGCACGTAAGCATTTTAAATGGATTATTTTTGAAACTATCATTCCTCGAACAGTGAGAGTAAGCGAAGCTCCAAGTTTTGGGAAACCTGTTTTAGATTATGACAAAAATAATAAGGCAAGTATAGCATTTTTAAAACTTGCTGATGAGTTTTTAGAAAGGGTAAAAAGATACTAATTGACAAATTTAAAAGGTATTTTAATTTTTTAATATAATAATTTTAAAAAGCCCCCATCGTCTAGTGGACTAGGATACTGGCCTCTCACGCCAGA
>CAYPFL010000002.1:0-231063 GCA_964410095.1 uncultured Thermodesulfatator sp.
TCTATCTTTCAGACCCTATCCCACCAGAATTTATTATTTTCCCAGAAGATTAAAAATTTTTCTACTTTTTCGCGCTTCGTAAGTGACTTCTTATAAATGCAAAAAGATCTGAGTTGCTAAAAATTATTTTTTAAATTATTCCTTGATTTTTTTTTCATTAATAATGAGTTAAATAATTTTTAGACTTTATTCCAATTTTAAGGCTAATTTTTATGGACTATCTTCCAAGAAAAATAGAAAAAAAATTGGAAAAATGGATTAATAGAGAATTACTCCAAAAATAGAAAAAAATTTATATAGTTTTATAAGAACTTATAAGCCTAAAAGAGCGGCGATTATGAACCTAAATTTTTCAGATGTTTCTATCAAAAAAATCAATTCTACAGAATTAATTTTTCATTCCTTGTTTTTATTTGTAAGAAATATAAAACTTACTCGGTAGTTATTTTTTTTTCACCTTATAGACAAACTTTGTAGGCAAACTTTAACAGGTGCTTTTGAAAATTTGTTTTTGAGAAAAAAACATGTTAAGATTTTAAATAAAAAACTTTTTAATATTTTATGAAAAAGCTTCCTATCGGAATCCAAAGTTTTGAAAGTATTAGGGAAGAAAACTATTATTATGTAGACAAAACTCCTTTTGTAAAAAAGCTTGTTGATGAAGGTAAGTATTATTTCCTTGCACGACCAAGAAGATTCGGTAAAAGCCTTTTCCTTGATACACTAAGACAGGCTTTCCTTGGTAAAAGAGAACTTTTTCAAGGTCTTTATCTGGAAAACAATTGGGATTGGAATAAAAAGTATCCTGTTATTTATATAAGTTTTGGTGCCGGGGTGCATAAAAATGTAGAAGAATTAAAAGAAACTTTTGAATCCTTTTTAATAGACTGGAAAAATGAATTTCAAATTCAATATGAAAAAAAATCAATAAAAGATAGATTTTTAGAGGCAATTCAGAAAATATATAAGAAATTTAATCAAAAAGTAGTAATTCTTGTTGATGAATATGATAAACCTATTCTTGACAATATTACCCGTAAAGATGTCGCTATAGAAATCAGAGAAGAATTAAAAAATTTTTATTCAGTTATAAAGGATGCTGATCCTTATCTCAAATTTTGCTTCATTACAGGTGTAACCAAATTCTCCAAAGTCTCTCTATTCAGCGGTCTTAACAATCTCAAAGATATTACTCTTGATCCCAAGTATGCAACAATTTGTGGATATACTCAACAGGAATTTGAAAAAGTATTTGCAGAAAGACTCAATGATGTTGATTTAGAAAAAGTCAAAAAATGGTATAATGGCTATAATTGGCTTGGTGAAAATGTTTACAACCCTTTTGATATCCTTCTTTACCTTGATTTGAAAAAATTTAGACCTTTTTGGTTTGAAACAGGCACTCCTACATTTCTCATAAATCTTCTTATTGAAAATAAATATTTCATTCCTCAGATAGAAAACCTTGAAGCTGGAGAAAATATTATCGGTAGTTTTGATGTAGAACAAATTGACCCAGAAACCCTGCTCTTCCAAACCGGATATCTTACAATAGATTCAGCTACTGAATTAGAAACACGCACAGTTTATCACCTTAGATACCCAAATCTTGAAGTAAAAATGAGCTTCAACGATTACATACTCGCCTATTTTGCTGAATCTTATTCAAAAAAAGAAAAAAATCTTATCAATCTTTATAAAATCCTTTCAGCTAACGAACTTCACAAACTAAAGGATTTATTTTCTGCTTTCTTTGCCTCTATCCCACATGATTGGTATCGTAAAACCGAACTTGCAAAATATGAAGGCTTTTATGCAAGTATTTTTTATTGTTATTTCACAGCTACGGGTTTTGATGTAATAGCTGAAGATACTACAAGTCATGGCAGAATAGATATGACTGTATTTTTTAAAGATAAATGTTATATATTTGAATTTAAAGTCGTTGAACTCGAAGGAAAAGCTCGTGCAATAGAACAATTAAAAGCTAAAAAATATTATGAAAAATATCAAGCAAAATATTCTGAAATATATTTAATTGGCGTCGAATTCAGCAAAAACAAGAGAAATGTTGTTGGATTTGAAATAGAAAAAGTCTAAAAAGATTCAGGATAAAATCTTTAAAAAATTATCCATAAGTCAAATATTTAGAAATCTAAATGTTTGTTTAAATCATAAAATAATAATTTTTAAATTAAAAAATAAAAATAAAATTAAAATAAAATAAATTAAAATAAATAAAAAATAATAAAATAAATTAAATTAAAACTTGACAAAAAAGAATCACAAAGATAAAATAAAAATGTTATTAAAAGTATAAGAATGATTGAAGTTAATTTTAAAATTCGAATTTTAAAAATCAAAAAATGTTAAAAGCAATTAAAGAATTAGGAAAATACATAAGAAAAAATAAAAAATTAGATGTTGTCCAAGTTTTAATTGCATCTAAATTAGCAAATATAGAAATTGCTCATAAGATAGATCAAAAAAAATAAATTAGGAATTTAGAATAGTAAAGGTTGTAGGAGATTTACAAAATGGAAAAAATGAGCATTATTAAAAGTTTATTAGAAAAAAGAATATATTGGGTCGGGAACGTTTCTCAAAAAGGGAAAGCGAGGAAAGTTCCGATAGATTTTGATAGTTTATTGGGTGCTGTATTGTCAGGCACAATACCTAATATCTCAAAACGCTTTGAGATGGCGAGGACGAGGGAGGATTGTGTTAGTATCATACTGGAATACCTAATGCAAACACAGGATGTTAGCTCATCCCATTTTCCGACCATTTTACAAAAAAGTGAGGCACCAAATTACCATTTTTCTGACTACGAGTTTACCACAGATGATTCATCAAAAATGGACATGCTTTATTGGCTTTTGAAATTTTATTATGTTGAACTATTCCGCGAAAGACGAAGAGTAATTATAGGTATTAGAACTGAAGATAAAATCATTGAAGATATTATTCGTGATTTTAGGAGAGTTGGAAGTCGATTTGATTTTGAGTTAAATCGGGGGAGGGTCGATAAGACTATTTTAGACAAGGAAATTACATTTTATATACCTCCCAGCCCGTCATCCACGTACTTCACTCTACTTTCACTTCTTTGTGCTATACTACAGACCTTTGAGTACATTCACGCAGATAGTAGAACTTCTCTAAATTTAGATTTTGAGGCGCTGGTTTTGAGTAATGCAGGAGGAAAGAAGTGGTCCACAGTATACCATCCAATTATAAACCTCACAAGAATTTACAATACATTCTTTAGATCAGAAGAACTAACTGAAAATGGAAAGTCAAAGTTTATTGTATTTTTGGAGTCTTTATTACCACCAAGGCTTACAAATCAAAATATTGTTGACTCATATTATGCACAACTATCTTCTCTAGCCTTTTCTATCCTCTTGGAGGGTTATTTGAACGTTCATAAACTTTCTCAGGTTATAAGCGAGAAAATATCATTTGAATTAAGAGCGAAAAGAGAAAATCAAAATTATAAATTAGGAAATATCTACTACTTGGAGCATGTTCATACAAAATTTTTTGGAGGTGGTGGGATGAGCGAAGATTTTGGGAAGTTAAGAAAACAGATGATAGGTATTGCATCCAATATAGGCGAGCTCGCTAAAAAAGGAGACACACAGCGGAGTTTACTAAAAAGAATAATACTCGACTTAAAGAGTGAGGAAACACCTGTGACATTCGCGGAAAAACTTGTTTCATACTTACCGAGGCTTGAAAGAGAAGGAATTAAAGTAACATTGCCACAAGAGTTGATTTCATTACCAGTCAGGGAATTTTTTATAACTAAAAATGAATTTATTGTAATTTTATGGAATAAATACGTGGGAGGAGGTGGTACCAAATGAGAAAGATAGTAATTGGTCTTTTAACGAGAGTTTCAGGAAATGTAAATGCAAATGAGATAGAAGGAGATAGAATTAGAATAAAAAAGCTTGTTTCAATAGATGGAGAAACTTATCCTTTTGTTTCTGCGAGGGCTGTTAAAAGAGGAATTAGAGAGAAACTTGCGGAGTGGGGCTTTGAAGTTGATCCATTTAGAGTGGGGGAAGGGGAGAAATTGGCAGATAGTGGAGACCCTATAAAATACGTTGACAATGATTTGTTTGGTTATTTGTACATAAAAGGCAACAGGCAAAGACCAAGAATGTCTCCTATCTCGATGTCACCTGTAATTGCCGTTAAGCATACACCGATAGAAATTGACTTTGGTGGTAGATTCCCAAGAGAGATTGGCGAAACAAACCCAACACCATTTGAAATTGAGGTTGCCGATTTCATTGGTCTAATGAAAGTTGTAGTTACAGAAAGGTGTGGGATATTCACCGAAAGTGAAAAAACTGATCAACTCAAGAAGTGGGATGAATATGTCAAGGAAAACAAAGTGCAGAAGGAAACGAGAAACGAGGCATTATATATGCTTAAAGATGAAGAACGGATTAAAAGAGTTATAGCTTTCTTAGAGATTCTTTTTAATGAGGGTTGGGCATATCCAAGAAGAGCAAATTACTTCGCAATGGCAGAGCATGTTTCGGCAATAGTATACTGTGGAGAAAAGCTGTATCCTGTTTGGAAGAACTTTGACGAGAACTACCAGTTTACTCAACCAAATATTTTGATTGGAGACCGTGAGAAGCTGTTTGGGCCATATAATCTAAAGAATAGTTCTGTTTCGAAAGAAGATATCGAGAAAATAGCAACTTGGCTGGTGACTGGACAATGGAAGAGGTAGGGCTAACTGTAGATGTTTTATTCGATTTGGCCCACTTTAGGGTTCATACAACAATGAAGGGTAGGTCGTCTTATCTACTTCCACTGCCTACAACAATAATTGGTTTCTTTTTCTCGATTCTTGGAAAAAGTAGGGAACATTACATTGAAGAAAGAAAAAACTTCAAAGCTGGTGCCCGAATAATCGATATTGGTGGTGTTTGCCGTGAGAACGCACAGTTATTAAAACTCAAAACTGGGAGAGAAGATAGAACAACGGAGGAGCTAATGTTACTTCTTAGACCCAAATATAAATTCGCGATCTGGGGCAAGCGAGAGACAATTTATTTGCTATATAAAAAACTCAACAATTTTGAGTTCGATTTCGTACCCTATGCTGGGATAAGCGATTTTATATTCTTTGATATAGAAAATCCAAGAATTCATGAACATTTTGAAGAGACGTACACCGTAAAAAACTCATATGCTCCAAGAAATATTGTAGATTCAGTAGAGCTATCGGAAAAGAGTATACTCTATAATCTTCCCTATACATACTCGGGTAAGCCAGAATTCGTTGTAATGGGGGTAAATGTTAGTTTTAAATTAAAAAATAAAATTATGTCGATTGAGGGTGTTCCACTTTATGACTACTTTCTAACGACAAGATGAAACTTGAATTACTTATTGAAGAACTTGAATTAGAATCATTATCTAAAACATCTCACAAGGATGGTAATTTAAAGAAATCTTTAAACAAACATATTGAAGAAGTAAGAAGTATTTCAAAAGTATTAGCAAGAAAACATGGATTAACTGAATCTTTAGACATTCTTGATGTGCTTGCTGAGTGGCATGATATTGGAAAACTAAATCCTGCATGGTGTATTGACGAAGACCAAAAACCGCCACACTCTGCTCTTTCTGCTTATCTTTTTCTAAAATACTCAGAGAAGGAAGATCCAAGGTTATTTTATTTTATTTTTAAGCATCACTCAAGTTTGGTGCAGGTTCCTCTTAATATTCTTTCTATTCGCAAGAATGTAATAGGAAAGATAAAGTACAAAATCGACCAGAAAGAAGCTTTGAATCTTATTTTCAAGGAACTCAGAAAATTTAAGCTATCAATAGAGAATATAAAAAGCAACGTCGATCTTGTTGACTTATTTGGAACTTTTAAGACTGCAGACATACTGTCAGCCATGTTTGAAGAAGGGAGCAGAATTTCTAAGCAAAATATCGATCTTGAGGTTGAATTAGTCAAAGAGCGCTTTCGAGATTATGTTAGAAATAAAAATTTAAAGTTCGATGGAAATAAGTGGAAAATTTTCACAGAGATAGCAAGGACAGAGAGAAATATTCTTCTTTTAGCCCCTACCGGCTGGGGAAAAACATTTGCAGCATTGACTATTGCAGTAAGCAAGAAACCAAGTCACATAATTTATGTGTTACCTACTATAACATCTATTAGAAAAATGAAACAATCACTTCAAAAATTACTTAGTGGTGTCAGAGTTGAGGAAAATTATTATTTTGCTGACACAGAAAAACTAAAAAAGATCGAAATATTCGAAGAGACTAATATAGACTTGGACTTGTTCATCTCTAAATCTTTCATAAGTCCTGTGACTATTACAACTTTGGATCAATTACTTTTAAGTTTTTTGCATGTTGGAAAGTATTTCCTGAAGAGGTATCACTTCAGGAATTCAGTTTTTATTTTTGATGAGTTTCACCTTTATCCTATTAATGGACTTTATCTTCTCCTTTATTTCTTTAAGAAGTTCAATGAAGAATTTAACTATAATATGAAATCGATTTTTATGTCCGCTACTATACATCCAATATTTAGATCACTTATAAACCAGTTTATTAATCCCAAAGAATTTGAATTTCTTCAAGAATATAAGAAAAAGAGGAGATACTTATATTCTTTTGAGAAGGATGATATAACAAGTGACGAGATACTCAAACAGATTATAGAAAAGTCAAAACTTGGAAATGTTTTAGTTATATGTAACACTGTCGAAAAGGCAATTAAAGTCTATCTACTCCTGAAACATAACTACAAAGTAAATAATATACTTTTACTTCACTCCCGCTACACATATCATGACAGACGAAAGAAAGAAGAACAATTAGAAAGGTCATCTACCAAATCTAAAGAATTTATATTTATATCAACACAAGTATCCGAAGTCAGTCTTGATATCTCTTTTGACTATTTATTTACAGAACTTGCACCTATACCGTCTCTGATTCAGCGATTTGGTAGAGTTAATAGATATTCGAATTTCATAGACAACGTCAATGTAAATATAACATACCCAGAAGAAATTAGTAAAACTCAGTTTTACCCTTATAATGAAGAGGAGATAAAATTTGCCACCAGTACTCTATCTGAACTGGAGTACAAAATTAAAAATGAATTTGAGCTAATTGAACGATTAAAAGATGCTCCGATGTTAGTAGATAATGCTGAATTAAATGAGATAGAAAAATACTTGAGAAAATGGGAAGATGACACCAGATTCTTTTTCTCAATCGATTTGAAAGATGAAGAACTAAATAGACTTTTGAAGTTTAGAGACACGAACACAGCATTGATCATTCCTGGTTGCTTTACGAGTGACGTTTTAGAAATTCTTTTGAGCGATAGAAGGTATAAATCACAGTTAGTTAAGGAATATTTTGTTCCTGTGCCTATTTGGTGGCTTTTTGAAAAATCAGGGTACGTTTACAAGGAAAAGAATTTGTTGTTTTTGTCAAGTCAAAGATTTCTTTATTCTCAGGATGTTGGATATTTCGACTCAGAGAAATTAAAAGATTTTATAGATATAATAGATATATGTGCCGAATCTCTTTATCAATGATTTAAATAATACTATTTATAAAAAATTAAAAAAAATAAAAAAATATTTCCCTCATATGCGGCTTAGAATTAAATTTATTTCAGAAGAAAATAAGCTCCGACTTCCGATCCACTATAATGAAATTATTCAAGGACTTATTTATAAACACATTTCTCCCCAGCTTGCTGAAAAATTACATGATCAAGGATTTGAAGATCCTGAAACAGGAAAGAAATTTAAATTTTTTACCTTCTCCCGACTTATCCCTGAGACTAAGCCAGTTTTTCAAAAAGACTTTATTATATTTAAATCACCTATTAATCTTATAATCTCTTCCATAAATAAGGATTTTATTCAATCTCTTGTAGAAAATTTGTTAGCTAATCCCTCCCTTTATCTACAGAATCAGAAAATCACCCTTCTTTCTGTTGAAATTTTACCCTTACCTTCTTATAGAGAAAAAATCTTTATAAAAACACTTTCACCAATTACTGTTTATACTACTTTTCACACTAAGGAAGGCAAAAAGAAAACTTATTATTATAATCCAAGAGAAAAAGAATTTTCTCAAAATTTGTTAGAGAACCTTAAAAATAAAGTAAAAGTATGGTACGGAAAAGAAATAAATAATGGAAAAATAAAGCTTGTTAAATTAATATCTCAGAAAGAACGAGTTGTAATCTATAAAAATACTGTTATAAAAGGTTGGGATGGGATTTTTGAATTAAATTTACCAGAAGAAATGTTCAAAATGGCATTTTTAACCGGTCTCGGAGCTAAAAATAGCGCAGGCTTTGGATGTATTGAAATCTCTACACGAAAGAAATAATCTCTAAATTTCTATATCTAAAATCTCAAAAATTTTTTCTCCAGAAGGAGTTTTTACTTGAACTTCATCTCCTATTTCTTTTCCAATAAGGGCACGGGCTAATGGAGAATTAACTGAAATACTTCCACTTGCAGGATCTGCTTCATAAGGTCCTACAATCCTATAAACAACTTCTTCATCTGTCTGTAAATTTAAAAGTCTTACTTTAACTCCAAATTGAACTTTTTCAGGAACTTTATTTAAATATGGTATAACCTCAGCTTGAGCTAAAATACCTGATAATTCTTGAATACGTCCTTCTATATAAGCCTGCCTTTCTTTGGCTGCTTCATATTCTGCATTTTCTGAAAGATCTCCATGAGCCCGTGCCTCTTCTATAGCTTGGATTACATTTTTTCTTTCTACTTTTATAAGATGCTCAAGTTCTTTTTTTATCTTTTCTATCCCTTCAGGAGTAAAAGGAATTTTTCCCATCTCTAAAACCTCTTTTTTAGTGTTTAAATGCTCTCTGACCTGTAAACATCATAGCTATAGGAGGATTGGCTTCATTACAGGCTTGAATAACTTCCCAATCTCTTACAGAACCACCAGGTTGTAAAATAGCAGTAATTCCATGCTTAGCTACAATATCTACACTATCTCTAAATGGGAAAAATCCATCTGAAACCATTACCGCTCCTATTAACCCTGCTTTCTTTTCTTTTGTCTCTTGGTCTATTTCTTCTTTCTGAGAAGCTGGTCTCATACCTTTTTCTATTTCTAATTCTAATTGTTTATAAGGAATTCCATATTTATCATAACACAATAAATCTGCATATTTTGTATAAGCTTTAAATATTGCAATTTCTGTACACCCTACTCTATCCTGCTCACCTGTTCCTATGCTAACTGTACATTCATCTTTTACAAAAAGAACAGAATTTGAAGTTACTCCAAGTTCCACTGCCCAACCAAAAATCATATCTCTTATCTCCCTTTCATCAGGTTCTCTCACACATTTATATTCTACACCATCCTTGACTGCTACCGCAGGTTTTAAATCTTCTTTACTTTTTATTTTATTCTGCTGAGAAACTTGCAAGATTAATCCACCATCTATCAGAGATTTAAATTCTATTACTCTATAATTTGCATAATCCTGAAGTCTCTCTATATTTTTTATTCTTATAATTCTTAAAGCTTTCTTTTTCTTTAAAATTTCTATTGCTCCCTCCTCATATTCTGGAGCTGCGACCACTTCAAAATATTGAGAAGCTATAGCTTCTGCACAAGCCTTATCAACAGGACGATTAAGCCCTATAGCACCACCAAAAGCAGCAATTCTATCTGCCCTGTAAGCCCTTATAAATGCCTCTTCTATAGTAGATCCATAAGCAACTCCACATGGATTATTATGCTTTACAATTACACACGCTGGTTTCTCAGTTAAATACCTCAAAATATTAAGAGCACTATTAATATCTGTTAAATTGATCTTGCTTGGATGCTTTCCAAATTGGATAAAATCACTCTCTTGCAAGCTTGAAATCAAACCTAACCCAGGAGAAATAAATTCACACTCACCTAAAATTAAATTACCTGCTACAAGCTCATATAAAGCTGCTTCCTGATCAGGATTTTCTCCATACCTTAACCCTCTTTTTTCAACTACACCGGGCTCAACTTCAATCTCCCATGTGCGTTTTTTATAAATTAAAGTTTGATCTCCAAAAGTAATTCTAATTTCAGAAGGAAAATGATCAGGTACCACTGTTCTATACATCTTTTTTAGATCCTCAGCCATAAAACACCTCCAATTTTGATTTTTAATTCCTTGATTAATCTAAAGAAAAAGTATAGTATAATTGTAAGATAAAAATCTATAATTTGTCAAGACAAGAGGATAAAAATTTATTTAATAAATTAATTTAAATTTTTTAATTTTAAATCTTATTAAATGTCCAGAGTTATTCTAAAATTAGAAAATTTGTATAAAAACTATAAAAATATTACTGCATTAAAAGGAATATCTTTTGAGATTAAAGAAGGAGAACTTTTCGCACTTCTTGGGCCAAATGGAGCAGGAAAAACAACTACTATAAGAATAATTGCAGGACTTACTAAACTTACTAAAGGTAAGATTTTTCTTTATCAAAAAGAAATTACACAAAACTCTTTATGGGCTAAAAAATTAATTGGTCTTGTTCCTCAATATATAAACCTTGATCTTGAACTCACTGTGGAAGAAAATCTTTTAATTCATGGGCTTTTATATCAAATGCCTTTGCATAAAATAAAAGAAAAAATAAAACATCTTTTAGAATTGGCTGATGTAAAAGAAAGAAAAAATACAAGAGTAAGAGAACTTTCAGAAGGACTTAAAAGACGAATTCTTATTATAAGGGCACTTTTACATGAACCAAAAATTTTACTTTTAGATGAACCCACAGTAGGACTTGATCCACATATAAGAAGGAAAATATGGGCATTTATCAAAAAAATACAATCTCAAGGAACAACAATTCTTCTAACCACCCATTATATGGAAGAAGCAGAATTTCTCGCTGATAGAGTTGCTTTCATATTTTCAGGAAGTATAATAAAAATTGATACTCCTCAAAATTTTATAAAATCCTTAGGAAATTTCGCTCTTGATGTCTATTTTCCAGAAGGTTTAAAAACTTTTTATTTCAAAGATAAAAACCAGGCAGAAGAAAAACTTTTATATTTTACAAAAAAGAATTATTTTGTAAGTTTGAGAAGAGTTACTCTTGAGGATGTATTTATAAATTATATTGAAAGAAAATCATGAAAGGTTTTTTAGCTACTTATATAAGAGAACTTCTTATATTGAGAAAAAGGTTTTTTAAATTAATTATTTCTCTTTCTATCAATCCGCTTCTTTATATTTTAGCTTTTGGAATTGCTTTAGGAAAAAATATCAATATAAATGGCAGAAATTATTTAGAATTTCTTATACCTGGATTAATAGCAGCAACGAGTATGCTTCAGGCTTTTAATATAAATGTGGAACTTAATATAAATAGATTTTATTTAAAAATTTTTGAAGAATTTCAAGCATCGCCTGTTTCATCTTTTGGTTATATTCTTGGAGAAATTTTTGGCGGAATAACAAAAGCTTTTTTGAGTATTTTTATTATTTTGATAATTGCCTTTGCTTCGGGTGTAAAACCGCATCTAAATTTTATTTTTTTCTTTGTTATCTTCTTGAACGCTTTTATTTTTTCTTCCTTAGGAATAGCATCTGCTATGTTTATTAAATCTCACGCAGATCAAACTTTGGTAACAAATTTTATTATCACTCCTATGATGTTTCTTGGAGGAACTTTTTTTCCTGTAGAAAATTTACCACATCCTCTTCAACTTATTATAAAAATTTTGCCTTTAACTATAGTTTCTGAAACTTTAAGAAGTATAGCTTTATATCAAAAATACAAACTTTATAATTTATTTATTCTTTTAATTTTAAGTATAATTTCTTTATTAATAGCAGTTTATTCTGTTAAAAACGCAAGGGATTGAATGGAAAAAATTAATTCTATTGGTATCAGACTTACACTTATAAGCCTAACATTCGGCATCCTTATATTTATTTTTAAATTCATCGCTTATTTTATTACAAAATCCGTTGCAATATATTCAGATGCAATGGAATCAATAATAAATATATTTTCAGCTACTATGGCCTTTATAGGAATAAAGATAGCCCTTAAACCCTCAGATTCTACTCATCCTTACGGACATACTAAAATTGAATATATTATCTCAATTTTAGAAGCTCTTTTTATTCTTAGTGCCTCAGTGTCTATCTTATGGAAAGCAATACATAGTTTTATTCAAATAAAGCCAATTTCTCATTTAGATAAAGGTTTTCTTTTTTTAAGTCCGAGTATAGCTTTAAATTTTTTTCTTGTATATATTCTTTATAAAGGTGGAAAAAAAGAAAACTCACCAATTTTGATCTCGCACGCAACTCATTTACTAAGTGATATATTAACAACCTTAGGAATAATCGGAGGAATTGTTCTGGCAAAGTTTTTTAATTTTTGGATCCTTGATCCTCTTATGGGTATTTTAGTAGGAATAAATATTTTTTACATGGGTTTTAAATTAATAAAAGAATCTATAAGTTCTCTTCTTGATGAAAGTTTACCAGAGGAAAAAGTAGCCTCAATAAAGACAATTATTGATAAAACTTTAAATGAGGCTAAAAGCGATTTTAAAACAGTTGGTATGCATAATTTTAAAACTCGTAAGGCAGGAAGAAAAGGTTTTGTAGAATTTCATCTTACTGTTAATGGAAATATCCCAGTTAAAAAAGCGCATCATTTATGTGATGAATTGGAAAAAAATATAAAAGAAAAACACCCTGAACTCTCGGTGATTATTCATGTAGAACCTCACAAAGATAAAAAGAAATAATTTTATCCCTTGTAAATAAAAATTATTTTTTTATATTATTTTAATAAAATAAATTTATGAGCTATACTATTTTTGGAAATACAGCAGGGTTAAAACCCAACGAATTAAAAAGATTGGAGCGGATTTATCGTAGAAAAATCCCTCCCTTTTCAATAATTACTCCTGAATTAGCCAGGGAAATAGCTCATATCTCTGCCGAAATTAACCGTCAAGTAGGTATTCTTATAAATAGAAAAGGAGAAATAGATTATGTAATTGTAGGAACATTTAATAGAATTGTTATTCCAGAATTAAAAGGATATCGTGATCATATAGCAAGATTAAAAGGTTTAAGACTTATTCATACACATTTAATAAAAAATAAAAATTATCACAAACAATCCGGTCTTGATCAAGACGATCTTATTGACCTTGCATTTCTCAGACTGGATTTACTTGGAGCACTGGAAGTAAGGGAAAATGGAGAGCCTGGTAAAATTCATATAGCTTATATTTTACCTAATCCGGAATTTCTTACAGGTTCTTTATCTCAGGAAAATAATTTCTTTTATTTCTTAAAACCCTGTTATGTATGGGATTTAAAAGAAAATTTTTTAGAATTAATCAAAAATTTGGAGGATGAATTAGAGAGAATAAAACCCAGAAAAGAAGTAGATGAAAATAAAGATAGAGCGATCCTTATTTTCCTTCAAAAACCTGGCGAAGATTTTTTGGAAGAAAGAATAGCAGAATTAAAGGAACTTGCTCGCACTGCAGGGGTTACAGTAGTAGGAGAAGTTATTCAGAAAAGACCTTCACCTGATCCAAAATATGTAATAGGAAAAGGAAAACTTGTAGAAGTAATGATTACAGCAATGAGAAATAGAGCAAATTTGCTTATTTTTGATAGAGAACTTTCTCCTTCACAGGTAAGGGCTTTAACAGAAGTTACAGATTTAAGAGTTATTGACAGAACTCAATTAATTTTAGATATATTTGCTCAAAGAGCACGTTCCAGAGAAGGGAAAATTCAGGTGGAAATAGCACAATTAAAGTATGCTCTACCTCGTTTAAGAGCAAAAGACGATGCCTTTTCCCGTTTAACCGGAGGAATAGGAGGTAGAGGGCCAGGAGAAACAAAACTTGAAATTGATAGAAGAAGAATAAAAGATAGGATTGCTAAATTAGAGAGAGAATTAAAAGAAATTTCTAAACAAAGAGATTTGAGAAGAAAAAAAAGAA
Organism: uncultured Thermodesulfatator sp.; assembly: GCA_964410095.1. Taxonomy (GTDB): domain Bacteria; phylum Desulfobacterota; class Thermodesulfobacteria; order Thermodesulfobacteriales; family Thermodesulfobacteriaceae; genus Thermodesulfobacterium. Next base: position 14,059 of record CAYPFL010000002.1, read on the forward strand.
AAAAAATGAATTTTAAAATTGTGGCTCTTATAGGATATACAAATGCTGGAAAAACTACTTTATTAAATACCCTTGCCAAAAGTAATTATTTAGCTGAGGATAAACTTTTTGCAACTCTTGATCCTGTAACAAAGGCAGTAAGAACAAAAAATGGAAAAACATTTTTAATTTCAGATACTGTAGGATTCATAAGGGATCTTCCTGAAGATCTTAAAAAGGCTTTTAAAGCCACATTGGAAGAATTATACAGTGCGGACTTATTACTTCATTTAGTAGATATCTCCCATTCTGATTTTGAAAATCATATAGAAATAGTTGAAAGTCTTTTAGAGGAAATGAACCTGCTTCATTTTCCAAGAATAACTGTTTTCAATAAACTTGATTTAGTAGAAAAAAAAGAAGATTTTTCACCTGTATGGTTAAATAATATTCTTTCAAAATATAATGGAATTGCAATTTCAGCAAAAACTGGAAAAAATCTGGATTTATTGATAGATAAAATATGTGAACATTTATTTGATTTTAAGCCAGCCTCTGAAACTCTTCCTTATCTCTCTTTGGAGGAGGAAAATCTCCCCAAAGTTCCTCAAGAGCATAAATTTCACGAATAGGTTCATAAAATATGTGAACAACAACGCTTCCATAATCTATCACAATCCACTGTCCCAATTCCATTCCTTCAATTCCAAGAGGTTTAATACCAAGTTTTTCCAGTTCAAATATTACAAAATCACATAACCCTTGTGTATGCCTGGTAGAATGAGCACTACAAATGATTAAAAAATCTGTATAATCTACTTTTTTTCTTACATCAATTACTACAATATTTTGAGCTTTCTTAGCTTCTAAAAGATTTACTATTTCATCTTTAAGAACTTCACTATGCATTATAGGAGTTATATTTTCCCCTCCTGAACCAGTTTTGCAAAAAATTCAAAACTTCTATCATAAGTAGCTTCGTATTCTTTAGGAAATACACAACCTGGTAATTCTCTTCTACTTAAATGATACTTTATACATTCACAGCATATACCCTTTTTCGGACATGGCTCATAAGTACATGTACACCTTTTTAAATTTTCCTCTTTTTTACATTCCATTTTTTTTCCTCCCTTTTATTCTACTGTTACGCTTTTAGCTAAATTTCTCGGTTTATCTACATCGCATCCTCTTAAAGTCGCTATTTCATAAGCCAGAAGCTGTAAAGGAATTACATAAAATATAGGTAATGCTTCCCACAAAGTAAAGGGGACTTCTATGTAGTCATCTGTAAATCTTTTAATTTCTTTACTATTTTCAGAAACTATTCCTATAATTGGCCCTCTCCTTGATCTCACCTCTTCTGCATTGGAAAGTGTTTTTTCATATACAATACCTGTTTCTTTTGCAGCTAAAATTACAGTCGGAACATTTTCTTCTATCAAGGCTATAGGACCGTGTTTCATCTCTCCTGCAGCATATCCTTCTGCATGAATATAAGCTATTTCCTTTAATTTTAAAGCTCCTTCCAGAGCTATAGGAAATAGTATATTCCTCCCAAGATAAAGAAAATCTTTTGCTTGATACCATTTACGAGCAATTTCTTTTATTTTCGGATGCACTTTTCCCATAAAATTTTGAAGAAGTGAGGGAATTTTTATAAAAGCTTCTATTTTTTCTTTGTGATCACTTTTTCCATATAATAATTTTTCCATATAAATGGCAAGAAGAATTAATATTGTTACTTGAGTAGTAAATGCTTTAGTGGAAGCAACACTTATTTCAGGACCTGCCTGTGTATACAAAACTACATTACTTTCTCTTGCAATACTGCTTCCTAAAACATTACAGATTGAAAGAATTTTTGCACCTTTTTCTTTTGCAATCCTTAAACTTGCTAAAGTATCTGCAGTTTCTCCTGATTGAGAAATAGCTATAAATATTGCATTTTTGGAAAATTTATTTTCTCTATATCTGAATTCTGAAGCCAGATCCACCTCAACAGGAATATTTATATATTTTTCTAAAATATATTTACCAACTAATCCCGCGTGATAAGACGTGCCACAAGCCACTATAAAAATTTTCTCTGTATCTTCAATAAATTCTTTGGTTAAACCCTCCCGTGAAAAATCTACTATCCCGTTATCCAGATTTATTCTCCCCAAAAGTGTATGCTTAACTGCCTCTGGTTGCTCATAAATTTCTTTCAGCATGAAGTGAGGAAAACCACCTTTTTCTGCCTGTGCTAAATCCCATTGAATTAAAATTGGCTCCTTATGAATAGGTTCTCCTTCCAGATTAAAAACTTTTACCTCTTCTTTAGTAAGGATCGCAAATTCGCCATCTTCTAAAATTATAACTTTTCTGGTAAAGGGCAACAAAGCAGGGATATCTGATGCAATAAAATTCTCATTCTCTCCCAGTCCTATTACTAAAGGACTCTGATTTCTTGCAGCAAAAAGTTTATCAGGTTCATTTTTAAACATAACTCCGATTGCATAAGCTCCTTCTAATTCCCTTAAAGCATTCCGAAAAGCTTCTTTTAGATTATTTTCTTGCTTTAAATGTTCTTCTATCAAATGCACTATTACTTCTGTATCAGTGGTAGAAGTAAAATTATGCCCATTTTTTAGAAGTTTTTCTTTTAAAATATAATAATTTTCTATAATACCATTATGTACAAGAGCAATTGTTTTACTGCAGTCTAAATGAGGATGTGCATTTTCTTCAGAAGGCTCTCCATGTGTAGCCCATCTTGTATGTCCCAATCCAGGAGCCTTTGCTTTTAAAATCTGACTCTCAAAAATTCTTTCTTCCAAATCCAGAATCTTTCCTTTCTTTTTTATTACTTTTATATTATTCTCTTCAAGAAATACTACCCCTGCTGAATCATATCCTCGATATTCGAGTCTCCTTAAACCTTCTAAAAGCACTGGCAATACTTGCCTATTTCCTATATATCCTATTATTCCACACATTTTTTCTCTTCCTTAAGTTTTTTTACATATTCTTCCCATTCCCAGGGAAGAAGATATTTTTTCTTATTATTACATTCTTTACATGCTGGAACTATATTAAACCTATCAGATGTTCCTCCACGGGAAAGAGGAATTTTGTGATCCATAGTAAGTTCCTGAGGAGGCACCTTTCTTCCACAATAATAGCATATTCCTTTTGCTATTTTTTTCCTCCACCACTTTGTTTTTCTCAATTTTCTCGCTTTTGCTTTCTCTCTTTTTATATGTTCCTCTAAGCTTATCAGTTCCTTAGACATCTTTCCTAATATGTTCTAATATTTTATTTAATACTTCTTCAGGAGTCAAAAAAGACGTATCTATTATAATCGCACCTTCTGGAATTTTAAGTGGCGCTACTTTTCTTTTACTATCTATTTTGTCTCTTAATTTAATATTTTCCAGAATTTCTTCCAGAGTTCTTTTTTCTTTTAAAGCTATTTCCTTATATCTTCTTTTTGCTCTTATCTCTTCATTTGCTGTTAGGAAAACTTTTAAATCTGCATAAGGAAAAACTACACTACCCATATCTCTTCCTTCTGCAATTATTTGCTTACCTTTTGCTAATTCCCTCATAAATTTTGTTAAAATCTCCCTTACAGTCTTCTTTTCCGCAACAATTGATACATTCTCATCTACTTCTTTACTTCTAAGTTCATCTTTTAATACTTTTCCTTTCCATTTAATTTTTGTTCCATCTTGAGAAAATTCTATTTTAACATCTCTTAAATTTTTTTCTAAAAAATTTTTCAATTTTTCTTCGTCTTTTAAAATTTCTTTAATATCTTTGAAATTTTGAAGCAATAAATAAGTCGCCATTCTATAAAGACTCCCGGATTCAAGAAAAAGGAAACCCAATTTTTGAGCAAGTAATTTTGCAATTGTAGTTTTTCCTGACGAAGCAGGACCATCTATAGTTATAATTTTTATCTCATTTCCCATAATCCTTATTGATTTTTCAAAGGTTTTACCTCTTTTTTGTAAATACTATCCAAAACCCCATTTATAAATGCTGGAGAATCATCCGTACTGTAAATTTTAGCAAGTTCTATTGCTTCATTAATTGAAACTACCTCAGGAATATCAGGACGGAAGAACATTTCATAAATAGCAAGCCGCAGGATATTTCTATCTGTAAGATTAAGTCTTTCAAAAGGCCAGGAGGGGGTATATTTTTTTATCATCTCATCTATAAACTTAAGATTCTCAACTACCCCCCTCACAAGTTCTTCTGCAAATTTAAAAGACTCAATATTCTCAATATTTAAATATTTTTTGTAGTTTGAAATTATTTCATCTAAAGGAAAGTTTGTTATATCTTTTTGATATAAAATCTGTAAAGCAATTTCCCTTCCCTTTTTTCTTATCATATTTTCAAAAAAATCAGATCATTTTTTCTGCTATATGCACAGTCAAATCCCCCATCATATTAGTATAAGATCCAAGTTCATTATCATACCATCCATATACTACTACCTGGGTAATAGGAATCTCTACGTGAGTACAAACTACTTTTCCACCAGCCTCTTCAAGTGCTTTACATATATCAACTTTTGCTAAAGCAGTTCTTGTATGAGTTTCTGCACCTTCTATAATAGCTGCAGCTTTTGGATAACCAATAATATCACAGGATACATTTTGTTCCATAGTAAAAACTAAATAATCTTTATATTTGGTTTCTGCAGCGTTTTTATAAATCTTATTAATAAGATCTCTATTAATATGATTTTCTATGCTTTCATCCTGTATATTAACGGTTAAAATAATTAAACTTCCTGTATTTAAAGGAACTCTAACACTTTCAGCCATAAATCCTATTCTTTTCATTTCAGGAATAACTAAAGCTAATGCCTGTGCAGCTCCGGTTGTAGTTAAAATGATATTATTAAATATACTTCTTGTTCTTCTTAAATCCTTTGCTCCTTCTTTAGGTAATCTATCAAGAACAACCTGTGAACCTGTAACTGCATGAACAGTTACCATAGATGCAGAAAGAATTCTATCAGGTCCAAAATAATCTAAAAGTGGTTTTACCATATAAGCCAAACATGTAGTAGTGCAAGAAGCTGAAGAGATTATATTGTGTTTATCGGGTTTATAATCACTTTCGTTTATTCCATAAACTACTGTTATTGCATCCTCTGGAATACCTTTTTCCTTGTTTTTTATTTTAAAAGGTGCTGAAACAATTACTTTTTCAGCCCCTGCTGCCAAATGCCCCCTTACAGAACCTTTTGGATCATCGGGATCTAAAGTAGGATCTCTAAATTTACCTGTACATTCTATTACCAATTTAACACCTTCTTTTTTCCAATTGATTTCTTTTGGATTTCTTGTTTCTCTTAAAATTTTTACTTTAACCCCATCAATCATCATAGTGCCATTTTTTTCATCTAAGTTTTCAATCACTCTTTTGGCTTTATGTCCATACAAATAAACAGGCAGCCATCCATAAGTACTATCTTTTTCAATATAGCTTGCTATATCCGAAAAAGATGTTCCTACATTTCTTCCCACATTTATCACTATTTCATCAAAATATTTTCTCGCCACATGGTGCCATAAAGTGAGTTTACCTATTCTTCCAAGACCATTTATACCTAATTTCATTTTGCACCTCCTTTATTTTAGATTTATTTTTGAATTTTCTATTTTCCCTTTGTATATATCCCCATTTATACCATTCAAGGTTATCCAATCTCCAAGTTCTATTTTTTCTCCATTAATTCTTGCTTTTTTATCTATTTCATTTATTTTAAGATTTTCACATCCTACTACACAAACTTTACCCAGTCGCGAAGCTATAATAGCTGCATGTGAAGTTTGTCCACCTCGGGCAGTTAAAATGCCTTCTACCAAGGATATTTCTTTAATATTATCAGGTACTGTATCATATCTTAAAAGAATTACTGGTTGATTTTTACTTTTAAACTCCAAAATATCTTCTAAACTAAAAGCCACTCTTCCACTAATAATCCCTCCTCCAACCCCTATTCCTTTACCTATATATTGTAAAGTTTCCAAGGTTTCTTTTTTTACATCCGGGATATATTCTTCGTCTCTTAATATAAGATCCCTTACTTGTAAAATGTATAGATCTTCTCTTTTCCCACTTTCAAAAGTAAACTCTATTTCCTGATGCCCCCAGCCTTTTTCATAAACGAGATAATAAGCCAAATCTAAAAGTCCTTTATATATCTCTGGAAAAGCTTCTTCTAAAGACGGACCTTCTCTGTTTTCTATTTTCCTTTGTTCTCGGGAAATAGGTAAAGCATTTACCAGTCCAGAAACAATATCTTCTCCCTGGTTGTTAGGAGTATAATCACCCCACAGGAGAATTCTGGGAAATTTTCCTACAGGTGAAGTAGTTAATGTAACTCCTGTACCAGATGAAGGAGATCTATTACCAAATACCATTTCTTGAATAATAACAGCTGTTCCCCATTCCTCTGCTATCTGCATTATTTCTCTATAAGCTGTAGCTTTTTTGTTATACCAAGAATTCAAAATAAGTTCTATGCTTTTAAATAATTGCTCCCAAGGATCATCAATAATAGGTATTCCTAAAGTAATTACAGACTGTCTATAAATTAAAGCAAGTTCTTTCATCTGTTCCCCTGTGAATTCTTTCTTCTTTTTTACTTCGTATTTTTGTTTATGAGTTCTCATAAGTTTGTTAAAAAAATCTCTATCAATTCCATGAGCCATAGCCCAGCTTTGAATAAATCTTCTATATGTATCCCATGCAAACCATGTATTTCCTGATTTTTCCGCTAAACCTTCTACAATTTCCAAATTAAGTCCTACATTTAATAATGAAGTCATCATTCCAGGCATAGAAATAGCTGAACCACTCCTTACACTAAGAATTAAAGGATTATCCTTAGAACCAAATTTTTTCCCTGTCAATTCTTCTAATTTTGCTATATTTTGTCTTATAGTCTCTTTGTAATCCTCCCAGAGTTCTTTATATTTTTTTATTAATTTATAACATCTGAAAACCTCAGTAGTTAAAATAAATCCATAAGGAATTTTTAAATTTAAATCAGTTTCCTGAGAAAGAAGCATTAAATTATATCCTTTATTACCCAAATAAATAAGATCCATTACAAAGGAGTTGGAATTATAAAGAAAAGAAATGGTTCTCTTTTTATCGTAACTCATAAGTAAATTTAAATCTTCTGGATCTATTTTTTCTATGTATTCTGAAAGCACACTATAGATTTTTTTCAAGAATTTATCCAAATATTTGAGTGCAAAAGCCGAATCCACAATCTCTCTAATTACCATTTCACTAAGAGCAAGATAATTTTCTTCCCTATTAGGACTTTTTAAACATTTTTTATATTTTTCTAAAATCTCCTCTTTATTGAGAGACTCAAATACCATTGGAAAAACTTTGAGAAACGGATTTACATAATAGACTTTTACAATGTGCTGAACCCCATCAATTAATCCTTTAAATATGTCTAAGTATTGCGAATAAGTAAGTGGATAACTTTTTAAAGAACTCTCAAATAGATTAAGATAAAGATCAAACTTTTGAGAATAAATCCCATCTATTTCTAAAGCTTTTTTAAAAAATTTTAGATATTTTAATATCCTATAAAACGAAGATTTTGTAACAAATTTTAGATCGAAATTATCTACTATTTCTTCAAAATAACAATTTGCCAAATATTCCAGACGAAAAGTTAAACCAAGAGAGTCAAATTTTTTTTCTTTATACCTTCCATACATGGAAGGTATATCAACAGCTATATGTCTTTTTATTAATATTTCTTCTACAGGTTTAAATTTTTCTTGAGAAAGAATTACATTATCTTTAAGTTCTTTTAATAATGATAAAATTTGATTAAGTTTATAAGAGGTATCTTTTTGATCGTATAAAATTTCTTTTAATTTTGGAATAAAATTAAAATCATCCGTAGTATATTGATCAAAAAATATATTTAAATCTTGAAGCATTCCATAATATTTTTGATATTCAAGTTTATATAAATGCAATATATAAAATAATTTCTGTTTATCTTTTTCATCAGCATTTAAAGAAAAAACTAATTGTTTAATAGTATTTACATCTTTCTCAAGAAATTCGTCTAAAGTTAGTTTTTGGGAAGTTAAAATAGTATTTAAAAGTCTTTGCATTCTTAAATGATATTCTTTTTCTGTATTTATAACTCTTTGATACAGAATATCCGGTATATATTTTTGAATATATCTTCCATCTAAGGTTAACCAGTAATTTAAAATATCTTTGATAAAATCAATAGCCAAACTTGAATTTTCTATATGGAGAAATTTTCTTAAGAAATGAATTAAAGTATCTTTTCTCTGAAAAAGTTCATCAACTTCTGTAGAAAGATCTCTTATTAGCCCTTCTGCACCTATTTCATTATAATAAACAGGTAAAATTTTACAGAATTGTTTAACAAGGTTATAAACAGGTTTAATAGGAGAATTCAAAAGAGCCGTAACTTCCTTTTGAAATAAATCTGTATCTTTTATAGATACTCCATATAGTTTAAGATTTAAAATCAGTCCTGCAAGTAAACTACTACACCATTCAGGATTGACTTTAAATATATCCAGCCATGTTTTAATATTTAATAAATGATTAGGATTCTGTTTAATTCTCCAGTTGACATCAATTCCTTTTATTTGAGGTGGTTGAAACCCAAATTTTATTATTTCATTTATTAAAACTTCTGTTAAATAAACCTCTTTTTTATTTAAAATAGCTATACCAATATTTTTTATACATTCGAGAGCTGTCCAAGGATAAAAGTGTAATTTCTTTTTTAATATCTTAAAAAATTTTATCAAAAATTCGTCCAAATTATGAATTGATTTAGACTCAATTAAACTTATTAAAATTTGATTTACCTCACGAATTAATTCCTCGTGAATAAGACGTAATATCGGAGTTTCTATTAACTTAAATAATAAAAGAAGCTTAATTTCTTCAGAAACACTTCCATCTTCTAAACTATTTATGTAGGCGATAAAATCTTTTAAATTTTTCAATAAATCCAAATGATCAGGAAATTCCAAAAGTTCTTTTATATTTAAAGAATTTTCCTTTAATTCACAAATTAAAGAAGTAAAATAAGATGAATCAAAAATTAACTGTGTCTCTTGTGGATTAAGCTCTTTTAAATATTCTTCTATTTCACCTTTTATAAAATTTTCCCATAATTCATAGGTTAAAATAAAAGATCTTTTTAAAAGATCAGAACAAACATTCTCCAAAGGCTTATTTATCTCAAATTTAGTAAGCTTTTTTGCAAGTCTTTTGAAGGAATAATAATTTTCCAGAAAGTTTAAAAAATAATGATTGGGTAAGTTAAGTATAGCTTTTAATATTTCGCGAAATATGATTTCTATTTCTGAAAAATTTTCCTTATTTATAGTTTCTAAGGTTTTATCCAAAATAGAAAAAATAACTTCAGAGGCCTTTATGTTTATTTCTTTATTTTCCCCAAAAAATTTGAAAAGAATATCAAAAATCAACCAATATGTAGTTTTTTTATAATTGCTATTTAATAAAATAGAAAGATTTTTTAGAAAAAAATTTCTAAATTCGTCTAAAACAAGCAAACTATTTTTATAAGGATGAAAAAGTTCTTTAAGTAAATCCTTTATTTGATTTTTTAAAGCTGGAAATTCTTCAAATATTTCCAAAAATAGATTGTATTGTGGATCATAATAAACTTCTTTAACAAAAGTCTGTGCTAAATTAGCCAATAAAGCTTTAGAAGTAAACCTTTCCATAGTAGATTATATTTCTTTTTGCGATATATATTTCACTAAGTCTAAAAGTCTTACAGAATATCCCCATTCGTTATCATACCATGCAAGGATTTTTATTAAATTTTTATCTATTACCTTTGTAGCTAATCCATCAATAATCGCACTGTAAGGTTCACCAATTAGATCTCTTGAAACAATTGGTTCTTCAATATATTTTAAATATCTATTTTGATTCTCTTTAAAGATCTTATTAACTTCCGCAGGTGTGACTCTTTCTTTTATAATACAGTTTATATCAATTAAAGATACATCAGGAGTTGGAACTCTTATGCTTATTCCATCTACTTTTTCTTTCAATTCTGGTAAAACTTTACTAATTATCCCGTTTATGTCTCTCATAACAGGTATCATATTTTCTCCGGCAGCTCGTGTTTTACGAAAGTCCCAAGGATGAATCCCATCTAAAAGCCTCTGGCTGTTTGTATAAGATTGAACTACAGTTACAGAAACTTTTTCAATTTCATAATATTTCATTAAAACATTTAATACACATGCCAGACATACACAAATGGAGGATGCATTAGAGATTATAAAATGTGCAGTAGGATTATATATATGTTCATTAACCCCCATTATTATCACTGCATCTTCATCTTTAGCAGGCGCTGAAATAATAACCCTTTTAGCACCTGCTAAAATATGTTTTCTTGCCAGATTCGCATTTGTAAATTTTCTGGTTGACTCAATTACATAATCTACTCCTGTTTCTCTCCAAGGTATTCTCTCAGGATTTTCTTCCTGAAAAATCTTTATTTTCTTTTCATTTACTATAAAGGTATTTCCATCAACAGAAATTTCATAAGGAAATTTTCCAAAAACAGAATCATATTTAAGCAAATATGCCAACATTTCAGGAGAAGCAAGATCATTAATACCTACAAGCTCTATTTCATTAAATTCTGAATATTTAAATATAGCTCTACAAATAGCTCTTCCTATTCTTCCAAAACCATTAATTCCGATTTTTATCATTTTTTCAATTATTAAACTCTTTTACCATCACTATAGCATCTCTTTTATTATTAAAAATATAATCATCATAATAATTTTTTCTTATACTAAGTTCTTTAAAACCTAACTTTTTATAAAGATTATAAGCTATTTTATTAGCAACTGATACTTCTAAAAATATTTTATTAATATTTTTATTGTAGCAGAAAGTTTCTATAAATTTTTGTAAAAAATAAGTACCTATTTTTTTATTTTGATATTCTTTTATTATACCTATTCTAAGTATTTCTATTTCATCTAAAACCTTTCTAAAAATTAAATATCCTAAGATTTTATTATTCTTTTTAATAACCAGTATTTTTGAAAATTTATTTTTAAATTCATTTTTGATCTGTTCAAAAGACCATGCATTTTTTAAAAATAAATCTTTTTCTAATTTGGATATTAATTCTAATTCTTCTTCCTTAACATCTTTTATTTCATACATCTCTATTTATATCTCTATGAATTTTTACTATTTCTATATTATTAAAAAATCGGCTTTTTAAACTTTCTGTTAAATCTTCTACAACAGCGGGTCCTCTATGTCTTCCTCCAGTACATCCTACCCCGATACTTATATATCTTCTTCCCTCTTCTATATGCTTTTCAATAATCCATTTCAAGAACTCCGTCAATTCTTTCAAAAATTGCTGATAACTTTCAAATCTTTTTAAGTACTCTCTAATTTCTTTTTCTGTTCCAACTAATGGTTTAAGCTCTGGCACAAAATAAGGATTAGGTAAAAATCTTATATCAAATAAATAATTTACATCATAGGGAATCCCATATTTATATCCGAAGGATATAAGACTTACTACCATTTGACTTAAGTTTTTTCTGTTTTTATAGATTTTAAATATTTCCTCTCTCAATTGATGGATGTTATAAAAAGTGGTATCCAAGATTATAGTAGATATATTTTTTAGAGGAAGAAGGAGTTCTCTTTCTGCTTCTATAGCAGATAAAAGGGAGTGCTCTTTTTTGATTAAAGGATGTGGTCTTCGAGTTTGATTAAATCTATTAATTAATACCTCTGTTTGAGCATCTAAGAATATAATCTCAAAAGAATATCCTTTTTCTTTCAATTTTTGAAAGGTCTTTGAATACTCGGATAAAAAGTATTTATCTCTTAAATCCATTACTAACGCAACTTCTCTATTTTCGAGGCTTTCTTTTATTTCCTCTAAAAATGCAAAAAGAAGTCGAATAGGGAAATTATCAATAGCTAAATATCCCAGATCTTCAAAAGCTTTTAAAGCTGTACTTTTCCCTGAACCAGAAATTCCAGTAATAATTACCAGATTTATCATTTCAAGAAATTCAAATTTTTAAGAAAACTCAGGAATAATAAGAACCGGTTTATCTCCTTCTTTATAAATAAGACAAATTTTATCATAATCAGTATTATAAAATAGCATAAAAGTATCTTTATTTTTTTCAAACCATTCAATTGCTTCTTGAGTTGAAAGAGGATTTATTTCCATTGTTTTGATTAAATATTTATCTTCAGGAATTTCAATAGACATTTGAGATTCACGAGATTTTCTGAATCCTTTTCTTTTTTCTTTAATTTTTTTTATTTGTTTTTCCACCGAATCATGAACCAAATCTATAGCCTCGTATATATCTGAAGTTTCTTCCTTAGCAATTATTTTTTGTCCATCTCCTGTAATTACAACTTCTACAATTTCTCTAAATTTTTCTCTTTTAAATACTATTTGAACTTCTACAGGTCCAATAAAATATTTTTCAAATCTTCTAAATTTTTTTTCTGCATACTGTTTAATCGCATTGGAAGATTCCATTCCTCTAAAAGTGAAAATAAAATCCATCATATTTTTTTTCCTCCTATTTATTTTTTCTTTCTCTAATAGATGGTATCCCTAATTCTTCTCTATATTTTGTTACTGTCCGTCTTGCAATCTTAATTCCATATTTTTCTTTTAAAACTTTCGCTATAGCACTGTCACTTAAAGGCTTTTTTGAATCTTCATTATCGATAATTTCTTTTATATAGTCTTTTACTGCTTTAGAAGAAATATTTTCACCTTTTTCATTAGCATACCCTGTTGAAAAGAAAAATTTTAAAGGATAAATGCCTGTAGGAGTTTGAACGTATTTACGATTTATAATCCTGCTTACAGTAGATTCATGTAGCCCAGTATCTTCAGAAATTATCTTAAGTGTTAAAGGTTTTAGATATTTTATTCCTTTTTCAAAAAACTCTATTTGATGTTCTAAAATAGCTTTACCTACTTTATAAAGACTGCTATATCTACTATCTAAAGCTTTAAGTAACATCTCAGCATCTCGTATTTTTTCTCTTAAATACTTCTTAGTATCTTTATTTAATCTAAATTTTTTAGAATCTTTTAAAAATTTTTTATAAGTTTCATTTAATTTTATACTAAATATCTGATCCCTCGTTATTTCGACTCTCCATTTTCCATCTTTTTTATAAAAAATTAAATCCGGTTCCACATATATATATTTTTCGGAAAAGAAATTTCTCGCTGGATAAGGGTCAAGTTGCCGAATAACTTCTAAAGCTTTTTTTAATTCTTCTTCTGAATATCCATATTTTTTACTTAAATGTTCTACATTTTGATTTAATTCTTCTAAATGTTTCTCAATTAATATATATGGAAGACTATCTTCTGAATAATTCATAAATTTTAATTGAGTAAGCAAACATTCTTTAACATCTAAACAAGCTACTCCTATTGGATCCAAATTTTTGATTATGTTTCTTACTTTTTCCACTTTTTCTATAGAGACTTTAAATTTCTTTGCCACCTCTTCTGGAAAAATTGTTAAATATCCTCTCTCATCCAAATTTCCTATTAAATAATATGCTATTTCTCTTTCCAAATCCGTAAGTTCTTTTAATCTTATCTGCCAGGAGAGATAATCCAAAAGACTTTCTTCTGCTCTTAAGATATTTTCCCAATTAACCTCTTCTTGAGATTCGCTATATAAAGAAGGATTATAAAAACTTTTTTCCCAAAATTCTTCAATATTTAATTCTTCATTTAACTTTATATCCTCTGGAGCTGGAGGATTATTTTCTAAAATATTAGCTTGATCTTTATATTCTATTTCTAAAAACGGATTTTTTTGAACTTCTTGCAAAATAAACTCATTTAATTCTATAGTATTTAGCTGAAGGACCTTTAAATTAAGTTTTAATTGTGGTGTAAGTAAAAGTTGATGTGTAAGAATTAATTTATTTTTTAAATCAATCATAGGCTTAAATAGTAAATGAATCTCCTAAATATTTTTCTTTTACTAAAGGGTTATTTAAAAGTTCTTGCGGGGTACCTTCTCCAATAATTTCTCCTTCTGCTATTACATAACCTCTATCACAAATTTTCAAAGTTTCTCTTACATTATGATCAGAAATTAAAAGTCCTATTCCTTGATTTTTCAATGTATTAAAGATTTCTTTTAATTGAGATACTCCTATAGGATCTATTCCTGTAAATGGTTCATCTAAAAGAATAAAATGCGGTTCAATTAATAATGCTCTCACAATTTCTACCTTTCTTTTCTGTCCACCTGAAAGAGTGTAAGCTTTTTGCTTCAAGAGATCTTGTAATTCAAATAATTCTACATAATATTCTAATTTTTCATAAATCCCATTTGTTTTATTTTTCAATCTTTCTATTACTATTTCAAAATTTTCTTTAACAGTAAGTTTACGGAAAACAGAAGATTCTTGAGGTAGATATATAATGCCCTTTTGAGCCCTTTGCGCAACATCTAAATGAGTAATGTCTTCGTTATTAAAAAAAATTTTACCTTTATTTGGTTTTAAAAAACCAGCTATCATATAAAAAGAAGTTGTTTTTCCTGCTCCGTTTGGCCCAAGAAGTCCAACTATTTCTCCTTCTTTAATTTCTAAAGATATTCCTTTAACTACCTGTTTGTTCTTAAAATATTTTTCTATATTTTTAGCATTTAAAATTCTTCTATTATTCTTCATGGAGATAAACCTTAACTCTACCCTCTCCTTTAGCTAATACTTCACTTCTATCTTCATTAAAATAGACAGTAATAATATCACCTTCTACCAAATCATTTTTATACCATACCTTTGGATTTCCTTCTAATACTAATTTATTTTGATCTTTGAAATATACAGCTTTATCACAGTAACCCTTCCAGCCCTGTTTTTTTATAATTACCTGTCCCAAAGCAATAATTTTATAAATATTCCTCTGCCCTTTATTTTTATTATAATAAACATATAACTTATTTGCCCATACCTTCAAATCTTTTTTTATTGCCTTTACATGCCCTGTAAAAACTACCAAACCTTCACTCTCCAAAACCTCCATTTTATCAGCAGTAATATTAATTTCTTTCCCAGCAAAAGCGAAGGAAAAATACAAAATACTTAATAAAATACTTAAAAATATACATAAAATATTAAATTTTTTATACATAATAACACCTCTATTTAATTTCTCTTGGTGTTTAATTTTAATATAATTCATTTTTAAAATTTAAACAAGAAAATGAGAAAATTGATGATTTTATATTTAGAAATTAGATGAATTTTTTGATGAAAAAATTTTAAAAATTTAAGAATTTAAAAAGATAGGGGGGTAACCCCCCCTTAATTCAGAATTATTAGAATTCACCACCTGGTACAGATGGAGTTTTTTCTTCTTTCTTTGGTTTTTCAGCTACCATAGCTTCTGTTGTTAATAACAGTCCTGCTATAGAAGCTGCATTTTGCAAAGCACAACGAGTCACTTTCTTTGGATCTATAATTCCTGCTTTTACCAAGTCTTTTATCTCTCCATCAGATGCATCAAATCCTATATCTCCTTTTTCAGCTTTTACCTTTTCTACAATTATTGAACCCTCAAAACCTGCATTCAAAGCAATTTGACGTAAAGGATCTTCAAGAGCCTTTTTAACTATTTCTACTCCATGTTTTTCATCTCCATCTACACTTAGATTTTCTAATACAGGTAAACATCTAATATAAGCAGTACCTCCTCCTGGAACAATACCTTCTTCCACAGCAGCTTTAGTAGCATTTAAAGCATCTTCTACACGGGCTTTCTTTTCTTTCATTTCTGTTTCTGTGGCTGCTCCTACATAAATTACAGCAACTCCTCCAACTAATTTAGCAAGTCTTTCTTGAAGTTTTTCACGATCATAATCAGATGTGGTTTCCTCAATTTGAGCACGAATTTGTTTAATACGTGCTTCAATATCTTCTTTCTTTCCGGCACCATCAATAATAGTAGTATTTTCTTTTGTTACCACGACTCTTCTTGCTCTACCAAGATCTTTCAATTGAACATTTTCAAGTTTCATTCCAAGTTCTTCGGATACAAAACTACCACCGGTTAAGATAGCAATATCTTGAAGCATAGCTTTTCTTCTTTCACCAAATCCAGGGGCCTTCACAGCACAACAATTTAATACTCCTCTGAGTTTGTTTACTACTAAAGTAGCTAATGCCTCTCCTTCTACATCTTCAGCAATAATTAAGATAGGTTTACCAGAACGAGCTACCTGTTCAAGAAGAGGTAATAAATCTTTCATAGCACTTATCTTTTTATCGTATACAAGAATATACGGCTCTTCTAATACACATTCCATTTTTTCGGCATCTGTAACAAAATATGGAGAAATATATCCACGATCAAATTGCATTCCCTCTACAACTTCTAAATAAGTCTCCAATCCTTTAGATTCTTCAACAGTTATAACTCCTTCTTTACCAACTTTATCCATGGCATCAGCAATAAGATTACCGATGGTAATGTCATTATTAGCAGATATAGCAGCAACTTGAGCTATTTCTTGACGGGATTTACAAGGTTTAGCAATTTTTTCTAATTCTTTTACCACTGCATCAACAGCTTTATCAATTCCCCTTTTAATAGCCATTGGATTAATTCCAGCAGCTACAAGTTTCATTCCTTCATGGAAAATAGCTTGAGCAAGTACTGTAGCAGTTGTAGTTCCATCTCCAGCTACATCACTGGTTTTTGAAGCAACTTCTTTTACCATCTGTGCTCCCATATTTTCAAATTTATCTTCTAATTCAATCTCCTTAGCAACAGTCACTCCGTCTTTGGTAATTAAAGGAGAACCAAAAGACCTTTCCAAAATTACATTTCTTCCTTTTGGACCAAGTGTTACTTTAACAGCATTTGCAAGTTTATCTACACCACTTAAAATTTTCTCTCTTGTATTAGATCCATAAATAATTTCCTTTGCAGCCATATCCTTCACCTCCTTTAAAATATTTTTTTATTTTTTTTAAACTTACATTTTGAAAGATCATTATTCTTCAATAATTGCAAGGACATCATCTTCTCTCATAATGAGATATTCTTCTGTTTTTATTTTGATTTCAGTTCCTGCATATTTGCTGAAAAGAATTTTATCTCCTTCTTTTACTATTAATGGTTGTTTTTGCCCATTTTCTAAAAGCCTACCTTCACCTACTGCAATTACTTTACCCATAATTGGTTTTTCCTTAGCTGTATCTGGAATAATAATACCAGACTCTGTCTTTTGTTCTTCCTCTATACGCTGAACCAAGATACGATCATACAACGGTTTAATCTTCATTTCCTCACCTCCTTGTTAGATTTTATTTCAACAATATCTAAGTTTGGACAAAAAAATAATCATTCCTTTTTAAAAGACAAGAGTTAATTTTTTAGAAATTCTTTGATTTTTTCTTCCAGAATTTCTAAAGGTTGAGCTGTGTCAAGTAAAATTAAAGGATTTAAAGTTGTGGGTGGAATAAATTTTTGTTTTTGAGAAAGATAAATTTCCCAAAGAGCATCTGAGTATGTGTCTTCTTCTTTTCTTTTTAACATTCTCTGCTTAATTATTTCATCTTCTGCATAACACCATATCCAATAAATTTTTACTTTTTTATTTTTAAATCTTTCTATTACCATATTTCTATACTTTTCATCTCTAAAAGTTGCATCCAAAATTACATCTCTTCCATAAGAAGTCTCTTCTTCAGCTCTTCTAATCATTTCTTTATAGGTTTTTTCTGTTATTTCTGGTGAATAAATCCCTTTTTCAAATTCTGCATAATAATGCTTTGAAGGATCTAAATTCAATAATGTTTTTCTAATTACATCTGAAGAAATATAAACAGCTGGATAATCTTTTAAAAGCCTGTGAGCTAAAAACGTTTTTCCTGTTCCTGAAAGTCCCATAAAAATTATTATTTTTGGATAACCACCTGCGTATAAATAAGCTAAATCAAAATATTTTTGAGCATTTTCCAAAGATTTTTTTCTTTCTTCTTCAGGGACCCCAGAGGAGGCATAAGTAAAACATCCGATTTTTCCTCTTACATAAGCTCTATAACACTTATAAAAATTCAGCAATTTTAATAAATCTTTATCACCGCTTTTTTTAACATATTCATCTATAAAATAATCCGCTAAATCTTTATACCGATGATAATCCAGATCCATTGCCAGAAAAGCAATATCCGAACATACATCACCACATCTAAACCTTTCATTAAATTCTATACAATCAAATACATATACCTTTTTAAAATCGTCAAAACAAATATTGGCTGAGTATAAATCTCCGTGTCCCTCTCTTATATATCCTTCTTTAATACGTTTTTTAAATAATTTTTCATTATTTTTTATAAAATCTCGAGTGTATTTCACAATGTGATTATATTTCTCCTCTCTCAAAGCTTTCCCTACAAATGATCTCGTTTGTTCAAAATTTTCTTCTGTATTATAAGTAATGATTTCTGTATCTCCATATTTATCAATATTTTTACCAGTTGCAGAAGTCTTATAAAAAGGAACCAGTACATCTATAAGCATATCAATATGTGTTGCAGTTATTTCTTTTTTTCTTAAAAGATCTGACATCATTCCATTTTCGGGAAGTTTTTTCATTTTTACTGCATATTCTACAGGCTCTCCTTTACCTTCAAATTTATAAATTCCTTCTTCTTTTGTAACAGGAACCACCCCGATATATAAATCCGGACATAATCTTTTATTTAACTGAACTTCTTTTTCGCAAAAAAATTTACGCTTCTCTAAAGTAGTAAAATCCAAAAACCCGAAATTAACAGGCTTTTTAATTTTATACACATAGGAATCAGTAATAAAAATATAAGAAATATGAGTTTGAACAACTTTAAGTGTACTTGCTTTATATGGAAAAGAAGTTAAAGTGATTAATCTATCCCAAAAAAGGGAATTCATAAATTTAACTTTAATAAAAATTTTTTATTTTTACAAGTCAAATCTTGACCAAAAGAAAGTTTTTAAAATAAAATAATAAAAAGAAAAAGTAAAAGGAGGAGATAATGAGTTTATCATTGCTTTTTTTAATTGTGCTTATTTTACTTTTTTTACAGGTTTCAATTAAAATTATTAGAGAATATGAAAGAGCTGTAATCTTAAGATTAGGAAAATTTCATGCTGTTAAAGGCCCTGGTTTAATTATCTTAATTCCTGTGATTGATACTATGAGAAAAATAGATTTAAGAGTAATTACCTTAGATGTACCTCCGCAAGAAGTAATTACTCGTGATAATGTATCTATAAAAGTTAGTGCAGTGGTTTATTTTAGAGTTGTTGATCCGGAAAAGGCTTTTCTTCAAGTTGAAGATTATTATTATGCAACGAGTCAGCTTGCTCAAACCACACTTAGAAGTGTATGTGGACAGGCAGAGCTTGACGAAATTTTAGCAGAAAGAGAAAAATTGAACATAAAACTTCAAGAAATACTGGATGCAGATACAGAACCCTGGGGCGTAAAAGTCTCTAAAGTAGAAATAAAAGAAATCGATCTTCCTGAAGAAATGAAAAGAGCTATGGCTAAACAAGCAGAAGCAGAAAGAGAAAGAAGAGCAAAAGTTATCAGTGCTGATGGTGAATATCAAGCTTCAAAAACTCTTCTTGAAGCTGCGAAAATTATGGCTCAAGATCCTATCACTTTACAATTACGATACCTTCAAACATTAACAGAAATCGCTACAGAGAAAAATTCAACGATTATTTTTCCTCTCCCTATAGAAATTTTAAAAGCTTTAACTCCCTATAGAGAAAAAAAGGAGGAAAGTTAATCAAGAAAATTTTCACAAATTGTAGTAATATTATAAAAAATTAAAATAATTAGGGGAGGAAAAATATTATGGATAGAGAATTAGTAAAAAAATTTGCTGAAGAATATGAAGAAATAAAAGCGCTTTTTGAAAGACATCAAAACTTGGAAAAAGAATTGGAAAAATTAATTAAACGACCTTATTTAACTACTGAAGAAGAAATAAAAATGAAGCAAATAAAAAAAGAAAAACTTTATATTAAAGAAAAGATTTACGAGTTAATAAAGCAATATAAAGGTGTAATAATAGATTAAAAAAATATCTTTTTATGAAGGAGGTTAAAAAGAAAAAAATTCTATTACAAGGGATATCTCTATAAAACCTGAATTATATAATAAAAAATCAAAATTTTTCAATTTATAATCTTAATAAAAAAATTCTTTCGCAAGGAGGGAAGAAACTTGAGTACAAAAATGAGTGGAGCTCGAATGGTAATAGAAATTCTTAAAAAAGAGAAAGTAGATGTAATTTTCGGGTATCCTGGAGGTGCTGTAATAGATATTTATGATGAACTTTATAAAACTCCAGAAATAAAGCATGTACTTGTAAGACATGAGCAGGCAGCTACACATGCTGCTGATGGATATGCAAGATCCACTGGAAAAGTGGGTGTTGTACTGGTCACTTCTGGCCCAGGTTCTACTAACACAGTAACTGGAATTGCTACCGCATATATGGATTCTATTCCTATAGTAGTATTAACTGGTCAAGTACCTACTAAATTAATTGGAAATGATGCATTCCAAGAAACAGATACAACGGGTATAACCCGTCCTATTACAAAGCATAATTTTTTAATAAAAAGAATAGAAGATCTTCCTCGGACTTTAAAAGCAGCTTTTTATATTGCTAAAACAGGGAGACCTGGACCAGTAGTAGTGGATATCCCTAAAGATATTCAACAAACAGAAGGAGAATTCGAATATCCTGAAGAAATTCGTTTGAGAAGTTATAATCCGGTTTATGAGCCCCATATTAAACAAATTGAAAAAGCTTATTTTTTGTTAGAAAAAGCTGAAAGACCTGTTTTATTGATAGGCGGGGGTGTCATTTCTGCTGGTGCTTGTGAAGAAGTTAAAAAACTTGCTGAAACCTTAAATCTTCCTGTAGTTATGACATTAATGGGGTTAGGTGGATTCCCAGGAGATCATTATCAATCTTTGGGAATGCTTGGTATGCATGGTGCTTATTATGCTAATATGGCTGTAGCTAATTGTGATGTGCTTTTAGCTGTGGGAGCAAGATTTGATGATAGAGTAACTGGAAAAGTAGATGCATTTGCTCCTATGGCTAAAATAATCCATATTGACATTGATCCTACAAGCATTCAAAAAAATGTAAAAGTAGATGTACCTATAGTAGGAGATTGTAAAAGATCTCTTATAAGATTATTGGAAATTGTTAAAATTGCTGAAAAACCTAAAAAATACTGGAAAGAAAGATTTCGTGAATGGTGGGAACAGATTGATATATGGAGGAGACGTTATCCTCTTTCTTATAAACAAGATTCAAATTATATAAAACCTCAGTATGTAATTGAAAAGCTTTACGAACTTACTAAAGGTGAAGCTATTATTGCAACCGAAGTTGGACAAAACCAGATGTGGACTGCTTTATTTTATAAATTTAAATATCCAAGAACTTTAATCACTTCGGGCGGCTTAGGAACTATGGGGTTTGGATTTCCTGCTGCTATAGGAGCCCAAATTGGAAATCCAAATAAATTGGTAATTGATATTGCAGGAGATGGATCTATTCAAATGAACATTCAAGAATTAGCCACTGCTATGGAGCAAAAATTACCTATAAAAATAATTATTCTTAATAATGGATATCTTGGAATGGTTAGACAGTGGCAAGAGTTATTTTATGGTAAAAGATATTCTTATGTAAAATTTTCAGTTTTACCAGATTTTGTTAAATTAGCCGAAGCTTATGGAGCTATTGGAATAAAAATTACAAAGCCTCAAGAAGTAGAGCCTACTTTAAAAGAGATTCTAAAAATAAATAAATTGGTAATTTTAGATGTTCATATTGCCCCAGAAGAAGGGGTTTTCCCAATGGTTCCTGCAGGAAAAGCAACTACAGAAATGATTCTGGTATAAATTAAATTCAGGGAGGGAGCCTTTATGGAAGAAAAAAGGCATGCTCTTTCTGTTCTTGTAGAAAATACCCCAGGTGCCTTAGCAAGAATTGCAGGGTTATTCAGTGGAAGAGGATTTAATATAGATAGCTTATGTGTTGCCGAAACTTTAGACCCTACTTTATCTCATTTAACTCTTGTTACTCATGGAGATGAACAAATTATTGAACAAATTATAAAACAATTAAGAAGATTAATAGACGTTTACAAAGTAGTGGATATTACAAAAGAAGGAAATTTTGTAGAGAGAGAAATGGCTCTTATAAAAGTAAGAGCAGAAAAGGAAAATAGGGAGGAAATTTTTAGAATCTGTGAGATTTTTAGATGTAAGATCGTTGATGTGAGTCCAAGAAGTTATATTTTGGAAGTTACAGGAAATAAAAATAAACTGGAAGCAGTGATAGAACTTCTTAGACCAATGGGCATTAAAGAAATTGTTCGCACAGGAATTATTGCTATAAAAAGAGAAAAAAAGACCACTTAAATTTTTATTTTTATCTCTTGATTTTTCTTTTTATCACGGTATAAATGTCTTTTAAATTTCAAAATATCTTATATGGGAAGGAGTATTAATATGTTAAAAATTTCCTTAGATAAAGATGATTTATCTGATAAAGAAATTGAATATTTTCAAAAAGCTTTTAAGAGGTGTGCTCGTAGAATTATTTTATCAACTACTTTAGCAGGTTCTGGACATCCTGGCGGATCTTTATCTTCTTTAAGTATGCTCTTGGTGGTTTATTCTTTAGCAAGAGTGGATCCTAAAGAACCGCGAAAATACGAAAGAGACCGTATTGTAATTAGTCAGGGACACATCAGTCCAGGAGTATATAGCGTTCTCTGTGAATATGGATTTTTTCCAGAAGAGCCTTTTTTAATGGAATTTAGAAGAGCAGGCTCTGCATTTGCGGGTCATGTAGAACAGTCTGTTCCTGGGGTTGAATGGAACACAGGAAATCTTGGACAAGGACTTTCTGCAGCATGTGGAATGGCAAAGGCATTAAAACTAAAAAACCTGGATTATAATGTATTTTGTTTTATGGGAGATGGCGAACAACAAAAAGGCCAAGTAATTGAGGCAAGAAGATGGGCAGTTAAATTTGGTTTAAATAATCTTATAGTGCTAATTGATTACAATAAACTTCAAATAGGTGGCGATATTTCCAAAGTAATGCCACAAAAAATAAAAGAAGAAATATTAGCTACATCTTGGAATGTTATTGAAATCGATGGACATAATTTTTCGGAAATATATAAGGCTTTAAGAAAGGCTATAAAAAAAGAAGTGGATAATCCTTCTATGCCAACAGCTATACTTGCTCATACAGTAATGGGAAAAGGAATCTCATTTATGGAAAATGATGCAAAATGGCATGGAATGCCTTTACCCGAGGATTTAGCCAAAGAAGCTCTTAAAGAACTTGGATTTGATCCAACAGAATTAGATGAATTAAAAGAAAAAAGAAAAACATGGAAAATTAGCTTTCCTCATCAGCCTCATGATCCTCTTTCTGTAAAAATTGAAATTCCTGAACCCACTCTTTATGAATCTGATGCAAAAATAGATTGTAGAAGTGCTTATGGAAAAACTTTATTTAAACTTGCAGAAAAAAATAATCTACCAGGTAAACCTCCAAAAATTTTGGGACTTACATGCGATTTAGAACCCTCTGTTAAAATGGGAGCCTTTAAAAAGCATTCACCAGAGGCATTTTTTGAATCTGGTATTCAAGAACATAGTACCGCTTCTATAGCTGGTGCCTTATCAAAGGAAGGATTTTTAGTATTTTTTTCTACTTTTGGAGTATTTGCAATAGATGAAGTCTATAATCAATTGAGAATAAATTCTCTTAATAAAACTGCATTAAAAGTAGTTTCCACTCATTTAGGAGCAGATGTAGGTGAGGATGGACCTACTCATCACTGTATAGATTATATAGGTATCCTTTCAAATCTTCCAGATTTTGAAATATATCTACCTGCAGATGGAAACCAAACAGATCATATTATTAGATTTATCGCTAATAGACCAGGCAATATATTTGTAGGCATGGGTAGATCAAAAGTTCCTATAATTACAAAAGAAGACGGTACCCCTTATTTTGATGCCAATTACTCCTTTACACCTGGAAAAGGGGATTGGATAAGAATTGGTGATAAAGGAACTATTATTTCCTATGGAACAATGGTTCATTATGCATTAAAAGCCTGGGAAATCCTTAAAAATAAAGGAATAAATGTTAGTGTATTAAACATTGCTTCAATTAAACCTTTACCAGAAGAAGATATTTTAAAAGCCTCAGAGACTGAAAATATAGTAGTGGTAGAAGATCATTTAGTTCAGACAGGATTAGGAGTAAAAATATCTGCTTTTCTTGCTCTAAAGAGAAGAAATATTAAAATAAAATTGTTAGGTCATAAACAACCTACCTCTTCAGGAAAGCCAGCTGAACTTTTTAAATTAGCAGGAATGGATCCAGAGTCTATTGCTTTAAATATGGAATCTTTAATAAATGAATGAAGAATTATATGAAGATGAAAAGAAACCTCTTACCGAACATCTTCTTGAATTAAGAAAGTGTTTAATTCGGTCTTTTATTGGATGGATCTTTGGAGCAGTTATTTCTTATATATTTGCTGAAAAAATTATTACATTTTTAGTTTCACCTTTATATAACATCTTACCAGTTTCATCAAATGAAGTATTTTTCAGGGCTTTTACTGAGGTTTTTGGTGTTTATATAAAATTATCTCTTATTATGGGTTTTATAATTGGTAGTCCTTATATTTTTTTCCAAATATGGAGCTTTCTGGCCCCTGGACTTTACCCACATGAAAAAAAATGGGTTAAAAGTGCAGTAATTTTGACCTCCTTTTCCTTTATCATCGGATCTTTTATAGCTTATTATATTTTTTTACCCATTATATTAAAATTTTTTTACTCCTTTGGAAAAGACTTTTTAGTATTTAAACCTTTTTTAAAAGAATATATTTCGTTTGTTCTAAAAATTTTTATTATTTTTGGTATTTTATTTCAGGTCCCTTCGTTTTTAGTTCTTTTAGCTAAATTAGGACTTATAAATTCAGAAAATTTAAAAAAATTTAGAGCCTACGCAATCATTTTAGCATTTTTAATTTCAGCTATACTTACTTCTGGTACAGATCCTCTAAATCAGATACTTCTGGCTTTGCCCTTGACACTCCTTTATGAAATAGGTATAATCCTGGTTAGGATAATTGAAATCCAAAGGAGGTGACCATAAATGCCTTCTTTAGGTGGACAGGAATTATTTTTTATTTTGCTTTTAGCTTTATTAATTTTTGGAGCAAAAAGATTACCTGAAGTAGGAGCAGGTCTTGGAAAAGGTATTCGTGCTTTTAAAGAAGCTCTTAATTCTGCTGACGTAAAAGAAGATATTGAAAAATTGGAAGAAAAAACCAAAAAAACATCTTAATTTTTAGTGCAGGCTTTTATATTAGCCGCTGGAAAAGGCACAAGACTTTTACCATATACTAAATATCTTCCAAAACCTCTCTTTCCTATAGTTGGAATTCCGATTATTGAAATTATCTTTAAACAATTAATAAAAATTGGAATAAAAAAATTTGGTGTTAATACTTATCATTTAAAAGATAAGCTTATCGATTTCCTTAATAAGTTACAAAAGAAATATTCAGAAATAGAAATAAATATTTTTGAAGAACCAAAATTATTAGGAACAGGTGGAGCCTTTTTAAATGCTAAATCTTTTTTTTCTTCCCCTACTCTAATTATCAATGCTGATACTATAACAAATATAAATTTTTTAAAAGTTTTAAATTATCACTTTAAAAATCCTTATCCTATTACAATGGTTTTTTATAAAGGAGATAATAATAATGTAGAGATAAATATCTCAAAAGGAATTGTAAAAAATTTTAGAGTCAATAAAAATAATAATTTATTTACATATACCGGAATCCAGGTAATTAATCCTGATATTCTAAAAAAATTTTCTTTTAAAGAAGATCTTATTGAAATCTATCAAGAATTTTTAAATAAAAATATTAACATAGGAGCTTATATAATAGATAATATATATTTTAAAGATATTGGAACCATTGAAAACTATCTTAAAGTCCATAAGGATATACTTACTAATAAGGTCAATATACCCGAAATTAAATTATCTAAAGAACCTTTTATTATAAAAACAAAATATATAGGAAAGAATGTTAAATTCAGAAATTGGGTATATATAGAAGAAGATACTTTCATACAAGACAACACTGTTTTATGTGAGGTGGTGACCTGGCGAGGGGCTCGGGTATTATCAGGATATTATGAAAAAACTTTGTTGATATGAAAGAAATTAAAAAATTATTAAATAAATTTAAAATATTTCCAGAAAAAATTGTTTCCTTAAAAGGAGATGGATCTAACAGAAAATTTTTTAGAATTTTTTTTAAAAATTCCTCTCTTATTCTTATTTTTCCACAAGAGGGAGAATATGGATTAAAAGAAGCTGAATGTTATTATGAATTAGGGGTATTTTTTAGAAACAAAAATATCCCTGTTCCCGAAATTAAATTATGGGATAAAGAAACAGGTATACTTCTTGTAGAAGATTTAGGAGATATTCATTTATTTGATATTAAGAAGGATTATAAAAGGTTTATTAAATATTATTTCCAAATAATAGAGATACTAATTAAATTCCAACAATTAAAAACTGATTTTCCTAAGAATAAAACCTTAGATACCCCTATTTATGATTTAAAATTTTTATGGGAAAAAGAAATTCTTTATTTTCTGGAATGGTATTTTCAGAAGTTTAAAAAATATTCACTTAATAAAAATATATTAAATATTCTTAAAAATTGGGCAGAAAAAAATTCGCAATTTATAGATTCAGTAGTTATGCACAGAGATTTTCAAAGTAAAAATATTATGATTAAAGATAATAAAATTTATATCGTAGATTTTCAGGGAGCTCGTTTAGGGCCACCGAGTTATGACTTAGCATCTTTATTATATGATCCTTATGTGGAAATAGAGGAAAAAGATAAGAAAAAATTATTAAATTTTTATTTAAAAAATTCTTCTTATTCTGAAAATAAATTTTTAAAAGAATTAAATTTTATAAAAACAATAAGACTAATGCAAGCTTTAGGTGCTTATTGTAAATTAAGTTCAGAAGGAAAAAATTGGTTTAAAAAATATATTCCAATTACTGAAAAAAGATTAAAAAATTTTTTAAAAATTTTATTTCAAAAATAAACATAAAGAGGGGAAGTTTTTCCTTCCCCTCTTCAAAAAAACATTTTTAAAGATTTCTTTTTATTTACTTTTCTTGCTTAAATGCTTTTTCTAATTCTTGACCAGGTAAACTAAACATCACTGTACTACCTGTAGAGAAATATTCCAACTTTCCTTCCTGAACTAATTCATTAGCTGCCTTTTTAATATCTCGTGCACTTGCTCCAGATATTTCTCTTTGTAAATCTTTTAAATAAATTTTACTTTTGGTTTTAGCTTTTTTTTGCATTACTTCTAAAATTTTTTGTTTAAGTTCTTCCTTATCCATCTCATCTCACCCCTTTTAATTTTTTTATTCACTTATAATTTTAACTTCTTCTACATGTTTTGTAAACTTAAAATGGGTTGTTGTTCTATAAGTATCATAAGCAAGGCGATAATCATCAATTACTTTCCAGCTAAATGGAATATCTAAGAGCTCAAAAAATCTTTCCCATCCGATTCTTTCAACCCAATCACCAAGTCTTTCATATTTTCTTGCATGAGCTGCATAAGTTTCAAGAATTTTCTTAATCCACTGAACAAGAGTTGGCCAACGTGGAGGTTCATTAGGAACATAAGGAATTATTACTTTTGAAAATTTAGGTGGAGTACGTCTATTACTTACTTTTCCACCTACCAGGATAGCAATACCATCTCCTTCAGCATCAGCAAGAGGCATAGCAGGACACATTGTATAACAGTTACCACAGAACATACAACGTTCAGCATTTACTCTTACAGTTTTTCTTTTTTTACCTTCTATTTCTACTGTAGTGGGTCTAATTGCTCCTAAAGGACAAGCTGCTACAGCAAGAGGAACCTCACATACATAATCAAGTCTTTCATCTTCAATTAAAGGCGGTTTCCTATGAACTCCAACCCATGCAATATCAGAACAGTGAACCGCACCACACATATTTAAACAACAAGCCATAGCAATTCTTGTCTTTGCAGGAAGCTTATGAGAACCAAAATATTCAAAAATTTCATCCATTACAGACTTTACCGTACCAGAAGCATCAGTTGCTGGAGTATGACAATGAATCCATCCTTGAGTATGAACAATATTACTTACACAAGCCCCCGTCCCACCAATAGGAAATTTATAAGAACCATTAGGATGCTTTCTACTTTTTAAATCTTCTATAAGGGCTTTTAAAGTCTCCTCATCAGTAACATGAAATTCTACATTATTACGTGTAGTCCAACGAACATATCCTTCACAATATTTATCTGCAATATCACAAATTTCTCTAATGTAATCTGTAGTTTCTAAACGCGGGGTCCCACATCTTACTACATATACAACATCTCCAGTAGAAGATTTATATTTTAATACCCCAGGTTGAATAATTTCATGAGATACCCATTTCCCAAAATTCTTTTTAATTACAGGTGGCATAAACTGCCAAAAATATGGAGGTCCTATATCCGTAATTCTATTTTCCATAGGTCTATCAGGATTATAAAGTTTTTCACCTAATTCTGGATCATAAGGCTTTTCATAAATAGGATCTAATTCTTTAAATTTTTCAACACCCATTTTACCCTCCTTTTATTTTAAATTTTTTTGTTACTTTCATTTTTTCTATTTACAATTAAGCAGGATGACGTTTTCTAAATTCTTTAATATCTCTTTTCCATCCACCAGGTACTTCTTCTTCTTTCCAGAAAATAAATACATTAGCACGAGGTTCTCTTACATGTTGAGGAACTGGCTTAATTTTTACTACATCTTCAAGAAACCTACCATATCCTACTCTCTGAATAAGCTCTCCTACACGTTCACGGTTTTTACCAACTTCCATCCAGTATTCCCAAATTCTATCAACCAATTCTTTAATTTCATCATAAGGTGGTTCAATTCTAATAAATGGAACAAGAACTGTAGACAATTGAGCTCCTTCTAAAATAGGTGCTTTAGCTCCGAGTAATATTACTGCTCCTCTATCTTTCCCTGGCTTAAGAGCTTCAGGCATTACAGTAATACAATGCATACATCTTACACATTCTCTATCATCAATATAAAGCTCCTCTTTATCCTCATCCCAATACATACATTTAGCAGGACACATATCAATTACTTCTCTTTTAATATCAAAAGGTCCCCAATATCTATCAGAAAAAGCACCAGCATTAGGTTTCAATTCACCATGTACATAAGCTCTTACAGCAGCTTGGTCAATTTGAATATTATCCCTCCAAATTCCAATAAAAGATAAATCTGCACGAGCAATTGCTGCTACACAATCAAGAGGACATCCTGAAAATTTAAATTTAAATTTATAAGGAAATGCTGGGCGGTGAAGCTCATCTTGATAATGCATAGTTAATTCATAATCTATTTCTTGAGTATCATATAAAGCCCATTCACAACGAGACTTTCCTACACAACAAGCCGGACTTCTTAAATTAGAACCAGATCCTCCAAGATCCCAATTAAGTTGATGAGTTAAATCAAAGAAAATAGGTTCTAACTGTTCGGTTGTTGTTCCTAATAATATCATATCTCCTGTAGAACCATGGAAATTAACTAAACCACTTCCACGATGATCCCACATCTCACAAAGTTTTCTTAAAGCTTTAGTATGATACCATTTCCCAGCTGGGTGGTGAACACGAATAGTATGAAATGCCCAAATAGCAGGAAACTTTTCCTGTTGATCAGAATAACGACCAATTACTCCTCCACCATACCCAAATACTCCAACAATTCCACCGTGCTTCCAATGTGTTTCCTTATCCTTATAAGATAACTCAAGTTGCCCCATTATGTCAAAAGCTGCTTGTTTCTTATGCTTTTCACCATAACTATAAATATCATCTACAAAACTTGGCCACGGACCCTTTCTTAATTCATCTACCATTGGAGTATCATGTTTCTTTATTTCACCCATTGCTCCCTCCCATTATTTTATTTAAACTACAAAAAATGATTGTATATAAACCAAACCCAATGTCAAGGTCAAAAAATTATAAATATTTAAAATTAATTTCCTTTAATTTAAAAATTTATTATTTTTTTATCAATTTTTCTATTTTTTCTGTCAATAATCTTTTATAGTAATATTCCTTGCTTTTTTATTATATTTATATTAAAATTTTAAATATGGAAGTCTTTGAACACTCACTAAATGAACATTTAAAAAATTTTAAAATTTTTGTAAAATCTAATCCAAATGATATTGATAATATCAAACGCCAGATAGAAAGTTTAGAAAAAAAAATAGATAAACCTTTTCTTATCCTTGAAACACTCCTTGAACTTTTACAGATAAAGGACTTAAATCCTGATTTAAGAAAATACTTTTTAGAAAAAACTGCTGAAATATGCGAAAAGTCTTTTGAATTTAAAAAGGCCTGGGAAATTTATAAAAATCTTTATTTCCAATATTCAGATTCTCAGTATCTTTTAAAAATTAAAAAGTTAGAAATTCTTAAAAATTTAGAAAAACTTAAGGAAGTTCTTAAAAAATATAATATAAATCCAGAAATTATTATAAATTTATATAATGAAAGTATAGAAAAAAATAAAAGCATTGAGCTTTTATTAATAAACAAATTCAAAATACCAAAAAAC
Source organism: uncultured Thermodesulfatator sp. (assembly GCA_964410095.1). Classification (GTDB taxonomy): domain Bacteria; phylum Desulfobacterota; class Thermodesulfobacteria; order Thermodesulfobacteriales; family Thermodesulfobacteriaceae; genus Thermodesulfobacterium. The sequence goes on from CAYPFL010000002.1 coordinate 45,007, forward strand.
GAAATTTTAAAATCTATTGAAAATTTTTATAAAATACCAGCTTTTGATTTAAAAAATTTAAAAAAGTTTAAAAGAATTCCTAAAATTTTAGAAATCAAAAAGCAATTTTTTACAGAAAATTTATGTATCCCTTTAAAAATCAAAAACGAGATTTATTTAATTTGTTATTCTCCAGAAGATACAGATAAAGTAGAAAATATTAAAAGAATTCTTCAATTTCCTACAGAAAATATTAAATTGGGTTTTGCTATAAAAGAAGATATTTTAGAAATGATAGAAAGATGTTTTTCTCCTTCCTATATAGAAGAAGTTTCAGAAGATGAAGAAATTGAAGAAGTTGAAGAAGAAATCGAAGAAGTTGAATATATAGATAGTACTATAGTAAGGCTGGTAAATGAAATAATTGAAGAAGCTTACAAAATGAGAGCATCTGATATACACTGGGAAAGTTTAACAGGTAGACAAGGGCTTCAAGTAAGATTTAGAGTAGATGGCGAGTGTTTTCTTTATACAACCCTCCCTTACTCTCAAAAAAGACCAGTTATTTCAAGAATTAAAATCATGGCTAACCTTGATATTGCTGAAAGAAGGCTTCCTCAGGATGGAAAAATAAAATTTAAAACTAAGGATGGGAAAAGTTTTGAAATACGAGTTGCTACTATCCCTACTATTGATAATAATGAAGATGTAGTAATGAGAATTCTCGGAGGAGTTGAACTAAGAACCCTTGAAGAAATTAATTTACTCCCAGAGACTTATGAAAGATTTAAAAAAATTTTGGATTTACCTTATGGTTTAATCTTAGCTGTAGGACCTACAGGATCCGGAAAAACCACTACATTACATGCAGCATTAAGGTATTTAAATAAACCTAATAAAAAAATATGGACAGCAGAAGATCCTGTAGAAATAGTTCAGGAAGGGCTTAGACAAGTTCAAGTAAATCCAAAAATTGGTCTTACTTTTTCTCGCGTACTAAGAGCTTTCTTAAGAGCTGATCCAGATATTATAATGATAGGAGAAACTCGTGATCAGGAAACTGCTCATACTTTAATCGAAGCTTCTTTAACTGGACACCTTGTACTTTCTACGCTTCACACTAATAGCGCACCTGAAACAGTTACAAGACTTTTAGGAATGGGAATAGATCCTTATAATTTCGCTGATGCTTTACTTGGGATACTTGCTCAAAGATTAGCTAAAAGGCTCTGTCCTAAATGTAAAAAATCTTATATCCCTGACAAAAAAGAAATAGAAAGATTAAAAAGAGAATATGGAAAACACCCTGTAAAACCTCTTACAGATGAAATGATTGAAAAAGCAACTTTTTATAAACCAGTAGGCTGCCCAGTCTGTAATTATACAGGGTTTAAAGGAAGAATAGCTATTCATGAATTATTAACACCAGATGATGAAATAAAAGATCTTATTATAAAAAATGCTCCTGCATCAAAAATTAGAGATGCAGCTATTAAAAAAGGATTCCTAACCCTTAAACAAGATGGAATTTTAAAAGTCTTACAGGGTGAAACTACACTTCAGCAAATTCTTGCTGTTACATTAAGATAATCTTCATGAGACTAAACAAATTCCTTTCTTATTGTGGGGTTACTTCTCGTAGAAAGGCTGAAAATTTAATTCTTTCTGGAAAAGTTTCAGTAAATGGCAAAATCATAACAGATCTTTCTTATAAGGTCAATCCTGAAAAAGATAAAGTATATGTAGAAAATAAACTTTTAATTCCTCCTCCTAAGGTTTATTATTTGTTTTATAAACCTAAAGGATATCTTACTTCTTTATATGATCCTCATAATAGAAAAACAATTAAATCCTTTCTCGAGAAATTACCTTATAGGGTTTTTCCGGTTGGGAGATTGGATAAACATAGTGAGGGTTTGCTTTTATTAACAAATGATGGAGATTTAGCCAATTTTCTTCTTCATCCCAGATACGAAATTAAGAGAACTTATTGGGTATGGGTAAAACCCGAATTAGAAAATAAAAAAATTATAAAGCTGATTAAAAACGGGATAATAATTGAAAATAAATTAATCAAACCCCTTAAATTTAAGTTTATTAAAAAAGAAAAAGATAAATATATTTATGAAGTAGTAGTAAAAGAAGGAGTAAAAAGAGAAGTAAGAAAAATGGTTGCATATTTAGGAGGCAAAGTTTATAAACTTATAAGGATAAAATTTGGACCTTTAGAATTGAAAAATTTAAAACCAGGAGAAATAAGACCTCTTACAATGTCTGAAAAAGAGCAATTATTTTCTTTTATAAATCAACTAAGAAGTTCTACAATTTTTTCCAAAGCTTCTTCTGGAGAATTTACATAGTAAACACCTGAAATATTTTTCCATGTTTTAAGCCCTATTACTGGTTTCCACATTTTTAAAGCTATAGCAATTTCAGAAAGAGTTCCATATCCTCCTGATACAGCAACTACAATTTCTGCTGATCTAACTAAAATAATATTTCTGGCATGCCCCATATCTGTAAGAATAGGTATTTTAATATATGGATTAGCATCTTTTGCATTAGATCCTGGTAAAATTCCTACTGTTATACCACCAGCTTCTATTGCGCCTTTAGAAGCAGCTTCCATCACCCCACCAAGTCCACCTGTATAAATAATAGCTCCTTGCTGAGCTAAAAGTTTACCTACTTTATAAGCAAGTTCATAAGTTTCTTCATCTGTGATACCAGCTCCGATAATAGCTATTCTTTTATTTTCTAATATTTTATTCTTTAAACCCATATTTCCCTACTAATTTTACAAATCTTACAGGTTCTAAATTTTGTGTTTTTAATGTTCCTCCTATTTTTTTTCCTTTTACTAAAATTTGGGAATATTCATCCCCTATAGGAATAACTATTCTACCTCCCTCAGATAATTGCTCAATTAATGGATCAGGAATTTGGGGAGATGCTGCAGTAACTATAATAGCATCAAATGGGGCAGTTTCTTTCCATCCCAGACTTCCGTCACCTAATTTAAAAGATATATTTTTATATCCAAGCTTTTTTAAAATTTTTTTTGCTCGTTCTAAAAGAACTAAATATTTTTCTATTGTATAAACCCAAAGAGCAATTTCTGCTAAAATAGCTGTCTGATATCCAGAACCTGTTCCTACTTCCAAAACCCTCTCATTCCCTTTAAGCTCTAAAGCCTCGGTCATTAAAGCAACTATATAAGGCTGAGAAATGGTCTGCCCTTCCCCAATAGGTAAAGGAAAATCTCCATATGCCTGATCTCTTAATGCTTCATCTACAAATAAATGTCTTGGAACTTTTAACATTGCATCAATAACCTTTTGATCTTTTATACCTCTTGCTTTTATTTGGTCTTCTACCATTCTTTCACGAGCAACTCTGTAAAGATCTTCCATTTTTTACCTCTTTTTCTTAGGTTTAATTGTATAATAAATTACATCTATCACTTTATCATTTTTAATTACAATTTTTAAAACCTCTGTGTAATCCTCACCTTTATATTTTTTTGCAACAGGAATATTTTCCCATACATTTTTTATACGATAATAATAATACCATTCTTCTTTACCATCTGGAAAAGTAAAGATCTGAACAGGTGGTCCCAAAATACTTAAAACTTCCATTTTTGTAGTTTGATTAGAGTGAATAAGAGAAGCCTTAGAAGCTAAATTTGGTCCAGGTTTAGGGGTACAATTGTTTATTAAAATTATAAAAATTATTAAAATTAATATCTGACAAAATTTTTTCATAAATAATATTTTAAACTTTAAAATATTAAAAAACAAGCAAATTTTTTGCTTGAAAAAATGAAGTTTGGTTGTTTAATTTTTAAAATAACATTTTTAACTTATAAGAGGGCATTGATATGAAAATTAAAAATAATTTTTATCGTGTATATGTTGTTATTTTATTCTTTTTAATTTCTCTTTTTGTCTTTAATACCGCTTTTCCAAAAGAAAAAAAAGAGGAAATATATAAATCTTTAAAGCTTTTTTCACAAGTATTTAAACTTATTGAAGAAAATTATGTGTCAGATGTGGATCCAAAGGAATTAATATATGGTGCTATCCAGGGAATGTTACAGTCTCTTGATCCTTATTCTTGTCTCTTAAAACCAGATGAATATAAAGAATTGGAAATAGAAACTAAAGGAAGTTTTACAGGAATAGGAATCGAAATAACTATAAAAGATGGAATCCTTACAGTTGTTGCTCCGATAGAAGATACTCCAGCTTGGAAAGCAGGTATTCAACCAGGTGATAAAATTTTAAAAATTGATGGAAAGTCTACAAAAGGAATGAGTATATTTGAAGCTGTTAAATTATTAAGAGGACCTAAAGGAACAAAAGTTACCATTACAATTTTAAGAAATGAAAAGGATGTTAAAGAAATAACTTTAACAAGAGATGTAATCCCTATAAAAAGTGTAAAATATAAGCTTTTAGAACCAGGTTATGCATATATAAGAATAACAAGTTTCCAAGAAAAAACACCTACAGAATTAGCAAAAGCTTTAAAGAAACTCGAAAAAGAAACAAAATTAAAGGGACTTATTATAGATTTGAGAAATAATCCTGGCGGATTACTTTCTTCTGCGATTGAGGTTGCTGATGAATTTTTAGATAACGGAACTATTGTATCAATAAAGGGGAAAACAAACGAAGATCAAATGATTTTTAAAGCCAAACCAAATCCGCCCTCTGCTAAACATTCTTATCCTATAGCTATTCTTATTAATCATGGAACAGCATCTGCATCAGAAATAGTAACAGGTGCTTTAAAAGATAATAAAAGAGCTATAGTTTTAGGGGAGAAAAGCTTTGGTAAAGGTAGAGTTCAAACTGTTATTCCTTTAGAAAACGATTATGCAGTAAAATTAACTACTGCTTTTTATTATACACCAGATGGAGTTTGTATAGATAAAATAGGAATTAAGCCAGATATAGAACTTCCGCGCAAAAAATCAGACATTCATGAAATGATATCACTTACGAAACCATTTGCCCCTGAAAAAGATTTTCAGGTTAAAATGGCACTTGCAATTTTAAAAAATGTAAAACAATTTTCTGAACTTAAATACTAATGTTTAATATCGAAATTTTTATTCTTCTTATTCCCCCTCTTCTTTTAGCATTGACAATCCATGAATTTTCTCATGGACTTGCTGCTTATTTATTAGGTGATCCCACAGCTAAGAACGCTGGGAGATTAACCTTAAATCCCATTAAACATTTAGATATTTTAGGAACGATAACTCTTTTTGTTACACAAGCTATTGGTTGGGCTAAACCCGTACCTATTAATCCTATATATTTCAAAAATCCCTGGAGGGATATTGCCATTGTTTCTATTGCTGGACCTGTTTCTAATTTAATTTTAGCAGTAGTTTTTGGATTTTTATTTAATATATTTTATAATTTTAATATTATAGTAGGATCTTTCTCAATTTCAGAACCCTTAGCTAAAATGAGTTATATAGGAGTAAAAATTAATATAGGATTAGGGATTTTTAATCTTTTACCTATCCCACCACTTGACGGAAGTAAAGTCATAGCAAAATTTCTACCTCTATCTATAAGATCTGATTATTTAAAATATGAATTTATTGGCTTCATTGTTATTATGATTCTCGCTATTACAGGTGCTCTTTCAGTTATTATTTATCCTATATTAAACTTTCTTTCCGGGATTATATTTTATTATACTCGGGTGTTTTAAAAATATAAGAAATTAATAAAAGTGGTAAAAGAGCTATAAAAAAAGTTATTAAAAAAAACCAAAAGTATCCCATATATTTAGCTCCTAATCCACTGATACTTCTTCCTATTACTAAAGTTAAACTAAATAAAGTAGAAAATATCGCATATTGAGTTGAAGAAAATTCTTTTTTGCACAAAAAAGTGAGAAATGTAATAAAACTTGCTGTGCCAAGCCCCCCTGTAAAACTCTCTGTAATACTGGCAAAATATATTATCTTTTTTTCAATAAAAGGTAAAGCAGAAATTGCATATACTAAATTAGACAAAGCCTGAAATATACCCATTATTAAAAGTGATTTTTTAACGCCCCATTTACTTGTATAATAACCACCTATTAAAGAACCCAAAATACTGAAAATACTTCCTAAGGTACCTGAAATAAGCCCTATTTCTAAACGAGAAAAACCTTTATCTACCCAGAAAGGATAAACCATTCCACCTAAAAGCGCGTCACCTATTTTGTATGTAGCTATAAATATAAAAATCAAAAAAATATGAGAACGTTTAAATAAATCTAATAGAGGATAAAAATATTGTTCTTTTAAAGATAAAATTTTTTTTCCTATTGGTTTAACTTTTAAAGCAGATGAAAGAAAGACTGAGATAGCTCCTGAAAAAGTTAAAAAAGAAAGAAAATAAAATATAAAGTCAAATTTTAAATACTGACTTAAAGCAGTAAGTAATCCGCCTGAAAATATCATAGCTATTCTATAAAAAGAAACTCTGATTCCGTTAACATTACCTAAGTTTTCTGGTTCAATCCATTCGATAATAAAACCATCTAAAGCAGTATCCAAAACTGCAGATGAAAAAGTAAGTCCAAATAAAAAAATAAAAAATAAATTTGAATTTGCTTGAAAATGAACTAAGCATAAAAGACTAATAGAAATTCCTAATAAGGCTAAAGAAATCCAAGTTTTTTTATAAAAATACTTATCTATAATAGGAGCCCAAAAAGGCTTTAGACTCCAGAATATTCCTGCAGAAGAAAAAAAACCTATTTTAACTAAATCTATTCCCTGTGTTCTGAAAAATACAGGAAGAAATACATAGAAAAAACCCAAAGGTAATCCAGAAAAAAAATATAAAATTGCTACCCAGATAAATTTGTAGAATTTTTTATTTAGGATCAAGCTTACCTTAGATTATTTAAAAAATAAATCCTGTAATATAATTTCTGATAAATCATCTGCCAAAATTTCAAGAGCTTCTTCTCTTCCAGGATCAAGTAATGCTGTTGCTTCTACAGGAACACGATAAACTTCGTATCTGGAAAGTGTTCTTTCTAAAATTATTTTATTTTCTTTTTTCTCTATAAGCCAGTACTTTCCTACAAAATTAATTCTCCTTTCTTTTGTTTGAATGAATCTTTCATAAGAAATAGGTTCTAAATAAACTCGTTTAATTTCTCCTTTTAAGATTAAATCAGCTTTTGATTCATCATAAACAGGAATTAAAAAGTTACCTTGAGAAAGCTTATATCTCAATTTATAAGCCAAAAGTTCACCTAAGGCAGTCTCAGATGTAAAATTTTTCCAAGGAGGAATATAAATAGTATGCCATTCTGATTTAAAATACTCAGGTCTTACTTGAAATTTATAACCACAAGCAAATAAAAAAAATAAACTAAACAACAAAATTAACAAGTTTTTTCGGTACATAAATAACTCTTTTAATTTTTTTACCTTCCAAATATTTTTGAACTTTTGGTTGTTGTTTAGCTATTTCTATTGCTTCTTTTTCGAGAATAGAAGTTGAAACTTCTACCTGGGCTCTTACTTTTCCATTTACCTGAATAACTAAAGTAAAAGTCTCCTCTTCAATCAAAGATGAATCCCAAGAAGGAAATGTCTCCAATGAAATAAAACTTTTTTTACCAATTTCTCTCCAAAGTTCTTCTGTTATATGAGGACATATAGGAGATAAAAGAAGAAGCATTTTTTCAAAAACTTCTTTTAATACCTTCTTAGTAACAAGATCTTCTATAGAAACTTTTTTCAATGTATCTTGCAAAAAGTTTAATAATTCCATAATCCTTGCTATAGCGGTGTTAAAATGAAGTCTTTTTTCTAAATCTTCTGATACTTTTTTTATGGTTTGATGAAGTTTTCTACGAAGTTTTAAAAGCTCTTGCGGAAGTTTTTTAAAGTCTTCGGATTTGTATTCAATATCTTTTAAAATTTCAGAATATTCACTTACTGTATTATAAAGTCTTTTTAAAAAGCGAAAACAACCTTCTATTCCTTTATCACTCCATTCTAAATCTTTTTCTGGAGGAGCAGCAAATGCAATAAAGAGTCTTACAGTATCTGCTCCGTATTTTTCAATCATTTTATCTGGATCTACAACATTGCACTTACTTTTAGACATCTTTTCAGGCTTACCAACTATAACTTTTTGATTACAATTTTCTTTTAAACATTTTCCATCTTGAGAGACTTCTTCAGGATAAATCCAGCCATGTACAGGACATTTATAAGTCTCTTTAATTACCATTCCTTGAGTTAAGAGATTAATAAAAGGCTCATCAAAATCAAAATACCCTAAATCTCTTAAAACTTTTGTAAAAAATCTTGCATAAAGGAGATGTAAAATTGCATGCTCTATTCCACCAATATATTGATCTACAGGAAGCCAGTATTTAAGATCTTCTTTATTAAAAGGCTCTGGATAATCTGGGCAGGCAAATCTTGCAAAATACCAAGAAGATTCTACAAATGTATCAAATGTATCAGTTTCTCTTTTCGCAGGCCCACCACATTTGGGACAAGTGGTATTAACAAACTCTTTTAAATTTGGAAGAGGTGATCTACCAGAGGAATCAATCTGAGCATCTAAAGGTAAAATAACTGGTAGGTTTTCTATTTTTTCAGGAACAATTCCACATTTTTCACAATAAATCATAGGAATAGGACATCCCCAGTATCTTTGACGAGAAACACCCCAGTCCCTTAATCTGTAAGTAATCTTTTTTTCTCCCAGACCTTTTTCTTCCAAATATTTAATAATTTTTATTTTACCTTCTGTACTATCCATCCCAGTAAAAATACCAGAATTTACCATAATACCGGGCTCTTCATAAGCTTCTTCCATTTCTTCTGGATTTAAATCCTTATCTGGTGGTTTTATAACTACTCTTATAGGTAAGCCAAATTTTTTAGCAAATTCAAAATCCCTCTGATCATGAGCAGGAACACACATTATTGCACCGGTTCCATATTCCATCAATACAAAATTAGCTACAAATACAGGAATTTTTTCTTTTGTTAAAGGATTTATAGCATGGGTTTCAAGGAAAAAACCATCCTTTTCAGCTAATCCTTCTTCAATTTCTCTTCTTTCCTTTCTTACTTTTTCAATAAAATTTTGAAGTTTTTCCAAAAGACCCTTTTTCTCAGCTATTTTTTTGGCTATAGGATGTTCAGGACTTATTGACACAAAGGTAGCTCCATAAAGAGTATCTGGACGAGTAGTATACACAACAAGATCTTCTTCTATTTCTGGAAGATAAAACTTTACTTCAGCTCCTTCACTTTTACCAATCCAATTTCTTTGCATTGTAATAACTTTTTCTGGCCAATGTCCCTCGAGTTTTTTAAGATCTTCAAGAAGTTCTTCTGCATAAGCAGTAATCTTTAAAAACCAGCCAGGCATTGTTTTGTATGTTACTTCTGTCCCACAACGCCAACATTTACCATCTTCGACCTGTTCATTAGCAAGTACAGTATGACAAGAAGGACACCAATTAACTAAAGTTTCTTTTCTATACGCCAGACCCTTTTTATACATTTCTATGAAAAATCGTTGTTCAAACTTATAATATTCTGGATCACATGTAGCAAATTCTCTATCCCAATCATAACTAAACCCAAGTTTTTTAAGTTGTGATTTCATATATTCTATATTTGAATAGGTCCATTTTGCAGGATGTATTCCATGTTTTAAAGCTGCATTTTCTGCAGGTAGTCCAAAGGCATCCCATCCCATTGGATGTAAAACATTGTAACCTTTCATTCTTTTTACTCTTGCCAAAATATCTCCAAGAGTATAATTTCTTACATGTCCCATATGAATTTTTCCAGAAGGATAAGGAAACATTACCAATACATAATATTTTTGTTTAGAGGGATCTCTTAAGGATTTAAAGATTTTATTTTCTTCCCAGATTTTCTGCCATTTACTTTCTATTTCTGAAAAGTTATATTTTTTCATTTTTTTATTTTACTCCTCCTCTTAATCTTTTAACTTAGAAATCGTGATTAAAGTTTATCACAAATCAGTATTACAAGCAAGTAAACTATTGGGTATTGTATATATTTTCTATTATATAATCTGCGAATTCCGAACATTTAACTTCTTTAGCACCATCTAATTGTCTTGCAAGATCATAAGTAACTGTTTTATTTTGTATTGTTTTTGCAAGAGCATTCCAAATAAGTTCACCTGCTTCTTTCCAGCCTATATACTCAAGCATCATTTTTCCAGAAAGAATTAAAGATGAAGGATTTACTTTATCTAATCCTGCATATTTAGGAGCTGAGCCATGAGTTGCTTCAAATATCGCATAACCATCTCCTATATTAGCACCTGGAGCCATTCCCAAACCTCCAACCTGAGCTGCAAGAGCATCAGAAAGATAATCTCCATTTAAATTTGGTGTAACCAGTATTTCATATTCTTCAGGTTTTAAAAGCGCCCATTGAAACATTGCATCTGCTATTCTATCTTTAATTATAATAACTCCTTCTGGAACACCGTCTGGATATTTAATAGGGATATCTTTTTCAGCAACAGTTTTATCTGGAAATTCCTTTTCAGCAAGTTCATAACCCCAGTTTCTGAAAGCGCCTTCGGTGTATTTCATAATATTTCCTTTATGTACCAAGGTTATACTCGAATATCCATTCTCTAATGCATATAAAATAGCTTTTCTCATTAGTCTATAAGTTGCAAATCTACTAATAGGTTTTATTCCTATACCTGAATCTAATCTGATTTCTTTTTTAAAATTTTCTTTTATAAATTCTATAACTTTTTTAGCTTCTGAAGATTCTGCAGGCCATTCAATACCTGCATAAACATCTTCTGTATTTTCTCTAAAAACAACCATATTTACTTTTTCAGGATGCTTTACAGGTGAAGGAGTTCCAGGAATCCATTTAATTGGTCTAACACAGGCATAAAGATCAAGGGTTTGTCTTAAAGTCACATTAAGACTTCTAAAACCTCCTCCTACAGGAGTAGTAAGCGGACCTTTTAAAGCTACTATATGTTCTTTCAAAGCATTTAAAGTCTCTTCTGGAAGATAGGAACCTGTTTCTTTATAAGCTTTTTCTCCTGCCAGTACCTCTTTCCAGATAATTTTACGCTTTCCATTATACGCTTTATCTACCGCTGCATCCAAAACCCTTAAAGTTGCTTTCATTATATCAGGTCCTATTCCATCACCTTCTATATAAGGAATTTCTGGATTATCAGGAACTATTAGACTAAAATCTTCTTTTAATTGAATTTTAGCCATTTTCCCTCCTCTTAAGAAATTTAAATTGCTTAAATCTTAATCTAAATCTATATTTTGACAAGCCAGGAAAATTTGTTTATAATTTTTTAACGAATGAAAGAGATTTTGGAAAATATTAAAAATTATTTTTTATATCTTAATGAACTTGGTATCCCTGAAATTCCAGGTAGTGAAAGTTTAAAAAAATTTATCAGAAAAGAAAATGCTTTTTCTACTGATTCTTGGGATGGATTAAAAGAGGCTATTTTAAATTGTAATAAATGTTCTTTAGCAAGGATTAGAAAAACTCCTGTATTTGGTTCAGGTAATACATCTTCTAAACTTATGATAATTACTGAGTATCCTGATAGAGATGAAGAGTATTTTGGAATTCCTTTTACTGGAAAATCTGAAGAAATTTTAAAAAGAATGCTTTTAAGTATAAAATTGAGGAAAGAAGATTTTTTTATAACACATGCTGTTAAATGTAAAACCCCTGGTAATAGACCACCTGATCCTGAAGAAATACAAGCTTGTAAAAGTTTCCTTTTTAAACAAATAAAACTTCTTGAACCAAAATTAATTCTTGGATTAGGTTTTACACCTCCTAAAGTGTTTTTCAAAAATCCAATTACTTTTTCAACTATAAGAGGACGAACTTTTAGATTTAAAAATATTATGATATTATTTACTTATCATCCCAAATATATAGAAAAAAACCCTGCTGTAAAACGCCTTGTCTGGGAAGATTTACAAAAATTTAAGGTTCTTTATGAAGAAATTTTTAATAATTCTTAGTTTTATTTATCTGTTTATCTTTTCTGAAACAGGTATTTGTAAAGAAAGTAAAATTTTTCTTGTAAGAATCGATGCAGCTATTACTCCTGTAATAGCAAATTTTATAGAATACAGTATTAATTTTGCAGAAGAAAAAGGAGCAAAAGCTCTTATTATAGAACTTGATACACCTGGTGGTTTAGTTGAATCAACAAGAAAGATAGTAAAGAGTATTTTGCAAAGTAATGTACCTATTATAGTATATGTAAGTCCTTCAGGTGCAAGAGCCGCCTCAGCTGGTACATTTATTCTTCTTGCAAGTCATATTGCTGTTATGGCTCCAGGTACACATGTAGGAGCTGCTCATCCCATAGAACTTACTGGAAAAGCAGATAAAGAAGTAATTAAAAAAATTACTAATGATTTAGTTGCTTGGGCAAAAAATCTTGCTCAATTAAGAAAAAGAAATGTAAAATTTGCTGAAGAGGCAATCAGAAAAAGTAAAAGTATTACCGAAAGAGAAGCACTCAAACTTAAAGTAATTGATTTTATTGCTCGAGATTTAAATGAATTAATAAAAAAAGCAAATGGAAAAATAGTTTATGTAAGATATAAAAAAATTCGTTTATCTTTTAAAAATCCAGATATAGAAGAAATAAAAGAAGATCTAAAAACAAAATTGCTTAAAGTTCTTACCAATCCTAATTTAGTTTATTTTCTTCTAATGCTTGGTTTAGCAGGAATTTATTTTGAATTTGCTCATCCTGGAGCTATTTTCCCTGGTGTTATTGGTGCAATCTGTTTAATTTTAGCTTTTACAGGATTAAGTGTATTACCAATAAATTATGCAGGACTTGCTTTAATTATACTTGCAGGTGTATTATTTTTCTTAGAAACTCAAATAACTTCTCATGGATTTCTTACCCTGGGTGGTATTATCTCTTTATTTTTGGGATCTATTATGCTTTTTGGAAAAAATCCTCCCAGCTTAAAAGTCTCTCAGCCATTTTTATATACTGTAATCTTAAGCTTTTCTTTACTTTTTAGCGGAATCACATACTTAGCAGTAAAGGCTTTAAGAAAAAAACCTGTTTCAGGAAAAGAGGCACTTATCGGAAAAAAAGGCAAAGTTATAGAAGATGTTACACCTGAAAAAGGGAAAATTTTCGTAGAAGGAGAAATTTGGGAAGCTCGTTCAGAAAGCTTTATTCCTAAAGGAGAAAAAGTAATCGTTATTAAAAAAGAAGGATTAATTTTAATAGTTAAATCATTAAAATAAATTTTTTATCTAAACATGAATGTTTCTTTCTCATTAAACCTTAATAACTGCGAAGTCTTATATAATGCTATATTTTCTTCTGAATCTTATCAAGATTAAGTAACTAATAAAATTTGTCTTAAAATTTTTTCTATTACTTTATCATGTGATAAATTTGTAGTATCTATTTCTAAATCTGAATAAATTTTATATAAAGGTTCCCTTTCTTTTAAAATTTTTTTTACTTCTTCTTCAAGGGGTAAATTGCTTAAATCCGGTCTCTGAGAAGTTGTTTTTTGATCTTTTTTCATTCTTTTTATAATTTCTTTTTCAGATGTCTTAAGCCATACTACAAGTGAGTTTTCTTTAAGTTTTTTCATTTCTTCTTTATGTAAAACTCCTCCACCACCAAGAGCAATAACTACATTTTTAAGATCTGCGATTTCTCTCATTAATTCTCTTTCGCGTTTTCTAAATTCTTCCCATCCACCCTCTTCTACTATTTCTTTTATTGTTTTTTTAGCCTTTTTTTGTATCTCTTCATCAAGATCTATAAATTTCCATTTTAAAACTTGTGCAAGCTTTTGTCCTGTAGTAGTTTTACCAGTTGCTCTAAATCCTATTAATACTATCTTATTCATAGAGTTTTTCCAAATATTCCCAGAAATTTGGAAAAGATTTTTTAACACAATCAGGATTTTTTATAATTATGCCACCTGTTTTCAACCCTAAAATAGCAAAACTCATGGCAATTCTATGATCATCATAAGTTTCAATCTCAGCTTCTTTAAATCTATCAGTTCCTTCAATTATCAAACCATCTGGAAGTTCCTTAGTTTTTACTCCGAGTTTTTCCAATTCTGTTGCCATTGCTTTTATTCTATCTGTTTCTTTAAATCTCAAATGCGGAGCTCCTTTTAAAACAGTTTTTCCATTTGCTACTGCTCCTAATATACACATGGTAGGGAATAAGTCTGGTGTATCTTTTAAATCAAATTCTTGTGATTGAGGAATTCCTGAAAATTTTACTTTTACCCCTATAGGAGAGAAAGCTTCTACTTCTGCCCCCATTTTTTTAATAAATTCCAAAAATTTTGTATCACCTTGATAAGAATTTATATTGTAATTTTCTATAATAATTTCTCCTTTCCCTAAAATTAAAGGTATAGCCAAGAAATAAGAAGCACTTGAGGCATCAGCCTCAACTTTATAAACAGTTGAAATATAAGAACCTGGATAAACTTTATATTTTTTATCGTCTATTTCTATTTTTGCTCCAAAAGCTTTCATTGTCTCTACGGTAAGATTTACATAGGCTTGAGATAAAAATTCACCTTGTATTTCCAGTTCTATACCCTTAGGTAAATAAGGAGCTATAAGCAAAAGAGCTGAGATAAACTGACTACTTACATTTCCTGGTAAGTTAACCTTTTTTGATTTAAGCTCTGAGGCAATTACTTTAACAGGAAAAAAACCTTCTTTTTCTTGACATTCAATTTTTGCTGAAAGTTCCCTTAAAGCCGAGATTAAAGGTGCCATAGGTCTTTCGTGAAGTCTGGGTTTCCCATATATTTCTATATAATCTCCCTTTCCCAGGCATGATAAAGCTAAAAAAAATCTTGCCCCTGTTCCATTATTTCCTAAATAAATCTTTTCTTTTTCTAATTTTGGAGGAAATATTCCTTCTACCTCCCATCCTTTTTCAATGTCTTTAAAATTAGTCCCAAGTTTAGAAAGTGCAGATTTCAATAAAAGCGTATCTTCACTAATTAAAGGATTTATAATTTTCGAATTTCCTGTAGCTAAGGAGCTACAAATTAAGGCTCTCTGAGTTAGACTTTTTGAAGAAGGAAGTTTTAAAGAAATTTTATTAAAATCTTTAAGTGGCAAAATTTTTTTATATTTCAATTTATTTCTCCGATTTTTTTACTTCATTATAAACAAGTTCTTTTATTTCTTCGGTAGGAGGTTCTTTACCAGTCCATAACTTAAACTGTTCTACTCCTTGATAAACAAGCATCTGAAGACCATCTATAATTTTAGCGTATTTCTCAGCCAATGTTAAAAACTTTGTTTTTAAAGGTGAATAAACTATATCCATAGCAATTTTAAATCTTTTAAGAATCTCTTCTTCAACTGGACTTTTCCATTCTTTAAGTCCTACACTTGTTGTTTGAATTATTATATCTCCTGAAGAACGGTCTAATTCTTCCCAGGGTCTTGCAATTATTTTAAATTTATCCGCAAGTTTTTGAGCTTTTTCAAAAGTTCTATTATAAACTTCTATTTTTTTAGCTCCTCCTTTTTTTACTGCATAAATTACAGCTTTTGAAGCTCCGCCTGCTCCTAAAATTACAATCTTTTTATCTTTTAAATTCACACCATTTTTCTCAAAGGCATAAAGAACTCCCAGCCAGTCTGTATTATATCCTTTTAAAATTCCTTCTTTATTTACAATTGTATTAATTGCACCTATTTCTAAACCAATTTCATCAATTTCATCCAAATACTTCATTACATTTTCTTTATGAGGAATAGTTACAGAAAGACCTTTTATATTTAAAGCTCTTATCCCTTTTATAGCATTTTCTAAATCTTCTGGTTTTACTCGAAAGGCACCGTAAACTGCTTTTATATTCAATTTTCTAAAAGCATAATTATGCATTAAAGGTGAAAGAGAATGACTTACTGGATCTCCTATTATTCCGTAAACATCATACATTTGAATTTTTCTCCTTTTTAAGTTTTTATAAGCAACGAAACTCTTTATAAAGTTTTTGAGCTGTTAAAATATCCATTTGTCCTGGAGCTACTTCTTTATGTTCTGGTAAAATTACATAAGTATATGGAGAACCACAGAGAAGACATAAGATCCTGCTTAATTTCCCTTCTTCTCCCATTCCAAAAGAAATTAAAGAAATACTCCGAGATTTTGCTTCGTAAATAAGATCCAGTAAACGAAAAGAATCTCTTAATGAGTTACACATACATACAATTTTTGCTTTTTTTATTTTATATTCCTGAATTTTAGAAAGGATAGCTTTTAGCTTTCTTAAAGAAGGAACTTTTTCAAAATTATGGTAAGAAACTAAAATTTTTTCACTAAATCCTTTAATTTTACTCAAAACATTAAAAAATCTTTTTAAGAAATATAATTCCACATCTACTAAGTAAAATTTTTCTTTTAATGCCCAAAGTATCCAATCTAATCTTTCCTTCTCAGGAATTTTTTTAAATCCTCCTTCTTTATAACTTCTAAAAGTAAATAAAAATTTATATGGAAATTTTAATAAATTTTTAATTTCGAGCTTTTGAGGATTTTTTAAAGCGTCTATTCTTAATTCAAAAAAATCTGAATATTGAGAACCGATTTTAATTTTTTCTTCAAGAGCTTTGATATCTTTTTCAGCAAGTGTTATACAGAACATTTTCTATAAATTAAAAGTAGAAAGATACTCATGAATCATGCGATCATACTCGCTTGTAAGTTTAAAAACTTTTTTCGCGAGTTCAAATCGTGTTTTTAAAGTTGTGTTACCATTTTGTTTTATTTCTTCTAAAACTTTTGAATAATCTGCAGGATCTATTATAACAGTAACATATTTAAAATTTTTCGCAGATGCTCTAAGAAGTGTAGGACCTCCTATATCAATATTTTCTATAGCTGTATCAAGGTCTCCTTTTTCTTTAACTACTTTATCAAATGCATAAAGATTAACTACTACCAAATCTATAGGTTTTATATCGTGTGTTTTAATAGTTTCCACATGTTCTGAATCTTCTCTTTTAAATAAAATACCCCCATGAATCTTAGGATGTAAAGTTTTTACTCTTCCACCGAGTATTTCTGGGAAACCAGTAAGTTCTGAAACATCTATTACATTAACACCACCTTCTCTTAAAACTCTTGCAGTACCTCCTGTTGAAATTATTTCAATTCCTAAATTTTGTAATTCTTTTGCAAAATCTACAATCCCTGTTTTATCTGTTACACTTATTAAAGCTCTCTCAATCTTTTGCATTTTTTCCTCCTATAAAAAATATTTTTAAGCTATACCAATTTCTTCATCTGTTAAATAACAAGCTGGATCAGGAGCCCAAACATCACCAGTAACTGCTTCTGCTCTAACCCTAAAATTCCCTGCACAAAGATCTAAAAACTTACATTTGGCGCATCTTCCTTTAACATGTTTTTTCTTTTCCTTTAATTTTGCCATTAAAGGATCTGATGTATCCATCCATATTTCACTAAATGGTCTCTCTCTCACATTTCCAAAACTATAGTGTCTCCAAAATTGATCAGCATGTACAGAGCCATTCCAAGAAACACATCCTATTCCTACTCCAGAATTATTACCTCCGTTCATTTTAAGAAGTTCGTATACTTCTTCAGCCCTTGGATTACCTTCTCTTTTCATTCTCAAATATAAATAAGGCCCATCTGCGTGATTATCTACTGTGAGAACTTCTGTTTTTAGTCCTTTATCATGTAATTCTTTTGTTCTATCAATTATATAATCTACCCATTTTCTTGTCTCTTCATGAGAAAGATCCTGTTCAATAAGCTTACTTCCCCTCCCTGCATATACTAAGTGATAAAAACAAACCCTCGGAATTTCTAATTCCTCAACAAGATCAAAAATTTTAGGAATTTCTTTGGCATTAATTTTACTTATTGTAAATCTTATGCCAACTTTTAGATTTTCTCTTTTGCAGTTTTCTATAGCTTTTAAAACCTTTTCAAAACAACCTTTTACTCCTCTAAATTTATCATGAACCTCCCCTATACCATCAAGACTTATTCCTACATAAGCTAAACCAATCCTTTTTAACTCTTTTGCAAGTGCTTCATCAATTAATACTCCGTTTGTAGAAAGAACAGCCCTTAATCCAAGACTTACTGCTTTATGAATTAAATCAAGAATATCAGGTCTTACTAAGGGCTCACCTCCAGAAAACAGAACTACAGGACAACCAAACTGTGCAAGATCTTCCAAAAGTTTAAAACCTTCTTTAGTTGTAAGTTCATCAGGAGCCGGTTTATTATCTGCTCTGGCATAACAGTGAATACATCTTAAATTACATGCTTTTGTTACATTCCATACTACTACAGGCTTTTTATCTTCTGCAAATTGAAGCAAATGAGACGGTAACTTTTTAGATTTCCTTCCATATCTTAAAGGATCCGAAGGTTCTACAGTTCCACAATATAATTTAGAAATTCCTATCATTTTAACTCCTTTCTAATAACTCTTTTATTTTTTGTAAAAGCTCTTCCTCTTTAAATGGATATTTTATTATATTATCTGAGCCACAATCTTTAGCTTTTATAATTTCTTCTTTATAATCTGCCTTACATACAACTAAAATTGGAATTTCTTCTGTTTTTATATTAGATTTTAAAATCAAGGTCACTGAAAAACCATCTAAAAGTGGAATATCTTTTTCCAAAATAATTAAGTCTGGTGGATCTTTTTTTGCCAGTTCTAAAAGTTGTTCTCCATCTTCTATTTTTTCATACTTTAAATTATGTTTTTCTAAAATTTCTTTTACTTTTTCAAAGATATGTTCGGAAAGAGCTAAATAAATCATAAAACTTACTTAACAGATAAAACCTGTTTTATAAATTCATCAGGATTTTTGAAAGCCAAACTTGAAATGTGAAAAGTCTCATTTTCTAAATGATCTTTTAATAAGTTTAAAGGATATTCTAATTTTGCCATTAATTTCTCACAATAAGAAAAAACCCCATAATCTTTCTTAATAACTTCTTTTAAAATTGTATCTATTGCATCATCTGTAAATTTAATTTTAATCTGCTTTCTTCTTTCGAATGCAGCTTCATAATTTTTTATTTGTTTCCATAAATAGATAACTTCATCTATTGCTTGGTTCAATTCACAATCTTCTTTTTTATAAAGCGTAAAAATTAAATTTAATCTTTTTTTATTAATTTTAAATTTTTCTTCTTTAGAATTTCTATTCTGGAAATAGTTAAATACCCTTTCTTTTTCTTGTTCCAGTGCTTTAAGATAATTCTGCTTCCATTTATTATTTTTTGGAGAATTTATCATAGAGTTAAGAAAATGAATAGGATCCTTTATTAATTCATCTGTAACTCCTAAGTATTTAAAAGAATAAGAAGGTAAAGTTCTTTCAAAGGGAATAAGAATTTTTTCAAGAACTCTTGCAAGAGCCCTTGCTCCTGTTCCTTCTTTATAAGCAATCTTAGCAATCTCTCTTAGAGCATCATTAGTAAAGGCAAGATCTATTCCATATACTTTAAAATCTCTCTTTTTATTGATTATTATAGAACCATTTGGATTTGCTAAAATCTGATATAATTCATCTTCTGTAAGAGGATCAAATACCGCTATCACAGGAAATCTTCCTATAAATTCTCTTTCAAATCCATAATTTACCAAATCTTCCGGAACTACAAATTTTAAATAATTGAAATCCACCTCTTCTTTACTTTCTATTTCAGAAAGAAATCCAAGACTTTGTTTTTTTAATCTCTTTTTAATTATCTCTTCTAAACCATGAAAAGCTCCACTTACTACAAAAAGAATATATTTGGTATTAAGAATTATTTTTTTCTTTTTCAATTTTTCTGAAGACTCTTGTTGTTCAAACAAAGTTAAACTTTCCTGAGGGAGTTTAATTTCTATCTCAGTTTCTTCGAGTGGTTTTAATAAAGCTCTCTGAACACCTGTACGAGATACATCAGGTCCTACAGGATCTCCTGAAGATGCTATTTTGTCTATTTCATCTAAAAATACTATTCCAAATCTTGCTTTTTCTAAATCCCCATTAGCTTCCCAATATAAGTCTCTTATAAGATCTTCTATATCACCTCCTACATATCCTGTTTCACTAAACTTTGTTGCATCTCCTTTTACAAAAGGAATACCAATTTTTTGAGCAATAAGTTTTATCATATAGGTTTTTCCTACACCTGTTGGACCAATAATAAAAATATTACTTTTAACAAATCCTGTTCCATGATCACTTCCTTTTAAAAGGTAATTTTTTATTTTATGAAAATGTGTACAAATCTTAGTAGAGATTATGGCTTTTGCATCTTTTTGACCTATAAGATAATCATTAAGATAATTTTCTAATTCTATAGGCTTTAAATTAAACTCATAAAAAACCTTACTAATTTTATGAAAAGAAATACGATCTATTTTTGCCTTCGTAGTTTTAAACATTATCAAATTTTAAATATATGCTGTTTTTAAAAATTGTAAATATATTACAAAATTTCTTCTGGATCAATATCAATAACCAATTTTAAAGGGGATTTTTTATAAACCTCTAAAAATCTCTTTAAAATATAATTTAAATTTTTATACAATGTATCCTTTAAAATAATATGCCATCTATAAACTCCTTTTAATTTTCTAAATGGACATGGAGCAGGTCCTAAAATCTCTAAATTTTTAAAATTTTCTGCCAATTTTTTTAAAATATCTTTTATTTTTAAAATTTCTTCCCTAACCTTTTCTTCTTTTATACCTTCTACTCTTATTATTGCAAGTCTTTTAAAGGGAGGAAAACCGTGTTCTTTACGCATTTTTATCTCTTCTTCATAAAAACTTTCATAATCCTGAGCAAGGGCATGTTTAATTACATAATTTTCAGGCAATGCTGTTTGAAAAACCACTTTACCTTGTTCTGTTTTTCTTCCTGCCCTTCCTGAAGCCTGGATTAATAATTGGAAAGTTCTTTCTCCTGCTTTATAAGATGGTAAGAATAACCCTTCTTCTGCTTTTAAAACCCCTACAAGATTAACTTCAGGAAAATTATGTCCATGAACCCCCATTTGAGTTCCTATAATAATTTTACTTTCAGTGGTATATATTTTTTCAAGAACTTCGAGTAATCTTTTTTCAGTTCGTATGGCATCTTTGTCAAGTCTTAAAACATTCACATCTGGAAATAACTTTTTTATTTCTTCTTCTATTTTTTCTGTCCCTGCTCTATAAAATTTCATTTTTATTCCACCACAATTTGGACAGATAGTAAAAGAACTTATTTGAAAATCGCAATAATGACATAAAAGCGCATTTTCTTCTTTATGATAAGTAAGAGGAATACCACAGTTTGGACATTCCCAGAGATATTGACATTCCTGACACCTTACCAGAGGCGCATATCCTCTTCTGTTTAAATAAAGGAAAACTGATTTTCCTTTATTTAAAGCTTCTTTTATTTCTTTTTTTAATTCTTCACTAATAAGTGCTGATTTTTTATTTTTTATTAATTTTATTTGAGGGATCTTAGTAAATGGTCTTTCTTTTAAAGTAAATAAATAATATTTCCCTTTTTTTGCTAAGTAATAAGTCTTTACAGAGGGAGTTGCTGAACCCAAAATAACAGGAATTTTTTCCATTTTACCCCTTATTAAAGCCAGATCCCGAGCATTATATTTACAGGCAAGATTTTCTTCTTTATAGGAAGGATCATGTTCTTCATCCACTATAATCAAGCCTAATTTTTCTACAGGAGCGAAAATTGCAGATCTTGTTCCTATTATTATATCTGCATCACCTTTCAGTATTTTTATCCATTCTGAAAATTTTTGTTGGGGAGAGAGCCCACTATGAAGTAAAGCTATTTTCTCTCCTAAATACTTTATCAAAAAAGTTTCCATATATGTCGTGAGTGCTATTTCTGGAACCAGAACAAGTACCCTTTTTTTCTCTGCAAGTATTTTTTTTATTAATTCTATATAAATTAAAGATTTTCCGCTTCCTGTTACACCAAAAAGTAAAATCGGACAAAAATCTCTTTTTTTTAATAATTTTTCTATATTCTTTAGGACCTTCTTTTGAGAAGTGGTCAATTCATATTTTTCCGGAACTTCAAAAGGTAATAAAATCTTTCTAATTTTGGGAACTTCAATTCTTTCCAAAACACCTTCCTCAAGAAGTCTTTTTATCTCTTCTTTTGGAAATATCTTTTTTAAAATTCTTTCCGGAACACCGTCTTTTTCTTTTAAATACTTTAAAATTTCATTTTGCGGTTCTTCTATATCTTTTTTAATTTTCAAAAATTTCTCGGTAGGAATTTTTATTTTTGGAAATTGGGTTTTTAGAACGATCCAACCATTTTTTTCGTATTTTTTAAGCCTGATTAAGGGTATATGTGTCTTTTTTAAAAAATATTTTAAACTGTATCCTCTTTTTTTTACAATTGAAAAAATTTCAGGTAGTTCTCCATTTTTAAGAGCTTTTTTTCCTTCCTGAGTAAGATAAATACGCTTTTGCGGGATAGTAAAAACTCCTGAAGGTAAGGCTATTTTATAAACTAATCCAATAGGAGTAAGATAATAATCTGAAACCCATTCCAGAAAAGGAAAAAGCTTATAAGGTAAAATTGGTTCGTCATCTATTATTTCTTCTATGTATTTATATTCGAAGTCTGGTAAAGAATTGAAATTTTCTATTTCTTCACAACTTTTGACTATTCCAATTAATTTTGTATTTTTAAAAGGAACTATAATCCTGATGCCAGGAATAAGTAAAGAATTGCTTAAATAATAGAATGTCTGAAAAAGTGGGAGAGGAAGAACAACATCAATTAAATACATTAAAAATTCATTTTAAATTCTCAACAAACTTTATTAAAACTTCTTTTAATTCAGGATCTTTTATCCCGTAATGTAATATAGTTTCAAAGTAACCTTTTTTATTTCCTGTATCAAATCTTTTCCCCTGAAAGAGATATCCATAAACTTTATGTCCATCATTTATCATCAATTGTATAGCATCTGTAAGCTGATATTCCCCTGAGGGATCTTTTTCTATTTTCTTTAAATATGCAAAAATTTCTGGTTTAAAAATATACCTTCCAATTATTGCTAAATTGGTAGGAGCTTCTTCTTTTTTTGGTTTTTCTATAACTCTTTTTATTTGAATAAGATTATTTTCCACTTTTTCTCCTTCAATTATTCCATATTTAGAAACATTTTCCCAAGGCACTTCTTCAATTGCGATGATATTAGCTTGGACTTTATTATAAATATCTATCATCTGTTTTAAACACGGTGGTGTTGCATCCACAAGATCATCTCCCAAAAGTACTGCAAATGGTTCATTTTCTACAGCTTTTTCTGCCATTAATACAGCATGTCCTAATCCTAAAGGCTCCTTTTGTCTAACATCTATAAGATGTTTAATTTTTTCTTCTACTTCCTCTACTATTTTTAATAAATCAAGTTTATTTCTTTCTTTTAAAAAACTTCTCAAATTTAAATTTGTATCAAAATAGTCAATAATTCCTCCTTTACCTTGCGAAACGATAAAGATTAAAGTTTCTATTCCTGATTCAATAGTTTCATTTACTACATATTCGATAGTTGGTCTATCTATTATATTTAAAAGTTCCTTAGGTACTACTTTGGTAATAGGTAACATTCTTGTTCCTAAACCAGCTACAGGAAGAACTGCTTTTTTTATCATCTTCCCTCCTTTAATTTCTAAATCTCTTCCATTAATTTCTGATAAGTTCTCAAATAAGGCTTATATAAAAATTCCCAATATTGTGTAGCCTGTTTATAGATTTTATCTATAAAATTAACATCATTTATATTAAGAAGAAGATTGACACCAAAAACAAATGTGGAGTGCGGATCTAAAGTTTTTACTTCTGGACTTATAAAAATTACAAATATCTCTCTTCTTTTTTCTGCCGGAAGATTATCAATTGTTTCTTTTATTTCCTTTACATCAGAAATATTATATACAGCTAAAATAATTATTTTAACTTTTCCAATTTTTAGCCAGTAAAGAAGTTCTTCTTTATTTTTTATTTCTTTTATTTCTGTATTTGTAGAAAAAAAATCAACTATTTTATTTTTTCCCTGAGGTAAATTCCAAAATATTAAACATACAGGTTTTTCGATAAGATAATCCCAGAAATTGACTTCTTTCATCTCACGCCCTTTTCTCCTAATTCTAAATGAATATCCATTTCTTCAAGACCTTTTTGTTTTTTAATAAGTTCAATTTGTCTTCCAACAATATCTCTTCTTACAGCATTATAAAGAGCTATATCTTCTTCAATAAGTCCTTTTTTGAAAAGAGATATAATATCCTGATCAAAAGTTTGCATTCCATAAGGACCACCTTGAGCCATTGCATCATAAAAAGTTTTTCCTTCACTTTCTCCTTTTAATATAATTTCTCTTGTTCTTAAGGTATTACGAAGAATGTCAAATATAGCTATTCTCCCTCCTCCTACTTTTGGAAGTAGCTTTTGTCCTATCACCCATTTTAAAGTCGCAGCTAATCTAAAACGAATCTGCTGTTCCTCTTCTGTAGTATAAAAACCAATTATCCTATTAATTGTCTGGGAGGCTCCGATAGTATGAAGAGTAGAAAAAACAAGGTGACCTGTTTCAGCAGCAGTAAGAGCTATATCCATAGTTTCTTTATCACGAATTTCTCCTACAAGAATTACATGAGGTGCTTCTCTTAAAGCTGCTCTTAATCCCTCTGCAAAAGAACTAAAATCTGTACCTAACTCTCTTTGATTAATTGCTGCTTTAATTGGATAATGAAGATATTCCACTGGATCTTCTAAAGTGATAATATGCACAGGTTCATTTTTATTAATTTCATGTAAAATCGCTGCTAAAGTAGTGGTCTTACCCTGTCCTGTAGCGCCTGTAACAAGAACTATTCCATATTTTTCCTTTGCTATTTCATAAAATACCTTAGGAAGTTTAAGCTCTTCTATAGACTTAACTTTACTCTCAAGTTTTCTCATTATAATGTTATATGTCTTTTGACGAGAAAAAACATTTACTCTAAAACGAGTTTTGTCATCCAAAAAAAATGAAAAATCTGCATATCCATCTTTAATAAGTTTTTTAAATAAGTGAGGCTTATCCTTAAGCATATTAAAAGCAATAACTTCGGTATGAAAAGGTGAAAGCTTTTCTATAGGATATTCGGGTAAAAATACTCTTTTAACTTTTCCATAAACTATAACTTGAAATGGATACCCAGTTAAAATAAGAATATCAGAGATACCATCTTCAAGAAAAGCAAGTTTAGCAATAAGTTCTTTTATTTCTATTTCTGTAATCATATTTTATTATTCTTTTTAACCCGGCATTTCTGTGAAATCCAGAATTTCTCTGTCTTTTACAAATGGAATAAATCTATTTTTATCAATAGATTTAATAAAAGCTTCTTCAGGACTAATCCATCCTTTTTTCAAATAATCTAAAATACAATCATCGAGAGACATCATCCCATATTTTTTACCTGTTTGAATAAGGGATGGAATTTGATGAATTTTATTTTCTCTGATAAGACTTCTGATAGCAGGAGTAGCGATCATAATTTCTGTAGCAACTATTCTACCTGGTTTATCGATTCTTTTAAACATTGTTTGAGATATTACAGCTCTTATAGATTCAGCTAAGGATGATCTTATCTGTGCTTGTTCTTCAGGTGGAAAAACTTCTATTATTCTATTTACAGTCTGAGCCGCAGAAATTGTGTGTAAAGTAGAAAATACTAAATGCCCTGTTAAAGCTGCTTCTAAAGCAAGAGAAATTGTTTCCAAATCTCTCATCTCTCCTACAAGTATAATATCCGGATCTTCTCTTAAAGCTGCTCTTAAAGCACTGGCAAAACTTTTGGTATGTGTTCCAAGTTCTCTTTGATTAATTAAGCAATTTTTAGGCTCGTGCACGAATTCTATAGGATCTTCTATTGTGATTATATGATCGTATCTCATTCTATTAGCATAATCAATAATAGCAGCAAGTGTTGTTGATTTACCAGAACCTGTGGGTCCTGTGACTAACACCAGACCTCTTGGAAGCAAAGCCAGTTTATTTAAAATCGGAGGTAAACCTAATTCTTCTACTGTTTTGATTTTATTAGGAATTAATCTAAATGCAGCAGCAATACCTTTTCTTTGTTTATAATAATTTACTCTAAATCTTGCAACACCAGGAACATCTAAACCAAAATCTACTTCTCCTTCCTCTTCAAATCTTTTAATAATCTCCTCTGGAGCAACTTCATAAAGCATTTCTCTTAATTCTTCATCTTCAAGAACTTTAAACTTGACTCTTTGAAGATCTCCATGAACTCTTAAAAGTGGAGGATTACCTGCACAGAGATGAAGATCAGATGCTCCAGTATCTATCATTAATTTAAAAAAAGCATCAAGTTTAGCCATATATTTTTATATAATCTTGGGACTCTAAAAGTCAACCTGTTTTATGGTTCTATTTTTGTCCCTAATAATTCCAAAAATTTTCTCATCCATTCTGGATGCCCTGTCCAGGCTGCTGCTGTAACAAGATTTTTATCTACATGAACATTAGAAAGCGTCTCATTTGGTTCAATCCATTTTGCTCCTGCTTTTTCTATATCCGGTTTTAAAGTCGGATAAGCTGTACAAGTTCTTCCTTTAAGTACATCAGCGGCTACCAATACCTGCTGCCCATGACAAATGGAGGCTACAGGTTTTCCTTTTTCCATAAAATGACGAACTATTTCAATTACTTTTTTATTAAGGCGAATATACTCAGGTGCTCTCCCTCCAGGAATTACCAGTGCATCATAATTTTCAGGGTTAATTTCTTCAAATGTGGCATTTATAAGAAAATTATGCCCTCTCTTTTCGCTATAAGTTTGATCACCTTCAAAATCATGAACAGCTGTTTTTACAGTTTCTCCAGCTTTTTTACCTGGACATACAGTATCTACTTTATGTCCTACCATTGTCAACATCTGAAAAGGTACCATTGCCTCATAATCTTCTACATAATCTCCTACTAACATCAATATTTTTTTAACACCCATATTTTAATCCCTCCTCGGTTTTATTATTAATATAATTAAATTTTTTCTTCATTTTTTATATAAACTTCCATAGCTTTTGTTGTACAAACAACCACACAGAATTCACAAGCACTACATTTACTGGCATCGAATTCCACTTTGAAACTCTCTCTGTTCAAATATAAAGCACCTGTAGGACATACTGCTACACACACACCACAATGTATACATTTTTTTTCATTTTTTATAATTCTTTGTTCTAATGGATGGACCTCTACACCTTTTTTTTCCAAAAATTCAAGACCTTTTTTAATATCTTCTTTAGAACCTTGTAATTCCATTATCATGATACCTTCTTTTCCTGGAGTAATAATTGCCTTAAGAATATTAAATATTAAATTATAATCTTTTACTAAGTGATAAACTATCGGTTTATCAACTATATTAGAAGGAAATTTTAAATATAAACCTTTTTTATACATTTATACCTCCAATTAATTTTGAGTATTTAAAATATTTCTGCAGTATTCTAATCCTCTTTTAGCCATAGTCAAATTGGGATCTAAAGTCAATGCTTTTCTAAAGAAAATTTCTGCAGGAGGAATGAAATTCATTGCTTTTAAACAATACCCTATATTAGCATAATCTATAGCTGATGCTGGGTTCAATTCAGTTGCTCTTAAAAAAGCTTCCATAGCTTGTTTATAATTACCTTTTTTATAAAAAGCCCTTCCAAGAAGATTGTAAAGTTCTGCTACTTCTCCAATTTCTAAAGCTTTTAAAACAACTTTTATTACATTATCATATTCACCTTTTTTAATATATGCATCTGCAATATGGGTATAAATTGCTATTTGATCAGGTTCAGGAGGATAAAAAAGTAATGCTTTTTCATAACACATTATAGCTTCTGTTAATTTTTCAAGTTCTTTATAAACATTTCCTAAATATGCCCATAGATAATATTTATCTTCTATTTCATTTGTTATTTCTTCAATAAGTTTTAACTTTTCTTGTGGAGGAAGATATAAAGAGATCGTCCTTATTAGCTGATAAAGAAGTGATATTTGGAGTCTTTCTCTAAAATGCATTCCTGGAATAATTGCATATATTGCTGGTAAATTCAGTTTTTCATGGGTTATATCTATAAAATAAATTTCATACCCTTTATTTTTTAATTCCTTAGCAAGTGTTTCCAGTTCTTCTACATGATCATCTGAATAAATGCTGGGAAGTTCTCCAAGATTTACTTCGTAAGTAAACTCTGTAACTATTTTTGCTTCTTCCAAAGTTGCAAATTTAGGAAGTCCGCTTTCTAAATATTTACCCTCTGTATCAAAATCACCAGCTAATTGAGCAACTTCTGTTAAAGCTCTTATTAAAGCTCTTTGAGGACTTGTAGCTGTACCAGAAGTATAAACTATTTCACTTCTTTCTGGATAAGTACTTGGATCCATAGCCATAACTGCAATTGTAGGTACAGGCATATCAAAAGTCATATCTCTAATCCATAATTTTATATTGAGTTTCTCAAAACAGTGTAAAATCTCTTCTGCCTCTCCTTTAATAGAATCTCTTCTTATTGCTGGCATTGGGGAATTTATTTTTACTGATAAAGCGCTTACATGTCTTTCTATTAATTCACAAATAGCTTGTACACCTGCTTCTGGATAAGTATTTCCTGCAGAAGAACCATTATATTCATAAAGTAACCAAAACCAGTGGAAAGGTATCATTTTTATGTCTCTGGTTCTTACTTCAAGAGCAGGAACAAAATAAAAAGGAGTTTTAAAAATATATTTTTTTGCTAACTCCTGTACCTTTTTTTCTTCTTTATCTTCTACTGAAGAATATAGTAATTCTAAGGGTATAGCCTTTTCTTTTAAATTCTCAAATGTAGTAAATACTCCTTTTTTATTCACCTCATGATAAAAAGAAAATAATGAAAATCTTTCTACCAATTCCATAAGAGCACTTGCCTGAGAAAGCTTTTCTGTAACACCTTTCCCCATTTGTTTATATTTTCCTGTAATATTCTGACCTTCGATATCGTAAAGGCTTAAATATATAGGAATTCCAAGTCTTCCTTTATCAATTCTTTGAAGACCTTTATAAATCTTCATTCCTGAAGATTTTAATTTTTCTTCTACCTCTCTTACTGTATCTTCCGGTAATTTCGCTTTATCAGCTATAATTTTTTTTGAAGGCAAAAAAAATTTTTTTATTAATTCATCTTTTTTCTTCATGATTCCTCCGGAAAAATATCGATTTTTGATATAAATATAGCAAAAATTAATAATATTCCAATTAATTAGAAACCAAGAAGATAAAAAACGAAAAATTTAAATTTATAATTCTAACCAGGATTCAGAAAATATAGTTTTTCCTGTTAATACATTTACTGTTTTATAAATTTCAAGTTCTTTTGGAGAAAGTGATTTAGGATCCGGTTCATCTCCATCCATCATTCGATGAACTAAAGAAACCCAATCAGGGTGTTCGCCTTTTGCAATTTCAATAAGTTCTTTATCATATACATCAACTATAGCGCTGTAAATATTGTATTTCATAAGTATCATAAGGAGAACCCTATTTAAATAAGGACGCAATCGGGGGGCAACTCCATTTGAGACATTAGATAATCCTACAGTAGTTTTAGCTCCTGGAGCAATTTCTGGAAGCATTGAAAGAAAAACAAAGGATTCTTTAAGTTGTTCAGCTCCTAAGGTAATGGGAGTGATTATAGGATCAACCCAGATTTTTTCATTTGGAATGCCGTATTCATTAAGTTTTGTAATTAATTCCACTGCTAATGCTGCTCTTTCATTAGCATCCCTTGGCAATCCCTCAGCTCCCCACAAAAGAGCCACAACATCACATCCAATTTCTGCAGCAAAGGGCCCGAGTTTTTCCAGTCTTTCAGGTTGAATTGTGATAGAATTTATTAAACATTTATCAGGTTTCTTTGATGCTTTAATTCCTGCAATCATAGCTTCTGGATTAGTTGTATCAAGAGAAATTGGAGTATCTACTACTTCTTCCACTACTTTTACAATCCAGCTTGCGAATTCAGCGCCATTCTTTTTAGCTGGCCCAATATTTAGATCTAAATAATCCGCACCAAGTTCAGTTTCTTCCTTAGCCATATCCTGTATAGGTTTAGGATCTCTTGCTTTCATAGCACCACCTATTTTTTTAGACATAATATTTATACTTTCTGCAATACATATAACTCCTTTTTTCTCACGAGGTTTTATCTTTTCAACCTTTTCTTCTTTCTTTTCTTCGGATGAAACTATAGATACAACTGATATCTTTTCTTCTTTTTTAACTTCGGATTCTTTAGGTTTAATTTCTTCTACTTTCTTCTCTTCTGGCTTTACTTCTGTTTCTTTTTCTTCTTTTATTTCTTTAACAGTTTCTTTTTCAACCTTTTTATCTTCTTTAGCACCTGCTGATTCTTTTATTTCCTGATATAACTTTTTTAATGCACTTGGTAATCCACTTGCTTCTCTTGGTCCTACAATGATTTCCCAGCCAGGTAATTCATCTTCAAGTTCTCCTTTTATTCCTGCAAGATAACCAGGAATTTCTAATTTTCTGTGTTTTATTTTTTCTTCTATACCACATTTTTTAACAAATTCTGCAATACTATCTGCTCCGAATTTACCAGCAGCCCATGCAGTTAGAACTGAAAGACCATCTGTATTTTTAATAAGAAGCCAAGTCGGAACTCTACTGCTTTCAATTTCACCATTTACAATAAAATAAGTAAGAGCGAAATTACAAGTAATTACCACTGGTGAATATTCATCAGGACCATTTACTGGATAAATACCTTCTTCTACAACAAGTGGTTTCTGAGGATCTGTATAAATATTCATTCTTTCTACAGTTAAATTATAAAGTGACTCAGGTGTCAAATTAGATAAAATAATGATTCCTGCATATTTAGGAATAATTAAACTGGCTATTAAAGATTCCATTAAAAATGAATCAGTATATTTAAAAGGAAAAGTAATAACTGGAAAACCCAGAGGTTTAAATTTTCCTTTAATAGCTGATTTTCTTATTATTATTAGGTCTTCAAAAAGTTCTCTTACACCCTTTGAACCCGGATCAAGTACCAATTCTTTTAATCCCTTTTTTAATGCCTGATCTGAAAGCTGTGCAGTTTCTCCTATAGAGTCTCCAATAATTGTAAGAGGTGTTTTAGTTTCTAATGCAAGTTCACATAAAGATTCTAAATTATCTACTTTTGCTCCATAAATAAGAGGCTTAAATTCTCCACATATTTCTAAAGCCTTTTTTAAATTATCTAAACTTTCAGAAGATAATACTAAAGCAACCCAGGGAATTTCTTTTCTTACTTTTTTTATAATCTCCAGAAACCTTTCATCTTGTTTTTTATCTTCTATAAATAAAACTTCTGGTTGAAGTTTTATTCCTACTCTTTCCCATTGAAGTTTTTTGTAAAGTTCTATTCTTCTATTTATTTCAGAATCTTCCATTTCAGTGTTTATAAAAGTCCCTATAAGAGGTGGATTTTCAAAACGTTTTTCATGTCTAAAAAGAACCGTTTCCCCACCTAAGGAATATGTATATTCACCCCCTCCAAGTTTTACTGTTCTAACAGGTGGTGCTGATGCTTCTGCAATTTCTTCTTTTACCGCAGGATCAACATAAGGACAGGCATTTATATCAGCCTGTCCTGCAGCTACTTTCATAGCAAATGCCATACAGGTAGGAAATCCACATTCTTTACAATTCGTTTTTGGCAATTTCTTTAATATTTGTATTCCTGTAAGTCCCATTCACTTCCTCCTGATTGATTTTTTACATAATAGGCGGTAGTTTTAAGATTGGATGATTGACTTTTTTGATCCATTTAGCTAATTCTTCTTCAGTATTTGCAGTTGTTTCATCTGCTATTTTCTCAAGAAAATCCGGTTCTCCTAATTCTTCAGCTCTCTTTTGAAGTCTTTCTCTTAATTCTTCTTTCAACATTTTAGGCATCCATACAAGTCTTAAAAAACCATCCTCAGCAGAAATAAACTTTTTTGAAGTAATATAATATTTAGAAATACCTAAAAACCCGGGAGTAACCTGCCCTCCACCTATCATTCCTGCAAGGGTGGAAAATTTCATTCCTATGGGTGTTTCTTTCATAAATTCTCTATTAACTACAATTATTCCATTAACTGCTGCAGATACTGCTGCAATACACTCCATACAACCACATACTGTCATAGGGTCAGTTATAATACTATACAAACTTACTTTTTCTACTTTACCTCTTGAAGCTTTTTTAACAAATTCATTTACTTCTTTAAATTGTCCTAATCTTAAATCAATAACTTCTCCTTTAGGAACAGGCTGATTAGGTCCTGCAGGATTAAGCTGATAACATGCTTTACCATCAAGCCAGCTATAAGCTCCACAAGGTCCACCTCTTTCTGGAGTAATTACACAAACATGAGTAGGTGCGAAACTTTGACAAAGGGTGCATGAATAATAAACATCAACACTTTCATCAGTTAAACCAGCGAGTCTTGCGTCTCTTTTTTCATATATTTTTTTAGCAAGTTCTAACATCTCTCTTACTTTCTCTTCTTCTGTGTAAATACTAACTTCGCATTTATCCACGATCGCACTGAAATCCTGTTTTATTTTTGCATATAAAATTTTTCCAATATGTTCAAAACGGAAACCTTTTTCAACTGCTTGTTTACTAATTCTAATCCATACGATATTTCTTTGTCCCATATGCATAATACCTTGAGCATAATTAATTAAATAATGAAATTGTCTTTCAATAATAGGCTCAAAGTCCTCCTGCATATTAACACCAGCAACTTTTACTATTACAGCAAGTGGTAGTCTATACGGAGGCCCTTTAATACCGAGCTTAGGTAAATCCGGAATCTCAGGTCCTATTACTTTAATTTCTCCATCACTTACTTCTTCAAAAGGAGCAGAGATTAAAAGTTCTACTGCTGGGGTTCTTCCTCCACCACATTCTAAATAAAGATCACCTTTTCTAACTCTTTCTCCTTCAAAGGCAGGTGCAAAAGCTACAGGAATATCAATTTTTGTAGCAGTAACTTTTAGTCCTCTTACAATTACTGCCTTTTCGACAATTTCTTCATGGGGGACTCTTGATACCACATGTTCGTAAGTGCACACTCCATAAGGTTTGATTTCTGGTATTTCCCAATCAGAAATTGTTGGAAATCCCCAATTAATAGCTCCTGCAGCATTTGCATACCATTCATCTGATACCGGACCAAAGGTTATTACAAATGCATAGGTTCTATCTTTATTATAAAGTAAATTATTTATATAATCTCCTGGCTTTACACCTCCGAAAGACATAGCAACTCTACAGGCAAAACCAATAGAAAAAACTACACTTGTATAATCAGGACCAAAAGGAATAAGTCTAACAGGCCAGCCAAGTTGGACCCCTGCTTCTTTAAGAAGATATGGCATATAAATTCCATTAGTTTGATCATGCATAAACACATAAAGTGTTTTCTCAAGGAGTTCCTGAGCAATCTTTTGAGCAGTTTCTTTATCAGGTGGAGAACCAAGCAAAGCTGCAAAACCTGGTGCTGTTCCATCAACGAATTCTACTCCTCTTTTTCTAAAAATAACATCGTCTGCTGCTCCAAGCCATATATTATCTGCTGTGGGTTCTTCTGTTTTTGTATATACATTTGGATTTTCTAAATATTTTATAGCTTCAATAATTTCTTCTGCAAAAAAAGTAGCCATTCCTGCATCAAGAGCAGGTCCTAAATAAGGTAACCAATTTTTATCTGAGGGAACTTCAGGCAAAAGTTTTTTTGCTTCCTGTAAAACCTCTTCACAATCTCCGAGCTTTTTAACAGGATAACCTAAAATAGCATAAATAATCGGTAAATAATATGCAGTATTGGGAAAACCAATCTCCGCAGATTTTCCAAATTTTTTAACTGCTTCCTCATATTTTTCCCAAGCTCTCTCAACAATTTTGTGCGCTCCTCTGATTGCAGCGCTTGCAATTATTTTTGACATCTCTTATTCGCCTCCTTCTTTATTAACTCATACTCAAAACATTAAAAAGTGTTTTACAAAGCTCTATAGATTTTGGATGTCTCATTATTAACAAATCACCACCAGCTAAGGTTAACACAACTCCTGTTATAGCTTCCATTAAAATTCCCCTTGTTTCCATATCACCAAAAACTTCATCTGTAGGAAGATGAGTTTCCTTAGTCTTCCATACCTCTTTTCCAATAGCACAAATAAATGGAACTTGTAATTTAGTATCTTGAGAATAAAGAGCTGCGAGTCTTATTCTTTCCATTACAGAGTATGCATATTCTATTCCGTATCCAAGTGCACCAATTGAAGGATCCATTAGTATTTTATCTAAAGACAATCCCATATTTTCGAGAAGAATATTGAGTTGTTTTGCTAAATTTACATCTATTGGACTTGAAGCAATAACTGGTAAATTATATCCCATAGCCACAGCTGATAAAGTTCTATGATTTGCTTCAACCACTGGTCCTATTACAGCCCCTTTATCTCCTATTATATCTGCCACTTCTTTCAAAATTTCTACATCTTTTTCTGCATTCCCAGAACCCCAAATAATTAAAGGAACATCCACTGCATTTGCTACTTTTTCTACTACTTCCTTAGCATGGTTAGCATCAAGATTTAAAAAATTGGGATCTGTGCCTTGTAAATAAACACAGATTGCTTCTGCTCCATAAGTTTCAACACATTTTTTTGCCCAAAGTCCAGGATCATGAAATACATCTGAAAAGTACTTAGCTAAACTCTCTGGCCAGTCCTTAGGTTCAATATCTAAAATTTCTATAGCAAATTTTATATTATGTTTCATATTGCCTTCAAATAGATAAAAAGGTAAGGTATTAGTTCCTCCCACTTTAATAGCCTTCTCACCCTTTCCTATTATAACTTCTCTAATTTCTCCTGTTGCAATATCTTTATATAGATCTTCAGAAATACCCTTTGCTCTTTCTGCAAGAGGTCTATAAATTCCTTTAAAACCTTCTATTTTCTCAACTACTTTTTTAGCTTCTATTATAACTTCGGGCTTAAGTTTTACTTCTTCAACTTTGGGCTTTTCTTCAACTTTTATTTCTTCTTTTACTTCTTCAGGTTTTAAAGGAATTTCTTCTTTTTTCTCTACCTCTACAGGTTTTTCTACTTTTTCAGGTTTTATTTCTTCTTTTTTCTCTGGAACCACTTCTTTTCTTTCAGGGATAACCTCTCCAAAACACTCCATTTCAAGTTTTTTTATTCCTTCTTCTAAGGATTTAATTCCTGAACGAATATTTTTTAAACTTGCTCTAAGATCTGAAAGAATATCAATAAGTGTTTCTATCAACATCTTTTCATCTGACATTTTATCCCCCTATTTTTTTAACATTTTAAATGTTTCGAATCTCATATTAATAGATAATTATGAGATTTCTGGTCTTGGATAAAGTTTAGCCCTTTTCACAATTTCTGGAACAATGGATTCCCAACCAATTGCCATAATATGTACACCACGAACTCCCGGGATTTCCTTAACTCTTTCTATTACTTCTACTGCGATATTTATCCCTTCTTCTTTTTTATCTTTTGCAGATTGCATTCTTTTTATTAATTCATCTGGAACATCAAGCCCTGGCACATTATATTTCATATACTTAAGCATTCCCAAGGATTTAGGTGGTGTAATACCAGCCAGAATGTAAACTTTATCTAAAAGCCCCTGCTCTTCACACATTTTCATAAATTTTTTAAATCTTTCTATATTATAAACTATTTGGGTCTGAATAAATTGAGCTCCGGCTTTTATTTTTTTTGCCAATCTTATTGGTCTAAATTCCAATGGATCTGCAAAAGGATTTTCTGCTGCGCCTCTAAAAAAATAAGGTTTTTTCCCTTTTATTTCTTCTCCATTAAGAAATTTTCCTTCACAAAGCCCTTTTACCAAACTTAAAAGCTGTACAGAATCTAAATCAAATACAGGTTTTGCCTGAGGATGATCTCCAAATTTTGGATGATCTCCTGTTAGGCATAATAAATTTTTTATTCCTAAAGCTGAAGCACCAAGTAAATCAGATTGAATACCTATTCTATTTCTATCTCTACAAGTCATTTGCATTACAGGTTCGACTCCTTCTTGCATTACAATAACTGCTGAGGCAAGACTTGACATTCTTACAATTGCAGTTTGGCAATCGGTAATATTAACAGCATCTACATAATTTTTCAATAGTTTTGCTTTTTCTTTCACTGCTTCAGGATCGGCGCTTTTTGGAGGCCCTATCTCGGCAGTAACTGCAAAATAGCCCTCTTCTAATACTTTCTGAAGATGGCTTTTTGCTTCCAATTTTTTGCCTCCTTTTATTTTCTTATCATTTCTCTTACTCCTTCTCCCCCAGCAGGTCTCCAGTCTTTTGGCTCCCAGATTTCTGCTAATTTTTCAAGTTCCCCCCTTTCTTTAAGTCTTTCTATAATTTGATGCCATACACAAGGTAGATCTTCCCTTATTTCACATCTTCCATTTTGTGAACCCCCACATGGACCATTAAGTAAATTTTTAGCACATCTTGTAATAGGACAAAGCCCAGCTGTTTTACCTATTATACAATCTCCACATCCTTTGCATTTTTCGATCCAATGTCCTTTTTCTACTTTAGCTCCATAAAAAGTAGTATTAACTCCTGGATATATTCTAATTTCTGGATAAAAATCTGCTATTAAATTTACTCCTACACCACATCCTAAACTTACTACTGCTTCTACTTTATCTTTAAATTCCTTTAATGGCTCAAGATATTTAACCTCGCACTGTCTAATAAGGGTTTTTTCTAAAATTTCAATTGGTCTTCCTTCTTTTTCCCTTGCCAATTTTATTTCTTCAGCAAGTTTACTAACTTCCCTTTCTCCCCCTGCAGAACAAACATTTACACACCCGCGACATCCGAGTATAAGAATCTTATTATACTTTTTAATACTTTCTAAAATTTCTTCTAATGGTTTCCTTTCGGCCACTATCATTTTTATTCTCCAAATTAGATATTTTTTTCACTTGTTTATTTATAATAATTTTTAAAAAAATATTACATATAAGAATACAATGTAACACTTTATACGTAAATAAAAATTTTAAAGTATTTGTGAAATTTTTCGAAAACTCATTTTTTTATTTTTTCTATTATTTCATTCACTGGACCTTCAGCAAGTCCCACTGCCTTTTCTGGCTCGGCTCCAAGTACAAGAGCTAATAATTGTGCTATGTGAAAAGAAGGTCTTATTTCATTTATATCACCTTGTTTATATATTTGAGCCCAATCGTTATCAAATCTTATAAGACATGAGCTACATCCAGTCACACATAAATCTGGGTTAATTTCTTCAATCATTAGTCTTACTTTATTTTTAAATATCTCCAAAGATTTATCTTTTGCTAAAGAAGCTAAAGCCCCCATTCCACAGCAATCCAACATTGAACCATATGCTGGCGCCTCTCCCCCTATTATTTCACATATTTCTCTTAATCTTGTAGGAAAAAATACATCTTCATCATTAGAAGTATATGCTCTACTTGGCCATAAATTATGACAACCTACATGTACTCCACATTTCATTCCTTTTAAATTGTATTTAATTTTATTTTTTAATTTCTTTAATCCTATTACTTCATATACATAGTTATATATATTCCAGATTTTTACCTTGCCTTCATATTTCATTCCAACTTTTCCTAATATTTCATTTACTTTTTCTTTTATTTCTGGGTGCTTTTCCATATGATATCTTGATTCATTTAAAGAACCGTAACAACTACCACATCCTGTGATTATATCTACACCTTTTTCTTCAGCAATAGATAAATTCCATGCCCCACCTACACACCATCCTACCAAATCTACAGATGGCATAGTCCCAAAAGCTGGACAGCAACCTGTGCCATCCAAATCTATCACTTCTATATCTAACTTTTCCAACATGTATCTAATTGAATATTCAATATCTGGTCTTCTTAAAGGTATATTACAACCTAAAAATAATCCTATTTTCATTTTCTTTCCCATAAATTTAATCAAGTGGAAACGGTGCTATTTCTGCAAATACTGTATTTTTTAATATTTCTTGAAATTTCTTTCTCATTTTTTCATTTCCTATAAGTGTAGGAGGAATAGGAGATAATCCTACTTTTTCTCTTCTTTTTTCATATCCTTTTACTATCACAGCATGTCCCATAGTATAATAATTCCGTAATCCATCTATTACACTGGGAGGAAATGCATACTCCCTTATACATATTCGCCTTATTGCCATCACTATTTCAAATGGTTTTACATCCATTGGACATATTTCCACACATCTATTACAACTTTGACATCCCCATACTGAAGAAGAGGGATCATCAAGAAACATTTCTCTAAGTCCTAATATTGCTGCATGAACTATTTTATTTGAATAAAATTCTAATCCAGCTAAAGCCATTTGACATACACTGGCACAAGCACTACATTTAATACACGCCCTTAATTTTTTAACATCTATTCCCATTTCTTTTAATTCATCTGAAAAATTAGGCTCACTTTCTTCTACTAAATTGATTATTTTTGCTTCTGTCATTTATTAACCTCTTATCCCCTTTTTATGTTTTAACTACTTTAGAAAGAATTTTCCCGAGTTCATCTGGATCAGCTCCTGTTTTTTTACAAAGAAAATCTATACTTTTTGGTCCATCTTTAAGTAATTCTTTTACTTCAAATTCATAAAGTTTAGATTTAATTACTTTTAAAAGTTTTTCATTTACTTTTTTAATTATGTTTTCTTCTGAAAAATCTCCTATTTTCCTCAATTCTTTGCAAATATTTCCATAAATTGTTCTAAACTGCCTATTTTCTGCCAGTTTTATACATGATGAAAGATAAAGTTTTTTATCTTTTTCACTCCATCCTTCTTTTTCTCCTAAAGGCCCAAGTTCTTTTAATTTATTAAAATAATTAGTAAGATCTTCAGCTAATTTACTTCCTTCAGCAGCTGAAGCCCATTCAATCATAAATCTTTCTTTTTCCATTCCTATCACATTCATAATAGCTTGTATTACATGTTTTAATACTACAGTATAGTAATTTCCTATTACATATTTACAGTCTCCTAAATGACATCCTCCTACTAAAACAGCATCTGCTCCGTTTAAATAACCTTTAAAAACAAATAAAGGGTCTACTCTTGTACTACACATAACTCTTATTACTCTATGATAAGGAGGATAATTTTGCCTTCCAACACCTGCTCCATCTGCTGCAGCATAACAACACCAATTACACATAAAAGCCAGTACCCTTGGTTCGAATTCCATTATCCAACCTCTTATTTAGCTGTTTCTTCTTTTTTTTCTTCTATTTTTTCTTCTATTTTTTTGAATCCTTCTATTTGTTCTAATATAGCAGGTGAGGAGAAACCACCTGTATCAATAGCAAATACAGGACAACGAGCAGCACATGCTCCACAACCTTTACAGGCTGCTTTTATAACTCTTGCTTTTCTTCTTTTATCTACTTTTATTAATTCAATAGCACCAAAAGGACAAAGACTTACACATATACCACATCCAATACATTTCTTTTCATCCACACTTGCAGCAATAGGTGGAATTTCTGCAGAACCTTTTGCAAGAGGTATGCAAGCTCTTCCAGCAGCAGCTTTTGCTTGTGCTATTACTTCATTTAAAGGCTTAGGACCATGAGCTAAACCACAAATATATACTCCGTCTGTATAAGTATCAACTGGTCTTAATTTCACATGAGCTTCCATTATAAATCCATCCGCATCTTGGGTAAGTTTTAACATATTGAATATTTCTTTTTCTTGAGCAGGTACTATACCTACAGAAAGAACTACAAGGTCGCATGGAATTTCAATTTCTTTTTTCAGAATGGTATCATAGGCTTTTACATTTACTTGATTTTCATTTTTTATTATTTTTGGTCTCTTATCCCCTGGAAATCTTATAAATTTAACTCCTTTTTCTCTTGCTGTAAGATAATATTTTTCATAAAATCCATAAGCTCTTAAATCTTGATAAAGAATATATACATCTATTGAAGGATTAATTTCTTTGATCTTTAATGCATTTTTTAAAGCTTCTATACAACAAATTTTACTACAATAAGGTAATTCTTCCCCTCTTGAACCTGCACATTGAATCATTACAATTCTTTTAACTTTTTTATCAAATTCCTTAGATAATCTTTCTTCAAGCTCAAGTTGAGTAATAATTTTTTCCCCATCAAGAGGATATTTAGAAGGTCTGTATTCCTTTCCTCCTGTTGCTACTATAATTACTCCATGCTCTACTTTTTCTAAAGTTCCATTTTTTGTTTTGATTGTAGTAGTAAAATTACCTATAAATCCTGTTATTTCTTCAATTTGAGCTCCTTTATAAACTTTGATTTTTTCATGTTTTTCAACTTTATTAATCAAATCATTTAAAAATTCTTTTGGATCCTCACCTGTAATAAGAAATTTAATCTTTCTCAAATTTCCACCAAGTTCTTTTTCTTTTTCTATTAAGTAAACTTGATATCCCTGCTCAGCAATAGAAAGTGCTGCTGTTAAACCACTCACTCCTCCACCTATTACAAGAGCAGAAGGTATCACTTTAACTTGTTGAGATTCAAGTGGAACAAGTTTTTGAGATTTAAATACTGCCATCCTTATTAAATCTTTAGCTTTTTCAGTAGCTTTTTTAGGATTATCATAATGAACCCATGAACAGTGATCTCTGATATTTGCCATTTCAAATAGAGCCGGATTTAATCCTGCTTCCCTAAGAGTTGATTGAAAAAGCGGTTCATGTGTTCGTGGAGTACAGGCAGCAACTATTACACGGTTTAATTTTAATTCTTCTATCTTTTTCTTAATATGTTCTAAAGAATCCTGAGAACACGCATAAACTACATCTTCAGCATGTACCACTTTTGGTAAAGTACTGGCGTATTCTGCTACTTCTTTTACATTTATTACACCTGCTATATTAATTCCGCAATGACACACAAAAACTCCAATTCTGGGTTCACCAGCCATAAGTTCTTTATTTTCTGGTGGATATTCTTTTACAACATAACTACTAAATCTTCCTTCTTTAAGGATCTCTGAAGCAGAAGCAGCTCCAGCAGAAGCTTGCATAACACTTTCTGGAATATCTTTTGGCCCTTGAAAAGCTCCTATTACATAAATTCCTGGTCTACTTGTTTCAATAGGATTGAAATAAGATGTTTTGGCAAAGCCGAATTCATTTAATTCTATTCCAAAAACTTTGGAAATATTTTCTGCATCTTCAGGTGGAGAAAGACCTATAGAAAGAACCACCATATCAAAAAGTTCTCTCTTCACCTTTCCTGATTCATCTATATAACTAATAGCCAGTTTGTCTCCTATTTTTTCAACTTTACCAGGCTTTGCTCTGATTATTCTAAAGCCGTATCTATTTACTATGTTTTTAAAGGCTGCATCAAAACCTTTATTCTGTGTTCTTATATCTATATAAAAAAATGTAAATTCAGCATCTGGTTCATGTTCTTTAATAACTGAAGCCTGTTTTACTGCATACATACAACATACACAGGAGCAATAAAGTCTATCACATGTTATATCACGAGACCCTACACATTGGATATACGCTATTTTTTTAGGTGGCTTAAAATCTGAAGGTCTTATTATATGTCCTTGAGTTGGTCCAGATACACACATTAATCTTTCCATTTCAATACTTGTCATCACATCTTCATATTTTCCATATCCATATTTCTTAAGAGCTGATTGAGGAACCGAACCAAAACCAGGAGCTAATAAAATGGCTCCTACTTCGATCTCTCTAATTTCTGGTTCTTGTGAAAAATCTATAGCCTTTGGCCCACATATATTTATACAGAGGGTGCAAGTTTCGTGATTAAGATTTAAGCAAGTTTCTTTATCAATATAATATGCAGTTGGAACTGCTTGAGGAAAATCTATTCGAATTGCTCTTGTAAAAGTTAAATTAGCATTATATTTATCTATGGAAAGTCGAGGGCATACTGATCTACAATCTCCACAAGCTGTACATTTTTCTAAATCCACATATCTCGGATTTATTTTAAGTTTGACTTTAAAATTCCCTGCTTCACCTTCTACATTTATTACTTCTGTTAAAGTTAATATTTCAATATTTGGATATCTACCTGCTTCTGCCATTTTAGGAGCTAAGATACAAAGACTACAATCGTTTGTAGGAAATGTTTTATCAAGTTTAGCCATTACTCCACCAATGCTCGCACTTTTTTCTACAAGATATACATAATATCCCAAATCAGCTAAATCGAGTGAGGCTTGAATTCCAGCAACTCCTCCACCTACCACTAAAACTTTTCCTTTAGCTTTCTGCACTTTTAACTCCTTATTTTACTTATTGTGATACTGCTTGTTTCATTTCCACACTACCAAAAAAATCAAGCCTGTGGAATGGTGGAATATATCTTGCCTCATCAAGGGCTCTTCTCATAGCCATATCATAGAGGATTCTGGGCTTGGGTTTATCAATACCAAGGGCCTTTCTCTTTTGATTAATCCTATCTATCATAATATTAGCAAATTC
Source organism: uncultured Thermodesulfatator sp. (assembly GCA_964410095.1). Lineage (GTDB taxonomy): Bacteria > Desulfobacterota > Thermodesulfobacteria > Thermodesulfobacteriales > Thermodesulfobacteriaceae > Thermodesulfobacterium. The sequence goes on from CAYPFL010000002.1 coordinate 87,785, forward strand.
ATTTGCAGTACTTGCAACTCTCCAGGAACCACCAAAATATTTTTCTATTTCATAAAATAAAAAGTGTGTAGTTTTTTTACTTTTTATTGTGGGGAAATTTGGTCCGAATACAACTTGAATACCACTTGTTACAAAATACATCCCAATAGATATAGCCTTTTCACTCATCCATTGAGGAGCGCATCCAACTGTAGGGAGTTCATATATATCATTTCCTAATCCACCAGTATGAACCATTTCTGTGGCTGCAATAAGAATTCGTGAATTATCTACACAAGATCCTACATGAAGCACTGGTGGACATCCTATTGCTTCAAGAACTTCTCTTAATCCTGGACCAGCAAGCTCAGCTGCTTCTGGTGCTAAAAGACCTGCCATACCAAGTTTAATAGCTGAACATCCGGTTGTTAAAACTAATACGTTATTTGCTATTAATTCTTTCGCAAGTTCTACCTGGATATTTTCTTTAACTCTAAATTGATCACATCCTACTATTGCTGCTACTCCCAAAATTCTTCCATTTATAATATTTTCATTTAATGGTTTATAACTTGCCCTAAATCTACCTCCCATAATATACATAATTGTTTCGTGACTAAAACCTACTACTATTTCTACTGTATCATTTGGAATATAAACTTTAGAGGGATCCCTTTTTGGAAATCTTGAAATAGCAATTTTTAAAATTTCTTTAGCAGTTTCAAGAGGGTGTTTTTCATCAAAGGATACATGAATAGCTCCTTCCATCATAGAAATAGGATTGGTTGTTATAACGGCAGTATGATATTCATTAGCTATTTGTGTTATATTAGGCATTATGCATTGCACATCTACTATTATGGCTTCTAAAGCCCCTGTTGCAATAACTACTTCCTGTTGAATTGAGGAACCAGCAATAGGAAGTCCCCTTCTCATTAAAACCTCATTTCCTGTACAACAAACACCAACAAGATTAACACCTTTAGCTCCTACTTTTTTAGCCATTTCAATAATTTCCGGATCTCGCGATGCTTCAATTAATGCATCTGCAACAAGGGGATCGTGTCCATGAACTGCAACATTTACCATATCTTTACGAATAACATTTTTTCCAATATTAACTCTTGCTTTAATAGGCTTAGGATTTCCTAAAAGTAAGTCTTGAAGTTCGGTAGCTATCATTGAACCTCCCCATCCATCTGCAAGAGCACATCTTGCAGCTCCAAGTAAAATATTTTTATAATACTGATCAACTCCCATATGGGTTCTATGAATCAATTCTACAATCTCTCTATCAATACCTCTTGGAAGAACTTTATATTTTCTCCATTTTTCAACAAGGGGACGAGGAGCTCTATGAGCTAATATTAATTCACCCTCCTGTTGAGAAAATGCTTGAAGAGCTTTATCTGCTATTTGTTTTAACATTTCCTGCTCAGGTAAATTTGTATCAACCCCTAAAGCATTAGCAACTATTTTAAGTTTTCTTTTATCTCTAATTTCTAAAGGCGCTTCTCCATGAACAGCCTCATAAAAAGCTTTTGCTACTATTCTTCCGTGATCAGAATGTGCAGAAGCTCCTCCTGCAACCAATCTTGCAAAATTTCTTGCAGAAACTACACTTGCATCTGCTCCACAAATTCCTTTTAATTCTTCTACTCCTTCGACTATTTGACATGGACCCATGTTACAATTTCTACAACATGTTCCTCCTTTACCAAAACCACAAGGTAAAATACCTCTTCTTTCTACTCTTTTTGGAGCAATATAAAGATCTGGAGCCTCTTCTAATAATTTGGTATAAAGTTTTTCAGCTGTAGGATTCTGGAATTTGATTTTTATTCTTCCAAATCTTGCTCTTTCATCTATCTCGGGAACAGCTTCTGGTCTTTCTTCTACAATTTCTGTTTCTTTTATCTCTTCTTCTTTTTCAGGTTTTATCTCTATTTTTTCTATCTTAAATTCCGGTTTCTTTTCAACAATTTCTGGTTTTTCTTCTTTAACTTCGGGTTTTTCTGCTTCCTTTTCAATAACTTTTAATTTAGAAGAAGTTAATTTTGTTTCAATTTTCTCTAATTCTTCTTTAAGTTGACCTGATATTATCATTTGAAGTTTTTCAATCACATCTTTACCAAGATAATTTTTTTCCAATTTCTCTAAACCACTTTCTAAAGACTCCACGCCAGAATAAAGAGTTTTTATACCTGTTTTTAAATCTAAAAGAACTTTAATAAGCCTTTCTACAGAAACTCTATTCTCTGCCATTCTTACCCCCGTTTATTTTTAAAAAGTCAATTTTTTAACTTAATATTTTTTAAATTAATATTCGATATTTAAATGGAAAGAAAATTCTAAAATATAAATACATGAAATTAACCAATTGTGAAAAATAGCACTTATCCTATTTCACTCGGTAAACCAGCCCACATTTTTGCTGATTCCAAAGTATTCTTCATTAACATTGTAATAGTCATTGGTCCAACACCACCCGGCACAGGTGTGATAGCACTTGCTTTCTCTTTAACTGCATTAAAATCTACATCACCACAGAGGATAGCTTTTCCTTCAGGAGTAGTTCCAATTCTATTTACTCCTACATCAATCACAACTACTCCATCTTTTACCATATCTGCTGTTATAAATTTTGGCTTACCAACTGCTACAATTAATATATCAGCTCTTTTAGTATGAGAAGCTAAATCTTTTGTTCCTGTGTGACATACTGTAACAGTAGCATTACCTACAGGCTTTCTTTTTTGCATAAGCAAATTAGCAACAGGTTTTCCTACTATGTTACTTCTTCCTACTACTACCACATCTGCTCCATCTACCTGACATCCACTTTTTTCTAAAAGTATAAGTATCCCGTGAGGAGTACAAGGTAAAAAACAAGGTTCCCCTATAATCATTTTTCCTACATTAACTGGATGAAATCCATCTACATCTTTTTTTGGATCTATTGCATAAAGAATTCTTTTTTCATTAATATGTTTTGGTAACGGAAGTTGAACTAATATTCCATGAATTTTTGAATCATTATTGTATTTATCTATTAATTTCAATAATTCATCTTCTGAGACATTTTCAGGTAATCTTTCTTCCACAGAATAAAATCCAAGATTCTGTGCAGTTTTTTGTTTTCCTTTAACATAAGAAATCGAAGCCGGGTCCTCTCCTACTAAAATAGTTACAAGTCCTGGAGTAACTCCATGTTTTTCTTTTAATTCTTCGACTTCTTTTTTTATTTGCTCTCTAATTTCTTTAGCTATTGCTTTACCATCTATTATTTTAGCTGGCATTAAAAACACCTCCTTATTTTTAAAATTTTTAAAATAATCCTTTTACTCTTCCTGTCTCTACATCCACATCAATCCTTCTAAAAGCAGGATCTGAACCAGTTCCAGGCATAAGTTTAATATCTCCAGCAACAGGAACTATAAAACCAGACCCTCTATAAATAAGTACATCTCTTACTCTCAATTGCCATCCTTTAGGAACTCCTTTTTTATTTGGATCATCTGAAAGTGAAAGATGGGTTTTAACCATACAGATAGGCAATTTTTTTAATTCTTCATCAGATTCAATTAATTTAATTTTTTCTTCAGCAGCGGGTAAGTAAATTACACCATCTGCACCATAAACTTCTTTTGCTATTTTTTCAATTCTATCTTTGATAGGTTCGTCAAGTTCATAAAGAAATTTAAAATTAGGAGTTTCTTCACATGCATCAATAACTGCATCTGCAAGTTCTAAAGCTCCCTCTCCACCTTTTAACCAGTGATCTGAATAAGCGACTCTTACTCCTGCTTCTTCACAGATTTTTTTAACGAGTTTTACCTCATTTTCTGTATCAGCAACAAACTTATTAATGCATACAACAGGAATAGCACCACTTTTTTTCACAATATTTACACAATGAAGCAGATTTTCACAACCTTTTTCTACCCATTCAAGATTTTCTTCAAAATATTCCTTAGGCATAGGACGACCAGGTTTAGGAATCGGCGCTCCTCCATGACATTTAAGAGCTTTTATGGTAGCCACCACCACTACAACATTGGGAACAAGTCCAGATATTCTACATTTTATATTCCAGAATTTCTCAAACCCGATATCAGCAGCAAATCCAGATTCTGTTACTATATAATCTCCAAGTTTTAAAGCAACATAATCAGCAATAATAGAAGATTGTCCTACAGCAATATTAGCAAATGGCCCTGCATGGACAAAAATAGGCTGTCCTTCAATTGTTTGCATAAGATTAGGATTAATTGCATCTACCATCCAAGCAGTCATTGCTCCAGCAACTTCTAAATCTTCTGTTGTAATTGGATTGCCATATTTATCAAAAGCAACAACAATTTTCCCTATCCTTTCTCTTAAATCTTTTAAATCTCTCGCTACTGCTAAAATAGCCATTACTTCTGAAGCAACAGAAATATGAAATTTACTTTCCATAGGGTATCCGTCCATCTTGCCACCAAGTCCTATAATGATATGTCTTAAAGCCTGAGCACAAAAATCAATTACCCAACCCATTTCTACTCTTTTAGGATCTATATTAAGTCTTCTTAACCCTCTTTTTGCAAGAAATTCATCATCATAGTTAGCCTCATGTTGCATCCTTGCAGTAAGAGCTACCATAGCAAGATTATGAGCATTTGTTACCGCATTTATATCTCCTGTAAGCCCTAAAGAGAACTTATCCAGAGGAATAACCTGAGCAAGCCCTCCACCAGCAGCACTACCTTTTATATTAAAAGTTGGACCACCTGAGGGTTGTCTTATAGTTCCAATAACATTTTTTCCTCTTTTTCCCAAACCTTCAACTAAACCAACTAAGGTTGTAGTTTTACCCTCTCCAAGAGGTGTGGGAGTTATAGCAGTTACATCAATATACTTTCCATTTGGACGATCTTTCAATCTCTCTAACACTTTTTTATAATCTATCTTAGCTACATAATGACCATAAGGTAAAAGTTCTTCTTTTGTTAAACCCAATTCTTCTCCTAATTGATAAACTGTTTTCATATTTTTTTCAGCTTCATATGCTATTTCCCAATCTTTCATTTTTGTAGGATCTAATTTCATCTGCCCCCTCCTTTTAAGATTTTAAAATTGAAAAATTTTTTATTATTCTCATTTCTAATTAATTTTAAAAAATTTAAAAAGTACAAAAGAATTTTTTCACAATAATTAATATTTAATTTGTGAAAAAATACATTATTTAAATTTTTTAAATAATTTCACCACATTTTTTATATTAGCAATTCTCTTGGTTTTATTTAAAGTTTCTAATTTTTTTCTTCTCTTACTTTTTGATTCTTTTATAGTCACTCTTTTTAATTCAATTAATTTTTCTATTTCATCATTTTTAATTTCTTTTAAAGCACCAGTAGGACATATTTCTACACATGCGGGTCCATTTTCTCTAAAATAACATAAATCACATTTAACAGCAACTTTTTTATATTTAACTTCTTTTCCTTTATCTACAATTCTTTTTTCAATTTCAATAGCCCCAAAGGGACATGCAAAAGCGCACTTTGCACAGCCAATACATATCTCTTCGTTTAACTGAACGCTTTGATCTTTAATTTCTATAGCTTTAACAGGGCATACTTCTTTACAAAACGGTTCTTCACAATGTCTACATTGAATAGGCATTGTAGCAACAGAAGTAGAGACAACAAAGAGGCGAGGAAAAGGTTGTAATCCCTGTTCTTCATGTACCTGTGCACAGGTTACCATACACATATAACATCCCAAACATAATTCTGGATTCGCTATTACAAAACGATTAAACATTATTTCCTTTTCTTTTTAATCATAGATATTAATTTAGTTATAGTTATTTTTTCTAATTCAGTTTTATATTTTTCTTTTTTTATTTCTAAAAATTTTTTTACTTCTTTGGCTGATATTTTTTCTATATTTACAGTAGTTATTTTATATTCTGGGGTTCCACTCAAAGGATCACAAAGGTCATTAGTTAATTCATTGCAACAGGATTCCCAATAATGAAAACTTGTAAAAATAACACCCGGTGGTATACGATCCGTTACCCAGGCTCGTGCTATCATGTACCCTCGTTTATTAAAAACTTTTACAAAATCTCTATCTTCTATTCCCAATTTTTCAGCATCTTCTGGATTAATTTCAACCAATTCCCAAGGCCAAATACGATTAAATGCATGTGTTTTGCGGGTTAAAGTACCTGTATGGAAATGATATGTTCTTCTACCAGTAGTTAGAATAAAGGGATATTCTTTAGTTGGGAATTCTGAAATACTACCTATTATAATTTCTTTACCATTTTGTTTCTTTATTCCGGTTTCCTGAAGCGATAAATTTACATCAAATTCTACAGGATAAATTTTTGCTTTTCCAGAAGAAGTCAAAAATTTACCATTTTGATAAAAAATAGGTGTTCCTGGATGATCCTCTGTAGGACACGGCCATATTATACCCTTTTCTTTTTCCAACCGGGTGTATGTAATACCTCCAAATTTTTCCGGAAGTAAATTACGCACCTCATCCCAGATTTCCTGAGGATGAGTATAATTCATTCCTTCATATCCCATTTTTTGAGCTAATTTAGCAAGTATCCACCAATCCGGTTTTGCTTCTCCTGGAGGATCTATAGCTTTTCTTATTAACTGAACTCGACGTTCTGTATTTGTAAATGTGCCATCTCTTTCTGCCCAACATGCAGCAGGTAATACTACATCAGCCAAACGTGCTGTTTCAGTAAGAAAAATATCTTGCACTATTAATAAATCGAGTTTATTTAAAGTGTCACGAACTTGATCACAATTTGGAAAACTCATAACCGGATTTGCTCCAATAATATACCAGGCTTTGATTTGTCCTTTTAAAATAGCAGAAAGAACTTCTGTAATCTTTAATCCTGGAGTAGCAGGAAGTTTAACTTTCCATTTCTTTTCAAAACGTTCACGATTTTCTTTTACATTTATACTCAAATAACCAGGAAGTACATTTGGTAAACATCCCATATCACAATTTCCTTGTACATTGTTATGTCCTCTCAAAGGAAAAATCCCTGTTCCTGCACGTCCTATATTACCAGTAATTAAAGCTAAATTAACTAAAGCAATCACAGCAGCTGTTCCATGGGTAAAATGAGTAATACCCATACTATATAAAATTGCTCCTGCTTCAGCTTTTCCATAAATATAAGCTGCTTTTATTATACTTTCCCTTTGAATACCTGTAAGGCTTTCTACATACTCTGGAGTATACTTTTCTACTATTTTTGCTAAATCTTCAAAGCCTGTAGTATATTTATTCACAAAATCTTTTTTTATAAGATTTTCTTTAATAATTACATGAATTATACTGTTAATAAGAGGAATATTATATCCAGGAGGTACTTTAAGCCATATATCTGCTTTTTTAGCTATTTCAGTAAGACGGGGATCCGCTACTATTAATTTAGCTCCACGTGTTTTAGCTTTTATTACATGATACCCTATAATAGGATGACATTTAGTTAAATTAGAACCAATTATAAAAATTACATCTGAATATTTACTTAATTCTAAAAAAGAATTTGTAGATGCACCAGCTCCTACAGTCATCATTAATCCGACAGTACTCGGAGCATGACAAAGACGGGCACAATTATCTACGTTATTAGTCCCTATTACCGCTCTTGCAAATTTTTGCACTAAATAATTATCTTCGTTGGCAATTTTAGAAGAACTGTATAAAGCTATAGCATCCGGACCAAATTTTTGTTTTATTTCTTTTAATTTTTCAGCGATATAAGTTAATGCCTCTGTCCAAGAAACCGGAACAAACTCATTTCCTTTTTTAATTAAAGGATATGTTAAACGAGCTGAATCATAAATAAATTCATATCCATAATATCCCTTTGGACAAAGTTTTCCCCCATTTATAGGATGTGATTTATCTCCTTCAATTTTTATTATTTTATTCTCAGAAACAACTAAATAAATACCACATCCTACACCGCAATAAGGACATATACTCGGGACTTTTTTTTTATTTGATATTGACACACAAAACCTCAGTATTTCATATTTGTTAAAAATCTGACATAATTATTTTATTATCATAATTTGTCAATTTTTATATTATTTTGTAATTTTTTTCTCAAAATTAATTTAGAAATTTAAATTTTTATATAAAATTTTCTTATTAAATGAATTTATTTATTTTAAAATTATGAAAATTAAGAATTATAAAAAAATTTAGAAATTTAGTACTTTGACTTAATGATCCCTCCTCCTAAAAGAAAATTTTCTTCATAAAAACTACAAAGCTGTCCAGGTGTAACGCTTTTAACTTCTTTTTCAAATATAATTAAATAACCATTTTTCAGTTTTTGAATATCTTTTACTTTTACAGGTTGGGTTCTGTATCTTATTTGTGCTACCGGATTTGTCCATACTTTTAAAGATAAATGAAAATTTAAATCTTCGAGAATTAATCCTTTAGAATAAAGCTCTTTTTCTTCCCCTAAAATAATTTCATTTTTTTTAGCATTTATATCTATAATATAAAGCGGTTTTCCTAAGGGTATTTTCAATCCTTTTCTTTGTCCTATAGTAAACCAATAAATTCCTGAATGAAATCCAACAATTTGGTTTTTATATACAATAGGTCCTTTTTTTTCAGGTATATAATGAGAAAGAAAATCTTTTAATGATTTACCTTTTAAAAAACAAATATCCCGGGATTCTTGTTTTTTTTCTACATTAATTCCTAAAGCCTGAGCTTTATTTTTCACTTCATCTTTAGTTAATTCCGAAAGTGGAAAAATCAATTTTTGTAAAGCTTCTTTTTTAATTAAAGACAAAAAATAAGATTGATCTTTTTTAGTATCTTTTGCACGCAAAATAAGAATATGGCCTTTATATTCTGATAATCTCACATAGTGTCCTGTAGCAAATTTATCACATCCGAGTTCTTTTATAGAATATTCCAAGACTTTACCAAATTTTATTTTTCTATTACATAAAGCGCACGGATTAGGAGTTTTACCTAAGGAATAATCCTTTATAAAATATTTAATAATTTCTTCATTAAAAATTTCCTTTAAATCTAAAATAAAATGAGAAATTTTTAATTTTTGAGCTATTTTCTTAGCTTTTTCTATTTCTTCTTTTTGGGAGTCAAAAATTTCAAAGGTAAGTCCTATAACATTATATCCTTTTTCTTTCAATAAATATGCAGCAACTGCACTGTCAATACCCCCACTTAACGCTACGCATATTTTCATAATTTTTTACAAGTATTTTTTTATCACTTCTAAAATTTTATCTATCCCAGGCATTTTTCCTTTTTGAATCCCTTTTGCTATTTCTTCTTCAGTAGGTTCGTATATATAATATCCATAGTTTTTAAGTTTTTTTACATTTTCCTGAGTAATAGGATTTTCCCACATATTTATATTCATGGAAGGAAAAATACATACAGGAGCTTTTGAAGCTACAATAACAGCAATTAAAAGTTCACTTGCCTCTCCATGAGCAAGTTTAGAAATAAAAGATGCTGTAGCAGGAGCAACTATAATAATATCAGCATACTTTGCAAGGTAAATATGAAGCGGAGTAAAAGTTTCTTTATTTTGAGGAACAGTAAAGTTATGGTCAAAAAAATCTTTATTGGTAAAACACTTATTTTTAGAAACAGCAGTAAAAAGGAGAGGAGTTGCAAATTTTTCCCCACCTGAAGTAAGAATAGGGGTAACTCGTGCTTTTTTTTCTCTTAAGGCTTCTATTAAGCTGCAAGTTTTGTAAAGTTTAGCACTTCCACAAACCCCTATAAGAATTTTTTTACTCTCAAACTCTTTGCTCATTTCTAAACCTCCTTTGTTTAAACATTTTTGAACATTTTAACATATATTTTAAAATTATAAAAAATTTTAATTGCATGTTAAAACTATCTTCTTGGGTTAGCTATTCTGATTGTCATTTTATATCAAACTTCTGTCAAATTTAAAAAATAACAGTTTTAAGATTGATTAAATAAGTTTAAAGAGAAAGATTTTGACAATTGACATATCTAAAAAAAAGATTACACTTTAGGATTTAAAGAACTTTAAAGCTCGAAGAGGTATTTTTTTCAATGGAATTTGAAGCTGTAATAGGACTTGAGGTTCATGCTCAACTTACTACTAAAAGTAAAATGTTTTGCAGTTGTTCAACAAAATTTGGAGCTAAACCCAATTCTCAAGTATGTCCTATTTGTATGGGTTTACCTGGGGTATTACCTGTAATTAATAGAAAAGCAGTTGAATATGCTTTAAAATTAGCTCTGGCATTAGGATGTAAAATTAATTTAAAATCTATTATGGCAAGAAAAAATTATTTCTATCCTGATTTACCAAAAGGTTATCAAATTTCTCAATATGAACTCCCTCTTGCAGAAGGGGGAGCTATAGAAATAGAAGTAAATGGAAAGAAAAAGAAAATAGGACTTGTAAGAATTCATATGGAAGAAGACGCAGGAAAATTAATTCATGATGAAAAACAACCATATTCTTATGTAGATTTTAATAGAACCGGAGTTCCTTTACTTGAAATAGTCAGTAAGCCTGATATATCATCTCCACAAGAAGCTGTAGCATATTTAAAAACTTTAAGAAGTATTGTCCGATATTTAGGGATATGTGATGGTAATATGGAAGAAGGAAGTTTAAGATGTGATGCAAATGTTTCTGTAAGACCAAAAGGTAGTAAAGAATTAGGTGTTAAAGTAGAGTTAAAAAATATGAATTCTTTTAAACATGTTGAAAGGGCTCTTGCCTATGAAATAAAAAGACAAATAGGGTTACTTTTAGAAGGTAAAGAAGTAATTCAAGAAACCAGATTATATGACGAAGCTACACAAACTACCCATCCTATGAGAACCAAAGAAGAAGCACACGATTATTGTTATTTCCCAGACCCGGATCTTGTTGAGATTCAAATTGAAGAATCTTTAATAGATAAATTAATAAAAGAACTTCCAGAACTCCCAAGCGCAAAGAAAGAAAGATTTATAAAAGAATATCAATTAACTAATTATGAAGCAAATATTTTAACAGAAGAAAAAACATTAGCTGATTTTTTTGAAGAAGTAGTGAAATATTATCCCAATTCAAAAGCAGTTTCTAATTTCATTTTAACAGAGGTATTAAGATATCTTAATCGAGATAATAAAGATATAACGGAAACTAATTTAAAACCCGAATTGTTGGCAGAATTACTTCAATTGGTTGAAAAGGGAACAATTTCAATTACTATCGCTAAACAAATTTTTCCTGAAGTTTATGAAAAAGGGATAAAACCATCTAAAATTGTTGAAGAAAGAGGGTTAATTCAGGAAAGTTCTGAAGAAAAACTTCAAAAAATCTGTGAGGAGGTACTTGAAGAACATCCAAAAGAGGTGGAAAAATATAAAAAAGGGAAGAAAGGGGTTCTTGGGTTTTTTGTAGGCCAAGTAATGAAAAAAACCAAAGGTAAGGCTAATCCTAAAATAGTAAATAAAATTTTATCTCAACTTTTAGAGGGGTAATTTTTGGAAATCTTTAATAAAAATAATATTAAAGAACCTTCAAATGCAGATATAATAAAAGCTTGGATTTGGACTGATTCTGCTCTTTATTTTCTTGATCAAAGAAAGCTTCCTTTAAAAGAGAAATATATTAAATGTAAGACTGTTTTACAAGTAAGAAAAGCTATAAAAGAAATGGTTGTAAGAGGGGCTCCTGCAATTGGTATCTGTGCAGCAATTGGTTTTTATATAGGTTTAAAGAATTTCGTCTTAAAATTAAAACAGATTGAAATTCCGCTAAAAAAAATTTATCATGAAATAGGAAGAATAAGTAATCTTCTTACTACTGCTCGTCCCACAGCAGTAAACCTTTTCTGGGCTGTTGAAAGAATGAGAAGGTTTTGTAATTCTTTTCTTTCTCAATTTAAAAATAAAATAAATAAAAAATCTTTATCAGATCTGGTCTCTCTTCTTGAAAAAGAGGCTTTAAAAATTTGGGAAGAAGACATAAAAGCAAATTTACAAATAGCTGAAAATGGAAAAAATCTTCTCTCAGGCAATGTTCTTACACATTGTAATACAGGAGCCTTAGCTACAGGAGGATATGGGACAGCTCTTGGAGTGATTAGAAAAGCTTATAAAATAAAAAAGATTAATCATATATTCGTGGATGAAACAAGACCTTTCCTTCAAGGAACAAGATTAACTGCGTGGGAATTGTCCAAATTAAAAATCCCTTATAGTATAATAACAGACAATAGTGCTGGATTTTTGATGAAACAGGGGAAAATTCAATCTATTATTGTGGGAGCAGATAGAATAGTCAAAAATGGAGATACAGCTAATAAAATTGGAACTTACTCTTTAGCAGTACTTGCAAAAGCACATAATATACCTTTCTTTGTAGCAGCCCCATCTTCTACTTTTGATTTACATATTGAAAAAGGAGAAGATATCCCTATAGAAACAAGGGATTCTAAAGAGGTTCTATCTTGTTTTAAATTTAATATAGCTCCAAAAAATGCAAAAGCATATAATCCTGCTTTTGATATAACACCAGGAGAACTTATAACCGCAATAATCACTGAAAAAGGTATAATATATCCTCCTTATAAAGAAAATATTGAAAAAAAGATTAAAAATGAAAATTAAAGAAATCCCAGAAAATACTTTACACCGTTTGATTGTTTATTTAAAGGTTCTTGAAGACTTGGAAAAGAAAAATATAGAAGCTATAAGTTCTGAAGAATTAGCAAAAAGATGCGGGGTTAATTCTGCTCAGTTAAGAAAAGATTTAAGTTTTGTAGGTAATCTTGGAACAAAGGGAGTAGGATATAATATTAAAAGCCTCAAATATAATTTAAAAATTTTCCTTGGACGCTCACAAGAATGGAATTTAATATTAGGAGGAATAAGTCCTTTGGCTATATTTCTTTTAGAAAACAAGGATCTCCCTAAGGAAGGTTTTTATTTTATGGCGGCTTTTGATACACGAGATGAATATATAGGAAATACATATAATGGAATATCGGTTTATAATTTAGATCAGCTTTCTTATGTATATAAAGCTATTAAGGTAGACATAGGAGTAATTACAGCTGAAGATGATCCGGAAATTTATTTAAATGCATTTTTGGAACAAGGAATAAAAGCTATCTTAAATCTGAGTAAAGCTCCGCTTTTTATAGAAAATAAAGACATAAAAATAGAAAATTTTTCTTTTCCAATGATCTTAACAAAGCTTTCTTATTTTTTAAAAGATAAAATATGAAAATAAAAATTTGGAAAGCTGATTCAAGAGCAAAACTCCCTCAAAAAAGCACAGAAGGTTCAGTTGGATATGACCTTTTTGCTTTAGAAGAAACCAGAATTAAACCAATGGAATTTAAATTAATTAGAACAGGTCTTGTAATTAAAACCGAACCACCTTATGCACTTTTTATTTTTCCACGATCTTCTTTATTTAAAAATAAAAAACTTATAATGCCTAATTCAGCAGGAATTATTGATTTTGATTATTGTGGAAAAGAAGACGAGATTAAAATCCCGGTAGTAAATTTAGGAAATGATGAAGTTATTATAAAGCCTTGTGAAAAAATAGCACAAGCGGTATTTATAAAAATAGGTACTCCTGAAATCGAAGAAATCTTAAATCCGCCTGAAAAAAATTCCCGTGGTGGGTTTGGATCCACAGGAGGGTATATATCATGAATTTACAAGAATTAAGAGCTAAACAAAAGGAATTAATTTCATTAATTTACAAAAACATGGAATTAGAATTTCTTCCTTATTTTATTTTTTATAGTTATATTGGAGCAAGAATCTGTTATGCCTCTTCTCATCCTTTAGCATTATTTTATGAAGAAAAATTTCAAAATATTGAAAAATTTAGAAAATTTCTTTTAAACTTAAAAAATCATGGGCATTATAGTATTTTTGCTCATACTCCAATTTTTGTAAATATTAAAGATTTTTCTATAGAAGAAAAATATTTACTTGCTCAAAATTTTTATAAAGTGTTTTGGGATGAAAACAATGAGTACGCACTTTTCAATTTGCGTCACCTTGCAGAAAATTTAGAAGAAGAGGAATTTGCGAAATTATTAAATGTTGAACCTGATTTAAGTAAGATAAGTATAAGATTTTTTAAAAATTTTCAAAAAATTTATGAAGGTTCTTTTGAAGATCTTTCTCAAGAGCTTTTGAAAGATGAATATAATATTTGGGCTATCCCAGAAGTGATTGTTATTGAAATAAAAAAAGAACATCCCTTTAGATGGATAGGGGTTATTGTTAATGGATTTTCAAGGATTTTTTCCCATCAATTTGTTCGTCATACCTGGCTTAATTTTAATCAACGTTCTCATAGATATACACAGATTGATAAATTTGTTTTACCTGAAAATTTTGATGAATCTAAAAAAGAAATTTATGAAAGAATTATTAATGAAAGCATGAAATATTATAAAGAATTTTGTAAAGATATTAAAAAAGAATCTGCTCGTTTTATTGTTCCTCAGGGTGTTTCAACCACAGTTCTTGCAACAGGTCCTTTTCTTGTATGGAATGATTTTATTAACAAAAGAGCAATTCCTCAAGCACAAAGTGAAATAAGAAGTTTAGCTAAGTTATTAAAAGAAACTTTGATTTAAAATATAAAGTTTAAAAATATTCCATAAACATAGGTTCGATTTTTTGGTTCAACTACATATCCAAGAGAGGTTCCATTATAAGTTAATATTCCAGCATCCGATCTATTTACCCACCAATATCTTACAAAAGGTTCTATAGAAACTGCTAAATTTTTATTTATATTTCTTTTAAGCCATAAAGAAAACCTTAAACCATATCCATCAAAAGGATCCTGATCAACTTCAGGATCATTATATCCTGGATCAACATCACTAAGATAACTTTTTACTTTTCCTTTCCAGAAAATGTCATATTCAGCACTTGCACCCCAACTCCATTTTAAATGTCTTTCCCCTCCTGGTCCGCGAGTATAAGATAAAGGAACTGTTAATTTTATTCCAATAGGAGAATACCAGTATTTTATTATTCTTTTATATCCACCTTCTCCTTCTAAACGATCTCTCCAATATCTAAAAGCAAAACCTGTAAATAAAGTTATTGCATAAGTTTCTTTTTTTATATCATATCCTATCAAACCACGGGCTTGAATGATATAATCATCTGACTCATCATGAGCAGGCATACCTGCCCAAGTAAATCCATCATAATCAAGGTTTCCATTAACCCACTCTAAATTCAATTCACCCATTATATTATAAATTCCATGATAAGTATATTTCCCAGATACTCCATATAAAAAACCTTCCATTTCTATTCTTACAGGATATCCAAGAAGTGTATAACATTCTGGTTCTTCATAATTCAGGTATACTATTTCTGGTTTTATTTCAAAAGTATGAATTGGAAATATTGAATTATTATCAAAAGCTTTTACAGAAAATATAGATAAAAAACATATATAAATTAAAAAAATAAAAAAAATCAATAAAATAATTTTTCCTATATTCTTCATTTTTCCTCTCCTATTTTAAGCTATAATATTTAATTCTATCTATAATTTATAATTTTTGTCAAGGGAATATTTTACATTTTATAAAAATTTTTTTTATTAATCCGTATATTCTAAATAATTTTTAAACAATTTTCTTATTGTTTTTATTTTTTTTCAATCATTATTTTGATTTAATTAATAATATAATACTTTTACTTAAACGAAAATTATGTAATATTGTGTTATTTTTTTTAAAAAAAGATTAAAAACTATTGCAAATTTTTAAAAATATATTATTTATTAACAATTTTAAATAAAAAATACAAAGGAAATTAAAAATGCGAAATTTTTTTATTTTATTTTATGTTCTTGGATTGTGGCTTTTATTAATTTCTGGGTCGAAGGGAGAGACTGAGATTAAGCAAGAGATCTGGAATCTTGAAGAAATTGTTGTTACTGCTACCAAGACTCCTCATCTTTTAAAAGATGTTCCTGTAGAAACAGTAGTAATAACTAAAAAGGAAATCGAACAAGCCAGTTCTCAAACAATAAGTGATCTACTTCGCTATATACCTGGTATATTTGTAAGAGGGGAAGATGTTCCAGGAATTACTAATTGGAGATCTTCTATGCGAGGACTTTCTTTTAATAATGGTTATGGATTAATCCTTGAAGATGGACAAAGAATAAAGGGTGGTGGAATGGGAGAATATGGTTTTGGTTTAAATCAAATACCTCCGCAGATGATTGAAAAAATTGAAATAGTAAAAGGCCCAACCTCTGTTCTTTATGGAAGCGATGCATTAGTTGGAGTGGTAAATATTATTACAAAACCTGCACCGGATAAAACTATTTATGGATTTGAGGCAGATTATGGCTCTTATTACACAAATATGGAATATCTTTATTGGGGAACAAAAATAGATAAGCTTGGTATGTTATTTCAAGCAGGTAGGGAAGAATCTCAAATGGGAGCTTATGGATTTAAAAGTAGCCGGGAAGAAAATTTTGAAAGAAATTCATTAATAACAAAATTTGCCTATGATTTTACTCCAAATCTCTCTTTGCAATTAAAACTTTCAGTCCAAAAAGAAGATAGAAAACGAACAGATTTTAAAAAAGGTTATACTCGTCTAAGTAAAGATACAAAGTATAGAATAGCCCCTATATTCAGCTATAAATTTAAAAATGATTCCAAATTAATAATTTCTGGATACTGGTATGATTGGGATTTTAGAACAAAAGAATATGAAGGTTCTTCTGGCTATACACCTCGTAATGGAGATATGTATTATACGGATGTTGAAGTCAGGTATAGTCTCCCCTTAAGTGATCATCTTTTTACAACTGGAGCAGAATACTTACAAGAAAAATTAGATTATAATCTTTCTAAAAAAACACTTCATTTAAGCAGTGTATATTTACAGGACGAATTCAAATTTACCTTTATAATACCAATAGATTTTGTAATCGGAGGTAGAATTGATCATCATTCCAAATATGGAACTGAATTTTGTCCAAAGCTTAGTTTAATGCTTAGTTTGACTGAAAATACGCGAATAAGAGCTTCGGTAGGTAGAGGTTTTAAGTCACCTACTATTCGACAGGCATATTATGATCAACCTTTTCAACACGGGAGTTACTGGTTTAAATCGAATCCTGATCTTGAAGCCGAAACTTCTTGGGGATATTCTGTAGGAATTGAACAAACTTTTGGTTCTTATTTATTGTTAAGTGCTACAGCATTCAGAAATGATATAAATAATATGATTGTCACAATAGAAACAAATGAAACAATTGCAGGGCTACCTATAAAGACTTATGAAAATATACAAGAGGCTTATACTCAAGGTGTAGAAGTAGCAGGTAAATTGATTTTAATAAAGGATTTTCTCTGGATTAATACTGCTTATACTTATCTTGATACAGAAAATAAGGATACCGAAAAGGAACTTCCTTATATACCTCACCACAATTTAGCAGGACATATTGTATTTAATTATAAAAATTGGGGATTAACTTTCGATGCAGGGATTCAATATGTAAGCAAGATGTACAAAAATACAAAAAATACTAAAGAGATAAAAGATTACTCGGTTGTTGATGTAAAATTAATTAAAAGGATCTCCAAAAATGCTTCATTTTCTATAGAAGGCAATAATATTTTCGATTCAGATTATGGTGAGCCTGATAAAGAATGGTGGGGAGCAATATGGCTTGCACGTATAAAAATGGACTTTTAAAAATAGTTTTTTTATAAAATATTACGAAGGAGGTGCAAAATGAAAAAACTAAAAATTGCATTAATAGGATTTTTTATTCTTTTGTTTGTTTCTACAAGTTATGCGCATTTCTTGTGGTTAAATGTGGATGATTATACTCCTGAAAAAGGAAAAGAAGTAAAAATAACTTTTGGATGGGGACATAAATTTTCAAAAATTACACCTCCTCCCAAAGAAGAATTAATTAAAAAACTGTCTATTTTTGTAATAGATCCTGATGGAAAAAAGATTGATTTGAAAGTTTCTTTGAAAAACGGTAAACCCCAGCCTATCAAATTTAGAGTTTCTAAAAATGGTATTTATCTTGTAATAGCTACAGGTAAATTTTTCGTTTCCAAAACTACAGAAGGATATTTTTTAAAAGCTAAGGATGAGCTTAAAGATAAAGATGTTATTTATTCAAAGTGGTCAGAAATAACGGCAATAGCTATAATTAGTGTGGGAAAGAAAAGAAAAAATAAAATTTCAGTTATCCCTAATTCTAATTTTTATATGATTCCTTTATTTAATCCCTCTCATTTAAAAACCGGAGAATTTTTTCAAGTTAAAGTGATATTCAAAAATAAGCCCTATCGTACTTGGGTATATGCAACTTACATGGGGTTTAGCAAATTTAAAGATACTTATGCTTGGACAACAAAGACAGATAAAAAAGGTATAGCAAATATAAAACTTTTAAAAATTGGCAGACCTTGGTTACTTATGAGTGGAGTAGCAGAGAATTATCCAGATTCCTCTAAAGCTGATGTAGCAAGTTATAAATGTACAATGACTTTTGGATTTTAATTTTATTTCCTTGACATCCTTTAAATTACTGATTATATAAAAAGGTATTAATAAGAGCCTGTAGCTCAGCGGACAGAGCACTGGCCTCCGGAGCCAGGTGTCGGGGGTTCAAATCCCCCCAGGCTCGTAATTTAATTAACTTATTTCTTCAATTAATAGCTGAGCTTCAGAAGAATGACTTTCTAAGGTTTTTAAAATTTCTTTTATTTCTGAAATTGAAATATTTAAAATCGCAAACACCTGAGAATTTAAAACCAATTTTTCTTCAAATTTATCTTTTTCATTTTTTATATGTGCGATCTTATCTGCTAATTGAATTATCATTGCTTCTTTTTTATATTTATTAGCTAAATTTAAGTTATGATGTGCTTTTATAGATTCTATTAATCTTTGTGGAAAATTCCATTTTTCCATTAAAATACTTCCTACTTCAGCGTGATCCATTTTAAAAACTTCTTTTTCAGCCTCACAAACACTTAACCCTTTATTTTGAAGTATTAAAACCTTTCGATATTCTTTAGGAAATTGAGTTTTTAACACAATTTTTCCAAGATCATGCAATAACCCAGCAATAAACATTTCTTGTGGATTTATCAAATTCGCTTTTTCAGAAAGACATCTTGCACAAAAAGCTGTATTTATAGAATGTTCTTTAAATTTAGTATCATTTTTATTAAAAATTCTAAAACTTAAAGAAGAAATAAGAAGAAGTCTTAGAGTTGTCGTCCCTAAAAGTATCAAAGCTGCTTCAATAGTAGCTATTCTTTTTGGAATCCCATAAAAAGGTGAATTTGCTAATCTTAAAATTCTTGCAGTTAATTCTGGATCTTTTTCTATGGTTTTTGCTATTTTATTTAAAGGAATGTTTTCTTCAGAAATCAATTCTATTACTTTTTTTATTGTAGGTGTAAATCCAAAAAGATTATCTATTTTTTCTAATTTTCTTAATAATTTTTCAGGGTGTTTAATTTTTGACATTTTATTTTATTTTTATCCCTTTAAAATCAAATTTATTGAATTTTTCGGATTTTATACCATAATTTTGATAAGGAGTCAAATTTTTTAGCAGGAGGTGACAAAATGATAGAGAATATCCATTGGTTAGGACATGCTACTTTTAAAATTGTGACTGAGGATAAAATAATTTATATCGATCCTTTTCAATTAAAGAAAAAAGATCAAGCAGATATTATTCTTATTACTCATGAACATTTTGACCATTGTTCACCTGAAGATGTAGAAAAAATTCAAAAACCTGACACTGTAATTGTTACAACAAGTGATTGTGCTTTAAAACTTTCTGGAGAGATTAAAAAAGTTAAGCCCGGAGATAAAATAAATGTAAAAGGAATAGAAATAGAAGCAGTCCCTGCTTATAATACAAATAAAAAATTTCATCCTAAAGAAAATAATTGGGTGGGATATATTATCAATATAAAAGGAACAAAAATTTATCATGCAGGAGATACTGATAAAATCCCGGAAATGAAAGATTTTAAAAATATAGATATAGCTTTACTTCCTGTTTCTGGAACTTATGTAATGACAGCAGAAGAAGCTGCAGAAGCTGCTACTATTATTAATCCAAAAATTGCTGTTCCAATGCATTATGGTTCTATAGTTGGATCAGAAAAAGATGCTAAAAAATTTGCAGATCTTCTTAAAGGAAAAATAGAAGTAGTTATTAAAAAACCTGAGTAAATTAATTTCTCTTTTTAATTTTTTATCAATATTTGAATTTTTTAATTATAAATTGGTATAAATTTTGCTTAAAAATCAAAAAAACTTAGGAGTCAATTTATGATAGTTGTTAAAGCTCAAAATTATTTAAATTTTTCTTTTAATGGATATAAATTTGATTTAAAACCTAAAGATAAGCTTCTTTTTGCAGAAGATGTTTTTGCTTTATTGTCTCCAAATCTTCAATCTCAGTTTAAAAAAGTAAAAGCTGAATTACCGCCTTTTTACGAAGGAGAAGATTTGAATGGAAAAACACTCCTGGTTTTTGCTCAAGCAGCTATTGGTGATGCTCTTTGTATGACCCCAGCTTTGAGGGAAATTAAAAAGAAATATCCAAAAATGAAGCTTTGGGTAAGTATATCTGGAAGAGCACGTCCGGTTTTAGAAAATTTACCTTATATAGACGAGCTTTTACCTCATCCTACACCTTTTAAAAAGGTTAAGAAAGCCGATTACATAGTAAAAGTAGTAGAAATGGTTAATACTCCTCAGTTTGATAATTTAAATCTTGTTGAATATTTTCTTTGGAAATTATACATTTATTTTGCAGAAGATGAAACCCCGGATGTGGTGGTTGATGAAGGTATTAAAAAAGAATTAGAAAAAATTTTTGAGGAGATCAAAAAAGTTTCAGGAAAAAATAAAGTTTTGTTATTTCATTACCTTGCCTCTTCTATTCACAGAACATTGCCTCCTAAATTACTTAAAGAAATTGAGGATCTGATTTGGGATGAATATGTACCTGTAATTTGTAGTTTGCCAGAAGAAGATATTACTGTAGATGTAGCATTAGATGTTTATGGAATTCGCGCAGCTAATCTTTCTTCTTTAATGAAAGATATTCGTTATTTAATAGCAGCAGTAAGCTTAAGCGATGCAGTTATTACTGCAGATACTGCAACTTTACATATTGCAGCCGGATTAAAAAAACCTACAGTATTAGTAACAGGTCCTATAAATGGAGAACTTAGAGCAGATACCTATCCTACTGTAATTTCGGTTCAAGCAAATTATAAAGGACAGACATGCGCTGCACCATGTATGAGACATGCTTTAAATGAACCTTGTCCAGAGGCAAAAATTAAAAATCAATTTTATAGTCCTTGTTTAGAAAGTATTCCTCCAAAAGTAATATATTTTGCTTTAAAAGATGCGGAACTTGCTTGCGAAAGAAGTTATCCTAAACCTGAAAAGTGTCCTATTTGCGGTTATAAAGGTAATTTTAGTTTATTTGAAGTTATTAATCAGCATAGAATATTTGAATGTCCTTCATGTAATTTACAGTTCGCCTATCCTATGAAAGCTATAAATTATGATAAAGTTTACAGTAAAAAAGTAGAAGATTTACTTTTATATAGCGACTATGAAAAAACTTACGAAAAGTATAAATTAGTATTAGATGAAAAAGAACAAATAAAAAGATGGAGCAAACTTCCAAGATTAAATGTTTTTTTACCAATTCTTTCTATCCTTCCTAAAGGAAAACTTCTTGATGTAGGGTGTAGTACTGGTTATTTTATGCTCATTGCTAAAGAAAAAGGGTTTGATGTCTATGGAATGGAGGCAAGTGAAACCGCAGTAAAAATTGCAAAAGAGAAATTTGGATTAAAAATAGCTCAAGCTTTAACTTTTGATGAATTACCAGAAGAATTTAAAGGTCCTTATAAAATAATTACTGCTTTTGAAGTATTAGAACATGTGGAAAATCCATTAGAATTTTTAAAAAATATATATTCCTTACTTGAAAAAAATGGTTTTCTGCTTTTAAGTTGCCCACCATATTTTAAATTTGAAAACACTGCACAAGGTTATAGAAAATATAAATGGTGGGGAGTAGATTACCCACCAGTTCATCTTACTCGTTGGAAACCATGGACATTATTTTATGCCTTAAAATTAGTCGGTTTTTCAGAAGTTATTATTTTTACAGAGCCTCTTATTCCAGCAACAATTCTTGAAGGAATACATCCATTAGAAGTAAAAATTGAACAATCTTCTAATCGAAGTATAATCCTTCCTAAAGATATAATAACAGCTATAATTCTTAAAATTTTAAGACCTTTTTATTTCAATTCGCGATTTCTTGGAAATTTTCAGTGTGCTATAGCAGTTAAAGGAAAAAGCAATTACAATTGGGAAAAAATTATAAAAAGATGCATTCGCTATTCTGCTATTGAAATAATATGGGGTAAAGGAAATTAAACAATTTTTATAAATAAATTGGCTCATATTTGAAATATTTCATTAAATCTAAACATTTAGATTCTATATTTCTAATTGCTGAAGGAGGTAATTCTTTTTTCCATTCGTCAATCGAAGCTTTTCTAAAAAATTTACCATTTTGAAATTTTTTAAAGGAAGTTTTTTCTATAATTTTTTCTATAATCTTTTTTTCTGTATTTACTTCTAAAAATTCAAAAATTTTTTTATAATTTTCAAAAGGCTGTAAAACAAGATCTTCGTATCTACAAATTAAAATTTTAGATGAATTCTTTTTATAAAACTTCAGCATATTACTATTTTCTCTTAGCCAAAATTGAGCTACCTGATTAGCCCAGTATTCTTTATTTTTTCCTCGTGTTTCCAAGAAACCTGGTTCGGTTCTAATATTATGATACCAAGAAGACACTGTCACAGAACGTGGATCTCTTATTATTCCAATAAATTTTGATTTTGGAAATAATTCATTATAGAATTCGAATCTATTATTAATAATTATACCATTATCATTGATTCCATACCATTTAACTTTTTTTCCATTTGCGCCTCTATAAGCAGCAAGTTTTACTATAAATTCAAATATTTTTTCAAAATCTTTATTTATAAAAGTTGAAGCTCCTTGATTAGCAGTTCTTTTATCTATTATTTTTAATATATTATTATAAGTTTCTAATAATTTAGGTAAATTAACAAGAAAAAAGTCAAGTTGATGTTCGGAAGGACAAGACACTTCAGGATGGTTATTTAAAATCATTTGTAAAAAAGTAGTTCCGGATTTTGGAGAGCCGGTGCAAAATACTAAATTTTCTATATTCATATATATTTAATATATTTAAAAATTTTTTAGCTTATTAAATCAAATAGCTTAAAATTTCTTACACTAAAATAAACAGCATAAATTAAAGGCAAATAACCAAGACTATTGAAATAATAAAGTTTTTCTGGCTGAATTTTTTTAAGATTTTCAATATTCCCTATTAAAACATTTTTAAAGCTCATATTTCCATATTTTGTAGTTACTTCAAAATTTATTGTTTTCATACACCCTTCTTTATAAATTTCTTGACAAAATTCATATGCTTTTTGAAAATCTATTGCAAGATCTGTTAATTCAGTTTTCACAGATTTAAAATATACCGTCTCTTCACCATTTTCTTCAAAAATCCTTTCTCCTTCATTATTACTCATAACTAAATCAACAATTACTGACCATTCTTCTTTATCTTCCTCTTTGTGTTTTATTATTCCAAAAGGATAAACCTGTGCTACTTTTGGAATTACATCTACTTTCCAAAAACCATCTTTATTTATAAAAATATTTTTTTGATTTACTCCAAGAACTGCAAATGGGAAAATTTCCCCTTCTTGAATTCCAAACATTACTGGGAAATACATACTCGCTGGCAAAATTTCAGAAAAACCTAAAGGTACAATTTCAACTTCTCGCATAAAACTATAATCAAGTGGTTTTTTAATTTTTAAATCTTTATGTTCTTTTTCGTCAAGTAAAACAGGTTTTTTAAATGCCCTAAAAGGAGCTATCATAAAATTACCTCAAATTTTTAAAATAATTATTTCATTAAATAAAAACAATGTCAAGATAAAAAATAAAAGCCCTCCCTTATCAGGGAGGGCTAAATCGAAATTTAGAAATTTGATTTTATCTTAGAAGCTGAAGCACTAATTGTGGTAAGGTATTAGCTTGAGCAAGCATTGCAATAGTAGATTGCATTCTAATTTGATAAGTAGTAAATTCTGCCATTTCTTTTGCATAGTCAGTATTTCTAATTACTGATTCAGCCTCTTTAGTATTATCATAAGCAATTTTTTGAGCATCATAAATAGATTGTAAATTATTCATAATGGCACCGATTTCTGTTCTTACAGTATCAACCTTTTGTAAAGCTTTTTTAGCAATAAGGATAGCTGTTTCAGCTCCAGAATTTGTGGTAACATCAATAGCGTTTAAATTATTAAATGTAGCGGAACCCCCACTTGAAACATCGAGATTTAACCCTTGATTTGCAGCACTTATACCAGTATAAGAAACAGCATAAGTATCTACTCCTGCAATTTGAAGAGTTCCAACTTTTACAGCATAGAAGGTCCCTGAGGCTGCTGATGTACTTTGTGCAGTAGCACCTTGTATAAGTTCATCTAAATTCACAGTAAAACTTGCAGCAGCAGATAAAGTAACTTCCACCTGAATTCCTATGGTATCTCCATCCGAAGTTTTAAGAACTAATTTACTATCCTCAACAGAAGCTGTAATATCTGCACCTGCTGCAGAAGCAGCACTATTAATTTCATTAACTAAATCTTGCAAAGTTATAGAATTACTGAGTCCGGTTATAGAAAAAGTTGGGGTACTTGCATCGGCATCTCCAATAAAGAATCTTAAATTAATACTACTAACTGTACCAGTTGTACTAACTATCTCTGTAAATGTATCTCCAGTACTTGAATTTTTAGCTGAGGCCTCGATACCAGCTTCTTGTAATGTAGAATTACTATTAATATTACTTGCTACTGTTGCTGCATCAACCAAACCAGAAGTATAAGAAGTTCCGGTTCCTAAAACTGTTTGCCCATAAACTTTTAAATAATCACCGCTATCTACATAAAAATTGCCACCTGTTACTGAAGTTATTGCTCCACTACCCGATGTTACAGCCCCATTTCCATTAACTATATAAGCTCCTAAACTTGTAGCTTTAATTGAGGAAATATTTACTGTAACAACTTGATCTTTTCTTGGTCCATAATGAATATATTTGCTTGTAAAAGTCCCATCAAGGAGTTTTATTCCATTATATTCTGTATCTGAAGCAATTTTTTGGATAGCATCAATAAAATTCTCTATTTCATTTTGCAAAGCCGATCTTGCATTTGGATCATTGATATCATTTGCTGCGCTTTGAGCACGTGTATAAATTTCTTGCAATTTGTCATAAATTTGACCCGCAGCAGACTCCGCAATTTGTAAAGCTGAGATACCTGTTTGAATATTTCTATTACCTTGATCATAAGCAGAAGCAACTACTGCAAGCATATCAGAAATAAAAAGTCCTGCGGCGTCATCTGCAGCACTCAAAATACGAACTCCTGTAGAAAGCCTCAATAAACATTTTGTCATAGCTCTTTCATTCATGATTAATGCTGTATGAGTTTTTGCAGCTGCTTCATTAAAATTAATTTTGACAGCCATATTTTCACACCTCCTTTTATTTTTTTCTTTTTAACTCTTTTTTTGTTAATATATTTATCGGATGAAATTTAAAAAACTTTAAAGTATTTTATTAAATCTTGAAAATATCTAAAACCGAATTAAATTTTAAATAGCTCTTTGAAAATATGGGGGCGATAAGGGCTCGACGGGGATAGGTAGGGTTAAACTGCAGGCCGTGGTCGCACCCGCCACGTAAAAAAGGGTGCAAAAACACAACTGCCGATGAATATTCTTATGCTATGGCAGCCTAAAGAGAAAGGCTGCCACGCACTTAAGGATGTTGCCTGCGCATCCTTAAGTGTGTGACCAAGCAGGCTTTGGCTAAAGGAATTGGTAGGGTTCCTTTAGCCGAGAAATAACCTACCTGGTAGAAAGTCTGGGTGCCTGTGCCCAGCTTTCTACGAGATTTTAAACACAGGCTAAGCCTGTAGAAGTTTAACCTGAACTATCTCCGGACGCGGGTTCGATTCCCGCCGCCTCCATATTCTTTTTGTCTAAGAAAATCTAAAGAATTCCAGTTGTAAGGACTTTACTACATGTAGCTTCTTCTCAATCTTTTTGCAATCTTTTAAGATTTATTATATCTTATATCTTTTTAATTATAGGCAGTTTTCTATATCATAGTTTATCTGGTGTTTTATGAATAAAAGAAATTGTCAAAGTATTTATCTGCTATTAAGCATAGTGTAAATTGATACATTTTTATTTAATCTCAATTATTTTTCCTACTCCATATTCAATAAAATTTTCTTTATATTCTTTTCTGAAAGCTTCTTTAACCAAATTACCTGTGCAATGAGATGGTGCAACTTTTTCAACTTGCAATTTTTTAAATTCTTTAATGCAAGATATAGGAGGATGGTGAAATCCTCCTAAAACTAAGTATACTTTATCTTTTTTCATTAATCCTTTAGCTCTTTTTACAACATTCACAATTCCAGGATGAGCACATCCTGTAATGATTATCAATCCTTTTTTTGAATCAATAATCAAGGCTTGCTCTTCTGGAGGTCCATAAATCTCTCCAGTTGTATAAACAAAATCAGAAATTTTTCTTGGAGCTGAAATTTCTACAAATTTTGCTCCTTTTTGAATTATCATATTTTTAATAGATTGAGGAAAGGAATTTGGAATAAAGACAGTAACATTATTGTTTCTCTCTAAAAACCCTTTCAATCCACCTAAATGATCACCATGAATATGAGAAATAACTACTTTCTTAATCAAGGAAAGATTGATACCTAATTTTTTCATATTTGAAAGTAAAATTTTTGAGTCTCCTCCAGTATCAAAAAGTATTAATTCTTGAGGAGTTTTTATTATGGTGGCAAAGCCCCAATCAGTTGTAAGTTCTGGATTTACTTGATAATTATCATAGACAGAAATTAAAGTTATTTCAGGTTTTTTCTTTTCTTTTGAATTAACAGAAATATTCGATAAAATCTTGGACATTTTTTGCTGTTCTGATTTTGCTTTTTCAGTTTGAATTGCAAACCAAATTTCTATTCCTACTAAAATCAAAAGTCCAATTAAAATTAAATTTTTGATATTTATTTCACTTAACTTCATTTATTTTTTTTCTTGCTCCTCAATGTAATTTCTCAAAGTAAAAAGACCTTATCTTTTGATTTGTATCGAGTACATTGAAGTGAACAAACCAAACTTAACTTCTTTAAAGTATTCAGGTTTAGTTCTATATAAACTTCCTCTAATATTCCAAACTCTATCAAATTTAATAATATTATAAAAACCTTTCTTCAATTTTTTCTTAAAAATTTTTAGATTAATTTTTTTATTTTCTAATCTTCCGTTACCTCTTATTATCTTCCTTTAATATTTTTTGACAATATTTTTTAACTTTATTTTCAAAAATTATTTAGATTTTTAAAAATTGAAATTTTACTATATAAATGAACCCAAAATTATAAAAATTGATGAAAATTAAAATTTTATGTTCCTCAAGGTTTAGAAAATTCTAAAGAAGTTAAAGAAATAGAAGAGTTTTTAAATAAAGTAAAAACTCAGTTAGGAATTAAAGTAGAAATTGTTAATGTAGATAAAAATTTTGAAAATGAATTAAAATCGAGAATTCTTTGGGGGGATTGCTATTAGTAAAAAATTGTTAAAAATATATAGAAGTTATAAATTTAAAAAAAGTCTAAATTTAGATTTTGATGATGCATATTAATACAGTGTGGCTAAATATTATGGATTAAAAATTGTTACAATGAATAAAGATTTTGAGAAAATAAAGGATGTAGAAATAATAAAAATTAGAATTTATAAGAATTAGAAAGTAAAATTCGATTCTCCCGCCGCCTCCATAATTTTTAAAAAATCATTAATAAACTCTTTAGATTGTAGAAGATAAGGAAATTTTTTAATAAGTTTTTTATAATACATAAAAGATTTTTTATAATCTCCTGCCATTTTTGCACATATAGCTGCTTGAGAGAGGATCTGTGGCAATCCTTCGTATGAAGGAGCTTCTTTAAATGTCTCTTCAATATAAAAAAGAGCTTCTTTATATTTTTCAATATCCATTAATTGGCGAGCAATTAATAAATAAGGATGAAGTTTAGTACTTGGTCTATTAAGCCGTGCACCAGGAACTGTAACAATTACAGAAGGAATTTTTAATAAAGGATGGGTAGTTTCTATTAAATATGCTTTTAATCCTTTTTTAAATAGTTTATCTAAAACATATTCTATTTCTATCTTAAAGTCAGGATGAGAAAAATAAGATAATTTATTAAAAAATATTTTTTCTCCTTTTAAAAGGAATTCCGCATCTTTTAAATCCTTAAATTTAAGAAAACAAAATGTTGGTCCTCCTTGTTTTTTTTGCACAAATTCTCTATAGAGTACCTGAGCTCTGTGCTGAATCACTTCTATTAAAGCTCTTATTAGAGCAAGATCAGGATTGGGGTGCGTTCCCGCAGCTCCATAAACTTTAAGCGTATCTGTAGGTGCTAAAGGATCATAAGAAATCACAGCTAAGGTCGGTATACCTAAATTTAAAGAAAAATCCTTAATAAATATCTCGATTCCAGAAGCTAAAAATTTTTCAATCAACTCTTTAATCAATGGATTTTCAATAGATTCAATACTTACGGTCGGAACTTCTAATTTTTCTTCCATTACAGTAGAAATACAATGTCTTTCAATAATCTCACATAGAGCTTGGAGTGTTGCCTCTTCTAAGGTATTTCCTGCTGCCCAGCCACTTGTTCCATAAATTCTATAGAACCATTGTAAAGGAAAAAGAACTTTTTTTGCATCCATAAGGTCATAAGCTTCTATCCATTTTAAAGGTGTGTTTTTTAATTTTTCTATAAATCTTTCTTCTCTAAAAACATCACAAAGAGATAATAATAGACTTTCAATTGGAATAGCTTTTTCCTTTAAATTCTCATAAAAATCTATCAAAAAAAGATCTTTTAATAAAAAAGAAAAATTGCTATATCTTTCTACTAATTCCATAAGAGCACTTGCTTTAGCCTGTTCAGTAGTGATTCCTTTTCCAAAAGCCTCATCTATACCTAAGAAATTTGCTATCTCTTCATCAACTTTACACATATACACAGGAACTCCTATCCTGTCTAAATTGTCAATCCTTGAAATTTCCTTAAGAATGGATTTATCGGTACTATAAAGTCTCTGCAACGCTTTTTCTATTGTTTCTGAAGGAGAGCAGGCTTTTTCTTGACCATAAGTATATTTCTTTAAACATGTTTTTAGCATGTGATTTTCTAAATTATCTTATTTTTTTAAGGGTACTTTTATATTTTTTAGGAACTGTTTCTGGAAAATGAGTATAGTGAATTATACCGTTTTCATCTACATAATAATAAATTTTTAAATCATTAGATGAATAATTTTTATTAAGTAAATTTCTATTCTTTATTTCCTCTACCGTTAAATAATTCTTTAAAATTTCTAATTTCTTTTTCCCAATCCCTTTAACTTTTAGCAAATCTTCTATAGAATTAAA
This sequence comes from uncultured Thermodesulfatator sp., assembly GCA_964410095.1. Lineage (GTDB taxonomy): Bacteria > Desulfobacterota > Thermodesulfobacteria > Thermodesulfobacteriales > Thermodesulfobacteriaceae > Thermodesulfobacterium. Next base: position 117,565 of record CAYPFL010000002.1, read on the forward strand.
GGGACCGTATTTTTCACGAAATTTAATAATTCTTTGAGCAATTTTAGGACCTATACCTGGAAGACTTTTTAATTCTTTAAAAGTGGCTTCATTAAGATTTATCTTTTTTTGTGAAAAACCAAAAGAAAACCAAAATAATAAAAAATAAAAAAAATTAATAATAAAAATTAATTTAAAAATAAAATTTTTATTTTTCAAATTTAATTAAAAATAAAATTTAAAAATATTAAGGAGGGGGATTACCCCCCAATTAAAAATATTTTTAATTATACACAACCAGTGGGTTTAGGTAATCCAGCCATTTTACATGCACCTTTTCCAGGACCAGAAGGAAACAGTTCATAAATCTTCTTTAAAGGAAATCCTGTTACCTTAGAAAGAACTCTTACCATGGGAGCAACACCATTTTTCTTATAATAGTCTTGAAGATAATTAATAACCTTCCAGTGCTCTTCTGTTAATTCCTGAATTCCTTCCAAGTGTTTTACATAATCTACCCATTCAGGGCACCATTCATCTAAACCACCCTGTAAAAATCCGTCCTCATCCACTTCAAATTTTTTCCCTTTCCATTCTACTACTGGCATATCTTCACCTCCTTTAATTTTTTAAATTTTTATCATAAAATATTTTTATTAAAAAATTTAAAATTGTCAAGACCCATGGTTTTTTATTTTTTATTTTCTGCATTTTAAGTTATTTCTTTGATTAATGAAACCTCATCACATTCAGGAAATTTTGGACATTTTACACAATCAACCCATACTTTATGAGGAAGTTCATTTTTGGGGATTTCTCTAAAACCTAATTTTATAAAAAATTCAGGAATTCGTGTCAAAACAAATACCTTTGGAATTTCAAGAATTTTAGCTTCCTCTAAACATTTTTTAACAAGTTGGGTTCCTATTCCCCTCCTTTGATATTCTTCACTAACTACTAAAGATCTTATTTCAGCTAAATCTTCCCAATAAATATGTAAAGCACATGCTGCCACAATTAGGTCTTTTTCTTCGTATACAAAAAAATCTCTTACTTCTTCATAAAGTTCCACTAAAGGCCTCGGCAACACTGCTCCACTTTTAGAAAAATGAAGAATGAGTTTATATATATATTTAACATCAGAAAGCCTCGCTTTTCTTATCATCTAAATTCTACAAGAAGCGGTTTTGAGACCTTAAAAATTTTTGAAACTTCTTTAAGATGTCTTTGAGCCTCAGTTCTATTAGAATATTTTCCTATGTAAACCCTGTAAACTTTTTTATCTTTTATTTCTGCTTCTTTTATAAAACATTCATATCCTTTATTGTTTGCTAATTCTTTCAGTTTTTTAGCAAACTCCTTTTTTGAAAAAGATCCAATCTGAATAGAATAAAAAGAAACAGGAGGAACTATTTCTTTACTTTTTTTAATTTTTTCAGCTATTTTAGCTACTTCTTTCCTTTGATATTTTAATTTCTCTTCCTTCTTTTTTTTCTTAAAATTTTCCTCTGGTTTTCTTTTTACCTGCTCAAAGGAAGATAATGATTTTTTTTGTGGATACACGGGTTCCATAGGTGTTAACTCATATTCATGAGAAATAATTTTTTCCGATTTTTCACTTATTTTTGTCCCTACCCATATTCCAATTATAAAAATCCATATCATTATACATAGTCCAAATAAAATAAAAAATACCAGCATTAATTTACTTATCTCAATTTTAAACTTTTTCTCACTCATAATTAACCCCCTTCTTACATTTTCTCAGGAGCGGAAACACCTAAAAGTTCTAAACCGTTTTTAAAAACATTTTTACACGCAAGACAAAGAGCCAAACGTGTATGAGTAAGATTTTCATCCTCTCCAAGAATTCTATAATTAGTATAAAATTCATGAAAATTTTTTGCTAAATCTAATAAATAATAAGTAATTTTGTAAGGAGCAAAATATAAAGCCGAAGCCTCAACTACAGATGGAAATTCTTCTAAAAGTTTCATTAATTCTATTTCCTCTTTACCAGAAAGAAGTGCCCAGTTAATTTTTGTGTTTTCTATTTTTTCTATTCCCTTTTCTTTAGCTTTTTTAAACACGCTGCATATCCTTGCATGTGCATATTGAACATAATAAACCGGATTTTCTTGAGATTGCTTTTTAGCAAGTTCTACATCAAAATCTAAACCTGCTTCAAGGGAACGGGAAAGAAAAATAAAACGAATAGCATCTACCCCTACATCATCCATTAATTCTTTTAAAGTAACAAATTCTCCTTTTCTTGTTGACATACTTTTTAACTTGCCTTTCTCAATAAGATTAACCATCTGAATCAAAATTATTTTTAATCTTTCTGGATCAATTCCTAATCCTTTTAAAACTCCTTTTATTCTTGGAACATATCCGTGATGATCGATCCCCCAAATATTTATACATAAATCAAATTTTCTTTCATTAAATTTTTCATAATGGTAAGCTATATCACTTGCAAAGTAAGTATATTCACCATTGGAACGAATTATCACTCTATCTTTTTCATCTCCAAATGCTGTAGCCTTAAACCATAAAGCCCCCTCTTTCTCATAAATTAATCCCTTTTCTTTTAATATTGATAACACTTTATCTATTTTTCCTTTTTCGTATAAAGACTTTTCCGAATACCAGCTGTCATAAATAACTCTAAATCTCTCGAGATCTTCTTTTATCTCTTTTAGAATCATATTAAATGCAAAATCTCTGCAAATAGAAATTGCTTTTTCTTGAGACATTTTTAATAAATCTGGATATGTTTTAAGAACTTCTTTAGCAATATCATAAATATAATCTCCTTTATAATAATCTTCTGGGAATTCAATATTTTCACCGGAAAGTTCCTTTGCTCTTAGATAGACCGATTTCCCAAGAATTTCCATTTGAGTTCCTCTGTCATTAATATAATACTCTTTAATTACTCGATAACCAGCAAAATCTAAAATTCTTGCCAATGAATCACCATAAGCTGCCCCTCTTCCATGTCCTATATGAAGCGGACCTGTAGGGTTTGCTGAAACAAATTCTATAAGAACTCTTTTCCCTTTACCTAAGTCTGTTCTACCATAATTTTTACCAAATTCTAAAATTTTATTTAAATTTTTTTTATAATACTCTAAACTTATCCAGAAATTAATAAATCCAGGCTTTGCTACTTCTATTTTTGAAAATATTTCTTTTTTTGAAGATAATTTTTGAGAAATTTTCTCTGCTATTTCTAAAGGTTTTTTTTTTAATTTATTCTTTAATATTAAAGCTATATTAGTTGCATAATCCCCATGAATTTCTTTTTTTGGTTTTTCTATTTCATAAGAATCAGGTAAAACATTTCCAAACAAATCTATAACTGCTTCATCAATAGCCTCTTTAATCTTCTTTTTTATCAACCTTCTCCTCCTTCTTTTTCTTAAGGAGTGAATAATCGGGAGAATAATCAGGGCATTTTATAGGCTTAGTACTATCAAAGGAGTATTTTTTGGTACATACTTCACGCCATGCACAATTAGCACAAAGTTGAGGTATATCTTTTTCATTATTATTCTGGGAATCTTTCAACTTCTATCACCACCTTTCCTTTAGTAAAATCTATACTTTTAATTTTACCTTTCAGTTTTTTTGGCTCCTCAAAAAAGAATCTTAAAACTATTTCTTCTTTTTCATTTATTTCCAATTGGACTACATCTCTAAAAATTTCTTTTTCTTCTTTACCATTTTTTAACCAGATTTTTGCTTGACACATCTAATATCACTCTCCTTTAAAAGTTTTATCTTATTAAGAAACTCCAAAATTAAACTTTTGTCAAGGTAAAAACTTGAAAAATATTCTGGTGGTGAAGCAATAAGTTCTATTTTTTCTTTACTAATAGGATGAGGAAATGCCAAATAAAAAGAATGAAGTAAAATTGCTTTTCCTTTTAAAATCATAATTTTTGACCCATATTTGATATCTCCTATTATTGGATGTCCTATATGGGATAATACAACCCTTAATTGATGTTTTCTTCCTGTAAAAGGATATAAAAGTAGCCAAGTTCTATTATCTTGTTTTTTAATTACCATAGCATAAGTATAAGCTTCTTTAGAATTTTTTATATGCTCATTAAATACCTCTGCTCTTTTTTTATTTTCGTTCCATTTTATATAATTTCTCCAAAGAAATTCTCCCCCAAAAGAACCCTCTACTACTGCAAGATAAATTTTATCTACTAAACCTGCTTGAAAACTTTTAAAAATACGGGCTGCAGATTTACTTCTTTTTGCAAATATTACAACTCCCGAAACCGGCTTATCAAGTCTATGAACAACCCCGAGAAATACATTCCCTGGTTTTTTATCTCTTATTTTTATATAATCTTTACATATCTTTAAAAGACTATTTTTATCAGACCCTCCCTGAACCACCAGTCCCGGAGGTTTATTGACAGCAAGGATATGTTTATCTTCATAAATAATTTCAGGAACCTTAATAAAAGATTCTTTCATTTTTTGGAAGGAGATTCAAATTCCTTAGATTCTTTTGAAGGTTTATAAAATTCCTTAGGAATACCAAATATTCTAAAAATAAAATCATAGATTCCTCTTCCTACACTTTCAGGATGTAAAGGAATAATTGTAAAATCTTCATATGTTCCTGTAACTTCAATAGGTATATAAACTAACATCCTCTCTTTACCAAGAACTTTTTTTACACCAGGGATATGTTCTAAAATCACATCTACTGTTTTAAAAGGCGAAGCATAAAAAATAAATTTTATTCTTTTGTCTGTAATTTTATAGATTGGTAATTCAACCTTTCCTTTACCAAATAATCTAAATCCAGGAGCAGATAAGAATAATTTACTTATATTTAAATTATTATTTTTAATATCTCCTTCTATATTCAATTCCTCATAAGGTAAAAGATGACTTTCCAGATCAGGGATTTTCCCTTTAAAAAGATCGATAGGACTGAGGAAACCCAAAACTTTTGTAATTAATGGTGCCCTATAAAGGTATCCGTTCTTAGAATTCATAACAAATTTTCCTAAAAAATTTTCAAAAATGCTTTTTTCTCCACTTGTATGTAAATAACCTTTTATCTCAAACGGACCCTCTAACATCACCTTTGGCATTTCTTCAGGATAAAGACAAGAAACAAAGTCTAATAAATCCCCAGAAGAAGGTAAAATATTTATCATAAGTTCTTGAGATTTTAAATCTTTTTTATATCTCCCATTCATCAATATTCCACAAAAATTAACTTTAATTATTTTAATTTTAAATTTTTTTTCTTTATCATATACCATTTCCCATTGCAGATCTTCCAATTGATGAGAACTTGGTAAAATTAAACTTTTTAAATTACAATTTATTTGCAAAATCACTGGTAAAGATACAAATTTTTTAAATATGCTAAATTCTTTCTTATTTTTCTTTAAATTTTTAAAATATTTCGAATTGAATATTTTTCTTAAATCTGCTTCATCTCCTGTTAAATTACCATCAATTTTTAAATATTTTCCATTTTTTATAAATACTAAATTGCCTTTAATTTGTGAACTATTCCAGTTAATCTTTGTATTATAAATTTTAATCTGATCTTTATTCCATTCTATTTTAGAATTAATTAAAAATTTACTAAATTTATACAGTATATTTATATCTTTTAAAATTAAATCACTTTTTTTTATATCAATTTGATTGTTTAAATAACTATAAATTAAATCTTTAATAAAATTTTTACTATAATGATGAGTATCTTTAACATTTTCATAATATTGACTTGAAAAATCTAAATCTAAATCTGCTTTTACAAGACCAGACATTTTATATCGATTTTCAAATATATTTGAAATTTCTTTAAGATCTATTTTACCTTTTATTTTTATAATATATTTTTTATCAAAATCAAATTTTATATAAAATTTAGATTTTTTACCTTCCAAATCAGTTACAAATTTAAACTTATCTTTTTCTTTAATAAAATTTAAATTAATCCATATTTTATTAATCTGGTGAAATCCTGTATATTTTAAAATATTATTCGTATAAAAAAAAGTAAAATTTGATATATAAATTGGAGAATTAAAAGATAATTTTTCTGGTATATTTTTTAATTTAATAAGCTTAGAAGCTAATTTTTTATTCACTATCCCGCTTCCTTTTAAATTAAAGTATCCTTTTGTATAATTTCCTTCCACCTCAAAAGGAGAATCATCTAACCAGACTTTTGAATTCCTTAAAGTCAATTTATTATTTCCAAGCTTCCAGACAAAAGATGGACTTTTTATTAAAAATTTTTTTCCTTTATATAAATATTCTAATTTTAAATCTATTATTTTACCTTCAGCTATTAAATTTTTAAAAGTACGTAAATTTTGCAAAGAATTTGCTTTTTTCTTTTTTAAAGATACTTTACAAGAAACTTTATCCAGAGAAATTCCTTTAAAACTTATTTTATATTTAGAAAATATTTCATCTAATTTAGGATAATCTTTGCTTAGATCTTTTAATAAATCTTCTAAAATCCATATATCTTGAGCATCGAAATCTGCTATATATTTTTTTAAATCAATAATTCCTGAAAAATTTTTAATAAAATTTCTATCTTTTTTTATTACAAATTTTGAAAGAAATACTTGGTGAGATTTATACATTAATTCACCACTTTCAACTAAAAAAGTATTTTTATAATAAGGAATTTTTGCTAAAACTTTTTTAAATTTAAGTTCGACTTTTATATGAGGTTTAGGAAATTTTCCTTTAATTTCTAATTTAACGAATGTATCTCCATCACAATGATAATTTTTTAAAAATTTTAATTTTTTCTTAAATAACACTAAACTTGTTTTTCTTATATTTTCTCCATTTCCTTGAATATTTGCTTTTAAGTAAATATGAGGATTTCTCGAAATTTCAACAGAAAAATTTTTTATATCAGCGAAAATATTTTTATTTATAATACTATTACCATGAAAATGAAAAATTTTATTATGTAAAGATATTTCTCCGGTGGTTTTTTGAAATTGTAAGGGGATATTGGAAAATTTTTTAGAAATTTCTATTTGAGATAAATCAAAAGTTAAGTTTTTGGTCTTTGCACTTAAAATAAAATTAGAAGTTGAAAAAAGTTCTTTCAAATTTTTGCCTGAAGTTTCGAAATTAATATCATATAATATTCCTTTTTTTATTGAATGCAGAATATCTTTAATTTTCTTTTTATTATTTACAAATTTAAGAATTATAGGAGTTATATGAGTTAAATTCAGTTTTTTTATTGAGGCTTCAATAAAATATTCTTTTGAAGATTTTTCAAATTTTATTTTTCCTTTTACAAGAGGATATTTCATATCTATAAGATTTATTTTGAGCAATTTTTGATCTTTTTTAATCACGGCAAGCCCTTGGAATATTCCACAAATAAAATTTTCTGAAGGAGCTTTTTTTAATACCATACAAGGAGCTGAACCAATAAATCCTATGTTAAGAACCCCTTTTTCTAAATTTAATTCAGCTCGTAAATTTATCGCTGTTTTCAAAATACCTTTATGAGAACAAAGACGAAATTTTGAAAGATCAACTTGTTCCAAACTTAAGGAACTTTCTAAAAATGCTCTTTTATAATCTAATCTTCCTTTAAGTGAAAGGAATTTAAAACTTGGAGAACTTGCTATAAATTTTGCTAATATCTGATGCTTATTGATAGTGGATTTACCATTTATTTTGATTAATTTGATCCATCCCAAAGATGATTCATGTTGAATTTCTCCATTTTTTATTTCTAAAATCATAGGTTCTAATTGAGATAAACGTGCACTGATTTTTGCCCAATTTATAGGTCTTTTTTTCTTTATATGATAAATTTTTAATTTAGGAGAATGTAAGATTACTTCCTTAGGACTAAAATTAAAATAAAAAAGATTTTTCTTTAAACTAAATTTTAAAATTGAATAAGGAGAATGAAATTTGAATCTTTTATTGCTAATAGAAAGGGCTTTTATTTTTATATTCTTTTTAAATAAATTTACATTAATTTTTTCATACTTGAAATCTATATGTTTTGAAGTTTTAATAAAATTGAAAATCTTTGACTTAACTTTAGGATGATTTAAAATATAATTCAAATTAATTGATAAAAAGATAACACATAATAATAAAAAAAAGAAAAAAAAGATACTTATTAAAAAAAGAAATTTTCTTTTTTTCATTAGGATAGAATTTTAGTTTTAATATAAGAAAAATCAAGTTAATTTTTGAGAAGCCTTAAAGCAAGCTTAATAGCTGAGATAAAGCTTTGAGGATCAGCTACTCCCTTCCCAGCTATGTCATAAGCTGTTCCATGACAGGGGGAAGTTCTAACAATTGGTAATCCTAAAGTTACATTTACACCATCTTCAAAATGAAGTAATTTAAATGGAGCTAAACCTTGATCATGATAAAGAGATACCACTAAATCAAATCTCCCTTTATAAGCCCAATAGAAAATACTATCTGCTGGATATGGACCACTTACTGGAATTCCTTCTTTTTGGCAAATTTTAACAGCTTTTTTTATTATTTTTTCTTCTTCATCTCCTAAAAGCCCGCTTTCTCCTGCATGAGGATTTAATCCACATAAAGCTATTTTAGGGTTTTGCTTTCCTAATTTTTGCAAAAACCTGAAGGATAAATTGCAAACTTTATATATCTTTTCAGTTGTAATACTTTGAGGAACTTCTTTTAAAGGTATATGAATAGTTACTAAGGAAACTATTAACTTATCTCCATAAAATGCCATTGCATAATCCGAAATATTAAATTCTTTTGCTAACCAGCTTGTATGCCCAGAATATAAAATCCCTACTTTATTAAGTCCTTCTTTTGATATAGGAGCTGTAACAATCCCTTGAACTTTTCCTTCCTTTGCTAAATTTATAGCAGTCTGAAAATATTCTGCCATTGCTTTATAACCTTCTATAGTGGGTTTACCTGGAATAATATCCAATTCTGATAAAGAAACAATTTCTGTATTAGGTAAAGGTAAATTTAAATTTTCAGCAGTTTTTTGAAGAACTTTTTTATCTCCGATAATTAAAAAATATTTATTATAATCTTTCAATTCATTTAAACTTTTGATAATAATTTCAGGCCCAATACCAGCAGGACATCCCATTGAAATAGCAATTTTATAAGACATGATAAAAAAATAATGCCCCTGAGAAGGGGCAATTTATTAAAATTTTATTTCATTTCCTCAAAATCAGCGTCAATTACATCGTCTCCGCCTTTTTTTTCTTTCTTTTGCGTACTTTCTGATGTTCCTCCTGCTGTAGCCTCACCTTTTCTTGCTTTTTCTCTATAAAGCATTTCTGCCAACTTATAAGATGCTTGTGTTAATTCATCACTTGCTTTACGAATTGCGTTAATGTCATTTCCTTCCATAACTTTTCTCAAATTATTAATTTTTTCTTCTACCTCTTTTTTAAGGCTCTCTGGAACCTTATCTCCCAATTCTTTTAAGGATTTTTCTACAGAGTAAATTAAGCTATCTGCCTGATTACGAGCCTCTGCAAGCTCTTTCTTTCTTCTATCTTCCTCAGCATATTGTTCAGCTTCTTTTATAATTCTTTGAATCTCTTCCTCACTTAATCCAGAGGAGGGTCTCACAACTATAGATTGTTCCTTACCTGTTCCAAGATCCTTAGCTGTAACATGAAGAATTCCATCTGCATCAATATCAAAGGTTACTTCAATTTGAGGAACACCTCTGGGTGCTGGAGGAATTCCGACTAAGTCGAAACGAGCAATACTTTTATTATCCTTAGCCATTGGTCTTTCACCCTGTAATACATGAATAGTTACTGCTGTTTGATTATCTGTAGCAGTGGTAAAAATTTGACTTCTTCTCGTAGGAATAGTTGTTCCTCTTGGTATAATAACAGTAAATACTCCTCCAAGGGTTTCTATACCGAGAGAAAGTGGAGTTACATCTAAAAGCAAGATATCTTTTACTTCTCCTTTTAATACTCCAGCCTGTATAGCTGCTCCCATTGCAACTACTTCATCTGGATTAACTCCTTTTACAGGTTCTTTTCCAAATATTTCTTTTACTTTCTGTTGAACTCTTGGCATACGGGTCATTCCACCCACTAAAATTACTTCACTTATATCCTTAGGAGTAATTCCAGCATCTTGCATAGCTATTCTGCAAGGTTCTTCTAATTTATCGATTAAGTCCTCAACCAGACTTTCTAATTTAGCTCTTGTCAATTTCATAACTAAGTGTTTAGGTCCTGTAGCATCTGCAGTAATAAATGGCAAATTAATTTCCGTTTCTAAAGTGCTTGATAATTCTATTTTGGCTTTTTCAGCTGCTTCTTTAAGCCTCTGCAAAGCCATTTTATCTTGTCTTAAATCTATACCATGTTCTTTCTTAAATTCTTCAGCTATATAATCTACTATTCTCATATCAAAATCTTCTCCACCAAGAAAAGTATTACCTGAAGTAGCTTTTACTTCAAATACTCCTTCACCAATCTCTAAAATCGAAATATCAAAAGTACCTCCACCAAGGTCAAAAACAGCTACTAATCCTTCTTTTTTCTTTTCAAGACCATAAGCTAAACAGGCAGCAGTAGGCTCGTTAATAATTCTTATTACATTAAGTCCTGCTATTCTTCCAGCGTCTTTTGTAGCTTGTCTTTGAGTGTCATCAAAATAAGCAGGAACAGTTATAACTACATCTTTTACTTCTTGTCCAAGATATTCTTCTAAATCTTGTTTAATTTTTCTTAAAACCATTGCTGAAATCTCAGGAGGACTATATCTTTTACCTCTTACTTCTACATGAGCATCACCATTTGGTGCTTCTATAATTTTATAAGGAACTCTTTTTTTCCATTCCTGAACCACAGAATCATTAAACTTTCTTCCCATTAATCTTTTTATTCCATATATCGTGTTCTCGGCATTAATTATAGCTTGTCTTTTTGCAGGAAGTCCTACTAAAATTTCTCCATTTTCTTGAAATGCTACCACCGAAGGAGTAGTTCTTGTTCCCTCTTTATTAGGAATTACTTTTGCCTCTCCTCCTTCAAAAATAGCAACGCATGAATTAGTCGTTCCCAAATCAATTCCTACAACTGGTGACCTTTTTTCAGCCATTTTTACCTCCCTCCTTTATAAAAATTTTTATTTTTTCTATTTACTTTCTGTAACATCTTTTTCTTCTTGTTTAGATTCTTCTTGTTTTCCTATTGATACAGCTACTAAAGCAGGTCTTATTACTCTATCATGTAATTTATAGCCCTTTTGATAAACTTTTACAATACCCCCATTTGGAATCTCAGGGTGGGTTTCTGTGGAAAGAGCCTCATGATAATGCGGGTGAAAAGCTTCTCCAATTTCTGGAGAAAATTGTTTAAGTCCATATTTTTCTAAAGTTTGCATTAATACTTTTAGACTTAAATAAACACCTTCTTTTAATGCTTCTATATTCTGAGACTCTTCAAATGCATCTAAAGCCCTTTCTAAATTATCAATAGAATTTAATAATTCTTTAAATACACTTTCTAATGCAAATTTATAATACTCTTCCTTCTCTCTTTTGAACATCTTTTTTAAATTTTCTACCTCAGCTGCATATCTTAAAGCCCTTTCTTTCCATATTTTTATTTCCTCTTCTTTTTGTTTAAGAATATTTTCTATACTTTCCTTAGTTTCTTCTGTTTTTACTTCTTCTGATTTTTCTTCAATTTTCATATCCGATTTTTCTTTAGTTTCTATCTGTTCTTCTTTTTCTGCATTTTGAAGTTCTTTCTCTTTGGTTTCCATTTAAATTACCTCCTTTGAAAAAATTATCTTCACTTTTAAAAGTCTTAGGTTATGATAAAAATTAAGTATTATATTTGATTTTTCCAGAGGTTTAAACTAAAAAAAATGGAAAGATGGCAAATAAAAAAAATAATAAATCTCGCATTTGAAGAAGATCTTCCTTTCGAGGATACCACAACAGAGCTTTTAATTCCCGATTATTTAAAAGGCGAAGCATATTTTTTGGCAAAAGAAGATCTTGTAGTATGTGGAATTCCTGTAGTAGAAGAAGTGTTTAATTTTGTAGATCCAAATTTGAAAATCGAGTGGAAAGTTAAAGAAGGAGAAGAAGTAAAAACTTTAACAAAATTAGGGTATATAAAAGGAAAAATCAAAAGTATTCTCAAAGGAGAAAGAATTGCATTGAATTTTTTTCAACATCTATCAGGAATTGCTACATATACAAGAAAAATGGTAAATAAACTTAAAGGTTCAACTATTATTCTTCTTGATACCAGAAAAACCTTACCTGGTTTAAAAATTCTTCAAAAATATGCTGTCCGTATAGGCGGAGGTAAAAATCACCGTTTTTCTCTTTCTGATGGAATTTTAATAAAAGACAATCATATCAAAGCTTTAGGAGGTATTGAAAATACTATTTCAGCATTAAAATATATTCCTCATCATTTAAAAGTGGAAATAGAAGTTAATTCTTTAGAAGAGTTAAAAATTATATTAAATTCAACAGATAAGATAGACACTATACTTTTAGATAATTTTAATTTAGATGAAATTAAAGAAGCAATTAAACTTATCAAAAAATCAAATTTTAAAATTAATATTGAAATTTCTGGAGGAATAAATTTAAATAATATTTCTAAATTTAAAGACTTAGAAATAGATTATATTTCTTGTGGTGCTCTTACTCACTCCATAAAAGCAGCTGATATAAGTTTGAAATTAAAATAAATGGGGGCTAAAAAGCCCCCTTTACTTTTTAAAGACTTGCAAAGGTCTTTTCAAGCGGAGGAACTACTTGTTTCTTTCTGCTCATTACACCTTCTAACCAAACACTTATACCCTCGAGTTTTTTACCAAAAGTTTTTTCTACAATCTCAGGCTGGTCAGTAACTACCATTAAATCGGTTCCTTCTTTCATAATATCTGTAAGCATTAAAACTACTGTATGATATCCACCTTCCTGTTTGATTTTTTGAAGTTCTTGATAAATCTCTTCCCTTCTGTCTTTAATCATATCAAGATCTACTAATTCGATTTGTCCCACACCTACTTTCTTCCCACTCATGTTATAATCTTTATAATCTCTCATAATAATATCTTTTGCACTCATACCACTTACATCAGAAAGTTTTGCTTTCACTTCTATACCAAAACTGGTAATATCCTCTATTCCAGCAATTTTAGCAAGTTCTTCTGCTGCTTGTTTATCCATTTCAGTAGTAGTAGCTGACTTAAATACTACTGTATCACTTAGAATGGAAGCAAGAAGCAATCCAGCTAAATTTTGAGGAATTTCTACACCTGTTTTTTCAAAAAGAAACTTTAATGCTGTTGCAGTACAACCTACTGGAAAATTTACAAAAAGAATAGGATTCGGGGTAGTAATATCTCCAATTTTATGATGGTCAATTATAGCTACTATTTCTGCTTTCTCAATATTATCAAGGGTTTGAGTCTTCTCTGAATGATCGACTAAAGCAACTGTTTTACCTTCTCCATCAGTAAGAATTTCAGGAGTTGGAACTCCAAATTTTTCCAAAACATATTTAGTCTCTGCATTAGGCTCACCTTGAATAACAGGAACTGCTTCTTTTTCCACCTTCATCAGACCTTTTCCACTTTTTTTCCACTCATTTAAAAGATGAGCAAATACAATAGCTGAACATACAGAATCGGTATCAGGTTTTTTATGACCAACAACATAAATTACATCTGCCATAGTTTCACCTCCTAAAAATTTTTTATATCTTTAATGTTATTATTGATAATTTCGTTCCCTTGTCAAGATTTAAATTAAACTATATAATAGAAAAATTAAAAAATAATTACTAAAACTAAGTTTTTCTAAAGATTAATTAAAGTTTTTTAATTTTTTTCCGAGTTGTTATAAAAAATTTGTTTAAAAAATTAAATTTATGAAAAGAGAAGCTGTAAGAATCGATGTTATTTTACCATTAAAAGTAAGAAAAATCGAACCAAAAGAATTAGAAAATAAAATAAGCCGCATTGTTGGAGATGTTTCTATATTTTCTTATATACCTTTAAAAGATCTACCAGATGAAGCTTTAACTTCCTGGTTAAAATTAATAAACGCTAAATTGGATTATCTTATTAATCTTTTTACAAGAGAGAAAGAGGGTTTTAATGAATTACCATATAAAAAAGTTAATATAAGTGAAAAAGGAATGAGGTTTCCATCAGAAGAGCCTTATTACATAGGAGATATTTTAGAAATTAAGACTGTACTTGATATATATCAACCTGTTGGACTTTATCTTTATGGAAAAGTTGTAAGATATGAAAAAAAGGGACCCGATAAATTTGAGGTAGCAGTAGAATTTGTCAATCTTTCACCTGATATCAGAGATAAAATTAGTTTCTTTATTTTGAATAAAGAAAGAGAGCTTATTCGTAAAAAAAGGTTAAGTTAAATGCCTTCAATCGTAGGATTTATTATTGTAATAGTCTCTGTATTTGGTGGATATTTATTAGAACATGGAAATTTCTCTATAATCATACAACCTGTAGAATGGTTAATTATTTTTGGAGCTGCTGCCGGGGCTCTTGTAACTGCGTCTTCTATGCCTATTTTAAAGGGTGTAATAAAAGATAGTATAAGTGCTCTTACTAAACCAGCTATTTATACAAAAAGAGATTTTATAGATCTTCTCTTATTGCTAAATGAAATTTTTAAAAAAATCAAAAAAGAAGGACTTATTTCTATTGAACAAGATATAGAAAATCCTGAAACAAGTAAAATCTTTTCTGCTTATCCTAAAATTATGAATAACCAGCTGATTATGAATTTTATAAGAGATACCTTCCGTTCTATTTTAACAACCAATATAACCCATTTTGAATTGGAAACCCTTTTAGAAAATGAAATAGAAATTATTCATCATGAACTTTCTGCTCCTGCTCATAGACTTGAAAATCTTGCTGATTCAATGCCTGGTTTAGGTTTAGTAGCAGCGGTTTTAGGAATTATTTTAACTATGGGAAAAATTAACGAACCACCTGAAGTATTAGCTCATCATTTATCTATAGCATTAGCAGGTACCTTCTTTGGAATTTTAACCTGTTATGGATTTATGGCACCATTATCACAAAAAATGCGAAAATTTTCTGATGACCAAAAAGATCTTTTAAATGTAATAAAAACTGCTATAGTATATTTTATTGGTGGTGGGGCTCCGCAAATAGCAGTGGAATTTGCAAGAAGAAATATCCCTCCCCACCTTAGACCCTCTTTTGAAGAACTGGAACAAATAATGAAAGAAAGAAAATAATTTAAAAATTATGACCACACCACCTATTATTATTAAAAAAACTAAAAAAACTACTTCGGGACATCATGGAGGTTCCTGGAAAATAGCTTACGCTGATTTTTTAGCCGGAATGATGACATTCTTTTTGCTTATGTGGTTAATAAGTATTATGTCTCCTAAACAAAAGGCTTCCATAGCTGCTTATTTTAAACATTTTAGTATTTTTAAAAAAGCAGGGATTAGTATGTTAATGGAATTTTATAAAACCGGACAGATTAAAGTTCACAAAATTTCTGAAATGCCTCCAAAAGAAATTCCACCTGTAAAAGGAACAGGAGAAAGATTTAAGAAAATTGTAGAAACATATTTAAAATCTTTAAAACAACATATTCTTATAAGAACTGTAGAAACAACTACTAAAGAAAAAGTTTTAAAAGTTGAAATAGTGGACTTAATTAATAAGCCTTTATTTAAAATCGGCAGTGCAGAACTTACACCAGATGCAAAAAAAATTTTGAAGGTATTTGCTGAAGCATTAAAAGATATGCCAGTATTAATTTCTATAGAAGGTCATACAGACGCTACACCTTATAAAAGTGGAAAAATTGGAAATTGGGAGCTTTCAACTGCAAGGGCACTTTCTGCTATGCTGGAATTGCAAAAATATGGTGTACCTTTTGAAAAAATTATTAAAGTTGCAGGTTATGCAGATAAGTTTCCATTATTTAAAAATAATCCTTTTGATCCAAGGAATAGAAGAATAACTTTAACTATTTATTTTAAACCCCCTATTGGATCTTTAACACACGAAACCAAAATTTCTTCCAGATAAATATTTTTATTCTCTTTTTCTAAAAATAACTTTTACAGGTACTTTATCAAAAATTAAATGTTTTTGAAATTTATTCCTTATAAATTTTTCTATATTTTTTGAGATTTTTTCTGGATCTACATTAACAAAAATTACAAAAGTAGGAGGTTTAATATCTACCTGTGTAGCATAATAGAATTTAAGTCTTTTACCATGTACATTAAAACTATAATTCTCTTTTAATTCTTCCAAAATTTTGTTTACCAAAGCCGTTTTAACTCTTGTAGTATATTGTTGATAAATTTCATCAATCAGTGGAATAATTTTATTTATTCTCCGCCCTGTTTTCGCGGAAATAGTAAGCACTGGAGCCCATGAAATAAATCTTAAGTCGTATTTACTTTTTTCAAGAAATATATTTCCTTGCTCTCTTTTGTTGTCAAAAAGATCCCATTTATTGATCAATATCAAACAGGCTTTATAGTGTTTATCAACTTGTCTCAAAAGTCTCTGATCTTGATTAGTCACTCCTTCTTCTGCTGTAATCATAAATAATACTAAATCAACTTTCTGTAATGTCTTTAAAGCCTTATCTACACTGAATTTTTCTGCACGTTTATCAATTTTTGTTCTTCTTCTTATACCCGGAGTATCTATAAGAATGTATTTTCTTCCATCAGGTAAACTTAATACAACATCTACACAATCTCTTGTAGTTCCAGGTATTTCTGAAACAATCATTCTTTCCTCACCTATAAGTTTATTAACCAAAGTACTCTTACCAGTATTTGGTCTTCCAAGAACAGCAATTTTTACTGCTGAAATTTCTGGGATTTTTTCTAAATGTTCTCCTGCATATTTTTTTATTAATTCCTTTAATTGCGAAATATTTTTCTGGTTTTTAGCTGAAATAAAAATAACCGGTTCAAAACCAAGACTGTAAAATTCTATAGCATTTTCTTTTTCGGTTTTACTTTCTACTTTATTAATAACTAAAATCACTTCTTTTCCTTTTTTTCTAAGATAATTACCTATATTAATATCCTCAGCTGTAAGCCCTTCTTTAGCATCAACTAAAAATAAAACTAAATCACAATCTTCCAAAACTTTATCAACTATTTCTCTAATAGTTTTAGTAAAAAATTCCTTTTTACCCCATTCAATTCCTCCTGTGTCTATTATCATTACTCCCTTATCATCTTCAAGTTCTGCATATCCTTCTATTATATCTCTTGTAATTCCTGGAGATTTTTCCACAATAGCTTTTCTTTCACCGATTAAAGTATTAAATAGAGTCGATTTACCTACATTAGGTCTTCCTACTATAACTACTTTATACATTTTTCAAACCTTTTAATTTTCTCATAACTTGTGGAAATAACTCTAAATTTACATGAGGTATAAAAATTGCACCTGTTAAAAGTTCCATAAATCTTGAATCTATATTTAATTCAATATAAGTTATCATTTCTACAATTTGTTTTATTTCTTCCAAATTAGCATAGGTTAAAAACTTCAATACTCCCTTTCCTGCAGCATTTCCTAAAGCTACACTTTTTTGAAGTGCTTGTTCAGGAAACATCCCTAAGGTAACTGCTGAGTTTATATCCACATGGTTTCCAAAACTGCCAGCTATATAAAATTTTGATACTTCGTCAAAACTTATTCCTACTTTTTCACAAACTAAAGATAAAATAGTAAACATCGCTCCTTTAGAGCGCAAAAAGCTTTTTATTTCACTTTGTTTAATATAGATAGGTTTTTTAAAAGCTGTCTCATTTTCTTCTGCGACTATAAATACATATTCATCTCCTATTTTTCTAAATCTTTCAGGCAATTTATCTATTTGAAATTTTCCATTTGAATTAATTAATCCATTCAAAAATAATTCTGCTATAAGATCTATCACACCCGAACCACAAATGCTTACAGGTGGCATTTCTCCAATCGTGGAATATTCTATTTTATTATTTTTTATTCTTATCCTTTCTATGGCACCTTCTTTAGCCTGTGAAGCACATTCAAAAATTGCTCCTTCTAAAGCTGGACCAGCTGCTCCTGCGCAAGCAAGTAAAAATTCTTTATTACCTAATACAACCTCAGCATTTGTCCCTATATCTATAAAAAAATTTAGCTCTTCTTTTTTGTAAATTTCGGAAAAGAATAATCCTGCTATAAGATCCCCGCCAAAGTAAGTACCAGCTATAGGAAATATAAATATCTTAGATAAAGGATGAGTTCTTAAATTAAGCTCTTTTGAATCTAAAATACCTATCCATTTAACACATGGTACATAGGGTTCTATAAAAAGATAATTTACAGGGAGTCCTAAAAAGAAATGGGTCATAGCAGTATTTCCGCAAAAACTTAAATAATAAATCTTTTCAGAACCTATTTTTTGAAGTTCTTTATTAATTGCCTCTATAGTAATGTTTTTTATATATTCCAGATTTTCTTGCTTTTTTGCAAAGTGAAGGCGAGTTAAAATATCTTCACCTATTTTTATTTGAGGATTTAAAATAGAAAAACTTTTTATAAGTTTTTTTTCCACAAAATCATATATATAAAAAGCAACGGTAGTACTTCCAAGATCGATTCCAACCCCTAAAATTTCCTCAGGTTTTTCACATAAAATATCTCCAACCTCCCAATAGTTTTCATTTTTAACTAAAATGACATAAATAGAATTTTTACATTTTCTTAAGGTATAAGGTAATTTTTGTAAAATTACTAAAGGAATTTTTATTTCTTTATTAAATTTTTCTCTTAAAGGTTTTAATATTCTTTCTGAATCAAAATTAGGCTTTCCTAATTCTGGCTTTTCAACATCAACCTTTAAGATTTTAACTACTTCTTTTTCTATACATCCACTACACATTGAACTATCCATAAATCGTTTTGTTTTTTTACTTCACTCATCGTAAAGGTCGCACCTTTTACTTCTACTCCATATCCAAATTTTTCTAAATTGTATTCTTCACCCCATACATGCCCTTTTAAAATAAATTCTTTGTCTTTTTTTTCAATCTTTCCTTCAAAATCCCAAAAGAGAATATTTTCTAATGCTATATAACTAATTAATTTATTTATAAAAGTAACAAATAATTCATCTAAAAATTCTGCATCAATTTCTATTTCAATACTTTTTTCTCTTTTTAAACCGCTCTCGGGAATTTTTTCAACTATTAAAGAAATAAGAGCTTTTATTCCATTTGAAAATGCTTCTTCTAAAGTCTTACCATATCCTCTTATTCCAATATCTGCTCCATGTTCAAAAGTTTCAAATTTTTTCATCTTTTCTCCTTGTTTAAGTAATCTTTTAAATTTTATGATAATCAAATCTATAACAATTTCCAAAATCTAAATATACTGGAACTATTGGAAAAAGAGCAGATAGAAAAAAGTTTTTCCTTTTTTCTTTTTCTGTACATACTAAAAATTGTGTTTTCTTTGGGAAAACAAAAATCGCTCCATCATTTTGGGTAGAAAACGTAAAAATAAACGATTTTATTTCTTTCTTTATTTTTGATTTATCCGAAATAATAATTATTTTAGGTTTTATAAAATTAAACTTTTTATTTAACCAATTTGTAGTTTTATAAGAACTAACCACAATTTCAGAAGGTAAAAAATAAATTTTATTTTTAAAATTTTTTATTTTTGAAATATTTTCTGCAAAAAATCCAGTTAAACCTTTATATTCAAAATATCCTATTAAATTTTCTTTTTTAGGTATTAAATAAATTTCAAGATCTTGATCTTTTATAACATGTGGTTTTTTAATAAAATCAACAAGATAAATTATTTCAAAATCTTCCCAATATAATTCACAATTTCCTGCAAAAATTTTTTCAATTTTAAAATATTTATTTATTGTCTCAAGGCCTCCTTTATAATGCAAATCTAAATTAGATATAAAAATTGTATTTATTTCATTTATTCCTAATTTTTTAAAAACCGGAAGTAAGTAAATTCTGGTCCAGTTAAAATTTGAAAATTTTACAAAATTTGGACCTGTATTCCATAAAATATAGTGAGAAGATATACCTTCTGGATTTTTTTATTAATATTGCTTCTCCTTTCCCTACATCAAATACAGTTATAAAAAATATTTTATGATATAAAATCGAAATTAAAAAATATAAAATTATAAAAATAATACTATTTATTAATATAAATTTATATTTGGAAAATTTATTTTTAATAATAAAGAAAAATACCAAACTAATAAAAATCCAGATTAAAAAAAGATTAACAGGTATATTAGGAGTATAAGATATTTCTAAAAATGGAATTTTATTATAAAAATTGAAAAATATACCTAATAAATAAGAAAGCTTAATTGCTAAAGTTTCACTAAAAAGAGATAGAATAGCTATAAAAATAGAAAAAGGAATAAAAATAAAACTCCAAAATCCTGTAGCTATAATATTATTAAATGGAGTTCCTAAAGGAAAAGAACCGTTTATATATAAAATAATTGGAAAAATAAAAATGCTTACAATTAAAGAAATAAAAAATATATAAATAAACTTATTGAAAATGGCTATTAAAATAGATAAATATTTTTTATTAAGTTCTAAATCTGGAAAAATTTTAAAAAAATATTTTTTATATATTCTATCACTTAATATTAATCCCATAGTAGCTAATGCTGAAAGTTGAAAGGATATATTTCTAATCAGTAAAGGTTGAATTAAAAGAAGAATAAGTATGGTAAGAAAAAGTATACTTAAAGCTGAGGTATTTCTAAAAAGAATTTTACTTACTACAAATAAAATAAGAAAAATGAAAGCTCTTACTGCTGAAGGACAAAAACCTGAAAAAAGCAAAATTAAAAAAGCAGCAGGCAAAGCTAAAATATAAGCTATATTTTGAATAGGATAACCTATTTTAATTAAAGGTGTGAATCTAAGTGAGAATCGTAAAATTTTATAAAAAAGACCATATAAAATAGCTATGTTAAATCCAGAAATAGCAAGTAAATGATAAAGCCCTTGATTTTTTAATTTTTCTAAATACTCAGAAGGTAGATTAGATTCTTGTCCCAAAATAAGTGCTTGGAATAATCCTTTTGCAAGCGGGGGTAATTTTTCAGAAAATAAAATTAATTTAAATCTTAAGGTTTCTAAATCGAATCTTTTGTCTTTCTTACATATTGGTGTAGAAGTTTTGATTAATTTTAATTCTTCCTGAATTCCTGAGGCCAGTAGTTTTATTTTCTTTTCTAAAAAGAAAGGATTAAAATACTCTGAATTTTTGGGAATTTGAAAATTTAATAAACAAATATCTCCTGGTTGAAATTTTAAAGTATCTACTTTGAATTTTATTTTCCCAATTGCAGAATCAGCAAAGACTTGATATTTTTGATAATATGGTTCTATTGACTTAATATAAACAAGAAGTTCTAAAGTATGCGAGCTTATAAAAGACTTTGTCTTTTTCAAATAATTCCAATAAAAAGTACCAAATAAAAAAATTACAACAACACAAACTACCCAAAGAGTTTTAAAAATTTTATTTGTATATGAAAAATAAAATATAAAAACTAAACATAAAATTATAAAAAATTTTAAAGGAATTTCATAAAAGCTTAGAGCTAAACCCAAAATTAAAGCAGTGGTAAAGAAGAAAAGAGGAGTTTTTTCATAAAAGATCTTTGTTTGTTTCAAGACTTTGGTCTTTTACCCAGTAGAGCTTCTCCAATTCTTATAATAGTAGCTCCTTCTTCTATTGCAATGGGATAATCATTGCTTGTTCCCATTGAAAGTTCTTTAAATTCTTCTCCTAAGTATGGCTTAAATTTCTCGAAAAGTTCTTTCATTTTTATAAAATATGGTCTTACTTCTTCAGGGTTTTCTTTATAAGGTGGTAAACACATTAAGCCGCAAATTTTTATTCTATCAAATTTTTCAATTTTTTCTAAAAAGTTTTCCAAATCTTCTGGAAATATACCTGCTTTTGTTTTTTCTTTACCAATATTAATTTCAATAAATACTGGAACTACAATATTTAATTTTTCTGCTTGTTTTTGGATCTCCTTTGCTAATTCAATTCTATCTAAAGTTTCTATTAAATGAAAAATTTTTAAAGCCTTTTTAACTTTGTTTGTTTGAAGTCTTCCTATAAAATGCCAAGTAATAGGTAAATCTGAGAGCTCTTTTATTTTTTTTTCAGCTTCTTGAACATAGTTTTCTCCGAAAAGATGAACCCCTAATTCAAAAGCGGTTTTAATTTTTTCTATGGTCTGTTTTTTTGTAGCTGCTAAAATTTTAATTTCTTTAGGATTTCTATTGCTTTTTTCACAAGCTTTTTTAATATTTTCTAAAATTTTTAAATAATTAGTTTTTATTTCTTCTTTCATTTTTAAATAATTTCCTTTTCTGTAATTATCATATCAACTTTTTGGTCATGTAGTTCTAATGGTAGTTTTTCAAAAATTTGAAAGGAAAAAGCTACACCAATTTTAAATGCATTTGTTTTAGCAAGAATCCTATCATAAAATCCTCCACCATAACCAATACGTCCTCGTGAATAATCAAAAGCTACTCCTGGAACAATAATTAAATCTAATTTATCTAATTTTATTGTAGGATTTTCATGAGGTGGTTCTAATAATTTAAAAGGTCCTGGAATAAGATCTGAAAAACTATAAATTTGATGAAAAGTTAGTGTTTTTTCTTTAAGGTGTGTTTTAGGTAAAAAGATCTTTTTATTTTCTAAAAAAGCTTTACCTATTAGATAATTAAGAGATACTTCTCCATTTTTTGCGAAATAAAAAGCTATATTTTTTGCTTTTAAATAAATATCTAATTTTTCTATTTTTTTACAGATTTCAAAACTCCATTTATTTATTTTTTTTAAAGGTAAAGATTTTCTTATATTACAAATATATTTCCTAATTCCAGATTTAGAAAAATTATTCAGGAAATTCATAAAAACCCCGGGAGAACCCGGGGGATTTAGTTATGAAATATTATCTTCTTCCTTTTTCTGCTACTTGAAGACGAACTAAAGCTCTTTGAAGAGCAGCTTGCGCACGAGCATAATCGATTTTTTCAACACCAGATTTATACTGTTGAATTCTTTTTTCTGCCCTTTCTTTAGCTTTTAATGCCCTTTCTACATCTATTTCTTCTGCCTTTTCAGCTGTTTCTACTAAAAATGTAATTTTATTTTGAGAAACTTCGCAAAATCCATTATTTATTGCTACCCATTGTTCTCTACCATCTACTTTGTATCTTAGAGGACCTATTTTAACTGCTGCTACCATAGGAGCATGATGAGCTAAAACACCGAATTCACCTACCACCCCAGGTGCAGTTACTATATCTACTTCTTCACTTACTACTACTCTTTCTGGGGTTAAAATTTCAAGCAAAATCTTAGCCATTTACCCCTCCATTAACCTTCCATTAACTTTTTAGCTTTTTCTACAGCCTCTTCTATAGTTCCTACCATATAAAATGCTTGTTCAGGTAATTCGTCATGTTTACCTTCTAAGATTTCCTTAAATCCTCTAATTGTATCTTCAAGTTTTACATATCTTCCAGGTGTTCCAGTAAACTGTTCAGCTACATGGAATGGCTGAGAGAGGAATCTTTGGATTTTTCTTGCACGAGCAACAATAAGTTTATCTTCTTCAGAAAGCTCTTCTACTCCAAGAATTGCAATGATATCTTGTAAATCTTTATATCTTTGAAGAACTTGTTGAACCTGACGAGCTACTGAATAATGTTCCCATCCAATAACATTAGGATCCAATATACGAGATTGAGAATCAAGAGGATCAACTGCGGGATAAATTCCAAGCTCTGCAATTTGTCTTGAAAGAACAACTGTTCCATCAAGGTGAGCAAATGTAGTAGCTGGTGCAGGATCTGTTAAATCGTCTGCAGGAACATAAACACATTGAACAGATGTAATAGATCCTTTAGTAGTAGAGGTAATTCTTTCCTGTAAAGCACCAATGTCTGTAGCAAGTGTTGGTTGATATCCAACTGCAGAAGGCATTCTTCCTAAAAGTGCTGAAACTTCTTGGTTTGCCTGTGTAAAACGATAAATATTATCGATAAAGAATAACACATCCTGTCCTTCTTCATCTCTAAAGTATTCAGCTACAGTAACCCCAGTATGAGCAACTCTTGCACGATGCCCAGGAGTTTCATTCATCTGTCCATATACAAGAGCCGCTTTATCAATAACTCCAGATTCTTTCATTTCCAAGTATAACTCATTTCCTTCACGTGTTCTCTCACCAGCTCCACAGAATACTGAAATTCCACCGTGTTCCATAGCAATATTATGAATCATTTCCATCATAATAACTGTCTTACCAACCCCTGCTCCACCGAATGTTCCCATCTTTCCACCACGAGGGAATGGAATAAGTAAGTCAAATACTTTAATTCCTGTTTCTAAAACTTTAATAGTAACATCTTGTTCTGTAAGAGATGGAGCAGGTCTAAAAATAGGATAATATTTATCTGACTTAATTGGACCTTGTTCATCAACCGGATCACCTACCGCATTCATAATACGCCCTAAAGTAGCTCTACCTACTGGAACAACAATAGGTTGTCCTGTAGCCCATACCTCTTGTCCTCTTTTCAAACCATCTGTATAATCCATTGCAACACAACGGACTACATTATCACCTAACTGTTGTGCTACTTCCAATACTAAATTCCATTCTCTATCATCTATCATTGGATTAGTTACTCTTAAAGCTTCTAAAACCTTCGGAACTTTACCAGGAGGAAATTCTACGTCTACTACACATCCCATTATTTGTACTATCCTACCCATTACTTTCTCTTCAGCCATCCTTTTAACCCCCTTTCTTATTTAAACTTTTTATTATATTTTTTATAATTTGATTATCCTTTACTAATAGCTTCTGCTCCACCTACAATATCCATTAATTCTTTTGTAATCGAAGCTTGTCTCGTTTTATTATAAAGTAATGTTAAATCTTTTACCATATCTTCACAAGCTTTATTAGCATTATCCATAGCAGTCATACGTGCAGCCTGTTCACTAACTGCTGTCTCAAGCATTGCTGAAAATACAAGAGTATTTATATAAAGTGGTAAGATTTCAGGTAAAAGTGCTTCTTCTTCAGGTTCATATATATAACTTCCTAAAACTTTTTTCTCTTCTTTAACTTCCTCTGTATCAAAAGATAAAGGAATAATTTTTTCCATCTTTGGAATTTGTCTTATTACATTTATAAAATATCCATAAATTACATAAACCTCATCCCATTCTCCACCAAGATAAGCCATCATAGCAGAACGAGCAATTTTACGAGCATCTTGCATTAATACCTTTCCCATTATATCTACATAAGATTCTCTTACAAGGGCTCTCTTTTTAAAATAAGTCGCTCCTTTTCTCCCTACACAAATAAGTTCTACTTCTTTCCCTTCCCCTTTAAATCTATTCATTGCCTTTTCAGTTTCTTTTATTAAATTAGAATTAAAAGCCCCGCATAAACCTTTATCTGCTGTAATTAAAATTATACCTACTTTTTTAACTTCTCTTTGTTGTAAAAGAGGGATTTTTTGAATATTTACACTTCCAGAACTAAGAATATTATAAATTGCTTCTTCAAATTTTCTTCTATACGGTCTAAATCCTTCCAGTCTTTGCTGGAGGGTACGTAACTTAGCAGAAGCAACCATATTCATCGCTCGTGTAATCTGCCCAATCCTTTTAACCGCTTCTATCTTTCTTCTAATATCTCGCAAAGCTGGCATTTTTTTATCCTCCTTTATTTTCCGAAAACAGAATCAATCTACATTTTATGGTATTGGAACAGGTTCTATATTATTATTTTTCTTAAATAACTCATTAAATTCAGTAAGTACCTGCTTCATTTTCTCTTCTAATTCCGGACTAATCTCTTTTTTCTCCCTTATTTCTCTAAATATTTCAGGATATTTACTCTCGATAAATTCATAGAGATCCCTTTCATATTGAGCAAGTACTTCTAAAGGCATTTCATCCAAAAATCCTCTTGTTCCAGCGAAAAGAATACAAACTTGCTTTTCAACTGGTAAAGGTTGATATTGTGGTTGTTTAAGAATTTCAACTAATCTTGCTCCTCTATGGAGAACCCTTTGAGTTGCTTTATCAAGTTCTGAACCAAACTGGGCGAATGCTGCTAATTCTCTATACTGAGCTAATTCAAGCCTTAATCTACCAGCTACCTGTTTCATAGCTTTAATTTGGGCAGCACCTCCAACTCTTGAAACTGAAAGACCTACATTAATAGCTGGACGAATTCCAGCAAAGAATAAACTTGGCTCAAGATAAATCTGTCCATCAGTAATAGAAATAACATTAGTAGGAATATAAGCTGATACGTCACCTTGTAAAGTTTCAACAATTGGTAAAGCTGTTAATGAACCACCACCATAAGGATCATCTAACTTAGCAGCTCTTTCAAGAAGCCTTGAGTGATTATAGAAAATGTCTCCAGGATAAGCTTCACGACCAGGAGGTCTTCTTAAAAGAAGTGAAATTTCACGATATTCTGCAGCTTGTTTGGATAAATCATCATAAATAACTAAAGCATGTCTTCCTGTGTCTCTAAAATATTCGCCTATAGCACACCCAGAATAAGGTGCAATCCATTGAAGTGCTGCAGAGTCAGAAGCACATGCTGCTACAACTGTAGTATATTCCATAGCACCATATTTACGTAAAGTCTCAACTATTTGGGCTACAGTAGATCTTTTCTGTCCAATTGCAACATATATACAATAAATATCTGTATCTTTCTGAGCTAAAATAGCATCAATTGCAATAGCAGTTTTTCCAGTCTGCCTATCACCAAGAATTAATTCTCTTTGCCCTCTTCCTATAGGAGTCATAGCATCAATTGCTTTAATACCAGTATACATAGGTTCATGAACTGGTTTCCTTTTAATAATTCCAGGAGCTTTTAACTCAATTCTTCTATATTCTTTTGCCTCAATAGGTCCTTTACCATCCAAGGGTCTTCCAACTGGATCAATGACTCTTCCAATTACCGCATCACCTACTGGAATAGAAGCAACTCTTCCTGTTCTCTTTGCTACATCACCTTCTTTAATTTTTGCATAATCTCCCATAATAGGAACACCTACATTATCAAACTCTAAATTCAATGCTATTCCTACTTCCCCACTATCAGGAAATTCAATAAGTTCCATATATTCACAATTTCTTAATCCAAATACACGTGCAATTCCATCAGCAACAGAAATAACTATACCCATTTCATCAAGATCTATTTTCTTTTCAAACTCTTCAATTCTCTTTTTAATCAGATCACTAATTTCTTGTGCTTTTATTGCTTCCATTTTATAGCACCTCCCCTTTTATAATTTCTTTAAATTTTTCTAATTGTGTTTTTATTGTACCATCAAACACAAGATCCCCAATTTTTATCTTCACCCCACCTATTATACTTTCATCCACCTTAGAATCTAATATCACTTCTTTCTTCAAATACTCCTTTAATACATTCTCCAATTCCTTTTTTTCCTCTTCACTTAAAGGAAACGCTGTAATTACTTCACCTCGAGCGATATTCAACTCTTCATCTACTAATTCTCTATACATTTTAACAATATCTTCAATATATTGAATCCTTCTCCTCTCAACTAACATTCTCAGAAATCTTTCTACCTCCGGATCTACTTTTAAAACTTTTAAAACCTCATTAATTATTTCCATTTTAAGATCTGGAGGATAAATAGGATTTTGTAATGCTGACAATACTTCAGGCATAGATGTAAGTAGTTCTTTGACTTTTTCTAATTCTTCTCCATATTCTCTAAACTTGCCAATTTCTTTACCTACTAAAAATAACCCTTTAGCATACTTTAAAGCTATTACTAATCTCCTCAATGAAGCACCCTCCCTTTAATTTGATTTATGAATTCATTATAAATTCTTTTTTGATCTTCTTCATTTATATTTTTTTTCAAAATTTCTTCTGCCAATTGAACAGAGATTTCAGCTAATTCATCTCTTAAAGCAGCTTTAGCTTTTTCCATCTCTTGAGCAATATAAAGCTCAGCTTGCTGTTTAATTCTCTCAGCTTGGGCCTCAGCTTCAGCTATGATTCTTTCTTTTTCTTTTTTCCCCTGTTCTATATAATTTTGATATATAGCCTCTGCTTCTTTTTCTAAATTTTTAATTTTTTCTTGTAATTCAATATATTTAGCTTCTGCTTCTTTTTTCTTTTCCATTAGTTCATTATACTGCCTTAAAATACTTTCTTGACGACTTTTAAACATTTCCACAAGAGGTTTCTTTCCAAATTTATATAAAATTGCTACTAACACTAAAAAATTAAGAGAAAACCAAATTAAATTTTTTATCTGACCCGGCGTAACACCATGATGATGATTATGAGCTTCTTCAGCTCCGAAACCCAATCCTATACTTAAAATTATAATTGCTAAACAAAATAAAATAACTTTCAAATTTTTCATACTTTCCTCCCGAGAATCCTTTCAACTATCAAATTAGCAAACATCTCTTTTTGTGCTAAAAGCTGTGTTCTTATTTCTTCTAAATGTTTAGCAAACTCTTG
Organism: uncultured Thermodesulfatator sp.; assembly: GCA_964410095.1. Classification (GTDB taxonomy): domain Bacteria; phylum Desulfobacterota; class Thermodesulfobacteria; order Thermodesulfobacteriales; family Thermodesulfobacteriaceae; genus Thermodesulfobacterium. Next base: position 146,246 of record CAYPFL010000002.1, read on the forward strand.
AGCCCATTTATTTTTACGCTCTTCTGCTTCTCTCATCACCTTAGACAATAACTCCTTTTCATATTTACGAGCTTCTTCTTTTAATAACTCTCTTTTTCTAACCCCCTCCTCTCTTGCTTTGTTTAATTCTTCTTGATATTTCTTTAATGCCTCCTCTGCTGAAGAAAATAATTCTTGAATTTCATTCTCTAACCCTTTAAATTGTTGTTCTCTTTCTTTTATAGTTGACATAACAGGCTTAATTAAAATCTGATGTAAAATAAAGGTCAAAATTAAAGCTTCTATTATTTGAATTATCAAAGTAATATCTAAATTAATCATATTTTAACCCCGTTTTAAAATTTAAACTTCTAACTTTAAGCCTTCTTTTATATTATAGCTTTAAAAAAATGTCAAGTCAAGAAAAATATAAAAAATTGAACTATTTAAAGAAATATCCCTTAAATGCAATATTAAAAAGCAAAGATAGTAAAAAATAAACAGAAATCGTAATAGATCCTCCGTAACTTAAAAATGGAAGAGGAATGCTTGTCATTGGCAAAATTCCTATAGCACCTCCTATATTAAAAATTATCTGCCCTAACAAAATTAAACAAATTCCTATACTTAAATACCTTCCCAGCCAATCTTTAACCGTGGAAGAAATATAAATAGCGTACCACAGTAAATATCCATAAAGAAATAAAAGCAGACTTACACCGATAAATCCCCAGGTCTCTGCCCAAACTGAAAAAGCTAAATCCGTTCTTTTTGCTGGTAAATAATGTAACCGCGTAGTCCAACCTTTTTTAAATCCCTGTCCAAATAATCCCCCAGAACCTATAGCAATAAGAGACTGAGTAAGCTGATATCCCCATGTTTGTGCATATTTTTCAGGATATAAATATCCAATAATTCTCCATTTTTGATAAGGAGCCAATTTATCCCACATATAAGGAAATATCAAACATCCAATTATTAAACCACTAATAATTAAAAATATCAAAAGTTTTCGAGAAATACCTAAAAACAATAAAAAACTTAAAAAAATAACCCCTATTATAAGTGCATGATCCAAATCAACACGAAGAATTAAAATTACAGGTATAAATATTAAAAATAATAATTTAAAAAATACCTTAGAAGGTAAAATACTTTCCGAATACTCTTCAGCCATTAAACTGATCAACAAAAGTAATACCGGTTTAACAAACTCTGAAGGTTCTATATTAATTATCCCTAATCTAATCCATCGCATTTTAAACACAGCCATTATTAAAAGTACTAAATTTAAAACAACATATATATAAAAAACCATTTTAAAAGTAATTTTTCTGTAATCTGTAAAAAACACAATAATTACAAAAAGTATAACACCTATAATATGCCAAATTAAATTTTTCCAAAAATATTTATAACTATCGCCCATGCTTAATTGATTAACAATACTTATTATTAATAAAAGAAACAATATTAGAAAACCGGTAATATTCTCTTTTATAAATAGTTTTATAATATTTGTTTTTTTAAAAATTTTTTCCATTTTTTTAACTTTGGGACTGATTAAAATTTAATTTATTTAAATAATCCGCAAAATAGACTTTATATAAATCTTTTGCTAAGGGCGCAGCTACCGATCCTCCGTGACCTCCATTTTCAATAAATATTGTTGTTACTATTTCGGGTTCTTTGATACCTGCATAGCTTACAAACCATGCATGAGGCTTTAATCTTTTTATTTTCTTTTCTGAAGAAGCCACCTGGGCTGTACCAGTTTTCCCACCTATTATCAATCCAGAAATAAATGCTTGTTTACCTGTTCCCGATTTTACTGTTTCTAAAAGCCCTTTGTTTATAAAATCTAAGTATTTTTTCTCTATTTTTATTTTTCTTTTTAACAATGACTTAATTTTCTTTATTTTTCCGTTAATATAATGAATTTCTTTTACTATATAAGGTTTATATAAATACCCTCCATTTATTATAGTCGCATATACCTGAGCCATTTGAAGTGGAGTAACTTGAAGATAGCCTTGACCTATAGCAAGAATAAGAGTTTCCCCAGGATACCAAGGTTTTTTAAGTTTATGTTTTTTCCATTTTTTAGTAGGAACAAGCCCTCTTTTTTCTTCGGGCCAATCAAGACCTGATAATTCTCCTAAGCCAAATTCCTTAGATATTTCAGCCAATCTATCTACATCTAACTGTGAGGCCACCCAGTAAAAATAAGTATCACAAGATTCCGAAATTGCTTTTATTAGCCCTACTTTTTCATGTTTTTTCCAGCATCTAAATCTGCGATTTTTAAAAATAAAATAGCCAAGACAATAGATACTCTGATTAGGATTTTCAATTATTCCATACTTTAAACCTGCCAAAGCGGTAATCACTTTATAAGTTGAACCTGGAGGATAAGCGCTTAAAGCTCTATTTGTTAAAGGTCTTGCAGGGTCATTTGTTACTTTCGACCATTCTTTTTGAGAAAAACCCTCTACAAATTTTTGAGGATTTACAGCTGGACTACTTACTAATGCTAAAATACCTCCGTCCTTAGGTGAAATAGCTACTATACTTCCCCTTTTATTTTCTATCAATTCAAAAGCTCTGACCTGTAATTTGTGATTAACTGTTAATACAAGATCATTACCAGGGATAGGCTCAATCCTTTTTATTACTTTCCCTAAACGCCCATAAGCATCTTTTTCAATTTCTATTATTCCATTTTTTCCTTTAAGTACTTCTTCAAAAGCTCTTTCAATGCCCCTTCTTCCAATATAATCTTCTATATCATATCCTTTATTTTTTCTTTTTAAATATTCTTCTTTTTTAATCCTTGAAACATATCCTATCAAATGGAAATAAATTTTTCCATAAGGATAATACCTTTCAGATTCTACTTCTATACTTACTCCCGGCAAATAATATAGCCTTACAAGAATTTTTGCAACTTGATCCCATGTTAAATTTCTTTTTATTAAAATTCTGCCTAAAAATTTCCTTTTTGCAAAATAATATTTTTCTTTTAATTCCCCAAAATTTTCATTCAAAATTTTACTTAATTTATACAAAATTTCTTCTTCATGATCTTTGATTATCTTTGGATCTACATAAAGTTGAAAAACCGCTCTATTTGTAGCAACTATTACACCATCAGATGTAATAATCTGCCCACGAGGAGCTCTTATTATATATTTAACTACTGACCTCTCTTTTGCCTTTTTACAGTAATAAGAATGTTTTATAACTTGAAGATAAAATAACCTCAGTAAAAGAATGCCAAATAAGAGTAAAATTGAAAATTTTATTATAGTTAAACGTTTTTTCCAAAAAAAGGGTTTTAAAATTTTTTTATTTATACCAAAACTTATTTTTATAAAGTTATCCCAACTTTTTTTCATTTTAAATATAATTTTTTAATTAAATAATAGAAAAATAAAATCCAAATATAGGTCAATAAAATATTTAAAAAACTATGCATCAATAAATTTATTATAATAAAAAATTCTATTTCTGTTCTTAATTTAAATATTAATAATATTATTAAATTAACAAATTCATAAATAACTAAAATAATAAACCATAACATTAATCTGGATTCAAAATTTTTTATTTCAAAATATCTTTCGAAATGTTCCCATAGAAATCCAATACCTACAAAACATAGACCCATTAAAATTTCTATATTTATCAAATCTAAACCTCTTAGTAAACCTGTAAAAAAAAGATAAATATAACAAACTTTATTAAAACTAATTAATGAAATACTTGCTATTGCTAAAGCAAATAATATATCTCCAGGATAAAATAGAATAGAATTTGTCAAAAAAATTTTGAATGCGTAAATTAATATAGAAAAAGGTAAAAAAAATAAAATTAATTCTTTAAAAGTCATTTATAAAGGTATTTGTGGTAACTTGATCAGTATAAATACTATGTCTAAATTATAAATATTCACTATAGGTTTAACATAGGCTCTTTTGAATAGTCCTTGAACTAATTTTTTATTTACAGAAACAATATGTCCTATTAACAAACCCGGAGGAAAAAGTGCATCTTGTCCAGAAGTTATTACTATATCTCCTTTTTTCACATCTGCATAAGAAGGAAGATAATCTAAAAAACACATATTTCCTCCTTTACCTTTTAATATCCCTCTATCCCCGGTTCTTTGAATTTTTACATCTGCTGCAAAAGAAGGATCTGTTAAAAGTAACACTTTACTCCATGTTCTATGCACCTCCACAACCTGCCCAATTAAAGCAACCGCTTTACCTCCTGCTGAAGCTAATACAGGCATTTGAGAAGAAAGCCCATCTTTACTTCCCTTATCTATAAATATTACCCTTGAAAATGGATCAAGAGGTCTGTAAATAATACGTGCTGCTATTTTTGGATATTTAATTGGTAAAGATAGTTTATAAAACTTCTCTAATTTCCTATAAATCTTTTCTCGTTCTTTATAATAATTAAGTTGAGATTTAAGAAACAAAATTTCTTCTTTTAATCGTTGGTTTTCTTTTTTTAAATTGACCAGAAATAAATAATCACTAAAAAATTTTCTAAATTTATCACTTATATATGTTCCAGATTTCCATACAGGTGAAAAAAAAATACCCAATAATTCACTAAAAATATTTCCTCCTTTTATTCCATATAATACTCCGCAAATAAATACAAAAATAAAAATAAATAATACAATTACACTTTTTTTAAAACGCATTTTTAAATTTTGTAAATAATTAGTCTAATTTTAATTTGAGAAAAAACTAAATTGCTTTTTGTTGAATAAATTCTTTTACTTTTGTTATGTCAGCAGATAATACTTTATATCTGGAAGGAAGTTTATATAATCTTTTAATTTCATCTGGTAAATCTATCTTTTTATTTAATGCCTTCTCTATAGTATCAGGAAATTTAGCAGGATGTGCAGTTGCTAAACAAATTAAAGGATAATTATTTTTAAACTTTATCCCTGCCTTAACACCAACCGCAGTATGAGGGTCTAATATATATCCTGTTTTTTCAAAAAATTCTTTTATAGTTTTTAAAGTTTCTTCCTGAGTTACTGAGGCTGAAAGAAAATCCTTTTGCACTTTTTTTATTTCTTCCTGAGAAAATTTTAAAGCTTTATTTTTTGCAAAACTTTCCATTGCTTTTTTTGTTTTTTCTGAATCTTCATCATATAGATAATAAAGATATCTTTCAAAATTACTGGCTATTTGGATATCCATAGAAGGAGTAATAGTTGGCTTTACCCTTCTTACAGAATAATCTCCATTATTTACAAATCTGCAAAGAATATCATTTTCATTTGTGGCAAGAATTAATTTTTCTATTCTTTCTCCTCCAAGCATTTTTTTTGCTATATACCCTGCAAATATATCTCCAAAATTCCCTGTAGGAACCGAAATTCTGACTTGTTCCTTGCCTTCTATTTCAGTAACTCTAAAATATGCCCAAAAATAATAAACTATCTGAGCCAAAATTCTTGCCCAATTAATTGAATTGATTGCAGTGAGATTATAGGCTTTTTTAAAATCAAGATCCATAAAAATTGCTTTGACAATCGCTTGACAATCATCAAAAGTTCCTTCTATAGCTAAATTATGAACATTTTTGTCAGTAACAGTTGTCATCATTAAAGCCTGTATCTCAGATACTCTTTTATATGGATGTAATACAAAAATAGCTATATTTTTTCTCCCTTTTACTCCATAAATACCTGCAGAACCTGTATCCCCAGAAGTTGCTCCTAATATATTAATTTTTTTTCCACTTTCTAAAAGCAATTTTTCAAAAAGGACACCTAAAAACTGGAGGGCTATATCTTTAAATGCCCAGGTAGGTCCATGAAAAAGTTCTAAAATATATATTTCTCCTACTTTTTTAATTGGAACGATTTCTTTTGCTCTAAATAAAGAATAAGCTTTCTCTATGATCTCTTTAAGTTCTTCTTCTGAAATATCTGAAATATAATATTGAAAAATTTTTGAAGCTAATTCTTTATAAGATAGATTTTTTAATTGATTTATTTCTTCTTCTGAAAGAACAGGTATTTTTTCTGGAAGTATAAGTCCTCCATCTGAAGCAAGTCCTTCAAATATTGTTTCTTTAAAATCTATCCCTGATATTCCACCTCTTGTACTTATATATTTCATTAAATTCCTTTGGTCTTTAAGATTTCTATTCTGTTTTTCATACGATCAATAAATTTTCGGATTTCTGATTTGAATTCTGCAAGACTTTGATGATTTTTTTGATATACCTTGATTAATTCATTTAACCAATATTCTGTAACTTCTTTCTCTCTGTTAATTAATTCTCTGTGAATCTTTTCTTTTAATTTAGCTAAAAGTTTAGGGTCCAGTCCTTGCATATATGTTCCCTAAATTCATTTTTTCTCTTACTTTGGCAAATATAGCACTAATAATAACATGCTCAGGAATCTCATCTTTATCTTCATAAGGTATATTTTTCAAAATAGTTTTTATAGGTTCTCCATCTATAAAAACCCTATTTAAACTAGAAATATTTTCTCCATTTTTTATACCAGGTAATAATTTTTTTTCTAACACAATTTTTATACCTGAATTTAAAAGAATATTTTCTAATTTTAAAATAACACTTTTAATATTCAAATAAGTAGCATTAAACTCATCATTATCCCCGTCGTTAAAAGTCTGCCATGTAATTTTAATAAGTTCCATTTTCTTCCTCCTTAATCCAAACTTAGTGATAATAAATCTTCAGCTAATATCACTTCCCCATCAAACTCTTTTTTTATTTTTTCTATTAAATTTTCATCTTCACTGTGTGGATAAAAGTGTGTTAACATTAATTTCTTTACTTTAGACCTTTTTCCAATAAGTGCAATATCTTGTGCACTTAAATGATGTTCAACATAAATTTTTTCTGAATTGGAACACTCAACAATTAATAAATCTACCCCTTGAGAAAATTTTATCAATTCTTCACAATATCCTGTATCACCTGAATAAACTAATTTTTTATTTTTATATTCTATTTTTAAAGCTAAACTTTCAGGATTATGTTTAACTGGTGTACTCCAAGCTTTTGCAGGTCCAATCATAAATGAATAATTTTCCTTTTTTGGAAGCTCTATAATATTGAGTAAACCTTTAGGAGGCTCTACCCAGTGACCAAATGCATTTTTTAATCCCTTATAAAACTCTTTAAATCCTTCACATGCATAAAGAGTTATAGGTTCTTTCCTAAAATATCCTAATCTATAATGAGTAGCAAAGAAAAAGGGAATTAAATCTGAAACATGATCTGGATGGAAATGAGAAATAAAAATAGCTGAAATATCATCAAGTTTTTTACCTGCTTTTAAAATCTGTTTAGTTACACATGGTCCACAATCTATAAGTAATATAAATTTATTTAATTCTAATAAATATCCTGGGGCATTCCTTTCAAGTCTTATCCATCCAGTTCCCGAGCCAAGAACAGTAAGTTTCATTCTAATTCTAAATTAATTTTGTTAATTATTTTTTTAAATTTCTCTGAGCTCAATTTATTTTTTGCTTCTTTAATAAAGATTTCGTATACCTCCTTTTCTTTTTTAAAATGCTTATATAACCAAGCCAAAAATAATAAACTTTCCCCATCTCTTTCAGGATTATTAAAAATTTCTTTTAAATATTCTAAAGCCTTTTCATAATCTCTTTTTATAAAATAAAGCTTACCCAAGTAAATCTTTTCCTCATAAGTAAGAGTTAAGGCAGAATTTAATATCTCTTCTATTTCTTCATATCTTTCAGAATCCCATAAATATTTAATTAAAGTTTTACGATATATTTCATTTCCGGGTTCCAAGAGATAGGCTTTATAAAAGTGATATTCGGCTTTTTCTGGTTCTTGTTCTTTTAAATAAACTAATCCAAGATTACAGTGAACCATGGGATTTTCCTTTTTACATCCGCACAATTCACTTTTTAAGATTTTTTCTGCTGTTTTTAATTCACCTAAGGTATAAAAAATACTTGCTTTACTTAAAGCAAGTTCTGTTGGCTGCTTTGTATATTTTTCAGCATAAGTATAACATTTTAAAGCTGACCCTAAATCTCCCCATTCATAATAAAGATCTCCTAATACATGATAAGTAAAACCTTCAAATGTAATAACTTTTTCTTTGAAAAGCCTTTTTACATGTTCAAAAGCTCCTAAAACCAAAGTCAATGGAGAGAAACCAAAATTTTCAAATTCTTTGAAAATATATTTTGGAAGAATTCCTGTTTTTCCATTAGAATTTTTAAAAAATTGCTTTAAATCATCTATATTTTTATTTTCTATAAGGATTAATTTATTTTTCCCATTGATTTTATAAACTATTTTCCCTGGTAGATTTTTATTTTCTAAATTAGATGATGTCAAAATTAGAAAAGAATTATTCCTAATTAAAAATTGCTGATTTATTTCTTTTAATTTTTCTATGTTCAGATCAGGTAGAAATTTTAATAATTCTTTAGAAGTCTTTTCTGAAAATCTTGTGAAATTAAATAACAGAGGCAATTCAAAGTATTTTTTTATTTCTTCTAAAGTATATCCTTTTTTTAAAATTTTATAAACACCGATAAAATCTGTGCCTTTTTTCCAAAAATTGAAAAATAACTGAGAAATATTATCCCATTCAATAGGATAAAAATAAATATTCTCAAAAAGTTTTATTAACGGTATTTGTTCATTTTTATTTTTTATTGAAAACAAAAACAAATATCCTGGAACTTTTCTTTTCTCAAGTACTAAATTTATTAACTTTGAAGAATAAAAGCCATTTTCTGTATTTTCAATTAAAAATCTTTCTACTAAAACTAAAGACAAGATTTCTTTATTTGAGATTTTTTTTGCAATTTCTTCAGTAGATAATCTAAATAACTTTTTTTCATCAAGAAAATTTATAGAAAGATATTCTTTAATATAAGGAATAAACCATGAAAAATTTTTAATTTTCAAAGAGTTCATAATTCAGATTGAGTTTAGATACCTGCAATCTTTTTAACAAATCTTTCAATTCTTTCCAGTGCCTCCACAAGTATTTTTTCTTCTGGCAAAAATACAATTCTAAAATGTTTAGTCCCTGGTTTTTGACCGAAACCACTTCCATGAACTACCACCACACCTTCTTCAAGAATTAATTTTTTTACAAAATCGAGATCACTGATATTTGGTAGTTTTAATTGTGGAAAGGCATAAAAAGCTCCCTTAGGTTTTACGCAAGAAATAAACGGTATATTATTAAGCCCTTCTACAATGAGATCCCTTCTTTTTCTTAAAAATGGCATAATTTTTTTTATATACCCATTTTCGTTATTAAGCGCTGGGGGGATACCAAATTGTAAAGGATGCGGTGCACATAGTCTTGCTCTTCCTAATTTATGAATAGCTTCTATATAATCTTCCAATATTTCTTTAGGACCAGAGATAATTCCCCAACCTATTCTAAAACCAGGAGCAAAATAATTTTTTGATAATCCATTAAATGTAACCATTGGTACTTCGTCACTGAGTGACGCAATTGAAATATGCTCTATATCATCATCCAAAATAAACTGATCATAAATTTCATCTGAAAAGATTACCAAATGATAAGCTTTTGCAATGTCTACTATTTGTTGAAGTATCTCTTTAGAATAAATCGCTCCTGTAGGATTATTGGGATTTATAATTACGATAGCTTTTGTTTTTTCATCTATTAAACTCTCAATATCATCTAATTTAGGCTCCCAATTTTTTTCCTCTTCGAGATAATAAAATCTTGGTTCTATACCAAATTTTGCTACAATAGCCTGATAAAGTGGATAACATGGACACGGAAGAAGTATATTTTCTCCAGGGTTAATAAGAGCTGAAATAGCAAATTCAATAGCCTCACTTGCTCCTTGAGTTATGTATATATCTACAGGATGAATACCTTTTTTTAATGCATAATTTCTAATAGCTTCTACTGCTTCTGAAATTCCTACTGAATCAGAATAAGAATTATAATTTTTCTCAAGGGCTTTACAAACAGATTTTATAACATTACGAGGAGTGGTAAATCCATATTGAACAGGATCTCCAATATTTAAATAAATTAAATCTTTACCTAATTTTTTAGCTTCTCTGGAAGCTTCTACTATATCTCTTATAGCATATTCTATAGCCCAAGTTCTAAACGCTGGTTTTATTTTAGATAAATATCCCATTTATTAACTTTTTATTTTTGTTTAATTTTCTTAATAATTCTACTAATTTTTTTTTTGTCAATCCTTCAGTTATTATTTTTATCATAGAAAGTTTATTGAATTTTAAACAAAAAATTTTAAAATTGTAAAAGCATTTTGTCACAAAGGAGGGTTATATAAATGTTTCAGTATCCATATTTTAAAAAATTTTTTTCTCTTAAAGATGTGAAAGAACCAATTTTGTTTAAGGAATTATTTCCTTATATTGAGCCTCCTAAAATATATTTTGATAAAAAATACATTCCTATTCAACCTGCGAAAAATTTTTATATTACAGATACTACTTTTAGAGATGGACAGCAAGCAAGACTTCCTTATACCCCTGAACAAGTTGAAACACTTTATAAATTTTTACATAAATTAAGCGGTCCAAAAGGAATTATAAGGGCTACAGAATTTTTTCTTTATACATCAAGAGATAAAGAAGCAGTGGAAAGATGTCTTTCCTTAGGTTATGAATATCCGCAGATTACTGGATGGATTAGGGCAAAAAAAGAAGATTTAAAACTTGTTAAAGAAATGGGACTTAAGGAAACCGGAATTTTAACCTCATGCTCAGATTATCACATATTTTTAAAACTTGGAAAAACCAGAAAACAGGCAATGGAGGATTATTTAGCTATTGTAAAAGAAGCTCTTTCTTATGGAATAACACCAAGATGTCATTTTGAAGATGTTACAAGAGCAGATATTTATGGATTTGTTATTCCTTTTGCAATAGAATTAATGAAACTTAGGGAAGAAAGTGGTATTGATATTAAAATTAGACTATGTGATACACTGGGAGTGGGTGTTCCTTATGCAGAAGCTTGTTTACCTATAAGTGTACCTAAATTAGTGAGAGCTCTTATAGATGAAGCTGGGGTTCCTGAAGAACTTCTTGAATGGCACGGACATAATGATTTTTACAAGGCAGTAATAAATGCTACTACTGCTTGGCTTTATGGTTGTACTTATGTAAATACTACTTTACTTGGAATAGGTGAAAGAACAGGAAATACACCCTTAGAAGCTATGGTTTTTGAATATATTGCATTAAAAGGTACAACAGATGGAATGGATACTACTGTAATAACCGAAATAGTAAATTATTATAAACATGAACTGCGTGAAAAAATATACGAAAGACAGCCGTTTGTAGGAGAAGAGTTTAATGCAACTAAAGCAGGAATTCATATTGATGGAATTATTAAAAATGAAGAAATATATAATCCCTTTGATTCTAAAAAAATTCTTAACAGACCTATTCAAATTACCATTACAGATAAAAGCGGGACAGCGGGAATTGCTTACTGGATTAATACCCATTTTGAACTTGACGGAGATAGAAAAATAGATAAAAAGCACCCAGGTGTAGTAAAAATTTATAAAAAAATATTAGAAGAATATGAAAAGGGACGAATTACCCCTATCTCTCATGAAGAAATGCTTGCTTTAACTAAAAAATATCTTCCAGAATTATTTGTTTCTGAATTAGATCATTTAAGAAAATTTGCTGTAGATATCATGAAAAAATATTTAGAAGATTTGCTTCAACATCCAGATATAACTTCTATGGATCCCCAAAAAATTAAACCAGTGTTTAATCAATTTTTGGATGATCATCCTTATATTCAATTTATTTATATAATAGATCCTGAAGGAAAACCTGTATGCGGTGTAACTAATGATTTGGAATATAAGAAAAAATTTAAAGAACTCTTAGCTAATGAAACCTTTGAAGATAGAGAATGGTTTATTAAACCTTTTAAAACAGGAAAAATATATGTTTCTAAATTTTATACTTCAAAAATTACTTCAAGTTTATGTATAACTATTTCTGCCCCTGTAAGAAATGAACTTGATGAAATAATTGGTGTTCTTGGAGTGGATATCAGATTTGAAGATATTGTAAAAATGGAAGACGGAAGTCATGAAAAATTGGATGAAAAAAATTACAATTCCGAAGAAAATAATATTTAAACAATTTGCTTTAAAAGTTGTTTTAATTTAGATGAAATTTTAATTTTAAATTTTTTATAAGTTTTGGGAGAATAATTTAATTTTGGCAAAATTTCATTCAATTGATGTTTAAGTCTGTTTCTTATTTTATTTAAATCTTCGGTATATAATTTTTGAGTGTCTTTATAAGCCAAAATTAAAAGGCTTTTAGCATTTTCTTTTTCTACTGGTGGCTCTTCACCCTTCAAACACAACCAATCATATTCAGGTTGTGCATTTTTATATATTCTATAAAGATCTTTTGCCCCTGGATAAAATTTTTTCCCTGGTGAAAGTTTGGCTTTTGGTTTGCCTTCGTATTCGACCAATTTATAAGCAATATCTAAATATGGCTGATCTACTGAAACTCCCAATTTTGTGCCTATACCAAAACCATCAACAGGTATTTCTTTTTCTTTTAATTTCAAAATAACCCTTTCATCTATACCACTGCTTAAAAATATACCTGTATTTTTTAAACTACCTTTATTTAAGATTTTTCTTACTTCTATACTTAATTTTTCTAAATTACCGCTATCAATTCTTACACCTTTAAGTTTGATACCTTTTTCTTTAAAATAATCCTTCAATTTAACTACTTTGCGAGCACCTTCAAGTGTATTATAAGTATCAATGAGAAGAATAGTATTATCTGGATAAGTTTCTGCATATGTTTTAAATGCAGTTTCTTCATCAGAAAAAATTTCCACAAAAGAATGTGCCATAGTACCTGTAACTGGGATTCCAAAAAGTTTACCTGCTAAAACATTACTTGTAGCTTTAAACCCTGCTATATAACTTGCTCTTGCCACATGTAAACTCGCATCGATGCCGTGTGTTCTTCTTGCAGAGAAATCAATACATGAGATATCTCCTGCATGAAGAATAGAAAGAATAGCTTTACTCACTGAAAGGATTTCTATATGAAAGGTATTTAAAATTAAAGTTTCTAAAAGCTGAGCTACTGGGAGTTCTGCAGTAACCTCACAAATTGGTTCATTTTCAAAAAAAATTGTTCCTTCAGGTAAAGCTCTTATTTCTCCCTTAAATCTAAAATTTTTTAAATAATCCAAAAATTTTGGCTTAAATATCTTTAAACTTTCCAAATATTCCAAATCTTCTTCTGAAAATCTAAATTTTTCTAAAGCATTTAAAAAAGGCTCAAGCCCACAAGCAATAAAAAATGGTCTTTTTTTTGGTCTTTTGCGAATAAATAAACTGAATGTAGCATTACCTATATATTCTCTTTCAACATAAATTTGTGCCATGAGTAATTCGTATAAATCTACAAATAATCCTAAAGATTGAGAAAAAAACATAGATTATATTAATTTTACTTTATAAATTCGTTTCATCCTTTCTAATGCAAATTTATGAAAATCCTGATCAAAATCTGCCACAGCTTTGATAGGTATTATGATTTTATAACCTCTCTCATAAGCATCTTTGGCAGTATCCATTACACAAATACTTGTACAAACTCCTGTAAGCCAAAGTTCTTTTATTTTTAAATCCCGAAGTAAATTTTCCAGATTTGTTTTATAAAATCCTGAGAATCTGGTTTTAGGAATAATATAAATTTTGGGATAATCCTTAGGTTCTATTTTAAGTTCTGAAATAATCTCAGCCCCCCAAGTTCCTTTTATACAATGTGGAGGAAATGCTGTAAATTCTTCATCATTTTCTTGATGGGAGTCACAGATGTATATGAGAGGTAAATTTTGTTTTTTGAATTCTTCTATAAGTTTTTTTATTTCTGGAATAATTTGCCTCGCAGATTCCCCACAAAATAAAATACCTTTTTCATCTATAAAATCATTTAACATATCAATAATAAGTAATGCTTTCATAACTGGTGAAAATTTATAATAATTTTTTGTTATTTCAAGTATTTTATATTTTTCTTAAGTTTAATTTGATTTTTGCTGAAATTAAAGTATAGTTATTTGTAAAAAAATTTAAAATTAAACTAAAATGAGACAATTTTGCAAAATTTTAATTTTATTATTGAGTTTATTTTTTTTAAATTCAAATTTTCTTTACTGCAAATCAAATTCGCAAACACCTACTATTACTGTTGAATCGACTGCTTTTAGTAAAATTATTATAAGAATCCCTGATTTTAAAGGTGACCTTTTACTTTCTTCTAAACTAACCCCGCTTTTAAGGAAACTCTTGAATTATCATCTTATTGTCCTTGCTTTAAAAAATCCTCCTTTACCTGGTTTTAAAACTAAGGAATTTTATTTAAAGGGTACAGTAACACAATATAAAAAATCAATTTATCTTAAAGCTGAGCTCTGGGACATTTTAAAAAATCAGCAAATAAAACCTTTTAATTTTTTTGGAGATTATAAGCATCCAGAAGCACCTGTTTATCTTTTATGTAATCGTATAATAAAAGAAATTTCAGGATATCAAGGTATTGCTACTACTAAAATCGCTTTTGTTAAAAGAAGTATGAATGGAGATACACTTTATGTAATGGATTTTTCTAAACTTCATTTAAAAAAAATAAAAACTGCTGATTTGATACTTTTCCCTAAGTTTTCTCCTTCCGGAAGAAAGATAGCTTATATTATTTATAAAAATGGTAAATATATATTAGAAATTACAGATCTTTATATAGGGCATATCCAGAAGTTTTTTATAAATGGACTAAGTTCTTCTCCAATATGGTACCCTGATGAAAAAGCGCTTATTCTTACTCTTTCTGAGGGAAAAAATGTAAATATATATAAATTTGATCTTTTAACACATAATCTATATCCGTTGATCCAAGGTAAGGGTATTTGTCAGGCAGGAAGTATTTCGCCTGATGGAAGATATTTAGCTTTTGTCTATGATAAAGGGTTAGGTCCTCAAATTTATCTAATGAATTTGGAAACAAAAAAAATTTTCAGGGTTTCTTTTGAGGGAAAATACAATACATCTCCAAGATTTTCACCAAAAGGGGATTATTTGCTTTATCTTTCACAGTCTTCAGGAACAAGACTTATTTTATACAATATAAAGCATAATAAAGCTAAAATACTGGATCTTCCTTTATCTTTGGAAGACCCTGTATTTTCTTATACAGGGGATTATATATTAGCCAGGGGAAAAGGAAAGGAAGGAACCGGAATTTATATTATTCATTTAGATTCTCAGTTGTATTATCTTTATTTACCTGGGAAAAATTTCTTATTTCCGGATTGGTCAAAACTATGGTGAATCTTTTTATAAATATTTTGCAAGACTTAAATCACTTACTATAACTGTTGCTCTAAGAGCAGCATCATAAGCAGTAATTAATCTTTGAAGATCTGTAGCAAGTTTAGTAAGATCAGCGCCTTCGATGTTTCCTAAATTAGTTTTTAATGTATCTTTAAATTTTTCATAAAGATTCTTTTTCACTTCTAAATGGCGGATCTTTGTTCCTGTTTCCCCTCTTATAGAAGCAATATAATTGTATATGTCGTCAAGTTTGGCAATAAACTTTTGAATATCATACTGTTCTTTTCTAAAATCTTCTATATTATTGGCCTCTAAAGTTCTTTTTAATCCTATTAAAGTTTCAAAAATCCCGGAATCCATAAAAATAACTTGACCATTTCTTCCCAGTTTTATTTTCATATTTTTATCATATTCTAAGGTAAGATCTTTTATAGAGCCATTATAAATCACTTTTTCTATAATTTGTCCATCAGGTAAAGATTCTTTAATTAATTTAAATGGTTTTTCTCCTGGTGTATATCCTGTAGTTTTTTGTCCAGCAAAAATATATTTTTCTCCCAGTTGAGAATTAGCAAGGCTTAAAATCGTTTCAATTATACTTCCTATTTCCTTAGCAATAGCTTCTCTTATATTTTTATCATTAATATCATTAACAGATTGAATAGCAAGAACTTTAGCTCTTGCAATAAGATCTTCTACTTGTGCAAGAGCAGATTCTTGAGCTTTTAAAAATGCTATACCTTCATCAATTGTTCTTTGATACCTTTCAACTCTTGCAATACTTTGTTTATAATGAATAGATAACCTAATCTCCGATGGATTATCTGAAGGATAAAGAAAATTTTTTCCCGAAGAAATCTTAAGTTGAGTTAATGTTATTTCAGAAGAGAGCCTTTCAAGATCTGCCAAAATCCAGTCATATTTTGTATTAAATCCTATTCTCATTTTTAATTTCCTTTTATTCTTTTATTTCAAGTAAAGCCTGTAACATATCTTCTACTGTAGTAAGAACCTTTGCAGAAGCTATAAAAGCCTGTTGATACTTAATAAGCTCGGTCATTTCTTCATCAAGAGAAACTCCTGAAACACTTTCTTTTATAGTTTTCAATTGTTTTATTATTTCTTCTATAAATTCCTTATTTTCTTTTACAGTTTTTGTAGCAATTCCTATATCTTTTATGATATTCGAATAATAATCATCCAAAGTAGTTAACCCTAAAGATTCTCTTATTTGGGAAGGAACATCAGCAATTATTTGAGCAATGCGATTGTCTCCTCTATCCAATATATACCCTGAAAGATTATTAATTACTCCATAATTATATGGGGCTTGAATAATATTACCGCTTCCATCATCTATTTCATCCTGCACAACAAAACTTCTTGTGTTATAAAGCCCTGTTGTTTCTAAGATTAATTTTCCTTCTCTATCAAGTCTTGCAGAAATATCCCATTGAACATTCTCAGGAGCATTTATTATTTGTAATAAATCAAACAAAGTTTTATTATTTGCCAGATTTAAAATTTCATTCAAATCAATTCTAAATGGTTCTATTTCAGGTGTTGTAGTGTCTGTGTCAATTGGATTACCCTTTTCATCGAAAAGATAAAAAGAAAGATAATTTTCATAACTTGTATTTAAATTAAAGTCCTCTAAACCAGTCATTACTCGTGTTATATTGATTCCATCCCATCTAAATGCTGGTATATGCATATTTTCATTATTTAAAAACTCTACAAAACTCGTAGTTGAAGAGGGTGTAGTACCTGTAAAATACTCACCAATTTCAAATCCATAAGCAGTAGTTTGATTAGGCTCGAGTGTAAGTATGAGATAATTATTAGAATCTATATATGCCCTTAAATATGGAAGCCTATCTAATTTATTAATTATTTCTTGTAAAGTATCTGTTGAATTAATATTTATTGCATAAGAAGAAAATGTTTCATCCCATTCAATTAAAGTATTTATTCCTGATGCTCTTTCATCAACAGTAAAATAAACTGCCTCAGGTGGAGCATTTTTCAGATCAAGTTCAAATTTTAGTATTTCATTTTTAATAGTTGCTTTTATTCCTTCAGAACCATCAAGTATTTTAGGAAGTTCTGAAATTTCTGTTCCGGAATTAAGGGTTATAGTTTTTAAAATATTTCCATTAGCATCTTTTATGTATATGTTTACATCATCAAGTAAGACATCGGTAGTGTAAGTAGCTTCGTAAAAAGGTTCTGGAGGAACTGAAAATTTTTCACCTTTTTCGTTATAGAAATTAATATAAAGTCTATCTATCTCAAATCCTGTATAAGTGGGATCTACAGAAGTATTGCTTTTAAATGTTCCAAATAAAGGATTTTTACTTCTAAATGCAGTAGGATCCATTTTACCACTTGAAACAAGTTCTGGTTCACTAATTAAAATTGGATTAACTTTAAAATCAATGGGATCTTTTCCTACAAAAAATACATTTAAACCAGTTGCAAGAAGTATCCCACATGTATCATTTGAAAATGCAAAAGAAAAATTATCTTTTGCTTGAATAACAAGTTTACCATTTCTTACAATTGCCTGGATATCCCAGTCCGAAGCACTTCTATAAAAACCTGCTTCTTGAAGTGCAGAATTAATTACATTTTGTAAATCTGTTAAAGTTGCATTTATACTCACTCCATTAAGATTAACTTTCACAGGCGTGATTTTCCCAGTAGGATCTTTTATCCATAGATAGAAAAATCCGGAAAGCTGAGTTCCGCTACTGTCTTTTTTTAAATCTAAAAAATATGGCAGTTCTTTAATATATTGATTAACTGAATATACCCCTTCAAGTTCTCTTGTAAAAAATGTAAGACCTACACCTTGAGTATAATAGGAATTAACAGCTTTTATCAATTCTTCTCCAAAAATTTTAAGTTCTCCAGCAAGATTTATTTCTTCAACTCTTCTTTGATATGCAGGATCATCAAAATTACCAAAATCAACAGGACCTGTAATAGAAAAAGAAAGTTCTCCAGGGCCTCTATAGAGATCTTCTATAAAAAGTCTACCATCTTTTATATATGCATCAACAGTATAATTAAATGCGAATTCTATAGCATTTAAAAGATCTCCAATTGTTTCATTTCCCGTACTCACTGTAAAATTTCCAGAAATGGAATTTCCAAAATGATCCATACCTGAAAAAGTAAAAGTTCCCGTAGTTATTCCCAACTCGTTAAATGTTGTGCTTTCAGTAATGGGTTCTCCAGTTAGTGTATAAACTGATTCATCACCTGAAACATATTCATAATTATATTCATCGGAAATTTGCTCAAGAAGCCTTAACCAACCTCCAAGTTCTCCAGAGGTTATTTCTTTACTTGTAATAAGAACTTTTTTATTATTCGGTCCTATCCAGTATATACCTTTTCCTGAAACTTCGAGCTTCCAAAATTGATTTAAATTTACCAAATTAAACCCTTTTTCTAAGATAATATTATAAGCCCCCTCCTTAGTTTCAAAATATTGAATATCAACTAATTGAGAAAGTTCAGCAACAAGTTGATCCCTTTTATCTCTTAAATCATTTGCTGATTTCCCACCAACTTCCTGAGCTATTATCTCTTGATTTAAACTTGCAATTTGTGAAGCAAGCGTATTAATTTTTTCTACCAGCTCTTGTAGTTTAACATTTATTTGATCTTCCAAATCCTTCATTCCCTGAAATTTAGTCTTTAAACTTTCTGCAATTAATTTACCATATTCTATTACTTCTGAACGAGCAGAGAAACTTTCAGGATAATTAGCCAAATTTTGCCAAGCATTCCAAAAATCCTTTAATATACCTAAAAGACCACTTTCATTAGTTTCATTAAAGTAACTTTCAAGAATAGTAAGTCCTGTTTCTTCAGCAGAATACATTCCATAATCAGTTTTTTTTAAATTGATATTTTTTTCGAGAAAAATATCAAAATATCGTATAATTTTTTCGATCTTAGCCCCTCTCCCAATGGGACCTATAAAGGAAGGTTCTGGAGGATAAGTAGTTTCTATAACTTTTTGTCTGCTGTAATTTTCATTATTCACATTAGAAATATTATGAGTTATTACTTGAGTAGCAAGTTGAAAGTTTAAAAGTGCATTTTTTGCTATATTTAAAGCAGATATCAATCCAGCCATTATTTTTATATCTTTTAGTTAAGCAGTTTTGGAAAAAATTTTAGGTTCTCTTTTTATTTTGTTTATTCCATAAATTTCTTTTTCTTCGAGAAGATCTGTTAGAAATCTGTAAGCTTCTTCAATAAAATTTATTCCTGCCTGAATAATTTTTTTATTATGTTCATTCTGAATTATTATTTCTTTTAAAATTCTTTTTTCTTGGGGAGTTAATTCTTTATCTTTTAAATATTTTGCTAACCTCGCTTTATAAGAGGCCCATTTTAATATTTCTTCTATAGCTCCATTAATAAGGGCTATTCTTTCATTTTCTACTACTTTTTTTAATTCAAGTAATTCCTGTGAAATCATTTTTTTCCTCCTTTATTTATTATCGGAATTATTTGAAATTTTTTTAAAATAAGCACTATTTAATAATTGTTTATATAAAAAATCTCCCAGTCCTCTTGGTTTTCCTGAAATTATTTCAGCTACTTCTTGATAAAAGTAATCTCTATAAATTTTCACTTTCAGAGTTTCAGGGAATAGACCACTTTTTATAATGGTCTTATCAAGTCCTTTTAAAATCTCATACCAAAAAAGTGCCTCAAATTCAGTTGTAACTCTTTTTAAAGCTTTTTTAGGATCTTTTTTTTCAAGATTAACAATATTCTTTAAATTAGTGTAATAAATTACATAGTCTTTCATTTTCAAGTTATTTAAATAATTATTAAATCAGCATGTAAAGCACCAGCAGCTTTTATAGCTTGAAGGATTGCTATAAGATCATTAGCTGTTGCACCAACTGCATTAAGTGCTCTTACAAGTTCTCCAAGGGTTGCTCCTTTTTCTATAATTACAACTTTTGCTTTCTTTTCTTTTGCTTTTATCTCTGTTCTCGGAACAATTACAGTTTCTCCAGGAGAGAATGGATAAGGTTGATAAACTTCAGGGTATTCTCTAACCTCCACACTTAATCCTCCGTGAGCAACTGCTACCTTTGAAATCCTCACATTTTCACCTATTACCACAGTACCTGTTCTTTCATCTATTACTACTTTTGCTGGTGAATCTGGTTTTATTTCTAAATTTCCAATCTCAGCAAGAAGTTTTACTACCTTTCCTTTATAAGAAGACGGTACAATTAGTTCAATATTTCGAATATCCTTTGGTTTTGCGTAATTTCCTTTAAGATAAAGATTTATAACATTGGCTACATCAAATACTGTAGTATAATCTGCTTCTTTTAAGGACAAGATAAGTTTATTTTCGTTATTAAGAGTTTGTAAATTAACTGGTCTTTCTACAATTGCTCCATTTGGTATTTTACCTGCTGTGGGATGTGTTGTTTGAACTCCTGCACCTCTTCCCTGAACAGCAAATCCTCCCAGAGATACAGGACCCTGAGCAAAAGCATATACTTTACCATCTGGACCTATAAGAGGAGTTAGAAGTAATGTACCTCCCTGAATACTTTTAGCATCTCCAAGAGAAGACACTTCTACATCTATTTTTTGACCAGGCATTACATAAGGAGGAAGATAGGCTGTTACCATTACGGCAGCTACATTTTTAAGAATAATCTGTTCTTTTGGAACTTTTACACCGAATCTCTCAAGCATATTTACTACAGATTGAATAGTAAATTTACTTAAAACACCATCACCTGTTCCTTTAAGTCCTACAACAAGTCCATATCCTACCAGATAATTTCCTCTTACACCTTCTATATCAACTATGTCTTTTAGTCTCACTCCAAAAGCTGTGTTTATAAAAATTAAAATTATAAAAAGCAATAAAATTAATCTATGCATAATATTTATCCTCTATTAAAATAACCAAAATAGGTGTAAAAATCTTGTAAGAATTCCAGGACCACTTACAGCCTCACTTGAAGGACCCTTGCCACTATATTCTATATAGGCATCAGAAATTTGTGTAGAAAGTACAGAATTATCAGGAGCTATATCTTCTGGTCTTACTATTCCTGTTAAAAAAATATATTCTAAATCTTTATTTCTTTTTATTGTTCTAACTGCTTGAATAACAAGATTTCCATTTGGCAATACTTTTATTACTCTTGCAGTAATAGTTGCTATGATTTTACTCTCCCTTGAAATTTGTCCTTGACCAGATGTTGAGGTCTCCAAATTACCATTAAAAAGAGAGCTTGGTTCTGCATCAGGGAAAATATTTGGTATTTTATTTTCAAATCCTAATAATTTTGAAATACCTGCAGATGCTGAACTTTTTTTAGATGATTTCTGCTTAACTGTATTTGAACTTTGATAATTTTCCACTATTTTTATTGTAACTATATCACCAACTCGCCTTGCTCTGAGATCCGAATAATCGAAAGCTGTAATTCCTTCTTTATATAAAGAACCTTTACTTACAGGTTTAGGTTTAGGATAGGTAATCTTAACTTCCGGGGGAGGAGGTGGTGAAGGAGGAACTTTTGGATTATATTCAAAACACCCACAGAGAGAAAAAGAAATAAATAATAACTTTACTCCTAATCTTATTAAGTTTATTAAACTTATTTTCATTTTAAAAATTCACCTCTACTTCTTTTTCTGAAATTACTTTAGCCTGTAAAATTTTTTTACTACTTAAGTTTTTAACTTTTATAAATTCTCCTTTTTTTCCATTCTGAAGAGCTATTCCCTTTGCTCTTACAATAAAATTTCTTCCTCTTGCTACTATATAAATTTCCTGATTTCTTTTTATAATCACTGGTTTTTCAAGGTGTGAAAATCTCAATATTGTACCTGGTTTAAGACTCATTCTAACCTGTTTACCTATTGCTATAGCTTTATCAAAGATCACATCTTGTGGAATGCGTGAAACTGAAATAGTCTCTATTTTTAAATCTTTTTCTGTTAAAATACTTTTGTCAGATACAGGCCTTGTTATAACTACTACAGGGATCCGTGTTTCTATGTATCCCCATAATCTTACTGTTGTAAAAAGTTTTCCGTATTCATTATAAAACTTTAAAATCACTACATTTGAACCAAGCTTAGGTACACCCATAAATTTAACTTGATATCCATAATATCTCGGAATTTTTATATTTTCTGGTTGGATCTTAAAGTCTCTTAAAAATATCCTTCCCTTTACCCACTTAAGCTCTTTCTTTATTTCTTTTAGAAATATCCTTTTAAAATCAAAATGAGAATAAAATTCTTCAGCTTGAAGATTAAAACTTCCAAAAAATAAAAAAATTATTACCAAAATTATGATTTTTTTCATGTTTTATTCACCTATTATCTTTTTAAAGCATTAGCAATTTCCAAAAGTTGGTCAGCAGTTAACACTCCTTTAGAATTTGATTCATAGGCTCTCTGAGTTATTATCATTTTTACCATTTCTTCTACTACATCTACATTTGACATTTCTAAATAACCCTGAGCAATGGTACCAAATCCATTTTGTCCTGGGACACCTTCTATTTCATCTCCTGCTGCATCAGAAATTTTAAAAAGATTTCTACCAACCGCGTATAATCCTGCTGGATTAGGAAAGTCGTATAAAAGAATTTGACTTTGTGCAAGAACATTTCCATTAGGATCAAGCGCACTTATTCTTCCATCAGGAGTTACTTCAATTTTAAAAGTACCTATAGGCACAGTAAATTCTGGATAAAGTCTTGCTCCATCAGGGGTTACTATATATCCATCTCTATCAATTTTAAAATTTCCTGCACGAGTATAAAATTCCTCTCCACCCATTATTACTTTAAAAAATCCTCTACCCTCAATAGCCAAATCAAGTTCCTGATTCGTAAGTTGATATTCTCCCTGTGTGAAAATTTTTGATACAGCTACTGGCCTAACACCGAGTCCAATTTGCATCCCTACAGGAGTTAATGTTCCTTCAATTGTCAATGCACCAGGAAGTTTAATATTTTGATAAAATAAATCTTCAAATTCCGTTCTACTTTTTTTAAAACCTGGTGTATTTACATTAGCAAGATTATTAGCAATTACATCCAACTGAAGCTGTTGAGCCTGCATCCCGGTTGCAGCACTCCATAAAGCTCTTATCATGTTTGTACCTCCTTATTTTTGTGAAATAGTTATTAATCTTTCTGTAGTATCATCTAATGCTTTAATTGACCGCTGGACAGCTTCAAAACCCCTATGAATTTCTATTAAATTGACCATTTCTTTTAAAATATTTACATTAGAATTTTCTACATATCCCTGTTTTATTTCGTACTCAGTGGCAGGCAGTTCCGAAGCTCCTTCAGAAATGTAAAGATTCTTTCCTATCTTTTTTAATTTTGTTAGATCATCAAAAGTTACTATATCAAGTCTTCCAATTTCTGTTCTATCTATAGATAAAATACCTTCTATAGAAACTTGAAATTTCGAATCTTCCATAGTAATTAAACCCTCTCTTGTCATTCCCGGATCTATTACTACTGGGGCACCATTTGCTAAAACTGGATATCCATCTGGTGTTACAAGCCTTCTTTGAGAATCCAAAGTAAAATTTCCTGCTCTTGTATAAGCTATCCCATTAGGTGTTTTAACTTTAAAAAAACCTTCACCTACAATAGCCAAATGTAAAGGATTCCCTGTATATTCCAACACACCTTGTTCCATTTTTATATATTGATTCGTTTCTTTAAAAATTCTTTTATATTTTGGTCCTATTTTTTTCATTAATACTTCTTTAAATTCTAAACCATCACTTTTATAACCCGGGGTATTTACATTAGCTAAATTATTAGTAGTAACTATTAATTTTCTTTCTAAAAGCTGTGCAGCTTCCAAAGCTTCTAATAATCCAAGCTGAGGATTAATTTTTATTCCAGCCATTTTTTAATTCCTAATTTTAGGAATCAAAAATTGTGCCTATGAATGGAATCAAAAATTTTTATCAAAACTGTAAGAATTTGAAAGAAAAAGGAAAATATTTCCTGATTAAAATTAAAAATTTAGGAAATTATTTCCGTCAAAAATTTAACTTAAATGTCAATTTTTTTATTTTTTCCAATAAAATGGAACCAAAAGAACAAGTACAGTATAGTATTCCAATCTTCCTATTAACATACAAAAAATAAGAACCCATTTTCCTATAGGAGATATAAAAGCAAAATTCCCTGTAGGTCCTGCTTTTCCAAAAGCAGGACCTACTCCATTAAGACAAGTAACTACTGTTGATAAAGCAGTAAGAAAATCCAAACCTGTAGCACTCATAATTACTGTAGCAATTGCAATAGTTACAAAATAAATAAACATAAATCCCCATATACTTGACAAAATATCATCATCTACAGGTTTTCCATCAAGTTTGATAACTTTTATAGCTCTTGGATGAATTAATTTATATAATTCTCTATATATATGTTTAATCATCATTAAAATACGTATAATTTTAGGGCCTCCTGAGGTTGAACCAGCCATAGCTCCCAAAAACAGACATAGCAAAATAATTGTCTGAGCAAAAGGGGACCATTTAAGATAATCATAAGTGGTCAATCCTGTGGTAGTAGCTAATGAAATTACTTGAAAAGCTCCATATCGCAATGCTTGAAAAAACGAAGAGAATGAATTTGTCAAAATTAAATTTATAGTTACTAATAAAGATAAAACTAACAAATTAATTATATAAAATCTAAATTCTTCTCTTTTCCATATCTTTTTTATCTCCCCTTTTAATAAGCTGAAGTATAAAGAAAAATTTGTACCCCCCATTATCATTCCTATTATTACTATCATCTCTATAAAAGGATTTTGATAATACCCTATACTTGCATTTTTTGTGGAAAAACCTCCGGTTGCAATTATAGTAAAACTGTGACATATAGCATCAAATAGATTCATTCCGGAAATATGAAGCATAAAAATAATAAAAGCGGTTATACCTAAATAAAGTTTCCATAAAGATTTAGCAGTATCGATGATACGTGGTTTTAGTTTATCAACACTTATATCTGCAACTTCAGCTTTAAATAATTGCATACCTCCAGACCCCATCCAAGGAAGAATAGCAAGAGCAAAAACAATAATCCCACCACCACCAATCCATTGAGTAAGCGCTCTCCAGAATAAAATAGGCTTAGATAAATGTTCTACATCTGTAAATACACTCGAACCTGTGGTAGTAAAACCTGAGATAGATTCAAAATAAGCATCTGTAAAACTTGGAAGAACTTTTGAAAAATAATAAGGAAGAGAACCTAAAAAAGCAATTATTATCCAGCTCAGAGTAACGGTGATAAAAGCTTCTCTATGTCCTATATCTGTCCCTCTGTATTTATAAGTTAAAAAATAAAAAATACAACCTGTAAATAAAGAAATACTCATTACTTTTAAAAAAAGATAAATATCTGCAAAAGAATGATAAATTAAAGCTACAATTATAGGAAGTAAAAAAAAGAAAGAAAAAATAATAAGAATAACTCCAATAAAATGGAAAACAGAGCCCAATCTCATTATTTAAGCAGTTTTTCTAAGCTTTTTATAGAATCTTTATGAGTAAAAAATATTACCCTATCTTTTTCGTAAAGAATATCTTTCCCTGACGGAAGAATTATTTTTTTACCTCTTATTATTATTCCTATAATGGTATTTTTAGGAAATTTTATTTTTTCCAAAGGTTTATTTATAATGTAAGATATAGGCTCCAATTCCACTTCCATTATCTCGGCTTCATGTTCACCTATAGCAGAAAGAGATAAAATTTGTCCTTTTCTTATATACCTTAAAATCATACTTGCAGTTAATAATCGTGGATTAATTACTGACTGAATACCAAGATGATGTGCTAAAGAAACATATTCGCTTTTATTAACTATGGCAATTGTTCTTCTTACACCTAATTTTTTTGCCAGTAAACAAGACATTATATTTAATTCATCGCTATGGGAGGTAGCTATAAAGACATCCATATCCTGAATGTTTTCTTGTAAAAGAAGGTTTTTATCTGTTCCATCTCCGCAAAGTACTAAAGAATTATTCAATTTTTCTGATAAAATACGGCATTTTTCAGAATTTTTTTCAATTATTTTTATTTCTGCTTTTTCTTCGATATTGGAGGCTATATAAAAAGCAATTCTTCCACCTCCAACAATCATTATTTTCTTATCAATTTTTTCAGCTTCTCCAAAAATTTTGGCAATTTCATTTATATCCTCTTTTTTAACAAGTAAATAAATCAGATCTCCTTGTTTTATATAATCTTCACCACGAGGAATAATAACTTCTTCGTCCCTAACAATAATACCTATTATGAAATCCTTTTTTATTGAGCTTCTCAACTCTTTTAACTTTTTACCTATTAAATAACTGTTTTCAGGAATTTTATAGGCAATAATTAGAACTTTTCCTCTCTCAAATTCTAAAACTTCGGAAGCAAAAGGAATTTCAAGGAGTCTTATTATAGCATTTGCTGCTTCCAATTCGGGATTTATTACAGAATCTATATCTAAGTTTTCTTTGCTTAAAAGAATTTTATTAAAATAATAATCTGGATTTCTGATACGAGCAATTTTCTTTTTTACATTAAACATAGATTTAGCCAGAAGACATGCTATCATATTTGTTTCATCACTGTTTGTTACAGCTAATAGCAAATCAGCATTATCTGCCCCTGCTTTTTTTAATGCATTGGGATCACCTCCTTCAGCCTCAATAACTCCTACATCAAGTTCTTCTGCAATTTTTTTGAGTTTATTCCCATCTTTATCAATAAGAACTACTTCTACACCTTCTATCGCCAAATATTTTGCAACCTGATAACCTACTTCTCCTGCTCCTATTATTATTGTTCTCATATTTTCTCCTTGTTAATTTTGTTTTTTATAAAAACTGTATAATCCTAAAATTCTATCAATTATAATTGAGGCTGCAGATCTTACAGAAAGATGATTATATTCATCCAAACGTCCCCAAATAGGTTCTAAGAAATAATCGCATATATCAAATACTTCTTCACAAAGTCCCCAGGCAGTTCCAAGAATTAAAGCTACTGGCTTTTCCCATAAAAGTTTTTGAACATCTTTATAAGTGATATATTTTCTTTTAGGTGACGCATCAGTTGCTAATAAAATCGGTCTTTCTCCTTCTATCTTTTCTACCTCTAAAATTGCATCTTTAAGAGAAGAAGTTATTTTTAAAATTTTAATAGCTTCTTTTCTTAAAGGATTATATTCTGCGCCCTTCCCTTTTAGCCAATACTCTATAAGTTTTTCAGCAAGATTTCTTTGATCCTCTAAAGGTTGAATCACATAAACTCCTTTGATTCCATAAGTCCTTCCAAGTCTTGCAAGATCATGAAGATCAAAATTAGTAATAGCTGAAGCTATTTTTTTTCTATTTTTATCAATTACCGGATAATGAACTAAAAATACATAGAATCTTTGTTTTGATAAAAGTTCTTTCAAATACTGCCAATCTTTTTCTGAGAGATTAATTTCATGAAAGAGATAAGGACGTTTTTTTAATGTAATTTCTAAAGAAACTCTACGACGGTAATTTTCTATCTCTGCATGATTCCCACTTAAAAGAACATTTGGAACTTTCCAGCCCATAAATTCTCTTGGCCTTGTATAACAAGGATATTTCAATAATCCTGTTGAAAAAGATTCTTTTTCTATTGAATCTTTTTTCCCTACAACACCAGGTACAAGTCTCGCAATAGTCTCTATGAGAACTAAGCTCGCTACCTCTCCTCCAAAAACTACATAATCTCCTATAGAAATTTCTTCATCAACCATATTTTCTCTGATTCTTTCATCGATTCCCTCATATCTTCCACATATCAAAATTATATCTTTTTTTTTCAACAATTTTTCAGCTAATTTTTGAGTTAAATGCTCTCCTTGAGGCGAGAGATAGATTGTCCAGGCAGAAGGATACTCTGTTTTTATAAAATTGATTGCTTTATAAAGTGGTTCTGGTTTAAAAACCATACCTTCTCCACCACCAAAAGGTTCATCATCCACAGTTTTATGCTTATCTTCTGCAAAATTTCTTAGATTATAAAGATGTATGTTTATTAATCCTTTTTTTATTGCTTTCCCTAAAAGCCCAACTTTTAAAGGAGAATCAAAATATTCAGGAAATATAGTAATTATATGAAAATTCATAATTTTAAGATCTTTGACTTTCTACCAGAGCTTTAATGTCTTTTGTTAAAATAAGTTTATCTTTAAAATTTATTTCTTCTACATATTCTTCAATTAAAGGTAAATAAAATTCATCTTCTTCTCCTTTTACAAGAAGAAGTTCATATTCACCCATAGGCATAATCTCTTTTACTTTTCCCCAATTATATCCATTTTTATCTTTAACTTTAAATCCTATTATTTGATAATAATAAAACTCATCTTCTTCTAAAGGAGGTAAATCTTTAAGATCTACATATAAAACTCTATTAACTAAATATTGAGCTTTTTCAAAAGATATATTTTTAAATTTTACCAGATAAATTTGATATCCTGGACCTTTTCTTATATTAACAACTTCCAAAGATTCTTCTTTATTTTTATCCAAATAAAAAATTTTAATAGAATTTAAAAGTTCTGAATGGAGAATCAAAGGGGAGATTTTTAATTCCCCTTTGATTCCATGAGTGCTTAAAATTTTGGCAACAGGAACTAACACTATTCAATAATTTCTAAAACTACTCTTTTGCGAATTTTACTTCCTGCAGCCCCAAGAATAGTTCTTATAGCTTTTGCAGTTCTACCTTCTTTACCTATAATTTTACCCAAATCTTCTTTTGCTACTTTTAATTCAATTACAGAAGTCTGTTCTCCTTCTATTTCATTAATCTGAACTGCATTAGGATTATCCACCAATACTTTTGCAATGTGCTCTACCAGATCCCTGAGTTTACTCATTCCTTATCCCCCTTGCATTTAGTCTCTATGCCTTTTTATTGACTTTAATTCCTATTCTCCTTAAAAGTGCCCTCACAGTTTCAGTTGGTTCTGCACCTCTTTCAAGCCATTTTTTAACTTTTTCTACATCAACTTTAAATTCATATGGTTCTTTTAATGGATCATAATAACCTAAAATTTCCAAAAATTTCCCATCTCTTGGAGCACGAGAATCTGCAGCCACTACTCTATAAAATGGTCTCCTTCTCCTTCCCATTCTCATTAATCTGATTCTTATAGGCACTCCCTTCCACCTCCTATTTCTGAAATTTTGAACAATTCATTTTAACATCTATTTAGAATTTGACAATGTTTTTTTACATGCCCATAAGTTTATTTAACATACTTCTAAGTTTTCCTGGTTTTTTCATTTGTTTTAACATTTTAAGCATTTCTTCATAACTTCTTAAAAGTTTATTAACATCTTGCACTGTAGTTCCACTACCTCTGGCGATTCTTCTTTTTCTACTTGCATTGATAATCCGCGGATTTCTCCTTTCCTGTTTTGTCATAGAATTAATTATTGCTTCCATTTTTGTTATTTCTTTTTCATCAATTGGCAATTCGTTCAATTTCTGTCCTATACCTGGTAAAAAGCTTAAAATATCTCTAATTGATCCTAATTTTTTCATCTGTTGAAGTTGCTCCCTTAGATCTTCTAAAGTAAATTCAAGTTTTTTAATTTTCTTTTCCAATTCTTTAGCTTTTTTCAAATCAAAAACTTCCTGAGCTTTTTCAATAAGAGTAATAACATCTCCCATTCCTAAGATTCTACCTGCTAATCTTTCAGGATAAAAAACTTCTAAAGCATCTACTTTTTCACCAACTCCAAGGAATTTTATAGGACATCCTGTAACTTCTTTTATTGATAATGCTGCTCCACCTCTTGCATCACCTTCAACTTTGGTAAGAATTATTCCAGTAAGTCCTACCCTTTCATTAAATGTCTTTGCAACATTTACAGCATCTTGTCCCATCATTGCATCTGCTACTAATAAAGTCTCAGAAGGATTAAAAGTATTTTTTATTTCTTCAAGCTCTTTCATCAAATCTTCATCTATATGAAGTCTTCCGGCAGTGTCAATAATAACAATATCTCTTCCTTCTTTTTTTGCCATATTTATAGCTTTTTCTACTATTTCTAAAGGTTTTTCACCAGGTTGAGCCTCATAAAAAGGTACATTTACTTTTTCAGCTAAAACTTTAAGCTGTTTTATAGCAGCTGGACGATAAATATCTGCAGAAACTAAAAGCGGATGATGTCCTTTTTTCTTAAGAAATCGAGCTAATTTAGCAGCAGTAGTTGTTTTTCCCGAACCTTGAAGCCCTGCAAGAAGTATTTTTATAGGCTTGGTACCAGAAAGATTTAATCCTTTTGCCTCTCCTCCTAAGGTTTTTACAAGTTCCTCATATACAATTTTTACAATCTGCTGAAAAGGTGTAAGACTTTCAATTACTTCCGAAGAAAGTGCACGTTCTTCAACTCTATTAATTAAATTTTTAACAACTTTGTAATTAACATCTGCTTCAAGTAAAGCTAATTTTATCTCTCTTAACCCTTTTTTTATGTCGTCTGGACTAAGTTTACCTTTTTCTTTAAATTTATTTAAAGCTTCTTCCAGTCTCTGGCTTAATCCTTCAAACATAATAATTAATCCTTATTTATAAATTTTTCTAAAAAGTTAACACACCTTCTCTTTTTTACAAGGAAAAAAGAATTCATTGAATAACTTCTACATCTTTTGAAAGTTTGAGGTTAAAGATTTTATCCTTAATATTGGAATTATATTCAATTTTATTAAATGTAATTTTTATTTTTTCTCCCAATTGATTAATTACATAAAATTGTTTTACTTCTCCTGTATTCAAATTAACTATCAAAATAATTTTTTTCACCTGAGGATCTTTAAACGCAGAAATAAATGAAAGTTCCCATAAATTCTTTTTTAAAATCTTAAAACTTTCTAATTTTAAGTCTTTTTTTATATCACCTCTTCCACTCATAAAACCAAGAGCTAAATGAGAAGAAATTGCCTTACCAGAGGGATATATAAATACTTGCTTTTCTTCTGGATAATAAACAAAAAGTTTCTCTCCATTTGAAATAATAAGAAATCTCTCAGGTTCGCTATATTCCCAACGCATTTTGCCAGGTTTTTTAATCCATACTTTTCCTTTTCTTATTTCTCTTCTTCCATCTGGAAATAATGTCTCTTGAACAAACACAGCTTTTAAAGAAGAAATATGATCATAAAAATATTGAATTTTATTAATTACTTCATTTATGGATTGTGCTTTTATATTATTGAGGGGGTTTACGAATACCCAACACAGGACGAGGACGCACACCGTCACTCGGACCAACAATTCCTTCCTCCTCCATTCTTTCTACAATTCTTGCTGCTCTATTATACCCTATTCTAAGTTTTCTTTGAAGCATAGAAACAGAAATTTTGCCATACTGATATGCAATCTTAAGCGCTTCTTTATAAAGTTCATCATCGTAATCTTCTTTATCTTCTTTTATTTCATCTTCGAATTTTTCTTCATATTTAGTAAAATCTGCCATATATTCAGGAGGGCTAAGACTTTTTAAGTACTCTACCACATTTTTTACTTCCTTTTCTGAAACATAAGGAGCATGAATTCTTAATAAATTTGACGAGCCAGGAGGCATAAAAAGCATATCACCTGCGCCTAATAACCTTTCTGCTCCATGAGTATCTAATATAGTCCTTGAATCTACTTTAGAAGTAAGTTGAAATGAAATTCTTGCAGGAAAATTTACCTTTATTAAACCTGTAATTACATCCACTGATGGTCTTTGAGTAGCTACCAAAAGATGTATACCTGCTGCCCGTGCCATTTGAGCAAGTCTTGTAAGTAAAGTTTCTACTTCTCTGGAAGAAATTACCATTAAATCAGCCAACTCATCAATAATTATTACAATATAAGGCATTTTTTCTTCAAAATTTTCATTAAATGATTCAAGGTTTCTCACTCCTGCTTCCTCAAGAAGATTATATCTTCTTTCCATTTCTTCTACAGCCCATCTAAGTGCTTTAGTAGCCAATTTAGGCTCTAAAACTACAGGATGAAGTAAATAAGGAATATCTTCATAAACTGAAAGTTCAATTCTTTTAGGATCTATCATGAGAAATTTTACTTCCTCAGGAGTATTTTTATAAATTAAACTGAGAATTACACAGTGTAAAAAAACACTTTTTCCAGATCCTGTGCTTCCTGCAATAAGAAGATGCGGCATTTTTCTTAAATCAGTAACTACAGGATTCCCAGAAATATCTTTTCCAAGAGCTATAGTTAAAGGTGATCTGGATTTTTTAAATTCTGAGCTTTCTAAAATCTCTCTAAGGTATACATATTCCCTTTTAGGATTGGATATTTCTATCCCTATGACATTTTTTCCAGGTATAGGGGCTATAATTCTTACACTTTTTGCCGAAAGTCCTAAAGCAAGATCATCAGCTAAATTTAAAATTTTATTGATCCTTACACCTGGAGCAGGCTTAAATTCAAATACAGTAATTACAGGCCCTGGAGAAATTCCTACAATTTCTCCTTCTATTCCAAACTCTCTCAATTTAGACATTAATAAATATGCCCTTTCTTTCAATTCCTCAGGTCTTAATTTATAAGATGTTGATAAAGGTTTTTCTAAAAGATCAATAGAAGGTATGACAAATTTTTGCATTTCTTCTTTTATTTTCTTATCTTTTGAAATATCTTTTTTACTCTGATTTTTCTCCTGATTCAGAATTTGAGACTCATCTTTTTTTGATTCTTTTTTAAAAATCAGTTTCTTTATTGATTGTTCTCCTCCCATAGCAAAAAAAATAGCCAGTAAAAATAAAATAAGAATTATCAAAAATAGCCCGGATACACCAATAAATGAAATTATAAAAGAAGAAAGCTCTCCTATAAAACCGCCATTTAAAGGATATTTATTAAACAGATATTTATTTTTTATATCCAATATTTGAAAAAAATAAGAAAAAGTCCAAGAAAAACACAAGAATATTAAAGTAAAAGCCAAAGTAATTCTTTTAATACCAAAACCTAAATAAGAAAAAATCAAAATAAAAAAAAGGAGTATAGGAATAAATAAAGTACATATACCACATAAAAAAAAGATTATAGATGATAAATAAGCTCCTAAATATCCTCCCCAATTATGAATTTCTTTAGCTCCTTCTACATTAATTCCAGGATCATAAGGATGAAAAGAATATATTGAAATCCCTATAAATATAATAATTAAAAATAGTATTAAATAAATAATTAATTTTTTATCTATTAAATTTATTATCTTTTCTAACCACATATTTGAAAAAGTATTATATTTCAATATATCAAAAATTAAATATAAAGCCATTCCAAAATTATATGCATAATTTAAGAATTAAAATAAATTTTTTTGAAATTTTACAAAAACAATAAAAAAGAAAAATATTGGAAAAATCTCTTTCCAATATAAGAAAATTTAGCAAATTTTAATTCTTGATTACTCATAAATAGAAATTTATAAAAATATTCTTAAGAAATATTCTTTAAAGAGGGGGAAAAATGTTAATAAATCTTAAAAAGCTTTCAAGAAGAGATTTTTTAAAGATATGTAGTGTAATAACTGCAAGTATGGGATTGCCTTTATCTATGATGGATAAAGTTTTTGCGTCACTCAAAAATAAAGAAAGACCTACTGTAATATGGCTTCATTTTATGGAATGTACAGGGTGTACAGAATCTCTTTTAAGATCAACTCATCCTCCCTTAGGGAGATTTTTATTGGAGATAGTAAATCTTGAGTATCATGAAACTTTAATGCCTGCTGCAGGTAAACAAGCAGAGGAAGTCCTTCATGAGGCTATGAAAAAGTATAAAGGAAAATATATCTGTGTAGTAGAGGGAGGAATTTCTACAAAAGATAATGGTATATATTGTAAAATAGGAGGAAAGACAGCTTTAGAAATTGCTAAAGATGTAACAAAAGATGCTAAATTAGTAATTGCTATAGGTACATGTGCAGCATTTGGAGGAATACAGGCAGCTAAACCAAATCCTACTGGTGCAGTAGGAATAGCAGATATTATTAGTAAAGATAAAGTAATTAATATTCCTGGGTGCCCTCCTAATCCTTATAATTTTTTGGCTACTATAAGTTATATCCTTACTTTTGGTAAACTCCCTGAATTAGATGAACTTAGAAGACCCAAATTTGCCTATGGAAGACTTATTCATGATCAGTGTGAGAGAAGAGGACACTTTGATGAAGGAAGATTTGCTAAGGCTTTCGGTGACGAAGGTCATAGAAAAGGATATTGCTTATATAAATTAGGATGTAAAGGTCCTATTACCCATGCTAACTGTTCAGTAATTAGATTCTGTGATGTATGTGTATGGCCTGTTTCAGTAGGGCATCCGTGTATGGGCTGTACCGAACCTAATTTTTGGGACGAAATGGAACCATTCTATAAGCCAATTATGTAAAAATCCCAAGCTCAAATTAAAATATAGTTAGTTTAAAGGAGGTAATATGTCTCAAAAAATTATAATTGATCCTATTACAAGAATAGAAGGTCATTTGAGAATAGATGTAGAGGTTAATGGAGGAAAAGTAATAAATGCATGGTCTTCTGCTCAAATGTGGAGAGGAATTGAAGTAATTTTAAGAGGTAGGGATCCAAAAATAGCCTGGCTTTTTACTCAAAGAATTTGTGGTGTTTGTACAACTGTTCATGCAATAGCATCAGTTAGAGCTGTTGAAAATGCTTTAAAAATGGAAGTTCCTCTTAATGCTCAATATATAAGAAATATTATTTTATGTGCCCATGCTATCCATGATCATATAGTACATTTTTATCACCTCTCAGCTCTTGATTGGGTAGATATTATTTCTGCATTAAAAGCTGATCCTAAAAAAACAGCAGAGATTGCTCAATCTATTTCAGATTGGTCTGGAAATAGCGTTACTTATTTTAAAAAAATAAAAGAAACTTTAAAAAATTTTATTGATAGTGGACAGATAGGACCTTTCAGAAATGGATATTGGGGACATCCTCAAATGAAATTACCTCCAGAAGTAAATTTATTAGCAGTTGCCCATTATCTTACAGCTCTTGATTATCAATTAAAAGCTGATCAAGTAGTAGCTATATTAGGGGGGAAAAATCCTCATATTCAAACAGTAATAGTTGGTGGCGTTGCTACTGCTATAAATCCTGATAACGAAGCTACACTTAATCAAGAAAGACTTGATTTTATCCGTGAACTTCTTTTAAGTGTAAAAGAATTTGTTCAAAAAGTTTATTTAAATGATGTAATTGTTATTGGATGCCTTTATAAAGATTGGTTTAAAATTGGAAAAGGAGTTATTAATTATTTAGCAGTTCCTGATTTACCTTTGGATACAAAAGGAACTGATTTTGATTTACCTGGCGGAACTATTTTTAACGGTAAAATATCAAATTATCATCCTATAAAGAGCTTTAATGATCCCTATTTTAGAGATAATGTAGCTGAAAGTGTTGTTCATTCATGGTATAAAGATATTGGTACAAAACATCCCTGGGAAGGAGAAACTATTCCTCAATATACTGATTTTCAACCGAATGGTAAATATAGTTGGGTAAAAGCTCCGAGGTTTAAAGGTGAACCAATGCAGGTTGGCCCATTAGCTCAAATTTTAATGGGTATAGCAAGTAAACATAAACTTACAATGAAATGGTTTAATCATTGTGTAGAAAAGGCTAAATCCTTAGGGACAAAACTTACGGTTGATGATTTACAATCTACTATGGGAAGGCATTTAGCAAGGGCTATAAGAGCCTCTGTTTTAGCAGATCTTGCTTTAAAACACCTCGATCTTTTAGAAAAAAATATTGGTAAAGGTGATTATGAGATTTGGAATGAAATTAAATTTCCTTCAGGTGAAATTAGAGGATTTGGATTTCATGAAGCTCCGAGAGGAGCTCTTTCTCACTGGATAGTTATAAATAATGGAAAAATTAAAAATTATCAATGTGTGGTGCCAACTACCTGGAATGCAAGTCCAAGAGATGAAAAGGGTAAAAGAGGACCTTATGAAGAAAGCTTAATTGACAATCCTGTTGTAGAGCCAGAAAGACCTCTTGAAATATTAAGAACTGTTCATTCATTTGATCCTTGTATTGCATGCGCTGTACATATTTTAAATAAAGGAAAAGAAGTGAAAAGAATAAAAGTTTTATAGAAATTTGTTTTTGTATTTATAATAAGCTAAGCATGCCCCCTCTGAAGAAACCATACAAGGGCCAATAGGATTTTGAGGATTACATATTTTACCAAAAAGTTTGCAATCTAAAGGGTTTTTAAGTCCTTTTATTATTTTTCCGCAAATACATAAAGGATTTTCTTTTGTTTTTGAAATTTTTATATCAAATATCTTTTCAGCATCAAATTGGGAATATTTGGAATTTATTTCATAAGCACTAAAAGGTATCTTTCCGAATCCTCGCCAGGGAAAAGATTCTCTAATAGTAAAAACTTCATTTAAAATTTTTTTTGCTTTTAGATTTCCTTCAGGTAGTACAGCCCGAGTATATTGAATTTCTACATCACACCTATTTTCCAATTTTTGTTTAACGAGCATATAAACTGATTGAAGCACGTCTAATGGTTCAAATCCAGCAATTACAATAGGTTTTTGATATTTTTCAGCAATTGTTTTGTATGGATTACTGCCTATAATAGTGCTTACATGTCCGGGTCCTATAAAGGCATCAATAGGAAGCTTTTCATCACTTTGTAAAAGATATTCTAAAACTCTTAAAGCTAAAACATGATTAGATACTACATATAAATTTTTAATATTTAACATTTGGGCTTGTTTAATTAAAACTGCTGTATGTGGTGATGTAGTTTCGAATCCAATTGCAAAAAATATAATCTTTTTATTTGGATTTTTTAGAGATATATTTAAAGCTTCAAGACACGAAGATATAGTTTTTATTTTATAACCTTCGGCTCTTAATTTTAATAAATTTCTCCCATCTGAACCAGGAATTCTTAATAAATCCCCGTAGACGCAAAAGATAACATTTGGTAATTTAGCCAATTCCAAGGCAAGTTCTATTCTTTCTAAGGCAATTACACAAACAGGACATCCCGGACCATGAATAAAATTTATATAATCTTTTAAAAGTTCATCTATTCCATTACGCAAAATTACATGAGTATGACCTCCACAAAATTCCATTATATTAATAGGCTTCCCATATTTTTCTATTTCTGATTTTATAATTCTGACTAAATTTGTGATTCTTTGAGGATTTTTAAAATTTTTAAGGAGATTCTCCATCTAATTGTTTAAGAATTTCATCCCAGATTTTTATACTTTCTTCTGCCTCTT
The DNA here is from genome assembly GCA_964410095.1 of uncultured Thermodesulfatator sp. Taxonomy (GTDB): domain Bacteria; phylum Desulfobacterota; class Thermodesulfobacteria; order Thermodesulfobacteriales; family Thermodesulfobacteriaceae; genus Thermodesulfobacterium. Next base: position 184,099 of record CAYPFL010000002.1, read on the forward strand.
CTTTACTTAATTTTTGAATAGCAAATCCTACATGCACTAATACCCAATTTCCTTCTTTTACTTGTTCAGGAAGTAAATGAAGTGCTATTTCTTTTTTTACACCATTTATTTCTGCTATAGCTGTCCATTTATCTTTTATTTCTACAATTTTATAAGGATATGCCAAACACATATTTTATTTTTTCCTTTTTTTGTATTGAGAATATATATAAAAAATTCTCTGTAAAGCAGTAAAATGCGAAAAGATAGAAATAAATATTAAAAAGAAAAAATAAATATTTAAGAATAAAGAAATAATAAGAAGCAAAATCCTTTCAAACCTTGTTAAAAGACCTATTTTACATTCAAAACCTGCTCCTTCGGCTCTTGCTCTTGTATAGCTTACCATAAGGGAACCAGTAATAGCTAAAAAACTAAGAATAACTCCTGATTTTGAGCCTTGGTTGAGAAAATAATAGATTGAAGCCAAAAAAATAAAAATCTCAGCGTATCTATCAAGGGTAGAATCCAGAAATCCCCCGAAAGAAGTCACTTTATTGGAAAATCTTGCTAATGCCCCATCAATTGCATCTAAAGGTCCAAAAATTGCGATAAATAATCCTGCTGTAAAAAATTTACCTATAGCAATAAAATAAGAACTGATCACAAATCCCAGCAATCCTAAAATTGAAATTATATTAGGATGAACATTTAGCCGAGCTAAAAATTTTACTATAGGAAGAATAAGTGGTTGAGAGAGACTTTTGACTGTCTCTGTTAATGTTGGTTTTGTCATATTAACCTTTCAAGAGCTCGGTATTGAAGAGCTTCAGAAATATGTCTTTTTAATATTATTTCACTTTCTTCCAAATCTGCAATTGTTCTACTAATTTTTAAAATCTTATGTACACTACGAGCAGAAAATTGAAGTTTTTCTACAGCTTTTTCCAAAAAACTTTGAGCAGAGGGTTCCATTATACAATATTTTTTGATCTCCTTAGGTTTTAATCTTGCATTTACTTTTAAAGGATTCTCATATCTTTTTTGTTGGTAGTTTCTTGCTTTTATAACTTTTTCTCTAATAGTTTTTGAATCTACACTATCTTCTTTTTTCTGAGTCAAAAGTTTTTTTAAATCCACAGGTGGAACTTCTACATGAATATCAATTCTATCTATTATTGGACCTGAAAGTTTTCTTCTATACTTTTTAATTTCCTGAAAACTACATTGGCATGGCTTTGTAGGATGACCATAATACCCACATGGACAGGGGTTCATGGCACAAATAAGCATAAATCTTGCAGGATAAGTTACAGTGAAATTTGCTCTTGTTATTGTAACTTCTCCACTTTCTAAGGGTTGTCTTAAGGCTTCTATAATATTTTTTTTAAATTCTGGAAATTCATCTAAAAATAAGACACCATTATGAGCCAAGCTAATCTCTCCTGGTTTAGGATGTGTTCCTCCGCCAATCATTCCAGCTTCCGAAATGGTATGATGTGGAGCCCTAAATGGACGATGTATTATAACTGGAAATCTTTCATCTAATAAACCTGCTACAGAATATATCTTTGTAGTTTCTAAAATTTCCTCATAACTCATTGGTGGTAAGATAGAAGGAATTCTTCTGGCTAACATAGTTTTGCCTATTCCTGGAGCACCTATCATTAAAAGATTATGTCCACCTGCTGCAGCAATTTCAAAAGCCCTTTTAACAAACTCCTGACCAAGTACTTCTGCAAAATCTTCTTCATGAGAGATTGTATTTTCTAAAAGATTAAAATTCTGAATAGGAGAAGGTTTATATTCCCCTCTTAAATATTCTACTGCTTCTCTTAAGTGCTGTAAACCAATAATTGAAATCCCTTTTACCAAAGAAGCTTCTTTTAAGTTTTCATAAGGTATTATAATCTCTTTTAAATTTATTTCTCGGGCTTTTAATACTGTTGGCAGAATACCTCTTGTTTTCTTTATTCTACCATCAAGAGAAAGTTCTCCAACGAAAGCTTTATTTAAAATATTATTTTTTGGTATTATCTCCATACCTACTAAAAGGGCAACTGCAATTGCAAGATCAAATCCAGAACCTTCTTTTTTAAGATCTGCAGGGGCAAGATTAATTGTAATTTTCTTTAAAGGAAATTGAAAACCAGAATTTTTAAGGGCTGATCTTATTCGCTCTTTACTTTCTTTAATACTGCTATCTGGAAGACCTACAATTGTTATACCAGGTAATCCTAAACTAAAATCAACTTCTATTTCTACTGGAAAAGCTTCAATACCAAGGACTGAAAAACTCTGAACTTGAGAAAACATTTTTATACATTTTTTATATTTTTAAAACAATAAAAGGGATCATGAGGTTTAAACCCCATGATCCCTTCAAAATTTTTAAAAACTTTTTAATATTTTAAATTAACCTCCTAATCCAAGTAAGCTGGTAAATTTACCTAATATAGGATTAGCATAGAGTAAGATCAAAGCAATAACCAAAGCATAAATTGTCAAAGCTTCAATAAATGCCAAACCAAGGATCATAGTAACTGTAAGTCTTCCAGCTACTTCTGGGTTACGAGCAATACCTTCACAAGCACCATAAGTAGCATGACCCATACCAATTCCACAACCAAGGGCTCCCAAACCTACTGAAAGACCTGCAGCTAACACAATAGCTGCAAAGAATCCAAAACCTGTTACCATTTTATCCCCTGCTTCTGCTGCAAAAGCAGGATTAATAAAAGCTAAACCCATTAAAATTGTTAATACTGCTAACAACCCCTTTTTCATCTGCCACCTCCTTTAAAAGTTTTTTAATTTTTTTTAAATATTTTATCAGAGAGGCTTTTACCCCCCTGATAAAATTTATTAATGTTCTTCCTCAACAGCTCCTGCAAAGTATGCTAAACTTAAAGTTATAAAAATCAACATCTGAACAAATGCTACCAATACACCAAGTAACATAATTGGCAAAGGAGCAAAAAATTTACCAGCTAAGAAAGTTAAAAGTCCAAGCAAAAGCTCTTTTGACATCATATTTCCAAAAAGTCGGACAGAAAGAGAAATAATTCTTCCTAAATGACTAAAAACTTCTGTAGGTAACATCAAAGGTGCTAAAACAGGTAAATTCCCAAGAGGAGTGTTAAAAAATGGACCAAGAAAACTTTTAAAATATCTAATTCCTTTAAATCTTAAACCCAGAAGATGATAATATACAATGGTAATTAAAGTTAAGCCCAAAGTTACATTAAGATTTGCAGTAGGACACATAAACCCAGGAATTAAACCTGCAAAATTAGAAAAAAGTATAAAAAGAGTAAACATTACAATCAATGGGTAAACTAAAGGAACAAGATTAGGAGAATGGCCTTCTCCATGAGGTACATTATCATAAGTAAATTTATAAATTGATTCTAAAGTAAATTCCCAAAAATTTTGAAGTCCACGAGGAATAAATTCTCTCTTTCTTGTACCCAGAATAGCTAAAATTATTATAAGTAAACAAATAAAATATCCATATACCATATGAGGAGCAAGAAGTTTTGCTAAAATACCATATTTATCTGCATGTTCATAATAATAAAAACCAGATGGTAACCCAAGTTTTTCTAAAATTAAACATAAAAATAAAATAGGATGTTCCATTGCGCCCCCTCCTAAATTAAAACTTCTTTTTTATTTATTAAAATTAAACTCATTATCATCAATTCTATATAAACTAAGCTAAAGCCACATAAAATAAATAAGGGATGAAAAAAAATTTTATTAATTAAAAAATATATAATTATACCTATCGCAAATAGCCTCAAATAAAATTTACCTATATAAAGAATCCTTTCTTTTTTATGAGAAGCATTTTTTGAAAGAAGAAATAACTGTTGAACCCTTCGCAAAAGTTCTATCCCTTCTCTTTTTGTGGTCTCAAAATTTACCAATCCTAAAATACCTCCGCTTAAAAAAGACAACATAAATATTATATCCCTCCATATCAATAAACATAATAAAGTTCCAATTATTATACTTATTAACATTATTTTTTCTATTTTTCTAAAAAATTTATTAGGATCTATCTCTTTCATCTCCTCTTTCTGCTTCTTCTGCTTCTCTAATTCTTTTTTTACTGTACCAAATAAGATTCTTAATTCCTCCTGCTGCGCCAAATATAATAAATATAGTAGTAATCCATGGAAATGTTTTCCCTTTTAATAACTTCTCTTCTATTAACCATCCTATTACAGCTCCAGCAATAATTGATCCTACAACTGCAATACCAATACTTAAACTATCTGTTAAAACAGATATAAAAAATTTAAGTGTACTATCCTTTTTTTCCTTCAATTTAGTGATATTTAAAACTCTTTATTCTAAAAATCAACTATTAAATTTCTATAAATTTTGCTATAATTCTAAATCTCAATTAAAAAATCAAATATAATTTCTCTTTTTTTAAAATTTTGTTTTTTTACTATTGAAATATTCCTTCACTTGTTCCACAAAAGCTTCTATTCGCATTTTTGTACCAAGAGATCTTTGTCCATCACAAGGAACTGTAAGCACAGGAAGTTTTATATTCTCCCCTTCTCTTATCCGTTTTAAAATTGCTGTTACCACATTACCCGGCATACAGGCGAAAGGAATAACATTTATTATTCCTGAAACATTTTTATTTAAATAATCTATTGCTTTACCTGTAGAAAGAAGAACCTCTCCACCCTCAAAGTCAGTATGAACATATTTTTTAGTTAATTTCATTAATTCTTCCACACTTGGTTCTTCTGCAGTATCTAACACATCTTTTACCAATTTTACAAATTTTTCTTCCTGAAATTTTAAATATTGAGTTTCTATAATATATCGAAGAACTGTCTTAAATAATCCTAATCTTTTTGCCCATATTTTAGAAGTATAATTTATGAAATAAATCCATTCACTGATAGGTGGTAACCATACTTCTAAACCGAGATCCTCAAGAAATCTATATAAATTCTCATTAGCAAAACGATTGCTTCTTACATAAATTTCTCCTACTACTCCCACCACAGGCAAAGTTTCATCTTTAACTGGTATTTTCGTAAATTTTTCTTTAATTTCTAAAAGTTTTTCTGAAAGATCTTCTTTTTTTTCTATAGCTTCTTCAATTTCTTTTAAACTTTTTTGATAAAGAATATCCACTTCTTTTTTATTCAAAGCATAAGGACGAGTTTCTCTGTAAAATTTATCGAGAATATCAACAGCTATTATTCCTTTCCATGCAATTTTTATAAAATCTCTACCAAAAATATTTAGATCTTTGTAAAATTCTAAGTCTTGCTGAAGGGAATATACAGGAAGTTTTATACCAAAGTCTCTAAGCAATTTTTGGTGAAATCTATTGTATTGTCCAAATCTACATGGTCCTCCGCTATCCGGCATAAAAAATACACTTTTATTTGGATCGAAATTTGGGGAATTTATTAATTTTATTAAATCTCCTGTAGTGAGAATAGTTGGATAACACTCTTTACCAGATGTAAATCTTCTACCAAGTTCCAGACACTCTTCATCCGGCTCAGGCAAAACTTCTGCATCTACTCCGCAAGCCCTGAAAGCTGCTGCCAACGCCCTTGCATGATCTGTCATATAAGGAATATAAATCCTCCTTCCATCCGTAGGGGCTGTTCTAATTTTTTCATAAGATCTTTTAAGAGTATATCTTTTAACTTTATCCTTTATACTATCAACAAAAGCCTCAAGTCTTGTAACAACCCCAGCTTCTGCACTATGTTCGTCTATTTCTATTTCAATAAATGGTTTTCCTGCAAGAAGTTCTTCAAAAAAATGTTCAATAAAAGAATCCGGACCACAGGAAAAATTAGTAAAATAGATAGGAAATAAATTAGGCTTTTCTCTAATAAAATGAGCAGCTAAAAGAAACCTCTGTCCATATTCCCAGTACATTCCTTCCAAACCTTCAGAATTTTTAACTTCTTCTAAGGGTAACATATCTACAGGTAATCCAACAAGTCCTAATTTTCTAATTTTATAATGAATTCCCATATTAGCTCCGGGATCAAAGGCATTATAAGGTCTTCCAATAATAACCAAAATAATTTGATCCTTATATTCTTCCAATATTTCCTTCCCGCGTTTTTTTAACCAATTATGAAAATCTCTTTGTGCTTCCTCCCCTATTTTCCATGCTTTTTTAACCCTATTTATAGGTTCACCCAAAAGCTTAGCTATATTTTTTATTTCCTCATTAAGTAGATATCCTTTTCTCCCCAAATGAAGAACTGGATTTAATACCCTTGCTGAATATTTCTCATAATTAATTGAAGCAGGGCTTATCCAGGGAACACTTTGAACAAAAGGACACACTTTACCTACTTTAAATTCTGGCTTCTCAGGAGGGAGATCTGTTATTTGGGGAATAAAAATATTTTTAACCCCGGCCTCAAGTAAAGCAAGAATATGTCCTAAAGCAACTTTAATAGGGAAGCAAGTTTCTGTAGGAGTAATTTCACATCCTTTCCTTATAATCTCTTTTGAAGTAGGAGGTGATAAAAATACTTTATACCCGAGTTCTTGAAAAAATGTTGCAAATAGAGGTAACCATTCAAAAAATTGTAAAGCCCGGGGAATACCTATTACTTTATCTGAAGAAAGATCTATATCTACATTTTTTACATAAGATAAAAGTTTTTTCTCTCTTTCTATAGTTGGATTTGGAAGGCTTTCCTTTGGTTTTCTATAATCAACTTCATATCTTTCACATCTACCTCCATAAAAATAAGGGGTTCCACCTTCTATTTTTACTTTATGAATCTCACAACGATTCGGACATCCCTTACATTCGAATGTTTCTATAGTATATTTAATTTTACTTAGATCAAATCCTTTAAACCTTGTTTTATCTTTAGTTTCTTCTTTAGCTAAAAGTGCAACACCAATTGCTCCAGTGACTTCATGATTAGGAGGAACAATAACGGGTTTATTTAATACTTTCTCAAAAGCTGCTACTACTCCTTTATTAAAAGCTACTGCCCCCTGAAAGAAAATTTTATTTCCTATTTTTCTTCCTTCTACTACTTTGTTTAAATAATTATAAACAATTGCATAACATAAACCGCTAATTAAATCTTCTTTTGGCAACCCCTGTTGTTGATAATGTAAAAGGTCTGATTGCATAAAAACTGTACATCTTTCTCCAAGTTTTAAAGGTGCTTTGCTTTTAAGTGCAAGGTCACCAAATTTTTCAATAGGAATCCCTAATTTCACAGCCTGTTCATGTAAAAATGATCCTGTTCCAGCAGCACAAGCCTTATTCATTGTAAAATCAGCAATTGTTCCTTTATCCAAGTAAATATATTTTGAATCTTGTCCACCTATTTCAAAAATAGTATCTACCTCTTTATCAATAAAAAGTGCTCCATAAGCCTGAGCAGTTATTTCATTTCTAATAACATCAGCTCCTATAAAATCTCCAACAAGATACCTTCCAGAACCTGTACTTCCCACTGCTTTAACTTTGACTTTAGAAGGTAGTTTTTCTCTTAATTCAAGAAGCCCTTTTTTAATGCTTTCAAGTGGTTTACCATGGTGAAGCATATATACTTTTGCTATCAGATTGCCCTTTTTATCAATAGCTACTAATTTTGTACTTACCGAACCTACATCAACTCCTAAATAAATTTCAATTTCATTTTCATAAATGGATTCTGAAATTCTTTTTTTAATTTTCTGGGTCAATTTTTCTGAAAGTTCCAAAGATTTGAATGGAACTAAAATAGGATGTCTTGGTGGATTATAAACTCTGTTTTTTAAATAATCTCTCAAAATTTCTGAACCTTTATATTTTGAAGTTGCTTTTCCTTCGAGACCATAAAGAGCTGAACCAATAGCTCCCATTATTTTAAAATGTTCAGGTATTATAAGTTCATCATCCTTCAAGTTAAATACTTCTTTAATAGCTCTTCTTACTCCGAGATTTGCTGCAACCCCTCCTTGAAATATAAGAGGTGGTAATACTTGTCTTCCTTTAGCTAAATTACTTTTTAAATTTCTTATTATCGCAAAGCAAAGTCCTGCAATAATTTCACAATCAGGAACCGCTGCTTGTTGTAAATGAATCATGTCTGATTTCGCAAATACAGTACATCTTCCTGCAATACGAGGAATATTTTTAGCTTTTAACGCTAATTTTGAAAATTCTTCTATACTGTATCCTAAACGTGCAGCTTGCTGTTCCAAAAATGAACCTGTTCCAGCAGCACAAAGAGTATTCAAAGCAAAATCTTCTATCTCCGGGACACCTCTTTCATGAGAAATAAAAATAAGTTTTGAATCCTCACCTCCTATATCAATAATTGTTTTTACCTGTGGATAAAAATAAGTCGCAGCTTTAGCATGAGCCATTACTTCATTTATAAAAGCACATCCCAAAATTTGAGAAATTGTTTTACCAGCTGTTCCAGTACAAGTAATTCCAGAAAGCTTGTTTCCAAATTCTTTTTCTGCCAAAGATAAAAGCCGTTCCGCAGTTTCTATAGGCTGTCCATTAGTTTTTTCATATTTCCAGAAAAGTATATTTCTGTTCTCATCCAAAACTGCTATTTTGGCTGTCCCAGAACCTACATCGAGCCCAACATATTTCATAATTAAAATCCTCCTTATTCTTGTAAATAAGGAGGAAAAATTTTTAAAATTTGTAATTAAATTATAAAACCATTTTAGGAAAAAAAAATTCTTTCAAAATTTAAAAAATCTTGACAATATTTTCACTGATTTTTAAAGTTAAGATTTAAAAGATGTTACAGACTATTATAAAAAGAAAAGATCCTTTTACTAAATTAAAAATTCTTTCTCAATCTGCAAAGTATGATGATATTTGCATAAGTTATACCAAGATCAAAAAAATTAAAAATCAAAAAGGTATTTACTATGCATCTCTTCCTTATGGAAGACATATTCCTCTTTTAAAAGTACTTTATACAAATTTATGTATAAATAATTGTAAATACTGTTATAATAGAAGAAACAATGATATAAGAAGAACTTGTTTTTCTCCGAAAGAACTTGCTAATTTAGTTATTGAATTTTATCAAAAGGGATACATAAAAGGACTTTTTTTAAGTTCTGGTATTTATCCCTCAGCTGATCATACTATGGAGCTTATGATAAAAACTGCAGAAATTTTGAGAAAAAAATTTGAGTTTAAAGGATATATACATTTAAAAATCTTACCTGGTACCTCTAAGGAACTTATCAAAAAAGCTATAATTTTAGCTGATAGGGTAAGTTGTAATATAGAACTTCCTACTTCACAAAGTCTAAAAAAAATAGCCCCTGATAAAGATTTAAATTCACTTATTTCTACTTTGGAAACTATCTATCGAATAAAAACAGAAACAGAAAAACCAATTTCAACATCAACTCAACTTATTATAGGAGCTACCCCGGATTCAGATAAAACTATTTTGAAATTAACCACAAAATTATATAAAAATAATCTCGTAAACAGAGTTTATTATTCTGCTTATATCCCAATAAATAAAGACAAAGATCTTCCTCAAATAAATGTTCCTCCTTTCATGAGAGAATATCGCCTTTATCAAGCAGATTTTCTTATTAGGTTTTATGGTTTTAATGTAGATGAATTATTTCAAAAAAATGAAAATTTAAATTTAAACCTTGATCCTAAAACAAACTGGGCTTTATCTCATCCTGATTTCTTTCCTGTTGAAATAACAAAAGCAGATTATTGGGAATTAATAAGAATACCAGGTATTGGACCAAGTTTAGCAAAAAAAATAATTAAAATAAGAAAAAAAGAAGTTATTAATGAGGAAGTACTTAGAAATATAGGAATTAATATTAAGAAAATAGCCCCTTTTATTACTGTGAAAGGTAGAACTTTCAATTTATCCAGAAAGGATTTAGTTCAACTTGATCTTTTTTGAAATGAAAAAAGAAATTATTTATCTTGATCATAATTCTACTACTCCTTGTCTCCCGGAAGTCTTAGAAATTTTGAGAATTTATTCATTGGAAAAATTTGCTGATCCTGACTCACCTTATATATTTGGAAAAGAAATAAAAGATCATTTAGAAAATTTTCGTAAAATAATAGCAGATTTAATTTCTGCTGAACCAGAAGAAATAATTTTTACTTCTGGCGGAAGAGAAGCCAATAATTTGGCTTTATTTGGTATAGCTTTCAATAAGAAAAAAGGTCGTATTTTAATAAGTGCTTTTGAACATCCTTCTATTTTAAAATCTGCTCAAAAGCTTTCAAAACTGGGATTTGAAATAGATTTTATTCCTGTTAATTCTCAGGGATATGTAGAACCTGAAGAAGTAAAAAGGAGAATAAAACCAGATACTATTTTGATCTCAGTTACTTTAGCTAATCATGAAATAGGAACTATTCAACCTATTAAAGATATTGCAGATATTTGCCGAGAAAAGGGTATATTGCTTCATACAGATGCGTGTCAAGCAGTTGGCAAAATCCATATCGATGTTAAAGATTTAGGTTGTGATTTATTAAGTTTTACAGGACATAAAATGTATGCCCCCAAAGGAATCGGTGCTCTTTATATAAGAAAAGGGATAAATCTATCTTCATTGTTTTTAGATAACCAAAAGGACTTAGAAAATGGAACAAAACCTGTGGAATTAATTGCAGGATTTGCAAAGGCTTGCGAAATTGTTAAAAATGATCTCCCTTATGAATCTCAAAGATTAATTTATTTAAGAGAAAAATTATATGAGGGATTTAAAAATATATATTCAAAAATCTATAGATTTGGCATATCAGAAAAAACTTTACCTAATACCTTAACTATATCCTTTGAAGGATTAGATAGTATAAAAATTCTTAAAGATTTACCTCAAATTTGCGCTTCACCCTGCTCAGTTTCTATTTCTGCTATGAAAATCGGAGTAGAAAAAATTAAAGGTACTATTAGATTTTCTTTGGGAAGACTCAATAATTTAAATGATATAGAGAAAACCTTAGAAATTTTTTCTGAATATTTTAAAAAATGTTTAAAAATATAGGAAAATTATTTATTATAAAGCCCTTCGAATTATCTATAGAGGAAATTTCTTTTTATAAAGATCTTGGATTTAAAAATTTTATATTCTTTTCAGAACATTTTGAGGGAAATTTCTTCGAGTATTACTCAAATTTAAAAGACAGATTAAAAGACCTTTATCTTCTGGCTATTGATCAGGAAGGAGGGAAAGTTTGTAGAATAAAAGGAGACTTTGAATCACCTTTTGAAATAGCTCAAAAATATATTATAGAAGGAGAAAAAATAGTTTATAAATGGGCAGAAAAAATAGCAAAAATATTAAAAAAATATAATTTAAACCTAAATCTTGCCCCCTGTGTTGATCTTGCAGATGAAAAAGCTCCAGATTTTTTAAAATTACGAACATTTGGTAAAGATCCAGAACTTGTTGAAAAATTATCAGAAATTTTTTTAAAGATTCATTTAAAATATGATATTTATACATGTGCAAAACATTTTCCTGGATTAAAAGATATAAAAATAGATCCACATTTTGAACTCCCTTTTAAAAAATCTTTTGATGAAGAAAGTTTAGAAGTTTATAAATTTCTTGTTAAAAAAGGAATTTTATTTATTATGACAACTCATCTTGTTTTGAATGAAATAGATAAAAATCCTGTTACTTTTTCACAAAAAATAATAAAATTTTTAAGAGAAAATTTAAATTATAAAGGATTTATACTTACAGACGATTTAAATATGGGAGCATTAGAAAAATGGGAACTTCAAGAAAGAATTATTTTAGGTTTAGCAAGCGGACATAATTTATTAATATATTGCGGTAAATGGCAAGATTTTCAAGTTGCTATTTTTGATATAAAAACAGAAATAGAAAAAAGCTTGGTATTGAAAGAAAGAATAAAAGAAAGTTATTTTTTACTTGACAAAATTTTTTGAAAAAATAGAATACTTTTTAAAAAGAAGAAGACGCAAAAAGGAGGAAATAAAATGAAAAAAAGAAATTGGTATTTATTTTTAATTTTATTATTAAGTTTTTTTATAATTGGATGTGCTACCCAAAATTATACTGCTGGTCAAGATTATAAATATGCTAAAGATGTTAAAGAAAGAAAACTCAATATTCCTACCTGTACAAAACCTATAGGAGTAATTGCTGCAAAAAGTTTTAAATGTAAAGCCGCTGCTTGTCAGGGTGGAAGGATTGTTTTTGGATCAAATTTCGTAATTGAAGCTACTCCTCAAGCATTAGGAGATGGTCTTGCCGATATGTTAATTACTGCATTGGCAAATACTGGATGTTTTAAGGTGGTAGAAAGAGAAGTTCTCGAAGAAATAAAAAAAGAACTTGAGCTTGCAGGAGTTTCACCAAAAAAGACATTAAAAGCTGCTGATTTTATTATTACTGGAGCTGTTACTGCTTTAGAGATGAATGCAGGAGGAATGGGAGGGGGTGGATTAATTATTCCTCTTCCTTGGAAATTTGGAGGAGGTATTAAAATTAAAAAAGGAGAGGCTTATATTGCTCTTGATATGAGAATAATAAGGGTAAAAGATGCACAAATTTTAGTGGCTAAAACTGTTGAAGGAAAATCTGAAAGATGGAAATTTGGAATAGCAGGTGGTGGGCTTTTTGGAACAACTATTGGTGGTGCATGGTTTGAAGCAGTCAAAAATACACCTCTTGAAGAGGCAACTCGTGATTTAATTGCTCATGCGGTTACATTAATTATTAATTCTTTAAAAAACTACGCCCCAGAAGAAACATCTTTACAGCAATAATACTTTACCTGCTTTAATAAAAATAAGCAATTTATAAATAGAATAAATACAAAAAAGGAGAAATAGTTTTAATTATAAATTTTAGAAATAAATTATTTAGATGAAAGAAATAAATTATGATGAAATAGTTTCGAAAGTAAAAGAAGGGTATATAAAAGCATGTAAGATTTTGCCTCAAAATATTAAAAATATTTTTAGAAATGCTTTAGAATCTGAAAAAAATTTATTGGCGAAGGTTGTTCTTGAGGTTCTTTTGAAAAATGCTGAAATAGCAGAAAAAGAAGGATTACCACTCTGCCAGGATACAGGTATTCCTGTTGTTTGGGTGAAAATAGGAGAAAAAATAAAAGTTAGAAATCTTGAAAAAGCAATTAATGAAGGATTGGAACTTGCTTATAAAGAAGGATTACTTAGAGCATCTGTCTGTGACCCTCTTACACGAAAAAATACCGGAACAAATACACCGGGTGTGATCCATTATGAACTCGTTCCTGAAGATATTTTGGAATTATTTCTTATGCCTAAGGGATGTGGAAGTGAAAATATGAGTAGGTTAGCCATGCTTTCGCCTTCTGCTGGAATAGAAGGAATTAAAAAATTTGTTATTGATACAGTAAAAAAAGCTGGTCCAAATCCTTGTCCACCTGTGGTAGTAGGAATTGGTATTGGTGGAGATTTTGAAAAATCTGCTATACTTGCAAAAAAAGCACTTTTTAGAGAACTTGGAAAATCTAATGCTGACCCAAAAATAGAAAAATTAGAAAAAGAACTTTTTTCAGAAATTAATTCCTTAGGAATTGGTCCTCTTGGTTTTGGAGGAAAAACAACTTGTCTTGCTGTTCATATTGAAACTTATCCATGTCATATTGCAAGTTTACCTGTAGCAGTAAATATTCAGTGTCATTCAATAAGAAATGTAAAAATAAAGCTTTTATGAAAAAAATTGTAAAAATATGTTCTGTAATTTTGTTTATATTTGTTTTATTAAGTTGTGGTAAAAAAACTCCTCCACTTCCCATTGAAAAAAGTATTCCGGAAAATGTATCTTTTAAAATAATTCCTACTGAGGCATCCCTTGATCTTTTAATAATACTCCCAACAAAAACAAAAGGAGGATACGCATTAACCAAGATTAAAAAAATTATTATAGAAAAAAAAGAAAAATCTTTGGATATCCCATATGTTAAGGAAAAGAAAAAAATTATTAAAATTTCTCCCAAAATTCATTCCGCAGGAAATATTTATATATATAGCGATTATAAAGTAAAACATCGATATCAGTATAAATACAGAATAAAGGTAATTAAAGACTTTTTGGTAAAAACACCTTTTACACAAGAAAAAATAGCTTATTGGCATAATCCTCCCGATATCCCACTTAATTTTAAAATAAGATTTCTAAAACCTGATGCAATTTATATCACATGGGAGAAACCTTCCAGAGATATTTTTGGTTTATATTTAGAAGGAAAAGTTTTTTATAGACTAAAAAAAATTACTTCAGAAGATGTAAAAATATGGGAAATAAAAGATAAAACTGAATTTTTTGATAATAAAATAAAACCTTTTAAGAAAATATGTTATAGAATAAGAGCTGTTTTAGATTTCAGGGGCACTTTAATCCCTGGTCCAGAATCTCCTGAAAAGTGTATAGAAATAAAATAATTTTTTTTATTGCCTGTAATAAAAATATAATGTTGTTTCTCCATAAATTCTTTTTTTTAATAATTCAAAATTTTTAATCTTCTCTGGTAATTTAATATTTGTTTTCTCTTCTACCATTATAATTACATTTTCTTTTAAAAGACATATTGGTAGATATCTAAGAGTTTCTAAGGATAAACCAGTAGCATAAGGAGGAGTAATAAAAACTATATCAAAAAAATTAGAATAATTTTTTGTAAGCTTAGAAAAACCTTCTGGTAATTTTAGTTTAAAAATTTTTGTTTTTTTAATTAAATTAAGATTTTCTAAATTTTTTTTAATAAGATTAAGACTTAAAGGACTATAATCCACAAATACACAAAAATTAGCTTCTCTTGAAAGAGCTTCTATTCCAAGAGCTCCTGTGCCTGAAAATAAATCCAGTACATTTGTTCCTTTTATTTGAGAACCTAAAATATCAAAAAGGGCTTTCCTTATCCGTGTTCTTAAAGGACGAATTTTTGAATTTTTGGGAGGAGATAAAAGTTTTCTTCCTTTTAAATAACCTCCTGTAATCTGCAAACTAAAAACCTATTCATTAAGTAATCTAAGCCAGTTATTGGGTATGGAAAAATAATAAGGATTTAATCCTGGATGATAATATTTTCCTGTAAACAGTTGTTTAGGATTAAACCAATCTTTTTCTTCTTTTGTAGCCAGAAAGAAAGCAATTTCTTCTCCATAACAAGGAACATAAGTTCTTATAATTTTAACAATTGGAAAAATAGATTTAATCAGTGGATAAGCATTTTTTATAATATGAGGAAAATAAGAAGGTAAACTTGCTTGCTGAATAAAAACACCATAAGAAGTTAACACCCTTTTTGCTTCTTTATAAAATTCTTCAGTATAGAGGGTTTTAGCAGGCCCTACAGGATCTGTACAATCCACAATTACAAGATCAAAAAAATCTGAAGGGTTTTCCTTAAGACCTTCTAATCCGTCTTTTGTAAAAAAAGAAAGCCTTGGATCAGAAAAATCGCCAAAAATATGAGAAAAATATTTTTGACAGAGTTCATACACTGTAATATCTATTTCATACTGAATGATTTGTTTAATAGATGGAATTTTTTGAAGTTCTCTTAAAACACCACCATCCCCGCCACCAATAATAAGAATTTTTTCCGGTAAAGTATTCAATAAACTCGCTGGTAAATAGGTAATAGTTTCATGGTATATATATTCATCTCTTTCTGTAAACTGTATAATTCCATCTAAAACTAAAAAATATCCCCAGTATGGATTTTTAAAAATTTGAATTTTTTGAAGATTTTTTTCTTCACAAACTAATTCAACTTTATAAGCATGCCCAAAATGTTTGAAAATTTTTTCACGCCACCAAAATTGTGCAGTCAAGTCTCCCCCCACTCCTCTTTTACTACTCCTCTGACTACCTCAGCTACACATACATATTTCGGAGAAAAAGCTTCCTGAAGTCTTTTTAAAATTTTATAAGCATTTTCTTTATTATTCGTTATAATATCTATTGCAGCATATCCACTTTCTGGCCATGTATGAATATATATATAGACGCAAGAACAATCAGAATTTAACTGTGCATGAGCAGAAACTCCAAATGGTTGAAATTGATAACTTATTGTTTTAATTTCTTTATCTGAATATTTTTTATTTGAAGTATTTCCATTAAGACTATTTTTAAGAATATTTTCTACAATTTGAGCTTTTGCTAATATATCAAAGGGTGCTTCCCAAAATTCTACAATCAAATGATATCCCCAAATATGTCGTTTTTGTGCACCTTGCTGGGTAGGATAAATATCAAGTTTTTCAATTTGACAAAATGGCTGAAGTACCCTCATATCTCACCTCCCCCCCAGGCAAGGTGCCTGGTTATTTTAGAATTTAAAGAGTACCAAAATAAAAAAATCGGGACGGGCGGATTTGAACCGCCGACCCCCCACACCCCAAGCGGGTGCGCTACCAAGCTGCGCTACGTCCCGATTATTAAAACAAAAAAAAACCTTTATTTTTTTACCTATAATAAAATAATATTTATTAATGTCAAGTAGGTATAAAAATTACTTCAATTCTTTTTTTAAATATCTTAAAATTTTTAAGGCTTTTCTGCAGAAATTACTACAAATCCTCCTTTTCCATAACCTTCTTTTACCAATTCAACCTCACTAATATCATAAATTGGTTTAAAAAGTGTTTGAGTAATTTTAAAATTTAAAAAACCTGCATTTTTTAATAAAAATATTATTTCTTTTGTTGAAAAAAATTTTGCATTTTTATAAAATTTGCTTTTGTTTTTCTTCTCTTCATACAGCCTACCGAGAAAAGAGTTTTTATCTATTATTCCTAAAACAAGTTTACCTTTAGGTTTAAGAACTCTTTTACATTCTTCTATTGCCTTTAATGGGTTTTTAATAAAGCAAAGAGTAGTAATCATTAATATAAGTTCAAAAGTATTATCTAAAAAAGGCAATTTCTCTGCAATACCAATTATTACATTAATTCCTCTTTCTTTTGCTAATTTTACCATTTTGAAAGCTGGATCAATACCAAATTTTATCCCCAGAGCCTTTGCAAATCTTCCTGTACCAACACCGATTTCAAGAGATTTTTCTGTTAAAATAAGATGAGGTCTTATAGCAAGGATTTCTGATTCATAAATTAAAGGATACTTTTCATACCAAGTATCATATTCATCTGCATATTCATCAAATATCTTCCATGTTTTTTCCATTTTTAGTTTTTATAAAAATCGGTTTTTTCTTTTAAAAATATCTTAAAGTTAATTTTAATATCTTTATTTTTTCTTAAAATATTGTATGTTGAATTATAAAATGGGCAAAAAGTTATTTTTATTTATAATTTTCGTATTTTGTCTTTTTGCATGTGGGCCAAGTTTAAAAGAGTTACCCATTACTCAAAAGGAACTTGAAGCTGAAAGAAGAAAAGAAAAAGAACTTGCACTTCTTACTTATATTCAAAGATTTGAAAGACTTTACAGAATATCTTTGCCTCTAATGGTTTCTGCCTCCCCATTTTGTGATGAAGAAGAAAGAAAACTTATTTGTGGAATTCTTGTTCATGAAAAAGATGATTATAAAAAAGAAGATAGAGAAATAATAGCACTTCATTTCCCCCTCGGAAATATCCCAACAATTTTATATATTCATCCAGATTTTCCTGCATCGAAAATAGGACTAAAACCCGGTGATAAAATATTAAAAGTCAATTATAAAAAAATTAAAAATTCAAAAGATTTTTATAAAACTCTTTTAAAAATTGATCCAGATAAAACTCAAATTGTTCCTTTTGTTGTGGAAAGGAATGGTAAAATTTTAAAATTAGATGTTCCTTGTTTAAAGGGATGCTATTATCCTCTAAGATTAATAATTGATGATTCTGTAAATGCATGGGTGGATACACGAAAAAGAATAAACATTACAACAGGATTAATGAGATTTGTTAATTCCGATGAAGAATTAGCTCTTGTAATAGGACATGAACTTGCACATAATGTATTAAATCACCTTGGCAAAAAAATAAAAAATCAATTTGTAGGAACAATGATTGATACTTTGCTTTATTTTACAGCAAAAATAAATACTCGTGGTGTATTGGGTAGGGTTAGCAATTTTATATATTCTAAGGAGTTTGAAAAAGAAGCAGATTATCTCGGAACTTATATTGTAGCAAGAGCAGGATACGATGTATCTCAGGCTACAAATATATGGAGAAGAATAGCTGCAGAATATCCTAAAAACATAAATCGTTTTTTCTTATCTACACATCCAAGCACACCTGAAAGATTTTTATATATAGAAAAAACAGCTGAAGAAATAAAAAAGAAAAAAGAACTTGGACTTCCTCTTTTACCAGAAAAAAGAAAGAAAAACGGATTTAATCTTTTTGCAGGAGAGTATATTCCTTAGTTTTTTCTATTATTTTAAAATTTAATCTCTTCAAATCTCCGAGAGTTTTTAAACGCTTTGTTTTTAGAATAACAATTACCTGAGTATTAGTATTTTTAATAAAAGAATGTATTTTTTTAGGAGAACGAATATATAAAGCTTTTCTTCCAGAATAAAATAATACACTTGGTTTATGTAACTTATATAAAATAAGAATACCATTATTTTTTAAATTTTTTTTAACATATAAACTATATCTATAGAGATCTCCTTGGTAAATTTTATTAGCGCAAGGTAAAACTTCCAATGCAAAAACAAGAATAAAAATAAAACTCAAAAGAGTGAGCCCCGCATAATTGATCCTTTTTCTAAAAACACAATAAATACTTAATAAAAAAAAAGCAATCATTATTAAAATTAAAAAGTTAACCCAATTTAATTCAATTTGAGGAAAAAATTGAGGGGCTTTAAGCTTTATGATAAAAAATAAAATAATAAATAATAAGGAAAATATACTCAAAAGAATAAAAGGAGCTCTTGAAAAATTCTTTTTTAAATTATACATTCCGTGAGAAATAAGAATGCATACTGCCGGGATAGAGGGAAGGATATAATTTGGAAGTTTTGTTTCTGAAAAAGAGAAAAAAATAAAAATAAATAAAAACCAGATAAAAGAAAAAAGATAAAGACTATCTTTTTTGAAATTTTTTAATCCGTCAAATAAAAATGCTATCCAGGGAAACATTCCGATTATTAACACAGGGATAAAAAAATAAAATGGACTTTTTTCTCCTGCAATAACTTTTGTATATCTCAAAAAGTGATGCTTTATAAAAAATTCATAAATAAATTCTTTTCCTCTGATTATAGTTTCTGCAAGATACCAAGGCATTGAAATAAGTAAAAATACTAAAAGACATTTAACCGAAATTATAATTTTGAGTTCTTTAAAACTTTCACTTAAAGTTAATTTTAGATTTTTTTTATTAAGTAAATTTTTGAAAAAAATATATATAACTGGAATTGCAAAAGGAAAAAGTATCCCGATTAAACCTTTTGTAAGGAAGGCAAAAGCAGAAAAGGCATAGGCTCCATAAAGAAATTTTTTATTTTTCTCTAAGGTTAAGTAAAATGAAAAAAGGGATAAAGTAATAAATAAAATTAAAACCATATCAGTAACACCTGCATAGCTATAAACAAAATAATAAAGTGTAAAAGCAAAGGAAATTATTGCATAAAGAGCCTGTATTTCATTTTTGAGATATTTTAGAAATGTATATAAAACCAAACATAAAAGTGCTCCTGCTAAGGCTGAGGGAAGTCTTACAGAAAATTCATTTATTCCAAAAATTTTATAATTAGTTGCTATTAACCAGTAAATCAAAATTGGTTTATCATATCTTGGCTTCCCATTATAATGAGGGGTTATCCAGTCTCCGGTTTCGAGCATCTCTTTACTTGTTTGAGCAAAAATCGCTTCATCTACATCAAAAAGAGTTCCATAATTGATTTTTATAAAGGAAACAATTAAAAGTAAAAAAAATAAAATTTTTAAAATAAAATTTTCATTAAGAACTAACTGTTTCATTAAATTTCAAAATGATTTAAAATATTTATAAATTCTGGAATAATATACCTTAAAAAAACTTATAAAGCAAATTATTTATAATGTACAAACCAAAAATTGTAGTTAGTGCATGTCTCAAGGGGAAGCGTGTACGATATGATGGTGAATTAATAAGAGATGAATTTGTTAGTAGATTAATTGAACTTTGTGATGTAATTTCTGTTTGTCCTGAAGTTTCAATAGGTCTCAGTGTCCCGAGAGCAAAAATTATAGTTTATATAAAAAATGGAGAATATAGAATTTCTCAACCAGAGACAGGTAAAGAATTAACAGAAAAAATTCTTAAATTTTCTGAAGATTTTTTGAATAATCTCCCAGAGATTGATGGATTTGTTCTAAAAAGTAAGTCTCCTTCATGTGGGGTATCTCAGACAAAAGTTTTTAAGGATCCAGAGGGTAAAAAGTTTTATAAAAGAGGGAAAGGGCTTTTTGCTATAAAAGCTATTGAAAGATTTTCACTTTTACCAATTGAAGATGAATTAAAATTAAGAGATAAAAAAATTAGATTCCATTTTTTAATTAGATTATTAACAGCAAGAAATTTACGAATACTTAAAGAAAAAGCAAGAGATATTAAAGATATAATTGAATTTCATAAAAATTATGGTTCTTTACTTAATGTTTATTCAAAAAAAGCTTTTAAACTGCTTGAAAAGGAACTAAAAAATTATAAAGGTGAAAATTTACAAGGTATCCTTAATGAGTATTATATAGGTTTTTTAAAGGCATTAAAAAGAAAAAAAGAAATTAATATAAATTTACTCCCAAAAGATTATAAAGAATTTTTGAAAATTTTAAAATAATTTAAAATAAAAATAAAAAGCCGGGCAAAGCCCGGCAAAGGATTAAAAATTTATTAGCTGGTCACAGCTTCAACAGTGCAAACAAGGGATTGCTCACCTTGTGCATTTTTATATCTACAGACTGCTTGATAATCTGTTACTCCAGTAAGTTCTGCAGTAGTTAAATCCACATCTCCAGGTGCAACGGATCCATCGTTTTGACACTGCCCGGTGTACTCAACTGTAAGAGTTACTTGTCCACCTGCGGTTTGAGGAGTTTGATTCGCACAATTTGCTAATTCTGTAGCGTTCACGTTCTGTCCAGGATTTTCTACACAATAAGATACAATATCCATTGCACAGCCTCTTGCAATTGGCAAGGCATAAGAAGCTACTTTTGCTTTTCTCTGATACCTCATATACTGAGGAATAGCAATTGACGCCAAAATTGCAATAATTGCAATAACAATCATTAATTCAATTAATGTGAAACCTAACTTACGCTTTTTCCTTACCTCTTTCTTCTTACCCATAACTTACACCTCCTTTTTTTAATTTTCTATTCTATCTTCTACATATTAGAATAGGTTTAAATTTACTTGAGTCAAGTCTTATTTTTTGTAGATTTTTTTTGTCTATTTTTTAAATCATAAACTTTATTTATCTTTTTTTATATTTTATTTTTAAATCTTTAAATTTTTCGAAAATAACATCTCAAAGATCTATTTGCCTGTTCACATATTACTTTATATTCTTTTATATCGGATAAAACTGCTTGAACTAAAAAAGTGCTATTTACAGTGCCATCAGCCTCACATGTGCCATTATAATAAGTAACAGAAACTTCCAAAGCTCCTTCAGGGGTTGTTTGATTTGCTTTACAATTTGGTAAAAAATTTTCATTTATAGTTTCTCCAGGATGCTGAATACAATATGCCATTATATCAAGTGCGCATGCTCTTGCAATTGATAATGCATATGAAGTAACCTTTGCTTTGTTCTGATATCTCATATACAAAGGAATAGCAATAGAAGCTAAAATTGCAATAATTCCTATTACAATCATTAATTCAATAAGAGAAAATCCATAATTAATTTTATTCACTTTTTTAATTTTTTATTATTAAATTTTTAAAAAATTTATTTTTTATTTAAAAATTTTTTTAAGTTCTGGCAAAAATTAAAAATACAATTAATCAAAACAGTAAAAAATTAATTTTACAGATTAAAATTAAAGAGCCGGCGGAGGGACTTGAACCCTCAACCTTGGGATTACAAATCCCACGCTCTGCCAGTTGAGCTACACCGGCGATTTAAAATTTACTATATGGCGGAGGAGGCGGGATTCGAACCCGCGGTACGGGCTGTGAACCCGTACACTCGCTTAGCAGGCGAGCGCCTTCGACCACTCGGCCACTCCTCCAAATTTTCAATACCAAATTGGATCCGGGGCGTGGATTCGAACCACGACTCTGGGAGCCAAAGTCCCATGTCCTGCCAATTAGACGACCCCGGAACCCTTTTTATAAAATTATAACAATTTTTCTCATTTTGTAAAGATACCTCAAAAACCTTTATTTTAAATATAATCTAAAATTCTTAAATTTTCTTTCTATTTTGGCTTTTAATATTTTATAATAATAGTAAATTAATATTTGTGAAAGATATAATAAAAAAATATATCCGGATACCTTTAAATTTTTTAAAATCTCTTTGGCTTCAAATTAAAAAAGATAATATATTAATCTTTGCACAGGCTCTTTCCTTTACAACTCTCTTAACTCTCATCCCTATCTTAGGATTAGTTTTTTCGATATTAAAAATATGGATACCTCAAAAAAAGATAGATGAACAGATTATTTTATTTTTTGCACAATACCTTACACCTGAAGCTACTTCTAAAATAACAAATATCATCTTAGAATTGAGTAAAAAGCTCGAAAATTTTCCCTTAGGCAAATTTAGCATCATAGCTTATTTCCTTATAGGTTCGGAACTTTTTTCACAAATTGAGGAATTTTTAAATCATATTTTTAAAACTATCAAAAGAAGAACAATTATACAAAGATTTAGCTTCTACTGGTTATGTATTACACTGGCTCCTATATTATTTTTACCTCCTGTATTATTTCACACCTACCTCCAAAAATACTTAACTATAGTATTATTTTTTTCTATTTCTTTTTTCTTTTTTCTTTTATATATATATTTTCCTGCGAGAAAAATCCCAAAAAAAGAAGCTTTAATAGGCGCTCTATTTTCAACTTTACTCTGGTTTATATCTTCTTATGGATATGGGTTTTATGTTAAATATGCGGTTTCCTATTCAAAAATCTATGGTTCTCTTTCGGCAATACCTTTGTTTTTGATCTGGATTTTTATTAATTGGGTAGTATTTTTACTGGGGGCTGAATTAACAGTATTCCTTGAAAATAGATACTGGAGAACAAAATATCAAAAAATTCCTCATTCTTGGTTAAAACTATGGATAATTTATTTTATTGGCAAAAATTTTCTCAATGGTAAAACCCTGAGTTTAGAAGAATTAACATTAAAAACTTCTCTACCACCAGAAACTATACAACCTATATTAGAAGAATTAGAAAAACAAAATATTTTATCCTTAGTTGAAGGAAAAATATTTTTAATTCGTCCTCCGGAAAAAATATATTTAAAGGATCTTTTTAGCTTTACTTCTTTTTCTTTAATTGAAAATCCTGAGTTTAAGGAACTATATAAAAAGATGCAAAATTTTATGGAAAATTTTTCAAGATTTACTCTTAAAGATCTCTTTTGAATCTTTAGAAATTATTTTTTTTCCCAAAAAAATACCTATAAATGCACCTACAAAAAGGTCAGAAGGAAAATGAGCAAAATTTAAAAGCCTTTCTAAAGCTACTAAAACAGCAAATGCATACCACAAAGATTTATATCTTGGATAATAATGAGAAAGTACAGTTGCCAGAGTAAAAACAAATAAAGTATGCCCAGATGGAAAAGACGCATAGGCATATTTTAAAGATGGACCTTTAAAAATCGTTTCATAAGTAATTTTTGGTCTCGCTCTTCCTAAGAGATGTTTTATTTGTGCAATTAGGGTAGCCCATATTATACCCAATATCAAATCTTTGCCCCTTTTTTTATTTAAAAAAAAATAGCTATAAACACCTAATAAAATAACTCCTACAACAAAACTTTTATAAAGAATTACAATTATATCATTTAAAACCTCAAGAATAAAAAAATAGTTTTTAAAATAAGGTGAAATTGTTTTTAAAAATAGAATAATTTTTTTATCTAAATAAAAAAAACATAAAAATAAAAAAAATATAAAAAAAATTGAATATTTTAAATTAACTCTCATACATTATTTTTCCCATATCTTTTACATTGTATCCACCAAGGGAAAGAACGACCTTTTTGAATTCTTTATCATTACGAATTATATCTAACAAAGCTTTAATAATTTCCATATCAAGAAATTCTTTAGGAATAAGAATATCATAACGTTCCTCAGTAACTGGTATAAAATCAAGTCCTAAAGCTTTAGCCGCGGCATATATTCCCAAACCAACATCTGCTTTTCCACTTGCAACTGCCTGAGCAACCCCCATGTGTGTATATTCTTCGTTTTCGTATCCTTTAATTTGTTCTGGTTTGATACCAAGTTCTCTCAGGTGTTTGTCAAGAAGTAGCCTTGTCCCTGATCCTGCCTGTCTGTTTATAAAAATTACATCCTCTCTTATCAGATCTTTAAAACTCTTTATATTTTTTGGATTTCCTTTTTTTACTATAAGTCCTTGAATTCTATAAACTAAATTGATTAAAACTATTTCTTTTTCTGGTAAAAGTTTTTTAATAAATGGAATATTATATTCTCCTGTGTTTTCGTCTAAAAGATGGGTTCCTGCAATATGAGCTTCTCCTTTTTTAATAGCTATTAACCCTCCCATAGATCCTACATGAGCAGAAGATAGTGTTATTTTAGGATATTTTTTTCTTAAAAAATTATAAAGAATATCCAATGTATTATCATGACTTCCAATACAAACTATGGTATTTTCGATCTCTTCTTTTTTCCTCCAGAGATAAACTTCTATTTCTTTTCCTTGAGAAAATCCTTCAGATTCAGCAGGTATTACTATGTATCCATCTGCTCTTACTACCGACATTAACAACCCAGCTCCTCTTCCAGCAGGAGAAACTATATATCTATCTTTTACTTTTCCAACTTTTATCCTTATAAATTCATCTATTCCTATGCGTGAAGAAATCTGGCGAGAAAGTATACCCTTAATTTTTTCCTCTTTTTGAGGCTCAATACCTAAATATTTTGCTATTAAAGGTCTAACAAAGAGCTGATAAGATAAAAATGTAGAAACAGGATAACCAGGAATTCCTAAAACTGGTTTATTTTCAATAAATCCTGCAATAAAAGGCTTCCCTGGTTTAATAGCAACTCCATTAATAATAATCTCACCAAGTTCATTCAACACATCGAAAGTAAAATCCTCTTTTCCATATCCTGAACCTGCATTAACAAGTACCATATCGCATTTTTTTAAAGCATATAAAATCATAGATTTCAAAGAATGAAAATCATCCTTAGTTATAGGATAAACTTTTGGTTCCCCTCCATCTTCTTTTATTAAATTAGCAAGAACTGCAGAATTATATTCAATTAATTTTGGTGGTTTTAATGTCTTTTCTTTTAATTCTTCAGGAAAAATAAGTTCGGAGCCTGTAGGTATAATTCCTATAGAAGGCTTTTTCCTCACTTTTATTTCTGTTATTCCACTTGCAAGCATAGCTCCTATATCAACCGCACGAATTACATGGTTTTCAGGAACAATAAGTTCTGTAGCTACTATATCTTCTCCAACCGGTCTTACATGGTTATAAGGGGGGACTGAGGAATAGATTTCTATATAATCTCCTTTAACATTTACTTCTTCTACAGGAATAACAGCATCAAAACCTTCTGGCATAGGGTCTCCTGTTTCTATCCACAAGGCTTGTGTTCCAATTTTAAGTAATACAGGGTCTTTTTCTGTTGCTTTAAATGTAGCTTCAGCTTTTACTGCATATCCATCCATTGCAGAAGAATAAAAATAAGGTGAGGAAATTTTTGCAAAAACAGGTTCTGCAGTAATTCTTTTTAAAGAATCTTTAACAAAAATTATCTCAGATTCTATAGGAGTTTTTACTTTTTTTTCAAAAGAATTAATAAGAAGATCTAAAGTTTCTTTAAGAGAATAAATCTTATGAAAGGCTTTTTTCCCCATATTTTAAAATTCACAAAATAAATCAATTTTTTTCAATTGCAATAATAAAACTTTTTATTATGTTTTTTAAATAATGTTAAATAAACAATATCTTTCTTTAGAAAAAGCGTTGGAACTTCTTTTATTTTATATTTCTTTCAGATGCCTTCCTCCGGAAAATATTCCTATTGAAGAATCTTATAGTCGGATAGTTTATGAAGATATTATTTCTCCTGAAGATTTACCAGGCTTTGATAAATCAACAGTAGATGGATTCGCTGTAAGAGCTGAAGATACATTTGGAGCAAAAGAAGGAATGCCAGTTTATCTTACAGTAAAAGGCGAGGTCCAAATGGGAGAAATACCTAATTTTTCTTTAAATTCAGGAGAATGTGCAAGCATTTCAACAGGTGGAATGCTTCCAGAAGGTGCAAATGCAGTAATTATGATAGAACATGTAAATATAATTGATGAAAATCTTATTGAAATATTAAAGCCTGTATCACCTGGAGAAAATGTAATTTTTAAAGATGAGGATATCAAAAAAGGAGAAGTGGTATTTAAAGCTGGACACAAATTAAGACCTCAGGATGTGGGAGCTTTAGCAGGACTTGGAATTACAGAAATTAAAGTAGTTAAAAAACCAAAAGTTGCTATTATTCTTACAGGAGATGAAATCGTGCCTCACAATGAAAAAGTAACCCCTGGGAAAGTAAGAGATATTAACTCTTTTACATTGAAAGGATTAATTAAAGAGCATGGTGGTACACCTATAAAGATTGGTATAGTAAAAGATGAATATAGCGCTATTAAAAAAGCAACTGAAAAGGCTCTTAATATTTCTGATATTGTTTTAATCACAGGTGGAACAAGTGCAGGAGTTAAGGATTTAACTATGGAAATTATAAATGAATCTGGCCATCCGGGAGTGATATTTCATGGAGTATCTATGAAACCAGGAAAGCCAATTATCGCAGGAGTATGTAATGGAAAACCAGTTTTTGGTTTACCAGGACATCCTGTAGCAGTTTATATTTGTTTTAAACTTTTTGTAAAACCTGTAATTGAAAAAATGCTCGGAATTACTCAACAGGAATATAAAAAAGTTATAAGAGCTAAAATTGAAAGAAGTCTCCATTCTCAGGCAGGAAGAACAGATTATATAAGGGTTTATTTAAAAGAAAAAAACGGTGAACTCTGGGCTATACCACTTTTAAGCAAATCTGGCCTTATTATGTCTTTAGCAAAAGCAGATGGAATAATTACAATTCCTTCAGAACTCTTAGGAATAGAAAAAGGTGAAATGGTAGAGGTTGAATTAATAAGTTAGTTCTGCTCTTGAAAATCTTTTTTACTTAGTTTACTTATTTAATTTAAGAAGATTTTAAAATTATGAAGGAGGTGAAAAAATGACAGAAGATAAAGTAGTTTTTATGTATATTACTACATCTTCTGAAAATGAAGCAAAAAAAATAGCTGAAACACTTTTAAAAGAGAGATTATGTGCTTGTATCAATATTTATCCTCCTGTAAATTCTATGTATTGGTGGGAAGGAAAAATTGAAAATTCTAAAGAATTTATACTTTTGGTTAAAACAAGGAGTTCTTTAATAGAAAATGTAGAAGATGTCGTGACCCGATTACACTCTTATACTACACCATGTATAATAGCCATACCTACAGAATATGTATATCAACCTTTTAAAAATTGGGTTTTTGAAGAAACACAAAAGTGATAGAATTTAGTATAATAAATATGTTATAATTCATTCGGAGGAAAAAAATGCTTAGTAAAAGAATAGTAGTTTGTTTAGATGTGAAGGATGGAAAAACAACTAAAGGAATAAAGTTTAAAAATAATGTAGAAGTTGGAGATCCAGTTGAAATGGCTGAAAAATATTATTTAGAAGGAGCTGATGAAATTGTATTTTATGATATTACAGCAAGTGCTGAACATAGAAGTATAATGATTGATGTAGTAAGAAGAACAGCAGAAAAAATTTTTATTCCTTTTTCTGTAGGTGGAGGTATAAAAAGTTTAGAAGACATGAGAGAAGTTCTTTTGGCAGGAGCTGAGAAAGTTTCTATAAATACAGCAGCAGTTCTTAATCCTAAACTTATTTATGAAGGTGCTAAAGCATTTGGTTCCCAATGTATTGTATTAGGTATGGATGTAAAAAGAGTAGAAAAATCCTCAAAAATTCCCTCTGGATATGAAGTATGGATTAGAGGTGGAAGAACACCTATGGGAATTGATGCAGTATGGTGGGCAAAAGAAGCTGAAAACCTTGGAGCAGGAGAAATTTGTCTAAATTCCATTGATGCAGATGGAACCAAAGAAGGATACGAATTAACCATTACTCAAATGATCTCAGAAGCAGTAAATATACCTGTTATTGCTTCAGGAGGAGCAGGGCATCCTGAACATTTATATGAAGTCTTAACAAAAGCTAAAGCTGATGCAGCTCTTATAGCATCTATGGTTCATTATGGAATGTATTCTATTAAAGAAATTAAAGAATATTTAGCAAAAAAAGGAGTAAAAGTAAGAATTAAGTGGTAATTTCATCTTCTAACCATTTATTAAATCTTTTTTGAATTATCCAAAATATCAAAAATGTAATAAGAAAAACACAAAAAATTATAATGATCTTTTTAGAAGAGCCGGAATATACCACATCTCCCTGTAAAGCAAGGGCTATATTACCTGGTATCCTTCCTAAAGTAGAAACCCATAAAAATGCTTTCAAAGAAATCGGAGTGAGGCCGAGAAAATAATTTAATAAATCTTTTGGAAATCCTGGAAAAATATATAAAATAAATACACCTATCAATCCATATTTTTTAAAAACACTGGTAGTTTTTAAATAAAGTTTATGATTTTTATATTTTTTAAAAAATCTTTTTTTAAAAAATCTGGATATATTAAAAGAAATAAATGATCCTATAAAAATCCCTGTTGTACTTAAAATAAATCCTTTAAATGCACCAAAAAAGAAACCACCTATAAACCCTGTCCCTTCACCTGGTATAGGTGCTACAACTACTTGTAAAGCTTGTAATAAAATAAATAAAAATGGAGCCAAAACCGGATAATTTGAAAACAAAATTCTTAAAGTTTCTCTGTTATTCCATAAAGAAATTATATTATCCAGCATTTTTTTAAAAAATTTTTCTGCATACTTCTGAGATCTTTTTACAAGAAATAACCTCAATATTGAGTTCTTTGTTTTTAAATTTTGAAAATGCAGGAATAAAGGCTTTTTTAAATCCTTTTTTTTCTGCTTCTTTAAGTCTAACAATTATTTCTCTTACAGGTCTTAGTTCTCCGGAAAGACCGATTTCTCCGATAAACAGAGTCTTTTCAGGTAAAGGTTTTTCTATCAAGCTCGAAATAAGAGCTACTGCAACTGCAAGATCTCCGCTTGGTTCACTTATTTTCAATCCTCCGGCAATTTTTATATAAATATCCTGTTGAGAAAAATTAAAACCGAGTTTCTTTTCAAGAATAGCTACAAGTAAAGATAATCTAATAGGATCAAAACCCACAGCAGTGCGTCTTGGAAGAGATAAATAACTTTTACTAACAAGAGCTTGTACTTCAACCAAAAGTGGTCTTGTCCCTTCAATAACACAAAAAACTGCTCCATTTTCTCCCATTAAAAATAAGTCTTCATATTCACTATGGGGAATTAATCCCTCGTCTGTCATTAAAAAAACACCAATTTCATTAAGTGCTCCAAATCTATTTTTAACTGCTCTCAAAATTCTAAATCCTGTTTCTTTTTCACCCTCCAAATATAGTACCACATCAACCAGGTGTTCTAAAATTTTTGGTCCTGCTATAACCCCGCTTTTTGTTATATGTCCTACCAAAAACACTACTATATTTTCTTCTTTTGCTATTCTCATAAGAGCATTCGTGCATTCTCTTATTTGTGAAACTCCTCCAGGAGAGGAATTTAATTCAGGAAGATATACTGTTTGAATAGAATCTATAATTAAAACCTCAGGTTTAATATCTTTTATACTCTCTAAAACTGCTGAAAGGTTAGTATCTGCAATAAAATAAAAATCTTTTTTTATTCTTAATCTTTCTGTTCTCAATTTTACCTGCTCTGGAGACTCTTCAGCAGAAACATAAACAACATTTTTACCTTTTTCAGCAAGTAACCCAGCTATCTGGGTAAGCAAAGTAGATTTTCCTATTCCTGGATCCCCTCCTATAAGAATTAAAGAACCAGGAACTATACCTCCCCCCAAAACTAAATCAAATTCACTTAAATTCGTCTTAATTCTTTTTTTAAATTCTGAAGAAATTTCCGAAAGTTTCTGTATTTTAACTTTTTGAAAAGTTTTTACTGGTTTCTTTTTTTCTTCCCTTTCTTCTATAAAAGAATTCCAGCTACCACACTCTGGACATCTACCAAGCCATTTTAAACTTTTATAACCACAGTTCTGACAATAAAAAGCCATGATTTTTAATTTTACTTCTATTTTTAAAAACTTCTATTTTTTATAAAATATACCTTCCCAGATTGAATAATGCTGAATTCTTCTGCCCTGTTTAAGAATTATATCTGCTAATTTCTTTTTATTTTTAAGATATTTGGGAGAATCTGAAAATTTTTTAACAACTATAATTTTTCTCCCAATAAGTTTTTTATCTTTTCTCCACAGATGGTACTGATTTTTTGGAAATTTAGTTTTTTGATATACATATATTTCTGGATGAGCTTGCATATAAAATGCTAAAGATGAGGCAATATGTCTATCTGAAGCAAGAATAGGTATATCTCTTTTATAATATTTTTCTACTTCTTTAGCAAGTTTTTCCCATCCTTCAAATTTTTTTAAAAGATTTCTTGTGTTAAAAGGTAAAATTGATGGATAAAAAGGTATAAGACAAATTAAAAAACTTAATAAAACAGAAATAATTAAGTTTATTTTTATAATTTTATATTTTTTCTGCTTAATAAGAAATATAACAACCCAAAAATAACCTAAAAATACAAAAGGTAAAATCCAGTTTATATCCAGTCTAATAAAAAAAGCAATAATTAAAAAAAATATAACAGGAAAAAATGAAAAAAAGTATGTAAAGAGAAAAAATCTATCCAAATAAGAAATAGATTTAAAAGACTTTAATTTATATAAAAACTTAAATCCATAAAATAAAAAAAACAAAAAAAATATTGGAGAATAAGCTATTAAATCTCCTAAGAAAAAATTCGCCCACCAAGCAAATGAAAATACTTCTCTGGTAAAATGTTCCTCAGTATGTTTCAATAAAATCAAATTATGATTTAAGTTCCAGTAAAGATTAGGTAAATAAATCAAAAATGCTGTAAGAGGGATAAGCCATGTTTTTTTATTCCAAAGCTTTGATTTTTCCCAGAAAAGAAGATATAAAAAGGCTAAACCTAAAAAAGCAATAACTGTCTGTTTAGTCAAAAGACCAAGCCCTATAAAAATTCCTGTTAAAATAGCATTTTTATAAGACATATTTTCCAAATAAAGTATAGCGAAATAAAGTGATAATACCCAGAAAAATAAAAGTAATGAATCAGGTGTTATAACCACACTATAAATAGTAAACATAGGGACAAAGGCAAGAGTTAAAACTAACCAAAAAGCGATTTCTTGAGAAAAATATCTTTTTATCAGCAAATAAGAGATTAATAAAGTAAAAATTAAAGAAATTAAGGCAGGTAATCTTATTGCCCATTCAGAAATACCAAATATTTTTGTTGAAAATGCAATAACCCATGCAATCATAGGTGGTTTGCTATAATAACCCCAATCTAAATGTCTTGACCAGTCCCAGTAATAAGATTCATCAAATGAAAGAAGTAAAGGGAGTTTTAATAAATAAAAAAATTTTAATAAAAAAAGAAAAAATACAAAAACAAATATTTGAAATTCTTTATTTTTCATATAGTTTTTTATTTATATAAATATAAATTTTGTAAAAAATAATAGCACAAAATAAACCCAAAATATAGCCACCTATTATATCTAAAGGATAATGATGCCCTAAATAAATTCGAGACCATCCAACTATTAAGGCAAAGGTTATCCATAAAGGACTTGCTTTAGGAAATTCAAAACTTAAAAAAGAAGAGGTATAACCACTAAGGGTAGCATGTCCAGAAGGGAAACTAAAAACACATTGTTTTTTTATTGGTTTTTTAAGAAATTGGAAATTATTTTTGCTATAATAATAAATATTTTTTCTGGTTAAAAATGGTCGTTTTCTTTTAAAAATAGGTTTAGCAAATTGACTACAAATAAAATCACTTGATAAAAAGCCTATTATTAAAATTAAAGAAAAAAGTAAATACCTTTTAAAACCAATTTTAAAAAAAATAAAAAGAGTGGATAAAGAATAAATTAAATATAAAAAATTTGGCAAAGAAAAAATAGGTAAAATTTTGTCTAAGAAAGGGGATCTTAAATGATTAATGAAATAAAAAAGAGATACATCTAAATTTTCAATAAAAGAAATTACATACACAATTAAAATCAAAAGATAGAAATATTTGCCTTTTTAGCATCTTCTAAGAATTTTTTTAGTCCTATATCTGTAAGAGGATGTTTAAACATCTGATTTAGGACTTTAAACGGAATTGTAGCTATATCGACCCCAATTAAAGCACATTTTTTAACATGATCAACATGTCTTATACTTGCTGCTATAATTTGTGTATTGAAATTATAATTATTAAAAATTTCTACAGTCTCTTCTAAAACTTGTATCCCATCATATCCTATATCATCTATTCTTCCAATAAAAGGTGATACATAAGTTGCACCTGCTTTTCCTGCTATTAATGCCTGAAGCGAAGAAAAAACAAGAGTTACGTTTGTTTTTATTCCTTCTGAAGAAAGTATTTGAACTGCTTTAATTCCCTCCTGAGTAAAAGGTATTTTAATTACCACATTATCTCCCATTTTTGCAAGTTCTTTTGCCTCCTTTACCATTCCTTCCCAATCTGTAGCAATAACTTCTAAGGATACTGGCTTATCTGGTATCTCTTTTAAAATTTCTAAAGCCGCCTCTTTCCAAGGTTTTCCTGTTTTTGAAAGAAGTGTTGGATTTGTAGTAACCCCGTCTAAAATTCCCCATTCTTTAACTGTTTTAATTTCTTCAATCTGTGCGCTATCAAGAAATATTTTCATAGATGTCCTCCATTTAATCTTTATACAAAATTAAAACTTTTAAGTCTTAAACTTTGTAGTCTTATGAATCCTTCTGCATCTTTTGGATTATAACCTTTTTTTTCATCAAAACTTGCAAGTTCTTTTTTATAAAGACTGTAAGGACTTTTTCTTCCTGTAACATAAACTTGTCCTTTATAAAGTTTTAATCTAATAGTACCTGTAACTTTTTCCTGGGTCTTTTCAATAAATGTCTTTAAAGATTGAAACTCAGGGCTAAACCAGAATCCGTAATATATTAATTCTGCAATCTTAGGCATGAGAACATCTTTTATTCTCATAACTTCTCTATCAAGGGTGATCTGTTCCAGTGCTCTATGAGCTATATGAAGTATGGTACCTCCAGGAGTTTCATAAATTCCCCTGCTTTTTATTCCTACAAAACGATTTTCCACCATATCAATCCTTCCAATACCATGTCTTCCACCTATTTTATTTAAAGTCTTTAATAAATTTGCAGGGCTTAATTTTTCACCATTTATTGCTACAGGTTCTCCTTTTTCAAATTCAATTTCAATATATTCTGGTTTATCTGGAGCTTTTTCAGGTGATACAGTCATAATAAACATATCTTCAGGAGGTTCCTGCCAGAGGTCCTCTAAGATTCCACCTTCATAACTTATATGAAAAAGATTTGCATCGATACTGTATGGCTTTTCTGAGGTTACAGGTATGGGAATATTATTTTTCCTGGCATATTCTATTAAATCTTTTCTTCCTTTAAAATTCCATTCTCTCCAAGGTGCAATTATTTTAAGTTCTGGAGCAAGAGCTGAATAAGTAAGTTCAAACCTTACCTGATCATTTCCTTTTCCTGTAGCTCCATGAGCAACAGCATCTGCTCCCTCTTCTTTTGCAATTTCAACTTGGGTTTTAGCAATAAGCGGTCTTGCAAGAGATGTACCCATCAAATACCAGTCTTCATATCTTGCGCCAGCTTTAATAGAAAAAAATACATACTCTTTAACAAATTCTTCTTTTAAATCTTTGATTATAACTTTTTCAGCCCCACATTTAATTCCTTTCTCTTTTATCTCTTCCAAATCCTCTCCTTGCCCTACATCAGCACAATATGCTATTACAGGACATTTGTAATTTTCTACCAACCATTTCAAAATAACCGAAGTATCAAGTCCTCCGGAATAAGCAAGAACAATTTTTTTTATCTGCAAATCTTGACCCCCATTTAAATTTTGGAAACAGTCCTTCCAAGTTTTTCTTCAATAGATTGGATTTTACTTTTGATTCTTCCAGATTTTCCCTTTCGATAATCAAATTTGATATTGGCGATGATACGATTACAATCCCTTTCAAGCACAGAAAAACAATCTTTTATAAGAGCCAAAATTTTATCAATTTCCTCTGCCTCAATTACTGTTTCCATAGGAGTTAATACATAAGGAAGACCATATTTATCTATCACATCTATTACTCTTGCTACATATTTACTTACACTTTCTCCTTTATCTAAAGGAAAAATACTTATTGAAACTATAATACTCATAATTGTTAACAATTTACAATATCTTATAAGATTTTCAATAAACCAATTAAAAATAATCTTTATTAATTCGATTTGTAAAATTTAAAAGATATATTATAATTACTTGCATGCTTGGGAATTGGGTTAATCCATTCCCAGGCTTCAAAATAAATTAAGGGGGGACTTAAAAAATGCCACTTGATCCAGAAATTAAACAACAAATAATTGAAAAATTCAGAAGACACCCTAAGGATACCGGTTCACCAGAGGTTCAAATTGCACTTTTAACAGCAAGAATTAAACAACTTGAAGAGCATCTGAAAGTTCATAAAAAAGATTATCATTCAAGAAGAGGTTTGATGAAAATTATAGGTAAAAGAAGAGCCTTGTTAAATTATTTAAAAAGGACAGATTTTGCAAGATATAAACAATTATTAACAGCTTTAGGATTAAAAAAATAATTTATACCCAGCCTTTTTCTTCATATACTATTCTTCCTGTCCCTGCTGGAATAAGTCTTCCAATTATTACATTTTCTTTTAATCCTCTGAGATAATCAACTTTTCCAGCAATAGAAGCCTCAGTTAATACACGAGTAGTTTCCTGGAAAGAGGCTGCAGATAACCAGGATTCAGTAAGCAAAGCTGCTTTAGTAATTCCCAGAACAATAGGCTCTGCCACAGCTGGTCTTCCTCCCTCAGCTATAACTCTTTCATTTTCTTCTTCAAATTTTGTTTTTTCTACTATTTCACCAATCATAAAACTGGTATCCCCAGTTTCTTTAATTTTTACTTTCTTTAACATCTGTTTAACAATAACCTCAAAATGTTTGTCATTGATTCTTACTCCTTGTAATCTATATATTTGTTGAATTTCTTCCACCAGAAAACGAGCAACCCCTTTTATACCTCTTACCTTAAGAATATCATGGGGATTAGGTGAACCTTCAATAAGAGGATCTCCTGCTTTTACTATATCTCCTTCTCTTACAACTATATGTTTACCTTTAGAAATAAAATATTCCATAGGTTCTCCTATTTCTGGCTGAATAACGATTTTTTTCTTTCCTCTTGTTTCTTTCTCAAAAATTACTTTTCCGTCAATTTCACTGATAATTGCATATTCCTTAGGTCTTCGAGCTTCAAATAAATCTGTTACTTTTGGCAAACCACCTGTGATATCTTTTGCTTTTAATGTTTCACGAGGAATTCTTGCAATTACTTCACCAGCTTCTATATAATCTCCTTCATTTACACTTAAAATAGCTCCTACAGGTAATTCATAAATTGCTTTTCCTCTTCCACCAGAAATTTCCAATATTTTCCCTTTTTCATCAGTAACTACAATAGAAGGACGATAATCAGTGAGCTTATAGTCTCTTACAACAATGCTTACTCTTCCTGTAGTAGGATCAATCTTTTCATCAACTGTAACTCCATCAATAATATCTTTAAATTTCACTCTACCAGAGACTTCTGAAATAATTGGATTTGTATAAGGATCCCATTCTACTAATAAATCTCCTGGTTTAACTTCGTCGTCTTCTCTAACTTTTATTTTAGCTCCATAAGTAACAGGATATTTTTCTACTATTCTTCCATCTGAAGTAACAACAGCTATTTCACCCTGTCTATTTAAGGCTATTAATGTTCCATCACTTTTTTCTACATATCTCAAATTAATATACTTTATTTTTCCCTGAAACTGGGCTCTATGTTCACTTTGTTCTAAAGCTTTACCTACTGCACCACCGATATGGAATGTCCTCATAGTAAGCTGAGTTCCAGGTTCACCAATGGATTGAGCTGCAATAATTCCAACAGCTTCACCAAGTTCTACCAATTTTCCAGTAGCTAAATCTCTTCCA
Source organism: uncultured Thermodesulfatator sp. (assembly GCA_964410095.1). Taxonomy (GTDB): domain Bacteria; phylum Desulfobacterota; class Thermodesulfobacteria; order Thermodesulfobacteriales; family Thermodesulfobacteriaceae; genus Thermodesulfobacterium. The sequence continues at coordinate 220,704 of CAYPFL010000002.1, forward strand.
TAACATTTTCTGCATACTCCATGTTTTGCTTCACATGTAAGAACTGAACGAATAACAACTTTTTCAATACCAGCTTCTTTCATTTTTTGAACAGCTTTTTCATCTATTTCCTCATCAGCTTTTACAATAACCTCACCTGTAACAGGATCTACAATATCTTCTAAAGCAACTCTTCCAAGAACTCTATCCCATACTGGTTCTATTATTTCTCCACCTTCAATAAGATGCCCTACTTCTATACCATCTATTGTTCCACAATCTTCTTCTGTTACCATACAATCCTGAGCAACATCAATTAATTTACGAGTAAGATATCCTGCATTCGCAGTTTTTAAAGCAGTATCAGCTAACCCTTTACGAGCACCATGTGTAGATACAAAATATTCAAGAACTGATAAACCTTCTCTGAAATTACTCTTAATTGGTGTCTCAATAATTTCTCCAGAAGGTTTAGCCATTAAACCTCTCATACCAGCTAATTGTCTAATTTGATCCTTAGATCCACGAGCACCAGAGAAAGCCATTAAATATACAGGATTAAAACTCAATCCTTTAACTTTTTCTCCATTAGGACCTACATATTCTTTCGTCTCCATTTCTTTTATCATCTCTTCTGTAACTTTCTCAGTAGCATTAGACCAAATATCAACAGCTTTATTATATCTTTCACTTTCAGTTATTAAACCATCTTTATATTGCTGTAAAATTTCAGCAATCTTCTTATCTGCCTCTTTTAAAATCTCCTGTTTTTTCTTAGGAATGGTTAAATAATCGATTGCTATTGACAAACCTGATTCTGTGGCCAAAGCAAAACCTAAATCTTTTAATCTATCAGCAAATATAACTGTTTTTTTCATTCCAGCTCTACGATAGGAAATATTTATTAATTGTTGCAGTTCTTTCTTTCTCAGAGGTTTATTATATTCTTCAAAAGGTATTTCTTCTGGAACTATTGTAGAGAGCAATACTCTTCCAACTGTTGTATCTACTAATTTGCCATTCATTCTGACTTTTATTTTTGCTTGTAAATGGACTTCCCCTGTTTGATAAGCTAAAATTACTTCATCTCTATCTTTAAAAATTTTACCTTCTCCTTTTACAAATGGCCTTTCTGCAGTCATGTAAAATATTCCTAATACCATATCTTGTGTAGGATAAACAATTGGGATACCATTTGCAGGAAGCAAAATATTATTTGTAGAAAGAATAAGTACTCTATTTTCTACCTGAGCTTCTACTGAAAGAGGTATATGAACTGCCATCTGGTCACCGTCAAAATCTGCATTATACGCAACGCATACCAATGGATGAAGCTGAATAGCTTTACTATCTATAAGAACTGGTTCAAAAGCTTGAATACCAAGTCTATGAAGAGTAGGAGCGCGATTTAGCATAACAGGATATTCCTTAACAATTTCTTCCAATGCATCCCATACTGCTGGATGTTCTTCTTCAACCAATCTTTTAGCTGTTTTTATATTTGTCACATACCCATGTCTTTCAAGCCATCCATAAATATATGGTTTAAATAACTCAAGTGCCATCTTTTTAGGAAGTCCACATTGATGCATTCTTAATTCTGGACCCGCAACTATTACCGATCTTCCGGAAAAATCAACTCTTTTCCCAAGAAGATTTTGTCTAAATCTTCCCTGTTTACCTTTTAAAACATCTGATAAACTTTTTAATGGTCTTCTATTAGCACCTGTAACTGGTCTTCCTCTTCTTCCATTATCAAAAAGTGCATCTACAGCTTCTTGAAGCATTCTTTTTTCATTTTTTAAAATGATCTCCGGAGCATCAAGATCAATAAGTTTTTTTAATCTTACATTACGATTAATAACTCTTCTATAAAGATCATTCAAATCAGAAGTAGCAAATCTTCCGCCTTCTAAAGGAACTAAAGGCCTTAATTCAGGGGGAATTACAGGAATTACTTGCAAAATCATCCACTCCGGCCTATTTCCAGACTGTTTAAATGCTTTTATTAAATTCAATCTCTTACTTAATTTTTTTCTCCTTGCTTCGCTACTTGTGCTTTTTATTTCGTTTATTATATTCTCCATTTCTTTATCTAAATCCATTGTCCTCAATAACTCACGAATAGCCTCAGCACCTGTTCCAATTTGAATCTTATCTCCGTATTTTTCTTTCAAAGTGTAATATTCATCTTCTTTTAAAATAGTTCCTTTTGGATATTCATCTATCTGACTATCAATAACTACATACTTTTCTAAATAAAGAATCGATTCCACTTCTTTAAGTGTCATATTAAGTAAAAGTCCTATTTTACTTGGAATACTTCTTAAATACCAAATATGAGCAACAGGGGCTCCCAATTCAATGTGTCCCATTCTTTCTCTTCTTACTTTACTTTGAATTACTTCAACCCCACATTTTTCACAGATTACTCCTCTGTGTTTTATTCCCTTATATTTTCCGCAAATACATTCAAAATCTCTTACAGGACCAAAAATTTTCGCACAAAATAATCCATCTCTCTCAGGTTTCAAAGTTCTATAATTAATTGTTTCTGGTTTTTTGATTTCTCCATAACTCCATTCTCTTATTTTTTCAGGGGATGCAATACCTATTTTTATTGCTCTTATTCTCATTAAATCCCTGGGTTTTTCTAAAATATTAAGAAGTTCTTTCATATAAAAACACCCCCTTATTTTATTCTTCTATTAATTCAACATCTAAACATAAACCTTGTAATTCTTTAACAAGTACTTTAAAGCTTTCTGGCATTCCTCCTTCTAAGAAATTTTTCCCTTTTACAAGCTTTTCATACATTTTGGCTCTTCCTTCCACATCATCGCTCTTTACTGTTAAAAATTCATGTAAAGTATAAGCTGCTCCATATGCTTCTATTGCCCACACTTCCATTTCACCAAGTCTCTGACCACCAAATTGAGATTTTCCACCAAGAGGTTGTTGAGTAATTAAGGAATATGGCCCAGTAGCACGAGCATGAATTTTATCATCTACTAAATGATGGAGTTTAAGCATATACATATATCCAACAGTAACAGGTTCTTTAAAAGGTTCACCAGTCATTCCATTATAAAGTATTGTAGTACCTGTTTCATTTAAACCTGCTAATTTTAGCCATTTTTTAATCTCTTCTTCTTTTGCACCTGCAAAAACTGGCGTAGCAACAGGCACACCATCCATAAATCCTTTAGCAAGTTCTATAATTTCTTCATCACTTTTACCTTCTACAAAACGTTCGTATTCATCTTCATAAAATAGTTCTTTTAAAATTGCTTTTATACTTTCTACTTGGTATTCTTCAGCTAATTTTGCAAGTTTTTTACCGAGTTCCTTGCATGCCCAGCCTAAATGAGTTTCTAAAAGTTGACCTATATTCATACGGGATGGAACACCCAAAGGAGAAAGAACTATATCTACAGGGGTCCCATCAGGAAGATAAGGCATGTCTTCTATAGGTACTATCTTAGAAACAACCCCTTTGTTCCCGTGTCTTCCAGCCATTTTATCCCCTGGCTGAAGTTTTCTCTTCATTGCTATATAAACTTTCACAATTTTTAACACCCCAGGCGGAAGCTCGTCCCCTCTTTTTATTCTATTAATTTTTGCTTCATATTCTTCTACAATTTTTTTTCTTCTTTTTTCATAATTTGATAAAATTTCAGAAACTATAGATTTTTTATTAGACGGAACAATATCTTTTAATTTTAAAAGCAATGGTGCAGGTATTTTTGATAATACATCCAAAGTAAACTGAGTCTTCTTTTTTATATATACCTCTCCTTCAATTTCAAGAGAATTTGTAGCTTTTTCTCCTTCAAGTACTTTTGCTAAAAGTCTTATTACACTTCTTTTAAGAACTTCCAGAATATCTGCTTGATTTCTCAAAAGTTGAGCTATAGCTTCGTCTTCTTTTTGTTTAGCTCTGCTATCTTTTTCAATACCTTTGCGTGTAAGAATTTTTGTATCTATTACTATACCCTCTATTCCTGCAGGAACTCTAAGAGATGTATCTTTTACATCTTTGGCTTTTTCTCCAAAAATAGCCCTAAGTAATTTTTCTTCTGCACTCAAACTGGTTTCTCCCTTAGGAGTTACTTTTCCAACTAAAATATCTCCAGGTTTTACATAGCTACCAATTTTAACAATCCCACTTTCATCTAAATTTTCTAAAAATTCTTCGCTTACATTAGGTAAATCGCGTGTTATTTCTTCCCTTCCCAATTTTGTTTCTCTTGCTATACATTCAAATTCTTCAATATGAATAGATGTAAAAACATCATCTCTAACCAATCTTTCTGAAATAACAATTGAATCTTCAAAGTTATAACCTCTCCAAGGTATAAAAGCTACTAAAACATCTTTTCCAAGAGCAAGTTCCCCTCGGTCAATAGATGGACCATCAGCTAAAATATCTCCTTTTTTAATTCTTTGTCCGGGTTTTACCAATGGTTTCTGATTAAATGTAGTGTTCTGATTAGATTTTCTCCATTTTACCAATTCATAAATTTTAATTTCTGGTAGTTTATTATCTCCGTTTTCATATCTCACAACAATTCGCTTACTATCTACATCTTCCACAACTCCATCTGCTTCTGCAACCAGTAAGAACCCAGAGTTACGAGCCACATCTTTTTCTATCCCAGAACCAATCAACGGTGCCTGGGTTCTTATAAGAGGTACAGCCTGTCTTTGCATATTAGAACCCATAAGAGCTCTGTTAGCGTCGTCATGTTCCAAAAAAGGAATAAGAGAACTTGAAACACTTACTACTTGAGCTGGAAATAAGTCTACGAGATCTACTTCACTTTTATGAGCTATAATAAACTCACCATTTTTTCTCGCAGGTACATATTCATCTAAAATATTCCCTTCTTTATCTATTCTAATAGTTGATTGAGCAATAACCATATCTTTTTCTTCTGCTGCGTTTAAATAAACAATTTGATCACTTACTTTACCCTCTTTAACGAGTCTATAAGGTGTCTGCAAAAAACCATATTCATTAGTTTGAGCATAGGTGGTAGGAGATACTATTAGTCCAATATTAGGACCTTCAGGAGTTTCTATCGGACAAATTCTTCCATAATGACTGGGATGGACATCTCTTACTTCAAATCCTGCCCTTTCTCTTGTTAATCCACCTGGGCCAAGAGCAGATAATCTTCTTTTATGTGTAATCATGGATAAAATATTAGTTTGATCCATAAATTGAGACAATTGTCCTTGAGCAAAAAATTCTTTCACTGCTGCTATCACAGGTTTGCTATTAATAAGCTCGGCAGGGGTTAAATTTTCCACCTCTTGCAATTGAAGTCTTTCTTTTATTATTCTCTCCATTCTCATCAAACCTAATAGAAATTGATTTTCTACAAGTTCACCTACGGATCTCACCCTTCTGTTTGCTAAACTATCAATATCATCACCTTCACTTTCAGTTTGTTTTAAACGTATAAGTTCTTTAATTATAGCTATTACATCTTCCCTTGTAAGAGTTCTCTGAGTAATAGGTATATCTAAATTAAGACGAAGATTCATTTTATATCTACCGATTTCTGATAGATCGTAAGTTGAATTATCGAAAAACAATGATCTAAAATATACTTCAGCAACTTCTAAAGTCACTGGACTCGAAGGCCTCATTTTTTTGTATATTTCAATAAGAGCATCTTCTCGGCTTTTAACCTTTTTATCAGCTTTTAACATATCTCTCAGAGCTGAAGAATATTTATGAACATCTATAAAAACAATTTCCACTTCTTTTATATTTTTTTCTCTTAAAAGTTGTAATTTTTCCTTAGTTATTTCTTCATTAACTTCCACTAAAATCTCACCAGTTTCAGGATCAACTATTTCTTTAGCAACTGGTTTTCCTATTAAAGCTTTATCCGGAAGTTTAATAGATTTTATACCAGCTTTTTTTAATTTTTTTATAATACCCAAACTTATAACTTTTCCCTTTTTAACTATTGTCTCACCAGTTTCTGGATTAACTATATCTACAGGAGCTTTTTGTCCTGCTACGAGTTCATAATTAAGTTCTTTTTCTACTCCCTCTTCTAAAATATAATATTTTTCAGTGGGATAAAATATAGATAAGATTTCCTCTTCAGTTAATCCCATAGCTTTTAAAAATATTGTTGCAGAAATATTTTTTCTTTTATCTATTCTTACTAAAAATCTACCTCTATAGTCATAAATAAAATCTACCCAAGAACCTTTTACAGGAATAACTCTACCTATATAAGTAAGTCTCCCTGCTTTAGCATGAGTTTTGTCTTTTTCAAAAATTACACCTGGGGATCTCTGAATTTGATTCACTACAGCTCTTTCTGTCCCATTTACAATAAATTTCCCATCTTCTGTCATCATAGGAATACTACCAAAATATATTTCTTGTTCCTTTATATCTCTTATACTTTTTACTCCAGTCTCTGGATCCATATCATAAGTAATCAAACGAACTCTAAGTTTCATAGGAACTTCATAAGTTAAACCTTTTTCTTTTGCCTCTTCAGGTGTATATTCAGGTGGTAGTATTTTATAGTCTACATATTCTAAAACTGCAGTTTCTGCATAATCTTTAATTGGAAAAATACTTTTCAAACATCTATGAATACCTACATCATTTCTTCTATCAGGAGGGGTGTCCATCTGAAGAAATTTTTTATAAGATTCCTTAGGAATTTTTAAAAGCTCTGGTAATTCCCGAATTTGTTTAACCTTAGCAAAATTTTTTCTTATTCTTGGTTGATTTGATTTAAACATATTTGACATCCCCTCCTTTAAATTTCGAAATTAATTTTAAAAAATAACAAAAGGGGTTCCCTTTTTATCATTAAGGGAACCCTCTTTTTAAAAAATTACTTTAATTCTACTTTTGCACCCGCTGATTCTAATTTCTTTTTAATTTCTTCTGCTTCTTCTTTAGAAACCCCTGTTTTTATAGGTTTAGGTGCACTTTCTACCAATTCTTTTGCTTCTTTTAATCCTAATCCAGTTATTTCTCTAACTGCTTTAATAACTTGGATTTTATTACTGCCTATTTCACTCAAAACAACATCAAATTCTGTCTTTTCTTCCTTAGGTGCTGCTTCTTCTCCAGCTGGTGCAACTCCTGCTGTTGCCACCGCTGCTACAGGAGCAGCTGCACTTACTCCAAATTTTTTTTCGAGTTCTTTAATAAATTCTGCTAACTCAAGTACACTCATGTTAGCAATAAATTCAATTACTTCTTCTTTTGTAACAGCCATTTTAAACCCTCCTTTTAAAAAATTTTGTTATTTTTAACTCGCGCTTTGTGCTTTTTTTTCTTCTATAGCTTTAAGAACATACAAAAAGTTTCTAATTATAGCAGATAAAAGCCCTACAAAATTTGCAATTGGAGCCTGAATAGTTCCAAGTAACTGACCAAGAAGTACTTCCTTAGATGGTAGTTTTGCAAGTTCATTTAAGGCCTCACTACTAAATCCTTTACCTTTTATTACAAATCCTCTTACTTTTAAAGATTCATGTTCATCTGTAAATTTCTTTAATACTTTTGCTATTTCTACAGGATCTTTGTAAGCTATTACTAAAGCCGTAGGTCCTTCTATATATTCATTAATACTTTGAGCAGGAGTATTTTGAGAAGCTATTTTAATTAATGTATTTTTAGCAACTTTAAACTCCCCTCCTGTTTCTCTTATTAATTTTCTAATTTCATTACTCTCAGCTACTGTAAAACCTCTGAAAGTCGTTACAAAAACAGCTTCAGATTTTAGAAATTTTTCTTTCAAGCTTTTAATAATTTCAGCTTTTTGAGCTCTGGTTAGCAAGGTCAACCTCCTTTTTTAAATAATATCTTTTTGTGAAAGGGTACCCTTTCGCCTCTAAGTAGGCTGAGGGAAATTTCCCTCATTTAAGCCTTTTAAAGGCACCTACTTATCTCCGGCCCCAAGAGTCACCCTTCATAGTGATGAGCTCCAGGGGCATTAATCTCCAGAATATTTTTTAATTAATTCTCTCACATCATTGGGATTAACTTTTATTCCAGGTCCCATAGTTGTAGAAATTGTAACCCCCTTTATATATTGTCCTCTTGCTGCAGAAGGTTTTAATTTTAATACAGTATCAAATAACGCAGCCATATTTTCCAAAAGTTTTTTCTCACCAAAAGATACCTTACCCACAGGAACATGCAATACACCGGCTCTATCTACTTTAAAATCCACTTTACCAGCTTTAATTTCTTTTACAGCACGAGCTACATCAAAAGTTACAGTACCTGTTTTTGTGCTTGGCATTAATCCACGAGGACCAAGAATTTTACCCAATTTACTTACAGCTGGCATCATATCAGGAGTTGCTATTACTTTGTCAAATTCTAACCATTCTTCTTCTTTAATTTTCTTAATAAGATCTTCATCTCCTACATAATCTGCACCTGCTTCTTTTGCCTCTTTTGCCTTATCCCCTTTGGCAAATACTAAAACCTTTACTTTTTTTCCTGTACCATGAGGTAATACCACTGATCCTCTTACCATCTGATCTGCATGACGAGGATCTACACCTAAATTTATAGCTACCTCTACTGTTTCATCAAATTTAGCATAAGCAGTTTCCAAAGCAAGTTTTACTGCCTCTTCAAAAGTATACCTTTTTGTTCTGTCAACTTTTGCTAAAGCAGCCCTGTATTTCTTTCCTCTCTTTGCCATTTTTAAGTCCCCTTTTAATCTACTATTTCAATACCCATACTTTTTGCTGTTCCTTCAATCATTCTTATAGCTGCTTCTAAACTCGAAGCATTTAAATCCTGCATTTTCATCTTGGCAATTTCTTCAACCTGTTTTCTTGTCACTTTTCCTACTATTTCTTTTTTTGGACTATGTGCACCTTTTTCTATTCCTGCAGCTTTTTTCAAAAGAACTGAAGCAGGCGGTGTTTTTAATTCAAAAGTAAAAGATCTATCTGCATAAACTGTAATAACTACAGGAATAATCATACCTTCTTGTCCACGAGTTTTTTCATTAAAGGCTTTAACAAATTCCATAATATTAACACCATGTTGACCAAGTGCTGGTCCAACTGGTGGAGCAGGAGTTGCTTGACCTGCAGGAATCTGTAATTTAATTTGAGCAATTACTTTCTTAGCCATACCTCCATATCCCTCCTTAAAGCTTCTGTAAATGCGTGAATTCTATCTCAACAGGGGTTTCTCTTCCAAAAATACTTACAAGTACTTTTACCTTTCCTTTATCTGGTTTAACTTCGTCAACTATTCCAATAAAATTAGCAAATGGACCTTCTGTAATTCTAACTCTATCACCTGGTAAAAATTGATATCTGGGCTTTGGTTTAATCTCCTCAACCACTAATTGAGAAATTAATTTTTCAACTTCTTCATTTCTAAAAACATAAAACTTATCCCCACCTACAATATCTAAAACACCTTCTATATTTTTAATCTCTTCTTTCATCTCTTCATCAAGATCAGCTAACATTAAAAAATAGCCAGAATAAAATCTTTGCACAATTTGTTTTTCAGGAGAAAAATATATTTCAATTTCTTTTAAAGGAGGAACAAAAAATCTTTCTACTCTATCAATCCAACCTTTTTGAGTAAATAATTCTTCAATTTTATTTTTTATCTCTTCTTCTCTTCCAGCCCACACCTGAATAGAATACCAAATTTTACTCATTTTTCTTCTTTTTAACTTTTTCTTATTTTATTAACAAAGAAATAATACTATTATATATCACATCCAGAATACTTAAATAGGCTCCTATAAATAAACTAAACATAGCAATCATTATAGCAGTTAATAAAACTTGTTTTCTTTGGGGCCAGGTTATTTTTTTTGCCTCTATTTTAACTTCTTTTAAAAAATTTACACCCCTGCTTATAAAAGATTCTATCCCCTCTTTTTTTGTTATCTCTTTTTGAAATTTCAATCTTTCGTTTTTAATCTTTTTTGTTTTAACTTTTGTTTTTTTACTCATTCATTTTAATTTCTAAAATACAAAAATAGCAGGCCAGGAGGGATTTGAACCCCCAACCTTCGGATTTGGAGTCCGACGCTCTACCAGGTTGAGCTACTGGCCTGCTTTACTTTTTTACCTCTCTATGTAAAGTATGCTTTCTATCCCATGGACAATATTTTCTCAATTCTAATCTATTAGGAGTATTACGCCTGTTTTTTGTAGTGGTATAATTTATTCTCTTACACTGAGTACATTGTAAATGTATTATGATTCTTGCTTCCCCTTTTTTAGCCATATATTATTGCTCCTTTTTATTCTATTATTTTAGTAACAACACCAGCTCCAACTGTTCTTCCACCTTCTCTAATTGCAAATCTTAATCCCTCCTCTAATGCCACAGGCT
>CAYPFL010000003.1:0-218673 GCA_964410095.1 uncultured Thermodesulfatator sp.
TTGAAATCAGGAATAAGAACATTGTTTATTGCTATTTCCATAATTAAAAAATTAAGTTCATTTTAAAAAATTTAAATTTTCTCAGGTGCTGGTAGTATAATAAACTTAAATGAGTTTATATGCTAATTTAATTGAAGGCATATTTTTGAAAAGGCTTAACAGATTTGTGTGTAAGGTTTTAATTAATGGCAAAGAAACTTTGGCTTATCTTCCTAATCCAGGGAGACTCTGGAATCTTTTGCTAAAGGGAAGAAAGATTTTATTAATTCCTAATAATAAAAAAACAAAATTGCCCTATATTCTATTTGCTTGCGAATACGAAAATTTCTATGTTTTGTTACATACTCATTACACTAATAAAATAATTAAAAATCTTATTAAAGAAAAAAGAATCGCTGGGTTTGAAAACTATAAAGTATTAAAAGAAGAAGTAAAAATTTTTAATAGTAGATTTGATTTTATTTTAGAAAATATATTTACAAAAGAAAAAAAGATTTTAGAAATAAAAACTTGTACATATTTTGGAAAAGAAATAGCAATGTTTCCTGATGCAGTAACTAAAAGAGGTACTAAGCATCTTAAAGAATTGGCGAAACTTAACAATGAAAAAATAAAAGGCTGTGTTCTTTTTGTAATTATGAATCCAAATGTAAAATATTTTCTTCCTGCCTATCATATAGATATGGAATTTACTAAAACTTTTATAGAAACGAAGAACAATATTGAATTTAAAGCAATATCCTTAAGATGGGATCCAAAATTTTCAGAAATTCAGCAAATTAAGGAAGTGAAAATCCCTTTTTCATTTTTAGAAAAAGAATTTGCAAATAAAGGGGCTTATTTATTAATTTTAAATTTAGAAAAATTTGAAAAAATAAAAATAGGTGCCTTAGGTATAAAAAATTTTAAACCAGGTTATTATGTATATGTAGGATCTGCTATGAAAAATCTTACTCATAGAATAAAAAGACACCGTAGAAAAAATAAAAATTTAAAATGGCACATAGATTATTTTCTAAAAAAAGCAAAAATAATAACAGATATTTCTATAATTGCTTCAGAAAAATTAGAATGCCAGATTGCTAAAGATTTATACAAAATCTGTGACGGATTTATTTATAGGTTTGGTTCGACAGATTGTAAATGTAAAACACATTTATTTTATTTTGCTGAAAATCCCCTTGAAAGCGATAAATTTCAGGATTTAATTCTTTTTTATAGAATAAATAGGTTAAAAATTTAAATGTTTTATCCACCCTTAAAAATTCAAACAGGTAAAAGAGCTATTATCTGTTTTACACTGCCTGAATGGAATTTTTTAAATAAAAATTTGTTTTTTGAAAAGGGTTTAACCTGGCTTAATATAAAAATTAAATACAATTCTGATGCTATAATTTTAGGGCCATTGATAGGGGCACCGATTGTGGCAATGATTTTAGAATTACTTTCAAAGCTGGGCATAAAAGAAATTCTTGGAATTGGATGGGCAGGTAAAATTAACACAAAGTTAAATCTTGGAGATCTGTTATTACCTCAAAAAGCCTATTCTTTAGAAGGTGTAAGTAAGTTATATTTCCCTTCTAAAAAAGTATTTTTCCCGAATGAGAAGCTTTTAAATATTATAGAAAAGGAAATGAATAAACAATTTATAAATTATAAAAAAGGTAATATACTATCTACAGATGTACCGTTTAAAATTGAAAAAAATAAAGGATTTTTGGAAAAATGGAAAAAGAAAATAAATGCTATAGATATGGAAACCTCAGCATTGTTTTCTGTAGGAAATGCTTTAAATTTGAAAGTTGTAAATATATGTTTTATTACTGATGAAATAGGAAAAACCACTTATAGAAAACCAGAGGAAAAAATTATGGAAATAAGGAAAAAACTGTTAAAATTGTTAGAAAAATTTGTAAGTTATAAAATTTGAAAATGAGGAATAAAAACCCTTTTGAAGTATTTGGACTTTCTCCCAAGATAGTAAAAGAGCTTGATGAAGAGGCATTATATAAATTGGTAAAAAGTGTTTATAGGGTTCTTCAATTAATATACCATCCAGATAGAGGTGGAGATCCTGAAAAATCTTTAGAATTAAACAAAGCCTTTGAATTGCTTAATTTAGAAAAAAATCCAGAATCATTTAAAGAGTATAGGAAAAAATATATAGCAAGACTTTCGCGAAAAACCCTTCAAAGTGAGATCGAAGAATTAAGGACACAGAATAGAAGGTTAAAGTTTTATAATGAATTATTAAAAGAAAAATTCTGGCAGTATTTAGAAACAGGCTTTGAAACAATAGAAAATTTCTTTTCCAATAATAAAATAATCAAATTAAAAATCTTTGATATAGTATCTCATATAAATTTTTCAGATATAAGAAGTATTAAAAAACAGATATATTTTAAAGAACTTATACTTACAAAAGAATTTATATTAAAAAAAAGAAGTTATGAAAAATATTTCATAAAAATACAAAATTACAAATTTTTGGGAACTATAAAGCGAGAATATATTGAACCATGGGTTTTGCTTGAAAGAGATCCAAAAGAAGAAAAATTTATTTTAAAAAACTATATGAACAAAGAAACTTTTATTAAAGAATGTTTAGTTTATTTAAATCCGAAGTTAAATATTAATACTTATGTTTTCTTTTATTACCCTGATGATTTCCAAAAAGTATACTTAGAAGGGGTAATAATTAATACAGAAGAAATAAAAAATATAGAACTTTCAGAAATTTTAGAAATGCAAACCATAAAGTCCTCTATAACTACTGCATTAGCAGAAAAAAAATAGATAAATTAAGTTCTTATTTTAATTTTATTTGCCTCACGATCTAAATAAAAAATTATCAAACCAGTAAGTTCTTTATTTACTTTTAACTCTTTAGTAGTTATATAAATAGATACCTCTGGATAAACTTTCTTAAATACTGTAAGAGTATGAGTTTTTAATTCTTCTAATCTTTTTTGAGTATCTTTAAAAGTAACTTTTAAATTTTCAAGATATTTCCTTCTCAAATTGTATTGTTTATAAATAAGATTTAAAATTTCTATAGCCTTTTGAGAAAGCTTTTTTTCTTTTTTAAGATTTTCTCCCAGCATTATTCCATAAGCTAATTTTTTTAAAACTTGATTTGTCTCATCAATCTCTTTATTAATTCTATAAAATTCGTTCAAAATTACAGGGTTATATCCTACCGCAATATAAGTAGGTATGGAATTCTCATTTCCCAGTTTATTAACTTCTGCATCTTTTGCTACTTTTATTTTTCCGCCATATATTAATCCTCTTCCTGAAATAACTTTTAAGTTGCCCATTATTATTGCTTTAGAGAAAATCATATAATCATAAATAATCAAATCTCCATTTATTTCTAATGTACTATATTCTACACCCCTTATCTCTGCATTACCATTAATTTTTACAACAGTATTTTCACCTCTTATTATTCCAAAGCACTGAAAATTTCCTTTTACTTCTATATAAACTTTATTTTCTGTACTTCCTATTAATTCTAAATCTCCCTCGCAAATAACTTTAAATCCAAATTTTATATCTCCTGTAATTTTCAATTTTTTACCTTTAAAATATACATTTCCTGTAGAATAATCTATATCACCATCTAAGGTATATTCTGGATATACATTGATGGAATCTTTTTCTATTATAACAACACCTGGTTCTTTGGCTTTAATTAGATTATCTTTTTCATCTAAGTATACAAACTTCCCAAGAGAAAATGGAATTTGTGATGGAGTAGGAGGTGGTTCTATAGTATCTCCCCATATATTAATTCCAGGAATTCCTGGAACCGGTGGTATTCTTTTAGCAATTGCCTCATCTTTATCAACACATATTATTTTTTTGTGAAGTTCTCTTAAATCTTCTTTTTCAAATATTTCTTTTTCGTCTTTTGATTTTAAAACCTCGGTTTTATCTAAAAAAGATAAAAATTTTTCCAATATTACTATTTTTTCCGGGATTCCTTCCATAGGTAAAAGACCCTTAGCTAAAATAATTTTATCAGGAAGAATTTCAGGTGTTGGTAGAATTCCAAAAAATCCCTGTTTTTTTAATTCTTTTTTGATTTTATCCCAATCTTTAAGAACCTTAGCTTCTAATATACGATCTAAGGGATCTTCTTTTTCTATATAAAGCAACATATCATCATCAGAGACTTTTACCAAAAAATTATCTATCCATATCCCTAATTTTTTTGCCTGTTCTTTATCTATTTCAGACATATTTTCCGCTTCTACTCTACCCATATTCCTAAGCCTTTTAGATAAAAAGTTTCTTCTACATTTGGGTTAATAGGATGATCAAATGCTTGAAAACCCTGATAAATGATTTTTCCATTTATCCTTAATTTAATTAATTCTTTAATTATCATTTTCCAGAAAGTATCCATTTTTAAAAAATATGAGCAAGAAAAAGGAAAAAACAACCCCTTTTGGAGATTTTTTAATCCCAAAAAATATAATTTTTCATATTTTTTAATACCCAAATCGATATCTTTTTTACTTTTTATAAATGCTGGTGGATCAAGAATAATTAAGTTACTTTCTGGAGGGTCTTTTAAAACTTTAAAGGCATCGCTTTTTACTATAATAATTTTATCTTTCCAGCCATTAATTTTTGCAATTTCTTCAGCTACATTTAAAGCCAATTCGGACCTATCGATAAGAAAAGCTCTTTTGGCTCCACCTTTTAAAGCATAAAAAGAGAAACCACCTATATAGGAAAATACATCAAGTACTATCATGTCTTGGGATAATTTTCTTATAAATCTTCTGTTTTCTCTTTGATCCAGAAAGAAGCCGGTTTTCTGTCCATTTATTATAGGAATTAAAAATTTTATTTCATCTATTTCTATTAATACCGGATCTTTTAGATTTCCCTCCACTACCTCAGTATAAAGCTCCAATCCTTCTTCTTTCCTTTTAGAAGAATCGTTTTTGAAAACTATAACCTCTGGTGTCAATAGATTTTTAAGGGCTGAAATAATAAAATTTTTTAATTTTTCCATTCCCAAAGTGTATAACTGAACTACAATAACCTTGTCAAATACATCTATAATAATTCCAGGAAGAAAATCCCCTTCTGAAAAAACTAATCTGAAAGCTTTTTCATTAGGATATATCTTTTTTCTTAAAGATAGAGCTTTTGAAAATTGGGCGTAAAAGAATTTTTCATCAATAGGTATATTTTCTTTTGTAAGAAGTTTGAGACAATAATAGCTTTTGGGATTAAAATATCCCTGCCCAAGAAAATAATTTTCCGGGGATACTATAGAAACTAATCCTCCTGGTTCAATAGAAGTTTTTAATTTTTCAAAATTATCTATATCCTTAGAAGTAAACCATAAAGAATTTTGAAAATATTTTTTTATTCCTGTTTTATTAAGTTTGATTTGGGGATATAACATTTATTTCGTCTTCATAAAGAATGTTTTTTAGTTTTATAGCATATTTAGAACAATATTTGACACAATTTAAGCATCTTATACATTCTATTGAGTTTAATTCTTCGGGGATAGAGAGATTCATAGGACATATTTTTTCGCAGATATTACAAGAATTACATTTTTCTTTTTCCCAGGAAAGTTGAAATAAACTAAATTTATTAAATATACCGTATATTAAACCTAAGGGGCATATGTTTTTGCAAAAAAATCTTAAATCCATGATACATAAAACAACTATAGAAAACAAAATAAAAGATTTAAAATAAAATGTAAAACTAATTAAATTTCTAAGAGATGGATGAAGTAAGAGATTGAGATAGCCTGCTTCAAGAGTTCCTGCAGGGCAAAGAAATTTACAAAACCATAAAATTCCGTATCCTAAATCATTGAGAAATAAGAGAGGAAAAAGAAATATAAATAATAATAAAATAAAATATTTAAATTTTTTTTGAAAATTTAATGGAAGTGTAATAGATTTTTTATAAAAAGGGATTTTATAAAGAAGTTCTTGAAAGAGTCCAAAAGGGCATAACCATCCGCAAATAAATCTTCCTAATAAAATTCCGGATAAAAATAAAAAACTTATTATATAAAAAAATGGTCCTATTAAAGTTTTAATAGGGAGTGTTCTTGTAGATGAAGTTAAATTCTGTAATATTCCCAAAGGGCAGGCAAAAAGCGAAGCAGGACAGGAATGACAATTTAAACCAAATGCACAAAAATTTTTAAAAAATCCTGTATAAAGATTTTGTGTTTTTAAAAAACCGAAATATCCATTGTGAATAAAAGTGGACAAAAATTGAATCCATGTTCTTATTTTCATTCCAGACCCATACAAGAGACACACAAAAGGGAAGATCTGAAATGGACGAAATTATATCCTTTTAATATTATCCCTGCACAAAAAAATAAAAGTAAAATTAAAAAAATAAAAAAATAAATTTTTTTCATTTTCAATTAAGTTTTTTTCTTATATACTCTGCTATTTCTTCTGCTATGGTTTTAATTAAATCTTCATCTTCTCCCTCGACCATTACTCTATACTTAGGTTCAGTTCCGGATGGGCGCACAATAATCCTTCCTTTCTTTTTAAGTTTTTCCTCAACAAGTTTAATTTTTTCAGATAAGCCTTCTATTTCTTTTACAGGTTTTTTTTCTTTAACCTTTACATTTTTTATTATTTGAGGTGTTTTTTCGAAAAGATTACACAATTCAGAAAGAGGTTTTTCTTTTTCTTTCATAAGAGAGATCAATCTTAAACCTGTAAGAAGTCCATCTCCTGTAGTAGCTTTATCCAAAAATATGATATGACCAGAAGTTTCTCCTCCCAGAAGACCTTTTATATCCCTCAATTTTTCTACTACATATCTATCTCCTACAGGAGTTCTTATAAATTCTATTCCATGAGCATTCAAAAATTTTTCAAGTCCTAAATTATTCATTATGGTACCTACTACTGTATTTTTCCAAAGATAATTTTTATTTTTAAATTCAATAGCAAATAAAGCTAAAAGATCGTCTCCATCAATAAAATTTCCCTTTTCATCAACTATTACAATTCTATCTGCGTCACCATCAAGAGCTATTCCAAGATCAGCATTATTTTTTAATACCGATTCTCTAAGATTTTCAGGATAAAGGGCACCACAATTTTCATTTATATTAACCCCATCTGGAGAACATCCAATTGAAATAACATTAGCTCCAAGTTCCTCAAGAACCAAAGGTCCTACCTGATATGCTGCACCATTAGCACAATCTATAACCACTTTTATACCTTCGAAATTGATATAAGATGGCACAGAAGATTTTAAATGAACCGCATATCTACCTATAGCATCCTTAATTCTGTAAGCTCTTCCTATAGAATCTTTATAAATTCTGATTTTTTCAAATTCTTTATCAAAAATTAACTTTTCTATTGTTTTTTCCATTTCATCTGAAAGTTTAAAACCATCTTTATTGAAAATTTTTATTCCATTATCATAATAAGGATTGTGTGAAGCAGATATCATAATACCTGCATCTGCTCTCATATCCTTTGTTAAAAATGCAATTGCTGGGGTGGGTAAGGGGCCTATAAGCCAGGTAGAAACTCCCATAGAACATAAACCGGCTATTAAAGCAGATTCAAAAATGTAACCAGATAATCTTGTATCTTTACCTATGATTACCTTACTTAAATGAGATTCGCGATTTTTGAATAAATATCCTATAGCTCTCCCGACCTGTAAAGCTATTTCTGGTAACATAGGGTAAATATTAGCCTCGCCTCTAATTCCATCTGTTCCAAATAGCTTCTTATCCATCTTTTAAACCCTCTTTTTATTAGTCTCTTTATAAATTATTTTAACTTTATCTGGAATAATAGAAATTACACCAGAAGGATATATAATTTTTACTTCCATCTCTTTTATAAGTTGTAATTTTAATAAATCCACAGGTTCTGTAAGAACTTTATTTATAGTTTGAATATCTTTTTTAAGTCCTTTAATTAATACTTTTGGAGGGATTAATATCAAAGTAAAATTTTTATTTTTAATATAGGTTTCCTTCCATGCAATATCTACAGGAACTTTTTTGATGAGTAATTTATGAATTATCACAGTAAGATAATCGGGATTTATTTCTTTTATTTTAATTTTTGATGGAAAATTCAATTGTTCCAAAGGAACTCTTACTTGGTAGGTCCCTGGTGTATAGCTCGTTAAATCCAGATTAATTTTAAAAATAGAACCTGAAAGGGCTCTGAGAGAATTTCTTGTAGCAGAAATTTTTATTAGTATTTTAGAAGGTTTGATCTCTATTAAATAATTTGGATTATAAGAATTATAAGTTACAGGAACTTCAATAACTTTTTCTATAGGTTGTCCCCATACTACGAAATACCATAAGGTAGTCCCCAGAAGCAGAGAAATAATTTTTAATTTATGTTCTCTTTTCCACCACTTCATAAGTTACCCTTTTCCACCACGGAGCCCTGGACACAAATCCAAGAAGTTGAGAAAGAATTTTTCTTAAAGTAGCTGGTGTAATATCTCTTGTTATTTTTCCACTTACAGCTAAAGAAATATAACCTGTTTCTTCGGATACAACAATAGCTATTGCATCAGTTATTTCAGTGATTCCAATTGCTGCTCTGTGTCTTGTTCCTAAATCTTTAGCTATATCAGGATTTGTAGAAAGTGGTAAAACTACACCAGCTGCTAATATTTTACCTTTACTTATGATTACAGCTCCATCATGTAAAGGAGATTTAGGATAAAAAATACTTATCAATAATTCTTTTGTAACTTTAGAGTCTATAATAACAGCTCCCTCAATAAATTCTTTAAGGCTAATTTCTCTTTCAAATACTATAAGCGCACCAATCTTTTTTTCAGATAAATAACTTACTGCTTTAACAACTTCTTCAATTCCATGAGAAAATTCTGTCTGAATTTTTGTAAATGGTGCTCTACCAATCTGTGCCAAGGCTTTTCTTATATCGTCTTGAAAAATAATGATAATTAGGATAAAAATAGAAGACATAAAAGTATTTAACAACCAATGAAGTGTTAAAAGTTGAAATAAATCAGAAATAAAATAAAGAAAAAGAATTATAGTTAATCCAGCCACCATTTGTAAAGCACGAGTTCCTTGAATTAAAAGCAAAATACGATAAATCACATAAGAAACAATGAAGATATCAATAAGATCTCTTAATCTAAGTCCTTTAAATACTTCGAGACATCTTTCAAAAAGCAAAAACTCCGTCTGCAAAGAAAAAGCTCCTAAAAATTTAATTTTGCAAGGTTTTAAATAAAATTATAGCATCTTTATTTAAATCAACTCTATGAACTCTTAAAATATTAACACCTTTTAAAAAACAAAATAGAGATACACCTACTGTACCTCCTTCTCTTTGAGATACAGATCGGCTGGTTATTTCACCTATAAAACTTTTTCGTGAATGACCTATTAAAATAGGACGATTAAGTGAGTGAAAAGATTCTAAATTCTTGAGAATAGCTAAATTATGTTCTAATTTTTTTCCGAAACCTATTCCTGGATCTATTATGATGTTTTCAAAATTTATTCCATTATTTACTAAAAAAGATATTCTTTCTTCTAAAAATTTTTTAATTTCTTCTACTACATTTTGATAAACAGGATTAATTTGCATAGTTTTTGGTGTTCCCTTCATGTGCATTATTATTACAGGACACTGAAAATCTTTTATAACTTTTATCATCTCAGGATCTAAACGAAGTGCACTTATGTCATTAACAATATCAGCTCCAGATTTTAAAGCAAGTTCAGCAACTTTAGCTTTATAAGTATCTATAGAAATTGGAATATCTGGGAATTCGTTTCTTATTGCCTTAATAACAGGTATTACTCTTTTTATTTCTTCTTCTTCGGGTACGGGTTCTGAAAACGGACGAGTAGATTCTCCGCCTACGTCTATTATATCTGCTCCTTCTTCAATTAATTCTTTAGCTCTTTGTAAAGCTGAAGAAACATTATAATATTTTCCTCCATCCGAAAAAGAATCAGGGGTTACATTTAAAATTCCCATAAAATAAGGACCCTTTTCCCAATTAAAAACTTTATTTCTAATTTTTAAAGGAGGTAACATTATAATTAAAAAATAAATATAAGAAAATTAAGTTTAATTTTCTTGAAGAATAAGTTTAAATCTTTCGGCATCTATAGTTTCTTCTTCCAGTAAAACCTTAGCAACATTATGAAGTTTGTGAATATACTGAGTAATTATAGCCTTAGCTCTTTCATAACAATGTTGAATAATATTTCTAACTTCTTCATCAATAAGACGGGCGGTTTCTTCAGAATAATCTTTTATTTGAAATAACTCTTTACCCAAAAAAATTTGCTCATCATGTTTACCAAATGTTAAAGGGCCAAGTTTTTTACTCATACCCCATTCACATACCATCTTTTTTGCAATCTGGGTTGCCTTTTTAAGATCATCCTGAGCTCCAGAACTTATTTTGTTGAATACAGTTTCTTCACTTACTCTCCCTCCAAGAAGTACAGTGATCTTTTTAAGTAAATAATCTTCTGTGTAAATATGTCTATCATCAATAGGTAATTGTTGAGTTACTCCCAGAGATTGCCCTCTCGGAATAATACTGATTTTATGAATAGGATCAGGATCAGGAAGATAATATGCAACTAATGCATGTCCTGCTTCATGGTAAGCAATGATTTTTCTTTCTTCTTCACTTAAAATTATCCCTTTTCTTTCTTTTCCCATCAAGATTTTATCTTTAGCCTCTTCCAAATCTTCCATTGTAATTTTTTCTTTTCCTTTTTTTGCAGCTATGATTGCTGCTTCATTTATCATATTTTCCAAATCTGCACCAGTAAATCCTGGAGTTCCTTTAGCTAAGGTTTTGAAATCTACACTTTCATCAATTTTAAATTTTTTTGCATATAGTTTTAAAATTTCTTCTCTTCCTTTTAGATCTGGTGGAGGAACTACTACCTGTCTATCAAACCTACCGGGTCTTAAAAGTGCCGGATCTAAAATATCAGGTCTATTAGTAGCTGCCAGAACTACAATCCCTTCATTTGTATCAAACCCATCCATTTCTACTAAAAGCTGATTAAGTGTTTGTTCTCTTTCATCATGCCCACCACCAAGACCAGCACCTCTATAACGTCCCACAGCATCTATTTCGTCTATAAATATTATGCAGGGACTATTGTTTTTAGCTTGTGAAAAGAGATCCCTTACTCTTGCAGCACCTACGCCAACAAACATCTCAACAAAATCAGAACCACTGATACTAAAAAAGGGAACCCCAGCTTCTCCAGCTATTGCTTTGGCTAATAAAGTTTTACCTGTCCCAGGAGGACCAACTAAAAGAATTCCCTTAGGAATCCTTGCTCCTAATTTTGTAAACTTCTGAGGATTTTTTAGAAATTCTACTACTTCCTGAAGTTCTTCTTTAGCTTCTTCAATCCCTGCTACATCTTTAAAAGTAATTCTTGATTCTCCCGGTTTTATTACACGGGCTCTACTTCTTATAAAAGAAAAAGTACGATTTCCTGGTTGCATTTGCCTCATAAATAAAATCCATAAAGCAATTAATACAATAAAAGGTAACCAGGAAATTAGAAATGATGTAACCCAGTTATTTTGATTTTTTGGTCTTACAACAATTTTTATTCCCTTAGATTTCAATAAAGGTAATAATTGTTGATCCTGGGGAGCATAAGTAATAAAATTTTTCCCAGATGTTAATTTACCTGTAATTTTTTCTCCCTCAATAATTACTTCTGTAACTTCACCCTTCTCAACTTTATTTAGAAAATCAGAATAAGAAATATTTATAGAAGAATAAAAATAATTTTTATTCACAAAAAGATTATAAATAAGAACTATTATAAGACCAAGAGTTAACCAAATTATTAAAATTTTACTTATATTTTTCATTTAAAAATAAATTTATTACAGGTTTTTTTAAAATCAATAACATTTTACAAAACTTCTATTACAACAATTTTGTTGCAATGTTTATCCGGGATATAATCTGGATGAACATAAAGATTCCATATACCTATTATTTCATTTTTATGCTCGAAAATCAAAATTTTTTCTCTTAAAGATGAAGGGATCTTTTTTTCCGAAAAGAATTTTTTCAATTTTTTATGTCCCAAATGTTTAAAAAAAATGCGATCTCCTGGTTTTCTTTTTCTTACTATAAAAGGAAAAGAGAGTTTTTCACCAGAAAATATCATTCTATTCGGGGTTTGAAAAGTTTTCTCTAAAGAGGTTAAAAAAACTTTTAGAGTTTGATTAGTAGGCAAGATATATTCTCCTTCTGAATCAATAATTATTTCAAAATAAGGAAAAGTAAAGACTTTTTTACTGAATCTAAGAGAAGAAGGTTCTTTATAAACCAAAAAATCACCAGGCAGATATACAGGCCCTTTTTTTTCTTTGATAATCAAATTTTCAATGCTTTCAATATGTGTATAAGTGATTCTAAAAAGAGGAACCTCTATTTCTTTAAGTGCTAAGAAATAAATCCTTTTTCTCAAAGAAGGGTGTAATTTTTTTAATTTAGATAAATCTAAATTAAGCTCATTTTCAGAATAAAATTTAAGCTTTTCAAATTCATTCTTAGCTAATTCTTCTATAAATTCTTCTTCTTCTGCAAGTACTAAGGCGGTTTTTCCTATAGTTTTTTTAATATTTTTATTAAATTTTTGCTCCAGAAAAGGTATGAGTATATGCCTTATTTTGTTTCTCATGAATCGTATATCTTGATTTGTATAATCTTCTCTCCATGTTAAATTTCTTTCCAAAGCAAATTTTCTGATTTCATCCTTAGTAACAAAGAGGAAAGGTCTTACTATTAAATCTCTTTTAATTGGAATCCCTGCTAATCCTCTCTTTCCAGTACCTTTAATTAATCTCATAAAGATTTCCTCAGTTAAATCATCTAAATGATGAGCCAAGACAATTTTCTGAAAATTATATTTTTTGGCTAAAAAATACCAGAGATTATAACGAAGTTCTCTTCCTGCCATTTCCAAACTGATTTTTTCTCTTTTAGCATAGGCTGGAACAGAGGCAAAAGAGCAAAAGAGAGGAATATTTTTTTCTTTACACAATTTATATACAAAAATAACATCTTTATAAGAATCTTTTCTTATTTTGTGATCGTAATGAGAGGCAAAGATTTGAAAATTATATTCATTTTTTATTAATAAAAGAGTTTCTAATAAAGCAACGGAATCAAGCCCACCAGATAAGCCAATTAATATTCTTTCTCCGTTTTTAAATAAATTAAAAGTTTTTATATACTTTTTAATTTTATTTATAAACAAATTCAATTAAGAAACTGATTTCAGATATTTTTTTGTTTTTTCCAAGTTTTTTCTTCACCTTTTAATAATCTTTTTATATTATCTTTATGTTTAATCCAGATTAAAAGAGCTAAAAGAGCACTTGTGATAATATATTCAGATGAATAGTGAAAAAGATAAATTAAAAAAGGTAAAGATGCTGTTGTTAATAGAGAACCAACTGATACATAGCCTGATAATGCTACAGCAATTATAAAAAGGCAGAGACCAGCTAACATAGCTTCAGGAGTTAAAAAAAGAAATACACCTATTGTAGTAGCAACACCTTTACCACCTTTAAATTTAAGAAAGACGGAAAATAAATGTCCCAGAACCGCAAAAAATCCAACACCCGCAAGTATAAGTTCCTTAGGATAAGGAAGATCTTTAAGAAAAAGAGAAGCTAATAAAAGAGCTAAGATACCTTTACCAGAATCTCCGATAAAGGTAAGAATTCCCCATTTTTTGCCAAGTAAGCGAGCAACATTTGTTGCTCCAGGATTTTTACTTCCTGCTTTACGTGGATCTATGCCCTGAGGAAGAGAAATTACAAGAGCAAAAGGAATTGACCCAAGAATATAACTCAAAAGAAATAATATTAATAGTTCAAACACCAAAAATATTAAAACCTAAAAATTAATTTTTTAAACTGGATAAACACTGACTACTTTTCTTCCGTGTCTTGTCTCAAATTTTACAATTCCATTTATTTTGGAAAAAATTGTATAATCTTTTCCTAATCCTACATTAAAACCTGGATGAACTTTAGTTCCTCTCTGCCTTATTATTATTTCACCAGCTTTAACATATTGTCCACCAAATCTTTTTACTCCGAGTCGCTTTGAATGTGAATCACGTCCATTTCTAGAAGATCCACCAGATTTTTTATGAGCCATATTTTATCCCTCCAAAATTTATATTTAAATAACTATTTCTTTAATTTCAATTAAAGTATAAGGTTGTCTATGTCCCCTTTTTCTTTTATATCCTTTTTTGGGTTTTTTCTTAAATATAATTATTTTAGGAGATTTTCCATGTTCTAAAATGGAAACCCTTACTTTACATCCTTCTACAAATGGAGTACCAACTTTTAAATCACCATCTTTATTTACCAGAAGAACTTCTGAAATTTCTATTGTTTCTCCAACTTTAGCATTTATTTTTTCTACTTTGATCCTATCTCCAGGTCTCACAATATATTGTTTTCCACCGGTCTTAATTACTGCAAACACTTAGAAACGCCCCCTTTTGAGTTTTTACCTAAAAATAGCTTAAAATCAGCTTTTGTCAAGATTGAAAATTTTTTATAAATAAAAAGCTTCCAGGTTAAAATTACAAATTATAATAATTTTTAGATAAAAATTTTTAATAAAAATAGGGGGGTACCATGAGAGGAAGCTTTAAAGTTAATAAGTTTAATAGATTTAAAAATTCTTTGAAAAACTATTTTAAAGTAATCTTTTTCAAAAATTTTACTTGACTAAATTTATGAAGAGGCTACATTTTTAAAAGATACTTTTTAAAGAAAATTTTAAAAAACTGAGAAATATGCCATTTTTAGCTTTCGATTGTGAAGGTCCCTTAACCCTTAATGATAATGCTTTTGAATATTGTTCTACAATTATACCTAAAGGTGATTTCTTTTTTACTCAAATTTCTCGTTTTGATGATTATTTAGCAGATATTAAAAAAAAGCCCGGTTATAAAGCAGGAGATACATTAAAACTAATTTTACCTTTTTTAAAATTATTTTCAGCAGATAATCGTAGTCTCAGGGAATTTTCAAAGAAAACTATAATATTTCTTCCTCATATCCCCGAAATTTTACCACAATTATACAAACTTTTGCCTACTTTTATAATAAGTACAAGTTACAGGCCTTATTTAGAGGCTCTTTCTGAAATTGCTAATTTCCCTATGGAAAATATTTTTTGTACTGAGGTTGATCTTGATAAAGTTAAACTTTCAAAAGCAGAAGCGAAAGTTTTAGAGGGGCTTTATAAAGAAATTATTTCAATGCCAGAAATAATACTTCCTAAACACGCAAAAGAACCCTCAGATCTTTCATCAGAACTCCTTAATATATTGGATCGTTTAGAAGAAATATTTTTTGAAATTATCTGGAATATGGATATAGGTGTATTTTTAAGAGAAGTTAATCCTATAGGAGGAACCGAGAAAGCAAAGGCATGTGAAAAAATTTCTACTGAACTATCAATTCCTTTTTCTCAGGGTTTTTATGTGGGAGATAGTATTACAGATGTTGAAGCATTGTCTTTATTAAAAGAAAATAACGGGGTTTCTCTTGCCTTTAATGCTAACAGATATGCATTAAGAAGCGCAGAATTTTATGCTCTTTCTAAAGAAGGCACAATATTTTTAGAGATTATAAAAAAATATTTAGATGGAGGCAAAAGTAGATTATTAAAGTTCAAAGATAAATATTTTGAATTTGGTTTAATTCCTGAGGAACCTGATAAATTGGAAGCTCTTATTGAAAAAAGCGAAAGTTTCAGAAAGAAGGTCAGAGGAGAGATAATAGGAGCTCTTGGATGATTCCTTTACAGGATATAGTTCCTCGTAGGAAACCCCCGATCATTACTTATCTTTTGATTTTAATTAACGTACTTGTCTTTTTTCACGAAGTTTCTCTTCCTCTCCACAAAAGAGAAGAATTTTTTCAAGTCTGGGGTTTTATACCTGCAAGATTTTTTGATAATTACTTTTCGATTTTAATTGGTGAGTCCTCTTTTCATAAATACTTTACTTTATTTACTCATCTTTTTATTCATGGAGGATGGTTTCATTTAATAGGTAACATGTGGACTTTATGGATATTCGGAGACAATGTAGAAGATCGTTTGGGGCCTTTTAAATTTTTATTGTTTTATCTTTTATGTGGTATAAGTGCTACTTTAGTACATTCTTATATTCATCAAAATTCTGTAATTCCAGTAGTAGGAGCTTCTGGTGCTATCTCAGGTGTAATGGGGGCTTATTTTATTATGTATCCTTTGGCAAGAATATTAGTAATGATGCCTGTGTTTTTTATACCGATTTTCTTTGAATTACCTGCTTTTTTATATCTTGGTTACTGGTTTTTGATTCAATTTTATAGCGGGCTCTTTTCCTTAACTCTTCCTAATGCTTTTGGTGGAGTGGCATGGTTTGCTCATATAGGTGGTTTTATAACAGGTGCTTTAATTATCAAAATATTTTGTAGAAGACGTCGGAAATTTTATAAAGACGAATATTCTATTTTTGGTGCCCTATTAGATTAAAAAATAAAACTCAGGAGGTCAATTTTTATGATAGGATTTGGAGATTTATTCTGGATTTTGTTTTTAGCTTTGGCAATGCAACCATTTTTAAGACAAAAATTTTTAGAGCTTGCTCGTCAAAAAGCTATTGAAAATCTGGAAAAAAAGAGAGGCTCAAGAGTTATCCTTTTGGTTCATAGACAAGAAACAATGAGTTTTTTTGGTTTTCCAATTATGCGGTATATAGATATAAATGATTCAGAAGAAGTAATAAGAGCCATTCATTTAACAGATAAAGATGTGCCTATTGATATAATACTTCATACTCCAGGAGGATTAGTTTTAGCCTCTTTACAAATTGCATTAGCTATTAAAAAACATCCTGCAAAAGTAACTGCATTTATACCTCATTATGCAATGAGTGGAGGAACTCTTATTGCTCTTGCTTGTGATGAAATTATTATGGATGAACATGCTGTGTTAGGGCCTGTTGACCCTCAAATTAAAGAATATCCCGCAGCATCGATTTTAAGATTAACCAAAAGAAAACCTGTAGAACACATAGATGATAGAACCTTGATTCTGGCTGATATTGCGGAAATGGCTTTAAAACAAATGAAACAAAATTTGAGACTGATTTTAAATGACAAATATCCTCCAGAAAAGGTTGAAGAAATAATAGAGGTTTTATCTCAGGGATATTTTACCCATGATTATCCTATTACTTATGAAGAAGCTAAAAAATTAGGACTTCCTGTTAGTAATAAAATGCCTCCAGAGATTTATCAATTAATGAAACTCTTCCCCCAACCTACTCGAACAACACCTTCTGTAGAATATATACCTTTACCCAAAAAGAAAGTAGATTCTTAAACAAGTGATTTTAAAGTTTTCTCAAAAATTTTGTAACTCTCTTCTCCCCACAATACAAAACGAACCAGTTTAGGCTTTTTATGTTCTTTTAAAAAACTAATTACAGTTTCTAAAGCTATTTTTGCTGCATCTTCCATGGGATATCCATAAGCACCGGTACTAAGAGAGGGAAAGGAAATAGAAGAAATATTATATTCTACAGCTTTAAGTAAAGAATTTTTATAAGCACTTGCCAAAAGTTCTGGTTCTCCATGTTTACCATCTTTATAAATAGGACCTACTGCATGAATAACATATTTAGCTTTAAGATTCCCTCCACCAGTGATTACAGCCTGTCCAGTGGGACAATGAGTATATTTAGCTCTTAATCCTTCTAAAATAGAAGGGCCTCCTTTTCTATGAATAGCTCCATCAACACCACCGCCAGGGATAAGTTTTTCATTTGCAGCATTTACAATAGCTTCTGTATCCTGCTCTGTAATATCTCCCTGAACTATTTCTAAAATACAATCATTAATCTTAACTTTCATCATATTAAATATTATATTATTAATTGAATTAAAAGACAAGAACTTTTGTTTTAAAATAAAATAAAAAGTATAAAAATTGACAAAAGTCAGTTTTTTGACAAGAAAGATTAAGATAATTAAAAAAGATAAAATAAAAAATTCGGCATAAAATTTGTTTAAATTTTAGAAAGGGGGTAAAAAATGCCAAATAATGAAGGAGAAACAACTCTTAAAAGAGGCGATAAGAAAAAACTGATTTTGTTTATTTTTATTGGAATATTGATTATAGGAATTGCAGGAGGGATTGTAACATTTTTAATGGAGGGAAAAGAAAATAGAGTAGAAGAAGGTACTGAGCATAAAAGAATTGAGAGAAGAATTTCACACAATACAGTTTTTGTGGATTTGGATCCAATAGTAGTAAATCTTCTTGATCCAACCGGGAAAAGGTATCTACAGGTGCGTATATGTTTGGAGGTCCCAGATGAAAAAGCTGAAGAAGAAATAAAAGAAAAAACACCAGTGATACAAGATACTATAATTTCTACTCTGGGAAGTAAAACAGTAGAAGAGGTATTACAACCAGGAGCTAAAGAGTTGATAAAAAAAGAACTTTTAGAAAAAATAAATCAAGTAATAGGAGAAGATCTTGTTCTTAATATGTATATTACTCAATACATAGTGGAGTAGTTATGGAAAAAATACTCAGTCAAGAAGAAATAGATGCTTTATTAGCAGGGTTAGAAGAAGGTCAGATAGATCTTACTTCTCAGGAAGAGGCTGTAAAAGGGAAAGAAATTAAGCCTTTTGACTTTAGAGACTATACTATTTCAACACGATTAAAAATTCCAGGTTTAGAGGTTATAAATGAACAATTAGCTCGTGGTTTGAGAATGCAGTTTTCTACTCTTTTGCGAGAAATGGTTGATATTACAAACATGCCTATTCAAATGGAAAGATTTAAAGATTTTTTAAATAAAATACCGGTCCCAGCTTCTGTTCATATTTTTAAATTAGAACCTTTAAAGGGCCAAGTTTTGCTTATTATAGATGCTCCTCTTGTATTTGTTTTTGTCGAAAGATTCTTAGGGGGTGGTGAAAGAAAGTTAATTAAAGTAGAAGGGAGAGAATTTACCCCTATTGAGCAAAGACTTATTAAAAAAGTGGTTAACATAATATTTACTGAACTTGAAAAGGCTTGGAGAAATATCTATCCTGTAAAACCAAAATATATAAGAGGGGAAGTAAATCCTCAATTTGCAAGAGTTCTTCAACCAGAAGAAGCAGTTATAGTAAATACTTATGCGGTAGATTTAGAGGCACTAAATGGAAAAATATGGATATGCTATGGATTAAGTACTCTTCAACCTGTAAAAGAAAAATTACATTCGCCTTATCAAATAGAAGAATATGTTGATATAACATGGAAGAAAAATATTGAACAGCATATTTTAAGTAGTGAGGTATGTTTAAAAGCCTGTCTTGGTAAAGCCCAGATTACTATTGGTGATTTAATTAATCTGGAGAAAGGTGATGTAATAGTTCTTGATAAAAAAATAGAGGAACCTTTAGAAGTTTATATTGAAGATGTGCCTAAAATATTAGGTAAATTGGGAATTTTTAAAAATCATATAGCTATTCAAATAGAAAAATTTTTAACTTTAGAAGAACAATAAAAACTGGGGGATTGGGATGTCAGAAGAAATAAAAAACTCAATTGAAGAAAGTAAAAAAATCGAAGAAAAAAAGGATAAAAGCCCTCAAGAGTCTGAAGAAAAAGGTTCTGATGAATTAATGGATCTTTTAGAAGAAGCACTGGAGGAACCAAAAGATACATCTTCAAATCAGGAACAATCCGAATCTTCTTCTCAAGAAAAAAGTAAATCAGAAACCCAGCCTGCAAAGTTAGAACAACTATCGCCTCAAAAAAAGGGAGAAGTTTATCCAGAGCTTGAATTTATTTTAGATATTCCTCTTGAAGTTTCTGTAGAAATTGGAAGAACAAAGATGTTAATAAGGGATCTTTTGAAACTTAATCAAGGATCCATTGTTGAATTAGAAAAATTTGCAGGTGAACCAGTGGAAATATATGTTAATGGGAAGTTAATGGCTAAAGGAGAAGTAGTGGTAGTAAATGATAAATTTGGAGTCAGGATTACAGAAATTATAAGCGCTCAAGAAAGAATAAGAAAACTGGGATCTTAAAATGGAATTAATAAATTATTTAGAAACTCTTGGGGTATTACTCTTAATTCTCAGCTTTTTACCTATTGCTCTTTATTTTTATAAAAAATTCAATTTTAAACATCTGGAAGGAAAACATATAAAAATTCTTGAAATAAAACCAATTAATTATAAGGCACAGATTTTGCTTATTGAAGTTGAAGGAAAAAAATATCTTATTGGCCTTGCAGATAAAGGTTTTTCTTATTTAGGAGAGATTAGGAATGATAGCTCTTAGTTTTTATACTTTGGTTTTACCTACTATAAAAATTGGATTAGAGCCTATTCAGAGACCTGAACAACTTTCCACAACTCTTCAGATTTTACTTTTATTAACAATTCTTTCTGTAGCTCCTGCGCTTCTGTTAATGCTTACTTCATTCGTCAGATTAACGGTAGTCTTCTCTATCTTGAGACATGCCTTAGGTACTCAACAAACTCCTTCTAATCAAGTTCTTATCTCTTTAGCATTATTTTTGACATTTTTTATTATGGCTCCTACCTTTAAAGAAGTATATCAAAATGCTATAGTCCCGTATTTGAACAAAGAAATAAATGAAGAAGAATTTTTTAAATACGCTTCAGAACCATTTAAAAAATTCATGTTGAAAAATACTCGCGAAAAAGATCTTGCACTTTTTATCAAAATTCGAAATGAACCAAGACCTGAAACCCCAGAAGACGTCTCAATGCTTACACTTATTCCTGCTTTCATGATTAGTGAACTTAAAACAGCTTTCCAAATAGGATTTCTTTTGTATATACCTTTTTTAATAATTGACATAGTGGTCTCAGGTGTACTTGTATCAATGGGTATTTTAATGTTACCTCCGATGATGATTTCACTTCCTCTTAAACTTTTGCTTTTTGTTCTGGTAGACGGCTGGAATTTATTAATAATGTCCTTGGTAAAAAGCTTCTTTTAATAAAGGAGGGAATTTATGACAGAAACTACAATTTTGGCTTTAGCAAGACAAGCAATTGAGCTTTCGGTTTTTATTTCTGCACCCATGTTACTTACAGCTTTAATTGTAGGTCTAATAATCAGTATTTTCCAAGCAGTTACTCAAATTCAGGAAATGACTTTAACCTTTGTTCCTAAAATTTTAGCAATGGTTTTAGTATTTTTTTTAACTTTACCCTGGATTCTCAAAAAATTAACAGTTTTTACACAGAATCTCCTTTTGAATATTCCTAATTTTATTAAATAAAAATGGAATTTTCAGCTATTTTATATCAGCAGTTATATAAATTCTTTTTTGTATCATTTAGAATATTATTGCTTTTTTTTCTATTTCCTTTTTTTAGTCCGATTTACTTTCCTCTTAGAATAAAAATCTTTATAGCTTTGATTCTGGCTTTAATTATAACTCCTGCGGTGAATTTTAAATTGCCGCAAGTTTTTGATATTTATCATGTGACATTAATATTTTTCAATGAGTTCCTTTTAATTTTTATAATCTCTTTAATTTTCAGATTTATTTTAGCAGGTATTCAATTAGGTGGAGAAATGGTAGGAATTCAAATGGGATTCGGTATTTCGCAGACTATTGATCCACTTTCCGGATTTAGTTTACCTGTTATTTCACAACTGATTTATATAGTTATTCTCTTATTTTTTTTCACTTTTAATTTGCATCATTATTTAATCTATTTTCTTTGTCAGAGTTTTGAAAAAATTCCTCCAGGAAGTTTTGAACTCAATAAAAACTTAATAAATTTAATAATCAAAAATAGTGGACTTATTTTTGAACTAAGTGTCAAATTTTTGTCTCCGCTTTTAATTTTCATGATGTTAATTTATATAAGCATGGCTATTATTGCGAGATTCATTCCTCAAATGAATGTAATTTTTGTGAGTTTTCCTTTAACTATAGGATTAGGTTTAATTTTTTTTGGTTTAATGCTTGTTTTATTACCAAGGATTATTTATCCCTATTTCAATAAATATTTTGAGATTTTAACTATACTTTTAAAAATTCACTAAGGTTTTAAGAATATGCCAGAGGAAGAAACCTTACAAGAACGAACAGAAGAACCTACTCCACGAAGAAGAGAAGAAGCTCGGAAACGTGGACAGGTTGTAAAAAGTAGAGAACTTTCATCAGTTGCAATACTTGGTTCAGGTTTTTTAATGCTTTTTATTTTAAGCTATATATTCTTTCAACAATTTTATCTGATATTTACCAGATCTTTTGACTATTTTTCTGTTGAGCTTAATTTTGATAATATTTTCTATATCGCAAAGACTTTTCTATTTTTTACTTTAAAAATTATATTGCCTCTGTTTTTAATCATGAGTTTAGCAGGTATATTGGTTTATCTTTTACAAACAGGGGGAGGGGTTTGGGCAAGTGAGGTTATTACTCCAAAAATAGAAAGAATTAATCCTGTAGAAGGTTTTAAAAGGATATTCTCCCTTGTTTCACTTTTTGAGTTAATAAAAGCACTTATCAAACTGGCAATTATTATAGGTGTTACTTACTGGATAATTCAAAAGAATTTTTACAACATTTTAAAACTTTTGGGAGTTAATGTTAATTATATAGCATTTTGTTTTAAAGTAATTTTAAAAGAATTTGTAAATAAGCTTATAATCGTTTTAATTTTTCTTGCAATTTTAGACTGGTTATATAACAGATGGGATGTAGAAAGAAAATTAAAAATGACCCGACAGGAATTAAAAGAAGAACTTAAGCACACAGAAGGAGATCCATGGGTTAAAGCAAGAATAAGACAAAGACAGAGAGAAATTGCTCGTGCAAGAATGCTTGCAGAAGTTCCCAAAGCAGATGTAGTTATTACTAACCCAGAACACTATGCAGTAGCTTTAAAATACGAATTTAAAAAAATGCCAGCTCCACAAGTCATAGCAAAAGGAAAAAGGTTTTTAGCTCAAAAAATTAAAGAAATCGCAAGAAAATACAATGTGCCAATTTATGAAGATCCTATTTTGGCACAAATCTTGTATGCAAAAGTAAAAATAGGAGAATACATACCAGAAGATTTATATAAGGCTATAGCTAAAATTTTGGCATATGTTTACAAAATTAAAAATAAAAAAATTATTTAATAAATAAATGGAAAGAGAAGCCACGCTAAGGAATTTTTTTGATTTATACAATATTAGCACAGTAATTGGAATTATTCTCTTACTTGGTATAGTAATTTTTCCTTTACCCAGGTATTTAATAGATTTTGCTTTGGCTCTTAATATTTCTATGGCTTTATTAATTCTTATTATGGTAACCCAAGTTCCCAAGCCTCTTGATTTTGCTGCTTTTCCGTCTCTGCTTTTGATTACTACATTATTTAGACTTTCTATGAATATTGCTACTACAAGAGTAATTCTTTTAAAAGGTCACGAAGGCACCTTAGCAGCAGGGCATATTATTAAAAGTTTCGGAGAATTTGTAGTAGGGGGTAATTATATAGTTGGTTTTATTGTATTTCTTATTTTGGTATTGATAAATTTTGTAGTGATTACCAAAGGTGCGGGTAGAATTGCTGAGGTGGCAGCAAGATTTACTTTGGATGCGATGCCAGGAAAACAAATGGCAATAGATGCAGATTTAAACGCAGGGCTTATTGATGAGGCCGAGGCAAAGAGAAGGAGACAAGAAATTGCTAAAGAAGCCGATTTTTATGGTGCTATGGACGGAGCTTCTAAATTTATCAGAGGAGAAGCTATAGCAGGTCTTATTATAACTTGTATAAATATTATAGGAGGAATTCTTATAGGAACCTTACAAAGAGGATTAGATCTCTCTACATGCGCTCAGACTTATACAATTTTAACTATTGGAGATGGATTAGTTTCTCAGATTCCGGCTTTAATTGTTTCTACATCTGCAGGTATTCTTGTAAGTCGTGCAGCTGCTGAATCTGGTATGGGAAGAGATATTGCTTTTCAGTTTGGTAGTTATCCTGAAGTTATGATGCTTGCAGGTGGAGCTGTGTTTATTTTAGCTCTTGTGCCAGGGCTTCCATTTATTCCATTTTTCTTTTTAGCTGCTCTGCTTTTTACCTTAGGTTATGTAACCCATTCTTTTCAGAAGAAAAAAGAGCAAGAAAAAGCGATGAAAGAAGAAGCCCCTCCACCACCTCCAGAAGTGGAAGAGATTAAACCAGTAGAATTACTTGCTATAGAAGTAGGTTACGGTTTGATTTATTTAGCTGACGAAGTAAGAGGCGGAGATTTGTTGGAAAGAATCAAAAATTTAAGAAGACAATTGGCTCAAGAACTTGGGATCCTTATACCACCTGTTCATGTGCGAGATAATTTAAGCCTTAAATCTGGTGAATATTTAATTTTAATTAAAGGAATAGAAGTAGCTAAAGGGGAACTAATGCCAGGATATTTGATGGCTTTACCTCCTGGGCCAGATACTCCGCCTCTGGAAGGGGCTATTCCTACAAAGGAACCCACTTTTGGAATGACAGCTTATTTTATTCCAGAAGATAAAAAAGAAGAAGCAGAAACAGCAGGATATACTGTAGTAACTTTATCCACTGTTATTGTAACACACCTTGCTGAAATTGTTAAAAGGTATGCAGATGAATTATTAACAAAACAAGAAGTGCAAAAAATTATTGATTCCTTAAATAAATATTATCCCAAGGTAGTAGAAGAATGTTTGAATAATACATCTTTAACCACTATTCAAAAGGTACTTCAAAATCTCTTAAAAGAAGGAATACCTTTAAAGGATCTTATTACAATTTTTGAAACAATTAGTGATTATAGTGTGAATATAAAAGATCCTGATATACTTACAGAATATGTAAGACAAAAACTTTCACGCTACATAGTGAAACCTCATTTAGTTAATAATACTTTATCAGCTATACTCGTAGGTGATGATATAGAGGAGGCTATAAAGAAGTCTCTTCAGCGAACAGAGCAAGGTGTATTTTTGATGATTGATCCAAAGATAGGAAGTAAAATAGTTGCTGCGTTGACTCAAGCAGTGGAGAGAGCAGGGCAAAAGAATATTGTTCCTGTTATAATCTGTAGTCCAACTGTAAGAAGGCATTTAAGGAAACTTATAGAAAGAAGCCTTTATTATATTTCTGTAATTTCTCAGGCTGAAATTCCACCAGAAATAAAAGTAGAAGTTTTAGAAGTTGTGAGATTAGTAAAGGAATAAAAAATGAAGATTAAGAAATTTACAGGAAAAAATATAGCAGAAGCATTAAGCAAAGTAAGAAAAGAACTCGGAGAAGATGCAGTTATTCTTGATTCAATAAAAATAAAAAGAAATGGAACTACATATTACGAAATTGTCGCAGCAATTGATGAACAGGATATTGAATTGTCTTTACCACAGACTTATCAACAAGGAGAAAATATAAATAATAAAATAATAGAAGAATTAAAAGACATAAAAAACCTGATTCAAAAAGCTCTACAACCTCAATTAAAAAACTGGGATTATTTAAAATATTTGGAAATGGGTATTCCTTATATAGTAGCTAAAGAAATGATAGAAAAAGGATTAACACTTTCAGAATTTATTAAGAAAAAAATAAAAGAAAAAGGAGCTATTCCAAATTCCAAATATCAGGTTTTTATAGGTGAAAATGGAGCAGGGAAAACAAGCGGTATTTTTAAACTGGCTATATGGTATAAATGCAATTATAAAGCAAATATAATTATTATAAGTCTTGATAATTACAAAGTTGGTTCACATTTTCAAAGTAAAAGATTAGCAGATCTTCTTGAAATAGATTTTGAGATTTTAGATATTAGAGATTTCAAAGAGATAGCAGGAGCTTTAAATAAGTATGATTATGTGTTGGTAGATACTCCTGGTCTTGAGGAATTTTGGATAGATGAGTTACGAGATTTAGTCGAAACCCTTTCCTTTTTAAGATTCCAATGGGTTATAAAAGCAACAGAGCATTATGAATATGCGCTTAAATTTTGGGAAAAGATTGCAAAATTACCTGTTGAGGGGATATTTTTGACTTTTACAGATCGAATATTTAATAGCTTGCCACTTTTATGGCTTCTTGATGTAAAACTTCCGCCTATTACTTTTCTTTCGACAGGAAAAAGAATTCCCGAAGATATATCAAGAGGAGAAGAAAGAATACTAAAAAATTTCTTTTTAAGAGGGATTGAAAAACAATAAAAAAAACTTAAAAATATTTTCAAATACTGGGGGAAAATAATGAGAAGTATCGCTGTTGCAAGTGGAAAAGGAGGTGTAGGAAAGACCAGTTTTGTAATAAATTTAGCTATAGCTCTTGCGCAATTATATCAAAAGGTTTTGATTTTTGATGCGGATCTTGGATTAGCTAATGTTGATATAATGCTCGGAATTTCTCCCAAATTTGATATAAGACATGTATTGAATGGAGAACTTTCAATAAAACAAATTATTTATAAAACAGATTATGGATTTGATTTTATTCCAGCTGGTTCTGGTGTTTCAGAACTTACTCAATTAACTTCTAATCAAAAATTATTACTTCGGGATCAGATGGAAGAGGCATTTAAAAATTATGATTTTTTGCTTTTTGATAGTGCTGCCGGGATTTCAGATAATGTGTTATTTTTTAATCTTTTAGCCGGGGAAAGAATAGTTCTCTGCACATCAGAACCTACTTCAATTGCAGATGCATATGCATTGATGAAAGTAAGTTATAAAAAACATAGAATCAAAAATTTCTATTTAGTAGTTAATATGATTAGAAATGAAATAGAAGGGAAAAAAATTTATCAACAATTACTTTATGTTATCCAAAAATTTTTACCAGAGATAAAGCTTTCTTATTTAGGTGGGATTTCTTTTGATGAATGTATAAAAAAAGCGATACAATCTCAAATTCCTTATATGTCTCTTTGTTCTGATTCAGCAACAGTTCAAGATATAAAAAATATAGCATCTAAACTTTTAAGATTTGCCCCTCAAGAAGATAAAGGGCTTGAAATGTTTTTAGAAAAATTGGTAAGTATTTAGTTAAAAATGAGTATTAAAAAACAGCAATTATTTAAGGAAAAACCACCACTTGAAAAACTGGTAGAAGAATTTTTGCCAGTGATTAATTACTGGGCAAATAGATATGCTTCTCATGTAAATCCTGTATTGAGTAAAGAGGATCTTATTTCTGCAGGAGTAATAGGTTTGATAGAAGCATATAATAGGTATGACCCTTCAAAAAAAGTAAAATTTAGAACTTTTGCAGAATTTAGAATTAGAGGAGCTATACTTGATGAAATCAGAAAAATAGATATAATACCAAGAAGTGTTAGAGATAAAATTTCTCAATTTGAAGAAAAAATAAAAAAACTTTATCAAAAACTTGGTAGAATGCCCAAAGAAGAAGAAATTGCTGAAGCTATGGGAATGAGTTTAGATCAATATTATAAATTTTTAGAAAATATAAAAGGAATTAATTTTATTGATATAGAAGATCTAAAAAAGAAATTACCAGATTTAGACGAAGAAGATATTTTTAATTTTATTCCTGATAATTCCCAAAATGATCCCTTTGAAACAGTAGCATTAAAAGAACTTCAGGAAAAATTAGAAAAAGCATTGGATTATCTTACAGAAAGGGAGAGGCTGGTGCTGGCTTTATATTACTTTGAAGGACTTACTATGAAAGAAATTGCCAAGGTTTTAAATTATACTGAAAGTAGAATTTCTCAGCTTCACAATCAGGCTATTTTGAAGTTAAGAAGTATATTAAAATTAACTTCATAAAAAGGAGGAAATATGCCTATATTTGAATTTCAGTGTGAAGAATGTGGAGAAATTTTTGAAGAACTTATTTTAGATGGGAAAATAGATGACATTACATGTAGAAAATGTAAAAGTCCTAAGGTTAAAAAACTTATTTCAAAAGTTAGTTTCAAATCAGAAGGAAAATTTGTGAATTCTTCTGGCTCATCTTGCAATATTTGCAAAGGTGGCACCTGCAGTACATGTAAATAAGAGATTAATTCCTGAAGGTTACAAAAATTGAAATTAAGGGTAGGGACAAGAGGGAGTAAATTAGCTCTGGCTCAAACAGATTGCGTTATCACTGCTCTTCAAAAGATTTATCCTGAAGTGAAATTTGAAAAAGTTATTATTAAAACAACAGGAGATAAAATACTGGATTCTCCTTTAAGTAAAATCGGAGGAAAAGGTCTTTTTGTAAAAGAAATAGAACACGCATTATTAAGAGGGGATATTGATTTTGCAGTCCATAGTATGAAAGATGTTCCCTCAGAGCTTCCAGAAGGACTGGAAATTGCATGTATTCCTGAAAGAGAGTCTCCTTTTGATGTATGGGTTTCTAAATACAGATCCTTAGAAGAACTTCCTCAAGGTGCAAGAGTAGGAACAAGCAGTTTAAGAAGGCTTTCTCAAATTAAAAAAAAACGTAAAGATCTTGAGATATTACCTCTCAGAGGTAATGTAGATACACGTTTGAGAAAATGGAAAGAAGGGCAATTTGATGGGATTATTTTAGCTGAGGCAGGTTTGAAAAGACTTGGTATAAAACTGAATTATTTTCGTTTATCTTTAGAAGATATGATTCCTGCGGTAGGGCAAGGGGCTCTGGGGATTGAAGTCAGAGAAGATAATCAGCTTGTTAAAAAACTTTTAAAATCTATCCATTCGAAGACTACAGAAATTTGTATAAAAGCAGAGAGAGCGTTTTTAAAAACATTGAGAGGAGGGTGTCAAGTTCCCTTAGGTGCTTATGCATTTATAAATAATAAAAAATTAATTATAACAGGATTTATTAGTGATCTTAATGCAGAGAGATTTTATAAACTTACTGAAGAAGGTGATCTAAAAAATCCAGAATATTTAGGAGAAACTTTAGCAAAAAAACTTTTAAAAACAGGAGGAGAAGAGATTTTAAAAGAACTTTATAGAGAATAAGGAGAAGAAGACTTGGGGAAAGTATATCTTGTTGGAGCAGGACCAGGAGATCCTGGGCTTATTACTGTAAAAGCTAAAAATTTATTGGAAAAAGCTGATGTTGTGATATATGATTATCTTGCTAATCCAAGATTTCTAAACTTTTGTAAAGAAGGTACAGAAAAAATTTATGTAGGAAAAAAGGGTGGTTTTCATACTGTTTCTCAAGAAGAAATAAATAAACTTCTTGTAAAAAAAGCTAAAGAAGGGAAAACAGTAATAAGACTTAAAGGTGGAGATCCGTTTCTATTTGGAAGAGGGGGAGAGGAAGTAGAAGAACTTGTAAAAAATAATATTCCTTTTGAAGTTATTCCCGGTATTACCTCTGCTATTGCAGTTCCTGCTTATGCAGGTATTCCTGTAACCCATAGAAATTATACTTCTACTTTAGCTATAATAACAGGACACGAAGCTGAAGGGAAATCCGAAAGTAAGATTAATTTTGAAGCTATAGCTAAATTAGGTACATTGATATTCTTAATGGGGGTTAAAAATCTTCCTTATATTATTAAAAATTTAATTCAAAATGGAAAATCTCCCGATACTCCTGTAGCTGTCATTCAATGGGGAACTACTCCCAAACAAAAAACAGCTGAGGGAACACTTAAAAACATTGTTGAAAAAGTTCAAGCTTTAGGTATTACAGCTCCTGCAATAATTGTAATTGGAGAAGTTGTTAAATTAAGGAAAAAATTTAATTGGTTTGAGACCAGACCTTTATTTGGAAGAAAAATTCTTGTTACA
The DNA here is from genome assembly GCA_964410095.1 of uncultured Thermodesulfatator sp. Taxonomy (GTDB): domain Bacteria; phylum Desulfobacterota; class Thermodesulfobacteria; order Thermodesulfobacteriales; family Thermodesulfobacteriaceae; genus Thermodesulfobacterium. The sequence continues at coordinate 29,870 of CAYPFL010000003.1, forward strand.
AGAACAAGAGAACAGGCAAGTAAACTTGTAGAAAAACTTGAAGAACTTGGTGCTTATTGTTATGAGATTCCTACAATAAAAACTGTAATTTTTAAAAATGAAAAGACTTCTGAGATATTAAAAAATTTTGATAAATATCATTGGCTTGTTTTTACTTCAGAAAACGGAGTAAAATACTTTTTGCAAATACTTTTTGAAGAGGGATTAGATTTGAGGATACTTGGAGGAAAGAAAATAGCAGTAATAGGCACTGGTACAGAAAATGCTTTTAAAAAAATAGGTATAATTCCGGATCTGGTACCAAAAGAAAATTATACTCAAGAAGGTTTGGTGGAAGCCTTTTCTCAAATAAAAATATCAGGCAAAAATATTCTCTTAATAAGAGCAAAAAAAGCAAGAGAAGTTTTATTCAGAGGTTTAAAAAAACTGGGGGCAAATGTTGAAATTTTATCAGTTTATGAGACAGTAATTCCAGAGGATTCAAAAGAAAAACTTATTTTAGCTTTAAAAGAAGGTGTTGATGTAGTTACTTTTACAAGTTCTTCTACAGTAAAAAATTTTTTTACACTCCTTGGGAATAATAAAGATTTATTAAAAAATATAATTTTTGCATCTATTGGTCCAATAACTACAAAGACATTAAAAGAATATGGATTTGAACCACAAATTTCCGCCTCTCAACATACAATAGAAGGATTGGTATCAGCTATTAAAGAATATTTTGCAGGTGGGGGAGCGGATAATGAAAGAAGAAGTTAGAAAAGCTCTGGAAGTGATTAAAAGAGGTATAGTGGATTTAATAGAAGAGGAAGAATTGATAAAAAAATTAGAAAAAGCTTATAAAGAAAATAAACCATTGAAAATAAAAGCAGGATTTGATCCTACTGCACCTGATTTACATTTAGGGCATACTGTTCTTTTAAGAAAACTTAGGCAATTTCAAGATCTGGGACATGAGGTTTATTTTTTAATAGGAGATTTTACAGCAATGATAGGGGATCCAAGTGGAAGATCTGAAACTCGACCTCCTTTAACAAAAGAGCAGGTCTTAGAAAATGCGAAAACTTATGAGCAACAGGTGTTTAAAATTCTTGATCCCAATAAGACAAAAGTAATTTTTAACAGTGCCTGGTTTTCTAAAATGAATGCAGAAGATATTATCAGACTTTGTGCAAAATATACAGTTGCTCGAATACTTGAAAGAGAAGATTTTAAAAAGAGATTTGAAGCAAATCTTCCTATAAGTATTCATGAATTAATTTATCCACTTTTTCAGGCTTACGATTCAGTAGCTCTTCAAGCGGATGTAGAATTGGGAGGAACAGATCAGTTATTTAATCTTTTAATTGGAAGGGATATCCAGAGAGAATATGGGCAAGAACCCCAGGTTATAATAACTTTACCTATTTTGGAAGGCCTGGATGGGGTTCAAAAGATGAGTAAAAGTTTAGGGAATTATGTAGGTATTATGGAACCACCATTTGAGATGTATGGAAAGATAATGTCAATTCCTGATAAAATCATGTGGAAATATTATGAGCTTCTTACAGATATACCTTTAGAAAAAATAAAAACTCTTAAAGACCAGGTAGAATCAGGAAAGTATCATCCAAAAGAAGCAAAAAAAAGATTAGCAAGATATTTAGTAGCACAGTTTCATTCAGAGGAATTAGCAATTAAAGCTGAAGAGGAATTTGAAAGGGTATTCAGTAAAAGGCAGGCTCCTAAGGAAGCTCCTATTTTTGAAGTAAAATCAGGGAAATTGTGGCTTCCAGGATTTCTTAGAGAAAATGGTCTGGTAAAAAGTGGTTCAGAAGCAAGAAGATTGATAGCTCAAAAAGCCATAGACTTAGATCAACAACCTGTGAAAGAAGAAAATATTATACTTAATCCAGGAGAACATATTTTAAGAATTGGTAAGAAAAGATTTATTAAACTTATAGTATCTTAAAGTTTTATTTTTTGAAAATATGGGAAAAGTTGTCTATAGAGAGTTAAAAGATGTTGAGATATTACTCTTACATCATCAAGAATTGCTAAGAAGTTTGTATCTCCTTCCCAACGTGGAACAAGCTGTAAATGAATATGATCCGGATATCCTGCACCTGCAACCTTTCCAAGATTAAAGCCTATATTAAAACCATGAGGATTTAAGACTTTTTTAAGAATTTTTATAGATTCCTGACATATTTTCATAAGAGCTAAAAGTTCTTCATCTGTAAGATCTTCCAAATCTTTTACATGTCTTCTTGGAGAAATAAGTAAATGTCCTGTATTATAAGGAAATTTATTCATCAAAACTAACACTTTCTCATCTCTATAAAGAATAAGCCTTTCTTCATCTGGCAAATTATTTTCGGGTGGACAGAATATGCAACCTGATTCTTTTTTTCCTGCTACATATTCTCCTCTCCAAGGTGCCCATAATATCTTACGAGTCATAAAAATTTCCTCCCCTCCCTCAAATATAGAAATTTCAAAAATCTAAAAATACCATAAATTGTAGTTTTTAAAAGAGTTTAGTAGAGAATAGAGTATTAAAATTGGATATCTTTTATTTTGTGATAAGATAAATTATGTGAGGAAAATACATAATATTTTAATTTTTGTTTCTATTTTTATATTCTTTTTAACAGCTTCTCTTTATGCTTTTAAAATAAAAAAGATTATTGTTATCCAATATAAAAAAGATTATTTTATAATAAGTATTTTTTATAAAGACTTCCCCTTTCAACAACTTGTACTTGCTTTAAAACGCCAAAAAGAACCAATTTTTATTATCTATAATTTTTCACTTTATAAAAAGAGGTTTTTAAAAGATAAACTTCTTTATAAAGCAAAGTTTTATCACGAACTTTTTTATGACCCAGAAACTAATTTTTATTATGTAAAAGATAATTTCGAAACTAAAAAATATACAAAAGCTGAAGATGCGGTATTATCTGTAAGATATTTAGATTCTTATCCTTTTTATTATACCCTGGAACCACCATATAAAAATTACTATCTAAAAATCGAAATTACTCTTTTTTATAAAACTCATTTTTCTCAAGATTTAACATATACTTCAAAAGTAAAAAAATATAAGATTAGTCTTAAAGGAAAATATGATTTTGAATCTTTTAAAGGTTATTAAAAAAATAATCTCCTTTTTAAAAAATTATAAATTTCTTCTACCTCTTTTAATCCTTACCATTTTGTTTGTGTGGGTTGAATTTAATATTTCTAAATTTGCTTTTCTCAATACATTTCAAAAGAAATTTTTAATTTTTATAATGATTCAAATTAATCTTATTTTTATTTTGATTCTTTTATATTTTATTTTTAGATATCTTTTTAAGATTTTTTTGGAAATTAAAGTAAAAAAAGTTTCAAAAAGTCTAAAATTTAAACTATTTGGGACATATTTGATTTCTATTATTTTTCCTTCACTCATTTTGATTATAGGAAGTGCTTTCTTTTTAAAGAAAAGTGTAGATTATTGGTTTAAGGGGTTTTTAAGAGAAAAATTTATTACAAATATTATGAAAACAGAAGGGTATTATAAAGATATAGAGCAAGAGCTTATGCAAAAGGGGCAAGAAATCATAAAAGATTATATTTCTAAAACTAAGCATATAAAAGGTAAGGATCTCAGATGGATAAGAAAAATCAAATATCTGGCAACTATTGATTCTATTGTTGTGTATACATATACTGGAAAAGCTTATAAAAAGACATATTCCTCAGAAGCTCGGCATCTTATTGGAATACCTCCTTCGATTTTAGAAAAAATTAAAATTGAACAAATGCCAGTTTCTCAGATTTCTTTAATAGGTTCAAAAGCGTTTATTCGTGTTTTTATACCTACGCATGATAAAAAAGGGATTCCTTACATTCTTTCTGTAGGGAAATTGATAGATTTGAGTGATTTTTTTTCTGCTAAAAATGTTTCTCCGGAAGATATATATAAAATTTTTAATGTGTTCCTACTTATTTCTATTTCTTTAATACTTTTACTTGTAATCTTCATAGGTGTATGGGTGGGGAGTAAAATAGCAAGAAATTTAACCGAGCCTTTACAAAATCTTATAGTAGCAACTCAAAAAATATCTCAAAAAGATTATGCAATTGAAAATATTTCAACTCTTCCAGCATCTGAAGATGAGATAGGCACTCTTATAAAGTCTTTTAAAGAAATGGTGGAAAGAATCAAACTTTATGAAGAAGAGATGCAGAAATATACTCAGTATTTAAAGTCTATTTTGGATCATTTACCAGTAGGGGTACTTCTTTTAAATAAAAATTTAAAAATAGATTATATAAATGAAAGCTTCAAAAAACTATTGGAAGAAAATCAACTTTTAAATACAGAAACATTTTTAAATCTTTTAAATATAGCGAGTCTTATAGATCATGTTGATTCAAAAAAGCCATTTTATAAAACATACACATTATCTAAGGGTTCAAAAGAAATAGTTATTGGTATAACCTTATCTGAAATATTTTTATTTAAAGAAAAGGCATATTTATTAATTATAGAAAATTTAGAAGAAAAAGAAAAACTTAAAAAACTTTCTATATGGAAAGAAGTTGCTACAAAAATTGCTCATGAGATAAAAAATCCTCTAACACCTATTAAACTTTCTATACAGCGTTTAAGAAAAAAATTGCAAAATAATCTTGATGAAGATCAGAAAAAAATTCTTTTTAAAACAACTGAAATGGTAGAAAAATATGTAGAAGAATTGAGAAAATTAGCTACAGATTTTTATTATTTTTCAAAAACTCCTTTACCTGAATTAAAAAAATCTTCTTTGATAGAAAATATTAAAGAAGTAATTAATCTTTATGAGTTTGCTTATCCTGATTTAAAAATAGAATTTAAACATAAAAATGAAATAATTTTTAATTTCGATCCGTTTCAATTAAAAAGAGTCTGGATAAATCTTCTTGATAATTCTATTAAAGCTATGGAAGGAAATGGTAAGATTGAAGTAGAAGTATATGAAAATAAAGGAAATGTAAATGTAATTTTTAGTGATAATGGAAGTGGTCTTTCTGATGAAATTATCGAAAAATTTAATTCAGGAGAAATTTTAGATTTAAAAGAAATAGGAACAGGTCTTATAATGGTTTATTCTGTCATAAAACTTCATAAAGGTGATATAAAAATAGAAAAAAATATACCTAAAGGAACCAAATTTATAATAACTTTACCAAAAACTTAAATTAATTTTACAAGTGCTTTAAGACCTTTTATTTCTTTTTCAGATAATTTTTTAATTTCTCCCTCTTGTAAATCTTCTAAGAATACATTTCCTATGCATATTCTTTTTATGTTAATTGTATCATAGCCGATTTTACCAAACATTCTTTTTATAAGATGGTGTCTCCCCTCATAAACAGTTATTTTGAGTTTTGTTTTTTCATCATTTAAAAATTCAATTTTACAAGGTAAAGTCTTACCATCAGATAATTCAATTCCATTTTCAATCAATGTTTTATCTGATGTTGAAAGAGTTTTTGAAATTTCAACTTCATAAATCTTAGGAACTTTCCATTTCGGGTGCAAAAGTCTGTGAGCAAGTATTCCATCGTTTGTCAAAAGTAAGAGCCCTTCAGCGTCTTTATCTAATCTCCCTACTGGAAAAAGTTTTTTATATCCGGGTAAATTAGAAGGTATTAATTCCATTATAACTGGTTGTATATCCCTTACAGAAGTAATATAGCCTTTAGGTTTATACATTTTATAATAAAATAAAGTAGTTTTTAATTTTACAGGTATATCTTCAACTGTAATTAAATCTTTTTCAGGATTAATTTTAAATGAAGAATCCCTTATTGTTTGAGAATTTACTTTTACTTTTTTCTTCCTGATTAATCTAATTACTTCTTTTCTTGAGCCAAACCCTGCAAGAGATAAAAATTTATCCAGACGAATAAATGACATATTTATTTACATTCAGCCCAATTTTTACCAAAAGTAATATTTACCTTTAAAGGTACTTTTAAAGAATAATTAAGACCTAAATAAGTAAATGGATTTTCCATAATTTCAGGAACTATTTCTTTTATTATCTCTACTTCGTTTTCAGGAACTTCTAAAATAAGCTCATCATGAACTTGTAAAAGGATAGAGGTTTTTAATCCTAACTTTTTGAATTTCTTATAAAGAACTACCATAGCTGCTTTTATAAGATCTGCTGCTGAACCTTGAATAGGTGTATTTACTGCAATTCTATAGCCGAGTTCTTTTATACTTTTATTTTTACTAAAAATCTCAGGAACATATCTTTTTCTTCCGGAAAGAGTTTTTACATAACCATTTTCTTGAGCAAATTTAATAGTTTTATCGATATATTCTTTAATTTTAGGATATCTTTGAAAATATCTGCGTATAAATGTTTCAGCTTCTCTAACACTTATTTTTAACTCTTTACTTAATCCATAAGGGCTCATTCCATAAGCTATACCAAAATTTATAATTTTACTTACTCTCCTCATTTCAGGTGTTACTTTATCTGGTGTTACACCAAAAACTTCACAAGCGGTAAAATTGTGAATATCTTCCCCTCTTTTAAAAGCATTAATCAAATTTTCATCCTCTGAAAAATGAGCAAGTATTCTTAATTCAATTTGAGAGTAATCTACACTACATAATAAATGTCCATTCTCAGCAATAAATATTCTTCTTATTTCCAGACCTTCTTCACCTTTTATAGGAATATTTTGAAGATTGGGCTTTTGTGAACTCAATCTTCCGGTAGCTGTTCCTGTTTGATTAAATTCAGTATGAATTCTTGAGGTTGAAAAGGATACATATTTTAAGAAAGGTTCTATATAAGTACTTTTCATTTTATAAATTGTTCTATATTCAAGAAGAGTTTTAGCAAATGGATGAAGTGGTGCAAGTTCTTCTAATACTTCTGCATCTGTAGAAGGTAAAGAACTTTTTGGAGTTCTTTTTATTTGAGGCAGTTTTAACTTATAAAAAAGAATTCTTCCAACTTCTTGACTTGAACGAGGATTAAATCTGCATCCAGCAAGAGTAAAAAGCTTCTCCTCCAAATTTCTTAATCTTTCTTGATATTTCTGATTAAGCAATCTTACATATTCTATATCTATTTTAAAACCTTTATTTTCCATTTCATTTAACACTACACTTAAAGGGATCTCTACAATCTTTAACCAATCACAAAGACCTTCTTCTGATAGTTCCTTCCATAATTTTTTTCCGAGAATATAAAGCCCCTGAGCTTTTACAGCTTCTTTTTCTTCTTTTGGGATTTTAGAATCATTTAAATTTAAATCTAAATGTTCCTGAAAAAGAAAATCAAGTTCATATTTTTTAAGAGAAGGATTTAATAAATAAGCCATTAATTTTATATCTATTACTTTCGGAAGCTCTTTTTTCCATTTTTTTAAAAAAGATTTATAATCATAGACAATAAAAGGCGCGTCTATATTGGAAAGATTTTCCCAGATTAAAGAAGTACTTATTTTATAAACTTTATTTCCAGCTGTGCCAATAAAAAATTCTGAGGTTTCGTTTAAAGAAAATAAAGATAAATTCTGTGAAACAGGCGAGATGCTTAAAAAATCGGTATTTTTGAATTCTTCTTTGGGGAATTCTTTTACTTTTACAATTTCGGGTTTTAAAGATAGAGAAGGAAAATTCAATTCTTTTAAAAGTTTTCTAAACTCAAGCTCTTTAAAAATTTTTTTAAGGGTTCCCCAATCAGGTTCTTTTTTTTGATAAAAAGAAAGATCAGTGGAAGGAAGTGGTGCAGAAGTGTCTAAAGTAATTAGAGTTAAATTGTTAAATACAATATCTTCATATTTTTTTAAATTCTCTCTTAAACTGGAAGGGGTGACCTTAGAAAGATTTTTAAAAAGATTTTCTAAATTTCCAAATTGAGAAAGCAATTTTTGAGCTGTTTTTTCTCCAATACCTGGTACACCAGGTATATTATCGCTCTTGTCCCCAGTTAAAGCTCTTAGTTGAGGAAATAAATTTGGTTCAATACCGAATCTTTTTTTAAAAGCATCTTTATCAAGAAAGTTTTCTCTTATTGGATCATAAACAATTACCTTTTCGCTAATCAAAGAATAAAGATCTTTATCTGCTGCAATAATTATAGAAGGAATGTTAAAGGTATTTATAAAAGTAGCAATTAAATCATCTGCTTCAAAACCTGGTTGAGAAATTAAAGGAATGCCAAGAGCTGAGACTATATTTTTTATATAAGGAATTTGAATCCTTAAATCCTCTGGCATTCCTGGACGAGTAGCTTTATAATCTTTATAAATTTCGTGTCTGAAAGTAGGTTCTGCTTCATCCATAAACCATATTATATATTGAGGATCCCAAGTCTTTAAAATTTTAAGTATCATTTGAGTAACACCAAAGATAGCTTTAGTGGGGAATCCTTTTGTAGTAGCTAAATAACCCGGTATAGCAAAGTAAGCTCTATAAATAAAAGAAGTTCCATCAATTAATATACTATATAGTTCCTCTTTAAAAGGAAGTTCTTTCATACCAGTTGAAATTTAAAATAAATATAAAGAAAATCAAGAAAAAAATTTCTATAATATCTAAAAATAAAATAACATTTTAAAATAAAGATTTTTAATTTATACTATTATAGCAAAGGAAATCACTTTAATGTTTCATTAGAAAATTTATTCTGTATTTCTTTAAAATTTTCTAATTTAATTTTTAAACAAGGAAGTGTTCACTATTATATGTATAATGGCATATAAAGTAACACTAATAAAGACGATAAAAAATAAAAAAAAATTAATAAAAAATAATTTCAATAATTCTTTTTTAATGGATTGCAAAATTTTAAATTTTTTTTCATGTAATTATTTGATTTTTTATAAATTTTTGAGATTAAAATAAATTTAGTGAAAATTTTTTTAAATTATTTAAATATTAAATTCCTTTTGATTTAAGTTTTTCTATTAGTTGTTTTTGCTCTGTAGTCAATTTTTCAGGCATTTTTACATTTAATATCACATACATATCTCCTTGTCTACCATTTTCTAAAGGTAACCCAAGCCCTCTAAGTCTTAGCTTTGCTCCTGGTTTTGTAAGAGGTGGGACTTTCGCTTTTACTCTTCTTCCATCAAGTGTTATAACCTCAATTTCATCTCCCAAAAAGAAGCTCGTAAAAGGTAATTGCTTTTCTATAATTATATTGCCATTTTCGACTCTATAATCTCTATGTGGCAAAATCTTAACTCTAAAAAGATATTCAATTGTTTTATTGCCTGACTTCTTTTTTATTCTTAAAATTTGTCCTTCTTTAATACCTTGCGGAATTTTTATTTTAATAGTTTCGTAAGTTCCAGGTAAAACAATTTCTTTTTCTCCACCTTTTAAAATTTCTTCCAAGGTTAATGGAAGGTCCAGTTGAATTGTTTCATAAACTTCGCCAAAAGGAGAAAAACCAATATCTTCCTCAAAATGTGTACCAAAGCCAAAAAGATTGCTTATAATATCTCCGAGATCAAATACAAATGTTCTTCCCCTTCTTTTAGTTCTTTTACCAAAAAAAGAGCTTAAATCTATTCCTATGTCTCTAAAAACACTTTCAAAGTCAAACCCTTTAAAAATATCCTCTGTGGTATAGCGTTTTTGAAATTCTGTAGATCCATATAAATCGTACATTCTTCTCTTCTCGGGATCAGAAAGTACTGCATAGGCTTCATTTATTTCTTTAAATTTTTCTTCGGCTTCTTTATTTCCTTTGTTTCTATCAGGGTGATATTTCATTGCAAGTCTACGATATGCCCTTTTTATTTCTTCCTGAGTTGCGTCTCTGGGAACCCCTAAAATTTTATAATAATCCTTAGCCATCTAAGAATATCCCTCCTTTTAAATATTTTTCAGTTTGTTTAAAAAATAAGTTTATAATAATAAAAATCAAGCAAGAAAAGATTTTCGAAATTTTTCAAATTCGTTTAAAGTGTAGGTTCTAAGCGTCTTTTAGAAGTGGGATAGGGGAGAATTTCTTGAAGTGCTTTTAATGTCTCTTCTGAAACTCTAATTTGTTTAAAAACTCTAAAACCTGCTTCTTTTATAGCCTGCCTCCAAAATTTATCTCTTTCAAAGTCTCTGCTTTCGTAATCATATTCATAATAAACTTCTTTAATTCCTGCAACAGCAAGTAATTTAATACATACATAACATGGAGCAAGAGTACAATAAATACTGGCTCCTTCAACAGAGATCCCAAACCGTGCTGCTTGAGCAATTGCATTGGCTTCAGCATGCGAAGATCTGCAGTAATTGTATTTATCTATATCTGGAATACCCTTTTCTCTCCTAAAACAATAATTAGGCCCCTTATCTATACAATGCCAGGCTCCTGGCATCGGACCATTATAACCAGTAGCAAGAATTCTTTTATTTTTGACTATAACAGCACCTGTTGGTCTTGAATTACAACCAGATCTTAAAGCAACAATTTTTGCAATAAGCATAAAATATTCATGCCAATCTGGTCTTTTCATTTTTTATTTCCTGTAAAATGGAAATTTTTTACAAATTTCTTTTACTTTTTTTCTAATTTCTTTTCTTAAATTTTGATTTTCTGGATTTTTAAGAACTTCGCACATAAAATAAGCTACTTCTTCTACTTCTTTTTCTTTAAGACCTCTTGTAGTTATTGCAGGGGTTCCGATTCTTATACCACTTGTAATACGGGGTGGACGAGGATCAAAAGGAATAGCATTTTTATTTACAGTAATACCTGCTTCTTCAAGAAGAAGCTCTGCCTCTGCTCCAGTCAATCCTTTTGTACTTACATCTACCAGTACAAGATGATTATCAGTATCTCCAGATATTATTCTAAATCCTTCATTTTTGAATACCTTAGCAATTACTTTTGCATTTTTAATTACCTGTTCTTGATAAGTCCTAAATTCTGGTTCGGATGCCTTTTTAAAACATACAGCCTTAGCAGCGATAATATTCATATGAGGTCCACCCTGAATGCCAGGGAAAATAGTTTTATCAATAATCTTTTTATATTTTTCTTTACATAAAATAAAACCACCTCTTGGTCCTCTCATTGTTTTATGAGTTGTAGAAGTTACAAAATCTGAGTAAGGAACAGGAGAAGGATGAAGTTTTGCTGCTACCAGCCCTGCAATATGAGCCATATCAACCATTAAATAAGCTCCTACTTCCTTAGCAATTTCTCCAAAAATTTTAAAATCTATAATTCTTGGGTAAGCACTTGCTCCAGCAACAATAAGTTTTGGTTTATGTTCATGAGCTAATCTTCTAACTTCTTCATAATCTATCATTTCTGTTTCTTTAGAAACTCCGTAGTGGACAATTTTATACAATTTTCCTGAAAAATTTACTGGTGCTCCATGAGATAAATGCCCCCCATGAGCTAAATTCATAGAAAGAATAGTGTCTCCAGGATTCAATATAGCAAAATACACCCCCATATTAGCTTGAGTTCCAGAATGAGGTTGAACATTTGCATGCTCAGCCCCAAAAAGAGATTTCAATCTTTCAATAGCTAATTTTTCTACTTCATCTACATATTCACATCCCCCATAATAGCGATCTTCGGGATAACCTTCTGCATATTTATTCATTAAACAAGAACCTTCGGCTTCCATAATAGAATAATCTGCAAGATTTTCAGAAGCAATCATCTCTAATTGATATTCCTGACGATCTATTTCTTTTTGAATTATCTCCCAAATTTCAGGATCTATATTTTTTAAATACGACATTAAAACCTCCTTTTATAAAAATTTTACATCAAAAATTACAAAATTTCTTCTACTTTAAAAACTCCTTCTACCTGAGCTTTATTAAATCTCTTTAAATTTTTCCAAATAATAAAACAACTGCCAGTAAATAAAAAAAATAAAAAATCTACTATAAAAATCCAATATGAAGGAGTGATTAAAGTATACAATAATAAAATGCTATTGCTTATTAAGAAAAATATAAATAAAAAAAGAAAAATTTTTTCATATTTTTGAGGGTTTCTCAAAATAAAGAATATAGAAATAAGATCTCTAAGTACTTCAAAAACTCTTTTTAAATTATAATGACTTTTTCCATAAAGTCGTGGTCTATCAATTACCTTTATTTCACAAACTTCTTCATTTTTTACACCAAAAAAAGCAGGCAAAAATCTGTGAAATCCATGAGGTATTTGCAATCTTTTAGGAACTTCGGAGACATAAGCTTTTAGGGAACATCCATTATCATGGACTTTAACACCTGTTACCAAACTAATAAGCCAATTAGCAATTTTGGAAGGAAGAACTCGTGTCAAAAAAGGAACTTTTCTTTTTTGTCTATAACCTGTTACAACTTTATATCCTTTTTTTAATGTTTCTACAAGATCTTTTATATAAATAGGATCGTTTTGTCCATCTCCATCCATGGAAACAATGATATCCCCTTTTGCATAGAAAAAACCAGCTGTTAAAGCAGACGCTTGTCCTCTTTGCCTGTCCATGTTTAATACCCTTAAATAGGGATCCTTTTTTTTAAGCTTTTTAAGAATTTCTAAAGAATTATCTGTACTTCCGTCATTCACAAAGATGATTTCATAAGAATAATTTTTTTCTTTTCGCATAGATTCTAAAACTTCCTTGGTTTCTTTATAAACAATAGGAATATTTTTTTCTTCATTATGGACAGGTATAACAACTGAAATTTTTTTCATTTTAATCTTTTAAATTTTGCTTTTTAATCAGATGTTGGTATTTTATTATAATTTTTGAAATTTTTCCATAATGAAAGAAGTCTATCTTTAATATTCTTCTCTGTACCTCTATCTGTAGGAAAATAAAAAATTTTATTTTTTATTTTATCAGGAAGATATTGCTGAATCACAAAACCATTTTTGTAATTATGAGCATATTTATAATCTTTTCCATACCCTAAAATTTTCATAAGTTTAGTGACAGGATTTCGTAGATGTAAAGGAACCGGGAGATTTTTTGTTTTTTCTATTTCTTCGTATGCTAAAGATAAAGCTTTATATGCAGAATTGCTCTTTGGTGCACAGGCTACATAAATAGCAGCTTCAGCTAAAGCTATTTCTCCTTCTGGTGAACCAAGAGCTTCAAAAGCCTCTTTTGCTGCTACAGCAATTACTAAAGCCATAGGATCTGCAAGTCCTACATCTTCTGCTGCACAAATAATAATTCTTCTCGCTATATAAAGAGGATCCTCTCCTGCTGAAAGCATTCTTGCCATCCAATAAATTGCTCCATCAGGATCACTTCCTCTCATACTTTTATGAAATGCAGAAATTAAGTTATAATGTTCTTCTCCACTTTTATCGTAAATTAAAGGTTTATAAAGTAATGTTTTGTTTAGATGCTCTAATGAGATTTTTTTTCTGTTTTCAGAAATAGCTAAATCAACTAAAAGTTCCAGAGTATTTAAAGCATTTCTTGCATCTCCAGCGCTTGCTTCAGCTATAGCTTCAAGTACTTCTTTTTTTATTTCGATTTCGAAATTTCCTAATCCTTTTTCTTTATCACTTACAGCCCTTTCTAAAATTTTTAAAATCTCGTTCTTAGTAAGTGGATTCAAAATAAACACTTTTACTCTTGAAAGAAGAGGAGGAATAATTTCAAATGAAGGATTTTCAGTGGTTGCTCCTATGAGATAAATATCTTCTTTTTCAACAAATGGTAATAAAAATGATTGTTGGGTTTTATTAAACCTGTGAATTTCATCAATAAAAAGTATTGTAACTTTTCCAAATCTTTTTAATTTTTTTGCTTCTTCAATAATTATCTTAAGGTCTTTTAAAGTAGTATCTACTGCACTTACAGATACAAAATTTGCTTTAAGAGTCTTACCTATTAAATAAGCTAAACAGGTTTTACCAGTTCCTGGAGGACCCCATAAAATAAAAGAAAAAAGTTTATTTTGATTAATAAAAGTTTTTAAGATACCTTTAGATCCAACTAAATGTTCTTGACCTACAAATTCTTCAAATGTTTGAGGTCTTAATTTTTCACTTAACATACTCATTAATTTTTTATTTTACTCCAAATTTTTGTTCTTTTGGATAAATTGGTTTTTTAAAATAAATTTTTTGGATTTTTTGTTTATATTAAAATTGCAAAAATATTTTATTTGTATTATTTTGTTTTATAAAATTGATAAAAAATCGAAAATTTTAAAATTTTTTAATTATTTAAAATTTTTTATAAGTTTTAGTTGAAAAATTTAAAAATAGATTTATGTTTGATTTTATAAAATGATTTTTTATAAAATTATTTTTAGAATAAAAATTTTTAATGATTAAAAAATAAAAAAAATTATGGGTACTATTTTATTGATATTATTGATTGTATTAACAGCAGGAAATAACTTATGTTTTACATCTTCCGAAAATGAACTAAAAATTATAATTGGTCGTGAAATTTCTGATAAAACAGAAATAAGTTTACAAAAGGGTGAGAAATTTATAATTCTTTTAGAAACTCGACTTAGTACAGGTTATGATTGGGAAATTAAACAACCGGTTCCAGAATGCATTCAGATAATTGAAGATTTCATTTTATATAAAGAAGTAGAAAAACCTAAAGTAGGTGGGTATGAATTTCATTTATTTAAATTAAAAGCCAAAAAAAAGGGTTCAGGCACATTAATTTTTCAATATAAAAGAAAATGGGAAAAAAAGAGTTTAAAAACGAGAGAAATAAAAATTTATGTTAAATAATAAATGTTTAAAAGGAGGAAGTTATGAAGATTAGGCATTATAAAATATTAAGTTTTTTATTATTTTTTATATTTTTTGTATTTCTATCTCAAGCAATCGGAGAAAAACTCGAAATTAATCCAAATATTAGTCCTGTAATATCTACAAAATTTAAAACCGAAGAGTTTAAAGCAATTTTAGAGATTGAAAAGGTAACAGGCATTAAAATTTCACAGATATATTTAAAAAGAGAAGCAGAGGCACCTCCAAAGATAAAAAAGAAACTTTTTGATTTAAGAACGAAATTATTAAAAAAACAAATTCCTCTTATAGGTAATAAGCCAACCTTTGTAGTTGGATATACTGTTGCTTTAGATCGCCCTTTAAAAGTATTAGCAGGTACGAGACCACCTAAAAGTTTAATTTTCCCAATAAAAACTTTACCTAAATATAATATATCAAAAATTATAAATCTCACGTGCTCTCCAAACTTAAAGTATTTCAATTGGCGAGATAGAATGAAGGTTTCTTCTGTCAAGGACCAGGGATCTTGTGGAAGTTGTTGGGATTTTGCTGGTATTGGGGCTTTTGAGTCAAGTTATGCAATAATTAATAACAAAATAATAGATGCCTCAGAACAAGATGTTTTAGATTGTAGCGGAGCTGGATCATGTAGTGGAGGATGGATTCCTTTTGAATATATAGTTAAAAATGGTGTAGCAAAAGAAAATAATTATCCTTATACAGCCCATGATCAAACTTGTAAAAAATATGTTCCAAGATTATATAAAGGAAAAAAATGGGGATACTTAGGTACTAACAAATCTGTTAGAGAAATTAAAAAAGCTTTATGTAAATATGGGCCATTATGGGTCACAGTAAGGGTTACTTCCGCATTTCAAGCTTATACTGGAGGAGTATTTAATGAAAATGCAAACGGTCCTATTAATCATGCAGTTGTTCTTATAGGATGGGATGATAGAAAAAATGCATGGCTTATTAAGAATTCATGGAGTAAATTCTGGGGTGAAAATGGTTATATGTGGATTCGTTACGGAAGCAATAATATATGTAAACATGTGGCCTGGATAATTGCTGAAGATGAATTATGTATTAAAAAACTTCCCAGACCTTTAATTCGTTTAACGGATGGGTTTATAGAAAAAAATAGAATTAAATATAAATTTTCTGTATTAAATTATAAAGCTTATCCAGACAAATTATTTGTTTCAGCTCCAGATTTACCACCTTGCGGTAAAAACAAAAATGCTTCGAGAACATGGATAAAAATATACGATCAAAATAACAAATACATATACGGTTTTTGTGCATTAAAAAAAGCTTCTCAGATGAAAAATTTATGGTTTTCTATACCTCTTAATAAATTGAAAAATATTAAAGCTGTAAAAGTTGATATTTTTGATAGAAGATGTAAAAAACATTACATTTCCAGACTAATTCCTTTGAAATTGCCTCGTCCACATCTTATTTCCCCACCAGATGGAAAAATTTTCAGTCATTTTCCAAGGAAAACTATTTTGAGATGGAGTAAAGTTCCTGAAGCAAAAAGTTATACTGTAGAAATTGATTGTTTCCATTGCTGTAAACCTAATAAATGGTGTAGAGAGGTTGGAAGAGTGTTTAAGATAGTAAAAGGGATAAAATCTACAAGCTATACTTTTAATTTTGTAGGAGCTCAACCTGGGAGATGGCGTGTTTGGGCAGTGGATGCAAAAGGGAAAGAGGGATTTAAATCAGAATGGCGCGAGTTTAGATATACCAGGTAATATAAAAATTTTTAAAAATTTTATTAAAAGGTTGACAAATAATTAAATAATGTTTAAATTTTTTGAATGAGACTTTGAAAAGGGGGGAATATAAATATTTTTAAATAAAATAAATTATTGAAATTTTTCTAAAAATCTAAAAAATCTTTATAATAAAAAGAAAGTCTATTTTATTTTTTTCTAATTTGATTTTATTAAATTTAATAGAGATTTTTTGAACTTGAAAATAATGTTTTTATTTTAAAAAAATATTATATTAAAAAGATTTGAAATTAATTTTTTTAAAAAGTTAAATTATTAAAAGGGGTGGTTGAAGAAAGATGCCAAATAAAGATTTAGAACAAAAAATTGTACAATTAGGTAAATCTGGACAATTAACCTATGATATATTAAACAAAATACTTCCTGAAGAATATAGTGATCCTGATAAAATGGAAGAAATTTTTGATTTACTTGAAAATTATGGAATAGAACTGAAAGAATTAGACCCTTATGAAAAGGAAGAATATATTGAGAAAAAAGCTAAGGATAAAATGAAAGAACTTTCATCTTTTATAGAAGGGGAACTTGAAGAAGAAGAAACTATCTCTGAGCCAGTAAGTGAGGAGTTATTGTCCCTTTATTTAAAAGAAATGGGTAAATATGAACTTCTTACTCCTGAGAAAGAAGAGGAACTTTCAAGACAAATTAGAGAAGGCTTTGAAAAGATTATCGAAATTATCAAAAACGTTAAAATATATTGTAAAGAAATTGAAGAACTTAAAAATGCTGTTGAAGAGTGGAAGAAAAGAGACCCAAATTTAAAACCTAAGAAATCTTATATAAATTATCTTGAAAATATAATAAAAACTTGCGAACAAAAATACGAGAAAAAAAGAATTAAAACATTCTGTCAAAAAATCAAAAAGTATATTTATCAGATAGAAAAAGCTAAGGATGAAATGGTTAAGGCTAATCTTCGTTTAGTTGTTTCCATTGCAAAAAAATATGTAAGACAAGGTTTATCTTTGGCTGATTTAATTCAGGAAGGTAATTTGGGATTGATGAGAGCGGTATATCGTTTTGATTATAGAAAAGGGAATAAATTCAGTACTTATGCTTCTTGGTGGATAAGACAATCAATTACTCGAGCTATTTTGGATAAGACCCGCACCATTAGATTACCTGTTCATTTCTTAGAATTGAGAAATCATATATTCAAAGTATTTTATGAACTTTCCAAAGAATTAGGACGAGAACCTACACCTGAGGAACTTGCTCAAAGGACAGGAGTTCCTTATGAAAAAATATTAGTTATTTTTGAAACTTCAAAAGAACCAGTGTCTTTAGAAACTCCTATAGGAGATGAAGATAGTACCCTCGGAAATTTTATAGAAAATAAGAAAAGTATTTCTCCTTATGATGTAACAAGAAAAAAAGATGTTTCAGAAAAAATTAAAAAATTCTTATCTACATTATCTCCAAGAGAAGAAAAAATTATTCGTATGAGGTTTGGTCTTGGAGAATATGAAGGATATACTCTTGAAGAAATAGGAGAAATATTTAAAGTCTCTCGCGAAAGAATTCGTCAAATAGAAAAAAAAGCACTTGCCAAAATGAGGCAGCTTGCTAATAAAGAGAAATTCGATTTAAGAGATTAAAAGAGTTTAGTCTGTTTAGGTATTTTAGGAGCGGGTTTAATTTCTTCTATAGGAAAATTTTTAAAATAGGGAGAAATTCCGAAATTTAATTGAAAAGAAAAAATTTGCCGATTTTTGACTCCTGTAAAATAAAATCCTTTTTTTGCCCGGGTCAAAGCTACATAAACTAAACGCATCTCTTCTTCCTCAATTGTATCCGGGAAAATAGTTAAAGGAATCAAGCCCTTTTCAACACCTATTAGAAAAACATATTCTGCTTCAAGTCCTTTTGAAGCATGAATTGAAAGAAAATTTATCCCTTCATAATCAGGCACAACAAAATCCATAGGAGTTAAATTTTTTAAATATGCTATAAACTTCTCTTTATCTTCTTGTGATAAGTGCCATATGTTTTCTAAAAATAGCTTTATATCCTGATCAGCCTGATTAATATAAGTTTTAATATCTAATAGACTTCCTTCAATATTTTTTAAAAATTGGGTTAACTTTTCATAAATTTCTTGTGCTTTTTCTTCTGGAAATTTAATAGGTAGTCCTTCTTTTTGAAAAATTTCTTTAAGATGTAAAAAAGAGTTTTTTATTCGTGAAAGAATAAAAATTTCACCTGGAGAAACAGAAGTATAAGTTTGAGTTTCCAAAGATAAACCACCTAACAATCTGGTTATTAATTTTACTAAAAATTTACCTTCCTGATAAATATTTGGGAAAAAATATCCTTGAACAATTCCATTTGGTTTTGTGCTTTTATAAGAAGGTACCATCCAAGGGGAATTTTTAAATTTTTCAGCATATTTGAGAATATTTTCAGTGCATCTGAAACTTAAAGTAAGTGTCAAAATTTTTGTTTGTGGTTTGAATTGAGCCCAAAATTTTTGCAAATAATACAAATCTACACCTTTAAAACTATAAATAGATTGATTAGGATCTCCAAATAAAATAAATTTTGAGTCTTTAAATACTTTCAAAAATGAAAGAATTTCAGGAGAAAGATCCTGAAATTCGTCAATTATTATATAAAAATCTTTAAAAGAGTGAAAAGGAAGTTTGGAAACTTCGTCAAGGAGAAGATCAAAATCCAATAGTTGATGTGTTTTTAAGTATTTAAAATATAAATTTTTTCTATTTACATCTTTTAAAGGTTGTTTTATTTTTGGAAAAAGACTTTTTAAAATTTTCTTTTTTTCTTCTTCTGAGATTAAAGGGGGTTCCTTTTGATAAAAATCTTTCCACAAATCATAAGCAAATCCATGAAATGTATCCACTTTAACATTTAAAATACCTGTTTTTTTTAATTTTTCTTTAAGTTCATGAGATGTTTTTACAGCGAATGTAAGAATAATAATTTTTTCTGGTGGAATTCCTTTATTTTCTAAAAGATGCCGGATTTTCCCTAAAAGAGTATAGGTTTTTCCTGTTCCTGGCCCTGCAATTATTAATAAATCGCCTTCTTCACTAATGATTTTCTTTTGCTCTTCTGTATAGGTGGGAAATATTTCATGCATTTTTAAAATAGATTACAGAACTCCCTACAGGTTTTTGAATAATTTGAGAAACTACTGAACATTTAACCTTAAATAAAAAGAAAATAGGTTTCTCAACTTCCATTAATGTTTCAAAATTTCCTTGGCCTTTAGAAATTATTAAATCCGCTGTTTCAAATTCTTTTAAAAATTCTTTACCACAATTTTCAAGTACTGTACCTGGATAATCTCCTCCATTATCAATTACTCTTACCAATTCAATAAGACCTGTTATTTTAGCATCTTCCATAGTTGCGTCATTAATAATAGGAGTTGCTTTAACTACATAAGTAATTTTTTCGGGTCCGATTTGTTTTATGAGAAATTTATCAAAAACAAGTTCACCTGCATTATCTCCAAGAAAAAGTATTTTTTTTGCAGAATATACTTTTTCTTTAAAAAACTCAACTTCTTTTTGATTTAAAGTAATTTTTAACATATTTTCTATTTCATTTTTTATATCAATATCTTCACCTGGTCTCGCTCCAAAATCAATCATATTTCCTGCTAAACTTAATTTTAAAGCTATTTCAAAAGCATTAGGTTCTTCTAATAAAATTTTTTCAAATTCCTTAGATAGATTAAGAGCTATTTTGTTTGATTTCTGTTTAAGAACTGCATAAGGATCTGGATTTTTTGTAATAACTTTTATTGTATTGTGAATTTCTCGTGCTACAAAAGGTGGAGGAGAAGACCAGTTAAGTTCATGAAGTATTTTTAAACTTTCCTTTAATGCTTTCTCCTGGATATCTTTTTTAGGGGTTGCAAGTTTTACAGCCTGAACTGCTTGTTTTAAAAAACATGGAATACATTCTAAAAATACTTGCATCTTATCTTTATTATATTCTGCTTTTAATAATTTCCAAATCTAAAAACTTGTTTTTGAATAAAACTTTAATATAATTTAAGTTTAATGCTTAAAAATAGAATTGAAATTTTTTATTTTATTTTTTTATGTATTCTAATTATTTTTTTTGGTTTATATATTAGATTTGAGGATGTTAAATTTTGGGAAGCTCATAAAGATGATTTTTTTTATAAAGAACTCCCTCTTTATAGTGAATTTGACTCATTTTATTTTGCAAGAATTGCAGAGGATATAAAAAGAGAAAAATTTAAACGTGGCAAGGCAGATCCTCTTCGGTATTTTCCAGATAATTCATCAGAGAAAATAATAATTCATTATAAAGGTAAAGAAGAAGAATTTAAACTTGGTTTTAAATATAGTATTTCAGGACACCTTTTAAGTTTTTTAATTTATTATTTAAATAAAATAACTTCTTTACCTTTCGAAAAAATTACCTTTTATTTAATTCCAATTTTAGCAGTTCTTTTTGTGATTCCCTTATTTTTATATACTAAAGATCTTGGTCTTCCTTATGCAGGATTAATAGGTAGTTTAATAGGAGTTTCCTCACCTATGTATTGGGGACGAAGTAATTTAATGAGACTTGATACAGATGTTCTCAATTTATTTTTTCCTATATTTATTGCATATTGTTTTTTTAAGTTTTTTGAAAGTAAAAAAATATCAACCAAATACTTATGGATTATTATTTCCTCATTAAGCTTGATTTTTTATCAATTATGGTATGCCCATCCAAATTTAAACTTTGTCTTGATTTTTGCATTTATAATACGATTTTTTTGGGATAAAAAATTTCAATTTAAAAAAGAAGATTTTATATATTTAATTATTTTAATCCTTCCCCAAATATGGTATATTTATACAGGTCCTTTGTTACTTTATAAACAAATAAAAACACTTGTTTTTAATATAAAATCTCCTACTGCTTCTCAATTATTATTTAAAGATTTCCCAAATATTTTTATGTCAATATCTGAACTTCAAAAATTAACCTATTCACAGGTTATTAAAAATATTGTTCTAAACTTTTATTTAGGAATAGCAGGATTAATCGGTGCTATTCTTTTTTTTATTTTTTATTTAAGAAAAACTATTTTTCTTTTACCCTTTTTTGGTATAGGACTTTTATCTTTTGTTTCAGGTGCAAGATTTATTATGTATTTAGCTCCTTTTATCGGTTTAGGACTTGGATTTTTAGTTCATCTGATTTTAAATAAAATATTTCCATTGTTAAATTTATTTAAGACGAGTGAGAAGCAAAGGATAGTTATTCATTTATTAGGTAGTATTTTTATAATTTTTCTTTTTATAATACAAAAACCAGTTTTAATCTATTCAGCATTTCCAAAAGTTACAAATATTTTAGTAAAAGATATGAAATATTTAAAAGAAAATACTCCGGAAAATGCGGTAATCTGGACTTGGTGGGATTATGGGTATGCTTTTCAGCTTTATTCAAGAAGGGCAACTTTTCATGATGGAGGTAGTCAAGCAACTCCAAAAACTTATTTTGTAGCAAGGAGTTTTGCTATAACTTCTCCAGAAGAAGGATGGTATATAACTTCTTTTATTTCCAATTACGGGCTTAAAGGAATAATAGAATCCTTATTAAATGGTGCCTCAGCTAAGGATCTAACTAAAAAAATAGAAAAGGGAGATTTTGCAAAAAAAATAAAAACCCCAGTTTATTGGGTTTTTACTAAGGATCTGATTTCAAAATTTGGCTGGATTTATTATTTTGGTAGTTATAATTTCGATACAAAAAAAGGAACTTTTGGTAAGATATTATTTCCTCGATGCCGAGATAATCCTTATTTTAAAAATATTATAGATTGTGAAGATATAAAAGCCAGAATTGATTTAAATTCAGGTATAATTTATCCTCGAGAGGGTATTCCATTAAAAATAAAAACTTTTTATAAAAGAGATAAAAAAGGTTTATATAAAAAAGAATATTTTAAAAATGGAGATTATGTAGTGGAAGTAGTTGAGATTCCTGGGGAAAAAATGAATCAAGTATTTTTACTTCCTCCGCAAGAGGCCAAAAGTTTATTTAATCAAATGTTTTTATTAAGAAAATATGATCCAAAATATTTTGAGCTTGTATTTGATGATTTTCCTGAAATGGTAGTATATAAAGTAAAAAGTAATTTTAAGTAATTTTAGAAGGAGGCAAAAATGAGTTTTATTGTTAATTTAAATATGCTTGAAATGGAACCACATCCCAAATTTGAGGGAGTTAAAATAGGTTTTGTATTAACAAAAGAAAAACATCCAGAATTAAGTATTACTGTATTAGAACTTTCACCAGGTGTAGAAATACCTTTACATACTCATGAAAAAGAAGTAGATACAATTTTTATTTTAAAAGGTAAAGGAGAGGTTTATTTAAAAAATAAATGGTCTCAAGTTAAAGAAGGTGATGTGGTAGTTATAAGTCCTAAGGAAATACATGGTTTAAAAGCAAATAAAGATACAAATCTAAAATGTTATATTGTTCATGCCCCAGCTCTTTGGTAACATGAAAACTTCAGAAATTTTAGAGAAAGCCAAAATACTTATTTCCGCATTACCTTATTTTAAAAATTTTTATAAGAAAATAATGGTTATTAAATATGGTGGGCATGCTATGGTAGATGAGACATTAAAGTCTTCTTTTGCTCAGGATGTTGTTTTAATGAAATATGTGGGAATTAGACCAATAATAGTTCATGGAGGAGGTCCTCAAATTAATAAAGTAATGGAAAAAATGGGATTAAAACCTGTTTTTATAGAAGGACAAAGATTTACTGATGAAGAAACGATGAATGTAGTTGAAATGGTTCTTGTTGGTAATGTAAATAAAGAAATAGTGAGTTTGATAAACAAAGCAGGAGGTAAAGCAGTAGGTCTTTCAGGAAGAGATGGGAATTTAATTCAGGTAGAAAAAATGTCGATTTATAAATATAAAGGAGAAGATAGACCTCCTGAAATTATTGATATTGGAAGGGTAGGGGAAGTTAAAAAAGTGAATCCAGAAGTAATTTATACTCTTATTGAAAAAGATTTTATTCCTGTGATTGCCCCTGTTGGAGTAGGACCAGAAGGAGTTGCTTATAATATTAATGCTGATTTAGTGGCTGGAGCTTTAGCAACTGCGCTTTCTGCAGAAAAATTGATTTATCTTTCAGATGTTGAAGGTGTTAAAGATGAAAAGGGAAATTTGATTTCTACACTTTATATGGAAAAAATAGATGAACTTATTGAAGCTGGTATAGCAAAAGGAGGGATGATACCCAAGTTAAAAAGTGCAAAAAAAGCCCTTATAGGTGGTGTTAAAAAAGTACACATAATAGATGGGAAAACACCCCATAGTTTATTAATAGAACTTTTTACTGATGAGGGATTAGGAACTCAGATTCTGAAGGGAGGGGATAGCCTTGGGGGAAGAGATTTTGGAGAAGAGTTACGATCCTAAAAAAATTGAAGAAAAATGGTATAAAGTATGGGAAAAAAGGGGGTATTTTGAACCAACATATGATGAAAATAAACCTAAATTTTCTATTGTAATCCCGCCACCTAATATTACTGGGGCATTGCATATAGGACATGCCTTAAATAATACTATTCAAGATGTAATAGTGAGATATAAAAGAATGGATGGTTACGATGTATTATGGGTTCCTGGAACTGATCATGCAGGAATTGCTACTCAAAATGTAGTAGAAAAAGCACTTGCTAAAGAAGGACTTACAAGACACGATCTTGGAAGGGAAAAATTTATTAAAAAAGTTTGGGAATGGAAAGAACAATATGGTAATCGCATTATTGAACAATTGAAAAAACTTGGGGCAAGTTGTAGCTGGTCTTATCAAAGGTTTACTATGGATAAGGGATTATCCGAAGCAGTAAAAGAAGTATTTGTAAGACTTTGGGAAGAAGGGCTAATTTATAGGGGTGATTATATTATCAATTGGTGCCCCAGGTGTCAAACTGCTCTTGCTGATTTAGAAGTAGAATTCAAAAATGTAAAAGGGAAATTATGGTATCTTAAATATCCTTTAGAGGATGGAAGTGGATATATTGTAGTAGCTACTACTCGTCCTGAAACTATGTTAGGAGATACTGCTGTAGCTGTAAATCCTAAGGACGAAAGATATAAACATTTAATAGGGAAAAAAATAATATTACCTATAGTGAATAGAATAATTCCTGTAATTGCTGATAAAATAGTGGATCCGGAATTTGGAACAGGTGCTGTAAAAGTTACTCCTGCTCATGACTTTGCAGATTTTGAAATAGCCAAAAGACACGGGCTTGATTTTGTAAAAGTAATCAATGAATATGGAAAAATGACAGAAGAAGCTGGTCCTTATGCAGGAATGGATCGTTTTGAAGCTCGTATAAAACTTGTTGAAGATTTAAAAATGCAAAATTTGCTTGAAAAAGAAGAAGATTATGAAGTTATTCTTGGACACTGTTACAGATGCGATACTGTAATAGAACCTCTTCTTTCAAAGCAATGGTTTGTTTCTATGAAATCATTGGCTCAACCTGCTATTTCAGCAGTAGAATATGGATTTATTAAATTTATTCCTGAAAACTGGGTTAATCTTTATTTTGATTGGATGAAAAATATAAGAGACTGGTGTATCTCAAGGCAAATATGGTGGGGACATAGAATACCTGTCTGGTATTGTAAAAATTGTGAAAAAGTAATTGTAAGTAAAGAAGAAATTGAAGAATGTCCAGAATGCGGTTCCAAAGATCTAAAAAAAGAAGAAGATGTATTAGATACATGGTTCTCTTCTGCACTTTGGCCTTTTTCTACCTTGGGATGGCCTAAAAAAACAAAAGAATTAGAAACCTTTTATCCTACATCTGTTCTTGTGACAAGTTTTGATATAATTTTCTTCTGGGTAGCGCGAATGATCATGATGGGAATCCACTTTATGGGACAAATACCATTTAAAAAAGTATATATTCATGCCCTTGTAAGAGATGAAAAAGGTCAAAAAATGAGCAAGAGTAGAGGGAATGTGATTGATCCTCTTGAAATGATTGAAAAATATGGAACAGATGCTTTAAGATTTACTCTCATAGCTTTGGCAGCCCAAGGAAGGGATATTAAACTTTCAGAAGCCAGGATAGAAGGATTTAAACATTTTATAAATAAGATCTGGAATGCAAGCAGATATGTATTAATGAACTTAAAAGATTGGAAAAAAGAAAATAAAAAAGATTTATCTCAAATTTCACTCCCACTTTTTTCTGCATGGATTTTATCAGAGCTTCAAAAGACTATTAAAAAAGTAAGAGAAAAGCTTGAAGAATTTGAATTTGATCAGGCAGCACTTGAAGCATATCATTTCTTCTGGAATAAATTTTGTGATTGGTATTTAGAGGTTTCTAAAGTATACTTAAAATCTGAAGAAAAAAAATCTTTAACTCAGCAGGTACTTTTGGAAGTATTGAAGAATTCATTAAAACTTTTGCATCCTTTTATTCCTTTTATTACAGAAGAAATATGGGAAAAATTGCCTGATAGAGAAACAGAGCATATAATTATTGCTAAATATCCAGAGTTTAAAGAAATATTTATAAATAAAAAAGTAGAAGAAGCTGTTAATTTTATTCAAGATCTTATTGTAGGAATAAGAAGTATAAAATCAGAATATAATATAATATCAAAAGATCTGAATGTAATATATAAAAATCCAAATAATAAATTTCTAAAACTTGTTGAGCAAGAAAAAGAAATAATAAAATTTCTTGCAAGAATTAAAGATATTTCTACTGTTAAAAGTTATAAAAGGAAAAAAGGAGAGGTTTCTGTAGTTTTATCAGAAGGTGAATTATTTATAGATTTAACTGATTTAATAGATGTAGAAAAAGAAATAAAAAGATTATCAAAAGAAAAACAAAAGATAGAAAAAAAATTAATGTTTATAGAAAACAAATTAAATAATGAAAATTTTATTAAAAAAGCTCCTAAGGAAGTAGTTGAAAAGGAGAAAATAGCTTATAATGAATTAAAGGAAAGATTGGAAAAAATAAAACATTATTTAGAAGAGTTAAGATTATAAATAAAAAAGTATTTATAAAAAGAAAAAAATGCTTATTATAAAAATATAAAAAAGTGTTAATTTAATGGCTGCAAATTTTCGTGATAAAAGATATTATACTCGGTATCGTGTTCGTTTAGATGGTATAATTGCTCATGAAAAGGGATTGAATTTTCCTGTAGAAATCTTAGATATAAGTGCTGAAGGAGCAAGATTAAAAACAGATGTTATAGCACCTATTCATGTAGGAGATAGGATCTATTTACTTATAAAATGGAAATCCAAAATAAAAGTAAAAGCCGAAATAAGATGGATGAAAAAAAAGGAAAATTTTTTAGAATTTGGGGTGCGATTTATAGAAATGGATATGGCTGTAAGAGAAGCCCTTTCAGGTCTTATTTCTGATTACGCTCTTTCTTCTCTTTTAGATATTTATACTCGTTAAAATAATTGTTAATTTTTATACTTACTATCTTGGAAATACCTTTTTCTTCCATGGTTACTCCTATAAGGCTATCTACTTCTTTCATAATATAAGGATTATGAGTTATTAAGATAATTTGAGAATTCTCTTTAATTAACTTCAACAATTTTATAAATTGTAATGAATTCTTTTCATCTAAATGAGCATCTACTTCATCAAGTATACAAAAAGGCCCTGGTTTAATAAGATAAAAAGTAATTAAAATAGCCAAGGTACATAAACTTTTTTCCCCACCTGAAAGCATATTTAAATGTTTAATGTTTTTCCCGGGTACATGAATAAAAAACTCTAAACCTGCTGATAGCGGATCCTCTCCTATAAGTTTAAATTCAGCATATCCTCCATTAAAAATCTCAGAGAAAATTATTTTCAATTTCTCATTAACCAGTTTTAAACTTTCTAAAATTTTTTCTCTTGAATATTTTCTCAGTTGGTCAAGAATTTTATTTAATTCTTTTATACTTTTTTCTAAATCTTCTTTTTGATTTCTTAATTCTTGATATCTCTCCTTAATGATTTTAAACTCTTTAATACTTGCCAGATTAACTTCTTGAAAATTTTTTAAGGTATTTTTAATAATTTCTATTTCTTTTTCAAGCTCTTTTATATTTATATTTTCCAAAATATTTTTTCCTATATCTTTTAGCTCGATATTTTCATCCAAATTTTTTAATTCCTTAAATAGATTTTCCAAATAAAGATTCTTTTCAACAAGTTCTATTTCAAGAGCATGTTGCCTATTTTCTAAATTATGTATTTCTTTTTCCAACCTCCTTTTTTCTTTATTATATTGATTTAACATTAACTCAATTTCATCTTTTCTTTTTATTAAACTTTCTAATTTTTCTTTTAACTTTATAACTTCGTCTTCCAAAAGGTCTTTCTGCTTTTTATTCTCTTCGATTTTATTTTTTATATAACTTAGTTGATTAATCAAAACTTCTTGAGAAAATTCCAAATTTTTTAAAGTGTTTTTTATTTTTTGAATCTCTCTTTGAAGAAAAAATTTTCTCTTTTTAAAATCCTCGTTCTGTGTTTCGTATTTTGCAAGCTGGGTTTTAATTTTATTTATTTTTTCATTTAAAATATTAATTTTTTCTTCAATAAAAAATTTTTCTTTTTTTATTTCATTATATTTTATTCTTTTTTTTTCTTCTAAATTTTTCAAATTTTTTAATTTTTCTTTTAATATAAGATATCTTGAATTAAGTTCTTTAATTTCTGCTTCTGTGAATGTGATTTTATCTTCTAAATTAGCTAATTTTTCTTCCAATCGAACAAGAGATATATTAAATTTTTCTTTTTCAGATCGGAGATTGTTTAATTCTTTTTTTAGATTTTTTATTTCTTTATCTTCAGACTGAATTTTTATTTTTAATTTTTCAATAGTTTCTAAAATTTCATTTTCTTTTTCTGAAATAGATTTTAATTCTTTTTCCCAGTAATCTTTCAAATTTAACAATTCCTCTTTTTCTTTTTTCAAAGTAAATATGCCTTTTTTAGGTTTTTTAATGATAAAAATAAATCCATAAGGGGTGATAAGAACTTTATCTTTAGGAATATAAACAAATTTTTTATAATTTAATAAATCAGAAGAAATTTTCTTTTTTTTATCTATAAAAAATTCATTAAAATCTGGTTTTGATTTTAAATATAAAATTAAATTATCTGATACTAAATTAATTAACTTTTCTATCTCTGACAAATCTTCTATTACAAAAGCTTTAAGGAAATCTTTTAACGCGAATTCCAAAATACTCAATTCTTTTTTATCTAAGGGAAGGATCTCACCAAGGGTTTTAAAATTCAATTTTTTTTGTTTAGATAAACCTTTTTCTTCTTTGGCAAGAAATTTTTTAATTAAACTCAATCTATCTCTTAAAGATTTTATTTCTGCTAAAATTTTTTGTTTCTCATCTTTTAAAGTACTTAAATCTTTATTAAATAACTCAAGTCTTTTTTCTTTTTCTTCTTTTTGCTTTATAAGTACATTTATTTCTTCATTTTTTTTCTCTATTAAATCTTGCCAGATTTTTTCATCTTTTTTTAATTTTTTTAGTTCCTCAAAAATTTGAACATAATCCTTTTTGTATGACTCCTTTTTTTTGGCAAGAGTATGAAGATTTTTTTCTATTTCTTTTTTTTCTTCCAGAAATTTTTCTTTTTCTGCAGAAAAAATAAGAATTTCTTTTTCAAGTTTTTCAAAGGTTTGTATGGAAGATCTATGAATCTCTTTTAATTCTTTTTCTTTTATTTGATATTTTTCTAATTCTTTTTTTAATTTTACAATTTTATTTTCAAGTTCTTCTTTAGTTTTTTCTATATATTCATTTTCCTTTTGTATTTTTATAAGCTGATTATATTCACTTTCTTTTTTAATTTTCTCTTTTTCCAGTCTATGTGCTATTTCATTTTCTTCTTCAAGGAGATTTAAAAATTTATTTTTAATTATTTTTAAATTATTTTCTTTTGCTACTAAATCCTCTTTTATATCTTTTATTTCTCTCTCCAATGGAATAAGTTCTTGATAAAGTGTCCTCTCTTGATTTTCTATTTCTTCTATCTTTTGTGTGATTTCACTTTTTTGAATTTCTAAATTAATTTTTACCTCTTTTAATTTTTTTATTTCATCTAAAGTAATTTTAGAAAGCAAAGAATACTTTTTTATACTTAAGTTTTTAAGTTTTTCTTTTAAAGATAAATATTTTTTGGCTTCTTCTGCCTGTTTTTTGAGGTGTTCGTATTGATTTTTTATTTCATACAGAATATCGTTTAATCTCACTAAATTTTCTTTAGTTTTTTGGATATTTTTTTCTGTTTCTTCTTCAGTAATTCTAAAACTACTGACACCTGCAAGATCTTCTAAAAAAAGTTTTAGCTCTTTTGGCGAAAGTTCCAGAAATTTGTTAATTTTTCCCTGTTCAATAATTCCATAACTTTGTGGACTTATTCCTAAATTTAAAAATAAAAATTGAATATCTTTGAGTCTACAGGGCTTGTGGTTGATATAAAATTCACTTTCACCGTTTTTATAAAATCTTCTTACAATTACAATTTCGTTTAAGTCTTTATACTTTTCCCAGATCGGTGGATCATGATTAATTATAAGTTTAACTTCTGTAAAATCTATCTTCTTTTGGGAATTTCCAGAAAAGATAAGTTCTGAAAGCTCTTTTATTCTTAATTTTTTAAGACTTTGTTCTCCGAGAACCCAACGGATTGCGTCTATAATATTACTTTTTCCTGCACCATTAGGGCCTACAATGGCTGTGATACCAGGAGAGAAAGGAATAGAAATTTTATATGGGAAAGATTTAAATCCATAGATTTCCAGTCTTTTGATAAACATTAAAATAAAAATATCTTATAAAAAAGAAAAGTAAAGCGAATTTTTAAGGAAAATTATACTTCTTTTAGTTTAAGATATTCTTTAATTTCATGAATTAATACAGCAGGGGTTTTGATAGGATATTGCAGATTTTGCAGGATCTCATCAACTGGTATACCTTTAATAGAAATATCACCTAATTTTTCTTTAAGGGAATCAGGAGAAGTTATAGGATACTTTATTCCTTTAGTTTTTCTTAAGACTAAATAAGCCCATGGAATATCCAAAGATCTTACAAGATCTTCTGCAACAGTTGAGCAGAATTGCAATAGAGTTTGAGCTTCTCGTCCTTCTTTAATTTCTTTATAAGCTAATTTAGCTATTCCACCTGCAGTGTGAACTTTTAATGCCTTTGCTTCTTCATCCACTAATTCTTCCATAGCTTTAATTTTTTGTAGAGCAAGTTCTGGATCAGCCCTTAAGATATTTCTTACAGTATTTTTAGTAAGTCCAACTTTATAAGCAATTTCCTCATCGCTTTTCATATATTCTTCTTTTAAAATTACTACAAAAGAAGCTCTTGCTAAAGAAGGAAGCCAAGTTAAAGTTCTAAACTCAGCCAATTTATTTAATCCCCCCAAAAGCTCAATAGATTTAAAAAATACTCGATTTACTAAATTTTCTATTTCCTGTTCAGGAATACTCGGAGTTGCGATTTGAATTACCATAATTTGTCCTCCTTTTTATTTAATTTTTGAAATAGGTTCTTTAATTACTACTAACCCTTCTTCTGTAATTTCTAAAATCCGGGTTTTTGTATCATGTCCACACATTCTACATCCATCGATTCTAAAAAGTCTTATTACTTCACCAATTTCTTTTTTATATAATTTTGCTTTATACGAAGAATCAACAAGTTCCTTTGCTAAAACCATGGTTCCATCAACAATATGTCCTACTGCATAACCACCTGCAGCCTCAGCAGTTAATTCCTCATGACCACTTCTTTTCTGGGATACAAAAAGAGCAGTTTGATACCATTTTTTCATAAAATTAAAAATTCGTCTTACAATACTTCTTGCAATCATTTCTTTTGTCTCAAAAAGACCTGTGATAGAATCTATTATAGTAAATTTTACTTTATAATTTTGTATTACATGAGCTAAAGTTGCTAAAAGATCTGGTATATTTTCTCGTAATCGTGTTGAAGATGCAGCATCAATAAGAATAATATTATCTTCAAATTCCTCAAAATTTAGTCCCATTGCAAGTGCTCTGAGTTTTAAAGAAGTTGCTACAAAATTAGCAGGAGTTTCTACTGTTATAAAAGCTACTTTTTCTCCAAGACTTGCTTGCTTTACTGCAAATTGTTCAACCATTAAAGATTTTCCTGTATCAGAAACACCAGTTAAATTAATTACAGAATAAGCAGGAATACCTCCCAAATTCTTTTTAACTATTTTACCATTCTCAGAACTTACAATAAAAAAAAGATTATCCAGACCCTCGATTCCAGTAGGAATTCCATATATTTTAGGAGCTTTTTTTAAAGCCTCACTCCCTAAATATATAGATTTTAAATCAGCTTCACCTATACCAGAAATGTTATATTCTTTTCTCTCAATTTTATCCATTTTATATAAGATTTTACTATTGTTATACAAAAATTTTTATTTATTAAAAAATAATAAGATTGATACCTAAAACTTCAAGATTAAGACTTTAACAATTTTTCAATATCTTCTTCAGGTTGAGGAACACCTAAAAAATATCCCTGTACATAATTACAGTTTAAGTCTCTTAATATATTTAATTGTTCTTCAGTTTCTACACCCTCGGCAATAGTTTTTATATTAAAGTTATTTGCTAAATCGATAATTAATTTTACTATATGACGAATTTTTTTATCATTTACTATATTTTTTATAAATGAATGGTCAATTTTTAAATAATCTATAGGCAAATCTTTTAAATAATTTAAAGAAGAATAGCCTGTTCCAAAATCATCCAATGCTATTTTGACATTAAGAGTTTTAAGAAATTCAATTACATCTTTAGCCCACTGAGGTTCATCTAAAAGGATTCTCTCTGTAAATTCTAAGATTAAAAAATAAGAAGAATCGAGAAATAAGTTTTTATATTTACGAATGTTTTCAATCATTAAAACGGTTTTAATACTTTTTGGAGTAATATTAAAAGATATAGGGATTTTCCATTTCATTATTTTTTCTACGATTTTATGAATAGCCCAATCTTCAAATTCTTCTAAATAAGGGCTTTCTTCTAAATAATCTATAAATTCTTTCGGTGATACTATCTTGTCTTTGACTTTAATTCTTACAAGAGCTTCTAAAGCAACTATTTTTAAATTTGAAATCTTAAAAATTGGTTGATAATAAAATACAAAAAGATTTTCTTTTAGAGCGTCTCTCACAAGTAACATTTTTCTAAAATAAGTTTTGAATTTATCTTCTATAGGAGGAGTAAACACTCCTACATTTTGGGAACCAGATTTTTTAATTTCTTTTAAAAGTAAATCAGCTTTTTGATAAAGTTCGGGGAATGTTTTTCCATTGTCAGGAAATACTACTATTCCTATATTGAATTCTGGTAAAATAAGACGATTTTTCCATTCTATAGGTTTACTAAGTTCATTTAATATACGCTTACCAAATTCTTCATAATTTTGTTCAGGAGCTTTAACAAAAACCCCAAAATAATCCCCAAACAATCTTCCTAATATAGCATCTTTTGGGAAAAACCGTTTTAATCTTTTTGCAATTTCCTGTAAGCAATGATCTCCTGCTGTAAATCCATAAAAATGATTAATATAAGAAAAATTATAAATATTAATAAGAATAAAAAGTGCTTTAGTATCTAAAAAACTGATTAATTCAGAAACTTTCTGAAAAAAACCGCGTAAATTTAAAAGTTCTGTAAGAGTATCATAGTGTTTTAAAGTTTGAATATCTCTTTCCAGTTCTATTTTTTTTGTAAGATCTTTTCCTATAATAACTATTTTCTCTTTATTATCTGGAAGTGATACTTTCAAGATTTTTATTTCTAAAACAAGTATCTTATGAAGTGTTTTTTTATAAGTTAAAAGTTTTTTTAATATCTGAAAGGAACTAATACTTTTAATTTCTTCATGATTTAAAAGAAATAAGTCTCTACAATTCAATTTTGATAAATCCTTTTCATAAAGATCAAGCAACTTAATAGTAAATTGATTTATATATTCTATATTTAAGTTTTCATCAGCAATTATAACTATTTCATCTAATTTTTCTAAAGCTTCTCTTATAATTTTATCTCTAACTAATAGACTTAGTTTTTTTATAGCAAAATTTAAATTATTTTTTACTTCTTCTAATATATATTTATATTTTTCTTCAAAAAAAGTTTTTTCTGAAGAATACATAATTAATATAGAATCTATTTCTTTATTTTTACTTAAAGGAATAATGCATTCAA
The DNA here is from genome assembly GCA_964410095.1 of uncultured Thermodesulfatator sp. GTDB lineage: Bacteria > Desulfobacterota > Thermodesulfobacteria > Thermodesulfobacteriales > Thermodesulfobacteriaceae > Thermodesulfobacterium. The sequence continues at coordinate 63,708 of CAYPFL010000003.1, forward strand.
ATTGGATTCGAGAATTTAGAATATCTTTTTTATGAATAGGTCTAAAAATTATTTCTTTAGTTTTTAAAGCTTTTGCAATAGATAAATCACTTTGTAAAAAATTTTTATCAATTATAAAATTTAATTTATTTATATAAGGAATTTCCTTGGGATACCAATAAATTGGATAAATTAAATTTTTTTCTTTATCAACTTTAAGTACTAAAGCAGAATTTAAATCTAAAGTATTTACCAAAATTTTACAAATATCGGAATAAAGTTCATCTTCTGTAGCTGAATAAATAATGAGTCTATTTACTTTTGTTATTAACTTATTAAGCTTTTCTAATTCTTTTTGTTCGGTAACATCAATAAGAATTACTAATCCGCAATATTTGTTTTCATAAAAAATAGTATTAGTAAATATTATAGCTTTTCCTTTTTTTCCATCTTTTCTTTTATATTCAATATTTTCATATTTTTGGAGAAAAAATTCTCCTTTAAGTCTTCTTTTAACAATTTCTCGAATTTGTGTATTATTAAATCCATGAAGAATTTCTTCAGGTTTTAATTTTTTAAGTTCTTCTAATGAGTAACCTAAAAGATTACAAGCATATTCATTTGCCCATACATATTTTTTATGATAAATAAGCACTCCAAAATAAGGAGAATCTATAAGAGCTCGTGATAATTTTTGTGCATTTAAAAGGTTAAAAGTTATATCACAAAAAGGAAAGATATATTTAAGTAATTTAAGATTTTCTTCAGAAATTATTTGTATTTTTTTGCATCCTAAAGTTTGAATTAAATTTTTATCTAAGGAACCTAAAAATTGTTTTATTTTTTCAATTAATTGAGGTTCATTTATAACCATAAAATAATGAGGAATTTCTAAAGTATATTTTTCATGAATTTTAATTTCATCTTTATTTTTAGAGTCTAAGAAATTTTCATAATGAATGAAACCAATATCTATTTCTCCATTTTTAATTTTTTCAATTATTTCTTCACAGGATTCAAAAAAATAAGTATTAAATCTTGTAATATCTAAATTGATACTCAATGAAAAATAAGAAAGAGATAGAAGAAAATATGGATTATTAAGGGTTGCAAATTTTATATATCTTTTTTTTATAATTTTTTCTAATGGTTGAATGCTTATAAATATGTATTTATCTAATGAATTCTTAAATCTTGCAACAGGAATATATCCTTTTTTATAAAGGTTTATACCTGTAAAAACAGACACATAATAAAAAGTATAATTTTCTTCCACTTTTTTAAATTCTTCGGAAAAAGTATAAGATGCATCAAAGATAATTTTTTGATTAAGATTTCTTTCTAAAGCTTTTACAAATTCTTGCCAAACTTTAAGATTTTTTACAGCATGTGGACAAACTGTAAATTTCAGTTCCATAAATATATTTTTTCTTTTCTATTTTTGTATTTATTTTACACTAATTATTTAATTTTTAAATTTTTTTCTTTACAAAGTAATCAATTTTTTTAAAATTTGTATATGTTTAAGATAATTGTCCCATTACTGGGAGCATATTTATTTAAGAAATTCAGAATATTATCTGCAAAAGATAGTAAAATTTTTATAAATTATATTCTTTATTTTGCCCTGCCTTTTATTAGTTTTCGTACTTCCTATTCCATAGGTTTAAAACCTGAGGTTTTTAAGATCGCATGTGTTGCATGGATAGGAATTTTGACAATGATAGGAATTGGTTATATTTCAGGAAAATTATTAAAATTAAAATCTGCAGATTTAAGAACCTGGCTTCTGGTAGTTAGTTTTGGTAATACTGCATTTTTGGGATATCCTTATAATTTCACTTTTTTTGGTGAAGAAGGACTCAATTTTGCAATCCTTTATGATACTTTGGGATCGTTTATAATAGTTATTACCATCGGTCTTTTCATTGCAACTGGTAAAATTAGTTTAAAAGTTATTTTCTCCTTTCCTGCATTTTGGACATTAATTCTTGGTTTTTTACTTCGTGGACAGGAACTTCCATATTTTGTAAAAGATGTAATAAACTTTATTTATCCTTCAATTTTACCAGTTATTATTTTTGCTATAGGACTTATTTTTGAATTTCACCAGATTTATTACAATCTTAATAAGGCTATCTTAGCTTTAATTTTGAAAATCTTTGTTATGAGTTTTATAACTTATTTTATAGCCAGAATAATAGGAATTTCAGGATTACCTTTAAAAGTTGCGGTTTTACAAGCTTCTATGCCAACTATGATTTTTTCAACAGTTTTAGCTTTAAAATATGATCTAAATTATCACTTAACTATAAGCTGTGTAAGTCTGGGGATTATATTAAGCCTTTTTACTACATCTTTAATTGTATATTTAACAGATTTTCTATTAAAAATTTTTTAATAGGGCTTTAATTTTCGAATCGGTTGTTATATCTTTAAATTTAAATAGTATGAGAAAAACAAAAATTATTGCTACAATTGGCCCATCTTCAAGAAAGCCAGAAATAATAAAAAATTTAATAGAAGCAGGAGTGAATATATTTCGCCTGAATTTTTCTCATGGTGATCACGAGTACCATAAAAAAAATATCGAAATTATAAGAATTGCTGCAAAAGAGTCAGGCAAAATAGTAGGAATTTTGCAGGATTTATCTGGTCCAAAAGTCAGGATAGGGGAGGTTAAAAATCCTATTTTTTTACATGAAGGAGAAATTTTGGAAATTTATAAAGAACCTATAATGTGTGAAAAGAAAAATTCTGTAGCAAAAATATATATTGATTACCCTCAAATATTAGAAGATTTAAAAATAGGGGATCTTATTTATATTGCAGATGGAGCAATAAGAGTAAGAGTAATTGAAAAACATCCATCCAAAGTTATTACTCAGGTAATAATTGGTGGAATAATTTCTTCAAGAAAAGGAGTAAATTTTCCAGGTGCAGAAATTTCTATTTCTGCATTAACTTCGAAAGATAAAATAGATTTGGAATTCGGAATAAAACAGGGGGTAGATTTTGTAGCATTATCTTTTGTAAAAGATGAAAAAGATATAGAAGAATGTAAAGAAATTATTAAAAAATTAAGAGGGAATCAGTGGGTTTTTGCTAAAATCGAGACACAGAAGGCAGTTGAAAATATTGATAAAATATTAAATGTTTCAGATGGTATTATGATTGCTCGTGGGGATCTTGGAGTAGAAGTACCTATAGAAAAAGTTCCTATTATTCAAAAAGAGATAGTTAAAAAAGCAAAAGACAAAGGACTGCCTGTTATTATTGCTACCCAAATGCTTACTTCTATGATTAATTCAATTATGCCTACAAGAGCTGATGTTTCAGATATAGCTAACGCAGTTTTGGATGGTGCAGATGCTCTTATGCTTTCTGATGAAACAGCAGTAGGAAAATATCCTGTTCAATCAGTAAAAATGATGGTAAAAATTATAAAGGAGGCGGAAAAAATTTATAATTATGAGATGGAAACACATCCTCATGTGTCTTCAGATTATGCTATTGCATACAGTAGTGTAATTCTGGCAAAAGATATAAGAGCCAATAAGATAATTGTCTTTACTAAATCAGGTAGTAGTGCAAAAAGAGTATCCAGATTTAGACCCGCTTCTTTAATTCTTGCTAATGTCCATGACGAAGATATCTTGAGAAAATTGACCATTTTATGGGGAGTTTATCCATATACTGTACTTTCAGAAAATCAGGAACCAGAAAATATGGTAAAAGAGTTTGTTAAGAGAGCATATAGAGATAAAATTATAAAAGAAAATGAAACACTTGTTTTAACAATGGGTTATCCAGTAGGAAAAGTAGGTTCTACCAATTTGATACGAATTTTAAAACAGGAGCAGATTAAAGAAATAATTGGATTGTAAAATGCCTATATTTACTCCTATACAAGTTCCTAAATTGATAGAGCTTGCTAAAAAAAATAGAATAGCTCCTGTTTATCTTTTTATAAGTCATGATGAGAATGTGTGCAGGGAAAAAGCCAGAGAAATTTATTCAGTTTTACAGGAGAAAGATTCGATTTTAGAAATATATAATCTTCATGAAAAAGAAGAATTAAAAAATTTCTTAAAAATTAAAGGATACCAAGAAGGTTTATTTGGATTAAGAAAAATTTATTTAATATTTGGAGCAGAAAATATTACTTTGGAAAAAGGAGAAGAAATAATTCGCAATCTTGAAAAAGGAAATAATTTATTTAGCTGGTTTTTTATTTCAGAAAAAATGGAAGAAAATCATCCAATTTATAAATATGCTTTAGAAAAAGGAGCAATTATTCCTTTTATTTCTAAAAGAAAAGAAGATTATTTGGAAATGGAATTAATAACAAATTTAAAAAAATTTGATAAAATAATGGATAAAAATACAGCCAATTTATTTATCTCTTTAGTTGGCGAAGACTATTATCATTTTAGAAATGAACTTGAAAAACTTATTTTTTACACAGGAGAAAATAAAATAATTACTCAGGAAGATGTGTGGAATATAGTAACTCCATTAGAAAGTGCCACACTTTATTTGCTTGGTGATGCAATTTTTACTGCTGGACCAGAAAAAGCTTATAAACTTATTTTAAATCTTTTAGATAATAAAATCGATCCGCCTCTTATTTTGGGATTTTTGTATAAATTCTTTAAAAGAATGCAAATTTTAGCTGAATTTCTCGAAAAATACCCGGATCTTAAGCAAGAAAATAGATATACTTTCTTTGCAAAAAAATTTGAGGAAATTAAAAATAATCCAGTAGAAGAAGTGCCTAAAATAATAGCTTCAACTCATCCTTATCCTCTTTTTAATATGAAAAGGTATCTTTCTCAGATAGAAGATTTTAATAAAATATTTGATGAGCTTTTTTATGCAGATATAAGCATAAAAATAGAATTTAAAAACCCTGCAAAAGTTTTTTATCAACTACTTTTAAATATATGGAAAAATTTAAAAGAAAATCATTCAAAAACTTCTAAAATTTCTTTTTCATGAATTTTTAATAATTCATCGAGTTTTTTGAAGTCCTCAGGAGAAGTTAATTTAAGTTTCAATTCTATATCTCTCTTCTCAAGATAAGGAGAGAATCTTAATTCTATTCCTCTTTTTTTAAAATTATTTATCAGGTCTGAAATTTTTTTTCTTTTTTTAGAATAAAAAGGAAATTTCATTTCATATAATTTTTCAAAAAATTTTTTTCTTCTTTTATTGAAATCTGATTCATCTAAAATTTTTTTTAATTCTTCTGGAACAAGCGTGGGTAATTCATAAAATTTTTTTAAATCGATTAACATTTCCAAAACTTCTTTTTGTTCGCTGAAAGTTAATCTTAACTTTTGAAAAATTTCCCAGAACTCTTCTTTTTCTTCTTTTTTTAATTCGCTTAATTTTTCAGCAAGTTTAGGATTTAGTTTATTTTCTATAATAAAAATCTTAAATTTGTCTTCTAATTTATTAATTTTTTGTAAAAAATTTATCCAGATATAATTAGAAGAAAAATTTAATTTTGGAAGTAATTTAATCACTTCTTCTATAGAGAGATATTTTAGGGCTTTGTCAATAAAGTCTGCTTTTTCTATTAAGTTGAGTGGCCTGAAAAGATTTGTTTCAAGAGAGATGAGTAAACATTCTGCAGGACTTAGATTTTCTACAATAATAACAGGAACAATCGTTTGTTGAAGATCTTTCAGAGCAAGAATTCTTCCTTCTCCAGAGACAATTTTGAATTTTTCGGAGGTTGAAATTAAGATAGGAGGTTCAAGAACTCCAAATTTTTGAATACTTTCTTTAAGAAATTTATTTCTTTTGGGATAAGAAAATAAAAAATCTCTATTTTCTAAATCAATTTCTTCGATTTTAACTTTTGTAAAGTAATATTTTAATTTCATATTTTAAATTTTAAATCAAAATGACCTAACTAATAAAAAAATTATTTTATAAAAATTAAAAATCCTTTAAGTATATTCATTCATTATATTTCAGGCAATTTCTAAATAAAAATTTTCCTTCTTATCTTTTTCAAACAATTTTTATGTTTTATATAAATCAAGTTTTACAAGATAAATTTCGTCTGAGGGTAATTTAAAACTATCACCATCTAATTAAAAAATTTTAATTTCTTCTTTTATATTTTTAGAGATTATTATCAATGGAATGCTTATTAAAGAGTTTTATTAGTTAATCTGTGAAGAGCCTCTAAATATTTTTCTCTTGTTTTTTGTACAATATCAGAAGGGATTTCTGGAGGAGGTTCTTTATCTGTCCAACCAATAGATTTTAGCCAATCTCTAATAAATTGCTTATCAAAACTTTTTTGAGGTTTTCCTGGCTCGTATTCATCTTTTGGCCAAAAACGAGAAGAATCAGGGGTCAAAACTTCATCAATAAGAAGGATCTTACCATTTATTATACCAAATTCGAATTTTGTATCCGCAATAATGATACCTCTTTTTTCTGCATAATCTGACGCTTTTTTATAAAGTTTTAAGGAAATATCTCTTAATTTTTCCGCTATGTCCTTCCCAATAAGCCTTACCATCTTTTCAAAAGTAATATTTATATCACGTTGTCCTTTTTCTGCTTTTGTAGAAGGTGTAAAAATCGGTTCGGGTAATTTATCAGCCTCTTTTAAACCGAGAGGTAAAGAAATTCCACAAACTTTTCCAGTTTTTTTATATTCTTTCATAGCAGAACCTGTTATATAGCCCCTTACAATGCATTCAATTGGGATAACCTTAGTTTTATAAACAATCATACTTCTATCTTTTAAAATTTCTTTATAAGGTTTAAGTTCATCTGGGTATTTTTCTACATCTGCAGTAATAAGATGATTTTCAATAATATCCTTTAAAAAATCGAGCCAGAAAAGTGTCATCAATGTAAGAATTTTACCTTTCTCAGGTATGGGAGTTGGTAGAACCACATCGAAAGCAGAAATTCTATCAGTCGCAACAATAAGAAGTCTATCCCCTAAATCATAAATATCTCTAACTTTTCCTCTATTAAATAAAGGAATTTCTTTTATATCTGTTTTAACGATTGGGTTATTCATTTTAAAAAATAACTAAGCTATAGCTTTTGCAAGTTTTCTTGTACGTTTTTTAAATTTACTTGCAAGTCTTCTATATCTTCTATACTTTTCCCAATCTTTATTTTTCTTTGCTTCCTCCGCCAGAGCTTTAAATTTTTTAATTTTGGCTTTAAGTTCTCTCATTGAGCCACCGACTCTTCTTGGTTCTTCTTTAATTCCATACACCTTTTTCAGAGCAGAAATAAGTTCTTCTTTATTCATCCCGTGAACACCGGTAATTTCAGGAATTTGCAGTGCAATTTCTCTCAATTCCTTAATTGTCATTTTTTCAAGCTTTTTTTCCAATTTAGGAAGTTGTCTTTCTTCTGCTTCCTCCTGAACTCCTTCCTGTGTTTCTTTTACTTCTTCCATAACTTCCTCCTGCAAAAATATTTGTCAAAAAAATATCATAAAAAATAAAAAGAGCAATAATTAAATTTTTTAATTAAATATGAAAAAAAATCAGCAAAGTTATTCTAAAAAAGAAATAATTATAAATAATTTGATAATTTTATTATGGTTTAGTATTGCTATTTATGGAATATTTAAAAATTCTTCAATTTTGGGTATTTTTTATTTATTATTCGCTTTAATAATGGTAGGATCGGTTTTAAGAAAGTATTTATGTACAAATTGCTATTATTATGATAAATTATGCTGGCTTGGTTGGGGGAAATTAAGTTCTTTTCTTTATAAAAGAAACTCAGGTAATTATAAAATTGGAATAATTCTGGTTTATATTACATGGGGAATGTTATTTGTTATTCCGTTTATGATTTTTATAGTGAATTTATTTCGTAAAAATTTTTTGAGATCTGATATAATATATTTATTAATTTTTTTAGGATTGACTTTAATATTCCAACTGATAAGAAAAAAGGCATGTACTAAATGTAAAATGAAAATTATTTGCAAAATAAGATTAAACTTATGAAATTATTTTTAGTTGAATCTCCATATAAAATAAAGACTCTTCAAAAGTTATTAAATTCTCAAAAAAATGAATTTATTTTAAGAGCAACTTTTGGTCATATAAAAGATCTTCCTCTTAAATCTTTGGGAGTGGATTTGAATACTTTTAAACCAAATTTTTATTTTCTTTCTTCTAAAAAGAAAGTTTTAAATGAATTAAGAAAGCTTTTGCCATCCATAGATGAAGTTTATTTAGCTACTGATCCGGATAGAGAAGGAGAAGCCATTGCTTATCATCTTTATGAATATTTAAAAAATAAAAACAAAAAACTTAAATTTAAAAGGATTGATCTTATAGAAATTACAGAAGAAGGATTAAAAAGGGCTCTTTTGTCCCCAAGAGAAGTAAATAAAAATCTTTATGAATCCTGGCTTACAAGAAGGGTGTTAGATAGATTGATTGGATATCTTATTTCTCCTAAACTTTCACAATGTTTCAAAATCCCTCTTTCTGCTGGTAGGGTTCAAAGTGTAGCTCTTCGTTTGATTGTAGAAAGAGAAAAAGAAATAAAAAATTTTATTCCTATTACTTCTTATTCTTTAGAAGTTTTTCTTCAAAAGGATGGATTAAAGATTAAGACAGAATTATTTTATAAAAATCAACTTTTAAAATTATTGTCAAAAGAAGAATTTATAAAAATTTTTCAAGAAAAAATCTTAAATAAAAATTGGATCTTACAAGAAATAAAAGAAAAAATAGAAAAAAAGCAGCCACCATTTCCTTTAAAAACAAGTACATTAATAGAGAATGCTCAAAAATATCTTGGATTTGAGCCTAAGGAGACAATGAAATACGCTCAAAGTCTTTATGAAAATGGTTACATTACTTATATGCGAACTGATTCTATAAGAGTTAGTAAAGAAGCAAAAAGAAAAGCAAAAGAATTTATAAAATATAATTTTGGAGAAAATTATATAGGAAAGGGGAGGAGAGCACCGAAATCAAAATTTGTTCAAGATGCTCATGAAGCCATCCGCCCAACAAATATATTTAGACAAACTGTCCCTTTATCTTTACATGAAAAGAAACTTTATCAGCTTATTTATACAATCTTTATAGCAAGTCAGATGGCTCCTGCTAAATTCTTAGTAAGAACCTATATTTTTATAAATAAAAATTTCGGAAAAGAATATTCATTAAGAGTTACATCTAAAAAACTTATTTTTGATGGTTTTTTAAGACTTTTAGGTTTTGAAAAGGAAACATTTTTGGACTTGGAATTAAATGAAATTTTTAAAGCTGTAGATTATAAAATTAAACTGCATACTACAAAACCTCCAGAAAGATATACATCTTCGAGTTTGATTAAAAAGCTTGAATCTTTAGGAATAGGAAGACCTTCTACTTATGCTACTTTGCTTGATATTCTTTATAAAAGGAAATATGTTGTAAAAGAAAAGAAATACTTAAAACCTACAGAACTTGGTGAAAGAGTTTGTGAATTTTTAATAAATAACTTTTCTAAATTTTTAGATTATAGATATACCGCTGAATTAGAAGAAGATTTAGAAAAGGTTATGACTCAAGAAAAGACCTATTTAGAAATTGTAAACTCTACTTACAAACTTTTAAAAAACTATCTAAATAATGAATTTTCATCAATATAACTTTAATTTTTTATTAAAGTAAAAAAAATTTATTATTTGGTTTTTTAAAGATTATAATTTTAAATGGAATCTCAAGGTTTGAGAAAGAAAAAAATAATTTATAAATCAGGTTTTAAAGATCTAAAATAAAGTTTAACTTCTCTTGTAATCTCATAATAGGTATGATTCATATGTTTTAATTTTCCTCGGATTATAGCAAATCTTCCTTCAACTCTTTTTAAAAATCCTTTCTTTTCAAGTTTTTTCAATCTTTGCATAGTTTCTTTAAGATCCCATGTAAATCTTCTTGAAATAAATTTGGCACAATCTGGACCGTCTTGATAAAGGTCTTTTAAGATTTCCCAATCTTTTTTGTCCAGCTCTTTCCAGGGCAATTTATTTCTACTCATTTTTTAAAATTTTAAAGCACTCAGCTACAAAATAAATAGAGCCAGTGATTAAAATTTTTTGAATCGAAGAATTTAATACATTATTTAATGCCATTTGTGGATTTTTAAAAAATTCCAATATTTTAAAATTTTTTCTATTTACAATTCTTTTCCAATCTTCTATAGTAGCTATTTTTCTTGGTGAATTAAATTCGCAAATATAAATTTTTTGTGAAATATTTTCTAATTCTTTTAAAAAATCTAAAAGAGGTTTATCTTCTCCTTCATTTGTCACACCTATAAGGGTAAAAACAGGGTAAAAACTATCCTTTATAAGACTTTCCTTTAATGCTCTTATTCCATCTATATTATGAGCACAATCTATAAGAATTTTTTTATTGTTAATATTAATTTTTTCGTATCTTCCTTTCCATTTGATATTTTTGAGTGAATTTTTAACTTTTTCTTCTTCAATTTTTAACCAGTTTTTTTCTTCGAGAATTTCCAGTGTTTTTAAAGCACATGCCAAATTTGGACCTTGAAAAAGTCCCTTTAATGATAACTCAAGATTTAAAAAAGTCTTTTTTGAAAAATAATTCCATTTTTCATTTTTTAATTCTATATAAAACTTTTTACCTAAAATATAAAGAGGGCTATTTAAAAGCTCTGCTCTTTTTTTGAATACTTTTATAAGCTCGGATTTTATATTTCCTAATACACAAGGAATATTTCTTTTTATTATGCATGCCTTTTCAAAAGCTATTTTTTCTAATGTATTGCCAAGATATTTGGCATGATCCCAACCTATATTAGTAATAATACAAACTTCTGGTTTTATCACATTTGTAGCATCAAGTCTTCCTCCCATACCACACTCAATTACTGCTATATCAACTTTATTTTCAAAAAAATATAAAAAACTTAGAGCTGTAGTAAGTTCAAAATAAGTTGCTGGGATTTTATCAAAAATTTTTTTAATTATCCTTAGATAATGAAATAGTTCTTCATCAGAAATGTCTTTTCCGTTTATTTTAAATCTTTCGTTTAATTTAAATAAATGAGGAGAAGTATAGGTTCCGACTTTAAGCCCGTGGTTTTTTAATAATGCACTTAAAATAACTGTTGTTGAACCTTTTCCATTTGTACCTGCAATATGAATAGTTTTTAATTTTTTATGAGGATTCCCAAGGTATTTTAAAAATTTTGTTATTCTTGCAAGACCTGGTTTTATTTGATTTAATTGATGCGAAAGTATCCAAGATAAAAGTTCTTTTTGAAACATCAGCCTTTAAACTGAGAAATTACCAAAATTACATATAAAATATAACAAATACCAGAAGCAAAAAGAAGGAAAGGAGGGATCTTTTTTAAAATTTGTAGAAAAAAAAGATAAAAAATTCCTAAAAACATAGCAATTAATGCTGAAATAAGTGCCAATCCCTTAATTTCCCAGGAAGTAAAAAGTAAGCCCACACTTACAGGAAAGGTAGATTGAAAAACCATAGCACCAGTCATATTACCAAAAGCTAAAACATCTTTTCCTCTTAAAGTCCAGAGAAAACTATTAAATTTTTCAGGAAGTTCTGTAGCTAAAGGAGCTATTAAAAGAGCAAAAAGCAAAGGATCCATTCCATGTCTTAAAGAAATAATTTCCAAATTTTCTACAAATATATGAACACCTTTTATCATAAAAATAACCGCAAGTATTACTTGAAAACTTGCTAAAAAAATTATAAAACTTTTTTTATTTATTTTTAAGTTAAAAATATTCATAACCTTAATAAAATGCAATGTTTCTGTATTTTCTATTTTAATACTTTCTGCTTTAAAAGTAGAAAATAAATAAAGGATATAATTAATCAATAAAAAAATCGCAATGCAGTAATGTAAAAACCTTGTATTTGGAAAAATTAAAGGAAAAAATATAGCTAAAGAATAACTCAAAAGAAAAAAAGAAAAATCTCTTTTAAAAGTAGCAGGTTCTAACCAGACTTCAAATTTATTTCTTCTTTTTAATATATAGCTTATAACAACACCTAATCCAATTAGAAAAAACCCTGCAGTACTTAACATAAAAGGAGCACCAAGAATTGCACCGACTCCTATATGAGAACCTGTTTCTCCCTTATAAAGAAGAATAGCTACTAAAGGAATTATAGTTTCAGGAAGAGCAGTTCCTACGGCTGCTAAAACACTTCCTACAACAGCTTGAGAAAGTGACAATTTATTTCCTAAAATCTCTATCCCATTTGTAAAAAATTCAGCACATATAAGAATTAAAACCAAAGAAAAAATTAAGAAAAATATTTCCATAAGAATTAAATTTGCTGAACAATCATTACAGGAATCTTTGTATATTTAATAATTTCTCTTGCTACAGAACCTAAACCAAATTCTAATTCCTCTCCTCTTTTTCCTATTACAATTAAATCAAATTTTTCCTTTTCTGCAAGTTTTAATATTTCAGTAGATATATTACCAAATTTAATTTCTATTTCATAATTTGTATAATTTATTTCTTTTCGTATATTTTTTAAATAATTATTTATTCTCTTTTTATCTTTTTCTTCTTGTTCTTTTTTAAACTCCAAAAGTATTTTTTTATTTTTTATAGATGGAATTTTGTTGACTTTTACTATTTTTATTATACTTTTCAGAATTTTTCCCCATAAAAAAGAAAACTTTAAAGCATTTAAAGAATATATTGAAAAATCTATAGCACAAAGAATTTTCTCTAACTTCTCAAGTGGGATTTCCTTTATTACTAAAAAGTTGGTCTCTAATCTCTCAATCATTTTTTCAGCTGTAGGAACTTTAAAATAATGTGTTTTATAACCGATAATAACAAGTTCAGGATTGGTATCTTTTATAAATCTTTTTAAAGATTCCCAGAATTTTCCCAATATAATTTTACTTTGTATTCTAAGGCCATCATTTTCAATAGGTTTAACAAGCTCCAAAAGTCTTTTTTCAATTTTTTCTTTCTCTATTTTTAAATAAGGAGAAAGATAAGCAGGAGGGGTAAAAAAATGTCCTATTACATGAAAAAGGATTAATTTTGAGTCTTTATAAATTTGTTTATTTAAAAATTTGCCTGTTGAAATTATAAAAGGAGTAAATTTTTTAAAATCAATAGAAAGAAGTAAAGGACGAGACATTTTTAATTTTTTATCTTGACCAATAAACTCTTACAAGTTTATTCCTTTTAGACCATCTAAATTCCAGTTCTCCTTTAAATGCTTTATGGAGAGCTCTTCCCAATCTTTGAGCAAGGTTTTCTGTTGTAGTTTCAATTACAGTGACACCATCTTCTTCATACATATCAATAATTTGATGTAAAGGATTTAAACCTCTTGCCTTTTCATATTCATTATTAATAAGTCTTATAATATCATCTTTATGTGTTTGCCAAAATTCACCTGAAATATAAAGATACCCCATAGGATATTTATCAAGGACTTTTTTACATCCCGGGCATAGGATTCTTGGAACAGTGTTTATATTTTTTAATTCTTCATAAAGTTCTTCATCAAGAAACCATCTTTTATCTTTAAAAACAGCCTTGCATCTTGGACATATTGCTTCTCCACTTGGAGCAAGTTTCATAGCATAAGGATCTTGATTTGTTTCAAATTCAGTCATACGCCTAATCCATTTCTCTCTTTTTTTAATCATTCCCCCTCCTTTAATAAAAGTCTGTCTTTTATAATAAATAAAATAAGATTCTTCTTATGTTTTTCAATTTTAGGTATTGATTTTTATTGAATTAGGTTTAAAAATTTGCAAAAATTTTGCATTTTATTTTAAAAATAAAAAAAAGTAAATGGTAACAGGATTTCTTATTTTTACGGTAATAATATTTTTATTTGCCTATTTTACTTATGGTAAATTTTTAAGTAAAAAACTTTTCTATTTAGATGATACCCATAAAACTCCTGCTCACCTTTTTAAAGATGGAATAGACTTTGTTCCTGCACGTACTCCAATTTTATTTGGACATCATTTTTCTTCTATAGCAGGAGCAGGTCCAATTATTGGCCCTATTATAGCAGGTTTTACTTGGGGATGGTTACCAGTTTTTTTATGGATTCTTTTTGGATGTATTTTTTTAGGTGCAGTACACGATACAAGTGCTATTGTAATTTCTATAAGAAATAAAGCCCAATCTATAGCAGAAATTTCTAAAATCTATCTTTCTAATAGGGTAGGGGTGATATTTAAAATTTTTATTTGGCTTGCTTTACTGTATGTAGTAGCAGTTTTTATCAATGTTGCTCAACTTACTTTTGTTTCTAAATTACCAATTATAAAAAATGGTGAGATTATCCAAAAAATACCTATTGGTGGAGGTGTGGCAACTTCTGCAATATTTTATATTCTATTAGCAATTATATTCGGATATCTTATTTATAAAAAAAATTATCCACTAAGTATAACAACCTTTTTATTTGTGATCCTGGTATATGCGGGGATTTATTTAGGACAATTATTTCCTATCAAGTTATCTTCTAATATTTGGGGAATTATTTTGATTATATACTGTGGTATTGCTTCTGTTCTTCCGGTATGGATTCTTTTACAACCAAGAGATTATCTTTCAAGTTTTCTTCTTTATGGTGTAATTATTGGGTTATTTTTAGGAATAATTTTTTCTTTTGGAAAGGTATCAATAAATCAGCCAGCTTTTATACATTTTAATACCAATTTAGGACCTCTTTTCCCTATTTTATTTATTACAGTAGCTTGTGGTGCTATTTCAGGATTTCATTCCTTAGTTGGTTCTGGAACAACTGCTAAACAACTTGATAAGGAAACAGATGCATTAAGAATAGGTTATGGAGCAATGCTTATGGAAGGAGTTATGGCAGTAATTGCCTTAATTATAGTTATGATAATATCTTCTTCAGAATTGAATTTATTTAAAAAAAATATAGCAGGAATTTATGGACTCGGAGTAGGGGAGTTGTTACATTTTCTCGGTATTCCAAAAACCAGTGGGATGGCATTTGGGATGCTAGCCTTATCTGCTTTTGTTCTTACTACTGTAGATACTGCTACCAGGCTTTCAAGATATATTTTTACTGAACTTACAGGAATTAAAAATAGATTCATAGCTACAGGGATCTCATTAATACTTCCTGCAATTTTGGTATTTGTAAAATATCAAGATCCTGTTACTCATAAATATCTTCCTGTATGGAAAGCTTTATGGCCTGTTTTTGGAGCCACTAATCAATTAATTGGTGCTTTGGCACTCCTGGTAGGTACTATTTGGGTTTTAACTACAAAAAATAGAAAATACTGGTTTATTTTAGGAATTCCTACAATTTTAATGATTATGATTACAATTTCAGCTCTTATTTTATTATTAAAAAAATGGAAATTAAGCATAGTAGGAGTAGCATCTCTAATCCAAATATTTTTAGCTGTATGGATAGTTATAGAGGGAATCATTTCTTTTAAAAAAGTTTTTTAAAAATAAAAATTTAAACCAATTCTCTAAGAAGAATCATGGGGTCGACTTTAGAAGCTTTATAAGCAGGATAAACACCAGCTATAAGTCCAAAGATGAGAGTTAAAAATACAGAAATAAAAATTGGTTTTAAAGGGAAAATCAAAGGATATTTAAATAAAGGTAAAAGTATAAAAGATGCAAGGAAACCTAATACAATCCCAATAAAACCTCCTAATAAAGTAATAAAAACACTTTCAATTAAAAATTGAAATAAAATATCCTTTTCTCTTGCTCCTAATGCTTTTCTTATACCTATTTCTTTTTTTCTTTCGTTTACTGCTAAAGTCATAATAGCTGTTACTCCAAGTACTCCCACTAATAGACATAAAACAGAAATAGTTCCTACTAAAATAGAAAAAATTTGGGTAGTTTTAATTTTAAATTCCAAAATATCTTCAGCTTTTATTATAGTGAAATCTTTATTTGTTTCATTAACTTTATGTCTTTTTAAAAGGATTTCATTAATCTGTTTTTCAATACTTGAAATATAAGAAGGAGCTTCTGCACTTATATAAATTCCTGTTAAATAATCTACATTAAAAACTGCTGCCATAAGAGTTGTATAAGGAACAAGAATTTGATCATCTTGATCTTCTCCACTTGCATCAATTCCAATAGGTTTTAAAACACCGATTACTTTAAATGGTAATTTTCTTATAAAAATTATCTTTCCTATAGCATCTTTATCTCCAAAAAGATTTCTTTTTACTTTATATCCTAAAATTGCTACCTTTTTATAAGTATGAATTTCATCTTTATAAAAATTTCTACCCGCTATTAAAGAAAAGTTTCTGAGTTTTATATATTCTTCATTTACCCCCCTAATTAAGGTGAGAATATTATTTCTTAGGTATCTTACTATACATTCTCCATGGTAAATAGGAGAAATATATTTAATTCCTGCAATTTTTTTTAAAGCTTTTACATCCTCTATTTTTAAGGTTGTAGTAAATTCTGTCTGAATAGCTCTACCAGCTCTAACTCTTACATTTCCAGGTATTATCATTAGAACCTCTGGCCCAAAAGTTTCTATTTCTTTAAGGGTTTTTACTTTAGCAGACTCTCCAAAAGAATTCATTATTAAGAGCGCAGAAACACCGATAATAATTCCTAAAAGAGATAAAAATAATCTCAATTTTTTATAAAAAATTCCTCCTAAAAGAAGTTTATATTTTATTAACATTTTTTATAAATTTTTTAACAAAAGTGCAGGTTCAATTTTAGCAGCTTTTATAGCAGGGATTAAACTAAATAATATACAAGTAATAAATGCAAAAGTTAAACTGAATAAAAAAATGTAAAAAGAGAAATAAGCTTTCAAAGGGGTAAAGTGAGTAATTAAAACTATGAATACAATGCTTAATAACCATCCTATTATACCACTTATTAACGCAATAAATGTAGCCATTAAAAGATAATGAAGTATTATCTGATTTTCCTTAGCACCTAAGGCAATTCTTAAAGCTATTATAGATGCTTTTTCTTCAATATTAGAATACATTAAGTTCATTATTATTACACCGCTTATTATCAAACTTATTAAAGAAATAGTAATAAGAAATACAGAAATAGTACGAGAGGTTTTAGTAAATACTTCAATTGCCATTTCTGGAGTAATAATACGAAAATCATCAGGTTGTATTCCATAAAGTTTGTGGCGGGTTCTTAAAATTTTTCTAATTTTTTCAACAGCTAATTTCATATCTGTATTTGGTTTAAAAACAAATTTTATTGCACTTATCCAGTCTCTGTTAAAAACGCGTCTTTGAGCTGTTGTTAAAGGTAATAAAACTCTTTCATCTCTTCTAAAATGTCCTAAAATTGCTTTTGGTTCTAACACACCAACAATTGTATAATATTGTCCTTGGATTTTTAATTTTTTTCCTATTGGATTTTTAATATGAAACTTTTCAGGAAGATAAGCTCCAACAACACATACCTTAGCAAGTGTTTTAATATCTCTTTCATTTATAAATCTTCCTTTTTGAGGGTACCAGTTGTTTGCTATTGTATAATTTGGCAAAACTCCTTGAACTCTTAATTTTTCCACCTGTCCTTTATAGGAAACTTCTAAAGTTCCTATAGAAATTGGAGAAGCTATTAATACAAAATCAAGTTTAGAAATTGCTTCAGCATCTTCAACTTTTAAAGTATCACTTCTTGTAGTAGTTAAACCTATCAGTTTTCCTCCTCCGGCTATAACTAAAAGGGCATCTTTTCCAAACTGTAAATTTGCTAAATTTTCTAAAATTTGTTGTTTCGCTGATAACCCTAAGGAATAAATTGTATTTAAAGCAGTAAGACTGATAATAAGAGCTAAAAGCATGAAAAAAAGATTTATTTTATTTGAAATAAGTTCTTTAAAAACTTCTTTGATAAAAGCTGAAGTAAACATTAATTTTCTACAAATTTTCCATCTTTAAGAAATTTTATTTTCTTAGCTCTTTTAGCAATTTCGGGATCATGAGTTACAATTATTATAGTAATACCTTGGTTATTAAGATTTTCAAATATATCCATAACTTCTTGACCGCTTTTACTATCAAGGTTACCTGTAGGTTCATCAGCTAAAATTAACTTAGGATTATTTATAAGAGCTCTGGCTATAGCAACCCTTTGTTGTTGTCCTCCTGAAAGTTCTGCAGGTTTGAAATTAGCTTTATCTGCAAGATTAAGTTTTTCGAGCAAAAACATAGCTCTGTCTTTATCTTTTTGGGTGATATTTCCTCTATAAATTAAAGGCATAAGCACATTTTCTAAAACAGTAGCCCATGGGACTAAATAAAAAGCCTGAAAAATAAATCCAATTTTTTTATTTCTTAAATATGCCAATTTATTCTTATTAAACTTACTAACTTCTTGCCCTTCAAAAAAATATTTTCCTGAGGTTGGTTTATCAAGAAGTCCTATTATGTTTAACAATGTAGATTTGCCACCTCCAGAAGGTCCCATAATAGCTAAAAAATCTCCTTCCGAAACTGTTAAATTTATACCTCTTAATACTTCATAAAAATTTTTTCCAACTTGATAAACTTTTTTAATATCTTGAAGTATTATGAAGTCTTTTACCACAAACCTACTTCCTCTCCTTCTTTAAGACCAGAGAGTATTTCAGTTTTTCCCTTACTTTCCCATCCAATTTTAACTATTCTTTTTTCCCATTTTTCTCCCTTTTTTACCATTACATAATAATTTCCTTGTGGATCAATTTTAATTGCTCTTGAAGGTACTATTAAAACATTGTCTTTTTTATCAACGATGATGGTTACTTGAGCAGTCATTTCAGGTTTAAGCAGATTTTTATATGGTGTTAGGATATCAAATACAACATCATAAAAAACTACATTATTTTTAATTATAGCTCCTGGATAAATTGTTCTCACGCGGGCTTTAAATATCTTGTCTGGATAAGCGTCCACTGTAAATATTGCATTTTGTCCAGGTTTTATTTTACCTATATCTGTTTCATCCACATAAGAATGTAATTCAAGTCTATTTAAGTCTATGACAGTAATAAAAGTAGGTGCATTAAGTCCTGCAACCACAGTTTCTCCTTGTTGAGTTGTAACCTGAGAAACTACCCCAGAAATTGGGGAATAAATAAATGCATAACTCAGTATAACTTTTGCTTCTTCCCAAGCATTTTTTGTAGATTTTACTTCTGCCTCAGCTTTTTTAAGTTCTTCTCGATATTCGGAAAGGAGTGCTTCTAAAGTAAATTTTTCAGCTTTTAATTCTGCTAATTTAACTTTATAATCTCTTTCTATCTCTTCTAAATCATTTTTAGAAATAAGCCCATCTTTAAACAAAATTTTATAACGCTCAAGATCCCTTTGAATTTGCTCAAGTTCTGCTTGTATTGCTTTTATTCTCTCTTTTTGAGCTGATATTTTTTTAGGGTATGTGGTTTTGATTTTTTTTAAATTAGCTAAAGCTCTCTGATAATCAGCCCATTTTTTTTCAACTTCGTTTTTGAGATCTTCATGTTCTATTACTGCAATTAATTGTCCCTTTTTAACTATGTCTCCCTGATTAACAAGTAATTTCTCAACTTTTCCAGATATACGAGCACCTACTTTAACTTCTGCTCCAATTTGGGGTTTTATAGCTCCTGTAACTGTAACTTCAAGATATATAGTCCCTCTCCGAACCTTCGCAGTTTTTTTTGGATAAATATCAGTTTCAGAATTATTTTTACAGCTTATAAGAAATAAAATAATTATAATTAAAATTAAAAGAAAACATTTTCTCATTGTTGAAGTCCCGGGATATATCCCAAAGATTTTTGGAGAATATAATAAGCCTGTAATAGATCATATTTGGAATTAATAACTTGAGCTCTTGCCTCAGAGAGTCTTGCTAAAATTGTTGTAACATCTACAATACTTGCCAATCCATTTTTATATTTTTCTTTTATAATTTTATAGTCTTCTTCCATACTTTTTAACCATGCCTGTGCACTTTCATAATTTTCTTTAGCAGTTTCTAAATTTTTATAATTAGTAAAAACTTCCTGTTTAATTTGTAACTCTAAATTATTTTTTTCAAAATTTTTTTGTTCTAAAATAGCCCTTTCTCTTTCTATTTTGGATTTTATCAAGAATCCCGTAAAAATAGGAATACTTAATTTTATACCCGCAAAAAATTCTTCATCATCTTCTGGGAAAAAACTGCTGTCTTTTTTATAATAATTTGCAAATACATCAATAGAAGGTAAATATTCTCCTTTAGCACTTTTTACTTTTTCTTTTTGAGCTAAAATTTCTTTATTTTTTGCCTTTAATTCTGGACGATTTTTAAGAGCGGTTTCGATACATTTTAAAAGTGAATCGATTTTGAATTCTTTTTCTTTTACTGGTAAAAATTCAAATTTATCTATATCAAGAATATTATAATTAATGAGTGTAAGAACCTTAGCTTTTGCAATTTCAGAAAAATATTTATAATTAATCACTTTAAATTCAGCTTCTTTAACTTTTGCCTCGGCATCAAGTACATCTGCATAAGGAGAAAGACCAACTTCGTATTTCTTTTTAGCAAGTTTTAAAATAATTTTAGCATCTTCTAAATCAGATAAGGCTGCTTGGTAAAGGGCTTTCTGTTTAAAATATTCTAAATATGCATTAGTGATATTTAAAGCAATATTTAAAATTTGAGATTTTACAGCCTCGTCCATTGCTTCGATCATTCTCAAAGCACTTTTATAATCATGCCATTTAGAAAATCCAGAAAATATATTCCAGTTAAGTGTTGGTCCTAAAAGATTTAAAGATTCAGCAGGAAGATTTTTTCCTAAATCTGATCTTTGAAATGTGTATTCAAAATATATATAAGGAAAGAATTGCGATCTTACCACATTTTTTTGATAGAAATATTGTTCCTTAATCTTTTTCGAAATTTTTATTTGGGGGTTATTTTTAATACCAAGTAAAATCACATCTTTTAAAGATAAAATCTCTGCGGAATAGGTTAAGGAAGTAAAAAACAGGAAAATTAAAATAACATATAGAATTTTGTCTTTCATTTTTTAATAAAATAAGAAATTTAAAAAATTATTTAAAAGCTTCTTTAAGTCCGTGAATTATATATTCTATAGCAATAGTAGCTAAAAGTAAACCTAAAATTCTGACAATAGCTTTTGTTCCAAGTTCTCCAAAGAATTTAAAAACTTTATTAGCATAACAAAATATAATATAAGTCAAAAGACAAATTAAAAATACAATGAGAAGTAATATAAACTTTGTTATTAAGTTTGAATTATTTCCAAGTATAATTATTGTAGTAATAGCACCAGGTCCTGCTAAATATGGAATAGCAAGAGGTACAATAGATATATCTTCTTTTTCTATAACACTTTCTGTTTCTTCCTGAGATGTTTTAGCTTGGCGAATTTTTCCAAAAAGCATTTCTACAGCTGTTAAAAATAAAAGAATACCTCCAGCAATTTTAAATGAAGCTATAGAAATTTGAAAAAATCTTAATAAATAATTACCACTCCATAAAAAGACGCTTAAAGTTATAAAAGCAGTTAAAGAGGCTTTAAAAGCGATTTTTTTCTTTTCATCAGGGGTATATCCAGTAGTAATACTTAGAAAAAAAGGAGCCCCTCCTATTGGATCTATTACAGTAAAAAGAGCTATAAAACTTTTTATTAAGAAATTTATATCTAATTCCATATTCAAAAAATCATTTTTTAGTTTTTTTTATCTTTAAATAAAGAAATAAGCCAGGTAAAGCCCCTATCAAGATTAAAGTATAGTTTAATATTCCCAAGGATATTCCATATTCTATAGGGTAATGCAATAAACTTAAGAAATAACTTAAAGTTCCTTCTCTTATACCCCATCCTGAAATACTGATAGGTAAAGCAGAACAAAAACTTACAACAGGTATAATTACAAAAAAATAGCCTGTTTGAAGTTTTAAATTTAACGAGTGAGCTAAAAAAATATATTGGATTACAAATACAGCTTGCAAAAACACTCCCAAAATAAAAGGCTTAATATTATAAGGGAAGGTAAGAGGTTTAAATATTTCTGAAAGATTTAACTTTGTTAAAATTGCGCAGCCAAGAAAAAAGAAAATCAAAGTGCCATAAGAAATAAAAGATAAAAATATATAGGCTTTGTAAGGTAGAAAATTTCCATAAAAATAGAGAGAAATAGCTAAAAGCGTTAAAATTCCAAGGAAACCATATCCTCTGTCCAAAAATACGCTAAATCCTGTTTTTTTCCAGTTTAATCCTCCTTTTGTAAGAAGGTAAGTTCTCAAGACATCCCCTCCTATAATTCCGGGAAAGGCTGTATTTAATGAAAATCCCATTAAATAAATTTTATAATAAAAACTAATCCGCTCTTTAGCACCCCAACTTTCACAAATGGTTTTCCACCGGTAAGAGGCCAGAAATTGAAAAAAAAGAAAAAAAATTCCTCCAAAGAAGTAATAAATTACTTTTATATGAATAAATATCTCCTTTATTTTATTAAAATCTGCTCTTTTAAATAAAATATATAAAATAGTAAAAGTCACAATAATTCTTATAATAAATAAGAAATAGGAACGAAATTTTTTATTCATTACAAAGTCCTTATATTTTAAGATTTAAATACTCTGAAATATTTTATATAGGGATGAGAGGGATTAAGAAGAGGGTTTTCAATAATACTTACAAGTTCGCCTTTTGTATTTACCAACCTTATCCATTTTTGAGTTGGTGGAATTGTTAATTTTTGAAACTTAATAAAAGAAAGAAAAGCAAAAGTATAAATTTGTCTCCCGCTTCTAACTTTTTGAGAAAAATCCTCACTTATTATAATTTTAGGCAGAAATTCCAAAGCTTTCTCAACAGGTATAATATATTTCATTAATTCATCTTTATTTTTACTGATTTCTTTTAAATATTCTAAACTAATGGCATCTTCTATAGAAAAAATACTTTTTTTAAGTCTTTTAAGTTCAAGAAGTGTAGCACCATATCCCAGTTTCATTCCGAGAGAATTAATAAGAGATCTTACATAAGTACCTTTAGAACAATGAAGATAAAATTTAACTTTATCTTTTTGGATATCTAAAATTTTAAATTCCTTTATTTTTACTTTTTTAGGTGGTTTAGAAATTAAAAGCCCATCTCTTGCATATTTATAAAGGGGTCTTCCTTTAAATTTCGCAGCAGAATAGGGTGGAGGAACTTGATCCAGTTCACCAATAAAGGTATTAGCAATTTTTTGAAGTTCATCTTTACTTACTTCAGGAGGTGTTTTTTGAGAGATAATTTCTCCTGTAATATCATAAGTAATTGTACTGATTCCTAATTGAAACTCACCTTCATATACTTTGTCTCCTTCTAAAAATATTTGTCCCACTTTTGTAGCAGAACCAAGAAATATAGGTAAAACCCCAGTTGCTATAGGATCTAAGGTGCCTCCATGTCCTGCTTTTTTTACTTTTAATATTTTTTTTACTTTTTCCAGGATCTGGGTTGAGGTAAGTTCCTTTGGTTTATCAATTACTAAAATACCTTCAATTTGATTTTTGTTCTTCATAATATTTGCTTATTAAATCTTTAAAATTTTCTATAAATCCCTTTAAATCCTCAATTTTTAATCTAAAACCACAGGCATATTTATGTCCACCTCCTCCAAATCTTCTGGCTAATTCTATTATTTCTATAGGGGCCTTACTTCTCAAACTTACACTTATTAAATTTTTTTCTATTTCTTTAATTAAAACAGAAATTTCAACATTTTTAATACTTTTCAAAAAATTCACAAGATCACTCAAAGACTTCGGATTACCAATTTTTTTAAAATCTTCACAAGTTAAATAAGAAATAGCAATTTTTCCATCTTTTAAAAATACAAGTCTATTAAGAACTATTTTTAAAAACTCAATCTGAATCAATGAAATATTTTCAAAAAGAGCCTGAGATATTTTTCTTGGATTAGCCCCAGCTTTAACAAGTTCTCCAGAAAGAAAAAAAGTATTAGCATTTATGTTTTCGTATTTAAAACCACCTGTATCATAATAAACACCAGCCAAAAGATTCTCTGCCATTTTATCTGTAATAGGGAAATTTCCATTTTTTAAAAGTTGAAATATTATAAGAGTAGTTGATGCATAAGATGGATCTATAAGTAAGATTTCTTTTTTAGAGAATTGTTTACGATGATTGAGTACATGATGATCAATAATAAGAAACTTTTCACAACCGCTAATTTTTTGAAGTACTTTTTCAGATAATCTCGAAGGACAATAAGCATCTACAACAATACAAGCTTTAGGAGTTTTATTTTTAAAATTTTCAACTAATATAAGTTTTTGAGAAGAAGGTAAAAACTCTACATTATCTGGAATCTCTTCAACAAGAGGATAACCAATTTTTTTCATATTTTCAAAAAGGAGACAAAGAGTTAACATAGAGGCTATTCCGTCTATATCAGGATTTATATGAGTAACTAAAAGAAAGGTTTTTTCTTCTTTTAAAAATTTTATTGCTTCTTCCCAAATCATAAACTTTCTTTTTTATGGATTTTTGCAAAAAGCTCTTCCAATCTTTTTTCCTCTTCCACAGTGTTATCTATTTTAAATTCTATATCAGGCATATATTTCAATATAATTTTTTCTGCTACTCTTTTTTTAATAAATCCTTTTGCTTTGTTTAAAGCTTTTTCAATAACTTCAGGCTCTTCTTCAAAGGTTCTAAAATAAACAATTGCTCTCTTTAAATCTCCTTTCATTTTAACATCTGTAATACTAATGAATTTCTTAAAAATCGGATCATTCAATTCATGCATAATAATTTCAGAAATAACTTCTTTAAGTAAACTACTTACTTTTTCAGGACGATATTTCATCAAAACTCCTGAGACATTAGTAAGAAATAAAATCTATCTCAGCATTAATAATTTCCATTTGACCATCATTCTGAATAAAGTTTATAATAGAAGTAAGTTTATTATCTACAAACTGATGATTATTACCAACTACACTGATTCCAATAACAGCTCTCTGCCAAAGGTCATGTTTATCTACTTCTGCAAGGGATATTTTTTTAAAATTAGCTTCCAGTTTTTGCATTAAAGATTTTAAAATTTTTCTTTTGGCTTTTAAAGAATTTGGTCCCGGGAAATAAAGTTCAATTCTTGCAATACCAACTATCATTTTAATTCCGGGGTAATTTCTCTAATTTCAAATGCTTCTATAATATCTCCGACTTTTATATCTTGAAAGTTTTCAATTCTCAAACCACATTCATAGCCCGCAGAGACTTCTTTTACATCGTCTTTAAATCGTTTAAGTGACCCTATATTTCCTGTATGAATGACTATACCATCCCTAATCACTCTAACTTTATTATTTCTGTTAATTACTCCTTCTTTTACATAACATCCAGCAACGATTCCTACCTTTGGTATTTTAAAAGTAGCTCTCACTTCTGCTATGCCAGTAATATGTTCTTCATAAACAGGCTCAAGTAATCCAGCCATTGCTTTTTTAACATCTTCAAGTACATTATAAATTACATCATAAAATTTAATCTCAACTTTTTCTCTCTTAGCAGCCTCTCTTGCTTGTGGTGTAGGTTTAACATTAAAACCAATAACAATAGCATCTGAAGCTGAGGCAAGCATAACATCACTTTCAGAAATAGCTCCTATTCCAGCTCTTATGACATTTACCTTTACTTTTTCAGTAGAAAGTTTTAATAAAGAAGCCTGAAGTGCTTCCAATGTTCCTTGAGTATCAGCCTTTAATACAATTTTTAATTCTTTAAGTTCACCTTCCTGTAGTTTCTCGAAAAGTTTTTCAAGAGAAATTTTTGCTTCTTTAGCTGCTTCAGCTTCCCTAACTTTTCTTTGACGATATTCTGCAATTCTTTTAGCCTTGTGTTCGTCTTCTATAACTATAAAATCATCTCCTGCATGAGGTAATTCCTCAAATCCTAAAACTTCAACAGGAATAGAAGGAGTTGCTTCTTTAACTCTTTTTCCGTAACTGTCAAACATTGCTCTTACTCTTCCATAAGTAAGACCAGAAACAAATACATCCCCTTCTCTAAGAGTTCCTTCTTGAATTAATACTGTTGCTACAGGACCTCTTCCTTTTTCTAACTTACTTTCTATTATTCTACCTCTTGCTGGTCTATCATAGGCAGCCTTAAGTTCAAGCATTTCAGCCTGAAGAAGTACAAGTTCAAGAAGTTCATTTATTCCGATTTTATTTTTAGCTGAAATATTAGTCATTAAAACATCTCCACCCCATTCTTCAGGCACAAGACCAAGTTCTGCAAGCTGTGATTTTACTCTTTCAGGGTTTGCATTTGGTTTATCTATTTTATTAATAGCAACTACAATGGGAACTTTTGCTGCTCTTGCATGTTCAATAGCTTCTTTAGTTTGCTCCATTACACCATCGTCAGCAGCAACCACTAAAATTACGATATCAGTTACCTGAGCACCTCTTGCTCGCATTGAAGTAAAAGCTTCATGTCCGGGTGTATCAATAAAAGTAATAATTCTCCCATCCTCAAGCTTTACAGTATAAGCTCCAATATGTTGAGTTATACCTCCTGCTTCACGAGCTGCTACATCTGTTTTTCTTATAGCATCAAGAAGGGTGGTCTTTCCATGATCTACATGCCCCATAACAGTAATTACAGGGGGCCTTGGTTTTAATTCTTCTGGAGAGGGTGGAGTATATTGAAGGAGTATTTCTTCTTCGATAGGGATTTGTTCAACTTTATAACCAAACTCATCTGCCAAAATAGCTGCTGTATCTGCATCAATTGATTGATTAACAGTTACAGGCATTCCTAATTCAAGAGATTTTTTAATAAGTTCACTTGCTTTTACTCCCATTAACTTAGCTAATTCTCCCACCTGAATAGTTTCATAAATTTTTATTTTCTTTTCCTTAGGAGGTAAAGTCGGGGGTCTTTCTGGAACCTTTTTTTCTTCTTTTTTTTCTTCTACTTTTTCTTCTTTGACTTCTTCAGGAACTTCCTCAAAAAGCCCTGTCTCAGTATCTTCTATAACAAGCTCTTCCCAAACTTCCTCTTCAGCTTTTTTAGGTTTGGGACCCTTTTTCTTTGGTTTCTTTTTCTTTTCTTCAATTTCGAAATATTTTTCTTTTTTCTTTTTCTTTTTTGGCTTTTCCTTTTTTTCTGGTTCTTCAGAAGGTGGTGGTGCAAGAGGTTTTTCAGGGATAACAGCTTCTTGAGGCTTTGTTTCTACTTCTTTTTGAATCTTTCTTTCTTTTCTCGGTTTAAATTCCTTAATAACCTTTTCCTTTTCTTCAGCTTCTACTTTTTCTTTTTCAATTTTCGGCTTTGTTATTTCTTTCTTTTCTTTTTCGATCTTTTCCTTTTCGATCTCGGATTTAATTTCTGGTTTAATTTCCTTAGGTATTTCTACAGGTGCTTCTTCAAATTTTACAAATTCTTCAGAAGGAACTTCTTCACGAGGTTCTGCAGATTTTACAGCTTCTTCTGAAACAGGAGGTTTATGAACTTTTTTTACTTTTATAACTAATTTTTTCTTTTTAGGTTTTTTTTCTGCTTTTTCAATTTCTTCTTTTTTAATAATAATTATTGTATCTTTTTTGTTAGAAAACTTTTTTCTTATAAATTCAGCTTCTTCTTCTTTAAGAAAAGATGAAACGCTTTTGACAGAATATCCCTCTTCTTTTAACTTTTTAAGAAGTTCTTTGGGATCTATTTTTAATTCTTCTGCTAATTCTGTAATTTTAATTTTTGACATTTAAAAAATCCTTTCTAAATAATAAAAATAGTCCATTTTAAAATAGTTTACATAAGTTTAATCTTAAACCTTTAAAATTCAAGTCCTGAGCTAATATTGTTTAAAGAATCAACTTTTTAGGTTTTCTCTGTTAAATAGAATTAAATATTTAAAAATTTTCAAGAAATTTTTTTTAATAGAATTTCAAAAGTATTTAATTTGTAATATTCACTTTATAACATATAAATGATATTTAAAAATCTTTGCATTTAATTTCAATTTTTGTAAAATTATAAATTAGTTTTTAATTTAATTTTTAAAAATATTATGAGAAAAGTTATTATTATTCCTGCAAGATATGGTTCCACGCGATTTCCTGGAAAACCTTTAGCAATGTTATGGGATAAACCTATTATTCAACATGTTTACGAACGTGCAATTGCCTCGGATATAAAAGAAGTATATGTTGCTACAGATGATGAGAGAATTTATGAAACTGTAATTAACTTTGGTGGAAAGGCTATTATGACAAGCAAGGAACATTCATGCGGTACAGAAAGAATAGCTGAAGCAAGCTCAATTCTTGGATTAAGTGAGGAAGATTTAATCATAAACTTACAAGGGGATCAGCCTTTATTTCGCCCTGAATTTTTTTCTTTATTAATTACTCCTTTATTACTTTCTTCAGATATAGTAATGGCCACACTTGCAACTCCTATTAAAGACCCTAAAGATTTAAAAGACCCAAATAAAGTTAAAGTAGTTTTGGATAGAGAGGGTAGGGCGTTATATTTTTCTCGTTCCCCTATTCCTTATTTTAGACCACCTGGAAGTGAACCTGTTTATTTAAAACATATAGGTGTATATGCTTACAAGAAAAAATTTTTAGATAAATTTATAAAACTTCCAAAGGGAACTCTGGAAGAGGCGGAGAAATTAGAACAATTAAGAGTTTTGGAATACGGATATAAAATAGGTGTTAATATAATTCCTGTTGATATTCCAGAAGTGGATACTCCAGAAGATTTAGAAGCTATAAAAAATCTAAAAGGAGAATTCAAATGAAAAGAGAACCAGCTGTAGCAGGATATTTTTACGAAGAAAGCCCTTTAAGATTAAGAGCTCAACTTTCAGAACTTATAAGTCCAGCTGCCAAGAAAATATATGCTAAAGGGATTATTGTTCCACATGCAGGATATATGTATTCTGGCTGGGTAGCGGGGAAAGTATATGGGAAAATCGTTCCACCAGATATTGCTATTATTATTGGTCCTAATCATACAGGAATGGGGGATTATGCATCTGTTTTTCTGGGAGAAGCTTTTATAATGCCTATGGGAGAGGTAAAAATAGCTCAAAAACTTGGAAAAGAACTTGTAGGACTTGTTCCCTTTCTCTCTACAAATCCTTTAGCTCATGCTCATGAACATTCTATAGAAGTTCAAATTCCGTTTTTGCAATTTATTAATCCGAAAATTGAAATTTTACCTATATGTTTGTTATATTTAAGTAGGAAAGAAATTAAAGAGCTTGGAGAAGCAATTGGGGAGGTCATAAGTAGATATCCAGATAAAAAAATTTTAATTGTTGGAAGCACAGATTTTAGTCATTATGTTCCTCAAGAAGTAGCAAAAGAAAAAGATTTTCTTGCTATAGAAAAAATAACAAACTTAGACGAAGAAGGGCTTTTGGATGTGGTAAGTGAATACAAAATAAGTATGTGTGGCACAATTCCTGTAGCAGTTACTATTGTAGCATGCAAAAAATTAGGAGCTACAAAAGGGGAATTGATAGATTATATGACTTCAGGTGATATAATAAAAGATTATGCTTCTGTAGTAGGATATGGTGGTATTGTTATTTATTAAAAATAAGAGGTGGTTTTATGACGGTGGTAACGAGATTCCCTCCAAGTCCTACAGGACATTTACATCTTGGTGGAGCAAGAACAGCTCTCTTCAACTGGCTTTACGCAAGACATCATAAAGGTAAATTCATTCTCCGTTTTGAAGATACTGATAAAGAAAGATCAAAACAGGAATATGTAGATTCTATTCTGGAAGCATTGAAATGGCTCGGACTTGATTGGGACGAAGGGCCTTATTTTCAGAGTCAGAGATTTGAACTTTATCAACAATATGCAAAAAAACTTTATGAAGAAGGTAAGGCTTATTATTGTGAATGCCCAAAAGAACTTTTAGAAAAAAAGAAAAAAGAAATGTTAAAAAAGGGATTAAAACCTCGTTATGACAAGACATGCAGAAATAAAAATTTGTCACCTGCTCCAGGAAGAGCTTTGAGAATTAAGGCTCCAGAAACAGGAGAAATTGTAGTTGAGGATTTATTAAGAGGAAAAATAGTTTTCCCAGCCGAAGATATAGATGATTTTATAATTTTGCGTTCAGATGGTACCCCTACTTATCATTTTGCAGTAGTAATAGATGATATCACAATGGGAGTTACACATGTTATAAGAGGAGATGATCACCTTTCTAATACTCCAAAGCAACTTATTATTTATCAAGCCTTAGGAGTTGAACCACCAAAATTTGCTCATATTCCTATGGTACTTGGTTCGGATGGAACAAGGCTTTCTAAAAGACATGGAGCGAAATCTATTTTAGAATACAAAGAAGAGGGGTATTTACCTAATGCATTAATAAATTATTTAGCTCGCTTAGGTTGGGGATATGGAGATCAAGAGTATTTTTCTGTGGAAGAACTTATAGAAAAGTTTGAAATAGAAAATGTAAATCTCTCCCCTGCTCGTTTTGATCAAAATAAACTCCTTGCAATCAATGCTTATTGGATAAGAAATAGTAATACTTCTTATATTTTAGAATATTTAAAACCATTTCTTAAAAATTATGACTTAACCAAATTTTCTAAAGATTATCTTTGTTCTGCTATTGAGACTGTAAAAACCAGAAGCAAAACTCTTAAAGAAATGGCAGAAATGTTACATTTTTATTTAACAGATAAAATTGAATATGAACCCAAGGGAGCCAAAAAATTTTTAGTACCTGAAATAGCTCCTATTTTAAAAAAGATTGCAGAAGATTTAAAAGAATTGCCTTTGGAAGAAAAAACTTTTGAAGAGTATTTCAGAAGCCTCCCTGATAAAACAGGGATAAAACTTAAAAATATAGCTCAAGCAGTGAGGGTTGCTTTGACAGGAAGAACTGTAAGTCCGGGATTATTTGAGATAATTAAAGTTTTAGGAAAAGAAAGAGTAATTGAAAGAATCAATAAAGCAGTAGATTTTATTAATTCTTAATAATTTTAAATATTATTGTAAAATTTTGTATGTTGATTATAATATAAAACCAGAAAAGGTAAAAATCGGGGCGTAGCGCAGCCTGGAAGCGCACCTGCCTTGGGAGCAGGGGGTCGGAGGTTCAAATCCTCTCGCCCCGATATTTTAAAGAATTCAAAAAAGTTTAGTTAATTGGTCAAGAAAAAGTTCAGAAAATTCGGTAGTTAATCCCATCAATAATTTTAATTAAAATTTTTTGTTTATTTTATCTTTGTATCCGAACCTCATTTTGCAATTCTGTATCCTGAATTAGTCTAAAAGAAAAAAGATAAAAAGATATAAGGCAGAAAATTAATTTCTGAAAAGAAAAAAAACTAACTTACTTCTGGGATAAGAATATGATAGAATAAATATGATTAAAAAATTTTTTAGTATTAAAGGTCTTATGAATAAATATAAAAAAATCGGAAGTTTATTTTTATTAGTTTTGATATTATTTTTTTCCTCCTCTATTGTTAGAGCCGAAAAAATTATTTTGAAAGTTTTTCATGCAGGGAGTCTGGCTGTTCCTTTTTCTTATATAGAAAAGGCTTTTGAAAAGAAATACCCTTATATAGATGTAAGAAGAGAATCAAGCGGAAGTGTAAGAGCTGTAAGAAAAGTTACAGATCTTCATAAACCTTGTGATGTGGTTGCAAGTGCTGATTATTCTTTAATTTCTGATATGATGTTCCCTAAATATACTGAACATGTTAAATTATTTGCTAAAAACGAATTAGTAATTGCCTATACTGAAAAATCAAAATTTGCTGAGAAAATTAATTCTTCTAATTGGTTTGAAATTTTAGCTAAAGAAGGAGTAAAATTTGGATTTTCTAACCCTAATTTAGATCCTTGTGGATACAGAGCTATAATAATGCTGGTTCTTTCAGAACTTTATTATAAAAAACCTATAATAGATACTTTAATTAAACCTTATCTTCCTTTTAAGTTTATAAAAAATCCAAAAAAGATCACAGTTATAATTCCTAAAATTTTTTCTCCAAAAGGTAAAAAAATATTTATAAGACCAAAAGAAGTTGATCTTCTTGGACTTCTTGAAGGGGGAGCTATAGATTATCTTATTATTTATCGTAGTGTAGCTTTACAACATAATCTCAAATTTATAAAGCTTCCTGATAAGGTAAATCTTGGTAGTGAAAAATATGTTGATATTTATAAAAAAATAATTGTAGTGCTTGGAACAGGTAAAAAAGTTAAAGGAAAACCTATAATTTATGGTATTACGGCTTTAAAAACAGCTCCCCATCCCAAAGAAGCTAAACTTTTTGAAGATTTTGTTACAAGTAGAAAAGGTGCTGAATTAATTAAAAAAGCCTATCAAATTCCTGTTTATCCTGCGATAGAAATAAAATATCAGAAGAAATAAAAATGCGTGAAAACTTTTCTTTTATAAAAATTACAGTCATATTTTTATTTTTTCTTTGTATAGGTTTTGTAATAATACCACTTCTCCATCTTATTTTTACTACCTCTTTCCATAAATTTTTAGAGACTTTGACAGATAAAGATGTATGGGATGCAATTAAAATAAGTTTTATTTCTGCAGGAGGAGCTACTTTAATTGGTTTAGTTCTTGGTATTCCTGGAGCTTACTTTTTAGCTCGTTATCAATTTAAAGGAAAAGAAATAATTGAAAGTATGCTTAATATACCAATAATAATTCCTCATGTAGCTGTAGGAATTATTTTACTTAATTTACTTAATGAGAATGCAGTGCTGGGGAAATTTTTTAAAATTCTTCATATTTCTTTTGTAGATACCATTTATGGAATAATGGTAGCTATGTGTTTTGTAAGTATTTCTTATATAATTTTCTCAGTAATTCTTGGTTTTCGTGCAATAACTCCTGAACTCGAGGCTGCAGCAAGAACCTTAGGAGCTACTCCTTGGTATACTTTTTATAAAATAACATTACCTTTATTAATTCCATCTATAGTACGTGGAAGTATTCTCGCTTTTGCCCGTTCTGTAAGTGAAATAGGAGCTATATTAATAATAGCTTATTATCCTATGACTGCTCCAGTGCTTCTTTATGAAAGATTTGAAAATTACGGGCTTGAGAATGCAAAACCAATCACCATACTTATTATTTTGCTAAGTTTAATTTTGTTTACCATACTAATGATTATCTTCAAAAAAATCGGAGAAAAACATGCATCTCAAGGCTACAATTAAAAAAAAATGCCCGTTGTTTGTTCTGGATGTTTCAATTGAGGTTTCAGAAAAAGATTATGTTATTCTTTTAGGACCGAGTGGAGCTGGTAAAAGTACAATTTTAAAAATAATAGCTGGCGTAGAGAAAGCGGAATATCAAAAGATAGAACTTAATGGTAAAGAAATAACTCATCTCCCCCCTGAAAAAAGAAGGATAGTCTATTTGCCTCAAACAAATTCTCTTTTTCCTCATCTTTCTGTAAAAGAAAATCTAATTTTTTCTTTTAAGGCTCGAAAGAAATCTATAAATTATGAATTATTAAATCGGGTAATAGATAATTTTGATATTAAACATTTGCTTGACCGTTACCCAAATAGTCTTTCGGAGGGAGAGGCTCAGAGAGTAGCTTTAGCAAGGGCTATTTGTGCAGAACCAGAGATTCTTTTACTTGATGAACCACTCTCTTCCCTTGATTTTCATTTAAAAATAGAATTAATAAAATTTTTAAAAAATTTTCCACAAAATTATAAAATTTCAATTATTCATGTAACTCATGATTTATTAGAAGCTCTTCTTTTGGCAAATAATGTCTATATTTTAACTCATGGTAAAATTACTTATTCAGGAAATATCAACAACTTTTTTAAAAATTTAAATAATCTTAATAATTTTACTTCCAAAAAAGACCCGGTTTTATCTTCTTTTGAAAATTTGAATAACTTAAATTTTTTACAAATTATTGCAAATTTTACTCAGATGATGGAAAAAAATAAAGTTTAGAGTAAAAATGATAAAACCTAAAGATGATATAAGATAACTAAACATTTAGACTTTTTAATTATATAATTTTTTTCATTTGCAGGTGGAAAGCTTTAAAAGAAATTATATAGATTTTTAAAAAAGTTAAAGTTAGAAAAAAATGGTTGATAAGGATGTGTTTTTAAAAGTTATACTCAAGAAAGCAGAAAAGTTACCTTTAGGGCATTATTTGGATATTAGAACTTATAAAAGGAATCGAAGTGTATTATTAATTAGAGAAAGGGAGGACCTTTTCAGAATAATTGAAAATGGATTTTACCAGAATGAGTTTAAAGTTACTTTTAAAGAACTAAAGAAAATTTTTAAAAAACTTTTAAAAATTGAGTTTCCTCGTAGTCATAAAATTAGAATTTACAATAT
Organism: uncultured Thermodesulfatator sp.; assembly: GCA_964410095.1. Lineage (GTDB taxonomy): Bacteria > Desulfobacterota > Thermodesulfobacteria > Thermodesulfobacteriales > Thermodesulfobacteriaceae > Thermodesulfobacterium. The sequence continues at coordinate 98,114 of CAYPFL010000003.1, forward strand.
GGGAAAGTATCAGGAAGAAAAAGTAACACAAATAAAAATGAAAAAATTATAAGATAAATTTAATTTTTATTTAGAAATAAATTGTTCAATAAGCACTAAACTTCTTTTAGTTGCTCCGGTTTTAGATAAATATAATTGATATGCTTTTTCTCCTAATTCTTTAGCTTTTTCTTTATTTTCTATCAAAAATTTTAAAGAATTTTCTAAATCTTCTTTATTAACTTGTATGCATCCACCTATTTCTAAAAATTCTTTAATAAAAGGAAAATTTTCCATTGAAGGACCAAAAATAACAGGTTTTTTCCAATATATAGCCTCTAAAGGATTTTGTCCTCCGTGAGGTATAAAACTTCCTCCAATAATTGCTATATCACAAATTCTATAAAGTGCCCCTAAAATCCCCATTTGATCAACTAATAAAATTACTTTATTTCTCATTTGAATATCTTTTTTATCTGAAATTTCTGTGGTTTTGTAAAAAGTAATATCCTTGTTTTTACTGATAAAATTTTTTATTGTATCTTCCACTTCTCTAAATCTTTGAGGATGCCGAGGAACAATCAAAAGGGAGCCAGTTTTACAAACCTTTAAAAAATTTTCTAAAATTAATTCTTCTTCAGGATAATGAGTGCTACCTGCTGTAATTATAGGATGTGGAAGAGAATTTTCCCACGGAAATTTTATTTCTTTTATTTCTATATCAAATTTTGTATTTCCTGTAATTACAATTTTTTCCTCAGGAACACCAAGTTTTTTAAATCTATTTTTATAAATATCTTCCTGAACCCCTATTATAGAAAATGAGTTTAGGACATCTTTAAAAAACCTTTTTAATTTTTTATATCCTTTAAATGAATTCTCACTTAATCTTGCATTTATTAATAATACAGGGATATATTTCGAGCTAATAGTAACTAAATTTGGCCATATTTCTGTTTCTGCAATAACAAGAATAGAGGGCTTTAAAATTTTTATAACTCGTTTTATAGCAAAAGGATAATCAAAAGGTAAATAAATAACCTTTACCGGTAAATCTTTAAATCTTTGATAAGCTACTTTTTGTCCTGTATCAGTAATAGTGCTTAAAATAATATTATATTTTTTGGAAAGCTCTTTTATTAAGCGCGAAACAGCAATCACTTCTCCTACAGAAACTGCGTGAATCCAAATTCTTTTCTTTTTTTCATTTTCAAAAGAAATTTCTTTATAAAGAGCAAATTTTTCTTTAAGCCATTGCTTTCTAATATTTTTTGATCTTTTAAAAAACTCTCTTGGTAGAATAAAAGGTAAAGTTAAAGAATATAAGAAAGTATAAATATGTAAAAACATAGTTAAACTTTACCTATTAATGCAACTTGAAAGCCATGTTGAGTTTTATGAAATCTGTGAGACCAATATAAATTGTTCAAGCAATATGTACAATCTTGAGAAATCCAAATATTATTTTCTGGAATTCCAAGAGAAAGAGCTTGAAATAAATTAAGTTGTGTTAAATCTAAAAAAACTTTATTATTTTTTAAAAGAATTAAATTTTGCCAATTTGGATAATATTTTTTTACTTTATTTATTACTTCATCTTTTACTTCGTAACAGCAGCTTTTTATATGTGGACCTATAGCTATAAAAATTTCTTTAGATTTTATACCTTGATCTAAAAAATTTTTTAAAAATTTAAATAAAATTCCATTTACTGAACCTTTCCATCCGGCGTGGATTGCTCCAATTATTTTTTCTCTTTTTATATAAACAAGAATAGGTAAACAATCTGCTGTTCTCACTCCTAAGAATAAATTCTTTAACTTAGTAAAAGTCCCATCACACTTAAATTCAAATAAAGAATTTCTAAATTCAGTAATTTCCAAAATATTGGTACTGTGTATTTGTTTTGGAAAAAATATTCTTTTTTGATTCAAATTTAATAAAGAATTAAAATCAAAAGGGTAGGGGAGTTTTTGCGAAAAAAAAGCAATTATAGGAAAATTTTCAAAAATTCGAGGGAAAATAAGCCGAGTTTGAAAAATTTTCTCAAATAATTTTTTTAAATTATTCATTTATCGTTTCTTAAATCTTCTAAAAATTGGGGAAGAATTTTTAAAAGCTTCTTTAATGCCCTTGCTCTATGACTTAATTTATTTTTTTCTTCTAATGATAATTCTGCTACTGTTTTTTTGAAATTGTATTCAGGAACTAAAAAAAGAGGATCATATCCAAATCCCTTATCTCCTTTTGGCTCTAAAGCAATTTTCCCTTCCCATATTCCTTCAGTTTTTATATATTTTCCACTTGGATGATAAACTATTATTACACATACAAATCTTGCTTTTCTTTTTTCTAAAGGTACATCTTTAAGTTCTTTAAGAAGTTTTTTGTTATTTTCTTCATCTGTAGCAGAAGGGCCTGCAAATCTTGAAGAATATATTCCTGGAGCACCATTTAATGCCTCTACTTCCAATCCTGAATCATCTGCTAAACAAAGAAGTCCTGTTTTTTCTGCATAATATTTTGCTTTTAAAAAAGCATTTTCAAAGAAACTTTTCCCAGTTTCTTCCGGTGATTTAATTTCTGGGAAATCTTCTAAAGTTTTTATTTCCAAATTAAAATTTTTTAAAATATCACTTATTTCTCTTATTTTTCCCTTATTTGAAGAAGCAATCAATAAGACTTGTTTATTCATCTCCCAATACCTCTTTTTGTTTTTTTATTAATTCAGATATTCCTTTAATTGCAAGTTCTTTCATTTTAAAGAAATCATCCCAGGTAAAAGCCCCTTTTTCACCTCCTGCTTGAATTTCTACTATTTTACCTGATTCGGTTAAAAAGAAATTAGCATCTACTTCTGCAGCTATATCTTCTTCATAATTTAAATCTAAATAAAACTCTTCTCCAATTTTTCCTACACTTACACCAGCCATATATTCTAAAATTGGATCTTCTGTAATAATGTTTCTTTCTAAAAGACGTTTAATCGCTAATTTTAAAGCAACAAAACTACCTGTCACAGAAGCTGTTCTCGTCCCACCGTCAGCATTTAGAACATCGCAATCTACCCAAAGTGTTCTTTCTCCAAGTTTAGTAAGATCTGTAACACCTCTTAAGGTCCTTCCAATTAATCGTTGAATTTCCATTGATCTACCTTTTCTTCCCATTATTTCTCTTGGAGTTCTTTCAATTGTTGCTCCAGGAATAAATGCATATTCTGCAGTAATCCAACCTGAACCAGTACCTTTTAAAAATGGTGGTACACTTTCTACCAAACTTATTGTACATAAAACCTTTGTATCTCCAAATTCTACAAGGACTGAACTAAGAGGATTTTTTAAAAAATCTATAATAAAATTGATTTTCCTTAATTCATCAAATTTTCTTCCATCGGTTCTCATAAAATTTTAACCTCCTTAAAAAACTTTCATCCCACAAAGTCTTAAAGCAACTTTATCTAAAAGCTGAGCCACTTCAAAAGATGAGTGTATAGGTTTATTTAATACTTCATTCCAACATCTTTCTCCTTCCATACAAAAATAAAAAGTAACTTTATCTTCTACTTCTTTTATAATTTTTTTAAAAGAATTATAAAGTTTTTTTCTTAAATCTATAAAATATCGTTTTTTTAAGTCTAAACCATCGATAAATTCAAAAGAATATATTTTAGTTTCAGGAAATCGTTTCTCCGCAATTTCTTTTAATTCCTTTGGATACCGCAGAGTTCCTAAGCTAATCCATGCTATTTTTTCTAAAGGTATTACATTTAAAATCTTTTCAAGAACTTGAGGATACTCATTTTCTGCTTCTTCATAAAATATAATTGGATCAAAATGAAAGGCAACTGTAAATCCATATTTTATAGCTAATTGAGCACTTTTAATCCTTGCTTCCAAACTAACAGCTTTTTTTTCCTCTTCAGCTATTATCTTTTCTGTATTTACAGACCAGGCGAATATTATTCTTGGATCCGAGGGAAGTTTTGAAAAATAACTTTCGGGAATAAAAGCTTTGGTTTTTAATTCTAATATAGCTAAAGGATCTTTTTCTTTCCAGAAATAAATCAATTTTTCTGAGACTCCACAGATATACTCTAAAGCCATACTATCTGCAAATTCTCCTGTTCCAATTCTTAAAACCTCTTTTTTTTCTTTATGAAATCTTAAAACCTCAGCAAGTTCAGAAAACCCATCTTCTATTATATTTGCCCATAGTTTAAGTCCAGGTCTATTAAAATAAGCTTGTAAAATACAATAAGAACAGTCAAACGGACAACCTTCACCAAAATGAAAAATTTTATATCCGCAGCAAAAATAATTCTTAGTTCCTGGACATTTTCTAAAAAATTTACCTTTATAATTTATCAAAAATAAAAAATTTTTACCCACGGATATTAATTCCGGAAAGGGTTTATATCCCCAAAAAAATTTTTCATAAGAAGGAATTATATTTACAGAATATCCTTTATTTATAATTTCTTGCGTAAGACTATAGGATAAAGCAGACTCTTCAACAAAAATCTGCATTATAAATAGTTTTGAATTAAAATTTCTGCTATTTGAATAGCATTAGTTGCTGCCCCTTTCCTTAAATTATCAGCTACTATCCACAAGTTAAGACCGTTTTCTATAGAAAAGTCTTCTCTTATTCTTCCAACAAATACTTCATCTCTACCAGCTACATCAATTTGTAATGGATAAAGTTTTTCTTCGGGATTATCTATTACTACTATTCCTGGAGCATTTTTAAGAAGTTCTATTGCTTTTTCTACAGTGATTTTCTTTTCAGTTTCTATATTTACTGCTTCTGCATGACCATAAAACACTGGTACTCTTACTGTTGTAGCAGTAACCTTTATATCAGCTTCCATAATTTTTTGAGTCTCGTTTACCATTTTCATTTCTTCCTTAGTGTATCTATTAGGGAGAAATATATCTATATGAGGAACACAATTAAAAGCAATTGTTTGAGGGATATGTTTAGCAGGTGGCATTTCTTTTCCCTCACACCATGCTTTAACTTGAGCAGTTAATTCATCTACTGCCTTTTGTCCCGCACCTGAAACAGCTTGATAAGTACTTACTACTACTCTTTTGATTTTTCCATAATCATGAAGGGGCTTTAATGCAACTACCATTTGAATTGTGGAACAATTTGGATTAGCTATAATTCCTTTATTTTTATACTGAGCCACTGCATGAGGATTAACCTCAGGCACTACCAAAGGGACTTCAGGATCTTGCCTCCAAGCACTTGAATTATCTATTACTACTGCGCCATCTTTTGCAAAAAGGGGAGCGTAATCAAGACTCCTTTGTGCTCCCGCAGAAAAGAGAGCTATTTCAATACCTTTAAAACTTTTTGTTTCTTCTAAAACTTCAACTTCTATTTCCTCTCCTTTAAAAGGAAGTTTAACACCTTTAGATTTCGGTGAAGCAAAAAGGCGAATATTTTTTACAGGGAAATTTCTTTCTTCTAATACTTTTAACATCATTCTTCCTACAGCACCTGTAGCACCTACTACTGCTACATTATACTCTCCCACTTCTTACCCCCTTTAATATTTTTAATCTACACTATCATAAAAATCCAAAACTTCAATGATATAAGATTTTTTAAAAAAATTACTTTTAAATGCTAATTATATAAATTTTATAATCAAATTTGTTATTTTTAATTTTTAATAATGTCACTTTACAAAAATTTAAATTTTTGATAATATAAAAATTAAATTCAAAAATTGATTTTAAGTAATAAATAATAGGAGGAAATATGGAGGAATTGGCACGTTTTGGAGTATCAATTCCGAGAGAATTATTAAAAGCATTTGATAAATATATAGAAAAAAAACACTATGCTAACAGATCAGAAGCTATAAGGGATCTTATTCGGCAGAAATTAGTAGAAGAAGAGTGGAAAGAGTCTAAAGAAGAAGTAGTAGGAGTAATTACATATTTATATAATCATCATAAAAGAGAACTTGCAGAAAAACTGCTTGATATACAGCATGAACATTATAATAAAATTATAACTACTCAACATATCCATGTAGATCGAGAAAGATGTCTTGAATTAATACTTGTAAGAGGAAAAGCAAATGAAATAAAAGATCTTGCTGATAAAATACAAGCTTTAAAAGGGGTTTTACATCTTAATTGGGCTCTTACTACTTTGGGGAAAAGTTTACCCACTTAAAGAGACTCAACTAAGGTAAAATTGATACGAAAGGGTTTGAAACTTACTTCTTTTACTTTAACTTTTACTTTTTGTCCTATTTGAAAAGTTTTACCGGTAGTTTTTCCTATTAAAGCAATCCCTTTTTCATCAGGAATGTATACATCATCTGGTAGATCAATAACTCTTACAGCCCCACTTACTAAATATTCTTCCAAATCTACAAAAAATCCAAAAGCAGTAATACCTGTTATAATTCCAGAAAATACTTGTCCAATCTTATCTTTCATAAAGAATACTTGGAATTTTTTCAATACTTCTTTTTCTGCTTCTTCTGCTATTCTTTCTCTTTCAGAAAGATACTTTCCCATAACCTCTAATTCTTCAGGTTTATAAGGTGGTTTTTTATTTTTTAATGCCCTTTTTAGGGTTCTATGAACTACCAGATCCGGATACCTTCTTATAGGCGAAGTAAAATGACAATAACATGTTGAGGCTAAACCGAAATGTCCTATATTTTCAGGAGAATATTTAGCTTGCTTTAAAGACCTTAACAATAAATAATTAAAAAGATATCCATAGTGTTTTCCAGAAAATTTTGCAATAAGCTCCTGATAAAACTGAGGTGTTAATTTAAAAGGTGTTTCTATTTCAATTCCATAAGCCTGGAATATTTCTTTAAGTTGATTAAATTTATTTATATCTGGTTCATCGTGAATCCTGTAAAGAAAAGGGTATCCTTTTTCAGTTAAAAATTCAGCTACTGCTTCATTTGTAACAATCATAAAATCTTCTATAAGCATATGAGCTAAATTTCTTTCTCTTTTTACAATATTTTCTATCTCTCCTTTAACATTCATTATAACTTCGGCTTCAGGCAGATCAAAATCAAGACTCCCTCGTCTTAATCTTTTTTCTCTTAATATATGAGCAAGCTCCCCTGCAAATTCGAGCATGGGGAAAAGTTTTTCATATTTTTTAATTGTCTCTTTATCTCTATCAACAAGCATCCTTTTTACTTCTGTATAAGTAAGTCTCGCATGTGATTTTATAACAGCAGGATAAAAATTTCTGTTTATTATCTCGCCAGAAGAATCAAAATCTAATTCAACTACCATAGCAAGTCTTTCCACAAAGGGATTAAGACTGCAAATATTATTTGAAAGTTTTTCTGGAAACATCGGAATAACCATGTTAGGAAAATATACACTTGTACCTCTCAAGTATGCTTCTTTATCAAGAAAACTGTTTTTTTGTACATAATAAGAAACATCTGCAATAGCAACCCATAGTTTGAATCCTTTTCTTATTTTTTTTACACATATTGCGTCGTCAAAATCTCTTGCATTTTCACCATCTATGGTTACAAAAGGTATTTTTGTTAGGTCTTTTCTTCCTTTTTTATCTTTTTCCTGAACCTCATCAGGTATTCTTTTGAGTTCTTTCTGAATTTTTGGACCAAATTTATAAGGAAGTTCATAATTATAAATAACTGACCATACATGAGGATCTAATTTAGAAGGATCTCCCAGATCTTTTATTATTTCACCTACAGGAAGACCAAATTCTGAGGTCGGATCAATTATTTTAGTTACTACAAGATTACCTACTTTAGCAGAATGTCTTCTTTTTTTAGGAATGTAAATTTCAAAAGGAAATCTTGGATCTTCTGGTTCTACAAAGAAAAGTTTCTTTCTTTTAGTTAAATAACCTATAATATTTTTTCTTTTACGCTCAAGTACTTTTAAAACTCTTCCTTCTGGTCCTTTAGAAGTAACTTTTTCAATTCTTACAAGTACAATATCTCCATTAAATGCTCTTCCTATCTTACGAGGTGGTATAAATACAGTTTGTTCATCTTCGGTTTCTACAAATCCAAAGCCGTCTGGATGCACCCTTATTGTGCCTTTAACTATAGAAAATTGTTCTGGCAATCCATATTTTCTTCTTTTTATTTGAACAAGTTTACCTTCTTTAACTAATTGTTTAATAACTTTTCTTACAATCGGTCTATCTTTAGAAGAAATATGAAGTTTATGATAAATATCCTTTAAAAATAAAGGTTTTTGAGTTATTTTAAAAAGAGAAAGAATATTTTTTTCTAAATCAAAAATATTTATTTCCTTTTTTTTCTTAAATTTTTTAATAGAAGACTTAGACATTAAAAAAATTATTTAGATCTTTTTGAAGATTTTTCCAAAGGTAAATGAAGATATTCAATAGCCATTTCTAAATCTTTTTCAGAATTGGTAATATGCAATCCTGCTTTTGGACCTTTTCTTACTAAATATCTCAATTCCTCAGCTGTAGTAATATGTTTTTCTTTAATAATATTCTCCAAACTTTTAGACCCTTTATGACATTTAAGACATTTAAAATTAAATTGTTTATTTTTGGAAGTAGAAGAAGCTACATAAAATTGAGTGCTTAAAATTGCGCTTATGAATGCAATAACTATTAAGATAATTATATTAAATAACTTATTTAAATTTTTCATTTTTTAAAAATTTTTATAATTTTTTTACTTAAACAAAAATATAAACAAAAAATCTTTTTGTCAAGAGTAAAAGTTAACATAATAAATACTCATCAAAAAAATAGAAATATCTTGGAAAAATGATAAAAAGTAGTAATTCCGTTAGGAAAGTTCTTATATAAAAAATTTTAGGACAAGAGTTTTATTTTAGAATTTTTAAGAAGAGGGGCGAGCATGATTAAAAAAACTAAAAAATGAAAGAATCTAAATTTAAAGAAAAACTTCAAAAAGTATCCAAAAGAAATTGGGAAATGATAAATACGAAGTTAAAATAGACGAAAATTTAATTTACAGAGTAATAATTAATGAGAAGCTTAAATTTGAACCTAATGAACCGCGGACCCGGAGGAGAGGTAGTTATGCTTTTCAAACAGATTTACTTATAATAAGAAAAGATACACGCTTCCCATTGGTAGTTATAGAAACTAAATATAATGGTTTTTCTACGCATGATGTTTTGACTTACTCAACTAAAGCCCAAAAACATAAAGAAATTTATCCGTATTTAAGATATGGACTCGTAGTTGGGGGAATAAATAAAATTACAAACAAATTTTTTCATCCATAATATCGGATTTGATTTTGCTATTGCATTAGAGAAAATTGATAAGAATGCGATAAATGATATAACAATAGTAAATCGAATTACGAATATGTTTAATTTTTTAATTAAATGGTTAGAAGAGCACTTAAAGAGGACTTTATTGTTTGACAAAGTTATATGAAAGAGTAAAATATTCACGAATTAAACCTTTGCAGGGGGTTTAATAATGACCATTGATAAAAAAAAGAAAAGTATCATCCTTGAGCAGCAAGATAAAAAAATAAAAGAACAGGTTTCAAAAATAAGACATAAAATTATGGTAATGTCTGGAAAAGGTGGGGTAGGAAAAAGTACAGTTGCTGTAAATATAGCAGTTGGTTTATCTTTACAAGATTTTATGGTGGGTCTTTTAGATGTTGATTTACACGGACCAAGTATTCCTAAAATGCTCGGGGCAAGAAATTTAAAACTTTCAAGAAGACCAGATGGAAGATTAGGAGCTATAAAGTATTCTCCAAATTTAAAATTTCTTTCTATTGAACCTCTTCTTCCTGCGGAAGATTCGGCAGTAATTTGGAGAGGGCCTATTAAAATGTCGGCTATAAGACAATTTATCGGAGATATAGATTGGGGGAAGTTGGATTATTTGATTATTGATGCTCCTCCAGGAACAGGAGATGAACCTTTAACAGTTGCTCAAACTATTCCTGATGCGTATGCTTTACTTGTTACAACTCCTCAAGAAGTTTCTTTGATAGATGTTAGAAAATCTATACGCTTTTGTCAAAAAGTTAAGTTACGTATATTAGGAATTGTAGAAAATATGAGTGGCTTCATTTGTCCTTACTGTGGTAAAGGAATAGATCTTTTTAAAAAAGGTGGTGGACAAAAGCTTGCAGAAGAAATGGGTCTAAGATTTTTGGGAAGAATTCCTATTGATCCTCGTATAGTAGATACAGGAGATTCTGGTAAACCAATTATTGCAGCTTATCCAGAAAGTATTACTGCTAAAGCTTATGAGGAGCTTATAAGAAATATTATTTCCGCTACTGAAGAAATGAGAAGAGATATTATAGAAGAAAGATTTATGAGGGTGGTAATTCCTATAAGTACACCTAATAAAATTGAACCGGATGAAGAAAAGTTTACTTTATTTGCTGTTTATGACATAGAAAATAATAAAATACTTGTAAAAGATGTAGTTAAAAAACCAGATGATCAGACTCTTTTACAATTTCTGAAGGAACAAGTAGCAACTCATATAATTTTATTTGATCCATCAAAAGAACTTGCAGATCATCTTTATCAGAATGGAATAAAGGTTCTTATTACTGATAGTTCTCAAGAATCTCCAGATAATCTTATTAATACATATTTAGAAGAAAAAACTAAACAAGGAGTTTAAAATGGAACAAATTCTTAAATCAATTTTAAAAAAATCCGATTCAAAAATAATTTTAGTTGTACTTGATGGGGTAGGGGATTTACCCTGTAAAGATAAGAAAACACCTTTAGAACTTGCAAAGACTCCAAATTTAGATGAATTAGTTAAAAATTCTGCAACAGGACTACATATTCCTGTTGATTATGGAATTACTCCTGGTAGTGGCCCAGGACATCTTGGTATTTTCGGCTATGATCCTCTTAAAGTGATTATAGGAAGAGGGGTACTGGAAGCTTTGGGAGTAGGGCTTGAACTCCAAAAAACAGATATAGCCATTAGAGGAAATTTCGCAACTGTAAAGTATGAAAATGGAAAACCCATTGTAGTAGACAGGAGAGCTGGGAGAATTCCTACAGAAGAAAATAAAAGAATAATAAATTCTTTATCTGAGCATATAAAAAATATAGATGATGCTCAAATTATACTAAAATCAGGAATGGAGCACAGATTTGTTGTTGTTTTTAGATTTAATGAAGAATTAAGCTCGGATGCAGAAAAAGTAAATGACACAGATCCTCAAGTCATTGGTAAATCTCCTTTAAAACCTGAAGGACAAACTGAAATAGCTAAAAAAATTGCTAAAATCGCTGAAAAATTTATTGAAAAAGTTTCGGAACTTTTAAAAAACGAACCCAGAGCTAATTATGTACTTTTAAGAGGATTTTCTATAAAACCTGATTTAGAAACATTTGAAGAAAAATATGGTTTAAAAGCTTGTGCTATAGCTACTTATCCAATGTATAAAGGGCTTGCTGGTTTGGTTGGAATGGATCTTATAAATTTTGAGGGTTCAACTATAGAAGACGAAATAAAAGCTTTAAAAGAAAACTGGCAAAATTATGATTTCTTTTTTCTCCATATAAAAAAGACAGATTCTTATGGAGAAGATGGAAATTTTGAAAATAAAATTAAAATAATAGAAGAATTTGATTCATTACTTCCTGAAATACTTTCTTTAAAACCTGATGTAATCTGTATTACAGGGGATCATTCAACTCCTTGTAAATTAAAATCTCACTCATGGCATCCTGTACCAGTTTTGATTAATTCTCCATATGTTCTTGGAGAAATATCAAATAGATTTACAGAAAGAGAGTGTTTGAAAGGAGAACTTGGAATATTTAATAGTGTTAAACTTATGCCACTTCTTTTAGCTCATGCTGGTAGATTAAAAAAATTCGGCGCTTAATTATTTTTAAGATTTAATTTCATCTCTATTTATAAAAAAAATTTTTTGTATTTAGTAACACTTTTTTGTGAAAAAAAATATTTAATATAGTTTTTTGAAATTATAGTATTATAAAGTTTTAAAAATTAAAAAGGAGGGTTATTATGAAAAAAATTAAATTATTTGGAATGATAGCAGGTATATTTTTTAGTGCTTCAGTAGCTCAAGCCCATTTTTTACTTTTAAAACCTGATACAGATATTTTGGAAAGTGGGAGGAGGATAATAAGTATTGAAGCTAAATTTACTCATCCTATGGAAGGTGAACCTAATATGGATTTCAAAATTATAGAAAGCGGTGCTTATATAAATGGCAAAAAATATAATCTTAAGTGGAAATCAGAGTTAATTCCTGCTATTAAACATAGTGCTAAAAAAGTGCATATGTATAAAACAAATTTCAAAATTAAAAAACCAGGGGTATATCAATTTTATATAGTTCCTTCTCCTTATTTTGAACCAGCAGAAGGAAAATTTATTCAACAAATAACCAAGGTTTATGTAGAAACTTTTGGATTAGAGGAAGGATGGGATCAACCAATAGGATTAAAAGCTGAGATTATTCCTCTTACAAGACCATTTGGTATATGGGAAGGAAATACCTTTAAAGGACAAGTCTTAATTAATGGAAAACCTGCTTCTAATATTGATGTAGAAGTTGAATATCTTAATACAAAAGGAGTAAAAGTTCCTGCAGATCCTTTTATTACACAAGTTATAAAAACTGATAAAAATGGATATTTTGAATATACTATACCATGGGCTGGATGGTGGGGCTTTTCTGCAATAGGTGATGGAGGGACCTTAGAAAAAGATGGGAAACAATATCCTTTGGAACTTGACGCAGTAATATGGATTAAAGCCTATCCTAAGCCACGAGGAGTAGAATAAAATGCATATTTCAGAAGGGGTTTTACCTGGATGGATGCTTATAAGTGGATATATAACAACAGGAATAGGGACATTTATAGGTCTTAAAAAATTAAATGATAAAAAAATTGTTATTACTGCTCTTCTTTCAGCTGCATTTTTTGTTGCATCTTTAATTCATGTTCCTATTGGACCTTCAAGTGTTCATTTAATTTTAAATGGATTGGCAGGTTTGCTTCTTGGCTGGATTGTATTTCCGGCATTTTTAATAGGGTTATTTTTGCAGGCAATTTTATTTCAGTTTGGCGGGATAATAGTTTTGGGAGTAAATACCTTTAATGTCTCATTTCCAGCCTTGATAAGTTTTTATTTATGTAAACCTCTTCTTAAAAAAGGCTCCCAATTAAGCTTAATTATATCGGGCATTTTTGCTTCATTTATAAGTATTTTAGGAGCGGGTATTTTAGTTGCTTTAGAACTTGTATTTACAAATCAAGCATTTATAGAAAGTGCAAAATTAGTAATCCTTGTTCATATTCCTGTAGCTATTATTGAAAGTATTATTACTTCTTTTGTTTTAGTATATGTCAATAAAGTCTCCCCAGAAATTTTGGAGGTAGAAAAATGAAAAGATTAACGATGTTTTCTATACTATTTCTATTTATTATTTATTCTTCATGTTTAGCTCATAAAATCTTTGCATTTGTAGATGTTGAAGGTAATAAGGTCACAGTATTTTCCTATTTTAGTGATGGAACACCTGTAAAAAATGGTAAAATCGAAGTATACGAAGAAAAAACCAATAAGCTTATTTTAAGCGGAGAAACCAATAAAGAAGGTAAATTTACTTTTACATTACCTAAGCGAATAGATTATAAAATAATAGTTATTGCAGAATTGGGACATGTTGCAGTTGCTCATATTAAAGCTTCTGAACTTTCAGAAGAAGCATTTCCTAAAAAAATAAAAGAACCTAAAAAAAAGCTAAAAATTGTTAAAACATATAAAAAGAAAGAAGAAATAAATAAAACTAAAAAGTTAGAATATTTTGCAGAGATTAACGAAGAAAAAATAAAAAAAATTGTAAGAGAAGTAATAAAAGAAGAGTTAAAAAAAGAATTTAAACCAATTCATGCAAAACTTTTGAATATTGAAATGAAACTATCAAAAGTGTCATTCAAAGATGTTTTTTCTGGTATCGGATGGATTTTAGGAATTTTTGGTGCGTGGGCTTTAGCATACTCAAGAAAAAGAAATGGGAAATAGATTAACAGAAAGAAATTCATTTTTACATAAAATAGATCCCAGAGCAAAAATAATTGTTTTTTTAATTTTTGCTTGGAGAATAGCTTTTACTGAAAATTTTAACGATCTTATAAGATTTTTTCCATTTATTTTTATACTCACAATTTTATCAAAAGATCAGATTTTAAAAACTTTCAAATTTATAATTTTTGCCAATAGTTTCCTCTTTTTTATTGTGATTACTATGATTTTTACATATAAAAGTAGAAATTTAATCCACTTTGGATTTTTGAGCATCTCTATTGAAGGATTAAAATACGGGGCTTTTCTTTTTGTAAAATCTAATGAAATTTTAATACTTATGATACTACTTTTAAGCACCTCTTCTGTATTTTCACTTTTCCATGCATTACATCATTTGAAATTGCCATCAAAGCTTGTTCATCTTTTATTTTTTACTTACAGATATATTCATACTTTAAACGATGAATATAAAACAATAATGAAATCAGCCAAATGCAGAGGCTTCAAACTTAATACATCACTTTTTAGTTATAAAATCCTGGGTTATATTCTGGGTAATCTTATTTTTAAAAGTTACAAAAAAGCTGAAAGAATTTATAAAGCTATGCTTGCCCGTGGATTCAAAGGGGAATTATCTGTCTATTATCATTTTAAGTTTTCTTTTAAAGATTGGTTATTTCTTGTAATAAGTGGTATTTTATTTTTATTTTTTTGCTTATAACACCTTTTTAATGAAATCTTAATGGAGATCTTAAAGGTAAAATATTTATCTGTTAAATTTGGTAATAAATATATTTTAAAAGATGTATCTTTTTCACTTTTAAAAGGTGAAAAATTTTTTATCTTAGGATCAAATGGAGCTGGAAAAACTACTTTAATAGAAACTATTATGGGTTTTATAAAACCTGAATCAGGTGAAATTTATTTTTTGGGAAAAAAAATGGAAAAAGAGGAAGATTTTTATGAATTAAGAAAAAATATAGGGTATGTCTTTCAAAATCCTGATGATCAATTATTTTCTCCTACAGTTGAAGAAGAACTTGCTTTTGGTCCTTTAAATTTAAAAATAAATAGAATTGAAATTAAAAAAAGAATAGAAAAAGTACTTAATGAATTTGGTATCAGTCATTTAAGAAACAGATATATTCATTTATTATCGGGAGGAGAAAAAAGAATTGTTTCAATAGCCTGTGTATTAACTATGGAACCAATGGCTCTGATTATGGATGAACCATCCGCAGGACTTGATGAAATGCATTTTAATTATCTGATTGAGTTTCTTAAAAATACAAATAAATCTGTAATTATAGCAACTCATGACAAAGATCTTATTTCAGTTCTTAAATGGAAAATTTATAAATTGGAAAATGGTTATTTAACTTTACTCTAAACGAAATAATATAGGAACTTTAACTTTTACATTAACAGGTGGGATAGGGAATAACTTAGAAGCTCTTTTAACAGCTTTTAAAGCCTCTTTATCCAATACTTTATAATTAGAAGATTTTTCTATTTTTAGATTTTCTATTCCTCCGTTTGGATTCAGCATAAAAGAAACAATTACTTTTCCTTCCCACCCCATTTTTCTTGCCATATAGGGATATTTGAGATATTGTCTTATAAGGTTTCTTATAATACTCAATTTTTCTTTAAGAAATATTTTTGCTTGGGTGCTGGTTCCGTTTCCTGAACCGAATCCTTGAGAATTTCCTGAACCGTTGCCTGCTCCTATACCGTTTCCGATTCCAGTATCTGTCCCTTCTCCTGAAGTTCCTTCTAATCTATTTTCGTCAGATCCAGAAGAAAGAGAAGGTAAATTTAATAAACCTATTAATTTTTTTGTAGAATTTAGAGTGGAATTTGTGGTAGAATTTATTTCAAAATTTTCTGAAAGTTTTTTTTCAGGAGATTTTTCAGCAATATATTCTTTTGGAACTTCTTTTTCTGATATTTTGGGCTTTTCTTTTATTATTTGAGATTCTTTTTTAATTTGAGGTTCTTTTTTAGACTGGGGTAGGGATTTAGAAATTTTAATTTGAGGTTTTACTTTCTTCTTTTTTACCTTTTTTTGAGCTTTATCTTTGATCTCTCCTTTTTTACCTCTCCCTTTTGATAAACTACCGATTTCCCAGCCAGTTAAATCTATTTCAATATATTCTTCATTCTTATAAAATGGGGAAACCAAACTACATAAAGAAAAAAATATAATAAATGTAATTAAATGAAGTATCAAAGACTTAAAAAAAGCTTGGAATTTTTCATTTTTAAACCATGATGTCATATTATTTCAGTTTTTAAATAAACTTTATTTAAATTATATTTCTTTAAAAGATCTAAAACTTTTACAAGATATTCTACTCGAAGGGCTTTATCTACCGAAAGAGTTATCTGTGAATTCTTAGAAAGGGTCTGTAGAATTTTTTCTAATTGAGTAAAAGTAATTTTTCTATTTTCGAAGAAAATTTCTTTATTTTTTGTTATAACTATATGATAAGTAGTAATTTTTGTTTTTTGAGCATATTTAGCATGTGGAAGATTTACAGGGATTATTCCCTGAACTACGAATGTAGCAGTAACAAGAACTATAGTTAAAAGAACAAGCATTATATCAACAAGGGGAATAACATTTATATAATCAAATTCCTTTTCTTCCATTTATCATTTCCCAGTAAGCTAATTTTTCTTTAACTTTTCTTAAAAGATAGTTGTATAAGGCTGAATTTGGGATAGCAACTAAAAGCCCAACAGCAGTTGCTTTTAATGCTAATGCTAAGCCAACCATAATTTTTTTACTATCTATCAAGCCTGCATGTCCGATATTATAAAAAGTTAGCATAATTCCTAAAACAGTTCCAAGGAGACCTATATATGGTGCATTTGAAGCAGTGGTTGCTATAAAACTGAGTCCTTTGGTAAGTTCAATTTCTAATTCCTTTTGATGTGTAAATTTTAGAGGATCAACTTTTTTATAAAATTTTAATCTTTCAAAAACAATAGTAAAAGAAATGATATTTAATATAATTAAAATTCCAATAATTCCGTAATCAATAAGATATGTTAAAAATTTCATCTTAAACCTCATTATTTCAGATTTTGAATAATTTTCAAGAATAGCACGAAAAATTAAATGATCAATATTAAATATGATAAATTTTCAAAAAAATATTAAAAATTTAAAAATTTAATTAACTTCCGATAATGTATATTATGTAAAATTCAACTTCAAGAATTTATCTTATTCAAATTAATGTCTCTATTTTTATCCTGACCTTTGATTCCCTAATATTCTAATCAAAAATCTAAAATCGCTAATTTTCAATATTTTGTAAAATATAATCAATAATTTTTATAGAATTTGCAAAAAAATTTTTTCTTTTAATGATAAAAATTTTTATTTCTTTAGCAGATTTAGAACTAAGCTTTTTATAATACTCAATGTATTTCTTTTCTCCCCAGCCTTTATAAGAAATGATCATATAAATCTTTTGACATTTTATTTTTCTTAAAAAATAAGTTACAGGTGGACAATTAAAGGTCCATTTAGGAAAACAAAGAATTATAGTGTCAGAAGATAAAGGCTCAAATTGAGATTTTATTGGAAAATAAGGAAAAAAAGAAAGAAAAAGCCATATAAAATAAGGAAATTTAAAAGTTTTTATTTCTTTAAGTTTGACTTTAAGTTTTTTAGCAAGGATTTCTGCAATTTTTTTTGAAGTTCCAGTATAAGAGAAATAATAAATTTCCATTAAAATATTTTTTTATCTTTCCATAATTCCTCAAGTTTTTCTGTTTCTTCATCTTTTTTCTTAACAGCAATTTCCCAATCCATCTGTTTTTCGAACAATTCAACTTCACGCTTGATCAATCTTTCTTTAAACTCAGGATGAGAAACATAAGGAAGAACCACGTTTAAAAAATTTTCCTTTAATTTAGAAAATATTTCAGAAACTTGATCTTCAGGGACAAAAGTTCTTTCTTTTCTGTAACGGTAATAAACTTTTCCATCTGTTTTCTCTAAAAACATTTCATAATATTCAGCATTTGAAAAATCCTCTTTTTTAGGAGTTACTCCTATCTGAGCCAGAAATCCTACTAACCAGCGATCACCTGCGATTTTTCGGGAATAATTCCAAATTTCCAATACAAGACCATTATTTAATTCTATTTTTTCAATCATTTTACCCTCCCAAAGCGGTTTATGTATTTTTGATGGAGGAAGCCATTTATACTCCATTAATTTTTACAATATAATAGTTTTCAAAAAATTCAATGTTGAGATTTTTTACAGGAGATACCAAAAAATTTCAATTCTGTTATAATGTGATTGAATTTTTCATAGGGGGAAATAATGAGACAGATTAAAATTATAGTAACAGGAGGCGCGGGTTTCATTGGTTCAAATCTGGTAGAAGAATTAAATAATAGAGGTGAAGATAGGATTTTAATAGTAGATAACCTAAAAGAAGGCATAAAATGGAAAAATCTTATTGGCTTGAAATTTTTGGACTATATCAATAAAGATGAATTTATAGAAAGAATAGAAAAAAATCAATTTAAAGATGTATCTGCAATTATTCATCTTGGTGCTTGTAGTAGTACAACTGTAAAAGATTTAAACTATCTTTGGAAAAATAATTATCTCTATTCTCAAAAATTGGCAATTTTTTCTCTTAAAAATGGAATTAATTTTATATATGCATCCTCTGCAGCTACTTATGGTGATGGTTCTCTTGGATTTTCAGATGACGAAAATTTACTTCCTAAATTAAGACCTTTAAATCCCTATGGATTTTTTAAACATTTATTCGACCTTTGGTTATATAATAACGGAATTTTAAATAAAGTAGTGGGGCTTAAATATTTTAATGTATTTGGAGAAAAAGAATTTCATAAAGGTGAAATGAGGAGCGTCGTTATAAAAGCCTATGAACAAATTAAAAAAGAAGGCAAAGTAAGACTTTTTAAGTCATATAATCCAAAATACGAAGATGGAGGGCAGTTAAGAGATTTTATTTATGTAAAAGATGCAGTAGATGTTACATTATTTTTTCTTGAAAATCCGGATAAAAAAGGAATTTATAATGTCGGTACAGGTAAAGCAAGATCTTTTAGAGATCTTGTAAGAGCTGTATTTTCTGCACTGAATCTTCCCCCGCAAATTGAGTATATAGAAATGCCAGAAAATTTAAGAAAACAATATCAATATTTTACACAGGCTGATATTACAAAATTGAGGAAAGCAGGTTATAATAAACCTATGCGGGAGTTGGAAGAAGCAGTTAAAAATTATGTAAAATTTTTAGAAACCCAAGATTTTTATTAAAAGATCTGGAATGGAAGAAAACTCTATATTTGAAATATTACGAACTATTTTCAAAAAAAAACCAAAAGAACTTTCTGAAGTAAAAAAAGAAATAAAAGAAGTTCTTAAAGATTTTAAAGATGAAAAAATTCTTGGAGAATTTGAAGAAAGGCTAATCTTAGAAATAATTACTCTTAAAAATTTAGATGTAAAGGATCTTGTAATTCCAAGAAATATTCTTAAAGGACTTAATATAAATCTTAAATGGGAAGAAGTAAAACATTTTGTTTCAAATTATCCTCATACTTTTTATCCTGTATACGAAAAAGATCTTGATAATTTTGTAGGTTATGTAAGATTAAAAGATCTTATAAGAGGAATGGATAAAGTTTATTTTAATTGGCAAGACTGGATAAATGAACCCTTTATACTTCTTGAAAATATCTCATTAATTTCTGCTTTAGAAAAACTTATAGAAAAAAAGCAAGAAATAGCATTTGTTGTGGATGAACATTCAGAATTTACAGGAATAATTCGTTTAAAAGATATTGTAAATGAAATTTTATTCGGAGAATTTCAACCAGTTGTGATTGATAAAAACGAAATTTTAGTTCCTGGGACCACAAAACTTATAAAAATAGAAAAATGGTTTAATATAGAACTTCCCAAAGGAAATTTTGAAACTATTTCAGGTTTAATAATAGATAAATTACATAAAATTCCTCAAAAAGGAGAAAAAATAAAAATTCCTCCTCTTGAAATAGAGGTTCTTGAGGCTAACGAGAGAAAAATTGATACACTTAAAATTAAATTTAGAAAAGACTAACTTTTATTTAAAAGCAATTCTATCTGCTTTATTCTTGGGTCTGGCTTTCCCCAAATTTAATTTTTCTTTTTTTTCCTTTTTTGCACTTGTTCCTTTATTTTTCAGTTTAAATTTTCTTTCTTCTGAAAAAGATTTTTCCAAATCTAAAAAAATCATTTTAATAAGCTTCTTATGGGGAATTATATTTTTCTCTATACTTCTTTATTGGCTTATTTATACTCTTACAAGATATGGGTATATTCCTTTTGTTATAGCTTGTATATTATTAATTTTATTAGCCTTTTATCTTTCTATTTATTATTTTTTTCTCTTCTGGCTAAATTTTAAATTCAATATTTTTGCAACTCCTAATTTCATAAAGGGAATTTTTTTAGCATTCACTTGGGTTGGAACTGAGTATTTAAGATCAAAATTATTTACAGGTTTTTCTTGGGGACAACTTGGTAATCTTCTTGCTAATTTCCCTACCCTCTTACAAATAGCAGACTTAACAGGTATATGGGGTTTAACTTTCGTAATAGTATTAATAAATTATTATATATTTTTTACATTAAAAAACTTACTCAATAAAAACATAAATAAAAGCTTTTTCATAAATCAAGTATTTTTTGTTCTAATATTTATGTTGATTTTTATTTATGGAAAATATTCTTTATATTACTGGAAAAAAGAGCTTAATAATCAAAAAACAGTTATCAAAGTTGCTTTACTTCAAGGGAATATCCCTCAGGAAATGAAAGAAAGAAAAGAAATAGAATATACTTTTAAAAGCTATTCCAAACTTTTTTTAAAGTCTTTAAAAGACAAACCAGATCTTATTTTTTTTCCTGAGACGGCATTTCCTTTTTATTTTCCTTATGATAGTGCTCCAAGTTTAAAACTTATAGAGCTTTTAATGAAAGTTAAAAATTATTATCCAAAAAATAACTTGCCAAATGTAATTATTGGAACCTTTAGGGTATCTTATAAAAATAAATTTCCCAGAGTTTATAACAGTCTTCTCGTATGGGACGGGAAAAATTTTATAGATTTTTATGATAAAGAAAAACTTGTTCCTTTTGGAGAATATATTCCACTTTATAAATATTTTTCTTTTTTAAAATATATTTCCGTTGTTTCTAATGTTATTAAACCTGGAAAATCTAAAAATTTAAAAATCTATATAAAAGGAAGAAACTTTTTAATTACACCTCTTATTTGTTTTGAAAGTGCTTTTTCGAATATTTTAAGAAAAAGAGCAAAAGAAAATACCCAATTTATTTATATCGCAACAAATGATGCTTGGTTTGGAAAAACTTCTGCACCTTATCAGCACTTCCAAATGGCTATTATAAGGGCAGTAGAAGCAAGAAGATATGTAATCCAGGTAGCTAATACAGGCATAACAGGAATTATTGATCCAATAGGAAAAATTCTCAAAAAAAGTAAACTTGAAGAAGCAACTGTTATAAAAGGAGAAATTAAGCCTTTATGGAAAGAATCCTATTTTATTAAAACAGGAAATATATTAGGAATCACTGGTGCAGGTATTTTTATTATGGGAATATTTATTCAAATTCTTTTCCGATTCCATCCCACTTATAAATATTTTCAGAAGAAAATCCCATAAATTGAATTATTCTATTAACAAAACCTAAAATAAGTTCTTCAAGATTTCTGGGTTTATGATAAAAAGCTGGCATAGCAGGAAAAATAACAGCACCTGCTTGAATACACAGTTCCATATTTTTAATATGGATAAAATTTAAAGGTGTTTCTCTTATAACCAGAATTAAAGGTCTTTTTTCTTTTAAAGTCACATCAGCAGCTCTTTGTAAAAGATTCCTTGCGTTACCATGAGCAATAGCAGAAAGAGTCCCCATACTGCAGGGGATAATGATCATTCCATAATAAGATACCGAACCACTTGCTGGAGGAGCTGTCATCTCATTTTCAAAAAAAATTTTATCTGTTAAATTTTCATTTAATATCTTATCTATTGGGAATCCTATTTCGTGTTCCCATACAATTTTTCCAGTTTTTGTAATTATTACTTCTGAAGAAATTTTTAATTTTTTTAATTCTTTAAGAAAAAAATATGCATATACTGAACCACTTGCACCAGTAATTCCAACCAAAAGTTTTTTATTTATTTTTTTATCCATCTTTTAGCAGTTTCTTTTGCAATTTTGTCTACTTTTTCATTATAAAAATCTCCGCTATGAGCAGGGACTTTATTCCAAATTACTCGGTGAAATTGGTTAAGCTTATCAAGTTCTTCCCACAATTCCCTATTTTTAACAGGTTTTCCATCTTTTGTTTTAAATCCATTTTTTTTCCATTTAAAGATCCATTGAGTAATTCCCTTTAATACATATTCTGAATCTGTATAAATTTTAATTTTACATGGCGTCTTAAAATAAGAAAGTGCTGAAATTGCGGCTTTAAGTTCCATTTGATTGTTAGTTGCAAATGGCTCCCCTCCTTTTAATATTTTTTCTTCTTTTTCATTTTTTATAATGCAAGCCCAACCTGAAGGGCCGGGATTACCAAGAGAACAGCCATCTATGTAAATTTCTATTACTTTTTCTTCACTCATTTGACTATTTTAATAAATAGAGCCTATTACTGAGTAAAAATCCTTTTAATGTTTTTGGAGGATTAGGAAATCTTCCCTGAATTAATACCCAATGAGAAGAACCCAATCCTTCAGGAAATACAAGAAATTTTAAAGCTTCTATATCCTTCCAGTTACCTTTTGAAACTTCATAAAGAACTTTTTCAATTCCTAAGGATACTAAAAAGCTTCCTTGCTGAGTAAAACCAATATTTAAAAAATTATATTTCTCTCCCATTTCTTTAAGCAATGTAAAATCTACATGAGCTGTCATATCTATTTCTCCAGGTTTGAAATAAGGATTTTCTATTACTTTATGATGATAATAACAGAGTAGGGTTCCTCTATTTCTTTCTGGAATATAATAATCAGCTCTTGGGTATCCGTAATCTATAGTAATGATTGCTCCTTCTTTAAGTTTTTGTGAAAGAGCTTTGTAAAAATTTTCTACTTGAGTACAGACCTCGGTTCGATATCCATCTTTCCATGAATAAAAATAGGGCTTTACTCTTTCAAAAATTTCAAAATTGTTTAACTTTTTTAAAAATTCCTTTATAGTGCCATCTTTTTTTACTTCTATCCATATTTCTTTTAACTCATTATTTTGTTTTTCTATTAAATGCACTGGAAATGCATCAAAAAGTTCGTTTGATAAAAAAACCCCTTTGAATTCAGGAATTTCGTTTATACTTTTAAACCAATTTACATAAGATTGAAAATCTTTTAAAGTTTCTTTTTGAATGGTTTTGATTTTTTGAAAGGGTTCGATAATCCAATAATTAAAATAAAATCCTTTTTGCACAAGATATGTAAGAATGTCTAAAGCCAAATACCCCTGCCCTGCTCCACTTTCTACTATGACGAATTTTTTTGGTTTTTCAAGAATCTCATAGATTTCTAAAATTTGAAGAGAAACAGTAGCACCAAATACTTTGTGAATGCAGGGAGAAGTTACGAAATCTCCTCTTTTTCCGGGTAAATTTCCTTGAGCATAATATCCATACTCAGGATGATAAAGACAAAAATTCATATATTTCTCAAAAGACATAGGAGATTGAGAATACAAGAATTGTAAAAACATTGGAATATTATCGAAGATAAACAGCTTCTATTATAGCTTTAGTATTTTGAGGACCAATAGCAGTAGAATTTAATCCATATACAAAGTTTAATCCCAATTTACCTGACTGAGGTATAGAAGACACACCCGGCAATCCTTCACCAGGAGGTATTTGATAACCAAGTAAACAAATTTCTATTATATCATTAAAAGTTTCACCTGATTCTAATAGACGATATTTTATATTTATTCGACAACATACAGGATTGTTACTTATTTTATTTCCTAATGGACATTCTCCTATTTCGAGAACATTAAATGTTCCTTGGTCAATATAACTTGTAATTAATTCCATACTACCTACTGCTGCTTCATTAATAGAAGAATAGACCTTAATAGGGAAAAGCATTTGAGTATACCTATACCAACTCATTAAAAGACCACCAATAAGAACCAAAGATAAAAAAGAAAAGATAATAGCCACAAAAAGAGCAGAAGCTTTTTGTTTAATTTTTTTAGAATATTTTTTCATTATTTAATTCCTGAAAGATTTTTAAAAGATATTATTTTTTCTATTACACGCCATCTATAAAATTTCCATTCAGAAGGTATAGATGTAAAATTACCACATGAAGATTGAGATGGTACATCTTCGGCTATTGAGGTTCTTCCACTAAGTTGAACAAGTAAACATACTTTTATTCTATAAGGAAGTTGAGAATCATCAATTTTAAGACCTCCCACACATTGATAAAGTGTTCTTGAAGGAGAATCACTATATCGAAGAAGAAGTTTATAACTTCCTGGAGCACACTTTTCATTGTATGTAGGAGTAAGATAAATCATTCCTGCACATACAGAAGATGGATAAGTTGTGATTCCTTCGTTAGAGTAATAAAATACAAGTCCAGAATCACTAAATGCATCCTCACATTCTATAGCTTCGTTATTTTTCAAAACTTGATTTAAATCAAGTATTAAGCAGGTATCATCATTATCAAATTCTGTGGTACTATTAGGACATGAAGCTCCGAGTTTATCTACTGCCTGAGTAATTATTTTTCCATTATCTACATACCACCAACAACCAGAAAATCTGGTATCAGATAAAGCCAAACTTTTAAAATATAACTTATCATTTCCATCACAATTTTTAGCAACACCTACTACACCTGAGGTATAAGCAAAACTTTCAAGTGTAGTATCACACTCTACATTTACTGTTTTTAATTCATCTATAGGGAAACCAAAACCAGTTGAACTTATAAGCCTTTGTAAATAAATAAGAAACGTATTTAAATTCATTTCCTGTTTTATCCCTGTCCTTTCTCTTGTATGGGTTTCTAAAAAATTTTTATAAATGCTCACCATAAAAGTTGTAAGTAAAAGAAGAATTCCAATAACAAGTAAAATTTCTATTAAAGTATATCCTTTATTTTTCATTTTTTAAAAAATATTCTTTTTATAAATAAATAAATGTATTTCTCTTTCTTTTTCGCCTTTGGGTTCCACATAATATACATTTATTCCTATACCAAGACCAATTTCTTCCATTACCCCGGTTGCATTATTAAAATACTGAACAATTCCTGAATTATACCCTACATAAATAGGATAGCCACCAGAATAACAGTATCCACTTAAAATTTCTCCCTCTCTATAGCAATATTCACAACTCAGATCCAAAGCACAATCAGGACTTAAATTACAATCTTTTGTATAAAAACTTGGAGTATCAAAAGAAACATACATGCTTCCATTTTGGGTTGCCAAGGTTCCATTTGTGGAAGGAGGAATACAATTTTTAACTTCTTCATATGAACTACTGGTAATTTCTCTGCTTATTTGTTGAGCTAACTCCTTTGCTCTATTATTAATTTTGGAATTCTTCAAAAACAATTCAAACTGAGATACAGCGATCATAAATCCAACTATTACAAAAATTAAAAGTCCCATTGCTATAAGAATTTCAAGTAAGGTATACCCAGAAGTTTTTAAATAAATTTTTTTATTCATTTTTTAATTTAACTTACATTAATTCCAAACTCACTTATAGTAATTGTTTTTATTTCATTATATTGATTAATTAAAATTATATTTCCCCAAAGAGTATATACTCGTCCGCTTCTGTTGTAAATTAAGAAATGATTGTTTTCACACATATAAGTGGAATCATATATTTTTACTCCAGGATATTGATTTGATAGATTTATTCTTCTTTCTATTTCATTTTCATCACAATTTCCATCTGAATCATTATCTTTAAAAAGTACATAAGAATTTTCATTTTCTACGCAAAAACCCCAAGGTTTTTCAGAAATCATAGATTTAGTTTTTATCCAATTTAAATCGCCTAATAGCTGATCAACTGCAGAATTTAATCGTATTTTCGCTACATATACTAAAAACTCTTTAACACCTATATAAGATAATATTATCATAAGACTTATAACTACAAGGATTTCCAATATTGTATAACCTTTTATTTTTCTATCCATAATAGAAACTTACTTCCGGTAGTTTGTTGAGTTAATTTTACTACTACCCCATAAGATGTTTGAGAAAGTTTTTTATACTGACCAGTAGAAGGATTATAAGAAGTTACTTGTAATGGGGATCCTAAAGGTGGTGCACCAGGGCCAATTAAATATTTACCACTTACACTTATAGTTTGTCCAACTTCAGCTGTTTCTCTTAATATACCCAGTTTCTCACTTGGGACCCCTGTTAGATAATTTAAGTTCATTATATAAGTCTTACCACCAACCTTACAAATGTCATTAGTAGCCTCATAGATTAACACATCTACATTTTCTCCAAATACAAATGGTTGAGAATAAATAAGTTCTTGCTCATCCAGTCTATGATACCATCCTCTATCAGGATATGTAACAGTAGTTCCATTGTATACTGCATCTACTACTACTTCTTGATTTTCACAGCCATCCCAATCGCATATGCACATCATTGTAGTTTTCGTAACTGTAAGCTGAACTTCTGTTCCTGTTCTATCTTCAAGATCACTCAGAGTATAAACCTCGGTACAATTTTCATTCCAACAAGAATCTTTAAATCCAACAAAATAATTAAAATAATCTATAACTTTATCATTTAAATTTAATAATCTCCCTGTACCAAAGAATACCCAAAGATTGCCATTATTATCTTTAGCGAAAGCAGGTGCACCAAAAATAGGTCTATTAATTTCAAAAACAGGCTTTATATCTGTATCACTAAGACTTGTAACATCTTTATAATACCCTGATGAAGTTTTCAATGAAATTCTATAAAGATTTCCTGAAGTAGTATTATAGGTTCCAAAATAAATTGCATCATCTTGATAATCATTATCTATATCAACAGATACAATATTTCCTATAGCTACTTGTAAAGGAACCCCATTATGTTTAAGAGTTAAAGTATTTTTTAACTTACCAGTTTTTAAATCAAAGAAATAAATTTTAGCATCTGTAAATGTTTTTCCTTCTGGATCAAGAGGCCCGCTTCCTATTACTAAATACCAGTTTCCATTTTTATCTCTTGCACCTTGTCTAATAATTGCTGGGAATGAAAGAGTTAATGTATTATCAGGTAGGGTTCTTTCCCATAAAAGCGTTGGTTTATTTGCATCACCATCAAGCCACTCAGTTAAGTCTAAAACAAATATAGAAGAACTAAAAGTTTCATTTCCAACTGTGATTGCTTTCCCACCAAATCCCATCATTCCTATAAGTAAAGTTCTCCAGGAATTAACTGTTCTTTTTTCAGTTGCTCCTCCATTTATACTTGCATCAATGACTATACTTCTATAATCAATAGTTGGAATATGACAATAATCCTTATGTCCATACCATACTAAATATGGCAATACATTTTTTGGAACAAATGTCCATTCTTCTTCTCCTATAAGAGTTGTAGATGAACTATCTTTACTATTAGTTAATTTGTAAGGTTTATTTGGATCACCCGTAAGTGTTAAAGTACCAACTCTAAAAGCGTGAAGCATTCCATCATTTACTCCTACAAATACATAAGTATTTCTTTTTTGGTAACTTTCTGAACTAATATACTCTCTGTAGGTCGAATCAAAGTATCTCAAATGATAAATATTATTAGATATCTTGGATACAATAGAAGGGTTAGAAAATATAATGTCTCCCAGTTTCCATATTTTATTACCTGTGATTCCTAAATTTCTACAAATATCAGAAACATCAAATTCACGAGAACGTAAAACCCAAGGATTATTAGAACAATTACTATTAAGTTCGTTTCCTATAAGATAATTGAAAATACATTCTGCAGTAGAATTATTTATTCCGGTTATTTGTTCCCACAAATTGTAAAGCCATTCTTTAAAATCCGAATCATCAATAGAAGTTAACGAATTTTCATAATTTACAAATATGTTTCTTTCAGAACCCTCCTTTTCAGCTAATTTACATCCTACTTCAAATATAGGAATTAGTTCAATTGCATTTACTTTTCTTTCTACGGTACATGTAGTTTCATTAGAAATTATCCATGCCATTGTATTTTCATTTTCTTTTCCTACAAATTGGAAAATTTTATCTATATTACCTCCTCTAAGATTTAAATAATATTTTTCTACGTTATCCTCTCTTAAATTAGAGTTATAATCTAACCAAAAACCCTTCAAATATCCTATCCATTTAGCACCTTCCCAATAAGGATAGAATCCTGGCTGAATTGTTAAAGAGGAATAACCTCTTCTCGAACATATAGTTCCAACTGTAGCACCTGTAAAACTTCTCTGAAGAATTTCAGTTAAAGCTGATAAAAGTGCAGTTTTTAATTCATCTGCATCTTCTGCTTCATAAAAATTATACGGTAATCCATCCTTTGGGCTGTTATTAAAAGTATCCCATTCTTTACAACCTTCTTCCCAGGTTCCACTTGGATTACATTGAGATAAAGGATAATTTACCCTTCTACTATCTGGAGGATAATTAGTAAATGGATAAGGCCAATCATTTTTGTCATAATCTTCAAAACCGCCAAACATTGATATTGTAATACTTGCCTTTCTTCCTTGAGGATCAGATTTTCCAAAGATATAAATACTATAAGTATAAACATTTTGTGTTCCTTCGAGATCGGTTCTTA
This sequence comes from uncultured Thermodesulfatator sp., assembly GCA_964410095.1. GTDB lineage: Bacteria > Desulfobacterota > Thermodesulfobacteria > Thermodesulfobacteriales > Thermodesulfobacteriaceae > Thermodesulfobacterium. The sequence goes on from CAYPFL010000003.1 coordinate 127,068, forward strand.
AATCGTTGATCCGCATTTCTCTTGCAGGTATTATAGGATCTCCGCCTCTATTCCATGCTCCATCAGAAATAAAAAGAATGAACGATTTACGACAATATACAGATATACTATTTGTTTCATTTCCATCATAATAAGGATCTATATCACCATTTCCTGGATCTATATACGCAGTATTAGCTTCATAAGAATGGTCATTGCTTTGTTTATAATAATCATAAGCTTCCCATAATGCACTCCCTGCAGGGGTGTACCCATATGGAATTTCAGTATTTATAGCATTTATAAGATCAGCTATACTATCAGATTTATTTACTCTCATTTCTCCATACCTTGAACCGCCAAATACCATTAGTTCCATGTTTATATCACACTTTTCATCTATAGGAGCATTTAAATTAGAAGTATCACAGAATGTATGAATTATACCTTTTATATTCTCAGGATTTTCTACCTTTATATAAAGGCGAGCATTTTTAAGTTTTTTTAATGGACATCCTCCCCTGTCTTTAATAGTTAAAAATCTTGTAGTCTCTCCTGATTTAGTAGTGATTTTAAATCGACATTTTAGATTATCTTCTATAATAGGCCCAATACCACTACCCCATTGATTTCCCAATTTGCCTGCACTTGCTAAAAATATAGTTCCATTTTCACTTACTGTTTTACCACCTGTTAAAACTTTTCTTGCTATATCTATTCTTGTAGCACTAATCCAATTTAAAAGATTTCCAGAAATACAATTACCACTTCCTATTCTATCAGAACAATCACACGAAACTTCTTCAAAATATCCATTATCCTTACACCCTTCCCCGCCTTTACATCCAGATCCCTCAACATAAGCATAACACTTATCGGGTTCAAAACATCCATAATAAGTACGATTTGGATCATAATGATATCTTCCTTCCCATCCAACATATGCAGGAAATCCCATAGAACCTGAAAAATCCATAACCATTAATACATTTGGATTAATTTGCGTTGCAATATGAGGAGGAATATAACAATATTCGTGCATGCTTGGTGTAGAAGCTATAATTTCCCCTTTATTAAAAAAAATAAAAGTTAGAAATATAATCCAATATATATTTTTGATTATATTTTTAATTATTATATAATAATATTTATTATACTTTTTTTGCCTCATAGCATACACCCCTTTAAAATATAATAGTATTTTTAATTATAAATTAAGTCAAAAGTTATTATAAATCAAGAGAAAAATTTAAAAAAACTTTTTAAAAAATAAATTTTTTAAAAAATTTTTTTAATTTGTTGAATAAAATAAGCTTTTGTAATAAAATTTGCTAAAATAAAAATTAAAATTCAAAAAATTCAGGAGAATAAAATGAAAGTAGCAATAATAATGGGTAGTGATTCTGATTTATCTATAATGAAAGAAAGTATTGAAATATTGGAAGAATTTGCGATTCCTTATGAAATAAAAATTCTTTCTGCTCATAGAACGCCTAATTTGTTAATTGATTATATAAAAAAGATAGAAAAAAAGGGTATAGAAGTTATAATTGCTGGGGCTGGTGGAGCAGCTCATTTGCCTGGAGTAATAGCTGGACATACAATTTTACCAGTTATAGGTGTTCCTATAAAAAGTATTTTAAATGGTTTAGACTCTCTTTTATCTATTGTTCAAATGCCTTCAGGAGTTCCTGTTGCGACTGTAAGTATTAACGGGGCAAAAAATGCAGCACTTTTAGCAATTCAGATACTTTCTATTAAATATCCAGAATTAAAAGAAAAACTTAAAAATTATAGAGAAAAAATGAAACAATCAATTATTGAAAAAAATCAAAAACTTGAATCTCTCGATCATTCTAAATATTTAGAAAAAATAACCTCTTAACTAAAGGTACTTAAATGCTTTTTTTCCTATATCTTTCCTATAATGTGCTCCTTCAAATTTTATAAGGGATACAGCTTTATAAGCCTTTTCTATTGCCTTTGGTAAAGTTTCATCAAGTGCAGTAACTCCTAACACTCTTCCACCACTTGTATAAAATTCATTTTCTATTTTTTTTGTTCCTGCATGAAAAATTATTACTCCAGGAATTTCTTCTGCTTTTTCTATACCTTCTATTTTTTTACCCTTTTCATATTTTCCAGGATATCCTTTACTTGCCATAACCACACATACTGCTGACTCTTTTTTTTCTTTAAGTTCTACTTTTCCTAAATTTCCTTCTAAAGTAATTTGAATCAATTCTAAAAAATCATTTTCTATTCTTGGTAAGGTTGGTTGAGCTTCAGGATCCCCGAGTCTGCAATTAAATTCGAGAACATAGGGTTCACCATTTACAACCATTAATCCTGCATATAAAAATCCTATATAAGGATGTCCTTCTTTTTGCATTTGTTTTAATGCTGGTTTTATAATTTTTTCTTCTATTTTTTTTCTTAATTCAGGTGTTACTAAAGGTGCAGGAGAATACGCTCCCATACCACCTGTATTAGGTCCTTTATCATCATCTAAAAGTCTTTTGTGATCTTGAGAAGTAGGTAAAGCTTTAAAATTTTCTCCATCTGTAATCACTATATAGGATGTCTCTTCTCCTACCAGTTCTTCTTCAATTATTACTTTATTTCCCGAGTCTCCAAAAATTTTTTCCTCCATAAGTTTTTCAATAGCAGAAATAGCTTCTTCCTTTGTTTTACAAACAAAAGCTCCTTTACCACCGCAGAGTCCATCTGCTTTAACAACTATTGGTGCCCCTACCTTTTCTATATAAGCCTTTGCTTTATTTGAATCATCAAAAATTTCAAATTTAGCAGTTGGAATACCCGCCTTTACCATTATCTCTTTAGCAAATACTTTACTCCCCTCAAGCATTGCAGAATAAGTATCTGGACCAAATACTTTAATTTTTTCTTTTTGAAGATAATCCTTAATACCTTTTACTAAAGGTTCTTCAGGACCAGGAATTACTATATCTATCTGTTTTTCTTTACAAAATTTGGCAATTTTATCAAAATCTGATAAAGATATACCTTCAGGAATTTCTGCTATTTGTGAAATTCCTCCGTTTCCTGGAATACAATATAATTTTTCTAAATTTTGACTTTTTGAAATTACATAACAAATAGTATGTTCTCTTCCCCCTCCACCAAGAACCAATACCCTCATATTTATACTCCTTAACCGATTTTAAAAAGGTATTATATAAATTTTCAATTTTGTGTCAACTTTAGACTATATTTTTTAAATAATTATATTGAAGTTTTATATAATGAATGATATATTCAAAACTACTATGAAAATCTATAGGATCGAGGTTGCAATAAAACCTTCTTTAAAGGATGTCTTTGGTTTAAAAACTAAAAAGAGAATAGCTCAGGACTTAGGGATTTACTTAGAAAATGTTCATTTTATAAAAGTTTATTTAGTAGAAGGAGATTTTTCGGAAGATTTAATTAAAACTTTTGCTGAATCAGCCCTTTGCGATCCTGTAATTCAGATATTTAGTATTAATTTTCCCCTTGCATTAAAACTAAATTATCCTTTTGATTGGATTTTAGAAATAGGTTATCGTCCCGGAGTGACCGATAACGAGGGAAAAGTCGCAGAAGAGGCTTTAAGTTATATACTTAACAGAAAATTGGATATTAATAAAGAAGGTGTTTATTTTGCCAGACAATTTCTTATAAAAGGAAATGTGACTGAAAAGGATATCGAAAAAATTGCAAGAGAACTCCTTGCTAATGAGCTTATTGAGAGATGGTTTATTCTCAGTAAAGATGAATTTATAAATAAAGGACTATCTTATCCTGTTCCCAGGGTTACAGAATACTTCCCTCCTAAAGTAGAAAAATTTTATTTAAAGGACTTTTCAGATGAAGAACTTCTTAAGCTTTCAAAAGATAGATTACTTGCTCTAAATCTCGAAGAAATGAAAACAATTCAGAAATTTTATTTAAATGAAGAATTTATTAAAATTCGCAAAAAATATGGATTAGATTCTGCTATTACTGATGTTGAACTTGAAAGTCTTGCTCAAACATGGTCAGAGCATTGTAAACATAAAATATTTAATGCAAAGATATTTTATAAAGATTTAGAAAAAGGTGAGGAATTAGTTATTGATAGTTTATTTAATACCTATATAAAAAAAGCAACAGAAGAAATTAGAAAGGAAAAGGGAGAAAAAGACTTTTGTCTTTCGGTTTTTGTAGACAATGCAGGTGTTATAAAGCTTGATGAAAAATGGGCATTGACCTTTAAAGTAGAAACACACAATAGTCCCTCTGCTCTTGATCCTTATGGAGGTGCTTTGACAGGAATTGTTGGTGTTAACAGAGATCCCTTAGGCACAGGAAAAGGCTCAAAACTTATTTTTAATACTGATATATTTTGTTTTGCACCACCTGATTGGGATAAACCGCTTCCTCCAAGGATATTACATCCAAAAAGAATTTTTGAAGGTGTAAGAGAAGGTGTAGAACATGGAGGGAATCAAAGCGGTATCCCTACAGTAAATGGTTCTATTGTGTTTGATCCAAGATATCTCGGTAAGCCTTTAGTTTATTGTGGAACAGGTGGCATTTTACCTCTTTATATAAATGAAAAACCTTCCTGGGAGAAAAAGGCTCAGCCAGGTGATTTTGTAGTCATGATAGGTGGGAGAATTGGTAAGGATGGAATTCATGGAGCTACTTTTTCCTCTGAAGCTTTACATGAAGGTTCACCTGCTACTGCAGTACAAATTGGTGATCCTATTACTCAAAAAAAATTAGTAGATTTTTTGATGATCGCAAGAGATGAAGGTCTTTATAATTCTATTACTGATAATGGAGCAGGTGGTTTATCTTCTTCAGTAGGAGAGATGGCAAGAGAAAGTGGTGGAGCTGAGATAGATCTTGCAAAAGCACCATTAAAATATCCTGGACTCCTTCCTTGGGAAATATTTCTTTCAGAAAGTCAAGAGAGAATGACACTTGCGGTTCCACCTGATAAAATTGATAGATTTTTAGAATTAGCAAAAAAAATGGATGTATTAGCAGTTGTTCTGGGCAAATTTACAGATTCTGGATATTTTCATGTTTTGTATAATGGAAAAACAGTTGGGCTTTTGCCTCTTAAATTTTTACACGAGGGAGTTCCTCAATTAAAACTTGAGGCTGAATGGAAACCCCCACAATATCCTAAAAAGCCTCAAGTTGATCCACCTGAAGATTATGAAAAAATTCTAAAAGCTCTTCTTAAAAGTTACAACATTTGTTCTAAAGAATATGTGGTAAGACAATATGATCACGAAGTCCAAGGTGGAAGTGTTATTAAACCACTTGTAGGAAAATATAATGATGGACCGAGTGATGCAGCAGTACTTAGATACGATTTAAAAAGTCAAAGTGGAATTGTAATAGCTCATGGAATTTGTCCCAAATTTTCAGATTATGATACTTACTGGATGGCAGCTAATGCTATAGATGAAGGAATAAGAAATGCAGTATGTGTGGGGGCTGATCTGGAACATATGGCAGGATTGGATAATTTCTGCTGGTGTGATCCAATTGAAAGTGAAAAAACACCTGATGGAAAATATAAGCTTGCTCAATTAGTAAGAGCAAATATGGCACTTTATAAATTTACCAGAATTTATGGTGTCCCTTGTATATCCGGAAAAGACTCAATGAAAAATGAATATCATATGCATTTAGGTCTTGATCCGAATAAATCAAATCCTTATGGTGTAGGAGATATTTTACCTGATGGGAGTTTAAAAATCTCCATACCCCCTACCCTTTTATTTTCTGTAGTTGCTAAAATCCCAGATATAAATAAAGCACAAACAATGGATGTTAAAAATCCCGGAGATTTTATATATTTACTTGGTATTACTAAAGAAGAACTTGCAGGTTCTGAATATTTCAATCTTTTAAAAATAAAAGGAGGAGAGGTCCCAAAGCCTGATCCTGTTTTGAATAAACAATTATATTTAAAACTTAGAGATGCTATTTATGCAGGATTAGTAAATTCTGTTCATGATCTTTCAGATGGAGGTTTAGGTGTTGCCCTTGCAGAAAAAGCATTTGCAGGTGGATACGGTGTAATAGTGGATCTTAATGCAGTTCTTTATGAGGGTGAAAAAAGAGAAGATTATATATTATTTTCTGAAAGTGCAGGAAGAATTTTAGTAACGGTTAATAAGGAAAAAAAAGAGGATTTTGAAAAACTTATGCGAGGTTTACCAATTTCTCTTATAGGAGAAGTAATAGCAGAACCAATATTATTAATCAAAGGACTTTCTGGTCAAATAATTATAAAAACTCATATTGAAGAATTAAAAGCATCTTGGCAGGAACCATTTAAAGATTGGTAAAATCTATTATAATAAAAATATCAAAATTAAGGAGTCTTTAAAATGAAAATCAGAACTTTTTATTATCCTTCTAAAAGTGCAGAAAAATTTTTAAATAAACTTATTAATCGAATAGAAAGTTTTCCATCCAAATTAGAAAAAGAAGTTAAAAAAATTGGTGAAAAGGTAAAAAAAGAAGGAGATAAAGCTTTGATAGAATATACTCATAAATTTGATGGTGTTCTTTTAGATCCGGGAGAATTTAAAGTTACCTCAGAAGAAATTGAAAAAGCTTATAAACAGGTTTCCTCAGAGCTTATTTCTGCTATAAAGCTTGCTGTAAAAAAAGTAAAAAGATTTCATTCACAAGATGTACCTTCTTCATGGTTTATTACAGATAATGGAATTGTTCTTGGGCAAAAAGTAACACCTGTAGAAAAGGCAGGAGTTTATATACCAGGGGGTAAAGGTGGAGAAACTCCTCTTATTTCTACTGTGATAATGACAGTTGTTCCTGCAAAAATAGCAGGAGTAGAAAAAGTAATAATGGTATCACCACCAAGAAAAGATAAAACTTTACATCCTGCATTATTAGTAGCTGGAAACGAAGCAGGGGTTGATGAGATTTATAAAATTGGTGGTCCTTGGTCTATATTTGCTTTGTCTTTTGGAACAGAAAGTCTCCCAAAAGTTGATATAATATGTGGACCTGGAAATATTTATGTAACCTTAGCAAAAAAAATTGTTTCCTCTTGGGTTGGAATAGATATTCTTGCAGGGCCAAGTGAAGTGCTTATTATTGCTGATGAAACTGCTATTCCTGAATTTATAGTCTGGGATCTTCTTGCCCAAGCAGAACATGATCCTTTAAGTTTACCTATCCTTATTACTACTTCCTTTAAAATTGCAAATGAGGTAAAAAAAATACTTCCAGAGGCTTTGAAATCCAGATTAAAAAGCGAAATTGCAGAAAAAGCTATTTATAATAGAGGCGCAATAATAATTGTTAAAGATTTAAAAACAGCTTTTTATCTTGCTAATTTAATTGCACCAGAACATTTAGAATTAATGATTGAAAATCCTTTTGAACATTTACAATTTGTAAAAAATGCAGGTGCAGTATTTTTAGGAAATTTTACTCCTGAAGCAATGGGGGATTATATAGCCGGTCCTAATCATGTTTTACCAACAATGGGATTTGCTCGTTTTTGTTCTTCCCTTTCTGTAGAAAATTTTTTGAAAAAAATTAATTTTATGCAATATTCTATATCTGCATTAAAAAACGAAGCAAAAGAAGTAATTTTACTTGCTGAGTCTGAAAATTTACCATTTCATGCAGAAGCTGTTAGAACAAGAATAAAATTTCTAAATATGGAGGAATAAAAATGAAAAGTTATGATGTGTATTTTGAATTTTCAGAAGAAATAATAGAAGATATTGACACAAAAGTTGAAAATTTAGGTCCTTGTAAAATTCCTAATCCTATGAAAATGCCTTCTACATGTTTTATTACGGATGAGTATAGAGTTTCTTTAAGAGTAAGTTATGAGTATATAAAAGAAAATATTTCTCAAGGGAGAGATATTCCATCTTTAGAGGTAGCTGGTCCAAGACCATATATATATTTTGATCCCTCTAAATTAAAAGTAGGAATTGTTACATGTGGAGGACTTTGTCCGGGTATTAATGATGTTATTCGTTCTATAGTAATGACTCTTTATTATTCTTATGGGGTTGATAAAATCTTAGGATTTAGGTATGGTTTGCAAGGTTTTATTCCTAAGTATGGTCATAAAGTAATAGAACTTACACCAGAGATTGTAAGGGATATTCATACAATGGGAGGTACATTTCTTGGAACATCAAGGGGGCATCAGCCTATTGAAGAGATTGTAGATACTCTGGAAAGAATGAATATTCAACTTCTTTTTATGATAGGAGGAGATGGAACTTTTCGTGCAGCTTATAAAATAAAAGAAGAAATTACTAAACGTGGATTAAAAATAGGAGTAATAGCTGTACCTAAGACTATAGATAATGATATTTGGCTTGTATCTAAAACATTTGGTTTTGATACAGCTGTAGAATTAGCCTGTTATGCTATAAGATGTGCTCATACAGAGGCTATAGCAGTGCCAAATGGGATAGGTCTTGTTAAACTTATGGGAAGACATTCAGGATTTATAGCTGCGGCAGCAACACTTGCTACAAAAGAGGTTAATTTTTGTATTATCCCGGAAATGGATTTTGATATAGAGGGAGAAAAAGGACTCCTTGCTGAATTAGAAAGAAGGTTAGAAAGAAGGAAACATGCTGTAATTGTAGTTGCTGAAGGAGCAGGACAAAAGTATGTACAAAAAGATCCACCTGAATATGATGCCTCAGGAAATATAAAACTTGGAGATATTGGTAAATTTTTAAAAGAAACAATAGATGAGTATTTTAAGAATAAAGGAAAAGAAGTAGTGATAAGGTATATTGATCCAAGTTATATTATAAGAAGTGTTCCTGCTAATGTAGAAGATAGAATTTACTGTGGATTTCTTGGACAATATGCGGTACATGCTGGAATGGCAGGCAAAACCGGAATTATGATAAGTTATTTAAATAATCAATATGTACATATTCCATTAAAAGAAGCTATTAAAAGAAGAAAACAAATTAATTTACACAGTAGATTTTGGCTTTCTGTTTTAGAATCCACAGGTCAGGGTCCATTAAAAAATAATTGATGGGTAGAAATCATAAAGTAACTCTATTTTTTATCGTAATTTTTATTTTAACTTTTCTTCTTTTTTTCTTTGGAAAAAGTTATTTTTATTATCAAAAAATTTCTTATAGTGAATTTAAAGCCTTGGTAAAAGATGGATTGGTTGATGACCTTATTTTAAGTAAAGATAAAATTATAGGAAAATTTAAACCTGGGGCAGGAGAAAAGCTTTATCAATTACGTGGTCAACCTGTTAAAATTGGAACTTATTTCAAAACTTATGCACCTCCACAAGACCCTAATCTTTTATTACTTCTGGAAAAGAAAGGTATTCATTTTGAAATAAAACCAAGCACCAATCAATGGATAACTTTTTTATCTTGGTTTTTACCTATTCTTTTATTTATAGGCTTCTGGCTTTTTGTTTTAAAGAAGTTTACAGCTTCTGAAGGTGGGATAATGAGTTTTGGGAAAAGTAAGGCTAAAATTTATGTAGAAAATGAGATAAACATAACATTTAAAGATGTAGCTGGTGTGGAGGAGGCAGTAGAGGAATTAAAAGAAATAATTGAATTTTTAAAAAATCCGCAAAAATTTACTAAACTTGGAGCTAAAATTCCTAAAGGTGTGCTTTTAGTAGGACCTCCAGGTACAGGAAAAACTTTGTTAGCACGAGCAGTAGCTGGAGAAGCTGGGGTACCTTTTATTTCTATTTCTGGATCTTCGTTTGTGGAAATGTTTGTAGGTGTAGGAGCTGCAAGGGTGAGAGATTTATTTTCTCAGGCAGAATCTAAAGCGCCTTGCATCATTTTTATTGATGAAATAGACGCAGTCGGAAGAGTTCGTGGGGTATCACCTGTAGGAGGTTCAGAAGAAAGAGAACATACTTTAACCCAACTTCTTACAGAAATGGATGGTTTTGATCCAAAAAAAGGAGTAATTATAATCGCTGCTACAAATAGACCTGAAATCTTAGATCCTGCACTTTTAAGACCAGGAAGATTTGATAGAGTAATAGTAGTTGATCGACCAGATTTAAAAGGTAGAGAAGAAATTTTACGTTTACATTGTAAAAATATTAAATTGGCTCCTAATGTGGACTTAAAAGTAATTGCAGCAAGAACCCCTGGAATGGTTGGAGCAGATTTAGCAAATATTGTTAATGAAGCTGCTCTTCTTGCTGCAAGAAAAGGAAAAGAAGCTGTTGAAATGGAAGATTTTGATGAAGCTATTGATAGAGTTATAGCAGGTCTTGCTAAGAAAAATAGATATCTATCACCTGAAGAGAAAAAAAGAATTGCCTATCATGAAGCAGGACACGCAATAGTAGCTGCGGTCTTAACACCACAAGAAAAAGTTCATAGAATTTCAATTATTCCAAGAGGTATAGCAGCTTTAGGATATACCTTACAACTTCCTACAGAAGAAAGATATCTTATTACTAAGGAAGAACTAATGGCTAAGATATCAGTGCTTTTTGGAGGAAGGGTAGCAGAAGAATTAGTTTTTAAAGAAGTTTCAACCGGAGCACAAAACGATTTGGAAAAAGCTACAGAAATTGCAAGGGCAATGATTATGGACTATGGTATGAGTGAAATCCTGGGTCCACAAACTTTTAGAAAAAGAGAACATTTATTTTTGGATATTCCGTTTAAGGAAAGAGAGCTTATTTCAGAAGAAACTGCAAGATTGATAGATAAAGAAATAAGTAAAATTCTCCAAAATTGCTATGAATCTGCAAAGAAAATATTAGAAGAAAAAAGAGATTTATTAGAAAAACTGGTAGATGCTTTATTAGAAAAAGAAATTTTAGAAGGTGAAGAATTACAAAAGCTTCTCTATTCTGAAGTCTAATATCGGAGGTAAAAATGAAAAAAATAATTTTCTTTCTTTTTTTAGGTATTTTCTTTGTTTTATTTAGAAATTTATGTATTGCTCAAATAAATTCAAAAATATATGAAGAATTAAAAAAGGATTTTTCCCCTATATCAGCTTATATAATTGGAAAGGAAGATAAAACATTTATTATAGACAAAGGTAGAGTCCAGGGAATTAAACCTAAGGATATTTTCACGATCTATAAGACCGGGAAAAAAATTGTCCATCCTATAACAAAAAAAGTTTTAGGATATATAAAAAAACCTATAGGAAAATTGGAAATTATAAGAGTTGATGAAAATTTTGCTATAGGAAAGATTATTTCTCAATCTGAAAAAATATCTGTACCAGCTTTTATAAAAAGATTTTCCGAATTAAAAATTTTGATTATTGCTGATGATCAAAGCCTGGGTAATAAGTTATTTTTAATTTTAAAAAATTTACTTCCAGAAAGTAAAATTATTTTTGATCCAAATTTAAGATTTTCAGAAATTAAGAAAGATTTTTTATTTTCTGAAAAAATTGATCTATTATTTGTAGTAGAAGATGAGGTTATAAAAGTTTATAATTCCTATTTAAATTTAATAAGGGCTTATGGAAATCTATTTTATAAAGATTTTAAAAAAATCTCTAAAGATCAAAATTTTATTAAAAAATTATCTTCTATAAAAATTTATACTCCTGTCCTTATTAAACACTTTACTGGAGGGATTTTTCAATCTGAAATAAACGATGTAAATAATGATGGAAAACCAGAATTGATTTTTTTTAATTCCCAAGGGATTTTTATTACTGATATAAAAGGTAATTTGATAACAAAATATAAACCCGAAAAAGGAAAAATTATAAATTTTTCTACCGGTAAGAATGGATGGATAGCTTTAAATATATACGATAAAGATGCAGAAAGAATGAAAAGTGAGATTTTAAAAACAACTTCAGAAGGAATAAAACCTCAAATTAACAATATTAATCTTATCCTTCAGTTTGTTGATTATAAAGGAGAAGGAATAAAGGACACTTTACTTGGACAAACTTTTGATTCGAACAATTTTTTTGGAAAAGATGTATATATTTTAGAAATAGAAAAAAATCAGCTTAATTATGTAAGAAAATTAAATAATCTTCCTAAGGGATTTAGAATAATTGGGAGCATTTTTGCAGACCTTGATAAAGATAAGAATGTTGAAATAATTGAGTATTTAAGGGATGGGAAAATTGCAGTTATTAAGGATTCAGAAATTGTATGGAAAATTCCTTATGCCGTTGCTCAACATTTTTATAATGTACCTTTAATTAAAGGAAAACCTGCTTCACCAATTATTAGGGAAATAATAATGCCTTTAATCACTCCTGTTTTAGCAGATTTTAACCGAGATGGGAAGCCGGAAATAATTTTCGCTTCTGTAAAATTCCCTTTAAGACAGGTAGTAAATGATCTTGAATCAATACCCTTAGAAAGCGCAACTTCTGATCTTTTATTACTTGGTTTTAAAGGAAATTATTATTTTAAAAACATAACACAACCTCAAAAAGGATTTATTACTGGGATCGGTGTTTGGAAAAATCAAATATTTTATACTGTTGTAAAAGGATTTTATCCTGGTCAAGAAGAAAGCTATATCTATTGTATGTTATATTAAAAATTGATGGTTTTATGGAGATGTATTTCATGTGGACATAAATGGAAAGGTAAATCACCTCAAGATAGGAAATCACCTCCTCGTTGCCCTAAATGTAGAAGTCCTGTCCTTCAATGGAAAAAATTTCGGGATAAATATTGGAAATGGTATAGAAAGGAAGATAGAAAAAAATGGGAAGAAATTAGACAAATTGTTATTAAAAGAGCAAATGAGAAATGCGAAATATGTAGAATAAAAGCAAAAAAATTTCATATTCATCATTTAGATTATCAAGATTATTTTAATCCCAAAAATTTAATTTGTCTTTGTCCTCGCTGTCACTTAATAATTCATGGGAGAACTTTATCATATGAAATAGGTAAGATGTTAGAATTTTTAGGAATTTCTTCTTTTATTTTAAGTATAATTGAAATAAAAATTCATAATTTAATGTTTTTCTTTATTTTTTTATTAATTGGATTAATTTTAGTTTTCTTTTCATATAAATTAACTAAAGAAACCCGAGAAAAACGAAAAATAGCTAAAGATTATTTAAAAAGTATTCAATAAAATTCTTTAGATTCTTTAGAAAAAGTATTTACTATGTTTTCTAACTATTTCTTTTTCTGTAAAAAGAATTTGATAATTTGAAATATTAAATTTTTTTGCAATTTCATTAACAATTTTTGAAATTTCTTCTCTTGTTTTTGCATGAATCATAATATAAAGATTATAAGGCCAATCTGGATAAGTTTTTCTTATATAACAATGACTTATATATTCCTGCGTAGCTAAATAATTTCCTATTTCATCTATTTTTTCTTCTGGAACTTCCCAAGCTACCATAGCATTCCCTTTATATCCTACTCTATTATGTCTGATAGTTGCTCCCAGTCTTCTGATAATCCCTTTTTCTTTAAGTTGTTTTATTATTTCTAATATTTCTTCTTCTGTAAGATTTAATTTTTCTGCAAGTTCTTTAAAAGGTCTTTTTATTAAAGGGATGCCATCTATAAGAAATTTTAAAATTTCTTTTTCTATCTGATTTAATTTTTCTTGAGACTTTTCCATTTATTTTGTTTCTTTTGTTATTTTTTGAGTTTCTTCACTTGTCTTTTCTACTGTAACAACAGTGTGAACATTTCCTCGTGGATGAAAATCTCCTACTATTTTTAATTTTTTAGGTTTTAATAAATTCCATAATGCATCAAAAATTTCGTTTGTTGCAGCTTCATGAGAAATATAGCGATGCCTAAATTTATTAAGCCATAGTTTAAGAGAACGAAGTTCAATAATTTTATCCTTTGGAATATAAGAAATCTTAATAGTAGCAAAATCTGGATAACCTGAACGGGGACAAAGACAAGTAAATTCTGGAAAAGTTATTTCAATTAAATAATCCCTATCTGGATAAGGATTATCCCATGCTTCAAGCTCAGCCTGTTCTATAGCAATTTCTCCATATTTCTTTTCAGCCATGATTCTATTTTAACACACGCCTCTTTTTTAATAAACTCTCTTCTCTTCTTCTAAACTATTTAAAACTTAAAACTTTCAACCTTAACAAAAAGATTTTGTTAGTTTTTTAAATTGTTTAGTAGATTGTAAACTTTTCTGAAATCTTTAAAATAAGCGCCCCTGGCAGGATTCGAACCTGCGACCCCGAGATTAGGAATCTCGTGCTCTATCCTACTGAGCTACAGGGGCAATTATAATACTACAAAAATCTTATTCCATATCTTAAATTTTTCAAGATTATTTTAAATATACTTGATTTTAAAAAGGTTTTTCCATAAAATACATTATAAACAATTTAAGAGGTATTTAAAATGTTAAAACTTGAAATTCCAGGATATGGAGAATTGATATTAAAATATTTAGTTTCTGACTTTACAGGTACTTTATCCATTGACGGTAAACTTTATCTCGAAGTAAAAGAAAAATTAAATGCAATTTCTGAAATTTTAGAAATTCATATCCTTACTGCAGACACTTTTGGCAAAGCTAAAGAAGAATTAAAAGATATAAATGCAAAGGTTGTGATTTTAAATCCAGGAAATGAAGCAGAACAAAAAGCAGAATATGTAAAATCCTTAGGGGCTGAACATGTAGCAGTTTTAGGGAATGGCCAAAATGATTATAAGATGTTTAAAAAAGCGAAACTCAGTATAGCGGTGATTCTTGAAGAAGGATGTTATATAAAAACCTTAGAGAATGCAGATATAATAGTAAAATCTCCTATAGACGCATTAAATTTATTTTTGATTCCTAAAAGACTTATAGCTGTTTTAAGAAAATAAAATGGATAAAAAGATATTTATTTTATGGCTTTTAACTATATTTTTCTGGGGGATAACTCCTATCGTTGAAAAAATAGGTCTTAAAAATGTTTCTTCTCTTACAGGATTATTTATAAGGACTTTTTTCTCTCTTGCAGGTTTATCTATAGCAGTTTTAATCTTTGAATCAGCATCATTTAAAACTTTAACCTCTCGAGATCTTTTATTTTTTGCACTTAGTGGAACACTGGGTGGCTTTCTTGGGATGCTAACCTATTTTGCTTTATTAAAAACCCAAACTGCTTCCCAAATAGTGCCTCTTACTGCTACCTATCCATTAGTAACTACAATCTTTTCAATTCTTATCCTTAAAGAAGAGATCACTTTCTCTAAAATTTTAGGAACTGTTTTTGTAATAATCGGTATTTTCCTTCTTTTAAGAAGCTCATCTTAAATTTTTTATTTTAAAAATTTGTATTTTTAAATTTTTATTCTATAATTACCCAAAAACTTTATTCGGAGGGAAATATGGAAAGGACCTTAGTAATGATTAAACCCGATGCTGTGGAGAGGAATCTTATAGGAAAAATAATAAGTATTTTTGAAGAAAATGGACTTAAAGTAGTTGCATTAAAAAAGACAAAACTTAGCAAAGATCAAGCTAAAGCTTTTTACATAGTTCACAAAGAAAAACCATTTTATGAAAGTTTAACAGATTATATGAGTTCTGGTCCTATTATTGCTATGGTTCTTGAAGGAGAAAATGCTATTCAAAAAGTT
This sequence comes from uncultured Thermodesulfatator sp., assembly GCA_964410095.1. Lineage (GTDB taxonomy): Bacteria > Desulfobacterota > Thermodesulfobacteria > Thermodesulfobacteriales > Thermodesulfobacteriaceae > Thermodesulfobacterium. The sequence continues at coordinate 142,651 of CAYPFL010000003.1, forward strand.
CGTGAAATAATGGGGGCTACAGATCCAAAAGAAGCTAAAGAGGGAACAATTAGAAAACTTTTTGGAATAGACAAAGAGAAAAATAGCGTTCATGGCTCAGATAGTCCTGAGTCTGCAGCTAAAGAAATTCCCTTTTTTTTCAGTGAATATGAACTTATTTCTGTAGAATAAAATGAATGAAAAAGAATGGCTTAATTATGTAAAGAAATATCTTTTTGAAAAAAAGCCTGTTATAAAAGCAGGTAATGAAGATTGTGCAGTTATTAAAATAAATAAAAAATATTTACTATTTACTACAGATGCTCTTGTAGAAAATATTCATTTTAAACTTTCTTATACTTCTTATTTTGATCTGGGAGCAAAGCTTGCTGTTTCTAATCTAAGTGATATAGCAAGTATGGGAGGAGAACCAAAATGGGCTCTTCTTACACTCGGAAGTCCTCAAAAAATAAAAAAAGATTGGATAGACCCATTTATGGAAGGCCTTACTCAAACTCTTGAAAAATATGGTGCTTATTTAATAGGAGGAGATACGGTAAAAAGTGCTTCATTTTTTATAAATCTGGCTCTAATAGGTGAGACTTATAATCCTATATTAAGAAATGGAAGCAAACCAGGAGAATTTATATTTGTATCTAAACACCTTGGAGAAAGTTCAGCATTTTTGAGGTATATAAAAAAAGGGATACCATTAGAGAAAATTCCGGAAAATTTAAAGAAAGCCCATCTTAGACCTGAGCCAGAAATTGTATTAGGTAAGATGCTTTCTGAAAATAAACTTGCTACTTCTATGATAGATATTTCAGATGGTTTATTACTTGATTTATGGAGAATATGTGAGGAAAATCAAATTGGTGCCGAACTTATAGAAAATAAAATACCCATTGGTAAATACACTACTTTAGAAGAAGCTTTATCTGGAGGAGAAGATTATGCTTTACTTTTTACTGTTAAAAAAGAAAATTTAGAAAAAATTGAAAAACTTTCTCAATATTTAAATAAACCTTTATTTTGTATAGGAACTACAATAAAAGAAAAAAAACTTTATTTAATTAAAGATGATCAAAAAATTCAAATTTTACCTCGAGGATACATTCATTTTCCAAAATAAGGGGGGTATACCCCCCCTATAATTTTATTTCTCAACATTAACTTTAATAACTTTTTTCTTTTCTTCAGGTTTTTTAGGTAATACAATTTTTAATACACCATTTTTATAAGTTGCTTGAATTTTTTCTTCGTTTATTTCACAAGGTAGATGTATAGCTCTCATAAAACTACCATAAAATCTTTCCATTCTATAAAAGTTTTCTTTCTTTTCTTCTTCCTCTTTCTTTTTTTCACCTTTTATTACTAAGACATTATCAGTTAAACTTATTTCCATATCCTCAGGATTTACACCAGGTAGATCTACTTTTACAATTACTGCGTCATCAGTTTCTGAAACATCTACAGCTGGTGCCCATTCTATACCTTCCCATTTTTCTGTTAGATAAGTTTTACCAAAAAATTCCTGCCATATACGATCCATTTCTCTTTTTAAATCTTGTAATGGACGCCAAAGTGTTAAATCTGCCATACTTATCACCTCCTTTTATATTTTTTTTATCTTTTGTCATTTCAAAAAATAAGAATTGTTTATGGAAAGTCAAGTATAAATATAGATTAAAAAAAATTTCAACATCATTGGTATTGAAAGTTTAATAAGTGTATTTAATTTTTTTTAAATGAAAATTACCAAAACAGGGGGCCATTATGAAATTAGATAAATTTACTTTTAAAGCTCAAGAGGCTTTACAGGAAGCACAGAGATTAGCAGAAAGTTTTAATAATCCGGAATTGCAACCAGAACATTTACTCAAAGCACTTATAGAACAAGAAGGGGGTATTATTCCTATTATTTTAGATAGACTGGGAGTTAATTCCAAAGTTATTTCTTCTGAGCTTGATGAAATTATTGAAAAATTTCCTAAAATGTCTGGTGGAACTTATCAACTTTATATTTCCATGCCTTTGAAACAAGTTTTGGATAGAGCTGAAGCTTTGGCTAAAGAAATGAGGGATGCTTATATTTCAACAGAACATTTCTTTTTAAGCATACTGGATAGTCCTACACAGGCAGGAGAAATTTTAAGAAAAAGAGGCATTACTTTTACTTCTGCTAAGGAAGTAATAAATCAAATCAGAAAAGGACAGAGAATAACTGATCAGAATCCAGAAGAAAAATACCAAGCTTTAGAAAAATTTGGAAGGGATCTAACTGCACTTGCTAAAGCTGGAAAACTTGACCCTGTAATTGGTAGAGACGAAGAAATTAGAAGAGTTATGCATATACTTTCCAGAAGAACTAAAAATAATCCTGTATTAGTTGGAGAACCAGGAGTTGGGAAAACTGCAATAGTAGAAGGTTTGGCTCAAAGAATAGCAAGTGGAGATGTTCCAGAGATTTTAAAAAATAAAAGGGTTGTTCAGTTAGATTTAGGTTCTCTTCTTGCAGGAACGAAATTTAGAGGAGAATTTGAAGAAAGAATAAAAGCGGTATTAAAAGAAATTCAAGCAAGTGAAGGAGAAATTATTCTTTTTATCGATGAGATTCATACTCTTGTTGGTGCAGGAGCAGCTGAAGGAGCGATAGATGCAGCTAACATGTTAAAACCAGCTCTTGCAAGAGGAGAATTGAGATGTATCGGAGCTACTACAATTGATGAATATAGAAAATATATAGAAAAAGATCCTGCTCTGGAAAGAAGATTTCAACCTGTTTATGTAGATGAGCCATCTCCTGAAGAAGCTATAGCTATTTTAAGAGGATTAAAAGAAAAATATGAAGTTCATCACGGAGTTAAAATCACTGATAATGCTATTGTTGCAGCAGTAATGTTGTCTCATAGATATATTACAGATAGATATTTACCTGATAAAGCAATAGATTTGATTGATGAAGCAGCTGCTAAACTTCGTATTGAAATAGATTCTATGCCAACAGAAATAGATGAAATAGAAAGAAAAATAAAACAATTAGAAATAGAAAAAGTAGCTCTGGAAAAAGAAACTGATCCAAGAGTAAAAGAAAGATTAGAAAAAATTTTACAACAACTGGATGAATTAAAGAAAAAATCTGAAGAACTAAAAGCTCAATGGTTAGAAGAAAAAGAAGTAATTCAAAAAATTAGGAAGATAAAAGAAAAGATAGATCAATTAAAAATTGAAGCCCAACATGCAGAAAGAGGAGGTGACTTAAACAGAGTAGCAGAAATAATTTATGGTCAGATTCCAGAACTACAGAAACAATTGGAAGAAGAAAATAGAAAGCTTGCTGAAATTCAAGAAAGAGGAAGAATTTTGAAAGAAGAAGTAGATGCAGAAGATATTGCAGAAATAATTTCTAAATGGACTGGTATTCCTGTAACAAGATTACTTGAAAGTGAAAGAGAAAAACTTTTAAAAATAGAAGAAAGATTGAAACAAAGGGTCGTAGCTCAAGATCATGCTATAGTGGCAATAGCAAATGCTATAAGAAGAGCCCGTGCAGGATTAAAAGATCCTAATCGTCCCATTGGTTCTTTCTTATTTATTGGACCTACAGGTGTAGGAAAAACTGAATTAGCCAAGGCTTTAGCTGAATTTATGTTTGATACAGAAGATGCACTTATAAGAATTGATATGAGTGAATACATGGAAAAACATTCTGTAGCGAGATTAATAGGAGCCCCTCCAGGATATGTTGGTTATGAAGAAGGAGGGCAACTTACAGAAGCTGTAAGAAGAAGACCTTATTCAGTAATTCTCTTTGATGAAATAGAAAAGGCACATCATGATGTTTTTAACATTCTTTTACAAGTTCTTGACGATGGAAGACTCACAGATGGAAAAGGTCGTACAGTGAATTTTAGAAATACTATTATAATAATGACTTCTAATGTAGGAAGCCATTACTTTCAGGATTTAACTCTACCAAGAGAAGAAATTGAAAAGAGAATATTCGAGCTTTTGAGAGCTACTTTTAGACCAGAATTTTTAAATAGAATAGATGAGATAATCGTATTTAATAATCTCAAAAAAGAGGATATAATTAAAATTGTAGATATTCAAACTAAATATCTTAATGAAAGATTGATAGAAAAAGGTATGAGTATAGAACTTACTTTAAAAGCAAAAGAATTATTAGCAGAATATGGATATGATCCAGTATTTGGAGCAAGACCATTGAAAAGAGCTATTCAAAAACATATTGAAAATCCTTTAGCTATCAAGATACTGGATGGAACATTTAATGAAGGAGATAAAGTAATTGTTGATGTTAATGATTCAAAAGAATTTGAATTTAAGAGAGCCCCACTCCATTAAAAAATGAAAAAATATAGAATAATTTATGCAGGAACTCCTGAATTTGCTATTCCTCCTCTGGAAGGAATTTATGAGTCAGAAAATCTTTTAGCAGTAATTACTCAACCAGATAAACCTAAGGGAAGAGGTCTTACCCCCTCCCCTTCCCCTGTAAAACTCTGGTCAATTGAAAAAAATTTACCTGTATTTACTCCCCAAAAATTAAAAGATCCTCAGTTTTTGAAACAAATTGAAGAACTTTCACCTGATATTATTGTAGTATGTGCTTATGGAAAAATTTTACCTAAGGAATTTTTAAAAATCCCTAAATATGGATGTTGGAATATTCATGCCTCTCTTCTTCCTAAATATAGAGGAGCAAGTCCCATTAATTGGGCTATTTTAAACGGTGAAAAAGAGACTGGTATCACTATTATACTTATGGATGAAGGGCTTGATACAGGTCCTATTCTTTTACAGAAAAAAATAGAAATTTCTGATGAAGATACTTCTATAGAGGTTGCCAAAAAATTAAGTTTATTAGCAAAAGAGACAATTCTATCTGCTATAAATCTCCATAAAGAAAATAAACTTGTTCCTAAGCCTCAGAACCATGAACTTGCTACTTATGCACCGATGCTAAAAAAAGAAGATGGTTTTTTTAGTTTCGATGAACCAGCTTTACTAATTGAAAGAAAAGTAAAAGGATTATTACCTTGGCCTACTGCATATACTTATTACAAAAATAAATTACTCAAAGTATATTCTGCTAAAAGTATCCCTGTGGATACAAAAGAAGAGCCAGGTACAATTTTAAAAATTACTAAAGAAGGAATACTTATAAGCACATCTGAAAATGCAATTCTTCTTAAAGAAGTTCAATTAGAAGGTAAAAAAAGAATTAATGCTTATGAATTCGCCTGTGGGCAAAGATTAAAACCTGGGCAAAAGTTTGGAATAAATTAATCTTTTTAATTAGTCTTTTTTCAATTCTGGAATTTTCCCTTTGTGAAGAACTTCCAATATAGGAGAAGCGACAAAGATTGAACTATAAGTTCCTACAATAAATCCCAAAGTAAGAGCTAAAGCAAAATCCCTTATCACCACACCTCCAAAAATTAATAAAGCGAGAGATCCAAATAATGTGGTAATTGTTGTAATAAGTGTACGAGATAAAACCTCATTAATACTTCTATTCACAAGTTCATTAAAAGATTTAAATTTTATTCTTTTTAAAATATTTTCTCTAATTCTATCAAAAATAACCACAGTATCTGTTAGAGAATATCCTGCAAGTGTTAAAAGTGCTGTTATAAAAAGAAGATTAATTTCTCTTCCTAATAAATAAAAAATTCCCAATACTGCAAGAACATCATGAAAAGTTGCCAGCCCTGCTGCTACTCCAAAATTAAAATTAAATCTAAATGTCAAATAAAAAATAATTCCTATTAAAGCACCTAAAATAGCAAAAACTGCTTTATGTTTTAATTCTTTACTAATTACTGAACCTATTTCTTCCTTAGCCATTAATTTAAATTTATATTGAGGGAGTTTAGTTTTTAAAATATTAAGAACTTTTTTAACATCTTCGGTAAGGGATTCCTTAGATGCTTTTATTTTTAAAAGAACTAAATTTTGATTCTTAACATCCTGCAATGAAAAATCCCTTATTCCTGAATCAGATAAAGTCTTTCTTATTTTTCCTAAATCAACACTTTGATTAGTTTTTAAATAAAGCAAAATACCACCTGTAAAATCTATTCCAAGATTAGCTTTGCCTCTTAAAGCCTGCAAAAATCCAAATAATCCTGTAAGCACCAGAATTGCTGAAAATACTGCAAATATTTTTTTTAGTTTCATGAAATTAAAATTAGGATTTTCTAAAAGCTTCAAAAACGAAATTCGTAAATCTTTACCTTTTTCATAGTTATATTCATAAAAGATTTTGGTTACAAATATAGCAGTAAATAAATTAACAATTATTGATATTGAGAGAGTTACAGCAAAACCTCTTATTGGCCCTGTTCCAAAGGTGAATAAAATAAGAGATGTTATTAATACTGTAATATGTGCATCAAAGATAGTCCAGAAGGCTTTATCATATCCCTGAAAAATAGCAGAATAAGAAGTTCTACCAAGTTTTAATTCCTCTCTAATTCTTTCAAAAATTAATACATTCGAATCTACCCCCATTCCGATACTTAAAATAATTCCAGCAATTCCAGGAAGTGTTAAAGTTGCTTGAAATGCAGAAAGAAGAGCCAAAAGATAATAAATATTTAAAATAAGAGCAATAATAGCTATAACTCCAGAAATTTTATAATAAAAAATAACAAATATAATAACTATAATAGCACCGATCAATCCTGCCGTAATTCCTTTTTGAATGGAATCTCTACCAAGAGAAGGTCCTATAGTAATATTTTGAAGAATTTTGACGGGTGCAGGTAAGGCACCAGCTCTTAAAACCAAGGCAAGATCATGAGCTTCTTCTATAGTAAATCTTCCTGTAATTTGTGCTTCTCCACCTGAAATTTTTTCTCTTATAACAGGTGCAGATCTTACTACCTCATCAAGAATTATAGCAAGCCTTTTTCCTACATTTTCTTCTGTGATCCGCTCAAAAAGTTTTGCACCCCTTGAATCAAATTTTAACCATACATAAGGTTCATTAAATTGAGGATTAATTCTAACTCCTGCATCTTTTATATACTCTCCGGTAAGAAGAGTTAAAGCTTTAAGAATAATTGGTTTTTTTATAATTCTTCCTGTCTCTCTTTCTTTTTCAACCAGAAAATAAAACTCATCACCTGGAGGTATATAAGGTTTTAATAATTCACGCCATTTTTCTAAAGGATCATTTAGAGAAGCCTTTCCTTCTCTTATAAATGAATTTATTAAAGCCATCCAGTCTATGCTTTTCATTGCTTCTTCATCAACAAGTTTAAATTCCAGTTGGGCTGTCTGACCAATAACCTTAATAGCTCTTTCAGGATTTTTTATACCGGGTAATTCAACTACTATTTTATCTCTACCTTGTTTAGTAATAATAGCTTCAGCAACACCAAACTGATCAATTCTATTTCTGATAACTTCAAGTGTTTGATCTAATAGATGTTCTTTAATATACCCTATTCTATCTTTTGACAAAGAAATTTTTACAGTAAAATATTTATCTTGTTGTGTTTCTTCTTCTATATTTAATTCTTTAAAATTTTGAATTAGTTCATTTTTAAATACCTCTATATCTTTTTTTCTATAAAATTTAAATACAGCACTTAAATTTTTTTCTTCAAATTCATATACAATATTCTGTTTTTTTAACTTATTTTTTACATCGTGAAGATAACTTTCAAATTGATGTTTTAAGGCTTTATTTAAATCAGGCTGTAAAACTAAATGAACGCCTCCTTTTAAATCGAGTCCTAATTTAAGGTATCCTTTATAAATATATTTTGTAAACCACGGAGGAAGGTTAGGAACAAAAGTAGGTAAAAGTAAAATTCCTGCTAAAAAAATTAAAATTAATACTAAAAGAATTTTTAATTTTAATTTTGTTGACATAAATTGTCCTTTTTAATACTTATTCCTCACATAATAAACCTTTTTTAATTTCTTCTATATTATATTTTATTAACTCTATATAACTTCCTTTTATAAACACATCACCTGACCATAAATATTTTACTTCTATACCCTGTTTTTCAAAAAATTTCTTATATTTTTGAAATTCAGGTTCTGTAAAATACGCTATTTTTACTTTTCTTTTCTTCAATTCATTTATAAATTTGTACAAAATTTTTATACTCGGTTCTGTTCCATGAACATGTCCCTTTATAAGTGTTATCTGTTGTATATCTGTATTTCGAAATAAATAGTAATATACAGAATGTCCTAAAATATAAATTTTCTTATATTTACAATTTTTAAAAGTGGCAATTTCTTTTTTGATAAGATTTAATTTATTAATAAATCTTTCAGCACGTTTTTGATAAATGACATATTTTTCTGGTTCTTTTTGTTTTAAATATGTAAGTAATTTTTTAACCAAATTTTCAACTCTTTTAAAATCGAACCAGAGATGAGGATCCGGAAAAGAATATTCTTTATCAACTAAACTTAAAACTGGTTTATTGTTTCGAAGTGAATATACTTTTTCAGCCCATGGTTCACTACCTACAAGTATTACCAGTTCAGCTTCCTGAATTAATTTCCATTGTAAAGGAGTTGGAACATAGTCATGATATTCTGCATTTGGTGGTTGAAGAAGATATATTTTATCTTTTGGTATTATTTCCCTTACAATTTTTTCCAGAGCAAAGCCAGAAACTACTATTTTTGATTTATAGACATTTTCTGCTTTTAAATTGAAAGGTAAGATTATTAAAAAAAATAAAATTATAAATTCAAAAATCTTGGATTTTTTTTCTCTCATTTTTAAAACCTCTTTGCATTTTAATTATTTTTTTAAATAAAGACAAGGAGATTTTATAATTTATTTAAATAATTTAAGTTCAATATTGTATCTTCTTCAGTATGAGCCTCGGATGTCAAAATAGGAGATAAAGCATTTTTTTTAAGAAAATCGAAAATTTCTTCAAATCTTATAATTCCTTTACCAATCGCAAGATGTTCATCCCATTCTCCATGATTATCATGACAATGTATTTCTTTTATATAAGGAAATAAAGTATATAGCCATTTAAGCTCATTTTTTTCTTCTGAAAAAACCTTTGCATGGGAGGGATCGAAACACCATCCTAAATCTTTAATATTTTCAAAAATGGGCTTCATAAATTCTGGATCAGGTTCAAATGTATTTTCTAATGCTAAATTAAGCTTTAAATCCTTAACAACTGTTAAAATTTTTCCCAATCCCTCTATAAGTTTATCTCTCCAAAATAATTTTACTTCTCTATGTCCTTGAGGATGGTATCCTGAATGTAATACTAAATTTATTGGATCAAAAACTATTGCTCTTTCTATTGCAAAAATAATTCTTTTTATACTGGTATCTCTTATCCACGCATCTAAAGCCCCTAAAGACAAATCCATATAAGGTAGATGAATCGTTGTCTTTAATCCTGCTTCTTTCAATTTTTCTGCTATTTCTTTAAAATCCCTCCTTGAAAAATTATCTAAAATCTCAGCTTTTAAAGTAATTTCAACATTAAGTTTTTCCTTTAATACCAATGGTAAATATTTATCTTTTAATAACTCAAATGGAATAGAGACAAAAATAATTTTATTTTTCATTTTTTCTTTATTCCATTTTATTGTAAAACTCTTTTATTTTTTCAATCGTGTAATCTATTTCTTCTTCTGTAATATAGGGATAAAAAGGCAAACTTATTACTTCCTTAGATAATTTTTCAGTAATTGGTAAATCTCCTTTTTTAAATCCAAGATTTTGATAAATAGGCTGTAGATGCAAGGGAAGTGAATAATACACTCCTGTATTTATACCATTTTCTTCTAAAAATTTTCTTAACTCATCTCTTTTTTTTGCTCTTACAGTAAACAATGAAAAAGATGAATGATAGTTTTCTGGAATTTCTGGGTGTTTAATTAAGGGATATAACTCTTGTAAACCTTTTTTATATTTCTTAGCCCATTTTTTTCTTAACATAAGCTCATTTTCAAAATATTTAAATTTAATACTCAAAATTGCACTATGAATCTCATCTATCCTTCCATTTGTTCCATTAAATTCATAAAAATAAGGCTTTGTTTGTCCATGTTCCTTCAAAGCTTTTATTTTATAATAAAGTTTTTTATCATTTGTAAAGACCATTCCTGCATCACCATAAGTAGAAAGTGGTTTTGTAGGATAAAAAGATGTTGCTGAAGCTCTTCCAAAACTACCCACTTTTTTATTTCCTATTTTTGCACCAAATGCTTGACAAATATCTTCAATTAAAATTAAATCATTTTCTTTACAAAAAACTTCAATTTTTTCTAAATCTGCAGGAATACCAAAAAGACTTACTACAATTATTCCAGAAACTTTTTTTCCATTTTTAATAAGTTTTTTATAGACAGATTTTAAAGCTTCAAAAGATAAATTATAAGTAGATTCTTCAATATCTACAAAATAAGGTATCAATCCTGCCTTTATTACTACTTCAGCAGTAGCTACAAATGTAAAAGATGGAAGTAAAATATAAGAATTTTTTGGAAGCTCTAAAGCTTCTAAAATAAGATATAATCCACAAGTTCCAGAAGAAACGCCAATTGCATAAGAAACTCCTAAATATTCTGCCAACTTTTCTTCTATTTCTCTTGTTTTTTTCCCGTTTAAATAAATACCACTTCTTAAAACTTCGGCAACTGCTTCTTCTATTTCTTTTCCGTAAATTTTATAAGCTCTTTTAAGATCCAGAAAAGGTACTTTTTTCAATAATTTTCTCCTTTCTTGAATTAAAAATCTTGATTATTATACTTCTATTTTTGAGAAATCCAACGAAAAAAGGCGAAATTTAATGATTTTATTTTATAGAAGAGGTGGTTTAGGGGATACACTGCTTACATTTCCTTTGTTAGAAATATTAAAAAAACAAGGAAATTACATAATAGCAATTGGAAATACAGATTATTTAAAAATTGCTAAGGAAGTAGGTTGGGTAGATGAAATATATAGTGATTTTTATCCACAAATTATGAAAAGAAATTTTATCAAAAAGATTATATTTTCTAAAAATTCTGGTTTGCCACCTTTTCCTTCTAAAAGAAAATGGATGGTAGATTATTATTTAGAATTGTTTAATTTTAAAAAAGAATATTCTTCTATTTTACCCTTAAAATATAATAAAAATACTCCTTTTACAGGGAAAATAGTAATTCATCCCGGGAGCGGTTCATCAAAAAAAATTCCTCCTTTTTCTCTTTTTGAAAAAATAGAAAATTTTTTAATTCAAAAAGGATTTAAAATAATTTATTTAATAGGGGAGGCAGATTCTTGGATTAAAAAATTTACAAATAATTACTGGGAATGTTTAGAACCTTTAGAAATTGCATATGCTTTAAAAAGTGCTAAAGCATATATTGGACTTGATAGCGGAATTTCACATCTTGCCAGTTATTTAGGAATCAAATCTTATATTTTTTATGGACCAACTGATATAATTACCTGGTGTCCTATAGGAGTAAATTACAAGATTATTACTCTAAATTTAAAATGTAGTCCATGTTTTCCTAAGGTTTGTAAGGAAAGAAAATGTCTTGATCCAGATAAATTATTTCAAAGATTTGTAAAAATTTTTATATAATCAAACTTTCTTGAAAAATTTTAGCTTTTAAGTTTTTGGCTTCAAAAAAAACTTTTTTACCTATAATTAAAGGATAATTTTTAGAAACATGTCCAAAAGGAAAATCATATCCGATTGGGATATCTTCGGGTAAAAATTCTTTTATATTTTCTAAAAAAGAAAGAGGTTCTATTTCTCCAAGATTCCCTATAATTAACCCTTTTATTTTCTTTTTTCCTATAAAAAATAAAACCTGCAAAAAAGCCCTTTCTAAGCGATATAATTTTTCATTTATGTCTTCTATAAAAAGAATTATATCTTCATTTACCGAAAAATAAGGTGTACCACAAAGACTTGCGATTGAAACAAGATTTCCACCTAATAAAATTGCTTCTGCTTCACCTTCTTGAAACACTTTTCCTTCCATTACAATTTCTTTATTATGAATAATGACATCTATAAGAAATTTTAAAGCTTCAGATTCTAAATTAGGAAGAGTTGCTATCATTGGAGCATGTATGCTAAATTTTTTAAATTTTTTATAAAAATAAAGATGAAGTACTGTTACATCACTAAAACCAATTAAAGTCGGGAAACGAGGAGAGATAAATTTTGATGAAAATAATTCTTCTAAATATGGAAGTAATTTTAAACAACCAAAACCACCTTTAGCAGTCCAGATATGAGTAAATTCTTGATTTGTTAAAATTTCATATAATAAAAATGCTTTCATACCTGCAGGAGTTTCAGAGAAATCCACAAAATTTTTCACAGGGATTTTAAAGTTTCTCAAAATATTTAATCCTTTTTCATAAAGATCTATAGGGGGAAGACTTGCAGGCGCAAAAGTAGCTATTTTTATCTGCGTTTCCATAAATAAAAAAGCCCTTCTAAAGTAAGGTAAGGATCTATTTTTTCTATTTTTTTAGAATATGGATAAATAAACTGAGCCAAACCTCCTGTAGCTATTATTCTTGGAGAAGTTCTCATTTCTTCTGAAAGTTTTTCTATAAGATGATCTGTAAGTCCTGCAAAACCAAATAAAAGACCACTTTTTAATGCTGAAATTGTATCTTTTCCTATAGCACGAGTTACAGGTTCACTTAAATCTATTCTTGGAAGTTTTGCAGTTTTTTTAAATAATGCCTCAGTAGAAATATAAAGACCTGGAGCAATAGCTCCACCTAAATATACTCCTTTTTCAGAAATACAATCAAAAGTTATAGCAGTTCCAAAATCAACTATTATTAAAGAAGATTTATACTTCTCCCAGCCAGCCAGTGCGTTGACAAGCCTATCTGCTCCTATTTCCGAGGGATAAATTAAATCTACAGGTATCTTAACTGTTTCTGAATTAGCAATTACCACTTCACGAGCAAGCCATCTTTTCCCCATTTCTACCCACCACTTTAATGCAGGAGGAACTACACATGCAATAGCCATTCCCTTTATATCCTTTAAAGGTATATTATACAAATCTAAAAAAGATTTTATTTTCGCTAAAACTTCTTCTGAAGAAACAGGTATATAGGTTTTAAAACTAAAAATTGCAACCAAATTTCCTTGTTCACCAAATAAAGCACACATTGTAGAAGTGTTACCTATATCTACTGTTAAAATCATTTCTATAATTTCTTTAAAATTTTTCACATTATTTTAATTTTATTTCTATATTTCTACAAGAGAAAAGATAAAAACTTAAGGACATTTGAAAAAATAGCTTCATTGTATTGAAAAAAAGCTACTATTAAGACATTGCTTAATATCCATAATAAAAGCATCCTTCTAACTTTCTGAAAATGTTTTTGAAATTTTTCAGGTGTTTGAGAAATTTTTTCTAAGAATTCAACCCTTTCAAATATTCCATAATGATGCCAACTTTTCTTATAAAGTTGTCCAGAAATCTCACCAATTTTTAAAAGTGCATTAATCAAAGGTCTCACACTCCTTAATAAATAAAAAGAATAAAGATCTGCTTCTCTTTCAAATTGTCTTAAAAAAAATGCAAAGATATATCGTAAATAAACTAACGAAATAAAAATAAGATAAAATCCAAATATAACTTCACTAATATGACTTTCTTGATGAATTAATGAAATAAATTCAGGATAAATTAAATAAATTGCATATATACTTAAAAGTAAGGAAGCCAGAATAAAAAGAGGAAAATTTAGTAATAGTAAAAGTAACCAAAAGCTATGTTTATTTCGGATATGCCCTATTTCATGAGATAACACACCTAAGATCTCATCAGGCGTAAGAATCTCAAGAAGATTCTTAGAAAAAAATATATATCTAAAAGGTGGGATAAAGCCTATTACCCCAGCAGTATATAATTTTTTCCCAACATCAGAAAGAAGATAAATTTCTCTTATTTTTATTTTTTGTGCTTTCAAAAAATTAAGAATAAGAGTTCTGTAATAAATATCTTTTAAAGGTTCAACGGGCCATAATTTTATTATAAATACAGGTGCAAATACGAATATAATAAAAAATAAAATCCATAAATCACCTCTAAATGAAATATTAAAGATCCTTAAAGTTTCTTCAAAAATTATAATAATGACAAAAGGCAAAATTAAGCCAAAAAGAATTTTTATATATTTAAAATCAAGCTTACTAAAAAAAATTTTTAAAAAAAGATAATAATGAAAAAACCAGAAAAGGGCAATTAAGGAAGAAAAATAAAATTCCTGAAGAAATTTTTTTAAATGAAAAATACTTAAATCTGCACTATAAATTAAAAATATTAAAAGTATTAAAAATCGCTCCCCAGATGATGGATATCTTGTAAATATTTTTTTAAAAATTTTTGGAAGAAAAACAAAAGAAAAAATTAAACATAATTCTTTTCCTATATACCAGATTATAATTAAAATAGAAGGTAAATGAAAAGGATAAATTGGGATAAAATCAAATAATAAAAATGCTAACCATAAATAAATAAGGTCTTCATATATCACTTAATTATTTCTTTTCTTTATTTTTTGATTCTTTTTCTTCTTTTTTCTTTTTTTCTTTTTCTTTCATCTCTTTTTCTTTTCTGGCATAATCTGTAACATACCAACCAGTACCTTTTAAAATAAAACTACTTTCACTGATAAGTTTTAAAAGTGGTCCACCACATTTTTCACATGTTTTTAAGGGTTCATCTGTAATCTTTTGCCAGACTTCAAACCGAGCTCCACATTTCTGACACTCATATTCATAAATTGGCATCGTCCTCCACCTCCTTGAAATCTTTTAAAATTTAGCAATAAATTCTGTCAAAATAAGAAAAAACTTCTTTCATATAAGGCAATTTAAAATCTTTTAAAATTTCTTTTGTAATAATATGTACCTTTTTTTCTTCTTCCCATTTATTTTTTAAATAAAAATCTGTTTCATATCTAATAAACCTTACTAAATGAACCAATTCGTGAGTTAAAATATAAAGCATAAGTTCTTTTAGGAAAGATTGTTGTGAGAAAATTTTTTGAAAATTTAGATAAATTAAATAAATATCCTTTCTTAAAGATGGAAGATCATTTAATATTTCTCCTTTAAAAATAACTGCATATTGATTTTTCAAAAAATCTTCATCATTTATAAAATAGACATCATAAAGAAGTCTTTTTATTTCTCTATTACTAAGTTTTAATTTTTCAATAAGATTAATTTCAGAAAAATAAATAATTTGTTCAAGTTCTGAATAATTTTTATATTTTTTTAAATAAGTTTTTATTTTTGTCCCTTTGGATAAGAACCCAGCCATACTACTTGAAGACAATATTTTTGCATTTCTTCTAAACATGACTGTATTTTCTCTTCCTTAATATGTCCTTCACAGTCTAAAAAAAATATATATTTCCAAGGTTCGTTTTTAGAAGGTCTACTTTCTATTTTAGTTAAATTTATTTTTCTTTCTGCAAAGCATTTTAAAACTTCAAAGAGAGCTCCGGGTTTATCTGCGATACTGAAAAGTAAAGATGTTTTATCATTCCCAGTAGGAGGAACCTCAGTTTTACCTATAATCCAGAATCTTGTACTATTCCCTTTTATATCTTCTATATTTTTAGCAACTATTTGAAGATGATAAAGCTTTGCTGCCATTAAACTTGCTATTGCAGCTACATTTTTATCTACTGCAGCCCATTTTGCTGCCAATGCAGTTGATGAAACAGGTTCAATCGGAATAGAGGGGAGTCTTTTTCTTAACCATTTTCTGCACTGAGCAATTGCTTGAGGATGAGAAAGAATTTTTTTAATATCTTCTAATCTTCCTGTTAAATTCATTAAATGATGAGAAATAGATTCATAGATCTCTCCGCAAACTTTTAAATTATATTCATATATGGCATCAAGAGTAGTTGCTACAACCCCTTCTATTGAATTTTCAATAGGAACTATCCCAAAATTTACTCTTTCACTTAAAACTTCCTCAAATACATCTGTAATACTTTCTACAGGTATTAATTCAGAAGAGGTTCCAAAAAAATTGAGAGCTGCTATATGACTAAAAGTAGCTTCTGGACCAAGATAAGCTACTTTTGGCTTTTCTTGAATTCCTCTACAGGCACATATAATTTCGGAGTATATAATTTTTAAAGCCTCTTCTGGAAAAATTCCCTTATTTATATCAAGAATTCTCTTAATTATCTCTTTTTCTCTTGAAAGATCAAAACTTTGAATATTTAAATCTTTTTTGATTTTCCCTATTTCCTTTGCTATTTCTATCCTTTCTTTTAATAAATCAACAATTTTCTGGTCAATTTCATCGATTTTTTTTCTTAATTTATTTAATTTTTCATTATTCATGGCTTGTTTTTTCTTTATATTTATTTAAACCCTCTTTCACCAAATTAGTAATTTCATCTATATTTTTTATATTTTCCGTTCTGAGTGCTTTTAAAAGTTTTTTTAAAATTTTGGATTTTTTAATTTTGGGAAGACAGGAAAGACAGGAATATGCTCCTCTTCCTCCCTTTTTTTGTTCATAATCTATAACAAGTTTTTCATTCTCTATACAAAATCTAATTAAATTTGTTTTAAATGTTTTTTTTCTACATACTATACATGTGCGTTCCGGAATATGTCCTTTTTTAGGCACCTACTTCTGCTTTAGCTTTTTCTAATATTTTTCCAACTTCTTCTATATTTAATTTAGTTAACTCAGCAATCTTTTCTGGAGGTGTTTCTATGAGTGTTTTTAAATCTTTAATTTCAGCTTCATATAAATAACCTGCTATTTCATCTGATAAACCGGTTACTTTAAGCAATTTCAAAAATTCCGGTTCCTGTCTTCTTAAATACTGAGTTTCGCTTAAAATATCTATTCTCCAACCTACAAGTTTTGAAGCTAATTTTACATTTTCCCCCTTTCTTCCTATGGCTAAAGATAATTGATCATCTGGAACAATTACTTCCAAGGTTTTATTCTTTTCATCTATAATGACCTTACTACATTCCGCTGGTGCAAGAGCATTATAAACAAATTTAGCTGGATCTGGATCCCATGGAACTACGTCTATTTTTTCACCCTTTAATTCCTGCAAAATAACAATAATTCTTGATCCTCTTACTCCTACACAGGCTCCCACAGGGTCTATATTAGGATTGACAGAATGAACAGCAATTTTAGTTCTATATCCAGGTTCCCTTGCTATACTCATGATTTTAACTATCCCCTCTTGAATCTCTGGAACCTCTTTTTCAAAAAGTTTTTTGATAAATGCCGGATGAGAACGAGAAACTACGATCTGCGGTTCTTTTTGTCTATATACTTCAATAATTAAAGCTTTAAGTCTTTCTCCTCTATGATATTTTTCATTTGGAATTTGTTCTTCTT
Source organism: uncultured Thermodesulfatator sp. (assembly GCA_964410095.1). Taxonomy (GTDB): domain Bacteria; phylum Desulfobacterota; class Thermodesulfobacteria; order Thermodesulfobacteriales; family Thermodesulfobacteriaceae; genus Thermodesulfobacterium. The sequence continues at coordinate 160,051 of CAYPFL010000003.1, forward strand.
CTGGTAATAAAGCTTCAACCCTTCCTATGGATAAAATTACATCTTTTTTATTAAATCTATGAACATATCCACTTACTATTTCTCCCAATTTATGTTTATATTCTTCATAAATAAGCTGTTTCTCAGCTATCCTCAATTTTTGAGAAAATAACTGTTTTACTATCTGTGCAGCAATTCTTCCTAAGTCTTTGAGTTCTATTTTTTCACCTATCATATCGCCTATCTTTACATCCTTGCTCAATTTAAGTGCATCTTCTAAAGATATTTCTCTTTCAGGATTTTGAACTTCTTGAACCACTTCTTTCAATTTATAAACTTCCAGTTCTCCAGTATCTTCATTGTATTTCACTTCAATCCTTGCTTTTTCTCCAAATCTTTTCTTTGCAGCTGTTTTAATCCCCTCATTAAGTGCTTCTATTATTATTTCTTTGGAGAGATTTTTCTCTTTACTTAAGGCTTCTATAACTTTTTTAAGATTTTGTTGCATATATCACCCCTCAAAATCAAAATTTTATGTCAACCTGAAGTCTGGCTTTTTTTATTTCTTCAAAAGGAATTTCCCAAACTTGTCCTTCAACTTCTAATCTTACAATAGAATTATCTTTTAAGCCAAGTATTATTCCTTTAAAATTTCTTCTTCCAGAAATAGGATTTTTTAAAACAATTTTCGCTTTTTCACCTTTAAATCTTTCGTAATCTTCTTTTTTTACTAATGGTCTTTCTATTCCTGGTGAAGATACTTCTAAAATATATGAATGGTGAATGAAATCTTCTTCGTCTAAAATTTTCCCTATTAATCCACTAATTTTTGCACAATCTTCAACAGTAACTCCTCCTGGCTTATCAATAAAAACTCTTAATACCCAGCCAGGACGTTCTCTTCTCCATTCAAGATCTACTAATTCTATATTTTTTTTAAGTATAGGTAACTCTATCAAATTCTTAATTTTTTCTTTTATATCTTCTTCCATATCTTTTCAAAAATCAAAAAAATAAACAAGAGCGGGCAACGGGATTCGAACCCGCGACCCCCAGCTTGGGAAGCTGGTGCTCTACCCCTGAGCTATGCCCGCCCTTTATTCCAAAAAATAAATTATAATTTATTTTTAAAAAAATGACAAGCTAATAAAAATTTAGCAATTTTTAAATATCTTGCTATTCCTTTAAAGCCAGTTATAATCTTATTTAAAAATTTTTATAAATATGGAGGAAGAAAAATGAAAAAAATTAAAGTATTTTTGTGTATATCTTTCTTTTTAATTTCAATTTTTTCAATAAATCTAAATGCAAGAGCCACGTCTATTAATTTCAGTTTTTATACTTATAATGGAAAAAAATATCAACTTTCTGATTTTAAAAATAAATATATTCTTTTAAATCTATTTGTGAGTTATTGTCCTCCATGTATAGTGGAGCTGGGAATTTTAAATAAAGTTTACGAAAATTGTGATACTTCAAAGTTACAGATTATAGCTTTGATGATGGATAAAAGTGGAGAACCTTTACTTCCCAAAATAGTCTCAGATAGAAAAATAAAATATCTTGTAGGAATCGCACCAAAAGAAATTTTTAAACATTTCCCCGATTTTTCAATAACCCCTACTACTTATATACTTGATACTTCAGGAAAAAGAATTGAAAAAATAACAGGTTATATGAATTATAAACAATGGATAATTAAAATAAGCAAGTATGTAAAGTGTAATTAAAATTATTTTATGCATTCACTTTCATCTCCCTTAATTTTAGAAATTGCATGTTTTATAACAGGTATTAAATAAGGAAAAATTTCTTCTATTGCTTTTGGACTACCTGGAAGATTGATAATAAGTGTTTTATTTCTTATTCCTGCAACCCCTCTACTAAGAGCTGCCATAGGTGTTATTTTATAACTGATATATCGTATATACTCTGGAATGCCTGGTATTTCTTTTTCAATAACTTTTTTTGTAGCCTCAGGAGTTATATCTCTTGGGAATACACCTGTTCCACCTGTAGTAAGAATAAGATCTAATTTATCTATATCTGACCAAGATTTAAGAACTTTTACTATCTTTACTTCTTCATCCGGAAGAATTAGATAATTTTTAACTTCCCAACCTTCTTTTTCAACAAATTCCTTTAATTTTTGGCCTGATAGATCTTCTCTCTCTCCTTTACTTGCTTTATCACTTAAAGTAAGAATTCCTACATTTATCACTTTTCTTTTTCTGCCATTTCTGCTCGTCTTTCAGCTATTATTTTCTCAGCTATTGGTGGAGGTGCTTCTTCATAATGAGAAAATCTCGCTACAAAGCTCCCTCTTCCCCCTGTTATTCCCTGCAAAGATATTACATAATTTAACATCTCAGCCATAGGAGCAACTGCTTTTATTTTTGTATGTTTTTCTGTCTTTTCAATATTAAGCACCCTTCCTCTTCTTGCATTTAAATCTCCAACTACATCTCCCACATTTTCATCAGGAACTGTAATTTCTAATTCGAGATATGGTTCAAGAAGTACTGGATCTGCTTGTTCAATTCCTTTTTTAAAACAATGAAAAGCAGCAATTTTAAATGCAAGATCCGAAGAATCTACTTCGTGAGACTTTCCATCATAAAACTGAACTTTTACATCCACCACTGGATAGCCAGCTAAAGGCCCCTTTTCCATAGCTTCTCTTATACCTTTTTCTACCGCAGGTACATAATTTCTTGGAACATTCATACCTGTTAAAGTTTCAAGAAATTCAAATCCTTTTCCTCTTTCCAGAGGAAAGATATGAAAATGAACTTCAGCAAACTGCCCCCTTCCTCCTGTTTGTTTTTTGTGTCGATATATAACACTTTGAACGGATTTCCTGATAGTTTCTCTATAGGGAACTTTTGGAAGCGAAGTTCTTACTTTTACTCCGTATTTATTTTTTAATTTTTCTAAAGTTTTTTCAATATGAATAGGACCTACTCCTGAAATTAACAATTCTTTTGTTTCATCATCTCTTCTAAAAACTAAGGACGGATCTTCTTCCTTCAATTTAGCAATTGCACCGCTTATTTTATCTTCATCTGCCCGGGTTTCAGGATAAATAGCCAGGGTTAGCATAGGATAAGGCATTTCAGGCACAGAAAATGCAAAATTAATAGAAGAACTGCTAAAAGTTGAACCAGTTTTTAATATTTCAACCTTAGAGAAAACTATAATATTTCCTTTATTAATAGATTTTACCTGCTGTAAACTATCTCCCTTAGGAACAAAAATTTGAGTATATTTTTCTTCTTTTCCATCAGCAGTATAAATAACACTATCAGATTTAAATTCCCCTTCAAAAATTCTTCCATAAGAAAGTTTCCCAGCATAAGGATCTATATAGTTTTTAAATATAAATCCAATAGGAACTTTTTCATTAATCCCTTCTTTTTCAAGCTTTACTTTATAATCAGGAACAAAAAATATAAGTTTTTCTAAAAGAGAAATTAATCCTATTTTATTAAGAGCAGATCCCATTAAAATAGGAATTGCTTCACCTCTTAAAATAGTTGCTTTTAATCCTTCCAGAATTTCTTCTTTTTCCAGTTTTTCAGTTTCTATATATTTCTCAAGAAGTTCATCTGTTCCTTCTGCTGCTTTTTCAATTATAGCTTCTTTTAAACCAAGGACTTTATCTTTAAGTTCTTGTGGTATTTCTTCATATTTTATTTTTGATCCTTCTTCAATTACTGCCTTTTCTTCTATAAGATCCACAAGTACTGGTTTACTTCCATTTTTCCCAAATAAATAAACCAAAGGAATTCCTTTATTTTCAAGTAAATCCTTTAAATTTTCTATTGTTTCTTGAAGATTTGCTTTTTCATGGTCTAATTTGTTAATAAATACAAAAATAGGTACATCAGATTCCTTAGCTATTTCGTATGCTCTTACTGTTTGATATTTTATAGGTGAAGATGCATCTATCATCAAAATTACTGCATCTGCTACCTTAACCGCCCATTTAATTTCTCCTATAAAATTTTCATCTCCAGGAGTATTAATAAAATAAAAAGGAATATTTTTATAATTGAATCCATATACCTTTAATTGAGTAAGAGGTTCTTTTTGGGGATTTTTAATTTCTTCCCCGCATAAAGTACATAAAGTTTCTGTAAATGTATTTTTACCACTTTCTATTTGACCACAAATTGCAAGAACTTTTGCCATTATTGTTTCCCTCCTTCCTGTTGATTTAAAAAATTCATTTTATAAAATTAAAAAATTTTAAGCAATTGGTCAAGAGTAAATTTAAAATAGATACCAAAAGTCTAATTTTATGATATAATTTTTTTAAAAAACTATAAAAGGAGGATTTATTAGAATGTTTGCAAGGATAAATACTTCAAATTTAGAAAAACTTCTTCAAAAAATTGATAAAGTAGCTGATAAAAAGGCTTCTATGGCTGTTTTGTCAATGGCTTTGATTGAAAGTGACCCAGAAGAAAATATTTTTTATTTTACTGCTACAGATCTTGAGACAGGCTATAAAGGGAAAATACTGGCAGAAATTGAAGGCGAAAAAACATCTTTTTGTATACCTGCTCGTAAATTTTATGAAATTGTTAAAAATTTCCCAGAAAACGAAGTTATTCTTCAGAAAGATGAAAATAAACTTATAATAAGAGATGAAAATGAGAGAATAGCCTATGAACTTGCTATTACAGATAGTGAAGATTTTCCGAGTCTTCCTGATTTTGTAGAAGAGAATACAATTGAAATACCTGGTAAAGTACTGGAGGAACTTATTTCAAATACTATATTTTGTACCTCTAAGGAAGAAAGCAAATTTGTTCTTAATGGTATTTTTTTTGAACCTCTTAAAGATGAAGGAAAGTTAAGAGCAGTTGCATCTGATGGTCATAGACTGGTTAAACTCGATAGAGAAGTTCTTGGGATTGAAAATGTAAATTTTGATGAAGGATTTATTGTCGCAAGAAAAGCAGCTAAGCAAATTGAGGACATTGCCGGAGATGAATTGGTAGTTAAATTAGGATTTATTAATAATTATGTGGTCATATGGACATCTGATGCGATATTTTTTACAAGAACTCTTGAGGGGACATACCCAGATTATAGAAGTGTTATCCCTACATCTTATGAAAATGTACTTAAAGTTGACAGAAAACTTTTTATAAGTGCATTAAAAAGGGTCTCTTTAGTAATTACAGAGAAATTTAAACCCATTACTCTTGAGCTTAATTCAGATGAGATAATTTTAAGTTCTCAAGAAACTGAGATGGGTAAGGCTCGAATTAAACTGGAAGCTTCTTATGAGGGGAAACCTCTTGCAGTAAATTATAATGCTCAATATCTTTTGGATGCTTTAGAAACAATGAAATCAGAAGAAATAGAAATGAAAATCGGTGAAGAAAGAACCCCTGCATTAATAACAGGATATAGAGATGAAGGATTTCTTTATCTATTAATGCCGATGGTTTTATAGTGTAGAGGATATATCGGAATGGAAAAGTACCAAGCTCGGAATATTAAAGTTCTTTCTGGTTTAGAGGGAGTACGAGCTCGCCCTGCTATGTATATAGGTTCTACAGATATTAGTGGGTTTCATCATCTTCTCTGGGAAGTTCTGGATAATTCTGTAGATGAGGCATTAGCAGGATACGCAAATGAAATAAAAATCGTTCTTTATAAAGATGGATCTGCAAGTTGTGAAGACAATGGCAGAGGTATTCCAATAGATATTCATCCTGAGGAAAAAGTATCTGCTTTAGAATTGGTGATGACTAAATTACATGCAGGAGCAAAGTTTGATCATGGGGTTTATAAAGTTTCTGGAGGACTTCACGGGGTCGGGGTTTCTGTAGTAAATGCGCTTTCAGAATGGTTGATCGCTGAAGTATATAGAAATGGAAAGATCTATAGACAAACTTATAAAAGAGGAATCCCTGATGGACCGGTTAAGATTGTAGGAAACACTCAAAAAAGAGGGACTTTTGTAAGGTTTAAACCTGATCCAGAGATATTTGGAAACATTGAATTTGATCTTGATATAGTTCAGAAAAGATTAAAAGAACTCGCTTATTTAAATCCTGATATTAAATTTTATCTCATTGATGAAAGAATAGGTTTTTCAGAAAAATATCATTACAAAGGTGGTATCGTTGAACTGGTAAAAAATCTTAACATGAAAAGAGGGCCGATACACTCAAAAGTTATTTACATTAATGGAGAAAAAGATAATGTACAAGTAGAAATAGCTTTACAATATAATTCAAGTTATACAGAAACTATCTATGGATATGTGAATAATATACATACAAAAGAGGGAGGGACTCATATAATTGGATTTAGATCTGCTTTAACAAAAGCTATTAATAGATATATATCTGAGGAAAATAAACTTCCAAAACAATTAAAAATAAAAGTTGAAGGTGAAGATGTAAGAGAAGGTTTGTGTGCTGTTATATCTCTTAGAATCCCTGATCCTCAGTTTGAAGGTCAAACAAAAATGAAGCTTGGTAACAGTGAAATAAAACCGCTTGTAGAATCTATTGTTTATGAAGGAATAATGAAATTTTTAGAGGAAAATCCTTCTGAAGCAAAAAAAATACTTCAAAAAATTGTTATTTCTGCAAAAGCTCGTGAAGCTTCAAAAAAAGCAAGAGAGCTTATTCGAAAAAAAAATCAGATAGAAGATTTTGTAGTAGCTGGTAAATTAGCGGATTGTTCAGAAAAAGATCCGGAAAAAAGAGAATTATTTATTGTAGAGGGAGATTCTGCAGGGGGTTCAGCAAAACAAGCACGAGATAGAAGGTATCAAGCAATTTTACCTTTAAGAGGAAAGATTCTTAATGTAGAAAAAGCAAGTGTAGAAAAAATGCTTTCCTCAGATGAGATAAAAAGTATTATTGCTGCTCTTGGAGCAGGAATCGGTCCCGAGGGCTTTAATGCAGATAAATGTAAATATCACAAAATTATCATTATGACAGATGCTGATATTGATGGAGCTCATATAAGAACTCTTTTGCTTACTTTTTTTTACAGACAAATGCCGGAATTAATGGAAAGAGGATGGCTTTTTATTGCTCAACCACCTCTTTATAGAGTAGTAGAAGGTAAAAAAGAAACATACCTCAAAGACGATGAAGAACTTGACAAATATATTCTTAAAAGACTTTTAACCCATATTCAGGTAAATTTTCTTGATAAAAATAAATCTTCAAAAAAAATAAAATGTAAAAATTTTAAAGAATTTTTTCTAAATTGTGCACATCTTGAAAGATTGTTACTTAATCTATATAAAAAGAATTATCCTTCTCAAATTATTTTACTTTTGCTTTTACATAAATTTACTAATTTAGCCATGTTTGAAGATATTAAAAAATTGGAAAAACTTTCCAAGGCATGTCAGGAAAAAGGGTTTAAAACATCAAAAATTAAACCAAGTAGCTATAATCCTAAATATTATGAATTTAGTATCTTTTCAGAAGAAGGTTTTTCTTTTTCAAAGATAGGACCTGAAATTATTTTGGAAAGAAGTTTTAGAGAAACTTTCAGACCTTTTAATAATATTAAGCCCTATATAAATTATGTTTTACAAATAATATATAAAGATGTAAAAAATGAATGGGAAGATTGGATTTTCCATTTAAGTGATATTTTAACATGGTTAAGAGACGAAGGAAGAAAAGGACTTTTTATTCAGAGGTATAAAGGATTAGGAGAAATGAATTTTTCTCAGCTCTGGGAAACTACTATGGATCCAAAAAGGAGAGTTCTTAAAAAAGTAGATATAAAAGATGCTGAAAAAGCAGATGAACTTTTTTCGATTTTAATGGGGGAAAATGTAGAACCACGAAGAGAATTTATTTATACTCATGCATTAGAATATAGAGAACTTGATATCTAAGGAGTATTAAATGGAAAAATTAAAGTTAATTTTAAATTATGAACAAATTCAACAAAAAATTAAAGAGTTAGCAGAAAAAATTGAGAAAGATTTTAAGGATGAATCTATAGTATTTATTGGAATATTAAAAGGGGCTTTTGTATTCTTAGCAGATCTTGTTAAAAATATTAAAAATCCTAATATTGAAATAGATTTTGTAAGATTAAGAAGTTATGGTATGTCAGATACATCTTCAGGTAAAGTGGAAATTATTAAAGATGTTGAATTACCCTTAAAAGATAAAAATGTAATTATAGTGGAAGATATTGTGGATACAGGAATAACTTTAAATTTTTTACTTAATCATTTAAAAAAATTTTCTCCAAAAATTATCAAAATCTGTACTTTAATAGATAAAAAAGAAAGAAGAGAAAAAAAAGTTCCTATTGATTATATAGGTTTTGAAGTTGAAAAAGGTTTTCTTGTTGGTTACGGGCTTGATTATGCTGAAAGGTATAGACATTTACCTGGAATTTATGAGGTAATAAAAGATGAATAAAAAACAATTTTTAATTAATTATTTAAAAAATAGCCCATGGTATGTATGGGTAATTAGAATTTCTGCAGCTGTTTTAATAGCTTATATTTTCATAAATAATCTGGGTATTGGAAAGTAAATTACCAGAATGAAATTACTCTGTCTGACTTAAAAATTAAGTCTATTAGAATCTCATATTCTTCTTCTTTGGTTTTCCAGAGAAAAAATTCTATTATTTTATGTCTTTTTTTTAATTCCTCTACAATCTTTTTAACATCTTCAGAAGGCTCAGTTTTATAAATAATTAAAATTTTCATTTTAAATTAAATTAAAAGAAAAAAAGAGATTTTTGATGAGGCAATCCATAAGGTAAAACTATATTATATTCTCCTATTCTTTTACTTAATTCTTTTAGAGATATTTTATTAAACTTAGAGAAATCTGTTAATTCTTCTAAAGTTTCGGAAATAATCCATATTTTTCCACCTAAATCCAGAAACCAGTTAACTTTTTCTTTTAAATCAGGTTTCCCTAAATCAGGAAGAAAATTTAAAATATAAAAATCAACTTCTAAATTCTTTGCAATCATATCTACTCCAGCTCTTATAGCATCGAGAATAAAAGCTTTATTTTTGATTAAAATTGCTATTTTCATAATATCAAAACTTTCTCACATTCTTTAAAAAATTTCTCATAAAATAAAGGAGCTTTTAATTGCTGAAAAGGGATTTTATTTTCTATATAATTTAAATTATACCCTTCTGAAAGAAGAGAATTTATAGAAAGATATAAGTTTTCTTGAGAAATTAACTTTTTTAATTCATTAAATTCTTTAAAATTAATTATATGAACACCTTTAGAATCTATAAAAACTTTTATTTCTTTATTTTTTTTCTTGCATGCTTTTATTATTTTAAAAAGATAATTTATATATACTGGTGTAGTAACAACTATGCCCAAGACATTCTTCATTATTTTTTAAAAATATCTTTTTACTAATTTTTTAGTTTTTGAATTCCAGAATACTATACCATACCAAATTGCACAAATCCCTAAAATTAAACCAAGACCACCTGAATAAGTAAGATATTGAGGAAGAAAAAGCTTTTTTCCTATGAGAATTTCAGTTTTTATTTTACAGATTTTATAAAACAAAAAATCCCAAAATCCGTAGCTTATAATGAAAAACAAAAATACTACAAATGTTTTGATATATCCTTCTCCTATTTTCCATAGAAGACTTGCACTACAGCAACCTGATAATATCATTCCTATACCAAAAATTAATCCTCCTGCAAAAGCCATCCATCCAAATACAGGAAATACATAAATTGTCGGATTTATTAATCCTTTCATTTTTAAAAATGCTATTCCAAGGGTATATAATGCTAAGCTAAGTATAAGAGCTTGGGACATTATGGATTCTCCTGAAAAGAAAAGTTCTCTGAATGCATTAAGCATACAGAATCTACTTCTTTCTAAGATAATCCCGATTCCAACTAATATAAGTAAAATTGGATTGTTTTTTATTATAAAAATTAATCCAATTATTCCTAAAATAGCCAAAACTAAATTAAACCAAAATTTTTTAAACCTTGCCTCTTTTTCATTTAATACAGGGTATTTTTCCAGTTCCCTTACTTGATAAATCACACCTAAATAAATACCAATAAAAAGTCCTAATCCTATTAAAATCGCACTTCCTGACAAATTTGCTATACCTGAGTAAAAACCAGTAATATTACCCCCCTGAGCCAAAAATGCCCCGAGTCCCATTAAAATTCCACCTAATATGCCTTTTATAAACTCTCTTTGTGAAGGAATTCTTATGGCAAAATCGTTAAACAAATTTGCTGAAACAAAGGCACTTAATATTATAATCCAATTAAAAACCCAATAGATACTATATTTTGGTTTTTCAATAATATCTGTAAAGGACCAAAATAAATCCCCTAAATATTTTATTCCCTGAGAAACTCCCCAGGGAGAATAAAAATATTCCAGAAGTATAGCCAGTATCCCAATAATTAGTCCTCCTATTCTTGGATCTAAAGATTTTCGCCATGGATTACCCATCTAAACCTCCTTCAAATCAAAAAATTTTTTATAGTATTCTATTTTTTGGTAAAGTTTTTTTTCTCTTCTCTTTAACTCTTTTAACCAGTCTTTAATAAATCCTTGAAACAAAGGTTTCCCTTGAGAAATCTCTATCACAAAATTTGCTAAAAATATAGCAAAAGGATTGGTTTCTAAAATAATAAAAGTTACTTGTTTTTCAAGCAAAATTTTTAACCATTTTATAAAATTTTCTATATCTTTAAAATGAAAACCTTGTAATGGATATTCAAGAAAAATAAATTTATAATTTCCTTTACTTAATAGTTTTTTAGCAAGATTAATTCTTATCTTCTCACCACCAGAAAGGTGTCTGATTTCTTGAGATAACTTAAGATATCCTAATCCTAATTCCTTTAAAAATAAAAGCTTCTTTTTTATAGAAAATATATTTTCGAAAATCCTCAGTGCTTCTTCTACAGTAAAATCTAAAATTTCAAATATTTTAAATCCTTTAAAACTTAAATTTAAAACCTCTCTATTAAGCCTTTTCCCGAGGCAATCCTCACATATAACTTCCACATTAAATTTATTCCCCTCTAAAATTTTGTATCCCCTACCTTTACAGGTATTGCAGACCCCTTCTTTTGTAGAGAAACTGAAATATCTTTTATTCAGTCCTTTTATTTTGGCTTCTGGAAGATTAATTAAAATTTCTCTTAAATCTTTCCAAATCCCTGTGTAATTGATTATAAAATCTGAAGAATTTTTATAAGGAAGTTCTGCCTCTAAAATAGATTCACCACTTGTTTTTAAATGCTTTTTTATTTCTTCAAAAATTTCATTTTTTTTACTTCCAACTTTTCCAAAAATTAAATTTATTCCTTTTTCATATATTGAAATTTCATGCTCTCGAATCTTCAAATTAAGAATATTTCCTTTGTATAGTAAATTTATAGATTTTATCTTCTTTTTACCTTTTAAATATTCTAAAGTTATTGTATGAGAATTTTTAAAATAATTTTTAGAATTCTCAGCTTTTATTAAATATCCTCCTTTTTCTCCACCTTCTGGTCCGAGCTCTATAATAAAATCTGCCTTAGAAAGTATATAAGGGTCATGTTCCACAACAATAACTGAATTTCCATTTTTAATAAGTCTGGATATAAGTTTGAGAAGTTTTTCTTTTGTTTCTAAATCAAGTCCTAAAGAGGGTTCATCTAATACATAAAGACATTGAGTGAAATTTATTCCAAATATAAGAAGAATTTCCAGTAATTTCCTTTGTCCAAGAGATAATTTAAAAACTGGAGTAGAAAGAGGAATATCAGACAATCCTAAAAAATCTGCCAGTTCAAGTTTATAAAATATATTATTTAGCCAGTCTTCGGGTATTGAATATTTTTTTTTATTTTCTTTGAGAAAACTTTTAAATTCTTTTAAATCGAACTTTAAGATTTCTCTAATTTCCTTCCCAAAAAGTTTACTTGCTAAAACTATATTATCAAATTTCAACCCTTTACATGCTTTACAAGGAATCCTTTCTTTATAACCAAGTCCATTACATTGTTTACATTTATACCACTTCGTAAATAAATAATTTCCGCATTTAAGACATACTGTTTTTAAATTAAAGAACTTACTTTCTCCATCAAGAAGTTTTAAAACTATTCTCCCTTGGTTAAGACTTAGACTAAGTCTTAAATTTTCTACAAATCTTTCTATACTTTTCTCATCTTTTATCATTCTATCAAGGATTAGGTAAATTTCTTTGAATTTTGATGGAATTTCTTCTTCTGAAAGATCTATCTCTTTTCCATCTATAAAAAATTTGGTATATCCTTGGGAAACAAAATATTCTAATGCCTTGGGAGAATATTCAAAAACTGGTAATAAAAAATAAAATCTGGTTCCATTTTTTAGAGTTTTATAATAAGAAATAGTATCCTCAAAAGAAGAAATCTTATTTAAATATCCACAACCAAAACATTTGTATTCTCCCCATTTAATAAATAAAGTCTCTAAAAATTGCACAATAAATAAAAATTCTCCAAATGTTTTATATGGATACCATTCTTTTATTCCTTGAGACAATCCTATTACAGGTGGTAAAGAAGAGATAAGTTTAGCTTTTATAGAAGAAAGGGGAAAAAATTCTTTATCATAATTTAAAATTTGTAATAATTTTTCTTTTCCTAATTGAGCAATTGTATCAAATGCTAAGGAACTCTTTCCAGATCCCGAAGGTCCTGTAATAACAACAAAAGTATTTAAAGGAATATCTAAATTAAAACCTTTGAGATTATGTGTAGAAACTTCTTGAAGTTTTAAATAATTCAAAGTTATACAGCTACTATAAAGTCTTTTCCTAAGGTTTTAGCTTTATATAATCTTTTATCTGCTATATTTAATAAACCGTTTAAAGTAATTGCATCTTTAGGACATCCTGCTATGCCAAAACTTGCAGTTATACTGATTTTCTTTCCATGTTCTAAATATATTAAATGCTCAGAAACATTTCTTTTTATTCTTTTAGCAATTAAAAATGCCTGTTTTTTAGAAGTTTCTGGTAATATAATAATAAATTCTTCACCACCAAACCTTCCAACTATATCTGTCCCTCGCACTTTTGTTTTTAAAAGTAAACTAATTTCTCTTAATACTTTATCTCCTACTAAATGACCATAATTATCATTAATTTTTTTAAAATCATCTAAATCTATTAAAACTATAGAAAAAGGAGTATTTGATCTTCTATTTTTTGCTATCTCTTTTTCCAAATATTCATAAATTATCCTACGATTATAAAGCCCGGTTAAACTGTCTTTAATTGATAATTCTTTAGTGATATTGTAAAGTCTTATGTTATTTAAAAATACATTAAAAAGATTTACCATTTTTATGAGAGATTCTTTTTTTAAAGCATCGCATGGTTTTATAGAAATCAATGAAATTATACCTATAATTTTACCTTCTGTAAAAATAGGTATACACATATGATAAACATTTTCAGGAACTTTACTTTTAATACAAATAGAATCGTGTTTTTTCTCAAATATATTTCCGGTTCTGAATACTTTACATTCTCGTGGATCGTCCTCCAAACAATCTTCCCAAAGATCTTTTTTTCCTCCTTTATAAGAACTTTTTATTTTATTTGTTTCTTTATCTATTTCAAAATAATGAAAACCTTCTATTAAATTCAATAAATATTTTTCAAAAACTTTAAAAATTTCCTCTTCATTTTGAGCAAGAAGTAAATAATGAATATATTCAAATAATGACTTATAAGCTCTTGCTTCTTCAAATACTTTGACATACTTTTCGATTCTTCTTGAATTTACAAGAATATATGTCTTATTATTAATTGAAATTGTTCTTGCTTTAATTTCTACTGGTATAAGATTTCCCCATCTATCTTTATAATATCTTTCACCTTCTAATGGTTCCTCTTTTCTTATTAAAACTTCTATATTATGTTTTAATTTCTCTCGTGGTAAGTTAACAATATCAAAGATAGTTTTTTTCCTTATTTCTTCCTCAGAATATCCCAGTGTTTTTAAAAAAGTTGAATTTGCAAATATAATCTTCCCTTCTCCAGGTTCTATTACAAAAATTAAATCCAAAGAGTTATTAAGAATCTGTTTTTTAAATTTTAATTCATTAATAATCTTTTGCCTTTCCTCATATTCTTCAGTAATATCTCTTAGAAATAAAGCAATCTTTGCTTCTTTTTCAGAAAAAACATCCAAATAATACCCAGTAACTTCATAAAAATTGCCTTTTTGACTTTTAATTTCTTCTTTATATACAGATTGATGGCGTTTTAATTTAATAAAAAGTTTATTCCATTCTTCTAAAGGAATAAAAGTTGTAATTTCTTTTTTAAGAATTTCTTTTCCAAGAATTTCTAATGCCTTTTTATTTAACCAAGAGATTATATATTTTCCTTCTTGTTCAGTAATTTCTAAAACAATTTCTGGTAAAGATCCAAGAAATTCTTTTAAATACCTTAATTTAATTTTTAAAACTTCAAAATAACCTTTTAATGAAGTATAAAAAAAATCTCTCTGGGAGAGTATATTCAATGCTCTATTTTCTTTATCTACCACTACTAAATGTTTGATATTATAAATTTTAAAAAGCTTTATAGCAGTACTGACAAAATCTGTATCTTTTACAGTAATAACAGGCTTACTTGCGAAGAAAAGAACAGATTTTTTGAGATTTTCTAAGGATGGGGAAATTTCAAGAATATCTCTTTCAGAGATAATACCTACTGGTTTTTTTTCTTTATCTAAAATTGGTAAAGCACCTATATTTTTTTCTGCCATTAATTTTATTGCGTCTTCTAAAATTGCATTTTCTTCCAGAAAATAAAAATATGTTTTTCCATTCAAAAAATTTTTTATTGTTGCTTCAACTTTAAAAATATCTTCCTCAAGAAACTTAAACAGATCATCTTGAGTCACAACTCCTAAAAGTTTTCCTTCTTCATCAACCACCACAATTCTTCTTATAAAATTTTCTATCATTAAATTAAATGTATAAATAAGGGGGGTATCATATTTAATTTTGATTATTTCTTTTTTGACAAACTCATATACTTTTTTATCAAGCGGAATATTTTTTGATAAAATTTTTATTACATCTCTTTCTGTAAGTATTCCTACAGGTTTTTTTTCTTCATTTATAAAGATTACAAAATTATTTTTAAATTTTTTCATTAAATTTAATACTTCAGAAAGTGTGGTATCAACAGATAATAATGGGAAATTTTTTTCAATTTTGTCTAAAAAATGATTTAAATTCAAATTTAAAACATCCACATTTCTCAACCACCTTTCGTTATAAATTTCTTACTCTCCTTAACCATTCTTTGAATTCTTCATAACTTAAAGTATTTAAAATATCTTTTTTCTCACACCAAGCTCTTCTTGCTACTGCTGTACCAAAATGAATATATTCCAATTGATCAATAAAATGAGTATCTGTTCCAATAATTAAAGGTATTCCTCTTTCTTTTGCAGCTCTTGCATTAATATCATTTAAGTCAAGTCTTTTATAATAAGCATTTATTTCAAGAGCTTTTCCATATCGAGAAGCTACTTCTAAAACCTCCGAAAGATTTAAAGCATATGGTGGTCTTTCACCCAGTACCCTACCTGTAGGATGAGCTATAGCATGAACCAAAGGATGTTTTAAGGCAGAAACAATACGATGAGTAAGTTGTTTTTCATCTTGTTGAAATCCTGTATGAATTGCAGCAATTACAAATTCTATTTCTTTTAAAACCTCATCTGGATAGTCTAAACTCCCATCAGAAAGAATATCTACTTCGGATCCAAAAATTAATTTCACCTTATGAGATCTTTTATTTATTTCTTCTATATGTCTTTTCTTTTTAAAAAGGTCTTCTATAGAAAGACCTCCTGCTACTTTAAGACTTTGTGAATGATCACAAACCGCAATCCAGGAAAGACCTAATGCTTCAGCTTTAGCCACAATTTCTTCAAGACTTGCACTTCCATCGCTATATTTTGAATGAAGATGCCCATCTCCTTTGATTTCGTCATATTCTACTAATTTAGGCAGTTTCCCTTGTAAAGCAGCTTCTATCTCTCCTCTATCTTCCCTTAGCTCAGGAGGAATAAATGGTAACCCGATACATTCATATATTTCTTCTTCTGTTCTTCCTGCTATTCTTTTTTCTCCTTTAAAAACTCCATATTCATTTATTTTTAATCCTTTTTCCAGAGCAAGTTCTCTTACTCTTATATTATGAGCTTTAGAACCTGTAAAATAAGCTAAAGCTGCACCCCAAGATTCTGGTTCTACCACTCTTATATCCATTTGAATTCCTGTTTTAAGTCTTACACTTGTTTTTGTCTCTCCAAATACTATTACTTCATCTACTAAATATATTTCGGTTACTTTTTTCATTACTTCAATTGGTTTTTTAGAAGTAATAAGAATATCTATATCTTTTACCGTTTCTTTTCTTCTTCTTATACTTCCTGCTACAGAAATCTGTTCTACAGGACTTTCCTTTTTTAAGATTTCTATAATTTCCTCTGCTATTGGAAGAACCTCTCCTAAGGGTCTTCTTCCTCTTTTTTCTTTAAAAAGTTTTATACCTTTTATAATATTTTCTTCTGTCTTCCATCCAAAACCTGGTAATTTAGCTATTTTATGGGTCTTGCAAGCCTTTTCAAGTTCTTCTATAGAAGTTATTCCAAGTTTTTCATAAAGAACCTTAACTTTTTTAGGACCGAGACCAGGAATCTCAAGAAAAGTAAGTAAAACAGGGGGTATCTCTCTTTTTAATTCTTCATAAAGGGGCAAAGTTCCAGTATTTAAAACTTCTTTAATTTTTTGAGCAAGATCTTTTCCTATACCAGGCAATCTTTCCAATCTATCTTGCTTGGCAAGTTCTTCTATATCCTTAGTAAGAGATTCTATAGTTTGAGCCGCTTTTTGATAAGCTCTTACTCTATATGGATTTTCTCCTTTGATTTCTAAAAGCGCTGCGACTTTTTGAAAAATTTCAGCTATTTCTTTATTTTTCATTTCGATTCATTTATTTTCATTTTTAAAAAATTACTTTTATTTTATTAAAAATATACCACACACCTCCATTTTACCAATATCCAATTATTTAAATTAAAGCAAATTTTTTGATAATTTTTCTAAAATTTAATCTAAAAATTTTCATTTTTCATTATTTTTTATTGCATTTTTATTTGACTTTTAAAAATTTTTTGGTATTTTTCGGTTAAATACCAAATTTTTAAAATTTTTAAGGAGAAAAGATAATGAAAAAATTAAATATATTTATATGTTTTTTATTTTTTATTCTTTTTATTTTTTTCATCTCTATACAAACTAAAGCTCTGAACTATTGGGAATTGGAAAATATTCAAGCAATTTCTGCAGTTGTGCTTGATGGAAAAAGTGGAAAACTTCTTTTTGCTAAAAATCCGCATTTAAAAATTCCACCTGCAAGTACAACAAAATTGGTTACAGCAATGGTAGTACTGGATAAAATTTCTTTAAACAAAAAAGTAAAAATTTCAAAAAATGTTGAACATATTTCAAGTGTAACTCCTTATTTATATGCAGGTGAAATTTATACTGTAAAAGATCTTTTATATTTAGCTTTATTAAATTCTTCAAATCAAGCAGCTGTTGCTTTGGCTGAAGCTGTAGCAGGATCTGAAAAAGCTTTTGTAAAACTTATGAATGAAAAAGTTAAAAGTTTAGGATTAAAAGAAACCCATTTTTCTACAGCCTCGGGACTCCCTGCACCTTATCAATATACTACTGCTTACGATCTTGCTATCATTTTGTATGAAGCTTTAAAATATCCTCTTATAAAAAAAATAATCCGTACTCCCAAAAAAATTATAACTTCTTCAAAAGGTAGGGTTTTAATTTTAAAAAACACCAATCATCTTTTAAAAGACCCAGAAATAAAAAAAGAAATAATTGGTGGGAAAACAGGATATACCCGAATGTCAAGGCATTGTTTAGTTAATGCAGTAAGTTATAATAATCGTTTAATAATAACTTCTATTTTAGGTGATCCTGAAAGAGATTATTTATGGGAGGATACTAAAAAATTGGTTAAGTTTTCTAAACTTGTGCTTTCCAATAAATTATCTCCTGTATTAATTAAAACTTCTGTAAATACAGCTATTTTGGCAAGTAAAAAATTTAAGTATTATGTAAACGGAAAGAAATACTTTAAAAAATATAAAAATAAACATTATAAATTAGTAAAAGAATAAAAAAAGAATAAAAAATGCATATTGCAGTAATTGGAACTGGTTATGTAGGTCTTGTCTGTGGAGCAGGTTTAGCTGATTTTGGAATGAAGGTTACTTGTGTAGATAAAGACGAAGAAAAAATTAAACTATTAAATCAAGGAAAAATTCCTATATACGAACCAGGACTCGAAGCTCTTGTTAAGAAAAATCAAAAAGCAAATAGATTATTTTTTACTTCTAATCTTGAAGAAGCAGTCAAAAATTCTTTAGTAATTTTTATCTGCGTAGGTACACCACCTAATTCTGATGGTTCCGCAGATTTATCTCAGATTAAAGAAGTGGCTTTAGCTCTTGCAGAGGTTATTGATGATTATAAAGTAATTGTAACTAAAAGTACTGTACCAGTAGGAACTAATAGATGGATTAAATCTTTAATTGATGAGCATAAAAAAAACGATGTAACAGTAGATATTATTTCAAATCCTGAATTTTTAAGAGAAGGGCGAGCAGTAGAAGATTTTATGCATCCTGATCGTGTAATTATAGGAGGTGAAAGTGCTTATGCTATAGCTATTATAAAAGATATTTATCGTCCTCTTTATTTAGCTGAAACTCCTTTTATTATTACCAATTTGGAAACAGCGGAATTGATAAAATATGCCTCTAATGCTTTTTTAGCCACAAAAATAACTTTTATTAATGAAATAGCTAATTTTTGCGAAAAAATAGGAGCTGATATAACGGTAGTTGCTAAAGGTATGGGACTTGATCCCAGAATTGGAAGTAAATTTTTAAATCCTGGACCTGGTTTTGGAGGTTCTTGTTTTCCTAAGGATGTAAAAGCATTAATTCACCAAGGTAGACTTTATAATTCACCTTTTAAAATTTTAGAAGCTGTAATTGAAGTAAATGAAAAACAAAAATTAAGAGCTATTGAAAAACTTGAACAGCTTATAGGAGATTTAAAAGATAAAACCATTGGGGTACTCGGACTTTCTTTTAAACCAGATACTAATGATGTAAGAGAAAGTCCTGCTTTAAGTATCGTTCCAAAATTAATTAAACTCGGAGCAAAAGTAAAAGTCTTTGATCCAGTTGCTATAGAGGAATTTAAAAAGGCTATAAAACATTTAAACTTACCTATTGAATACAGTACTACTGCCTATGAATGTGCTGAGAATGCTGATGCATTAGTTATTCTTACAGAATGGAATGAATTCCGTTTTCTTGATTTACAACAAATTAAAAAACTTATGAAAACCCCAGCATTAGTAGATATGAGAAATATTTATGAACCTTCTATATTAAAAAAGCTTGGATTTAAATATACCGGGATAGGAAGAAATTAAATTTCTTGCAAAAAAGGATTATTAACTTTTTCTTCTCCGATAGTGGAAACAGGTTTTGGACCATAATCATGTCCTGGATAAATTAAAGTATCTTCTGGAAGGGTCAAAAGTTTATTTTTGATACTTTCCATCATTTGAAAAAAATTTCCACCTGGTAAATCTGCTCTTCCTACAGCTTCAACAAAGAGTGTATCACCTGTAAAAATAATTTTATTTTTTGGACTATAAAAACAGGAAGAACCCGGTGAATGCCCTGGAGTATGAATTATTTGCAATTCTTCTTTTCCAAAAATAATTTTATCTCCTTCCTCAAATACTTTATCAGCTTTTGGATTTTCAGAAAACCCCATCATTCTAAATTCAATAAGATTTGATGGATCACTAAAAAATTCTTCATCCAGTTTATGAATAAGATAAATAGCATTTAGTTTTTTTCTTAATTCATCTACTCCTGCTATATGATCAGGATGAGCATGCGTACCTAAAATATATTTTATATTAAGCCCTAATTCTTTTATTTTTGATAAAATTCGAGGATCAGAAGCTCCTGGATCAATTATTATTCCTTCTTTTGTATCTTCACAATAAACTATATAACAACATACTTCTAAAGGCCCTACAATTAATCTTTCTATTTTCATCTTAATTCCCCTAAATAAAATTAATTTTTATCCCCTTGCTTTTATTATAAGCTCTTTCATTTCTCTCACTGCTTCTTTTATTCCAACATAAATAGCTCTTGAGATTATACTATGCCCGATACTGAATTCTTCTATCTCCGGTATAGCTGCTATTGGTCCTATATTTTCATAATTTAACCCATGTCCTGCATGAACTATAAGCCCCAGATCCTTTGCTATTCTTGCAGCATTTTCAATTTTTTCAAATTCCTTTTCTTTTATTTCTTCTATCTCTGCATCAGCATAAATGCCAGTATGAATTTCTACTATTTGAGCCCCTGTTTTTTTGGCTAATTCCATAGCTTTTTCATCAGGATTTAAAAATAAACTTACTTTTATACCTGCTTTATTTAATTCTTCTACTGCCTTTTTAACTTCATCTACCCTACCCTCAAGCTCCATACCTCCTTCTGTAGTTATTTCGTCTGGTCTTTCAGGTACGAGAGTTACTTGATAAGGCTTTATCTCTTTTGCAAAATTAATTAAATCTTTATCTATAGCCATTTCTAAAATCAATTTAGTCTTGATTATTTCCCGAATAATTTTTACATCTCTCTCTTTTATATGTCTTCTATCAAGGCGCAAATGAACCACTATTCCATCAGCACCTCCTAATTCAGCAAGAACTGCTGCATGAACAGGATCCGGATAATTTGCCTTTCTTGCCTCTCTTACTGTAGCTACATGATCTACATTAACTGCTAATTTAGCAGGCATATATTCCCTCCTTTTAATAAAATTTAAAAGTTCTTTTTTTCCCTTTTTAAATGCAAGTTTTTCAAGTAATTTTACTTCTTGTCTTACCATTAGCCAAGGGGAATAAATACCTTTTTCATGGTCATAATTCAATAGATGAACCAATCCATGGATAACTAAAGATAAAAGATAATTTGAAAACTCTAAATTATATGATTCAGCTTCTTCTTTTGCTTTTTCTACAGAAATAATTATATCTCCTAAAAGGGAAGAAAAAGTCCGTTTTTCAATATACGAAAAAGAAAGAACATTGGTAGGGTAAGGTCTTTTTAGATACTGAAAATTTAAATTTTTTATATATTCATTATCAACAAAGGCTATAGAAACTTTTTTTTCAGGAAGTTTAAGAATTTTTAAAGCTTCTTGGATTCTTTTTTTTATTTCTTGAATTATTTCCTTAGGAAGAAGCCATTCTTTTGAAAGATAAAATTCAACTTTAGCCATTTTTACTTAGAACTTTGCGAGCAAAGATTAGATAACCTGTATGTGCAACCATTCTATCCTCGGGTCTTATTCTTTCAGGATTGATTTTGTATTTTCTTAAAAGAATTTCTATCACTTCAATATCCACAAAAGGATGTTTTTCAATTTCTCTTAAACATTCAGAAACTTGATTTGTTGTTGGCACCAGTATTCCCAAAGGACATCCTTGTTTTAATGCCTCCCAAGCTGCTTTTATTAGTTCCCAAGGGTATTTCAAATCTAAAAACACTGCATCCGCATTTTTTTCTTCAAATGCATCTTTAACTTCTTTTAATTTAAATATTACTCTATCAATAAGTTTGAATTTTTCTAAATTTTTTTTTGCAAGTTCTTGAAATTTTGTTTCTTTTTCATAAGAAATAACTTTCCCATTTGGACCTACCATATAAGCTAAAGCTGTAGTTAAGGCACCTGAACCTCCGCCACATTCAATAACTACTTTATTAGGTCCTATATCCAGTTTAAGAAGAATATATCCTATATCTTTTGGATAAACAATTTGAGTAGCTCTCTCAATTTTCATTATAAAGTCATAAATAGTAGGTTTTAAAATATAAAATTTTTCTCCATTTTTCCCATACACAAGTTCGCCATATTCTTTACCTATAAGATCTTTTAAATTAAGATAATCTTTATGAGTATGAAAATATGAGTCTCTAATTTTAACTAAATAAGATTTTCTATCAGGTGTCCAGAGAAGTATATAATCTCCTTCTTTAAGTGGCATTGAGTTAGATTTCTAAAAAGACCTTAAAACCTTTATAAGTCATATACAAATCTGCTTTATGAACTATTTCAAAAGGAGAATGCATTGAGAGTAAAGGTGGACCTACATCTACAATATCCATTCCATAGGATGCAAAATATTTTGCTACTGTTCCTCCACCTCCTTCATCAACTTTCCCCATCGAAGCTACTTGGTAAACCACTCCTTTTTTCTCCCAGTTATTTATAAGCCAAGCCACAAATTCTGCATGTGCCTCATTAGCCATATATTTTCCACCATGTCCAGTATATTTTGTAATCACTACCCCGTATCCCATTTTTGCATCATTAAGTTTATCATGGACTTCTATATAATTAGGATCTATACCTGCTGTAACATCTGCTGAAAGAGCTTTAGTATTTACCATTATCTCAAAAAAAGTATCAGGATTTATAGGAAGTTTCTCGTTTTTAATTAATTGGTAAATTATTTTTTCAAATATTCTACTTTTTGCTGATGCATTTCCTTCAGACCCAATCTCTTCTTTATCTATAAAAAGAATTAAATTTGTATATAAAGGTTTTTCTATATCTATCAATGCCTTTAAAGAAGCAAAAGCATTAACACGATCATCTTGACCATATCCTCCAATAAAAGCTCTATCAATTCCAACTTCTCTTGCTTTACCAGCTGGGACTACATAAATTTCAGCAGATGCAAAATCTTTTTCAGTAATTTTATATTTTTCATAAAGCATTTCTAAAAATTTAAGTTTTATTCTATCTGCAATTTCTTCTTTTGAATTTTCCTCTTTATTTTTTTCTATAGGAATTCCTCCAACTAAAACATTTAATTTTTCTCCAGGGATAGCTTCAGAAATTTTCTTTTCTGACTGAATTTTTCTTGCTAAATGGGGTAAAAGATCACAAATAGTAAAGACAGGATCTTCTTCTTTTTCTCCTATTTCAATTTTAACAGTTTCGCTATCTTTTTTTACTACTATCCCATGTAAAGCTAATGGTTGAGCAACCCAATGATATTTTTTTATTCCTCCGTAATAATGAGTTTTTAAAAATGCTAAGGAAGTATCCTCAAAAAGTGGATGAAGTTTTAGATCCAGTCTCGGAGTATCTATATGACTTGCTATAATTCTTAATCCTTCAGTAAGAGGTTTTTTCCCTTTCTGCCAGACTGCTAAGAATTTATTTTTATAAATAAAAAAACCTTTTTCCAATCCATTTTCTTTAAAGCCTTTTTTTTGAATCGCTTTTTTTATAAATTCTACTGTTTCTCTTTCTGTTTTAACTTGGGATAAAAAGTTTATATATTCCTTAGCTAATTTTTCCAAATCATCTTTTTCTTTTTGATCAATTAAATCAAAAACATGTTCTTCTTTAAAAGCAATTTTTTCTTTTAATTCTTTTATATTCATTTTTTTAATTTTTAAAAATTTTATATTAATTTTTTAGTGGAGATGGGGGGATTCGAACCCCCGACCTCCAGATTGCGATTCTGGCGCTCTCCCACCTGAGCTACATCCCCATATTATTGAGTCGTAAGTTGTGCCTTTGCTTTGTTAAAACGAATAAATAATTTGGAAATTTTATTAGCTGCTGTTTTCCAGTGAAAAATTCCTTTGCTTACACCTTTATGAAGCAAACTCTGAGCAATTCTCAATTGCTTTTCAGCATTTTCTAAATCCCCTTCTTCAAGATATTTCATAAATTTCTTAATTTCGGTTTTCACCCTTGTCTTAAAACTTTTATTCCTTAACCTCCTTTTTTCACTCTGAATTAATGCTTTCTTTGCTGATTTATGATGTGGCACACTAATCCCTCCCTCTTAAAAAATTTAAGCTTAACTTAATTTAATAATAATTCTTTATTTGTCAAGTAATCCAAAAATTGAAACCCTTCTAATAAATTAATTTTTAGAATAAATTAATTTTAGTTTGTATAAAATAACTAAAAATTTTTTAATTACTGAACAAAATTTAACCTTTTAGATCTTTTAATTTTAAAATAATGATTATAATTTAAAGTTGATGAAAACAATAAATATTAAAAAATTAACTATTCTTATTCTTTTTATAATGTTGTTTTTTCTTTGTTTTTCTTATTTACTAATTTTTAAATCTTTAAAAAATTATTTTTTTAAATTAGAAAAAGAAAATGCTAAAATAGTTATAACCAATTGTGAGAAATATTTCCAAAATAAGTTAACTCAATTGTATAATTTAACCAAAGACTGGGCAACACAAGATAATGCTTATTTTTTTATGAAAGGAAAAAAAGAAAAAGAATTTGTTGAAAGTAAGATTATTCCTGAAACATTTGAAATTTTTAAAGTAGATATACTTGTATATACTTATTTAAATGGAAAAATAAAAGCAGGTGGATGGTATAATAAAGAAAAGAAAAAAATTTATATCAATCCAAAATTAAACGAACTTATTAAATTATTTCTTCCATTGGTATCAAATAAAAAACCGGAAGGTATTAAAAAATTAATATTTTTTCAAAATAAACCTTTTATTTTAGCCATCCATCCTGTTGTAAAACCAAATAATATCACTCAAAAGGTTGGATATCTTTTTATAGGAAAATTTATAAGTTTTGAAGATATAAAAATTGTAAAAGAGTTATTTAATTTAAAAAATTTTGAGATTTTAAAATTGCAAAATCCTAAATATTCAAATATTAAATTTTTAAATGTTAGTTTAAATGAAATCACTTTATTGAAATCTCAATTTCTTAATGAAAAAAATATAGCTCTTAAAATAACATATCTTGTAAAAGGAAGTTTAATTAAGGATATTATTTCTCAGATTATAAATATTCAAACTGGTTTATCTTTAATCGTTGGATTATTAATATTTCTTCTTATAAATTTATACATTGTGAAACCTTTATTAAATTTAATTAAAGAAGTTAAGAAGATCAAAAAAAAGGAAAAATTTTCTATCAATTTAAATTTTAACACTGAGGAAATAAAAAATTTAGCTCTTACAATGAATGCGTTTTTAAAAGATATTTCTTTAAAAGAAAAAATTTATACAGCCATTGCTGAAAAATCTGAAAATTTGGTGATGCTTTTTAATAAAAATGGAGAGATCCTTTTTAAAAATCGTAAAATTCAACAATATTTATCTTCTGAGGAATTAAAAACATTCGTTAAAAATTTAATAAATTCAATAAAAGGTAATTCAGAAATTTTATATAAAGAAATCAAAATAAATGAACACTGGATAAATGTTCAAATTATTCCTATTGAAGAAAATCTATTTCTTGCAATAGGTCAAGATATTACAGCCTCTAAAGAAAAAGAAGAAAAACTTTTTAAATGGGCTACGCATGATTTTTTGACAAAACTTTATAATCGCAGGTATTTCGAAGATGCTTTTGAAAGAGTATTAGCTCTCTCAAAAAGAGGAGAAAAAGCTGTATTGTTATTTATAGATTGTGACGATTTAAAGAAAGTAAACGATACTTATGGACATCTTGCAGGAGATGAAGTATTAAAAACTATTGCCAAAGTTATAAAAGATAATATCAGAAAAGAAGATATAGCAGCAAGATGGGGAGGGGATGAATTTGTAGTTGTACTTAATAAATGCGAAAAGGATAAAGGTATTCGTATTGCAAAAAGAATTTCTGAAAGTATAGCCAGATCAGAAGTTAAAACAGAAAGAAAAAATATCACTCCAACTGTAAGTATTGGTGTTGTTGAAATAAAAGGAGATAAAGATATAAAGGATATACTTAAAATAGCTGATGAACTTGCTTATGAAGCAAAAAGAGATAAAAAAGATAAAATAAAATATTAAATTTTGAGAACTTTTGCTCCTTTTATTTTTCTTTTCCTTATATCTCTAAGTGCCTCATTAGCTTTTTCAAAAGGATAAATTTCTATTTCAGGTTTTAAAGGGATTTTTTCCGCTAAAGATAAAAATTCTGCAATATCTTTTCTTGTTACATTAGCTACCGATTTAATTTCTTTTTCTAACCAAAGATCCCTTGAATAATCAAGATTAAGGAGTTCGGTTTTATCAAATTCTTCTTTTCTTATAGCATTTATTACAAGTCTTCCAGCAGGGAGAAGATGTTTTAATACTGTTATAGGTGGTCTCCATACAGGTGTTGTATCAATAGCTGAATGAAGTTTTTCTGGAGGAATATCAGGAATATCACCTGCCCAGTAAGCACCAAGTTGAAGGGCAAATTCTCTTTCCTTTTGAGTACGGGAGAAAACAAAAACTTTTGTATCTGGAAAGAGATAGCGAATCATCTTCAACACCAAGTGCCCAGATGCTCCAAAACCAACAAGACCAATATTTTGTCCATTTTCGGGCTTAGCAAGCATAAGGGATCTATAACCAATAGCGCCAGCGCAAAAAAGAGGAGCAGTTTCTTCATAGCTAAGATTAGAAGGTAAAGGAAAAGCAAAATCTTCAGATATTTTGAAATATTCTGCATAACCTCCATGGGCATCTTTACCTGTTCCTTTAAATTCTGGACATAAATTTTCTAATCCCTTTTTACAAAATTCGCATTTACCGCATGCTGAATATATCCATCCTGCTCCTACTCTATCTCCTACTTTAAATTTTTTTACTTTCTTTCCTATTTCAACTACCTCCCCTACTATTTGATGTCCGGGGATTACAGGAAAAAATGAAGGACAAGCTCTACCTTCAATTTCATCTATTTCTGTATGACATACTCCGCATGCGTAAACTTTTATTACAATTTCATTTTCCTGAGGTACAGGATCCTCCATTTCCGTAAGTCTTAAAGGTTCCGAATCTTCTTCTACCTTTATAATTTTTTCAATAACCCAGGCTTTCATTTATCTCCTCCTTTTTTAATAGTTTTTTAACAATATACCAAATTTAAATTTTGTAAAATACTTAAACCAATAAAAAGCCGATCTTTTTATGTTGACAAACTAATCTTAAAGAGCTAAAATTCTTAAAAAATTAAGATGTTATTTAATTTTCACTTCGAAAGAGGTCTCCTATGATTAAAGAAATTATGGCAGATGATCTTCCTACAGATACCCAAGGAGTAAAAGTTCTTTTAGGAGAATATATTAATAAAGATTATCTATTTACTTATATTGGAACGATTTTATATAGCGAATCAGATATTCAAAACATATTTATCATAGAAAATAAATTCTGGGGAAGAATGCTTTTTATAAATAATACACTTCAATTTGCTTTAAGAGATGAATTTATTTATCACGAAGCACTTGTACATATCCCTGTTCAAGCTTCACCAGAAAATAGTATTAAAAGGGTACTCATTTGTGGAGGAGGGGATTTCGGAGCATCAAGAGAATTATTAAAATATCCACAAATTCAAGAAGTTATAATAGTGGACATAGATCCTAAAATTCCTGAACTTGTCCAAAAATATTTCCCTCAATTACTTCCGGAAAATCCTAAGGATCCTCGTCTGAAATTGATCACCGCAGATGCTTATCAAATGGTCAAAAAATATATGGAAAATAAGGAACTTTTCGATTTGGTGATAATTGATACAACTGATCCAGATATTAGCACTATCGGGATAACTCATGAACTTTCTCATGCTTTATTTTCTAAAGATTTTCATAAAATGCTCCTTAAAATCTGTCCACAAGGTATAATCGTTCAGCAATGTGGTACTCCGTTTACTATGAAAAATCTTTTAGTAGAAACTTATAAGATTTTTAAAGAGGTATATAAAAAAGAAGAAATTTATTGTTATAAAGCAGGTATACCTTCTTTTGGAGGCGATAATGCATTTATTATGAGGTGTCCGTATCCAAATCCAGAAATTCCTAAATGGAAGGAAATACCTAATACATATTATTATGATCATGATGTTCATAGAACCTCCTTTGGAATACCCAAGTTCTGGAAGGAGGCTTTAAAAGTATGAAAATTTTGGGAATCCTTGGCTCACCTCATAAAAATGGAGGATCAGCTCAATTACTTCTATCAGCTCTTAAATCTGCAGAAATAGAAGGAGCAGAAACTGAATTAGTAAGTGTATATGAGGCAGAAATAAAACCATGCATAGGATGTATAAGTAATGAAGAACCTAATTGTAAATATCCATGTATATTTGAGGACTATGGAAAAGTTTTACTTGAAAAAATTTATAAAGCTGATGGAATAATTTTCTCAACACCAATTTACTGGTTTGCTCCTTCTGGTCCTTTAAAGATTTTAATTGATAGAATGACATGTCTTGAAAATATGGTTGCCTGCGGAGAACAAAGTTATATGGAGGGAAAAGTTGTAGGTGTTATAGCTGTAGGTTCTGATGCTGGAGGTCCATTTGTAGGAGGTTATCTTATTACTACTTTTACTTCTATGGGAGCCATAATTCCCCCTTGGGGTATTGCTTATTCTCATAAAAGTAAAAATGCTATTTATGACGATAAAGCTCTTATGGATGCTATTAATATAGGACTTTTAGTTGCAAAAATGGTTTCAACAGTAAAAGGAGAAAAAAAAGAACTTATTTTTATTGAAGATAAAAAACTCCTTGAAAAAATAAGAAAATGGGTGTTAAATGAATTAAATAAATATAAAACAAATAAAGAGGTAATAAAAATTGGAGAAAGAGGAATATCAAAAAGCAATATTTAAAGCAATTCGTGAAAGAAGAAGTATTCGTAAATATGAAGAAAAGATACCAGAAAGAGAAAAAATTTTAAAAATTCTTGAAACTGCTATTTGGGCTCCTTCTGGATTAAATAATCAACCTTGGAGATTTGTAGTCATTTGGTCAGATGAAATAAAACAAAAATTAGCAGAGCTTACCAGATATAAAGAAACCCTTTCTAAAGCCCCTGTGCTTATAGGCGTTTTTTTGGATAAAGCAGTAATGTATCACAGAATCAAAGATCATCAATCTGCAGGAGCATGTATTCAAAATATTTTATTATTAGCACATGCATTAGGTTTAGGTACTTGCTGGCTGGGTGAAATTATTAAAAATGAAGAAAAAGTAAAAGAGATATTAAATTTACCAAAAGAACAATACGAATTGTGTGCATTTATTACCATAGGATATCCAAAAAATAAAAGTAAAAAAACAGATAGATTTCCTTTAGAACATTTTATAATAAAAGAAATCTAATCAAAAAAGGAGTCGAATATGAAACTTAAATCTCTATTTGTTATTTTAACTATTTTAGTTTTTCTTTTTTTGTGTAAAACTGGTATTACTAAAGTATGTCCAGAAGTAAAAGAACTTCAAAAAAGGATTGAAAAAAGTAATGTAAAGATTTTAAAGATTTTAAAATCTCCAGTTCCTGGGTTATGTGAAGTAATTGTTGAACTTCCAAATGATAAAAAATCTGTATTTTATACAGATTATAAAGGCGATTTTATAATTATAGGAAAAATTCTTGACCTTAAACATAAAAAAGATATTACAAAAGAACGGATTATTTTTTTAAATAAGCGATATTTAAATGCCTCTCAATTGGCTGAACTTGAAAAATTAGTAGTTTTTAAATATGGAAATTCTCCAAATATAATTTATCTTATTACTGATCCAAAATGTCCTTTTTGTAGAAAAGCTGAACGTATATTAGATAAACTTGTTAAAGAAGGAAAGATAGCAGTTAAAGTAGTACTTTTTCCTTTAGAAAAAATACATCCTGGTGCTACAAATATGGCTGTTTCTATTATATGTGATAATAAAGGATTTTCTGAATTAATAAACGGATATAATAATAAAAACTTATGCAAAAGCGGTAAACAAAAAATTAAAAAAAGTGTCGATCAGATGCTTAAATGGAAAATTTATGCTGTACCTACTTATGTATTTTCTGACGGAGAAATAAGAATGGGTGTTTTAAATGAAGAAGAACTATTGGAAAAGATTGCAAAGCTTAATAATAAGAAATAATGCTTAGTGTTGAAGAAAAGAAGTATTTATTAAAACTTGCAAGGAGGACTATAGAAAATCATTTTAAAAAAATTTCCAAAAAAGAAGTTCCTCCAAAAGAGTTTCGCAATCTTTTTGAAAAAAGAGGAGCTTTTGTCACGCTTTCAAAAGAAGGTAATTTAAGAGGTTGTATCGGTATTTTAGAACCTCTTTATCCGCTTTATCAAACTGTTCAAGAGATGGCTATTTCTTCCGCTTTTGAAGATCCTCGTTTTCCTCCTCTTTCTGAAAAAGAATTACCTTTTATAGAAATTGAGATCTCGGCCCTTTCACCTCTTAAAAAAGGCTCTCCTGAAGAAGTTAAAGTGGGGAAACACGGTGTTTATTTAATAAAAGGAATTTATAAAGGGGTATTATTACCTCAGGTACCAGTAGAATATGGATGGGATAAAAAAACTTTTCTTGAACATGTGTGTTTAAAAGCAGGACTTCCTCGTGATTGCTATAAAGACCCAAAAGTTACAATTTATTTATTTACTGCCGAAGTTTTTAAGGAGAGTGATTTTTTATAAAATCACTTTAAAAATTTTAAAAATCTTTTAATATAATCAATTTACAATGAATCCAGATGAAAAATGGAAAAAAATTGAAGAAGCAAGAAAAATTTTAAAATTACCTGTAAAAACTACACGGAAAGAAATTATTGAAAAATATAGAAAAATGATAAAAAATTGTCACCCAGATAAGGGTGGAAATGAGGAAATAGCTAAAAAAATTAATGATGCTTATCAAATCCTTATTGAATATTGTGATAATTATATTATAGAATTGAATCGAACTCCAAATGGAATCACACCTGATGAGTGGTGGTTTCATCAATTTGGAAATGATCCTATATGGGGAAGAAAAGTTAATAAAAATTTTAAAGATGAAAAGTAAAGAAATATGTTAGTTGTACAAAAATACGGTGGAACCTCTGTGAAAGATTTAGAAAAAATCAAAAATGTAGCAAAAAGGATAATTTCTTATAAAAATAATGGACATGATGTAGTAGTTGTTGTTTCTGCAATGGCTGGAGAAACAGATAGACTTATAAATTTAGCAAAGCAAATTACAGAAAATCCGCCTTTAAGAGAACTGGATTTACTGGTCTCAACTGGTGAACAAGTAAGTTCTGCTCTTCTTTCTATAACTCTTCAAAGTATGGGATATCCTTCTATAGCCTTACTTGGGTATCAAATTCCTATTTATACTACTGATTTATTTACAAAGGCAAAAATAAAGGACATCAAAGCTGATAAAATAAAACAAGAACTTTCTAAAGGGAAAATTGTGGTTGTTGCAGGATTCCAAGGAGTAACTGAAAATGGAGATATTACTACTTTGGGAAGAGGTGGCTCAGATACCACTGCTGTTGCTTTAGCAGCGGTTCTTAAAGCTGATATTTGTGAAATTTATACAGATGTAGAAGGAGTATATACTGCTGATCCCCGCATTGTTCCTCAAGCAAGAAAGTTAAAAAAAATTTCTTATGAAGAAATGCTGGAAATGGCAAGTTCTGGAGCTAAGGTTTTGGAAATGCGTTCTGTTGAATTAGCTATGATTTACAAAGTTCCATTAATTGTCAGATCAAGCTTTTCAAATGCTGAAGGAACTTTAATAACAGAGGAGGATGAGGAAGTGGAAAAAGTAGTAGTTTCTGGAGTAACATATAATAGAAACGAGGCAAGAATTAGTATTTATGGAGTACCTGATAAACCTGGAATAGCTGCAAGTATTTTTGGTCCTATTGGAGAAAAAGGTATTGTAGTTGATATGATTATTCAGACAGCTCGTCCTGGAGGAATTGCTGATCTTACTTTTACAGTACCAAAAATAGACTATAAACAGACTTTACAAATAGTCGAAGAAATTGCTAAAAAAATAGGTGCTGAAAAAGTAGAAGGAGATGAAAATATAGCCAAAGTATCTATTATTGGTGCAGGTATGAGAACACATCCAGGAGTTGCTACGAAAATGTTTGAAACTCTTGCAAAACACGGGATAAATATTATGATGATTTCTACTTCTGAGATAAAAATTTCTTGCGTTATTGATGAAAAATACACTGAACTTGCAGTAAGAGCTCTTCATGAGGCTTTTAATCTTGGGGATGAAGATTTAATAAAAGAAGAAAAATTTATATAAGTAATTTTTCTAAATATGAAAAAAATAGAAATTTATGATACAACTTTAAGAGACGGGGCTCAAGCAGAAGAAATTACATTTTCTTTAGAAGATAAAATTAGAATTGCTTTAAAGTTAGATGAATTTAAAATTGATTATATTGAAGGAGGATGGCCTGGATCCAATCCCAAGGATTTTCAATTTTTTAAAGAAATCAGAGATTATTATCTAAAACATGCTAAAATCGTAGCATTTGGAAGTACTCATCATCCCCAAAAAAAACCTGAAACTGACGAAAATTTAAAAAATCTCATTTTATCTAAAGCACCTGTAATAACTATTTTTGGTAAAGCTTGGACTGTTCATGTAAAAGAGGCTTTAAAAACTTCTTTGGAGCATAATCTTGAGATAATTGGCAATTCTATAAAATTTTTAAAATCACATGCAGAGAAAGTCTTTTTTGATGCTGAACACTTTTTTGATGGCTTTAAGGATGATCCCGATTATGCAATAGAGGTCATAAAAACAGCGAAAAAGGCTGGAGCGGATTGTATTATTCTTTGTGACACCAATGGTGGAACTTTACCTTATGAGTTAGCAGAAATTATTAAAGAGGTTAAAAAAAGATTAGGTGAGAATTTTAAATTTGGTATACATGCTCATAATGATTCAGAATGTGCTGTAATTAATACTCTTGAAGCTGTAAGACAAGGCGCTATCCAGGTACAAGGAACAATTAATGGAATCGGAGAAAGATGTGGTAATGCAAATCTTTGCTCTGTAATTCCGAATTTGGTTTTGAAGATGGGATATACCTGTAGTTGCGCAGATGTATTATATAAACTAACAGAAGTTTCCAGATATGTATTTGAGATAGCCAATATTCCTCCAAATCCTCGTCTTCCATTTGTTGGACGTTCAGCTTTTGCTCATAAAGGAGGTGTTCATGTTTCTGCAGTTCTTAAATCTCCAAAAACTTATGAGCATATAGATCCTACTTTAGTAGGTAATGTAAGAAGAGTTCTTGTTTCCGAACTTTCTGGCAAAAGTAATATTATATACAAAGCAAAAGAGCTGGGAATTGAACTGGAAATGGATAGTCCGTTATTAAATAAAATTGTAGAAGAGATTAAAAAACTCGAAGCTGAGGGATACGAATTTGAGGCTGCGGAAGCATCTTTAGAACTTTTGATTTATAAATTAATGGGTGAACCAAAACAATATTTTGAGTTGCTAAGTTATAAAGTATTAGATCTAAAACATCTTAAAAATTCTTCTCAATCTGAGGCAACAGTACTGGTAAGAGTTCCACCTGGTGTGGGAGAGGTAGAGCATACTGCAGCACTGGGAAATGGTCCTGTAAATGCACTTGATAATGCTTTAAGAAAGGCTTTAGAAAGATTTTATCCGCAGATTAAAGAAATGGAACTCGAGGATTATAAAGTTAGGGTTTTACCTGGTCTCCCTGGCACAGCATCGAAAGTCAGAGTTTTTATAATTTCAAAAAGCAAAGACAAAAAATGGGGTACAGTAGGTGTTTCTACAGATATTCTGGAAGCAAGTTGTCAAGCTTTGATAGATTCTTATACATATAAACTTTTTTTGGATAAAAAAAAGAGATAATTTAAATGCCTATCCGAATTTCCTTTGCTGGTAAAGGAGGAACAGGAAAAACAACGCTTGCTGCTTTACTTATTAATTATTTAATAGAAAATAATAGAACTCCTATTCTTGCAGTTGATGCAGATCCAAATGCTAATCTTAATGAACTTCTCGGAGTCGATGTAGAAATTACTCTTAGAGAAATTAAAGATGAAATAAGAACCAGTGTCCCAGAAGGTATGCCACGTTATTCTTATGTAGAAATGAGATTAAACCAGGCTATAATTGAAGCAGAAGAATATGATCTTTTAGTTATGGGACAGCCAGAAGGCCCAGGTTGTTATTGCCCAGCTTATGCATTTCTCTCACAAGCTATAGAAAAACTTCTTAGATCCTATAAATACATTGTGATGGATAATGAAGCTGGCATGGAACATATATCAAGACTAAATCTTGCTGAAATGGAGCATCTTATTATAATCTCAGACGCAACTTTAAGGGGTATCCAAACCGCAGGAAGGATATCAAAACTTGTTTTTAATTTACCTATTAAAGTGGAAAGGTGTTGGTTAATTGTAAATCGATGTCCACAGCCTGTACCTGAAGAACTCCGAGATTATGCTCAAAAAATTGCTCAAGAAAATAAATTACAACTTTTAGGATTTTTACCAGAAGATCCAAATATTATAAAGTATGAAATTAATCAAATTCCTGTATTTGAATGGAAGAATTCAATTTTAAAACCAGCTTCTTATAAATTATGGGATGAAATATTGAACAAATTCAGGGTATAAAGATGGGAAATAAAAAGGTATTTAAGATTTATAACAGTCTTTCAAAAAAATTAGAAGAATTCAAACCCCTTAATCCTCCAAAAGTTACTATGTATGTATGTGGGATTACTGCTTATGATTCTCCGCACTTAGGTCATGCAAGATCTGCAATAATTTTTGATGTGCTTTATAGATTTTTGATGTCACTTGGATATGATGTAATTTATGTAAGAAATATTACGGATATCGATGATAAAATTATTAATCGTTCAAATAAAGAAAAAATATTCTGGAAGGATTTAACTGAGAAATATATAAAAGAATATGAAGATGCTATAGAAAAATTGAAGGTTTTAAAACCTACTTATGAACCAAGGGCATCAGAACATATTTCTGAAATTATAGAGATCATAGAAAAATTAATAAAAAACGGACTTGCCTATGTAAGTGACGGAGATGTTTATTTTGAAGTAAAGAAATTTCCTTCTTATGGAAAGCTTTCAGGTAGGAAAATAGATGAATTAATAGCTGGAGCAAGAATAGAAGTTTCTGAAAAAAAGAAGGATCCATTAGATTTTGCATTATGGAAATCCGCTAAACCAGGAGAACCTTTTTGGGAAAGTCCATGGGGTAAAGGACGTCCTGGTTGGCATATTGAATGTTCTGCGATGAGTCTTAAATATCTTGGAGAAACTATTGATATTCATGGTGGTGGATTGGATCTTATATTTCCTCATCATGAAAATGAAATTGCACAAAGTGAGGGGGCTACCGGTAAACCTTTTGTGAGGTATTTCGTCCATCATGGTCTTATAACTGTTGAAGGAGAGAAAATGTCAAAAAGCTTGGGGAATTTTGTAGTTGTAGATTATCTTCTAAATAAATTCCATCCAGAAGTAATCAGAGCATTCCTTCTATCAAAACATTATAGAAGCCCTTTAGATTATTCTGAAAAAAATATAAAAGAGACTGAAAAAGCAATATATCATTTATATGAAACTTTATATTGGTTAAAAAAAGCAATTCCTCAAAAAGAAGGTCTTCTTTCTAAAAAAGCAAGAGATCTCGAAAGAAAATTTTTGGAATTTGAAGAAAAATTTGAATCCGCGCTTTTAGAAGATTTAAATACTGCTTTAGCTTTGGGACATCTTTTTAAATTTGAAAATGAAGTATATAACTTTATTACAAGAAATCCCTTTCCTACTGCAGAAGAAGTTATATTACTTGAAAATATTGCACAAAAAATCAAAGATACTGCAGGAAAAATCCTTGGTATCGGGGATACAGATCCTTTAATTTTCTGGCAAGAAGAAAGAACTCGCAAGCTTCAGCAGAAAGGTATAAATATAGAAGAAATTGAAAAAATGATTTTAGAAAGACAAAAAGCAAGAAAGGAAAAAAATTTCACCTTAGCTGATGAAATAAGAAATAAACTTCGAGAAATGGGAATAGTTCTTAAAGATACAAGGATAGAAACTTTTTGGTATGTGGAATAAATGATATGGTTTGATTATATTGTATTAGGAATTATTGCATATTTTGTTATACGAGGCATTCTTTCAGGATTTATTAAAACTATATTTTCTTTTATAGGAATGATTACAGCTTTTTTGTTTTCTGGCTGGCTTTCTCTAAAAATTAATCCTTATATAGCTAAATTTATTACAAATAATCCAAAACTCTTTCCTATTATAGGGGTTATATTAAGCTTTATAATAATTTATTTATCTTTTGTATTTTTAGGCTGGCTAATTATTAAGATTTTAAAAACCCTTAATCTTGGCTTTGTGGATAGAATACTCGGAGGATTATTAGGTTTTATTAAAGCATGTCTTCTTATAACTTTTTTATATTTATTGTTTACCCTCTCCTATCCCCCCATAAAAAAGATTGTTAAAAAAAGTTATACTTATCCTCTTATAAATTATACTTTAAACATCTCTTCTCGTTTTATACCAAAGGAATGGAAAGATTTTCTAAAAACTCATAAAATTCCTTTCGTAGATTTTACTGTTTCTTCTCCAGTTAAAGAAATAGCCTTTTTAAAGGCATAAGCAAAGGCTTTAAAAATACTTTCTGCTATATGATGAGAATTTTTGCCATAAAAATTTCTTATATGTAAGGTAAACTTTCCATTCATTGAAAGAGCCATGAAAAATTCTTCAATAAGTTCTGTATCAAAATTTCCAATTTTTTCACTTGGAAATTTTGCTTCAAAATGAAGGTATGGTCTTTTTGCAAGATCTATTACAACCTGAGTTAAAGCTTCTTCCATTGGAATAACCGCATCTCCATAACGGGCAATATTTTTTCTTCCCTCTAAGGCTTCATCTATAGCTTCTCCAAGTACAATTCCTATATCTTCTACAGTATGATGATAATCAACTTCCAGATCTCCTTTAGCTATAATTTCTAATCCCATACCTGAATGATAAGCTAAAAGATCAAGCATATGATCAAAAAAACCGATTTGTGTACGAATATTTACCTCTTTAGATTCTTTACCCCATAAATCCAGTTTTATCCTTATTTCTGTTTCTTTTGTTTTTCTGATTTTTTCTATAAATCCCACCTTTTCCTCCTTTTATTTGATTTCTCCTATTCCTTCTGCTTTAAATTCTACTAAAAGTGTAATTTTTCTATTTACTGGTAAAGGGCTCGAAAGCTTCAAACATTCCTTTACTACTTCATTAAATATTTCTTCTGGTGATTTTTTTATAAACTTATAATTAATTATTTCTCCTTGGGATGATATTTTTAATAATACAAGAGCATAAAGATCTCTTTTTCTCCTGAGATAAATTGGTACTTCAAAATTCTGTTGCAATTTCCTTTTTATCAAAAGTAAATAATTTAAAGAAATTCCTCCTGAATCTCCAAAATCTTCATTGCCTTTTTTATTCTCCAGACTAAGCAATCGTTGTTTTAAAAGTGCCAATTCTTTTTCTGAAAGTGTTGGGTTATTAGAAGAAAGAATTTTCTTTTTTATTTGTGCTACTTTTAATTGAGCAAGTTTTTGAGTAAGTAATTCATTTTCTCTCTCGGTTATCTCTTGTTTTACTAATCTTTTTTTGGGAAGCTTTTCTTTTTTTCTTATTATTTTTGATGTTCTTTTTTGAGGTATTTGTGTAGCAGAAATTTTTTTATGTTTTTTTAAGATTTTTCTTTTTTTTACGGTTTTTATTCCTGTCTTTTTTTTAATATTTAAATTTGAAAGAGAACTCGAAATCAGTTTTACCTTTATTTCTTTATGTGTAGGGAAAGAAAATTCAAGAGAAGAGAAAAGGAGCCATATAAAAATTAAATTTATAAATAGGGAAAGAAACCACGCATAGAGATTAAATTTTTCTTCCATAAAATGGTTTAAGTTTCAGGTTGGGTTAAAAGTCCCAATTCATTAAATCCTGCTCTTTTTAACTCAGACAAGACTTTTGCCACTATTCCATAAGGACATGCTTTATCTGCTTCTATTTGAACCTCTTTAACAAGATTGTGTTTTTTTGCTTCAACAGCCCAAAAATATAAGTTTTCTAAGGATACCTCTTTTCCATAAATTTTTATCTTTCCCTCTTTTGTAATAGTAATTTTTAAAGGTTTTGTTTCTTTTTGTTTTAAAGGAAAATCTTTCGTTTTAGGTAATTCTACTTCTATTCCAGAAGTTAAAAGTGGAGCAGTTATCATGAAAATAATCAAAATAACTAATATGATATCTACAAGAGGAATTATATTAATTTCTCCATGTAAGTCTTTTCCTATTTTCATATTAGATATTTTTCACTTAAAATTACATCTTTTATATATTTCAATCCAACTTCTAATAATTTTTCATCTGGTAAATTAGGATCAATCGGAGGGAAATCTTCCAAATCTCCATTTTTTAAAGATTTTCTTAATTCTGGCAGGTCATAAGCCACAAGAAAAATAAGATCAAGGACATCTCCTGTTAAAGGAGTATTTGCTATTTTTTTTCTTTTTATTACAATTTCCCCCCATAAATCATTATAAAAAAGATATGGTTCCAACCCTTGTTCTATAAGATAATCTTTAATTTTAATAGGTCTTTCTTCATAATGTCCTTTACAATGAGTTTCTCTTATTATTTTAAATATTTCCTGTTTTTCCCCTTTTTCATTTTTACTTACATACCTTGCAAGTGGGTATAAACGGCAGGATGTTGGTCTATCTGGATAAATTTTACATCCTTCTTTTTCATCCAAAAAAGGACATGCTTGAGTATAAGGATCTATATTTATAGAAATTATAGGAAGTTGTGTTACCTCTCCTAAATATACTTCACCGAATTTTTCAATAAATTCATCTACAGAAAGATTAAGAGCTTTTCTAATTCTTAAAAAATCATAAGGAGTAAAAACAAGTTTTACATCATAACAACATTTATTAAAACAACTAATTCCTTTATAGCATCTAAATTTTATTGTATCTTCTAATGTGTAATTTTTTGGGTCAAATACAAATTCATGCATTATTCTGTGGTTTCAGAAGAAAGTTTTAATTTTTTTTCATCCACTAATTTAAATCTATCTTTTAATTTTTCTAATACCTTAGGTAAGGTGGTGTATTCCATTTCTTCAGGAGGCAATCTATGAGGCTCAAAAATGCCCTGTCTTCTTAGATAATTTGCTATAAATGCACA
Source organism: uncultured Thermodesulfatator sp. (assembly GCA_964410095.1). GTDB lineage: Bacteria > Desulfobacterota > Thermodesulfobacteria > Thermodesulfobacteriales > Thermodesulfobacteriaceae > Thermodesulfobacterium. The sequence goes on from CAYPFL010000003.1 coordinate 199,326, forward strand.
ATCTCTTCTTGCTTCATCAAATGCTGGATCATCAAATAAATCAGAAGGACCAATAAGATAACCTTCTGTAATCTGATAACCAGCTGCTATAACGCGAGGTGGTCCATCAAAACGAGTAGGTCTTGCATTTTTAAATGATACAGGCATAAGAGGTCCTGTATGAGAACCTCTCATCCATCCCTCAACAATCCATGGACGAGCAAATGGTTCTAAAATTTCTCCTATTGCAGGAAAACCACTTTGGGATCTTACTATAAGTACTGGGTCATCTTTACCAACATATCGACCTGCCATTAACGAAAGTCTTTGAGTAGAAGCAGTTGCTGCAATTTCTCCGTCTCTTTTTCTATAAATATTTCTAATTACATATCTACTTGTTGCCCCGATAAATACAAGCAAATCATAAAGTTCTTCAGGTGCTTTAAGTTTAATAGCCATTCCTGTATAAACATCCATTACTTCAAAAATAAACCCATCGTGCATAGAAGGATCTATAACAAGTCCTGCTGTATTCATCGGATCTGCAAACATCTCAAATAAAGGTAAATTCCAAGCACTTGGGGATGTCTTATCAGCAAAAAATACTACCACAGGTTCACTTTTTCTTTCTTCAAATTCCATTTCAGCAACCCCAGGTCCCATACCCTTTACATTACCAGAAAAAGCATCAGATAAAAGATCTTGCCCTGCTCCATACATTTTCATTTTTTTTGCCACTTCTGTACCCTCTTTAAATGCATTCCATGCCAGTTCATGAACTTCAGAAGCATCAACTCCTTTGGTATGTGTCATTACAAGTGCGATATCATCTCCGCATACAAGTACTGAAAGGTCTCTTATAATACCTCTGTCTTTCCCATCTTCAGCAACTTCTTTTACTTTATTTACAACTTCTTTATGAACAGAAGAATGCCCAACAAACCCTCCTATATCTGCCTTAATAACTGATAAAGTTAATTTCATAACTTACCTCCTTTACAAATTTTAAATATTACCGAAAATAAATATGATATCCCTTGATTTTAAAAATTATAGCATAGAGTTTAAGAAAAGTAAATTAAAAAAATGGAAAAAGATGAAAAAATTGCAGTAGCTTTAAAATATGAAATAAAAGATAAAGCTCCAAAAGTTGTAGCAAAAGGAAAAGGATATTTGGCTGAACTTATATTAAAGCTGGCAAAGGAATATAATATACCTATTAAACATGATTCAATATTGGTAAAAGAGCTCTATAAATTAGAACTTGAAAAACCTATACCACCAGAATTATATAATGCAGTAGCAGTGGTTTTAGCCTGGGCTTTTAATTTAAATAAAAAATTAAAGGAAAAAATCACCAAAAATTTTCAAATCAAATAATTTTAATTTTTTAAAAAACTCTTGCTATTTTTAAAAAAATGGCTATAAATCCAACTTAAATCTATTTTGCAGGAGGAGGTATTTATGTTTAAGATTCCTGAAGATAGATTATTTTCTGAAAAACATCTATGGGTAAAAAAAGGAAAGAGAAAAACTGCAACAATAGGAATTACTGAATATTTCAGTTTATGTAACCTTGAAATTCTTGACATAGATCTTCCTGAAGAAGATGAAGAATATGAAAAGGATGAGATTTTTGGAAGCATGGAAACAGTGGAAGAAATTTATGATTTAGTTATGCCAATTTCAGGAAAAATAATTTCTGTCAATGAAAAAGTATTAGAGGATGTAGAAATTTTAAATGAAGATCCTTATGATGAAGGATGGTTAATAAAAGTAAAAATAAATAATCCTTTAGAACTTGAAGAATTATTACCCCCGGAGGATTATGAAATGAAGCTTTCAGAAGAAATTGAAGAAGCACTCCCATCTGAATTTTCGGAGGAAGAGGAATGATTGCATTTGTTTTTCCTGGTCAAGGGTCTCAATATATTGGAATGGGTAAAGAATTTTATGAAAACTTTTCAGAAGTTAAAACACTTTTTAATAAAGCTGAAGAACTCACTCAAATACCAGTAAGAAAACTCTGTTTTGAAGGCCCTTTATCTGAGTTGACGATTACAAAAAATCTTCAGGTTTGTCTAACTGTAGTCAGCATAGCATGTTATTTAGTATTAAGAAATAAACTCGAAGAAAAAAACATATATCCTTCTTTTGTAGCAGGGCACAGTCTTGGGGAATATAGTGCTCTTTTTTCTGCCGAGGTACTTTCTTTTGAAGATACTTTAAAAGCTGTTAAAGAAAGAGCAAGATTAATGGATGAGGCAGGAAAAAAATCAAATTCTACAATGTATGCCATTATAGGATTCCCTTTAGATAAATTAAAAAAAATTATAAAAAATTCTTCTGGTTTGGTAATAATTTCAAATTACAATTCCCCTAAACAACTTGTGATAAGTGGAGAGATTCCTGCTGTAGATAAAGTAGCAGAGGAAGCGAAAAATCAGGGAGCTAAAAAGGTAGTGAAATTAAAAGTAAGTGCAGGGTTTCATAGTCCGTTAATGAAAGAAGCAGAGGAGGAATTAAAAAATGTTTTAAATAAATTATCTTGGAAACCTCCCAAAATCCCATTTGTAAGTAACGTTTCCGGAAAAGCTGAAACTTCTGCAGAAGAAATAAAAAATTTGATGAAAAAACAAATTACCTCCTCTGTCAAATGGATTGATTGTGTAAACTTCATGTATAACAAAGGGGTAAAAATTTTTATAGAAATCGGACCAAAAAAGGTATTATCTGGATTAATTTCACAAATTTTAGAAGGTAAAGAGTTTAAATGCTATAATGTAGAAAATTTACAAACTTTAAATTTGGTTTGTCAAGCTTTGGTAAGTTCTCAAAAATAATTTTTTCAAAATATTTTAAAAGGAGGTTTTTGATTTTTGATTTAAAAATTAGAGAAGAAAGATGTAAAGGTTGTGGATTGTGTGTTTATTTTTGTCCTAAAAAAGTATTGGATTTAAGTAATAAAAGAAATTCTCACGGGTATAAAGTTGTATTCCCTAAGAATCCTGAAAAATGTAATTTATGCGGAATTTGTTATATAGTCTGTCCGGATATAGTATTTGTGAAAGATGAAAAATAAAAAAATTCTGGCAAAAGGTGTAGAAGCTATAGCTTTTGGAGCTTTGGAAGCTAACTGCAAATGTTATTTTGGATATCCTATCACTCCTCAGAATGAAATTCCAGAAATTATGGCACAAGAACTTCCAAAAAGAGGTGGGATTTTTTTGCAAGCTGAAAGCGAACTTTCAGCTATTAATATGGTTCTTGGAGCAGTGGCTACAGGGAAAAGAGCTATGGTAAGTTCTTCAAGTCCTGGAATTTCTCTTATGTGTGAAACTTTTTCTTATTTAGCAGGGTTAGAACTTCCAGCGGTGATAGTAAATGTAATGCGTGGAGGACCGGGTTTAGGAGGGATCGAAGTTTCACAAGGTGATTATTTTCAAGCTGTTAAAGGTGGAGGACACGGAGATTATCATTTTTTAATACTTGCTCCTTACAATGCTCAGGAGGCTTATGAACTTACAGCTAAGGCATTTGAACTTGCAGAAAAATATAGAAATCCTGTAATGATTCTTTCAGATGCTATCCTGGGTCAAATGAAAGAACCTTTAATTCTTAAAAAGCTAAAAATAAAAGAATATCCTAAGGATGATTGGGCTCTTACAGGTGCCAAAGGAAGACCAGCAAGATTTATTCGTAGTTTGTTTTTAAACTCTCAAGAATTAAGAGACCATAATCTTCGCCTTCAAAAAAAATACCGCGCTATGCAAAAAGATATAAAATATGAAAATCAGGTAGATAAAGAGGATGAAATTATAGTAGTAGCTTTTGGCTCCATGGCCCGCATTTGTAAAGAAGCATGTCAAAATTTAAAAAATAAAGGTTATCCTGTGGGCTTTTTTAGACCAATTACTCTTTTTCCCTACCCTGCTAAACCTATTCAAAAATTAATAAAAAATTCAGGTAAAAAATTAAAATTTTTGGTATCAGAATTTAATTGTGGACAAATGGTAGAAGATGTAAAGATTTCAGTAGAGGGAAAAGCTGAAGTAATTTCTTTACCCTATCCACCAAGTATTATTCCTTTTCCAGAAGATATAGAAAAGAGGATTAAAAAATGCCTAAGGTCTTCACACATCCAAAAAGTTTAAAAAATACATTATTTCATTATTGTCCAGGATGTGGACACAGTATTGTTCACAGACTTCTTTGTGAAGTAATTGACGAATTAAATATTCAAGATAAATGCTTGGGGATATCCTCTATTGGTTGTGCAGTTTTTCTATATTTTTATATTGATGTAGATATAATCGAAGCTCCACATGGAAGAGCCTGTGCTGCAGCAACTGGAGCCAAAAGAGCTACTCCTGACTTAATTGTATTTACATATCAAGGAGATGGTGATTTTGCTGCTATAGGATTGGGAGAAAGCTTACACGCTGCTTTAAGAGGAGAAAAAATAACTGTGATTATGATAAATAACACACTCTATGGAATGACAGGCGGACAAATGTCCCCTACTACTGTACCTGGACAAATTACTACCACTACTCCTGAAGGAAGAGACCCTGATATATTCGGTAGTCCTATTAAATCTGCTGAAATTCTTGCAAGTTTTGATGGTGTAGCCTTTTCAGGAAGAGTTACTTTAAATACCCCAAAAAGAATTCTTGAAACTAAAAAGGCTATCAAAAAAGCTTTTTTAGCTCAGATATATAATTTAGGTTTTGGATTTGTAGAGGTTTTATCTCCTTGTCCTGTAAATTGGAAAATGACACCTGTTGAATCTATGAAATATATTGATGAACTTACAAAAACTTTTCCTATTGGTATTTTTAAAGATAAAGTTAGTGAATTTTTAAAAAATGAAAAAAGGAAATAAAAATGAAATTAGAAATAATTCTTTCTGGTTTTGGGGGACAAGGAATTCTTTTTGCCGGAAATCTTTTAGCCTATGCTGGGATGCTGGCTAATTATAATGTTACTTACTTGCCTATTTATGGTCCTGAAATGAGAGGTGGAACTTGTAATTGTACAGTAATTATCTCGAAAAAAGAAATAGCCTCACCTGTAGTTTTTTCTCCTTCTTTTTTAATAATTATGAATTATCCCTCTTACGAAAAATTTATTCCGAGATTAAAAAATGGAGGGATAGCCATTATAAATTCTGATTTAGTTCCTTCAGAAAATATCAAAAATTTGAAAATACTTCAAAAAAAATATAAACTTTATTTTATTCCGGTTGACACCTTAGCCGAGAGTATTAAAGTTCCCTTTTTAGGGAATATATGTGCAGTGGGTGCTTTTTATCAAATTACTAAAATTTTTAATGAAAAACAATTGAAATCTGCCTTAAAAACAGTATTGGGAGAAAAGAAAAAACACCTTTTGAATTCTAATTTAAAGGCATTTTATTTAGGAGCAAAATATATTAAAGAACATTATAACTTATAATGAAAGCAGTCATTCAAAGAGTAAAAGAAGCAAGAGTTGTAGTTGAGAATAAAATAATTTCTGAAATAAAACAAGGTCTTTTAGTATTAGCGTGTGTTGAAAAAGGAGATAATGATGAAGTATTAAATTGGTTTTCTGAGAAATTAGTAAATTTAAGAATCTTTTCTGACAAAGAAGGTAAGTTTAATCTTAGTGTAAAAGATATTAATGGAGAAATTCTTCTCGTTTCAAATTTTACAGTCTGTGGTTTTTTAAAAAAAGGAACCCGTCCTTCTTTCCATCTTGCTGAAAATCCAGAAATAGCGAAAAAATTATTGCAGGAATTAGCTCAAAAAATTAAAAATAAAGGTATTTCTGTAAAAGAGGGGGTTTTTGGAGCATATATGCAGATTTATTTAATAAATGATGGACCTGTTACAATTTATCTTGAATATCCAAGGAAAAAATAATATTTTAAAAAATTAATATAAACTTATTCTTATCCAATTAAAAAGATAAAAAAGACTTGCCAAAGCTAAAAAAGGCCCAAAAGGGATTTCTGTTTTTAAATCAATTTTTTCGGTATCTTTTTTAAATAACTTAGTTATTAAAAACACAAGTATTCCTATTATAGAAGCTAAAAGAAGGATTGTATAAAAACTTGAATAACCTAAAAATGCTCCTATTCCTCCCATTAATTTAAAATCGCCTATACCTATTCCATCTCTCTTAGTAATTTGATAATAAAATTCATTAATTAAAAATAATAATCCAGCACCTGAAAAACCGGATAATAGACTTGTTTTAAAATCTATTAATGGATTAAATCCAAGTAAAGAAAAAAACCAACCAGCTAAAATCAAACTCAGTGATAATTTATCGGGGATTTCTTTTGTTTTAAGATCTATAAAAGATATAGCTATGAGTACTAAAAAATAAAAAGAAAATCCTAAAAAACTTACCCATCCATATAAAGGTTGGAATTTTAGATAAATGTAAGTTAAGCCAACCGCAGTAATTAATTCTACAAACGGATATCTTATAGATATTTTCTCTTTACAGAATGCACATCTTCCTTTAAGAAAAATATAAGAAAGTAACGGAATATTGTGATGCCATTTTAAAGTATGTCCGCATTTTGGACAAATTGAAAATAAAGGACTTATAATAGACAATCCCTCAGCCCAACGATAAATTATTACATTTAAAAAACTACCTAAGCAAAGGCCTAATAAGAAAATTAGAACTATATAAAAATCCATTTATTTTGATTCTTTTTCAGAACAAAATTCATTAAGAGTTTTTTCATAAATTTCACGAGCTTTATTGATATATCCAAGAGCTTTTATATACAACCCCCAGACCGGAGTTAGATTTTTATCTATCTCAATTATTTCTATACCTAATCCAGGATTTTTGGATGTACCATGATGAACTACTATTCCATAAATAGGTATTCTTCCTACATCCGGAATTTCTATTTCAAAATAAATAAGCTTTCTTCTCGGAATTTTTTTATTTGTACAAATAAAACATCCCCTATAAGAAACATTACTAACTCTGTAAGGCTTTTCATCCGAAGGAAAATACGCTTTAATATTTGTATAACATCTTGGAAATCTTCTTCTTTCTTCTTTTAGCTCTATTTTCAACTCCTGTATCAAGAATATTTTTTATCTTCTAATATTTTTATTTTATTTTACTTCTAATATTTTTTTACTTCTAATATTTTTATTTTATTTTTATTTTTTACAATAACATATTGTTTTACCAAAGATTTTTCTCTCCATATCAGGAAAAGTTAAAGGTGGGAACTCTGTAGCTCCCAAAAATAAATATCCTTTAGGTTTTAATTTATTCCATAAAGAAATAAATACTTTCTTTTTAATTTCTTCAGAAAAATAAATAAGTACATACCTACAAAAAATTATATCAAAATTTTGTTTAACCTTTTTATCTATTTCTAATAGATTTAAATGTTCAAATTTTACCATTTTTTTTATTTTATCATTTATTTCCCAATAAACATTTATTTTTTTAAAATATTTTATCAAAAAATTTTCTGATAATCCACGATTAATTTCTATTTGATTATAAATTCCTTTTTTAGCTCTTTCTAAACTTTTTTTAGAAATATCGGTAGCATAGATAAATATTTTATGAGTTGTTAAATATTGAGAAAAATATTCTGTTAAAATCATAGCAATTGTATAAGGTTCTTGACCAGTGGAACAACCTGCTGACCAGATAAATATTTCTTTTTGCCTTTTAAGTAATTCAGGAAGAATATAATTCTTCAAAGCTTCAAATGGGTGATTATCTCTAAAAAAATAAGTTTCATTTGTTGTTAAAGCATCTATTATATCATCCAGAAGATTTAAAGTTAAACTACTTTTGGCTTTAAGATATAATTCTTTAATATCTTTATACCCTAAAGATTGAGCTAACTCGTTTAGTTTTTTTTCAATTAGATATTCTTTATCTAAATTATAAGAAATTCCGCTAATTTTTTCAATTAAAGTTGTAAAATAGTTATAGATTTCTTTATCCATTATGAGTTTTCAAAATCAATTCTTTTATTCTTTGAGAAATTTGTGAAGGGTTCAGGACTTCATCTGCTAACCCTGCATCTATTACAGCTTTAGGCATACCAAAAACGATAGAACTCTCTGGATCTTGACTTAGTACTACACCTCCTTTTTCTTTAATTTTTTTTGCTCCTTCTTTACCATCGGTACCCATACCCGTTAATATAATTCCAATGCATTTGTCTTCATACACCTCTGCCATGGATTCAAATAGTTCATCTACCGATGGTCTACAAAAATTCCGTGGAGGACCTTTATGTAAAAATATTTTTTCTCCTGTATGAGTTTTTTTTACCTCCATATGAAAATCTCCTGGAGCAATATATACAATTTTTGGTTTAATAGGTTCTCCATGTTCAGCTTCTTTTACTCTTAAAACTGAAACAGAATTTAATCTATCAGCTAATTGTTTAGTAAATATAGGTGGCATGTGTTGAACTATCAGAACTGGCACAGGGAAATTAGCAGGTAATTTAGGAATAATCTGCATCAATGTCTGCGGTCCTCCGGTGGAAACACCTATTCCACAGGCTTTATAGGTTCCCTTTTTTAACCTAACTTTAGTAGAAACAGGTATTATATAAGGTTTTTTTATTCTAAGACTTTTTATTTTTGGTAATAACTCACTTTCTATTTTTTTTATACTTTCTAAAAATGACCTGCTCGAGGGCTTTGGAACAAAGTCATAAGCTCCAAGAGTTAAAGCTTCTATAGTAGCTTTCGCACCCTCTTGAGTTAAAGAAGAAAACATAATAATTTTACTTTGAGGAATTTCTCTTCTTAAAATTTTTAAAGCTGTAAGACCATCCATTTCAGGCATTTCAATATCTAAAGTAATTACATCAGGTTTTAATATTTTAGCTTTTTCCACTGCTTCTTTTCCATCTTTAGCAGTATCTATTACTTCTATATCTTTATCTTTTTTCAATATATCAACCAAAAGTCTTCTTATAAGAGCTGAGTCATCTACTACCAAAACAGTAATTTTTTTCATTCCTTAAACCCTTGATTATTTCCCAAAAAGATTTATCCTTCTTTTTTAAATAAATATCCTGGGAAAGCTTCTTTATATTCGATACTGAGTTTTGCAGATATTTTATAAACATTAAGCTTTTCTTTTAATTCTGGTATATATTTTTTAGCTATTTCTAAGGCAATTTTATTACTAAAAAATAAATCTATATATACCTCGTTTTTCAAATAGCTAAAAATAATTTCTATTAAACCAAGATATTCCATAAAAAGTCTTATATAAAATAACTTAATTTTACCATCTTTTTCTTCTGGGGTACTCAGTTCTAAATATCCCCAAGACCTTTCATCTGAAAAAAGAAAAGGAATTATTATTTTATTGTTTTCATAAAGAATGTTAAGTGTTTTTATATTTTTACCGAAAAGATCTTTGAGATATTCTTTTTTTATCTCTTTTTTTTCGGATTTATAAGATTGAGTTAAATTTTTTAAAAAGTCTATTATCAAAGAAATTTCCTTATCTACCGGGGGAGAAAATTTGGCATATTGTTGAGTTTTTTCTTGAACAGGTATTTTCTGGGTCATTAAATAAAGAAAACGAAGATCTGAAGTTTTTTCTTCTGAAGATATTATTTCTAAAACTATAGGATGTCCTACTTGAGCAATTCTTACTCTTATAACTTCACCGATTTTGAAATCTTCAGGTGTCAGAGTACCACCTATGCGAGCCTGAAATTTTTCACCACCGAGTTCCAAACTTAAAGTTTTACCTTCTATTCCAATAACACGAATTAAAAGTTCTCTCCCAGGTCTTGTAAAAATTGACCACAAATTTTCAGGAAGGTAAATAATAGGTGCAGGAGCAGTTATTTGCATTATTTATTCCTTTTAGAAGATAAAATTATTTCAACCTCAGCTTCACTTATTCTTAGTTTTCTGGCAATTTCTCTAATACTATAACCTTGGTTATTAAGTTGGTAGACAAGATTTATTATTTCTTTTTTATCAGTATACTCTTTATTTTGTTGAAGTTCTTCCAGTTTTTTTACTAATTTCTGAGCCCTTTCTACGCTTTCTTTTATTTCCTCCCATGGTAATTCCATAAATTTTTTAAATTTAGAATAAATAAAAACAAAAATAGTAAGTATTAAAAAATCAATTATCAAAAGAATTATTAAAATACTAATCATTAAATTTTTATCTATCATGTCTTTAACAAAGCTCCTTCAAAAATGATTCTTACAGGCATAGGAAAAAGTTTTTCTTTTTTTAATTCCAATTTTATTTCTTCTTCTAATTTTTTTAAATTTTCATTTTTCAGCCATTCAGAAGATGCATATTTTTTTAGGTAATTATAAAAAAATTCTCTATAATAGATCTCCTTTTTTACTACTTCTTCTATATCGGAGTATTTATTGAAAAATAAACTTATCTCAACTTTCAGAAATTTTTTTTCAGATAAAGGAATTAAAAAATTTTTAAGTGTAATTTTATATTGGGCTGTAACATTTTCATAAGGAATTATCTTTTTTGATAATTTTTCAGATACGTTTAAAGTCTTATTAGCAAATTCGCTTTTTTTTAAAATTGACCGATTTTCTGAAGGTGAAGCAAAAAATAAAGGATTTTCAGAGATAAATATTTTTTTTAAATATAAAAGTCCTAAAATTATTCCTACCAATGAGAAAAATATTCCTATTAAAACCCAATTTTTAAAAATCTTTTCTTTTAAGATCTTTATTTTAGATACAGGTATTTCGGATGTCTTTTCTTCGGTTTCTATAGCTGATTTTTCTTTTTCAAGTTCTTCAACTAATAAATCTATTTTTTCAGGTGTTTCAGATTTTAATCCAGGTTCTTCTTCAGATTTTTTTTCTATATTTTCTTTTGTATCTTTTTCTTTTTGAGAAAATTCTTTTTGAGATTCTTCAATTTCAGTTTTGTCTTTAAGATCAGTATTTTCTTTTTTATTTAGTTCTTTTTTTATTTCTTCTATTTCTTTTTTTGTTTCCTCGTCCAAGTTATTTTCCTCAAATTTAAAATTTTATTATTTTTAATCAAACTCTTTAAATTTTAATTATACTCTTTATATTAGATTTTCCCACCAAATTTTTAATATTATTTTTTAGGATATAATTAAAACAAAATTAATTGAATATTTACTACTATAAATTTCTGAAAGTTTTATTTAAAGTAATTTTTTAGCCATTTGCGAGGCCAGAAAGTTTTAACCAGTCCCGTTTTCCATTTTCCTTTTTCTTTAAACATTTTTAATAAAGCCGTCTTTCAGATTTTTCACAAGTCAATTTTATAATAGCTTTTTTCTTTTTTATTGATTTTATTATTTCCTAACTACAAATGATTTAATACCATATAAAACCACCGTGTTCAAAATCTTCTTTTATTTGCTTTTTTGTAATGACTTTTTGTAAGCACTGGATTATTAGGTATATTCCTGATTTTTTAAAGCTTTAAAAAATTTTGCAGTTATAAGTTATAAAAAAGAAATTATACTTTTGAAAGTCTTTTTCACTATTTTTTCTTTATCCCATTTTTATGAAATAATAATTTCTACTAAAGAAGTGATCGATTGTAAAGAAATCCTACTATTTGAGCTTATTTTTTCTATATAAAGCCAATAAGAAAAACGAAATCAAAAGTATTTTATTTTTAAACTAAAAATTTTTAAATTTTTTATTCTTTGTATTTTTTAATTGATAAGATTTTTATAAATAAAAATTTGAAGATTTTTCTATTTAAATTGATTACTTTAAAGAAATATTTAATAAATTGAAATGAAATGATCGGTTTTCTATTTCTTTTTGGGAGCGGGGTTTGCCAAGCAAAAATCCTTGCACATAATCACAACCAATATTTTTTAAAAATTCGAGTTGTTCTTTCTTTTCAACCCCCTCTGCACAAATTTTTACTTTAAGTTTTTTTCCAAGCTCTACTATAAATTCTACTATTCTTCTTACCTTTTGATTATAAGGTAATTCTTTTATAAAAGAAATATCTATTTTTAACATATCAAAAGGCAAATCTTTAAGATATGCAAGGGAAGAATACCCTGTTCCAAAATCATCAATAACTATATAAAAACCAATTTCTTTTAATTTTGTTAAGATTTCGATAGCACGTTTAGGATCTTTAATAAGTGTTCTTTCAACTATTTCTATTATAATTTTACACCCAGATTGATAGTATTTAATAATTTTTTTTAAAAAAGTTTCGGTGAGAAAACCTCTTTCTGAAAGATTAATAGAAATAGGTAGATTCCATTTTTTAGATTTTAAAATAGCTTCTTTTATAAGTTTCTCTTCAAATACATCTATATAATGATGCTTTTCAAGAACATAAATAAATTTTTCTGCAGGATAAAGATTCCCGTCTTCTTCAACAATTCTTGCAAGGGCTTCAAAACCTGATATTTTTAAAGTTTTAGTATCAAAAATTGGTTGATAATAAAATTTAAAAAGGCCTTTTCTTATAGCTTTTTCAATAAGAGTTTCAGTTTTAAGAAGATCTGTAATTTTTTCTTCAAAAGCAAGGGTATAAAATTTTATTACATTTGGACCTTCTTTTTTAGCTTCCTTAAGAGCAAAACCCGCTTTTTCAAAAAGTTCTGTAAAAGTTTTTCCATCGATAGGGAAAATAGAAATGCCAGCATTTATAAAAACTGTCACATTTTCTATAGGAAAAATAAACAATTCTCGCAGTTTTTCTGCAATTGCTATAGTATTTTCTTCTTTTGGAAGTTCTACAAATATTGCAAATTCATCTCCTCCTGTTTTTGCAACAATATCTGTATATCTCATATGCTTTTTTAAAAGATTACCTACTGCTTCAAGAATTTTATTACCTTTTTCAAATCCATATATAAGATTTATGTACCCCATTTCAAAAATATCAATTCTTGCAAGAGCTCCTGCTTTAATCACTTGAAGCTTTTTCGAAACTTTTATTGCAAATTCTTTAAAATTTATAAAATTAGATAAAGGAGGATTTTTGTTAATTAGGGTATCTGATTTACCCATCTTGATTTTTAATTAATCGGAAACAATCAAAAAAACTTTAAAGAATATTCAAAATCAACATAACTAATTTGTAATAGTTCTTCTAAAAACGAAAAATCGATCCAACCTTTAAAAAAATTATATAATTTTAAACATCTTGTATATTTACAAAAATCAAAACATTAGACATAAGCTTTCATTCTTTACTGATTTTAATTTAATAAGATTAATATTTTTATTTAACGTTACATAATAAAACATACTTCTTATAAATACATACAAAAACAGTATTTTTTTAATATTAATACTGCAACTATTTTTTATTATTATTTCATAAACAAATATTAATACAATTGTTTGATAAATCCTTTCTTGGAAATAATAAATTCAAAATTAAAATATTCTTGTAAGTAATTTTGTACCAATTACATTATTTTAAAACCTTCAAAAGAATTATATTTCATAAAATAAAATAAAAATATGAAATCAAAAATAATAATTAGAAAAGTGAAAAAGGAAGATATAGAAAGTTTTATAGATTGTTATATTAAAGCATATCAAGACCTTAAAAATTATAAATATAAAACAAGAAAAGATATAAAAAATTATTTTAAGTGGCTTTATAATAGAGATAAAGACGGATTTATGATAGCTGAAGAAAATAATAAAATTGCTGGATTTATTGCGGTTGATGCAAATTGGGTGAATTATAAAGGAGAAAAAATTTTAGAAATACATGAACTTTTTGTGCTTCCGGAATTTAGAAGAAAAGGAATTGCTTCCAAACTTTTAAATAAAGCTTTAGAATATGGAATTAAAAAGGGGTTAAATAAAGCTGAATTATGGGTTGGCAAGACTAATTATAGAGCTATAAACTTCTATAAACAATTTGGGTTTGAAGAGATTGGAGTATGGGGTAAATGGCTGAGAATGAAAAAATCATTAAATTGTTAAAAACTTTAACAGAAATAGAATCTATCAGTAAAAAAGAAGAAAAAATTAAAAAATTTGTTAAAGATTATTTAGAAAATTTAGGATACAAAGTAAAAGAGGGTAAGTATTATCTTGCTACAGAATCAAAATCAGATTTAATTGTTGCTACCCATCTTGATACAGTACCTATTAAAAGTAGATTTTCAACAGACGGAGTTTATGCTTATGGAACAGGCGTGTGCGATGCCAAGGCAAGTATTACTGCTATGCTTCTTGCAGGTGAAAAAGGAATAAATTATACTTTAGCTTTTTTTTGTGATGAGGAAGAAGATGGTCTCGGATCTAAAGAATTTGTTAATTCCTGGAAAAATGGAAAATTTGTTATAGTAATGGAACCTACAGAATTAAAAATAGCTTCAAGACATTATGGAAATTTTGAATTAATAGTAAATGTATACGGGAAAGAAGCTCACGGAGCCTTTCCTGAAAAGGGAATTAATGCTATAGAAAAAACCTTCGAATTATTTAATAAACTTAAAGAAAAAAAATTTAATATAAATACTTTAAAAATAAAAGGAGGAGGAGAAGAATATATAATTCCAAATAGTTGCAAAATAAAATTTGAAATTTTTCTTAAACCCAAAGAAAAACTTATTGATTATATGAAAAAAATTGAATTTGTAAAGTATTATGGAGATTATGAAATAGATCATGCCTATGAAGGGTATATAAGTAGAAAAGTAAATTTATATTTAGAAAAAGCTTTAAAAAATTGCGGCTTAAAAGTTGAATACACTGAAATGAAATCTTGGACAGATGCTCTTAATTTAAAAGATAAATTTGATGTTGTAGTATGGGGGCCTGGTTACTTACCTTTGTGTCATACAAAAGAAGAAAAAATTAAAATAGAAGATATTAAAATAGCTACAAATGTTTTACTTAATTTGAACTCTTTCTTTTAAAGAAAAGCCAGTATAAAAGCGCAGGAGTTTTTATAAAAATTCGCAAAAATATTGCTGAACCTATTGAAAATAATGCTATGTAAGGCATTGCATCTTTTGAAAATTTTTTAATTTTTTTCTTAAACATATATTAAAATTCCTTATTTTTTTATATTTTTTAAATAATTATAATTTCAAAAATTTAAAAATGAAGGAAAAAATTAAACTTTCGCCAATTTTTCTTATGCAACCTATCCCTTATTTTGGAGAGAAATTAAATGGAGAATGGATTGTAGAACCAAAAATTGATGGATGGAGATTACAAATAATAAAATACGAAAATGGAAGAATTGAGTATTGGGGAAGAAGGCTTGAAAAACATCCAAATTGGACAAAAAATCTTTCTTATTTAAATCCCTCCTTAAAAGATATTCCAAATGGAACATTACTTGATTGCGAGCTCTATTCAACAAAAGGAAGAAGAGGGATTCCTTCTGTTTTAACAAGGACTAAAAAAGCAGAACCATTAATTTTTGTTTTTGATATTATTTTTTTGAATAATGAATTTTTAGGAAATAAACCACTTAGAGAAAGAAAAAGGATTTTAGAATTGTTAAAATTAAATCCACCTGTTTATTTAATTGAATATAAAAAATTGGAAAATCTTGAAGAATCTCTTAAAGAAAATCTCGAAAAGGGTTACGAAGGAATAGTATTGAAAAATTTGGATTCTCCTTATATTATTTCAAAAGAAGCTCCTATAGCAACTCATCACTGGCGAAAAATGAAAGGTTAAATTAAAAATGAGGCCTGTTGGACGTTTCCAAGTAATGGCTACATTACAGGCAGCAAGAGCTTATGTTTTAGGTTATTCTATTGAAGAAGCAAAAAGTTTTGGATTAAATAGAGCTATATTTTATGCTGCAGCTAAAAGAGGTTTTAAACATTTGAGAAGACCAACAAAGCTTATGTTACCTAAATGGAAATTAGCTCGTAAATTTCCAGAAGAAGATATCGAAAAAATAGAAAAAACTTTCTCCATTGAAAGAATCGGAGATGAAATGGCTTATTGTGTAAAAATTAAAGACAAAAAATTTTTTGTTATTGGGGATGAGATACAAACTCCTGAAGAATTTAAAAAACAAATAGAAGCTCGTTTTCAGGGAAAATTTGAGGAAGCATGGAAAGAAGCATTGGAAATTGTAAAAAGTTATGATAAAGGCGTTTTATTATCCCAGAGATACTTTTTTGAGGTTGTTTATAAACCAAGAAGAGACGAACTTGCTAAAAAGTGGTCAGAAATGGTTAAATAAATATTTTGTTATTTATAAGTTTTAAAACTCTCTCTACACATTCTTCTATACTTAAAAGATGCGTTTCTAAGATTAGATCAGGGTTTTCCGGTTCTTCATAAGGTGAAGAAATACCTGTATATTCCTTAATTTCCCCTCTTAATGCTCTTTCATACATACCTTTTGGATCTCGTTTCATACAAACTTCTACAGGGCATTTACAATATATTTCAATAAAATCTTTTTCCGAAATAATTTTTCTTATTTTTTCCCTATCTTTACGAAACGGAGAAACAAAGGCAGCAAGTACTACAATACCTGCATCTAAAAACAACTTTATCATTTCTGCGATTCTTCTCAAATTTTCAGCTCTATCTTCTGGAGAGAAACCAAGATCTGAGCAAAGCCCATGTCTCACATTATCTCCATCAAATGTATAAGTCCTTACTCCCATTTTATAAAGCCTTTCTTCTACAGCATGGGCAATTGTAGATTTCCCAGAACTTGGCAATCCAGTAAACCATAAAGCTATACTTCTGTGCCCATTCAATTTTTCTCTCATTTCTCGTGTAACTTTGGGTTTATGCCAAATTATATTATTTTCTTTTCCATCCCTCATTTTTCCAGTGCCTCCCAAACTTAGATATCTTTTCCTTCTGTATCTGTCTTTAAACCTTACTATGTCATCTTCTTTTTATATTTTCCATTTTAGACTTCAAAATTTTTTAATCTGTAAAGTGTAAATTTAAGAATATACGCATTTTGTTTTTTATGTTTACTTTATTACTATCTAACAGTTTAAATCATAGTAATGTATTATAGACTGTAATAACTTCCCAGAGTCTAAAAACTATTTTACATTCAAGTATCTTATATTTATATAAAAAATTTTTCAAACTTTACAATTTAACATAATCAAACTTATAACTTAACTATAAAACATTTTTAGCAAATTGTAGATTTTTTATTTTTTTCTTTCTTCTATTGCACAGAAAATAAAAGATAAAAAGATCCCTGTAAAAATGCCGCTTATTCCTGCCGTTGCTAATATTAAAGCCTTTTTAGGTTTTTCTGGCTTAGGAGAACTTATAGGAGGTTGAACAATATCAAAGGCACGTAAATTTTGTAAATTAACTTCTAATTTTTTTATATCTGCTACTAAAATAGCTTTATTTTTTTCTAACTTTTCATCTCTTTCTTGTTTTAAATTTTCAATTTGATTTTTTAAAGCTAAAATATCTAAATTAAGCTTGTTTAATTTTTCTTGAAGTTCAAAATATTCTTTTTTTAAATTAAGGATTTTCATTTCTAAAATTGAAATATAGCTTATATTTTGTTGAATAATATTTGAATAAAGAAGAAGTGTTAACTGGTCAGATTCTTTTTTATTATTAATCATTTTATTTGATTGGTTTGTTAAAAGTTTAGTTCTAAGCGAGATTAAATCTTGTGTATTTTTATTTATTTGAGATATTATTTTTTCTAAGTTTTTCTTTGTTTCTTCATATACTTGAATATTAGATTTTAACAGTTTTTTTTGAAATTTTTTAAGTTTTATTTTCTCAGTAAGTTCTCTTATTTGTCTTGTAATAACTTTTTTTTCTAATTCTATTTTTTCTATCTCTTTTTGTTTTTTTTCTATTTCCTTTTGAATTAATTTTCTTTCTCTTTCAAAATCTTTAGTATTTTTTTCTATAACATTTTTATAATATTCTAAAATTTCTCTTAAAATTTTTACACCCTTTTGAGGATCTGGGAAAAACATTTCTAAAAAAATAGTTTTACCCTTTCGAGGGATTGAAGCAATTATTTCTACTTTGTCAATATATTCAGGATATGTCTTTTTAAGATACGCTTGATATCCTTTAATATTAAACCATTTCTGTATATCTTCAGGGATAATCAAATACTCGTTTTCTTTTAAAGAAACCGGTCTAATCTGAGCTTCGATACGATAAAGAGGTGTAGCTATTAAAATATAGCCTATAGCTATTATTAACATAAAACAGAAACACACAAGAATAACCCATTTTTTCTTCCATATTTTTGAGAATAATTCATAAATATCTATTTCATCTTCATATTTTTCTCTTACTATTTTTTCTTCCATTTTTTTAAGACCCCGTTTGTTCTTTTCCTCAATCGTTTTCAAATCTATTATATCGTTATATAGCTTATCCAGAGTCTAAAAACTGTTTTTTATGTTCAAACACCCCAGATATCCATCCCTTTTAAGCAAGTTTATACCATCTATCATTTGGAATATATCTTTTTAATTGAAAAATTTTTGGTCTTTACAATTTTAACATATCAAAACTTATTACTCAACTAATTTTTATTTTGCAAGCTTTTATTATATTTTTTAAATTTTTGAAAAGTAATTTTAAAATTAATAATATAAGTGATGAAAAAATCTATTTGGATTATTATAGCAATTTATATTTTTTTAATTTATTCAACTTTATCTGTAACACCTCTTATATTGAATTTTTTGTATACATCCCTCGAACAGAAATTTTTAACTATTATAGTTAATATAATTTTTATAATCATTACACTGCTTATTATTTACTTTTTAATCAAAAAGAAAAAATTAAAAATATCGTTTTTTTTATTAATTTTTCTTTTTCTAATTCTTTTTTGGATAACCCAAATTGAAAAACCAGCGGAGAGAATTCATTTTTTAGAATATGGTATTCTTGGAGTTCTTATTTTTAAGGCAACAGGAGAAAAAGTAAAACAAAACATTTTTGGTATAATTTTATTAGTTATGATAGCAGTTATTGATGAATTAATTCAATATATGTTACCTAATAGAGTCGGTGATATAAAAGACGTTATTATGAATATAATAGGAGGCATTATTGGGTTATGGTTAGGGAAATTTTGGTATCAATCTTAATATTTTTTTATCTTTGATCTTTTTGCTGAACTCTTAAAAGATTTTTAGACATTTTCTCATTTATGTCAAATTTTTATAAAACCTTTCCAAAAAGGAAAAAAAATTCAGAGATAAGAGAGCATGTTTCTCTATTTTTTAATACTTCTTAAAGCTCATATTTCATTCTCTCTTCCATAAATATCATCAAAACGTACTATATCATCTTCTTCTAAATATTCTCCACTTTGCACTTCAATAATTTCAAGAGGAATTTTACCAGGATTTTCAAGGCGATGTAGAGTGGTTGGAG
>CAYPFL010000004.1:0-134328 GCA_964410095.1 uncultured Thermodesulfatator sp.
AAAACTGTCACAGTAGCACCTTCTACCAAATCATTTGCTATCTCAACTCGACGAATTTTCTCTTTAGATACATGAACTTTACCTCGATTGTCTGTGAACTGGTAAGAAATATCAACACCAGTCATTTTGATTTTCTTCGAGAGCACAATGCCTTTTGTAGCTATGCCATGTTTGTATAAACTAACAACCTCAACTGTTTTAACAATTTGAGAAAACATAATTGTAAAAAATGATTAACCACATAATAGTAAAAAATATAAGAAATCCTATTCGAGTTATGGGACTGTCCATCCATTTGTGTAAATTTTTATTATAGCCTATCTTCAAATAAAATCACTATTTGGCTGTAGATATGTGGCCAATCCTTAATCTTGGTCCATTTACGTTCCAGCTCCATAGCTGCCATATATAAACATTTTAACAAAGATTCTTCTGTGGGAAATACCCTCCTACCTGCTGTTGCTTTCCTAAATTTGCTATTTACACTCTCTATAATATTTGTAGTATACATAACCCGCCTTATCTCTAAAGGATATCTGAAAAATGCTGTAAGTGCCTCCCAGTTTGTCTCCCAACTCTTTACTACATGCGGATATCTTTTACCCCATTTAGCAGAAAATCCCTCTAACTCCTTCTCTGCTTCCTCCAAAGTAGATGCTCCATATATCTTCTTCAAATCCTTAGCCATCTCCCTTCTTTCCTTCCAAGACACATACTTCAACGAATTCCTAATCTGATGCACCACACACCTCTGAATATCTGCATGCGGAAAAACTGATTCTATAGCCTTCTCCAATCCATTTAAACCATCTATGCTAAATATAAAAACATCCCTAATCCCTCTTGCCTTAAGGTCATTTAATACCTTTACCCAAAATCGGCTCGACTCACTCCCATTTGTCCAAAATCCTAAAATTTCCTTATATCCTTCAAGATCTAATCCTATTGCCACATAAACAGCCTTACTCTTAACTTGCCCCGCTTCCCGTATCTTATAAAAAAGACAGTCTATCCAAATCAAAAAATACTTATCCTTAAGTGGTCTATTAAGCCATTCCTCAATCCTCGGAAGTATCCTATCTGTTATCTTAGAGATTAATGATGGACTTACATCAAAACCATACATCTCTGAAAGAATTTCCTGAATATCTCTGGTAGTCATGCCTTTAGAGTAAAGAGCTATGATCTGATGTTCAAGTTCATCCAATATAGTTTGATGTTTCTTTATTATTTGAGGCTCAAACTCGGCTTTACGATCTCGTGGAACTTTTATTTCTAAAGGTCCAAAAGATGTTTTAATAGTTTTAGAACTATATTCGTTTCGGTAGTTCTCAGTATCTGCTCGTTCATATTTTTTATAACCTAAGAATTCTTCTAATTCAGCCTCAAGAGTTTCTCTAAGAGTTTGCCTAACAAGCTGTTTAATTGTTGCCTGCACTTCATCAGGATTAGATACTTTCTTAACCTTTGCCATGTGCCCACCCTCCTTTTTGTAATTTTTTCATCTTACCACCTTTTTAAAATTTACACACTTGGGTGGACACTCCTAGTTTTTCAAAAATTGAACTTCTAATACCTTCCTCCGGCAGACAACTTTACACGCCGTCGCCGAGTTGGCGTTAGGAGACGAAAATGAACCTTACATGGAAAATAGAAATAGGAACTTCGGATTCTATTTTAAATGATTTATATAAAAAATTGTTGCCTTTGGAAGTTAAAATAATAAAAATAGTTCATCAAGCAGTAATTGAAGCTAAAAAAGAATATGAAAACACAAAACAAGATACAAGGACTGAAAAAGTTTTAGAAGCATTAAAAAATTTAGGAAAAACTCTAGGATATTGTATACCCGATCAAGAGTGGTTATTAGATTGTGTTTGGTTTTTAAGTAAAAAAGAACCCTATTTTGTTCCAGAGGAGTTTATAGAGAATTTCAAATCTTCATCTGTAATTAGGCAACAAGAGTCTTTATGATGGAGTAAAATTGAAAAAATAAAATTAGCATGCGAAGTAGAATGGGAAGTGCAATTAATGAAATTTTTAAAGATTTTTTAAAATTGTGTGTTTTGCATTCTGATATAAAACTATATATTCACAGTAAATCAATATTATGACAATAAAAATAGTATCAATACTATTGACGTGTGCAAATCTATTTTAGAAAGGTTTAAGAATAATAGATTTTTATTTATAGGTTTTGATATAGATAAAACAGCAGAAACTTTTAAAAAAGAATTTAGAATAGATGTATGCATTACTTAACAATCCCCTCCAGCGGACAGGTAAAAACACCATCCGCTGAGTTTGGGCGTTAGAAAAAAAGAAAAAAAATTAAAAAATGTTTGTTAAAATACAAATCCTTAGTAATATTGTAATTCAAACAACTTTCATCAAAACTCTAAGAATCGGGGCGAGAGGATTCGAACCTCCGACCTCCGGTTCCCGAAACCGGCGCTCTACCAGGCTGAGCTACGCCCCGCTTGTTTGATTAATTATCTATTGTAAAATTAAAATATATCATATTTCCAATTCTAAAGCAATAATTAATAAATAAAATGTCAATTGTAAAATCCTTTAAATTTAAAAAAATCATTTCTTTGTATTTTTATATATGCTTTTTTATTTTTCTCAATTCTAAAAATTCATTAAGTACTCAAGTTTACTTTTTATTTCTTCATGGAATGCCAGAAAAACCAAATATTCTTACTCCTTTAAAAGAAAAACTTGAAGAAAGATTTAATAAAGTAAATATAACTTTTAATTTTTTGTATCCTCATCTTCCTGATTCAGAATCAATAGATACCTGGGCAGAAAATGTAGCAAAAGTTATTAAAAAATGGGATAAAGCAAAAAATATTGTAATTATAGGATTAAGCATGGGTGGAAAAGTTGCTGTCCACTTAACCGCTAATAAAAAATACGAAGTTCAACATAAAATTGATACAGTTATTACAATTAATAGTCCATTATTGCCTCTTAAAAATTTTCGAAATAAATTTTTTGGAAAGTATTACCCCTCGTTTGTTTTACCTTTTATATCTTCTTATGTTCTCGGATATGAAAAACCTGATGGATTAAGAGATGTAATATATTTTGATAGCTCAAAAGAAGTTAAATGGATAAAAGAAAACAAACATTTTTTGGCTTTTGTATCAGGAAACAATAATCCAAAAAATAAAGGAAATGATTATTTTCCTTGGTGTTCTGATGATGGGATAGTGCCTTTATCTGCTCAATATGTTGAAGGGACTCCCGCAATTTATTATGGAGAAAAAGAACATGAAGCTGTATTTTTAGATCCAGAAGTTACTGAAATCATAGCTCAGGCTATATTTGATTATCTTTCCGGTAACCCTATTATAAGCTTTGAAAAATTTAAGTCTGGATTTGTTAGATTTAAAAGAAAAGGATTATTTTCTCCTTCTTCTCAGAAAGTAATAATTAAATTACCTTTACCAGAAGGGAGAAAAAGAAGTCATTTTGAGATAAAAATTTTATCTGACAATTATCCTTTTTTATTACATCAAGCGAATGTCAAATGTAAATGGGCAAATAGAAAAGACGAAAAGGATGCATCTTTAATAATTGAAGTTTCAAATTTATTGCCTTTTGAAGAGGTTTTTATTAGATGGACTGTATTTCAAAAGAAATTAATTATCCGAAATAAACCATTTATTGGGGTTAACTTGTAAAGTTTTGAAAAGGCTATAAAATATAGCTATGTCGTATCTTGTATTAGCTCGTCGTTATCGCCCTTTAACATTTAAAGAAGTTGTAGGTCAAACGCATGTAGTAAAAACTTTAATAAATGCTTTAAAACAAGGAAAACTTAGTCATGCCTTATTATTTTCTGGAATTAAAGGCACAGGGAAAACTACTGTAGCGAGAATTGTAGCAAAGGCATTAAATTGTGAAAATCTTATAGATGGATATGAACCCTGTAATGAATGTCAGCATTGTAAAGAAATTAATAAAGGAATTTATGTAGATGTAATAGAAATTGACGCAGCATCAAATAGAGGAATTGATCAAATAAGAGAACTTATTGACAATCTAAAATTTGCTCCTGCTAAAGGTAAAGCGAAAGTTTATATTATAGACGAAGCTCACATGTTAACAAAAGAAGCTTCAAATGCCTTACTTAAGTCCTTAGAAGAACCTCCACCTCATGTGTATTTTATTCTTGCTACTACTGAACCGAATAGACTTTTACCTACAATACTTTCACGATGTCAGAGATATGATTTTAGAAGATTAGATTTACCTCTGATAATAAAACATTTGAAAAGTATTTGTGAGAAGGAAAATTATGAAATAGAAGATAAAGCACTCGAACTTATTGCAAAAGAGGCGCAAGGTAGTTTAAGGGATGCGCTTTCCCTCTTAGATCAAGCTATGGCTTATGGAACAAAAAGTAAAGAAGATGTAATTAATGCATTTGGTTGGCATGAAGCAATTTTAATAGAAGAAATTGCCCGTATTCTTTTAGAAAAAGATCTAAAGGGTGCTCTGGAATTTTCTAAAAAAATTTATGAACAAGGTATAGATCTTATTTATTTTATGGAGAAACTTACAGAATTTTTCAGAGAATTAATAGCTATAAAGGCTTTTTCAAAAGAAAGCCAAGTTAGTTTTCAGGATATAACATTAAAAGAACTTTTATTTGAATATGAATTTGAAGAAATATTATTAATTTTTCAATCTCTGTTAAAAGATTTAGAAATAATAAGAAAAAGTAATTACCCGCAACTTCAATTTGAACTTAGTTTGGTAAAAATTTGTGAATATCAGAAATTGGTTCCTTTAAAAGATATCATTGAAAAACTTGAACAAATTTCTCATATAAATAGTTCTTTTATAGGTGGAACACACTTAGAAGCTCCTAAATCTTGGCAAGATTTTCTAAATTTCCTTCATAAAGAAGCTCCTGTGCTTCATACAATCGCAAGTTCTTTTCCTGAACCAGAAATTAAATCAAATGAGATATATTTAAATCTAACGCATATAGATAATACTAAAATTTCGCTTTATCTTCAAGAAATAAAAGAAAGAATCGAAGATTACTTTAAAAAACCTGTTAAGATAGAAATAAAAGAGAAAAAAAAGATTACACTTGATGAAGTGAAGGAACGTCCCGAGGTAAAAGCTATATTAAAAAGTTTTTCTGCTAAAATATCTTATATACAACCTATAAAGGAGTAGAAAATGAAATTACCTCCTCAGTTTCAACAATTATTAAAAGAAATGCAAAGAATGCAAAAAAAATTAGAAGAAGTTCAGAAACAACTTGAAGAAAAAACAATAACTGTGCAGGTTGGCGGTGGTATGGTAAGTGTTACTGTAAATGGTAAACAGGAAATTATTTCTGTAGAGATTGAAAAAGAACTTATTAATCCAGAAGAAAAAGAAATGTTAGAAGATTTAATAGTAGCGGGTGTAAATGAGGCATTGAAGAGATCTAAAGAAATGGTTGAAGAGGAAATAGCAAAAATTACAGGTGGTTTAAAACTACCCGGAGGTTTTAATTTTCCTGGTTTATTTTAAAAAAATGCCTTCAGTATATCCCTATGTTTTAAAAAAACTTATAGAAACTTTTGCACTTCTTCCTGGTTTGGGTGAAAAAAGTGCTACGAGACTCTCCATGTATCTTCTTTCTAAACCAGATTTATGTGAAACTTTAGCCGATCTTTTGAAAGAATTGCCTTATAAAGTAAAAATGTGTAGACTTTGCAGAAACCTTTCAGAAGATGAAGTATGCGAAATTTGTAATGACCAAACAAGGAATCCTCAACTTTTATGTATTGTGGAAAGCCCTGTTAATCTTTATCATATTGAGAAAACAGGAGTTTATAATGGATATTACTTTGTTCTTCATTATTTATTATCTCCAAAAGAAGGAATTGGTGCTAAAGAAATAGGTTTAAATGAGCTTATTGAATTGATAAAAAAAAGAAATATTAAAGAGGTTATAATAGCATTATCTCCTACTCTTAGTGGAGAAGCAACCGCATCTTATATTTTTGAAATTTTAAAAAAATTTCCAATTAAAATAACAAAGATTGCCTGTGGGATACCAATGGGAATGGAAATTCAATTTGCAGATCCATTAACTTTGAAAAAGGCTTTAAAGGGTAGGGAAGTTTTAAAGGAGTTATAAAAATGGAAGAAAAAGAATTTTGTAGAAGATTGGCTCTGGGTGGATTAATCCAAGGATATTTTCATAATCTCAGAGGAACTCTACAGGCTATATCTTTACAATTACAAATGCTTTTATTTAAAAAAGATCCAAATTGTTCTCAAGAAGTTTATCAACAAATAGAGAAAACTTTTGAAACACTTCAAAAATTGCAAAATCAGATAGAAATAGCTTTTGAAGAAGCACATAATGAAAACAGGGGACCCTGGGATTTAAGGCAGCTTTTGGAAAAAGAAATACTTTTTTGGGAAGCATGTCTTTATTTTAAACATAAAATAAAAAAACAGATTTTTGCTGTAGAACCAGTCCAAATAAATTATCCTATAAATTTATTAAGAGGGCTTCTTTGTAATATAGCTCAAGAATTATTTCCTTATTTAAAAGAAAAAACAGAACTTAAAATCTTTATAGAAAATAAAAAAAATCCAAAAATAAGATTTATTTGGGATTATGAAATAGAAGAAAATATTTATCAAAGATTGCTTAAATTGAGGGATTGTTTGAAAAAGCTGGTAAAAATTTCAGTGGATAAAAAATCTTTGGTTATTAGTTTCTAAGTTCTCCTCAATGGATAAAAAACTTCTCTGGTTAGGATTATATATAAGAAAAAAAGCCAATTTTAAATTAATCCAATATTTTATAAATAATATAGAACTTTCAGAAATTTTTGAAAAAGAAAAAATTTCTAAAAAAGAAATTGTAAAGCTTGCCCAAGAAGAATTGAAAAATGCTGAAAGGCAAAATATTCAGATATTATTTTATGAAGATAAAAAATTTCCGCCTCAGTTAAAAGACATATCCTATCCACCTTTATTTTTATATGTAAAAGGGGAATTTAATTGCCAAATGCCTCTATTTTCAATAGTGGGTTCAAGAAAACCTACAATTTATGGGAAAGAAGTTGCTTATGAATTTGCTAAAAAAATTGCAGAAAATGGAATAGGAATTGTTTCAGGTTTAGCCAGAGGAATTGACAGTATAGCTCATAAAGGGTGTCTTGATGTGAATGGATATACAATAGGAGTATTAGGAAGCGGTTTAGATATAATATACCCTCCAGAGAACAGAGACTTATTTGAAAGAATAATAAAAAATAAAGGTGCGATCATTTCTGAATTCCCCTTAGGGACAAAACCAAGAAAAGAGAATTTTCCAAGAAGGAATAGAATTATAAGTGGGCTTGGGACAGGTGTTTTAGTAATAGAAGCTGGTAAAAAAAGTGGTACCTTAATTACAGCAAAATGGGCTTTAGAGCAGGGAAAAGAGGTCTTTGCTGTACCAGGTAATATCTTTTCTTCTCAAAGTGAAGGTACTCACTATCTTTTAAAACAGGGAGCAATTCTTGTAACTTCGCCTGAAGATATCTTTTATCATTTAGGTTTGGAAAGTCAAAATATACAAAAAGAAAAAAAATTAGATATTGAGCTTTCTGAAGAAGAAAAAGAAATTTTAAATTTTATTTCTTCTTATCCTCAGCATATAGAAGAAATTATTGCCAAAAGCAGATTGCCTGCTTTTAAAATACTTTCTATCCTTACAGATTTGGAAATTAAAGGACTAATTGAAAATTTACCAGGAAAATATGTGAAACTGAAAAGAAACTTTTAATTTTTTTATCAAAGGAGAGAAAAATGCTAAAAAATTTTTATTTGACTTTATTCTTTTTTATTTTCTTCTATTTAGGATTATATCCAAATATTATTTATGCTCAGGAAAAAGAGATCCAAAATAAAATAAAACTTTATCTTACAGGTAGAATATTAGATTCTCATAAAGAACCAGTGGAAGAAGCGGATGTAAAAATTTTAATCAATAAAAAAGAATATTTTTCAACAAAAACATCTTCAAAAGGAACATTTCAAATAGAAATTTTTTTATCAAAAAAGACATTTGAAGAAGCAAATATTTCTTTAAAAATTGAAAAAACTGCTTTTAAGACTGCTTTTTATGAAATTAAAAAAGATGAATTTGCTAAAAAAGAAAAAAATTTTTATTGGAATAAAAATTTTATATTGGAAAGAGCCATTACCCCTGCCTTTTGGATCGCTACTTTAATTTTTATTTTCACTTATCTTTTAATCTCTTTTGAATTACTTCATCGAACAATTTCTGCCATGCTTGGTTCTGCTTTTATTCTTATTATTACCTATACTTTAGGAACTTTAGATCCTGCCTATCACATTTTATCTTTTGAAAAGGCAATAGAGTGTATAGATATGAATGTGATATTTCTTCTAATGGGAATGATGATAATAGTTGGTGTTTTAAAACATACAGGAGTTTTTCAATGGTGTGCTTATATGTCTTATAGATTAGCTAAAGGAAATGTAATGATTTTAGCTATTATTTCATGTTTTTTTATTGCTATTACATCTGCTTTTTTAGATAATGTAACAACCATGCTACTTTATACACCAGTTTTAATTGAAATTTCTATAGCTTTAAAAATAAATCCATTTTCTTTACTTCTTCCAGGGATTATGGCTTCTAATGTAGGTGGAACAGCTACACTAATCGGAGATCCTCCTAATATTCTTATTGGTTCCTATTCAGGGCTTACCTTTATGCAATTTGTTAAAAATTTAATTATTCCCGTAATAATAAGTATGTTTTTTTTAATTTTATATAACAAATTTTTCTTTTCTAAGGAATATCATAAAGGAAAAATAGAAAATATAGATGAATTTATAGCCAAGTTAAGAGAAGAATATAAAATCAAAGATAGAACTCTTCTTATTTATGGAAGTTTAATAATGAGTATAGTTATTTTTTTCTTTATAACTCATGGATACTGGCATATGGAAGCATGTATCCCAGCACTTTTTGGAGGTGCTTTACTTTTTACTTATTCAGTAGCTACTAAAAAAGTAAATTTATTAGAACTAATAGAAAAAGATATTGAATGGTGTACTCTTTTATTTTTTATATTTCTTTTCATTCTGGTCGGAGCTGTTCAAGAGGTAGGTTTACTTGATTTAATTGCGGACTGGGTATATAAAGTCTCTCATGGAAATTTGAATTTAGCTATATGCATTATAATATGGGTAGCAGCTATTATGAGTGCTTTTGTTGATAATATTCCTTTTACAGCTACCATGCTTCCCATAGTAGGATATTTAACAAAAATTATTCCTGGTGCCGAAAGCAATGTTCTTTGGTGGGCTCTGGCTTTGGGCGCTTGTTTTGGAGGGAATGGGACTCTTATAGGTGCTTCTGCAAATGTCGTTACAATAGGTATTGCAGAAAGTATAGGTTATAAAATAACATTTTTTGAATTTATGAAATATGCTTTTATATACATGATATTAACGATTTTAATTAGCAATATCTGGCTTATAATAGCTTATTAAGAAATTAAAAAAACGAGGTAAAAAAAAATGGAAGAATGTCCTTTTAAAAAAGTTTTAATTCCCCTTACTCAAAGTGAACAAAGTAAACGTTCCATAATATTTGCTTCTAAAGTATTTAATGAAATAAAAATACCTTTAGAAGTAACTCTTTTACATGTAGTATGTACCGAAAGCTTTATTAGTACTCATATGAAAAATATTGATTTAAGAACAGAGCTTTTAAAAGAATCTGAGATATTTCAACAGTTAAAGAAAGAATACATAAGTGATATTATTTACCCTTTTTTAAAAAATTATGCTCAATTAATAAAAAAATTTTGTCCTGAGATTCAGATAAAAATTAGGATTGAAGAGGGAGAACCAGGAAATAAAATTGTAGAAATTGTAAAAAAAGAAAATATTTCTACTATCGTCATGGCAAGAAGAGGATTATCTACTTTTAAGGGAATGCTTTTGGGAAGCGTTTCTCATAAAGTAATACATAGTCTAAAATATAAAAATATTTATTTAGTAGGAGAAAAAGTTACAGAAGATACTTTCTTAGAGATCAGAAAAATTCTTATTCCTGTTGATGGTTCAATTTACTCTCAAAAAGCTTTAGAACATGCTTTATGTTTAATAAAATATTTAAAAAATATAGAAAAAATTTCTTTAATAAGAGTAATTAATGTTGATTTATTTGAAGAAAGAAAAAAGCAAGGCATAAATCCTAAAGAAGAAGCAGAAAAAGTGATTGAAGAATCTAAGAAAAAGTTGAAAAATGTGATCCCTGAAAATATTATTACAACCAAAATTGGGATTGGGATTCCTGGAGATGAAATAGTAAAAGAAATAGAAGAAGGTAATTATGATTTAGTAATAATAGGAAGAAAAGGAAGAACAAGTTTAGAAGATATAATACTGGGAAGGGTAAGTATAGAAGTAATTAATAGATGTTTAGATGTTACTATTGTTTTAATCAATTTATAAGATCTCTAAATTATATAGGGAATTAATCTTTTAGGTACTTTCTCAATGTATCTTATATAAGTTTCTCCATATTTTTCAACTAATTTTTCTTCTTCAAGGACAGCAAGGGAGTATCTTAAGAAAAACCAGAGCGGTGTAAGAATTAAAGAATATAAAGCATTTAAATATATACTTAACCCAAAAGCCCATAATATATCTCCTAAATACATTGGATGTCTCACTATTCCATAAGCTCCAGTTGTTCGTAATTTCCATTTTTCTTTTTTTGCTATCATCAGTTGAGTAAAAGAAATTATTATTATTATCAATCCCAAGATAAAGATTATAATACCTAAAATCTTAGCCAGATAAGGATTTAAGCCGATTTTAGGTTGTGGTAAAAAAGGAATTATAAAACGAGGGATCTCAAAAAAAATCAATGCAGATATTCCTGAAATTATATATACTATTCTTTTATACTTTCTTCTGGAGATAAAAATAAGAATTTCTAATACAATAGTAGCTGTTGCTATCGTTGCCCAAAAGAATACATTTTTAAGTAATTCCATCATGTGACAATGTTTTTAACTAAATCCATAGTATTGGTGATATTAAGAGCTTTAAATATTTTTTCAAACACTTCTTCCATATCACTAAGAATTTTTTCTTTTATTTCTTGAGAAAGATCCCACCAGTCTTTTTTAAAGGCTCCGAAGCCCTTTTTTCGAGTTTTATAAATAAATTGAGCTTCTGTCATATCCTCTTTCCATTCATGTTGAAATTGTTTTTTAAGATAACTATAAATTTTTTCACGAAAATCTGAAGGAAGCGCAGGGTGATCATAAATAAAATTTTGAAAACCTGTGGCTAAATGAACCTCTACACACTCATTTTCAGGAAAAAGATGAAAATAATCTTCAGGAAGTGTAGAGGCACCATGCTGAACAGCTCCTGCAAGTCCATATTCTTCTCTTGCAAGTCTAGAAAGTGTTTTTAATGTATTAAAATCCAAATTTATAGTAGCTACTTTACCATCCGGTAAAACTATTCCTCCATGAGCAGTTCCTGTCTGAACACTTATTTTGGAAATACCGATTTCATTATCCAAGCATTTGTTTAATCCATTCATGAAAGCTCTTAATTCTTCAGGTGTACTATTATGTCCTCCTATTTCTCCGATTTCTCCTCCAATATTTACTATGATACCCTCGGGTTGGATTGATCTTATAAATTTTGACATTTCAGCTGTTATTTCATAATTAAATTTTTGTTGCTCTGTTATATCCTCTTTTTCAAGTACTACCAAGGTCGAAGCATCTATATCAATATTATAAAATTGGGCATTAATTGCTTTTTTTATAAGATCTTTAAGTTTTTCTTTTTCTTTTTCCGGACTTGCAAAAAATGCTTTACGATTAAGTTGAAAATGATCACCTTGGATAAAAATCGGTCCTTCAAATCCCTCTCTAAAAGCTGCTGATAAAATCACAGTAGCGTATTCTAACGGACTTTGTTTCGTATAATTCATTTCAGATTTAGCAATTTCAAAAATAAAAGCACCTGCATTTAATCTTTTAGCAGTTTTAAAAACATGTCGTGCTACATCATAAGTCATTCCACGAATATTGATAGCAGGAACTGTAAAACCAAGAAATTTTTCTGCAAATATTTTATAAAGTGGATAAATAGATTTACCTTTATATCCTAATTCATTTAAAGCTTTTTGAAGAGTGAGTAAGGATGTTTCTTTATCTTCGCTAAATACCGCATTATAAATTAATTGATCAATTTCTGAAGAATCATTTTTAAGTTGTTGTATAATTTCTTCTATACTCATAATTAACCTCCTGCATTAAAGACTTTAAATAAAAACTTAATCTTTTAAAAATAAAATTTATAACATAATTTGAAATTTTTAATCCTTTAAAGTTTTATTTTAGATGTTTTTAAATAAAATAAGAAATAAAAATTTGATAAATAATTTATTTAGCAATAAAAATTTTTATATAAAATTTATTTCAAAATAAAATAATTTTAAATACTTCTTTAAAATAGGTTGACAAAAATTTTTAATATATTATATTGTAAATACCCTAAAAAATGAAGAAAGGGGCCGGTAACTCAGTTGGCAGAGTACCAGCCTTTTAAGCTGGGAGTCGCAGGTTCGAGTCCTGCCCGGCCCATTTTTAAAATGCCCCCATCGTCTAGCCAGGTCCAGGACACCGGCCTTTCACGCCGGCGGCAGGGGTTCAAATCCCCTTGGGGGCGCTAATTTTAAAATATGAGTAAAGAACTTGCTGTAATCCTTCTCAGTTCAGGTATGGATAGTGCTGTATGTGCAAGTATAGCATCTAAAAAATATCGTTTAGCTTTTCTTCATATTCAATATGGACAAAAGTCTCAAAATAAAGAACTCGAAAGGTTTAAAAAGTTGGTAGAATTCTATAAACCTGAAAAGGTATTAATTACTGAGGTTCCTCTTCTTAAACAAATTGGAGGATCAGCTCTTACTGAAAAAGAAAGAGAAATTCCTGAAGAAGATGAAGAAGGTATCCCCTCTACTTATGTACCTTTTAGAAATGCTATATTTTTGAGTATTGCTACCTCGTGGGCAGAAGTAATACGCGCAAGAAAAGTTTTTATAGGAGTAAATGAAATTGATTTTGCAGGATATCCAGATTGTAGAGAAGAATTTATTAAAGCTTTTAATAAAGTAATAGAAGTTGGTACTAAACCCGAAACAAAAATTGAGATAGAAACACCGCTTTTAAAACTTTCTAAAAAAGAAATAATAAAACTTGGTTTAGAATTGGGGACACCCTTTCATTTAACTTGGTCTTGTTATCGGGGAGAGGATAAGGCATGTGGAAGATGTATTTCTTGTAAACTTAGATTAAAAGCTTTTAAAGAATTAGGTATGGAGGATCCCATTGAATACGAAAAAAACATTTGAATGTAAAAAATGTGGGTGTTGTTGTGCAGGTGAAAGCACGATTTCTATAACCCAAGAAGATATAGCGAATTTAGCAAAATTCTTAGGAATTACAGAAGAAGAATTTTTGAAAAAATACGCAGTTTTTAAACATCCAAATAGAATAGAAATGAAAACAAAAGATGGGTTTTGTATATTTTTTGATAAAGAAAGTAGATTATGCACAGTTCATCCAGCTAAACCTAAAAGATGTAGAGAATGGCCTTTAATTCCTATAATTTTTAAAGACAAAGAAAATTTTGAAATTATAAAAAGTTTTTGTTTAGGATTAAAAGATTTTTCTTGGGAAGAAATAAAGAATTTAAAGACTTGAAAAAATTAAAAAATTTATTAAATTTAAGTGCGGATTAAAAAAATATTTTTGAGAATTAGAAATAAGTTTTTATAAAAAATAAAAAATTTTAAAAAAACAACGAGGTGGAGCAAGAATGAAAAACGAGAAATTGCAATTTTATAAGAGTTTAGGATTAAAATTAACTCCTCAAAGATTGGCTATTTTAGAATATTTAGAGGGAAATAAAGATCACCCTTCTGCAGAAGATATTTATAATGCATTAAAGGATCGTTTTCCTAGTATGTCTTTTGCTACGGTATATAATACTTTGGAAGTATTAATGAAAAAGGGATTAGTAAAAGAGATTAATATTGATAGTTCTAAAAGAAGATTTGATCCTTTAGTAGAGCCGCATCATCATTTTATTTGTAAGAATTGTGGAAAAATTATAGATATTAGAAGTTCTTATGATATTTCTGTTCCCGAGGAATTAAAAAATTGTGAAGTTGTAGAATATCAAATAATTTTTTATGGATATTGTTCTGAATGTAAGAAAGAGTAAGGTTTTTAAAAATCTTGACAAAAAGAGTGAATATATTATTTTTAATTGTAAAGATAATCGGGCCCGTAGCTCAGCTGGTTAGAGCCACCGGCTCATAACCGGAAGGTCCCAGGTTCGAATCCTGGCGGGCCCATTAATTGTAATTTATGTCTGTTTCTGTAAAAGAAATTTGGGAATTTTTAGAAAATTTAGCTCCATCTCAAATAGCTGAGTCTCAAGATAATATAGGATTACAAATAGGTTGTTATTCAGATAAAATAAAAGGAATTTTATTAAGTGTAGACCCTTCTTTAAAGGCTATTAATTACGCAATAAAAAATAAATTAAATCTTATTATTACTCATCATCCTTTATTTTATAAACCAGTTTATTCTATTATCAAAGAGACTATCCAAGGAGAGAAAATATACCAAGTAATTCACAATCGTTTAAACATAATTTCTTGGCATACCCCTTTGGATAAAATTGAAAACGGAGTTTCTGAGGCTATAATTAAAGCTCTTGGGTATAAAGGAAAAGATTTTATTTTAAAAAATGAAAATTATGGATTAGGAAGACTTGTTTATTTAAAGAGATCTATTAAATTGAAAAATTTGGCAAAAAAAATAAAAAAAGTTCTTCATAGTTGGGTTATGATAGTAGGAAATGAGGAAGAAGAAATAAATGCCTTTGGAGTTTGTGGAGGATCTTGTTCTTTTCTTAAAGAAAAACTAAAATCTATTGGTATTAATACTTTAATTACTTCAGATGTAAAATATCATACAGCTAAGGATGCTCAAGAAGAAGGATTTAATTTTATTATTGTTGATCATGGAATTTCGGAAAGTTTTATACTTGATTATTTAAAAGATGAATTATTAAAGCTTTTTAATTCAGAAAAAATTCAAATACCGATAATAATATTTAAAGAAAATAGCCCTTATAAAATTATATAAAAACTTTGAGGAGGAGGGAATGCAGGAAGAAATATCAAAACTTATACAGTTACAAAATATAGATTTAGAAATATTAAAAATAGAAAAAGCTATGCAAGATATACCTCAGTCTTTGCAAAAAGTTCAGAGAGAACAAGAAAAACTTCTCCAAAAATTAGAAGAACTTAATCAGATTATAGAAGAAAAAGAAAAGCAAAAAAATCTTTTTGAAGAGGAATTAAAAGAAGAATATCAAAGATTAAGAACTGCTCAAACTCGATTAATTCAAATAAGGGGTTTAAGAGAATACCAATTACTTTTAAGAGAAATAGAAGAAATTAAAAAAGTAAATAAACAAAAAGAAGAAGAAATTTTAAAATTAATGGAGGAAATAGAAAATTTAATAAAAGAAAAACAAGAATTGGAAGGGAAATTAAATGAAATAAATGAATTATTTAAAGAAGAAAAGCGTAAATTTGATGAATATTGTAATGAATTGTCGAATAATAAAGAAAAGCTTTTGAAAAAAAGGAAAGACATAGCTAACAAAATACCGTCAAAACTTCTTAAAAAATATGAAACAATAAGAAAGAAAAAGGGAGGTATTGGAATAGCTCCAGTAGAAAATTCTGTATGTCAAGGATGCCACATGTCTATACCTCCTCAACTTTATAATGAACTTCAAAGAGACAATAGATATTATGAATGTCCGCATTGTAAAAGATTGATCTATTATAAAAAAATTTATATTTCGGAAAAAGAATCACAAAAGGATAAAAAAATTCCTCAAGCAGCAAATAAATAAAAAGATCTTTTTAAAATAATAAATGCGTTTAAAATTACTTTCCGATTTATCTAATGTGGAAGAGATAACAGAAAAAGTAGCTATTTATTTAAAGGAAGATAAAATAGGAGCTATACCAACTGAAACTTTCTATGGATTAGCCTGCAATCCTTTTTCAGAAAAAGCTTTATATAAGCTTACTTCTTTAAAAAAAAGAAAATCCAATAAACCTATTCTTTTGTTAATTAACAGTTTAGAACAGTTAAAAGATTTAGTAAAAGAAATTCCACCACTTGGTAAAAAACTTATAGAAAAATTCTGGCCAGGACCATTAACAATTGTATTTGAATCTAAAGAATCTCTTTCTCCGTTTTTAACAGCAAATACCAATACTATAGGTGTTAGGCTTTCGTCATCTTTTATAGTTAAAAAAATTATAGAAAAATTTGGATATCCTGTAACAGGTACAAGTGCTAATTTAAGTGATCAACCACCTTGTAAAACACCAGAAGAAGTTCTTAGACAAATTCCTGATATAGATTTTATTATAGATGCTGGGGAATTAAAAGCAAGTTTACCTTCTACAGTTGTATGTGTAGTAAAAAATAAATTGAAACTTATTAGAGAGGGAGAAATACCATATAAAAAAATCTTGGAAGTGATAAATGAAACTTCCTGATATTCAAAGCACACCCCCTGAAGAGAAAATACCCCTTGATAAGGTAGGAATTAAAAATTTAAAATATCCTATTAAAGTATTTGACAGAGCAAAAGGATTTCAATCTACCATAGGAGAAATAAATCTTTATGTTAATTTGCCATCTTATTTTAAAGGTACTCATATGAGTAGATTTGTGGAAGTCCTAAATGAGTTTAAAGATGAAATTCATATTAAAAATATCCATAAACTTTTAAAAAAGCTGAAAGAAAAATTAAATGCTAAATCATCTTATGTAGAAATAAATTTTCCATATTTTATAGAGAAAAAAGCCCCAGTAACACAAACTGTTGGTTTAATGGGATATCAAGCATTTTTAAAGGCATCTTTACATAAAGAGAAAAAAGATTTTATTATAGGGGTAAAAGTCCCTGTAATGACACTATGCCCTTGTTCAAAGAGTATTAGTGAATACGGAGCCCATAATCAAAGAGGGATTGTGACTATAGCTGTAAGATTTAAAAAATTTATCTGGTTAGAAGAATTAATTGAGATTGCTGAAAAAAGTGCCTCAGCACCTATTTATCCTGTTTTAAAAAGAGCAGATGAAAAATTTATTACTGAAAAATCATATGAAAATCCAAAATTTGTAGAAGATGTTGTTAGAGCAGTGGCTTCTGAACTATTAAAAAACGATGAAATTATATGGTTTTCTGTTGAAGTAGAAAATTTTGAATCAATTCATGAACATAATGCTTATGCATTTTTAGAAATAGAGAAAAATTATTCTTCCTCCTCTTCTAATTCGAGTTCTAAATAGGAATATCCACAATTATAACATTTTACATCTAAAATATTTTCTTCTTCTAAATAAGCAACATATAAAGTATCAGAACCACATTCTTTACATACTTCTCCAATATTTTCATTATTTATAGCCTCTAAGATCTGTTCTTTAAATTCCTCTGGAATATCTGAATCAAAAATTACTTTCATGAAACCTCCCAAAAAATATTATCACTTAATCATACAAAAAAAATGCAATTTGTAAAGATAAAAACTTGATTTTTTAAAAATTTTTAAGAGAAATTATAGTATCTTTTTGAAATTCTTTTCTTTTATAAGGAAAATCTAAAAGATAATGAGTTCCACGGGATTCCAATCTCAATAAAGCGGA
The DNA here is from genome assembly GCA_964410095.1 of uncultured Thermodesulfatator sp. Classification (GTDB taxonomy): domain Bacteria; phylum Desulfobacterota; class Thermodesulfobacteria; order Thermodesulfobacteriales; family Thermodesulfobacteriaceae; genus Thermodesulfobacterium. Next base: position 17,856 of record CAYPFL010000004.1, read on the forward strand.
CTTTGTAATTAAATTAGCTAATTCACATATATTTTTTAATTCCATAAGATCCAGATCCAAATAAATTCCTCTCCAGTAATTTTCTATTTCATTTTTAATAAATTCTATTCTTTTTTTAGCAAGATGTAACATTTTTATACTTCTAACAATACCCACAAAGTCCCACATTAATCTCCTGATCCAGTCCCAGTTGTGAGAAATGGAAACTTTTTCCTCTTTTATTTCTTTTACAGGTATATCTTTTATTTTTGGTATTGAGATTTTTTCTTTTTTTAATTGTTCCCACACTTCTTTAATTTTTAAACTTGCTTGATGAGCAAAACAGAGTGCCTCTAAAAGAGAATTAGAAGCTAAGCGATTTGCTCCATGCAATCCTGTGAAGGCACACTCACCAATAGCAAATAAATTTGGAATATCTGTCTGACCCCATAAATTTGTATAAATTCCTCCACAAAGATAATGAGCTGCAGGAACCACAGGAATAGGTTGAGAAGTAATATCTATTCCAAATTTTAAGCAAGTTTCATAAATATAAGGAAATCTATGTTTTATATAATGAGAAGGTAGATGTGTGATATCCAGGTAGACACATTCTGCTCCTGTTTTTTTTAGTTCCATATCAATAGCTCTTACAACTACATCGCGTGGAGCAAGCTCCTTTTTGACAGGGTCATATTCTGCCATAAAGCGTTTACCATTAGCATTTAATAAAATTGCCCCTTCACCTCTCAATGATTCAGAAATAAGAAAATTTTTTGCTTTTGGATGATATAAACAAGTTGGGTGAAATTGGAAAAATTCTAAATTTGCAATTCTACAACCTACTTGATAGGCTAATACAATTCCATCTCCTGTAGCAGTATCAGGATTACTTGTATAAAGAAAAACCTTTCCTGCTCCACCTGTACATAAAACTATGATTTTGGCAAGATAAATAACGGGTTTGGAGTTAGAAAGATCAAGAGCAAAAGCTCCTATTATTTTTGGTTTTGAAGAGGTTTTATTTTTTAAAAGTTTAACTACAAAATGATTTTCTAAAATTCTGATATTAGGTTGTTCAAAAACTCTTTCTATAAGAGTATTTTCAATTGCTCTTCCTGTATAATCCCCAACATGTAGAATTCTTTTCCTTGAATGTCCACCTTCTAAGGTTAAATGAAATTTTTTTGGATTTTCGGGATCTTTATCGAAATTTACTCCCCAATTTATTAAATCTTTTATTCTTTCAGGAGCTGATTTAACTACTAATTCAACCACTTCTTTTTTACAGAGCCCGTCTCCTGTAATCAAAGTATCTCTAATATGCAACTCAAAACTATCATCTTCTCCTGTGACACAAGCTATTCCTCCTTGAGCTAAAGCAGTAGCTGTTTCAAACATGCGTTTTTTTGTAAGAATAGTAATTTCTCCTAAATCTTTTAATTTAAGAGCCAAACTTAATCCACCTATTCCTGAACCAATTATCAAAATATCAGTTTTAAAAAAATCCATTCTGGTTTTACTCCTCTTCAGGAATTAAAGGTTTGCGTTGTAAAAAATATTCTAATAATTGTGGTCCACTTTCAAAAAATAAAGGAGATTTATAAGCCTCTCTTTCACAGAAGTTTACATCTCTTTTTTTCTCTTTATCTTTTGTAGAATCAAAAATTGCAAAAGGTACAGGTTTAGATGCATGTGTTCTTATTGAAACAGGTGTTAAATGGTCGCAACACACTAAAATACGATATTTATCAGTGACATCTACAATTTTTTCCAAAAGATATCTTACAACTCTTCTATCAAATTCATTAATAGCTTTTATTTTTAGTTCTAAAGAGCCCTGATGTGATACTTCATCCGGAGCTTCTACATGGATTAAAACAAGATCATGATCTTTAAGAGCATCAAGAGCATAATCTACTTTTCCTTCGTAATTTGTATCTAAATAACCCGTTGCCCCAGGTACTTCTATAACTGTCATTTTAGCAAGTTTGGCAAGTCCTTTTATTAAATCAACGGCTGAAATGGCAGCACCTTTAAGACCCCATTTTTCAAAAAATGGCTCAAGTTCAGGTATTCTACCTTCTCCCCAAGGCCATATAGCATTGGCTGGAGGTTTGTTTTCCAGTTTTCTTCTTTGATTAATTGGGTGATGTTCAAGTATTTCTATTGCTTTTAAAATAAATTCTTTAAGATAAGGCTCTTCATCATAAGCTTTAAAAGCAAACCAAATATTTTTTCCTATCAAATCATGAGGAGGATAAGTATGTAATCCACCAGAACCCCCTCTCCAGATTAAAATATGTCTATAACTAACTCCTGGAAAAATCTCAATTTTATCTGTACCTGCATTTCTATTTATACTCTCAATAAGCTCTATAGCCTCTTCTGTAGAAATATGCCCAGCAGAATAATCTTCCATAATCAGATTTTCTCCTTCGAGTTTAAGTGTTACCAAATTACACCTGTAGGCTACATCTTCAGGACGCATAGGAATATCCTTACTTACAGCCTCAATAGGACCACGTCCTGTATATTTCTCTTCTGGTGGATAACCCAAAAGTCCCATTATTGCTACATCAGAACCCGGATTCATTCCAGGCGGAATGGTTTGGCATGCACCTATTTCTCCATAAGATGCTATAAAATCCATCCCGGGTGTGATAGCAACTTCTAAAGGGGTTTTTCCATTAAGACTTTTTACAAAAAAATCCCCCATTCCATCTCCAATTAAAATCACATATTTCATTCCTTCAGGAGGCTTAATAAATTCCTTTTTTATTTTTTCTTCCTTTTCAACTTCTTTCTTAACCTGAGCTTTTTTTCTTTTTCTCCCCATGCTTCCTCCGGTTTTATTTCAATATTTTTGCTATTATAAAAGCTGATTTAAAAAATAAGAAAAAAATTAATGTTAACAAGATCTGAATAATAAAATCTGTAGGAGAAAAGATAATTGCTATAATATAAAATAGTGCAAAAAAATAGAGTCTCTTTTTTTTATATAGCTTATCTGTAATAATTCCTTCACGAATTAATAATGCAAAAAATAAAGGTATTTGGAAAAAAAGAATAGAAAAAAGAATTGTTTTTAAAATAAATAATAAAAATAAGCTAATTTTCAAATCGTATATAAAACTTCTACCAAAATAGAGAAAAACTTTTAAAATTAACGGAATTATAAAAAAATAACCTGCCAGAATCCCAAGTAAGATAAATAGAATAGAAATAAATATAAGTTTTTTTAAAAAAATTTTTTCAGACTCGTAAAATTCTCCAGAAATTGCTTTCCAAAGTTGGATTAATAAAACAGGTAGAGTAAGTCCAAAACTTAAATAAAAAGAGGCTTTAAGTATAGTAAAAAATGCTTCTTCTAAACTTGTAAAAACAAGGGGTCTATTTCCTAAAATATCAAAATAAGGAGACAGTAAATAGGGAGAAATTTTGGGAAAAGAAAAAAAAATTATTATCCAGCAAACTAAAAAAATTAAAATGTAGCTGATAATTTCTTTTCTTATTTTTACAAGGACATCAAAAGCTAATATTTTAGGAAAATTAATTTTTGTCATTAGATGAAAGTGATTTTTTTAAAGGTTCAACAGTTTCAGTTTTTATTTCTTCTATTTCTTTTTTTGCTTTTTCAAAATCTTTTTCTATTTCTTCTATTTCTAATTCTTTTTTTATTTCCTCTATACTTTTTCTTAATTCTAAATAAAGACGAGCCAAAAATTTTCCTGTTTCAGGAAGTTTTTCGGGTCCGAGAGCAATTAAAGCTACAATAAAAATAACAATGGCTTCAGACAACCCAATATTTAACATTTCTCAGTTTTATACTCCTTTGGTATAGATTTTCCTATACTGCAAAAAATTTCATAACTTATGGTTCCTGCTAATCGAGCAAGTTCATCTGCAGGAACTTCATTATTTTTACCTCCCAATAAAATTACTTCCTCACCAATTTTAGGGTTTTCTATTTCATTTAAATCAATATAGAGAGCCTTCATAGAAATTGTTCCCACTACAGGAACTCTTTTATTTCTATAATAAGCAAAACCTTTATTACTGAGGCTTCTTAAATACCCATCTCCATATCCCACAGGTATTAAGCCCAGGATTGTATCTTTTTTAGCATAAAAAGTCGGTCCATAACCTGCAGATTCTCCTTTTTTAAGTTTTTTTATTTCTACTATTTTGGATTTTAATGTCATTACCGGAAAGAGTTTTATATATTTATAGGCTTCATTACATGGATAACTTCCAAAAAGACTTATTCCTGGTCTTACCAAATTTCCTTTTTCTGAAAAGAAAATTATACCAGCAGAATTAGCAAAGTGAATATATTTTGGAAAGATTTTATATTTATAAAATAATTTTAAACTTTTTTTAAATAACTTCAGTTGAAGCTGGGTTATTTCAGAATCAGGATGTTCTGCAGCAGAGAAATGGGTCATTATTCCTGTTAATTGAAGTTGCGGAGTATTTTTAAGTTTTTCAATAAATTGTTTTATTTCTTCTACAGGTAAACCAAACCTGTGCATTCCTGTATCAATTTTTAGATGAAATTCCCATTTTATTAATTTTTCTTTAGTAAATTTTGATAACCATTCAAATTGTTTCATATTAGTTACAACAGGTATTATTTTTAAAGATCTCATTTCAGGAATCCAATCCTTTTCAAAACCAGATAAAAGTAAAATTGGATGAACAAAACCTGCTTTTCTCAGATAATAAGCCTCTAAAGGTTCAGAAAGTCCGAAACCAAAAACATTTTCTTCTGAAAGTGTTTTTGCTACTTCAATTAGACCATGTCCATAAGCATCATTTTTAATAACAGGTAAAATCTTGATATCTGAAGAAAGAAATTTTTTTAAAGCTTGAAGATTTTTTTTAAGATTATAAAGATTAATCTCTAATTTTTTATACCAAAGAATAATTTATACTCCTCTTAGAAAAAATTGATTACTTTTGAAATTTTTTAAGGTATTCTGCAACTGAAAAAGCTGCTACACAAGCTTCTCCAATAGCTTTAGCTAATTGTAACGGAGGCCCGGTAATATCTCCACAGGCAAAAATTCCTTCAATATTAGTTCTTTGTTTTTTATCAACTTTAATATAACTAAAAGTCTCAGGATCAAGTTCAACTCCTAAAGGTGCTACTAATTCTAATGCACCCTTTGCTCCTTGTTCAATAAAAATACCATCTATATCTATACTACTTCCGTCTTCAAAACTCATACCTTTAACTTCTTCCTCTCCTAAGATTTTTAAAGGTTTTTTATTAATAATTTCAATTTGAGATTCTTTAAGTGTATCTTTATAAGTTTCTAAAACTTCGGATTTAAGAGGAATAAAATATGTTTTTCTGGCTAATTTAGAAAGTAATTTAGCACCATCAACTGCAGCACTTCCATCTCCTATAACAACAACATCTTTATCTTTGTAAAACCAAGCATCGCAATCTATACAGTAACTTACTCCTTTTCCTATATATTTTTTTTCGTCTTTAAAAACAGGCTCACCTCTTTTTATTCCTAAAGCGATTATAATTGCTAAAGCTAAAAACTCTCTTTCATTTTCTGTATAGAGTTTATATCCTGAATTTTGTGGTTCAATTTTTACTACATCCTCTTCCAGCAAAAAAGCACCAAATTTTTTTAGCTGTTCTAAACCCGATTTTAAAAGTTCTTTCCCACTTATTTTTTCTTTCAATCCAAATAAATTTTCAATATGTGCTTTATAAAGGGCACTATTTTTGGGTTTTCCAAAAATAATAGTTTTTAATTTTTTTCGTGCAGTATAAATACCTGCTTGAATTCCCGCAGGTCCGCATCCTATAATTCCCACATCAAAAACTTCCATTTATTTTCTCCTCTTTGTTTTCTTTTTTTATTTTTTCATCTTCAGAAATTACTTTAATTCTATATTCCTCACTTAACCAACTATAAAGATCAGCAAGTTTACATTCTCTGGAACAAAAAGGACGATATGGATTATTTTCCCAAGTGGTTTCTTTTTTACAAACAGGACATTTTATTTTTTTTAATTTATTATCCATACTGTTCTATCCTCAAAATAACTTAAGACTTTATGAGTAACTGAACCAAGTACAAGCTCTTTAAACCCTCCCTTCCCTCTTCTCCCGAGTATAATAGTCTTGTAATCTTCTTTTTTGGCTAACCTGATAATCTCACCTGCGGGACCAAAAATGCTTCTTTTAAATTTTAATTTTATTTTCTCTAAAGGAAACTGATTTAAAATTAACGTATCTTTAAGTTTTTGAAAAAAATTTTTATATTCCAAATTTTTTGTTTTATGAATTATACTCTCTATATCCCCTTCAAAGTTTTTAAAATCTGCGAAAGGATAAAAGGAATGAAAAAAAGTTATTTGAGCATTTGGAAGAAACTTTAAAATAAAACTTACATAGTCTGTTATTTTCAATCCAATTTCTCCAAGATCCAAAGCTATTAAAAATTTTTTATTCCAGTTTTCTCCGCGAATTATCCATACAGGAACAGGACTATGATTTATTAATTTATGAGTTACTCCACCGAAAATATAAATACTTATTTTACTTAAACCTCTTCTCCCGACAACTATACCATCAAAAAGACCTTTCTCAGAAAAACTTATAATATCTTCTGCAATTCCCCTTGTTTTAAAAAGTATCTTATAGTTAATTTTTGCCTTTAATTGGGATTTAATTTTTTCTATCAGTTTAAGCAATTTGTTTTCTGCATCTTTATAAAGTCTTTTGAGTTCTTTTTCTACAAAAACTTCTTTCTCTAATTGTTTTAACATACTTTCAGATGGAATAAAAAAAGATTCAGGCGGAGAAATGATTTGAAATACAGTAATTTCAATTTCTGCATCATTAAATACATTTTTGATATAATTTATTGCTTTCTTACTCGAAAGACTCCCATCATAACATAAAAGTATATGAGGTTTTACTTTTGTTTGAGTTTTTTCTTCCATTTTAAAATCTCCTTTTTAGCTTTTAAAATCTCTTTTTTTACATTTTTAAAACCCGTTCCTCCAAAAATTTCTCTTCGCTTTATAGCATTTTTTATAGTTAACCACTTATATACATCCTTTTCAATAACATTAGAAAATTTTTTAAATTCTTCTAAAGTTAATTGAGAGAGTTTTTTATTATTTTTTTCAGCATAAAGTACAATTTGTCCTGTTATATAATGGGCTTTTCTGAAAGGAATTCCTTTAATTACTAAATAATCTGCGAGTTCTGTTGCTAAAAGAAAATCATTTTCCAATGTATTTTTTATTTTTTCGATATTAAGTTTGAGTCCATTTACTAATAAACGCATCATTATTAAAGAATTTTTGGTTGTTTCAAGCGCCTGGAAAATAGGAGGTTTATCCTCTTGCATATCTCGATTATAACTTAATGGTAAATTTTTCAGTAAAAGCATTAATTGATTTAAGTTTCCTATAACACTTGCTGTTTTTCCACGAATCAATTCAGCAGCATCTGGATTTTTTTTCTGTGGCATAATAGAACTTCCTGAACAGAATCTATCAGGGAGATCAATATATTTAAATTCCTGAGACATCCATATAACAATTTCTTCTGCAAGTCTTGAAAGATCTATCATTATACATGAAAGAATAAAAGCCAACTCCAAAACAAAATCTCTTGAACTTACAGCAAAAACACTATTTCTTGTAGGGCCGTCAAAGCCTAAAATTAAAGCCAGTTTTCTTCTATTTAAAGGAAATCCACATCCAGCGAATGCAGAACTTCCAAGAGGACATAATTTAAGTCTCTTTTTATAATCCTGCAATCTTTCAAAATGTAATCTCAACATTTCATAATAAGCCATTATCCAGTGAGAAAAAAGTACAGGTTGAGCATGTTGAAGATGGGTAAAACCAGGTATTATTACATCTTGATATTCTTTTGCTTTATTTACAATTGAGTCCATTAAATTTAATATTTCCTCTTCCAGCTTTTTTACATAATCTATAAGAAATAATCGTAAATCTGTTACAACTTGCTCATTTCTGCTTCTGCCTGTGTGAAGTTTATAGGCAATTTCTCCTATTTTATGATAAAGGGCTTTTTCTATATTCATATGAACATCTTCATATTCTTTTTTTAAAGAAAATGTTCCATTGCGAATTTCATTTTCAATTTCTTTTAATCCTTTTATAATATTTTCGTATTCTTCAGAAGAAAGAATTTTTATTTCTTTTAAAGCCTCTGCATAAGCTAAACTTGCTTTTATTTCATAAATAGCCAATCTATAATCAAAAGAAATAGATTCTGTAAAATCTTCAAAGAATTTATCTGTTGCTTCTTCAAACCTACCTTCCCATGCTTTTGAATTCATTTTGCCTCCTTGAGTGGATAAATTTAAAATTATTTTCCATTTTAATTAGGAAGTTTCTCTTTTACAATTAATTTTAAAAAAATTTTTAAAATACATTTCAAATTCAAAAAAATTGACAAAAAGTTTTTGAAAATTTTAAAAAAATTATAACTAAGATATATTTTTGTATATTTTTGGCTAAAATAAAATGATTTAATAAAAAATTAGGCTTGAACAATTGTTAAATACTTTTAATATAAAATTGGTCTTTTTTTAATCAAAAAGGGGTAATGTTATGAAAAGATTTAGAAGTTATAAATTCTGGCTTTTGATAATAATCGGAATTTTAAGTTTTATGAGTAATTCCTGGGCTATTCATATCAAGATAGACGAGGATTCTTATATAAATCTTTCCAGTTTAATAAGAGTTTTTTATTTAAATGGAGATAAAGGTCCTCGGAGTTTTGAGGGAGAAAAACTTACTCCTCTTTATAGGTGGAGTCATTTTAGAATCTATAAAGCAAGAATCGGGGCTACAGGTCATTTAAATAAATTATTCCATTTTTATTTAATGATGGATGCTAATGAAAGTCGTGGGTATGAAGCGGTTTTTTGGGAAGGAGCGGCAATGTTTTTTTTTCGTCCTGAATTTGTAATAAAAATTGGGCAAATTCGTGTACCTTTCAGCAGACATAACTTTGTTGCCAGACATTTAAGCCCTGTGATGACAAGCGATGGGAATATATTTCTTCCAGGACAGTTCAAACTTATTTTAAAACCTGCTAATCCTTATGCAGGAGGATATAAAGCTTCTCAAGCTTTTAAAAGAACTGATATAGGAATAGATATTTCTGGAGAAATTAAAAACGGGATGTTCAGATATTATATAGGGATTTTTAATCAGGATTGGTCAGCTGAAAATAAAGTATGGGATCCTGATCAATATCAATTAGGTTTTGGTTCAGCACAAATAATTCATACTTTAGAAAATAAAAATGGATTTGAATTTGATGCAAGATTAGAATTTACTCCAACTATGTTCGGATTTAAACCAGAACTAACTGTAAGGGATCCCAGTCAAAGAGTAAAACAGACTTATCTTGGGGAACTTCCTACTATGACTTTTGGTATAGGATTTCATACGGAGAGACATATAGATAGTTTAGATCCGCAAATTTATGGAACTTCCTCTCTTACGAGAAAAGGATGGGCTTTTGATTTTTCTTTTGAAAAAAAATTTAACGAGATTATTCCAGGTTTAGAAATCGGCTATATATATCTTGATGCTACTCATTTTTACAAAATAGCACCGAATAAGTATGGAGAAGGAGATATTAAAACTTGGTATATAGATACACATTTAATATATGGTAAAAAAATAGGAATTGGTATTCCCGGCATAGGTTTTAGATATGAATGGGTTCAGGTAGATGGGAGATATAAAAATGAAAGTAATTTAACTTATGAAAGATATGGGGTTTGCGTAGATTATTTTTTAAAAGGAAAATCAAATAGAATAGGGATTGGATTTGATTATGTTAAAGCAGGTGAGGCTTTGGAATTATTTATAAAAGATCATAAAGATTTATTAGGAGATGATTCAACTTTTGAATGGTATATAGGGGTATATGTAAAAATTTAATTAAAAAAGTAAATGATTTATCAAGTTTTAAAGATATAAGAGTTATTACTTCATAATATATTTTTGTTTTGTTTTTTAAAGTAATTATAAACCCGCATGCCTCTCTGCCATAACTTCCATCTGAAAATCAGGAGTCATAGTAAAGCTTAAATACCAGTTACCTTAGGAACTTCATTTTTTTAATAAATATTGCTGAATTTCATGAATAGCAATTACTTCAGTAACTGAAGTTTTTGCAAGTTTTAAAACATCATCTAAGTGATCTGTATATGCGTGAGATATTAAAAATAAAATCATAAGATCCAATATCAATAAGATCAATTAAAATGGTTTTATTTTTAAGGAAGGCAATTTTAAGACAAGAATATTTATTTTATAATTATTTGATATTGGAGCGGGCGACGGGATTCGAACCCGCGACCTGCTGCATGGCAAGCAGCCGCTCTACCAGGCTGAGCCACGCCCGCTTTATTTATTTAATTGTTAATATAATTTAAAAACTTCTCCTGTCAAGAAGCTTTAAACTTGATAAAATCTTATTCTCCAAAACATTCACATAATTTCATTAATTTTTCATATTCTTCATTTACACGCTTTTGAATATATTCAATTTGCTCAGGACTTAGATGTCTGAATCTTCTTTGACGTTTAAGATATTCCTCTACAGGTTTTGGCTTAGTGATTTTTTTGTTAAGGATATACTTTCCATCTATTACCTCATAAAGTGGGAAAATCCTTGTTTCTACAGCTAAACGAGCTAATAAAATGGTATCTTCAGGTTTTGATCCCCATCCAGTGGGACAAGGAGAAAATATATGAATAAAAGCTGGACCATTTACTAAAGCTGCCTTTTTAACTTTGTTCATAAGATCTATTGGATATGCAGGACTTGCAGTTGCTGCATAAGGAATATTATGAGCCGTAATAATTCCCATGAGATTTTTCTTCCATGTTAATTGTCCCTTTTTAACTTTTCCTACAGGACTTGTAGTTGTCATAGCTCCATAGGGGGTTGCACCAGATCTTTGAACTCCTGTATTCATATAAGCTTCATTATCTAAACATATATAAATAAAATCATGACCTCTTTCTAAAGCACCGGAAATAAACTGTAATCCAATATCAAAAGTTGCACCATCTCCTCCAAAAGCAACGACATTTATTTTTTGTTTTCCACGTATTTTACCTTTTCTTCTTAAAACCTTTATAGCTGCTTCAATTCCTGAAGCTACAGAAGCAGCATTTTCAAAAGCAACATGGATCCAAGGAATATTCCATGAGGTGTAAGGAAAAGGGCTTGATATAATTTCCATACATCCTGTGGTACATATTGCAATTGTATTAGGACCTAAGGCTTTTAATGCAAGTCGTAAAGGTAAAACTGTTCCACAACCTTGACAGGCTCTATGTCCCGGGGCAAGCCCTTCATATTCGGGTAATTTTTTTAAAGTAAACCCTTTAAATTTTTCTAATTCTGGTCTCATAGTCTTACTCCTTTACTCCATAAATTTCATAAAAAACTTTTGGTCTTTTACTCAAAGCTTCATAAGTTTTTTCAAACATTTCTTCAAAATCCTCAACTGTAACATCTCTTCCTGAAAGACCAGCTACAAAATTTATTACTACTGGTCTTTTTCGCGATTGATAAAGTGCTGAACGAATCTCAATTCCTACAGGCCCTCCTGTAGAACCATGACTTACAGCTCTATCCACAACTCCTAAAGCTTTTACTTTACCAATTGCTTTTATAAATTCTCTGTAAGGAAAAGGTCTCCATAATCTAAATCTTAATACTCCTACTTTTTTTCCTTTCTTTCTCAAATAATCTACGGCTCTCATAGCTGTTTCAGCAAGACTACCCATTATTACTAAAGCTACTTCTGCATCTTCCATTTGATAAGTTTCTACAGGTGAATATTTTCTTCCTGTAAGTTTTTCAAATTCTTTCCAGGCTCTTAATATAATTCTATAGCTATCTTTTAATGCCTCATCTTGGGCTTTTTTTGCTTCAGTATAAATTTCAGGGATTCCAATGGCACCAATAGTAATAGGATTTTTAGGATCTAATTTATATTTCATGCGAAGAGGTGGAATATATTTATCTACCAGTTCCTGATCCAAAAATTCTATTGGTTCTATCACATGGGAGAGGGTAAATCCGTCTATATTAACAGCAACAGGTAATAAAGCTTTTTCAGCTACTCTATAAGCATGATAAACCAAATCTACTGCCTCCTGGCCATTTTCTGCAAAGGTTTGAATCCATCCTGTATCCCGCATAGTCATTATATCTGCATGATCATTCCAAATACTTATTGGAGCAGAGACAGATCTGTTAGCTAATACCATCACAATAGGAAGTCTTAAAGCAGAAGCTATAAAAACATTTTCGTACATTAAAAGTAAACCTTGAGACGAAGTAGATGTAAAAGTTCTTGCACCTGTTGCTGCAGCCCCAATACATGCACTCATAGCAGCATGTTCTGATTCTACAGTGAGATACTCTGCATCAAGTTCACCATTTGCAACAAGTTCACTTAAATGTTCTACAATATGAGTTTGAGGAGTAATAGGATATGCTGCAATAACATCAACTTTACATTGAGCAACAGCATCAGCAATAGCTATAGAGACTTCTTTAGCAACAACTTTTCCCATTTTTATTCCTCCTCTAAAACCATTGTAATAGCTTTTTTAGGACAAACAGAAGCACAAATTCCGCAACCTTTACAATAATCAAGATTTACAATAAAATATCCTTCCTCATCTTTAGTATAAGCTAAATCAGGACAAAATACATAACATTGACCACATTTAATACATTTCTCCTTATCTAATACAGGTCTAAAAGATCTCCAATCACCAGTTTTAAATTTTACTGAATTTCCCGGTTCTAAAATATACATTCCTATAGCTAAATCTTTCCAGCTTACCAATCCTTCATGTTTTGGCATGATTTACTCCTTATTCATAAATTTTTGTTTCTTTTATTGCTCTATGAAGAGCTTTAATATTTTTTTCTGCTAATTTACCAAATCTTTTCTTTAATGCCTCTTCCATAAAAGAAATGTCTATTAATCCTGTTACTTTTATGAAGGCACCCAACATTGTAGTATTTGTAATAGGCACACCAAGTTCCTCAATTGCTATTTTTGTAGCATTTACAAGAGCTAATTTTCCATTATAGCCTTTTAATATTTCACGAATTTCTTTTTCAGAAAAAGGAGAATTTAAAATTACCACACCATTTTCTTTTAATCCTGTTGTAATATCCACAATCTTAGGTAAAGTAGGATCAAGAACTAATACCACATCAGGATTGTAAATTTTTTCTCTTGTACGGATTCTTTTTTCGTCAATTCGAGCAAAAGCTTGAACAGGAGCACCTCTTCTTTCTGGACCAAAGCTTGGAAATGCTTGTGCATATTTTCCCTGATTAATAGCAGCTATTGCAATCAGTTCTGCAGAAGTTACCGCTCCTTGACCACCTCTTCCATGAAGCCTAATTTCAATCATAAGATACTCCTTTTAAAAGAGATTTTTTGAACATCTTAATAAAACTTTTATTATTACAATTTAAAAAACTTGTCAAGTATTGGATAAAAATATTTCTGTAAGATTTTTGAAAAATATACGAATATTATTTGACAAAAACTTTCTTAATTCTAAAATTAAGAAAAAAATAAAAGGAGGTCACAAGAAATGCTATTAGAAAATAAATTGGCTTTGGTTACAGGTGCTTCAAGGGGTATAGGAAGAGCAATAGCTTATGAACTTGCGAAAGAAGGTGCAGATGTAATTATTAATTATCGTAGCTCACAAAAAGAAGCAGAAGAAATTGCCAAAGAAATAAAACAAATGAATAGAAAAGCTTATCTTTTAAAATTTGATGTATCTAATAAAGAGGAAGTAAAAAATGCAATAAAAGAAATAGAAGAAAATATAGGAAATATTCAAATCCTTATTAATAATGCAGGAATTACCAAAGATACCCTTTTTATAAGAATGAAAGAAGAGGACTGGGATTTAGTATTAAAAACAAATCTTTATTCTATATTTTATGTAACTCAAGCTGTTTTACCTATGATGTTAAACCAAAGATATGGAAGGATTATAAATATTTCTTCAATAGTAGCTTTTACGGGAAATCCAGGTCAAGTGAATTATGCATCTGCAAAAGCTGGAATTATTGGTTTCACAAAAGCCCTTGCTCTTGAAGTTGCAGGAAGAAATATTACTGTTAATGCAGTAGCCCCGGGTTTTATTGAGACAGATATGACAAAGAATCTCCCAGAAAAAATTAAAGAAACCTTTCTTTCTCAAATACCTATGAAAAGAATCGGTTTACCAGAAGAAGTAGCAGCACTTGTAACATTTCTTGCAAGTGATAAAGCAAGCTATATAACTGGAGCAGTTTTTCACATAAATGGTGGTTTGTATAGAGGTTAAATGATTAACATAGATGGGTCTTATGGAGAAGGAGGTGGACAACTTCTTAGAACAGCTCTTTCCCTTTCCGTAATTTTACAAAAGCCTTTTCGTATTTTCAAAATAAGAGCAAATAGACCTAAACCGGGATTACAACATCAACATTTAACCTGTGTTAAAGCACTTGCTGAGATATCTGGTGCTTATGTAGAAGGAGCAAAGTTACATTCTCAGGAAATAAAATTTTTTCCTAAAAAAATAAAAAAGAAAACAAAATATATTTTTGACATAAAAACAGCAGGATCTACAAGTCTTTTGTTTCAAACTTTATTATATCCTCTGGCACTTTCCCATGATGCAGAAGTTATTTTAAAAGGTGGCACACATGTACCTTACAGTCCACCCTTTCATTACCTAAAATATGTATTCTCTGAAGTAATAAAACATTTTGGATTAGAAGTAGATTTGGAAATTATTATCCCAGGATTTTATCCAAAAGGTGGAGGCGAAATTAAAGCAAAAATTAAAAAATGGGAGAGATTTTCCATTCCGATATTTTCTGAAGGTTTTTCGCCTGATAAGGTATTTTTAATAAGTCTTATAACAAAAGGATTACCTGAGCATATTCTAAAAAGACAAGCAGATTCAGCAAATAAAATATTAAAAAAATATAAAATTTTTCCTGAAATTAAATTAGAAAAGGTTAAAAGTGTTTCAGAAGGGACTATGTGTTTTGTATGGGCTGAGGATAAATTAAAAAGAGCTGGTTTTACTACCTTAGGTAAAAAAGGGCTTTCTGCAGAAAAAGTCGGAGAAACTACAGCTTTAGAATTTTTAGAATTTTTAAACACAAATACTCAGGTAGAAGAACATTTAGGAGATCAACTTTTAATTCCCATAAGTATTGCTATAATAAATTCTAAAGAAAACCATTTTAATTATACTGTTTCTAAAATTACAAAACATTTAATTACTCAGGTATGGGTAATTAAGCAATTTATTCCAGAAATTGAGATTAAAGTTATAGGGGAAATTGGGAAAAAAGGGAAAGTAGAGGTTTATAAAAAATGAAATATTATCCAGTTTTTTTAAATTTAAAAAATAGACTTTGTATTGTAATAGGTGGTGGTAAAGTTGCAGAAAGAAAGATAAAAATGCTCTTAGAAGCAGGAGCAAAAATAAAAGTAATCTCTCCTGAATTAACAAAAGACTTAACAAAACTTGCTGATGAAAAAAAAATTATCTGGGAAAAAAGAGAGTATAAAAAAGGAGATTTAGAAGGTGCATGGCTTGTAATAACTGCTACCAATAATAAAAAAGTTCAGATAGAAGTTCAACAGGAAGCTGAAGAGAAAAGAATATTTTGTAATATAGTGGATGTTCCCGAATTATGTAGTTTTATTGTACCT
Organism: uncultured Thermodesulfatator sp.; assembly: GCA_964410095.1. Taxonomy (GTDB): domain Bacteria; phylum Desulfobacterota; class Thermodesulfobacteria; order Thermodesulfobacteriales; family Thermodesulfobacteriaceae; genus Thermodesulfobacterium. The sequence goes on from CAYPFL010000004.1 coordinate 33,644, forward strand.
TCAGTAATTAAAAGAGGTTTATTAACCATAGCAATTTCTACATCCTCTGCAAGTCCTGCAGTTTCAAGAAGAATTAGAGAAAATCTGGAAAATTTGTTTGGAGAAGAATATGTAATTTATATGAATCTTATGAAAAATTTAAGGGAACAAATTTTAAATAATCAAAATCTTTCTTCCCAAGAAAAAAATGAAAAACTTCAACGATTAGCTATGGCTCCTATTCCAAAATATATAAAATATAAAGATTTTAATTTACTTAAAACTATAATTGAAAAAGAAGGACTTACTTTTCCTTCCGATATCCTTGATTTACTAAATACCAATATTTTTTCCAGAGAATCTTAAAAGTAGGTGTAAAAATTTCTGGTTTTTGTTGAATAAGTTTATTTACTTCTTCGATAGAGAAAAACCTACCTTCCTCAATTTCTATAGGATTTGGTTTAGGTATTTTTCCAGTTATACCTTTAAAAAGAACAATACATTTTTTTAATCCTTCTTCTGTGGGTTTTATTCTTAATACTTCTTCAAGTTTAACTTTTATGGATAATTCTTCTTTTAATTCTCTTTGAGCTGCAATTAAAAAAGTTTCTCCTACAGCTACATGACCCGATGCTGAAGAACTCCATAAACCCGGATTTTCATCCATTATTTTTGATTTTTTTTGTAAATAAATTTCCCCTTGTTTATTAAATATGAAAATATGCACACTTTTATGAAAAAAATCTTTTTGATGAATTTCCGCTCTTGATAAGATTCCTATGGGATTACAATTTTCATCAATTATTTCCAGATATTCTCTTTTAAGACTTTCTGGTGTTTCTTTAGGTTTTCTTCCTTTTTTTCTAAGTTTCTCAGTTGAATTCATTTTATAATAAAATTATTTTAAAATTTATTAAATTTTATTCTATAAAAGAATAATAAATTATTACAAAAAATAAAAAATTTGTAAAGACTTAATTATGTTTAATTACAAGATTTATTACTTCATCCAAATGAGAAACAGGGATAAAATTAATTTTTTTTCTTAAATCCTTTGGAATTTCTTCTAAATCTTTTATATTTTTTTCTGGAAGAAGAATATTCTTGATACCTTTTCTTAAAGCAGCTAAGGCTTTTTCTTTTATACCACCTACAGGTAATATTTTTCCTCTTAATGTAATTTCACCTGTCATAGCATAATCCTTTGAAACAGGTTTTTTAGTAAGTGCAGAAATCATAGCTATAGCAATTGTTACTCCTGCACTTGGTCCATCCTTAGGAATAGCACCAGAAGGAACATGAATATGTATATCATTTTTAGTGTAAAATTTAGGATCAATATTTAATTCTTTGGATTTGGATCTTATATAAGAAAGTGCTGCTTGAGCACTCTCTTTCATTATTTCTCCTAAATGTCCAGTTAACATTAGGTTTCCTTTCCCTGGCATTGTAACCACTTCTACATATAATACCTCGCCTCCATAAGGGGTCCAAGCAAGACCAGTAGCCACTCCTATCTCATCTTTTTCTTGTTTTAATTCTTCGATATATTCAGGTGGGCCAAGAAATTCTCTTAAATTTTCTACAGTAATTTTAAACGGACCTTTTTCTCCTTCCGCGATTTTTCTGGCAATTTTTCTACAAATTGTAGCTAATTTTCTTTCTAATTCTCTTACACCTGATTCACAAGTATATTCTTCGATAATCTTTAAAATTACATCATCAGGTATAGAAATTTTTCTTTTTGAAAGTCCATGTTCTTTTAAAAGTTTAGGCAAGAGATGTCTTTTAGCAATTTCTAATTTTTCTTTAAATGTATATCCTGAAAGATAGATTACTTCCATTCTATCTAAAAGAACTTTAGGGATAGGTTCGGTTACATTTGCCGTAGTTATAAAAAGAACTTTTGATAGATCAAAAGGTACATCTAAAAAATGATCCACAAATTCCTTATTTTGTTCAGGATCAAGTACCTCAAGAAGAGCTGCTGCAGGATCTCCTTGGAAATCACTACAAAGTTTGTCTATCTCGTCCAATAAAAATACCGGATTATTTACACCAGCTTGTCTTATACCTTGAATAATTCTTCCAGGTAAAGCGCCCACATAAGTTCTTCTATGTCCTCTTATTTCAGCCTCATCTCTTACACCACCAAGAGAAACTCTAACAAATTTTCTTCCAAGAGCTTTAGCTATAGATCTTCCTAAACTCGTTTTTCCTACTCCAGGAGGACCTACAAAACAAAGTATAGCTCCTTTTGATTTTGGATTGATTTTTTTTACTGCTAAAAATTCAAGAATTCTATCTTTCACTTTTTCAAGATCATAATGCTCCTCATCCAAAACTTTTTTAACATGTCTTAAATCCAATTTATCTTTTGTAGATTTATTCCAAGGAAGTTCAATTAAATATTCTAAATAATTTCTTATTACTGCAGCTTCTGAGGAATCTGGATGCATCATTTCAAGACGATGAATTTGTTTCAAAGCCTCTTTTTCTACATTTTTTGGCATTTTAGCTTTTTTAATTTTTTTTCTTAATTCTTCAATTTCAGATTCTAAATCATCAAATTCTCCAAGTTCTCTTTTAATTGCTCTTAATTGTTCCCTTAAAAAATATTCTCTTTGAGTACGTCCTATCTCTTCTTCTGCTTCAGTTTGAATTTTATTTTGTAATGTAGTAATTTCTATTTCTTGTAAAAGAATTTCAGAAACCTTTTTAAGTCTTTTTACTCCATCAAGGGTTTCAAGTAATTGTTGAGCAGTTTTTACCTTTAATCTTAAATATACACTTACAAAATCTGCTAATCTTCCAGGTTCCTCAATAGAATTTATAGCAGCAGAAAATTCTGGACTCAGGGTTCCTTTTAAACTGAGAAGTTTATTTATGTTATCCTTAACAGTTCTCATTAGAGCTTCGACTTCCGAAGAAATAACCTCTGGTTCTATCTCTTTGCAAGGTTCGATTTTTACTTTAAAATAAGGTTCGGTCTGTAAAAATTCTTTTATTTCTACACGGGATAATACTTGAACAACTACTTTTAAACGATTTTCTGATAAATTAAAAGATTTTAAAATGAGAGCTATAATTCCTATTTTGTAAAGATCCTTAGGTTCTGGTTCCTCAATTCTTGAATTTTTTTGAGTGGTTAAGACTATTAATTTATCTTTTGATAAGGCTTCTTTCACAGCTTCTAATGATTTAATTCTTCCTACAAAAAGCGGTACTACCATGGAAGGGAAAAGTACAATATCTCTAATAGCCATAAGTGGAAGGATTTCAGGAACTTCTATGGTTTCTCCTTCCCCGATTTCTGGTAAATTAAATTCTAAAATCTCACTCATATAAAATCTCCAATGTTTATATTTATAAAGGTCTTTAAAAATTTAAATCTTTTATTCTCCCTTTCAAGTGATATTTTTTAATTTAAAGATTATTATTGACAAACCAATTCAGATGGTTAATATAACAAAAATTTTATAAAAAGAAATTATTTTAAAAATGCATTATTTTTTTTATAAAAATAATGAACTTTTTTGTGAAGAGGTCCCGATAAAAGAAATAGTTAAAAATGTAGGAACGCCTGTATATATTTATTCTGCAAGAACTATCAGAAGGCATTTTAAGGTTTTTGATGAAAGTTTTAAGGAAGTAGATCATCTGGTTTGCTATTCAGTTAAAGCCAATTCAAATATAGGTGTTCTTGGTCTTCTTGCTAAACTTGGATCCGGAGCTGATATCGTTTCTGGAGGAGAACTTAAAAGGGCATTGAAAGCTGGCATTTTACCTAAAAAAATAGTTTTTTCTGGTGTAGGAAAAACTCCTGAAGAAATAGAAATGGCTCTTTCTGCAGGGATACTTATGTTTAATGTAGAAAGTCTTGAAGAACTTGAAGTTTTGGAGAAAATTGCAAAAAAATTAAATAAACCAGCACCAATTGCTTTAAGGGTTAATCCTAATATTGATCCAAAAACTCATCCTTATATTTCTACAGGTTTAAAAAAAAATAAATTTGGTATTCCTGAAGAATTTGTAATTGAAGGATATAAAAAAGCAAAAAAAAGTCCTTATTTGAATCCTATAGGTCTTGATACCCATATAGGTTCTCAACTTACATCCATTTCTCCATTTATAGATGCTTTAAATCGTTTAAAAGCAGTCTGGAATAAGATTATTTCACTTGGTATAGAACTTAAATATTTAGACATAGGAGGAGGATTAGGTATAGTATATCATAATGAAGAACCTCCTATGCCTCAAGAATATGCATCAGCAATTATAAAAGAAGCAAAAGATCTTAATGCTACTCTTATTCTTGAACCAGGAAGAGTAATTGTAGGGAATGCTGGTATCTTGGTTACAAAAATACTTTATATCAAAAAAAACATAGATAAAAAATTTGTTATTGTAGATGCTGGAATGAATGATCTTATAAGACCCACACTTTATAATGCATATCATGAAATTATTACCGTGGATGAAAAAGAAGATGAAGAAGAGATTGTAGATATAGTAGGCCCAATTTGTGAAAGTAGTGATTTTTTTGCGAAAAATAGGAAATTACCGAAAGTTAAAAGTGGAGATCTTTTAGCAATAATGAGTGCAGGAGCATATGGATTTGTAATGAGCTCCAATTATAATTCCCGTCCACGCATTCCTGAAATAATAGTAGATGGAGATAAGTTTTATATAGTGAGAAGAAGAGAAACTATAGAAGATTTGTTAAAATTGGAAAATAATCCCTTTTAAGCTTCTGAAATCAATAATTTATGAATTCAATACCTCTTGAATTTGATATAGAATTTTACAATTATAATCTTCCTGAAGAACTTATTGCTTATTATCCATCTAAAAAACGTTCAGAATCAAAACTTTTAGTGATAGATAGAAAAAAACAAAAATTTTATTTTCATGAAAAATTTGTAGAAATAGAAAAATATCTTTATTCTGGAGATCTTCTAATTTTAAATAATACAAAAGTTTTTCCTGCAAGACTCAAAGGTAAGAAATCTACAGGAGGAGAAGTGGAGTTATTACTTTTTAAAAAACCTTATGGATTGATTTTTGAAACTCATGCATTAATTAAGGGTAAACGCATAAAAAGGGGGACAAAAATTTTTGTTAATGATAAAATCGAGGTTGAAGTATTAGAAAAATTTGAAGGAGGTAGGTTTTTAATAAAACTCGAAAGTAAAGAACCTTTAGAAAAATTAATTTATAAATATGGAAAGGCTCCTCTTCCGCCTTATATAAAAAGAGAACCAGAAATAATGGATTTAGAAAGATACCAAACAATTTTTGCAGAGAAGGAAGGTTCTATAGCGGCACCTACTGCAGGATTTCATTTTGACAAAGAATTGCTTAACACTTTAGAAAAAAAGGGTATTATAATTAAATATATTACTTTGCATGTTGGGTATGGAACTTTTGCACCTATTAAAGTAAGAGATATTAGAAAACATAAAATAGAACCAGAATATATAGAAATTGAAAACGAAGTAATAAAAGAGATTAAGAAAGCTTTGTCAGAAAAAAGAAGAATTATTGCAGTTGGCACTACAGTAGTAAGAACTTTAGAATTTGTTGCTCAAAAAGGTTTGATTCCTTATAAAGGATTATGTGATCTTTATATTTATCCAGGTTATACTTTTAAAATAGTTTCTTCCATGATTACCAATTTTCATCTTCCTAAATCTTCGCTTTTACTTTTAGTTTGTGCTTTTGCAGGCAAAGAACTTATTTTTAATGCTTATAAAGAAGCTATAAAAAGAAAATATCGTTTTTACTCTTATGGAGATGCTACTTTTATAATATAATTAATATTATAATCACCATAATTATATCAATTATGAAAAAATTAAAACACAAAGTATTACAAATTTTTATTTTTTATTTAATAATTTTTATATTCACTGGTTATAAATGGCACAATAGTTCAAAAATACAACATTTAAAGAAAGTTAAAGTCATAAAGGTTATAGATGGAGATACTGTAATTTTAAACATAGGCGAAAAACTTAGATATGCAGGTATAAATACACTTGAGCTTCATACAAAAACTGGCAAACCCCAGCCATTTGCTAAAGAAGCTTATAAGCTTAATAAAAAGCTAACAGAAGGTAAAACTTTATATCTGGAACTTGGTCTCAGAGAAAGAGATCGTTATGGAAGGCTACTTGGTGAACTTTATTTTGAAAATGGAACGTCTGTATCCGAGATTTTGGTAAAAAAAGGGCTTGCTCTTGTATGTTATTATCCTGGTAATGTGAAATATTATGAGAAATATCTTCCCTTCCAACGAGAAGCATTAAAAAAGAGAAAAGGGATATTTTCACTTCTTGATAAAATTAAACAAGCTCCTTATTATATTGGAAACAAAAAATCCAAAAGATTTCATCATCCTGCGTGTCCAGAAGGAAGGTATATTAAAAGAAAGATTATCTTTTCTTCTTTAGAGGAGGCATTTTATAAAGGATATTGTCCTTGTAGAAGATGTATTGAACTTATTTTAAATTTTTAGGTTTTATTATTTCTAATCCATTCATATAAGGACGAAGTGCTTTGGGTATAATAACCGAGCCATCTTCCTGTTGATAATTTTCAAGTATAGCCATAACAGTCCTTCCTATAGCAAGTCCTGAACCATTTAAAGTATGAACAAAACGTGGTTTTCCTCCTCCCTTAGGTCTATATCTTATATTGGCTCTTCTTGCCTGAAAATCTTCGCAATTGGAACATGAAGAAATTTCTACAAACCGATTTTGTCCAGGTGCCCATACTTCTATATCATAAGTTTTCGCAGATGCAAAGCCAAGATCTCCTGTACATAAAAGAACAACTCTATAAGGAAGTTCAAGAATTTGTAAGACCTCTTCTGCATCAATAAGAAGACTTTCAAGTTCTTCATAAGACTTCTCTGGATGCACAATTTTTACTAATTCAACTTTATTAAACTGATGTTGTCTTACTATTCCACGAGTATCTTTTCCATGGGCTCCTGCTTCAGCTCTAAAACAGGGTGTATAAGCAGTGTAATAAAGAGGTAAAACCTCTTCAGGTAATATTTCATCCTTATGAAGATTTGTTAGGGGTACCTCAGCTGTGGGTACTAAAAAATATTCCCATTCTTCAAGTTTAAATAAATCATCTTTAAATTTAGGAAGCTGAGCTGTTCCAAACATAGACAATTCGTTTACTATAAAAGGAGGAAGAACTTCTTTATATCCGTGTTTTTTAACATGAAGATCAAGCATAAAATTAATCAAAGCTCTTTCAAGGAGGGCTCCTTCATTCCAATAAACCACAAATCTTGAACCTGTAATTTTCGCAGCTCTTTTAAAATCAAGTATTCCGAGCTTTTCACCTATTTCCCAATGTGGTTTAGGTTTAAAATTAAATTCAGGAATATCTCCCCATCTTTTTACTACTACATTCTCACTTTCATCTTTTCCTATAGGAACACTTTCATGAGGAATATTAGGGAGAAAAGAAAGTTCTTTATAAAGTTGAGCTTCAATATTTCTTAATTCTTCCTCAAGAGTTTTTAATTTACTCCCTATAGCTTTTACTTCTGAGGCAATAGATTGAGCTTTTTCAGTTTCTCCTTGTCTTTTTAATTTTCCAATTTCTTCAGATTTAACTTTACGAAGATGTCTTAAATTTTCTACTTCTTGAATTAGTTTCCTTCTTTTTTTATCGAGTTCGAGTATTTCATCAATTGGAAATTCTTCTCCTCGTGTATTAAGCCTTTCTTTTACCCATTCCGGTTTTTCTCTGATAAGTTTCAGGTCAAGCATGGCTTAAAATTTAACATAGATCATAAGTTTGTCAAAATTATACAGGTTCGACTTTAATATTTTTACCCCAAATAAAAAGTTTATCATTCAATATACTTATTATTCCTAAAAGACCAGAAATTTTTTCTGCTTTTGAGATGACTTTTTTAAAATCTTGTGATGATTTTAATATATTTCCAAAACTTGTAGCTAAGGCATCAGCAATAGCTGCATTTTTATGAATTACAGTTATTGCATCAGCCTTACCAAAACTTAAACTATGTCCTATTTTTCCAGAGGATGTGCAAACTCCACAAGGCATTAGATCAGTATTTATAACTAAAGCTAATTTACATGAGAAAGGGGAATCTCCTGCAAATAAAGCCACTTTTGCAGTTTTAGAAAGCGCTAAATATATATCTCCCCCATTTTCAATTGCTACTTGGGATGTATATCCTTTTTCTATAAGAGTTTTTCCTACATATTCTGCAATGGCTCCGGCAACAGAAGCCATTGGTCCAACACCAGCTATAATACCAGCTTTAAGCATGCTTTTTACTATAGATGGGGCGGTTTTATCCATAGGAAGAGGCTTTTTAGCTTTTAAAAAATTTGGATTCTTTAAAATATATGCTTCAAGAGGAGTTCTAATATTTCTTATAATGTAAAGGGTTTCAGATATGAGTTCTTTTTCTGCTAAGACCTGAAGATCTGTTTCTTTATATACAACTCTAAAAGTTTTAAGTGAAGTAGAAATGAAAACACGATAAAAAGGAATTTGGGAATATTTCATATTTTAATATTTTTCATAGAAATCTTCACCGTAAATAGAATTAATAACAATGGTAGGGAAATTCTTTACTTTTATACGAAAAAATGCTTCTGGTCCAAGGTCTTCCCAGGCAATTGGTTCTATTTTTTCTATAAATTGAGCCAAAAATGCTCCTGCTCCTCCAAAAGTAGCTAAATATATTGCTTTATATTTTTTCATAAGTTCTTTTACTTGTGATGATCTTTTTCCTTTGCCAATAGTTGCACAAATTCCTAAATCTAAAAAAAAATCCATATAGGAATCCATACGAGAGGAAGTTGTTGGGCCAGCAGATCCAATTATTTTTCCAAAAGGAGGATGAGTAGGTCCAACATAATAAATTGCCTGATTTGTAAAATCAAATTTAAAAGCCCCCTCATTGATAGCAGAAATAATTTTTTTATGGGTTGCATCTCTTCCACATAAAAGCCAGCCAGAGATAAATATTGGATCCCCAGCATGTAATTTTTCTAAAATCTCTCTATTTTCCAAAGGGAAAACAAGTTTATGAGCTTTACCAAAGAATTTATTATAAAAATTTAGACTTTTTAACAACATTTAGCTGCAAGTGCTTCTACTAATTTACCTTTATCTTTTTCTATTTGAGCTTTAACAAGATCTGAAAGTTTAACATGCTTTAAAAGGCACTCAATATAATGAGCAATTTTTTCCCATATAGGAAAAGCTATACATTCTTGTACTTCTTCACATCCTTCAGTAGGATCTACACAAGAAGCAATACATACTGGGCCTTCAAGGGGCTCTAAAATATCATAAAGACTTATTTCTTCTGGATTTTTTCTTAAAATATAACCACCACCTGGGCCACGGGAAGATTTAATAAGTCTTGCTTGTCTTAATCTATTAAGTATTTGAGCAAGATAAACTCTTGAAATTTTCTGATTTATAGAAATTTCTTCTAAAGTAATCCCATTAGGAAATGCTTTTGCTATTTCATACATAGCTCTTACAGCATATCTTCCTTTGGTTGAAAGTTTAAACATTTTAACCCCCTGAAATTTTTTAATTTTTTTAATTTTTTAATTTTAAAGTTATATTTAAAATTAATATAGAATTTAAAAAATATCAAGATATAACTCAAAAAAAAATTTGATTTAAAGGAATCTGTTTTGGTAAAAAAAATAATTTTAAATAATTAAGACAAAAATAAGTCAAAAATAAAAAGTATTAATAAAAAAAAATGAAATATTTTCATAGAGAAAAAAGATAAAATAAACAAAAATTGAAAAAGTTTTAATATTTATAGTTTTTATTGGAAATAAAGAAAAAAACCAGGTAAAAATTAGGTAAAATGAGATTTGACAAATATTTAAAAATGAATTATAAACCACAAATAATATTAAAAATAATTTATTAATTTTTTGAAAAATAGTTAAAATTATAGAAGATTTTTTAAAAATTAGACTTGACAAAATTTAAGAGGATATTTAAAATTTTGTTTTAAAAATAAAAAATAGAAAAAATTAAAGGAGGTGTAGTATGAAGTTTAATAAGTGGAAAATTTTAGGAATAGCTGGGGCTTTAGTTTTGGGGTATGCAGTTTCGTCTCAAGCAGCAGAGATTAAAGTTGATGAGGATACTTTCGCTGATTTTGGTTTAGGTATACAAGCAATGTATAAGTATTTAGATGAAAGAGGAGTTCAACCCACTGCTTATAATGCAAACTGGTTTGGAGTAACTCTTACAAGAGTTTATTTTGATGGACAGATAAATAAATATGTTCAATTTTATGCTGATATTGATGCAATTCATCACCCTTCTTTTAATGGTACAGAGTGGAGAACAGTAAGTAGTGATTTTGATCTTCGGGAGGGAGGGGTTAATTTAGCTTTTATACCTGAATTTCAAATAAGAATTGGAGAACTTCGTATTCCTTTTACAAGATACCAGATGGTAGATGAGTTTGCAAGATTAATGCCAACCGGTGCTCTTCAAGATCCTCAAATTGATCCAATTACTGGAATTGGAGGAGTATTAGATGGTCAATTAACTTTAACTACATATTATGAACCATTAAGATTAATTGATCCTGAAAGAGATGGAATTACTGGTGGAATAGAAGTGCATGGTGATTTATTAGATGGTATGTTTAGATATACCGCAGGGATCTTTAATGAAGATAATGTAGTTGCTGGAGACGATCGTTATAATAGTTTAGCTTATGCAGTAAGAGTTGAATTTACTCCTACAATGATGGGATTTTCACCTGAATCTACAAATACCCCAAGTGGAAAGATTGCTGATACCTACCTTGGTAAAAAAGATGTATTCACAATTGGTGCAGGATATTACTATGAAAGAATAGAAGATGATAATCTTCTTGCTAATGAAGATCTCAGAATTAAAGGATATACTATAGATGCTATGTTTGAAAAGAAATACGGAACAGTTGTTCCTAATGTTCAAGTTGGTTATGTATATTTAGATGATTCGCATGTTTATCAAAGTGGTAGCACTTGGAAAGTTGGTGATACTTATATGTGGTATATCCAAGGGCAACTCTTATCTGATACAGTAGTAGGAATTGGAAAACCTGCTATTGCTGCAAGATATGAATATAAAGAAATAGACGGTACATTTGGTGGTCAGCGCGATTTATCAGCTTATACCTATAGTGTAGCATTAAATTATTATATCAAAGGGAAAGCTGCTCAAGTTTCTGCAGGTTTAGATTACACCCGTTATGATGATGCTGCAGAAGCAGCGTTAGATCAGAATAATTATGATGAATCTTTAACTGATCTTTATCTTTTTGTTCAGACAAAATTCTAAAATAATTTTAATAGATAGCCCCGGGATTTCCGGGGCTATTTTTTATTTGAAAATTTTTAAATAAATACTTCCTATAAAAGAAATCCAAAAATTATCTTTTTTAGTAAAAAATTCAGTTATAGATAAAATTAAACTTAACCATAAACTAAAGAATAAAAATTTTGTCCAAAAATAACTTATAATAAATGTAGAAATAAAAAATCCTAAACTTCCTTCTAAGGTTTTATCTTTTATTTTATGTTTTCCAAAAAAGATTCCTATAAAAGATGCAATAGGATCAGAAAAAGTAAGTATAAGAAGAATTAATTTAAAATAATATTTTTCCAAAATAAAAGAACTAAAAATTAAACCAGCAATAAAATACCAACCATCATTAAATCTTTTTTCTTCTTCATCCTTAAGGAGTTTTTTCAAGATCCATTTTAAAAAAGAAGGAAAAAATTTATTACTATAAAGTCTTAAAAATTCAAATATACTAAAACCTAAAAATAAAAAAATTAGAAAAATTTTAAAATAAGTATAATTTAAAAATAAACTTAAAATGAATAAAAAAAGTCCATTAAAAATATGGAATAATTTACGAGGTAAATTTATTCCCATTCAATTGTTGCTGGTGGTTTTGATGAAATATCATAAACTACTCTATTTACTCCTTTTACCTCATTTATGATTCTACCTGAAATTTTTTCTAATAATTCATAAGGAAGCTTAACCCAATCAGCAGTCATAGCATCCTGACTTTCAACACATCTTATAGCAATTACATATTCATAAGTTCTATAATCTCCCATAACACCAACAGTTTTTATAGGTAAAAGAACTGCGAAACTTTGCCAAACTTTATAATACCACCCAGAATTAAGCATTTCTTCCATAACAATTGCATCTGCATTTCTCAAAATTTCAAGTTTTTCTGGTGTTACTTCTCCAATTATTCTTATAGCAAGACCAGGTCCAGGGAATGGATGTCTCCATATTATATGTTTTGGAAGTCCAAGAAGTTCAGCGATTTTTCTTACCTCATCTTTAAAGAGTTCCCTCAAAGGCTCAATTAGCTTTAGGTTCATTATTTCAGGAAGTCCACCAACATTGTGGTGTGTTTTAATAGTAACAGAAGGTCCTCTAAAAGATACACTTTCTATTACATCAGGATAAAGTGTCCCTTGAGCAAGATATTTTACATTTTTAAATCCTTTAGCAGTTTTTTCAAAAACCTCTATAAATGTTTCACCAATGATTTTACGCTTTTTCTCAGGATCAGTAACACCTTTTAGCCTTTCTAAAAAAAGACTTTCAGCGTCTACATAATGAACTTTTAATCCGAGCTTTTTCATAAGGTTTAAAACTTCTTCAGGTTCATTTTTTCTTAAAAGACCATTATTGACAAAAATAGGAATAAGCCTGTTTTTAATAGCCTTATGAACAAGAAAAGCAGTTACAGTTGAATCTACACCGCCAGAAAGCGCACATATAACCTTTTCATCAGATTTTACAAGATCTTTAATTTTTTTTACTGTATTTTCTATAAAAGAAGGCATACTCCAACTTGGCTTACATTTGCATATCTCAAAAACAAAATTTTTTAAAATCTGAATTCCAATTTCTGTATGAATTACTTCTGGATGAAATTGAACACCATAAATAGGTTTTTGCTTATGAACAATTACTGCATAAGGTGTATTTTCTGTAGAGGCAAGTGTATAGAAATCTTCAGGTAATTTTTCAATTCTATCACTATGACTCATCCATACTTTATGTTTTTTATCATGCGAGAGATTTTTAAAAAGAATATCGTTTTTAATGATTTCCATATATGCAAGTCCAAATTCTCTTTTAGAACTTTTTTCAATTTTTCCACCAAAAAGATGAACTATAAGTTGAATACCATAACAGATACCAAGAATAGGAACCCCGAGTTCAAATATTTTAAAATCTATTGTAGGAGCAATTTTATCATATACACTTGCAGGCCCACCAGATAAAATAATTCCTTTAGGATTAAATGCTTTGACTTCTTCTAAGGAAGTAAAACATGATTTTATTTCACTATACACCTCAAATTCTCTAATTCTTCTTGCAATAAGTTGAGTAGTTTGAGAACCAAAATCAAGCACTAAGATCTTATCTTGTATATCAACCATTTATAGGCTCCAATGAGTTATATTTTGTCATGGTTTTAAGAAGTCCTATATTTAATAAATCTTCTAATGCAGAAACCGCAAGTTCTTTTACTTTTTCTACTATTTTTAATTCATTTTTAGTAAAAGGGGAAAGTACATAATCTTTTGCTGTTTGATTAACAGGTTTCCCTATACCTAATCGCATACGGGGGAAGTTTGAAGAACCAAGAGCATTTATAATCGAACTTATTCCTCTATGTCCTCCGGAACCACCTTTTGGAAGTATTTTTATTTTTCCTAAAGGAAGATCCATATCATCGTAAATAACTAAGAGATTTTCAATTGGTAATTTTTCTTTTTGAATCCATTTTTTTACAGCAATTCCAGAAAGATTCATATAAGTGAGTGGTTTTATAAGTATTGCCATATTTTTATAAAAAACCGCTTCACTCTCCAAATCTTTATAATATTTAAATTTAAGAGAATATTTATTTGCGAAAGCATCAATTATCATAAAACCAAAATTATGCCTTGTAAATTTATATACTTCCCCTGGATTGCCAAGCCCACAAAAAAGCCACATTTATATAAAAAGTTTTTTTGAAATAAAAGATTATTCTTCTGGGGTTTCTTCTTCTCCTGTAGCTTCTATAGCCTCTGCTACAATTGTAACAACAGTTTCTTCTGGATCTTCAGCTATTTTTATATTCTCAGGAACTTTAATATCTTTTACATGTAAAACATCGCCAATGTCAAGATTACTTATATCTACTTCTATTTTATCAGGGATATCCTTAGGGAGACACTCTATACTCAATTCATGCATATGAATTTCCAGAAAACCACCTTTTGGTATTCCTATAGGTCTTCCAATAAACTCAAGAGGAACATCAATTGTTACGGTCTCATCTTCACGAATAATAAGAAAATCCAGATGTATAATTTTATCTGTTACAGGATGAGTTTGATAATCCTTAAGAATTGCTTGTTTTGTTAAATTTTCACTGTTTTCTATTTGAATATTAAAAAGTAAAGTCTCACCTTTATATTTATTTATAATTTTTTCAAAATCGCTAAATTTTACAGCAACAGGAATAGGTTCTTCCCCAGGGCCATAAAGAATCGCAGGTATAAATCCTTGTTTTCTTAATTTTTTAGCTGTTTCTTTTCCTGTTTTTTCTCTTTTTATTGCTTTTAGAGTTACCTGTTTCATGTTCTCATCCTCCTATAGAGAATTTTTTTATACAAATAAAGAACTAATAGAATCATCTGTATGAATTCTTTTAATTGCTTCTCCCAAAAGATTTGCTACTGAAAGAACTTTTATTTTTTTTAAAGTTTTAGCTTCCTCTTTTAAAGGAATAGTATCACTTACTATAATGCTTTTTAAAGAAGATTTTTGGATTCTTTCAAGGGCTTTTCCCGAAAGAACAGGATGAGTAGCCATTCCATGTACTTCAAGTGCTCCCTTTTCTTTTATTGCATCAGCAGCATTACACATTGTACCAGCAGTATCTATCATATCATCAATAATAATTGCTATTTTTCCTTTTACATCTCCTATAATATTCATTACAGCACTTTCATTTGGTTTTTCTCTTCTTTTATCCACTATAGCAATACTTGTATTAAGTCTTTTTGCATATTCCCTTGCTCTTTCAACACCTCCTGCATCAGGAGAAACTATTACTATATCTTTATCTGCAAAAGTTTTTTTAATATACTCTAAAAACACAGGCAATGCATAAAGATGATCAACCGGAATATCAAAAAATCCTTGAATTTGCCCTGCATGTAAATCCATTGTAAGAACTCTTCTTGCACCAGCAATAACAATTAAATTTGCCACCAATTTAGCAGAAATAGGGGTTCGTGGAGCTGTTTTCCTATCTTGTCGAGCATATCCATAATAAGGTACAACAGCGGTTATTCTTCTTGCAGACGCTCTTCTTGCTGCATCTATCATAATAAGAAGTTCCATAAGATGTTCATTTACTGGAGGACATGTTGGCTGGATAATAAATACATCTGCACCACGAATATTTTCTTTTATTTCAACAAAAACTTCACCATCACTAAATCTTTTTACTATACATTCTGTAAGAGGTATATTTAAATATTCACATATTTTTTGAGCAAGTTCAGGATTTGCAGTACCTGAAATAACTTTAAAATCTTTAAAAATATCCGGCATTTCAATGCCTCCTTTATTTCATTTAAAGAATTAAGATAAATTTTTTACGATGAAAATTTTACCATCTTTTTCCAAAATTTTTACCCTGTTTAATTTGAAAAAATCCGGTTTATTTTCAAAAACTCCGAAAATAGTAGAACCTGTCCCACTCAACCCTGTAGCTATAGCTCCAAGATCTTTTAAAAAATTTTCATATTTTTTTAATTTTGGAAATCTTTCAAAGATTAAATTTTTAAAGTCATTTATTAAGCCTTGAGGCTGATACCAAGGAGGGATATTTTGTGAATAATATAAAGGCTTTTTTGGTTTTTTTAAGTTAAGACTCTCGTAAGCCCATTTGGTTTCTACTTTAAACCCTGGATAAATCAATACATACCAAGCAGGGAAACTTGGATAAGGTGTTAATATGTCTCCTATACCTTCTCCGATAGCAGAGGAATAAGGAGAAAGAAAAAAAGGTACATCTGCTCCCAAATTGCGCGCTAAATTAAATAAAGATTTGGGATTTATTTCAAAAAGTTCTGCTAAACCTTGGAGAGTTCCTGAAGCATTACTGCTTCCACCACCAAGTCCAGCACCTATTGGAATATTTTTTTTAACTTTTATTGAAACTTCATCTTTTATTTCAAAAGTATTTTTAAATAATTGATAAGCCTTAAAAACTAAATTTTTCTCCAAAGGTATATTTTCTGATGAGATAAATTCCAGATGAAAGGAAGGAGATCCTTTTGTAATCTCTATTTCATCAAAAAGTGTAATTTTCTGAAAGATAGTATATATTTCATGATAATTATCTGGTCTTCGTTTTAAAACTTGAAGTGTGAGATTAATTTTGGCAGGTGTTAATATAGAGATATTTTTCATTAAGAAAGATTAATCTATTAATTTGACATATTTTAATTTGAGTTCATAAAGAATACTTTGAAGAAGTTTTTCTTCTTCAAATGTTAAATTTCCTTTTGTTTTTTCTTTAAGCATTTCTAAGGTATCAATTGTATGTTTGGCTAAGGTTAAATTTACTTGTTTTTTATTTGTAACAGGATCAGGAAGTTCCCCTAAATGTACAAGAGCAGCTGTGTTCAAAGATAATATAAAAGTACTAAAAGTAATTAAATTTTTTAATTCATCTTTTTCTTTACTCATAATTTTGTTTTCCTTTCTTTTCTTTTCTTTTAACTACTACTAATTCAGGTTTTATCAGAAAACCACCTTTTAAGGGTTTTCTTTGAGCTAATTCATCAGAAAGTTTTTTTATTCTATCTGTAGGATGATATTCCTTAGCTTTTTCAAGAAATCTTCGTGCATCCTTTATTTTACCGTCTATTAAATAATCCCTTGTTCTTTTTAAAATTGCTCTTTCTCTCTCAGCTCTTCTTGCGCTTTTATCCCAAAACCCAAAAATAGAAGGCAATTTTATTACTTCTTTAGAATTACATTTTGGACAGGGGGGTAAATCTTCCCCCATTTTTTGAAGTGTTTCAAAAACAAATCCACAAACTTCACATTTAAATTCATATATCGGCATATCTTAATTATAAAACCTTTCTTTAAACTTTACAAGCTTTTTTTCTTTCAATGAGATTTTATAGCTTCCTATTGATTTGGTAATTTTAAATTATTATAATTAAATAAATATGCACTCAAATTATAATTTTTCTTTCTGGATAATTCTAAGTATTTCCTTGATTGTTTTTTTCCTATTTTTATATTTGCTTAGTCCTTTTTTTTATGTATTCTGTTGGTCTGCGATCCTTGCTTTTTTTATTTATCCTGTTTATAAATTTGTTAATCGTAAATTAAAAAATAAGAGAAGATCTTCTGCTATTTTGGTATTATCAGGTTTTATATGTTTTGTATTAATTCCTCTTGGCTTAATCTCCGTACATTTTTATCATCAAATTACTTCTTTTTACAATACTTTACAGCCTTTATTTAACAAAAATCCAGATGAAATTTTTGAAAGTTTGAAAAACTATCCTGTGGTATCTTTTTTTGTTTCTAAATTTTCTGTGTATATCAAACCATATCTTCCACAAATTCAGGAAAGGCTCTCACATTTTATATCCGGTCTGGTACAGTTAGGATTTGGTTATCTTGGGAATCTAATAAAAAAAGCGTTTTCAATTGGATTTCAATTAGCATTTACTTTAATCACTCTTTATTATTTTCTTATAGATGGTGAAAAAATAGTAAAAATTTTTAAAGATTTAATTCCTCTTAAAGAGGCTGAAAAAGAGAAAATATTTAAAAAAATTTCTCTTATTTTAGAAAGTGTACTTTTTGGAAATATTCTTACTGGTATAATTCAGGGACTTTTGGCTCTGATAATTTATTTTATTTTAGGAATTCCTCAATATTTAATATGGGCTTTCCTTACTATAATAGCTTCATTTATCCCAATTTTTGGAACAGGTCTTATATGGATACCTTTAATAATTTATCTTTTAATAAAGGGTAGTTATATAAAAGCACTGATTTTATTAATTTATAGTGCCTTGATAATTTCTCAAATAGACAATATTCTTAAACCAATTCTCATCGGGGGTAAAGCCAGGATTCACAATTTACTTGTATTTTTTACTATATTAGGAGGACTTGCTAAATTTGGGCCTTTGGGTTTATTTTTAGGACCTGTAATTTTGGGATTATTTCTTTGTGTAATAGAAATCTATAAACTTAAATTAAACCCAGATACTAAACTTTTAGAAACTAAAGAGTCTTAAAATTAATGTCACAAGATTATAAAGAGATTCATACATTTAAAATTTCCGAAATAGAAGCTGGTGAGAGACTTGATGTATTTTTAAAAGAAAAACTTCCAAATTTAAGTAGAACCCGTATTAAAAATCTTATAGAAAATTCCTATATACTTGTAAACACCAAAATTTCTAAACCAAGTTATAAAATTAAACCAGGGGATATAATAGAGGTTCGTTTACCTTATGAAAAAGAAATTGAATTAAAACCTCAGGAAGTAGAATTTGAAATACTTTACGAAGATAATGATATCGCAGTAATAAATAAACCCGCAGGATTAGTTGTACATCCTGCTCCAGGGCATTATGAAAATACCCTTGTTCATGGATTATTACTAAGACTAAAAAATCTTTCAGGAATAGGTGGTAAATTAAGGCCTGGGATTGTGCATCGTCTGGATAAAGATACTTCAGGAATTATGTTAATTGCAAAAAATGATTTTTCTCACAATACCTTAGTTACTGCCTTTAAAAATAAAGAAATCGAAAAGGAATACATTGCTATTTGTTACGGAATTTTTAAAATGAAAAAAGGAAAAATAGAAACTTTTTTAGGTAGACATCCTGTAAATAGAAAAAAAATAGCAGTTTTAAAAGAAGGAAAATTAGCTATTACTTTATATGAAGTGATAGAAGAATATAATAAAAAAACCTCTTTAGTGCTTGCTAAGCCAGTTACAGGAAGGACTCATCAGATAAGAGTTCATTTATCTTACTTAGGACATCCGATTATTGGAGACCCTGTTTATGGTGGATTAAAGCACGGGATTCCTAAACCAAAAAGATTAATGCTTCATTCTTATAGAATTTCTTTTGTTCATCCAAGAACTAAAAAAGAAATGAGATTTGAAGCACCGATACCTGAGGATTTTCAAGAATATATAAAATGTTTAAAAAATTTAAATCCAAAACCTAATTTACAAAGATATAAAAATAATAAAAATCGATTTTTATCCAGGGCTCTTTTACCAAAAGATACAGTTACATAAATACGAGATGAATATGCTTAAGAAAATAAAAAATATAAAAATTCTTTAAAAGAGGATATTATAAAATTTAAGATTAAAATGCATATGGAAAATAATTAATGAAAAAAGTTGGGATTACTGGAGGTATATGTACTGGTAAAACTACCTTGTTAAATATTCTGAAAAACTTAGGTTTTAAAACTTTTTGCTGTGATGAGGTGGTTAAGGAATTTTATAAAAAATCAGAAATAAAAGAAAAATTAATTGAAATTTTTGGGAAAGAAATTTTAACTTCTACCTATGAAATAGATAAAAAAAAGATTTTAAAAAAAATTTTAATGGATCAAAATTTAAAAAGTCAATTAGAATCTTTATTTCATCCTATAGTAAAAAGAGAGCTTTTTAAGTTTTTTGAAGAAAATAAAGAAGAAAAAATAATTTTTGCAGAAGTTCCTTTGTTATTTGAATTAAATTGGAATTCTTTTTTTGATGAAATATGGGTAATTACATGTTCAGAAAAAGTTCAAAAAAAGAGAATTTTAGAAAAATTTAAGAATTTTAAGGATATTGAAAAACTTTTGAGTATGCAAATACCTATTTTTGAAAAAGAAAAAAGAGCTCATAGAGTATTTTCTTCAGAAAAATCTATACATGAGCTTGAAAAAGAAGTCAAAGAAATTCTAAAGGGGTATTTATAAGTTTTATTCCTTTTTCAGTAAAGGCATGAAATAAGAAACTATTCCCCAGTTTTTTTATTTTTAAGTCATTTAGATATATAGCTTCTTTTAACGAACTAAGCGGTTTTCCTTCAATAGCTGGAGTTCCTTTCTTATCTCCTATAATTATTGGACCCACAAAATAAAATACTTCATCAACAAGATCCTCATTCAAAAAACTCCCATGTACTTTTCCTCCGCCTTCAACAAGAAGTGAAGAAATCCCACTCTCATAACATTTTTCTAAAAGTGCATTAAGATCTACTTTTTTGTTTTTTAATGGGAGTTTCCATATTTCTATGCCTTTCTTTTTAAAAATATTTTCTCTTTCTTGAGATATATGATCTCCACATGCTATAATAGTTTTTTTATTTTTTGAAACCTTAAAAATTTTATAATCTGGGTTTAAACTGAGATTTGTATCCAGAATAATTCTTACAGGATTTTTACCTTTGATTAACCTACAAGTAAGTTCAGGATTATCTTTTATCACGGTATTCTTACCTACAAGAATTGCATCACTTATAGCACGCAATTTATGAGAGTATTTTCTTGCTTCAGGCCCTGTAATCCATTTAGAATCTCCTGTTGAAACAGAAATTTTTCCATCAAGACTTCCTGCAACCTTCATTATCACCCATGGATGTTTTCTTAAAATCCTTGATAAAAAAAATCTTGTTAAGATTTTTACATCTTTTGCTAAGACACCGCATTTTACTTTAATTCCATGATTTTTAAGGATTTCTAATCCACCTTTTGCAACAGGATTTGGATCCCTTATACCGCAAATTACTTCTGATATACCAGCCTCTAAAATTTTTTCTGTACATGGAGGAGTTTTTCCGTAATGTGAACATGGCTCAAGTGTAACATATAAAATAGCACCTTTAGCTTTTTCCTTGGCTTTTTTTATTGCTTCTACCTCTGCATGAGGCAATCCATAAGCCTTATGATATCCCTTAGCTATAATTTCTTTTTTATCAGGAGTAACAATAACCGCACCGACAGCAGGATTAGGAGAAGTTTTCCCTAGGCCCTTATAACCTTCTTTAATGGCAATTTTCATAAAATATTCATCTGTTAATTTTTTAGAGGACATAATAAGAAACTACAGAAAATTATTTTTTTCTCCGACGCAAAGCAGAAGTATATAGCTGAAGTTGAAGCCTTGTCCAATCAATTTTATCAGGTGATTTCTTTTCTTCTTCCTTAGCAAGCTTTACTTTTTCAACTACTTTATAATAGTATTCACTTTTTTCTAAATTTACAGGAACTCTTCTCATTTGATTTAATTTAAAAATAAGAGCATTAAGTTTTTTTATTTTTAAATAAGCATCTTTGGTTTCTTTTTCTAATAATTCTTCTAATCTTTGGATTTCTTTTCTTAATTCAATTTCTTTTGGTAGAAAACCTGCATTTTTTAAAATTTTATAAACTATTCTTAATTCTTCTGGGACCCATGGATCATCTTTTAGATCTAAAGGTTTTCCTTTAAGTTCCAGATTGTCAAATTCTCCATTTTCCATAGCCTCACGAATTCTTTCTTCTGCTAATTTCCGAAGAATTTTAAGACTCAATTTATTACTCCTATTTTAACTTTGTAAAGCCCATACTTTATACTCTATAAAAGCTCTATTTAAAAAATCTGGATAGTTTTCCAACAATTTTTTATAGTATTCTAAAGCTTTTTCTTTTTCTTTTTTAATTTCGTAAATCCTTGCAAGATCGTAATATATAAAAGGGTCCAGAAGGGTAAATTTATTCAAAATTTTTTTATATTCTTTTAAAGCTAAATCAAAATTTTTTTGATTTTCAGCTAATTTAGCTTTGCTATAAGATAAAAGAATTTTTTCTTTATGTGGATATTTATTTTTTAATTTATTTAAAATATTTTGCATTTTAGAATATTCAGATTGTTGATAATAAATATTCCATAAAATTAACAAAGCCTGAAAACCAGCTTGTGTATTTTCGTATTTGTTGACAAAGTTTTCAAGAGAAGCAACTGCATTTGATTGATTTAATGCTTGGAGTAAATTTATATAGGCTTCTTTTTCTTTTTTATTTTTATAATAATTATAACCTGCCATCATCAAAATAAGAGCGATAAAAATTATAATAACTGTGAGGATTAATTGAATATATTTATGAAAAAAATTACTTAACTTTTCATGAAAACTTAAAAGCTTATCAGTAGTTTCCACTAAGAAAACTCCTTAACCTTCTATCCCTCCAAAATAATCATCCCATTTAAATATAAGAGGTTCTTTTTTTTCTTTTAAAACTCCGTAATCTCCTACTTCTCCAAGTATAATTATATGATCACCTGCTTCACATTCTCCAATTACTTCACACTCAAAATATGCTATAGCATCCTCCAATATAGGACATCCGTGGTGAGCAAGTTTATAAGGAATATTTTCAAATTTATTAACATTTCTTCCACTTTTAAAACCAAAATGTTTAGCAAGATCTATCTGATCTTTTCCTAAGACATTTATGCAGAAGATTTTTGAATTTTTAATAAGTTCATAAGTATACCTTTGAGGGGCGATAGAAACTGCCAAGAGACGTGGTTTAAAAGATACCTGAGACACCCAAGCAGCTGTCATACCATTGATTTTATCATTCCATTTAGTAGTAACAATATAAACCCCTTGAGATATATAAGTACTGATTAATTTTTGAAGCCCCATTTAGAGCTCCTTAAATTTATTCAAAATGCCGGGGGCGGGACTCGAACCCGCACGGGATTAACTCCCAGCGGATTTTGAGTCCGCCGCGTCTCCCAATTCCGCCACCCCGGCTTTTTAAAAATAATTTATCATTCCCCTTAAATTTTGCAATATTTATTTTATAAAATATTCAAAATTACGAGCTTATACAAAAATATACATTGAAAAATAAAAAAGAATTTATATAATTGTTTCCATGCCTGTTTTAATAAAAGATAGTGAAAAATGTGTAGGATGCCTTTTATGTATGTTTGCTTGTGCAAGAGCTCATAGAAGTGTGGGTTTAGAGAGTTCATGTATTAAAGTAAGATCTCAAGGAGGTATTTCTCGTGGTTTTTCAGTTTTTGTATGTCGAGGTTGCGAAGATCCAATATGTGCTCGTGTGTGCCCTGAAGAAGCTCTTATAGTAAGAAAAAAAGGAGGAGTAATTCTAAAAGAAGATAAATGCATAGGTTGTAAAAAGTGTGTAGAAGCATGTATATTAGATGCAATAGGATGGAGAGAATCTATTAATAAACCTGTAATATGTATAATGTGTGGAGAATGTGCTAAACATTGCCCTTACGGAGTGCTGGAGTTTAAAAAGTCATGATTTCAAAAGATCCTTTAAAAAGAGTTTTATACATTGATTTAAGTAAAAAAAGATATTGGATTGAAGAAAGGGAAGATCTTTTCTCTAAATTTATTGGTGGAACAGGTGTTGCAATAAAATTATTAGAAGAAAATTGCCCTCCAGATATAGATCCTTTATCTCCTGAAAATCCTATTATTTTTGCAGTAGGTCCTTTAAATGCTTTATTTCCATTAGCTTCCAAAACTGTAGCTATGTTTAAATCTCCTCACACAGGAAATCTGGGAGAAAGTCATGCAGGTGGAAGAAGTGCTATTGCTTTAAGAATGGCTGGTTACGGTGCAATAGTAATAAAAGGAAAAAGTGAAAGACCTTGTTATATAGCTATCCATTCAGATAAAGTATATTTTAGAGATGCAACAATTCTCTGGGGATTAAAAGAAAGTGTTTCTCCTGCCAGATTAATAAGAGAAAAAGAACCCGGATCTGGTCTAAGAACTATAATGAGAATTGGTCCTGCAGGGGAAAAGCTTATTACTTATTCCTGTGTAACACTTGAAACTTACAGACATTTTGGAAGGCTTGGGCTTGGAGCAGTATTTGGAAGCAAAAATCTTAAAGCTATTGTAATTTCGGGAAAAAGAGATTTCCCAGTAGTTGATTTTAAAACTTATAAAAATCTTTATGAAAAAATTTTAAAAGAGCTTCGAGAATCTGAAAAAATGAAAAAATACCATGAACTTGGTACCTCTGCTAATATAATACCTTTAGTTCGTATTAAAGGATTACCAATTAAGAATCTCCTTACTGATAAATTAGAAAAAGTGGAAAATATATCAGGTGAAGCTTTTGCAGAAAGGCACTTGGGAAGAAGGGTTGCTTGCTCTCATTGTCCTGTAGCTTGTATTCATTTAGGAGCTATAAGAGAACCTTATGAAGATGAACCGTATTTTTATAAGACTGTTTATGTGTCTTATGATTATGAATTAATCTATGCCCTTGGTTCAATGCTTGGTATAAACGATTCTGCTAAAGTATTAAGATTAATTAAAACAGTTGAAGATCTGGGACTTGATGCTATATCAGCAGGAGTGATTTTAGCCTGGGTTACAGAAGCTTTTGAAAAATCAATTATTGACAAATCTCATACAGATGGACTTGTTCCCAAATGGGGTGATGAAAATATCTATATAGAAATTTTGAAGAAAATAGTAGAACAACCAAATGAATTTTATAAAGATCTGGGAAAAGGAATTCATTATGTTTCGGAAAAATATGGTGGTAAAGAATTTGCTTTAGTTTTTGGTAAAAATGAAATGCCAGGTTATCATACAGGACCTGCGGGACATCTTGGATATTTATTTGGGGCAAGACATAGTCACCTTGATTCAGGGGGCTATTCTTTTGATCAGAAAGCCCTAAAACAAAAGAAATCTTTGACACCTAAAGAAATAGCTGAAGAATTAATTAAAGAGGAACAATGGAGACAAATACTTTCAAGTTTAGTAATATGTTTTTTTGGAAGAGGTGTATATACTCAAGATGTGGTATTAAAGTGTCTTAAAGTTTTGGGTTATAATTTAACAAAAGAAGAATTATTAGAAATCGGTAAAAAAATATATACAAATAAATATCGTTTTAAAATAAAATCTGGTTTTGATTTTAAAAATTTAAAACCACCAAAAAGAATTTTTCAATTGGCTTCATCTTTAGGCCCTATAAAAGAAGAATTTATCAAAGAATCTATAGAAGAATTTAGAAAAAAGATTGAGAGTTTATTAAAAGAATCTGATTAAGAATTAGGAGAATTCTGTGAGGAGGTGAGGAGGAATGGAACTATGGGTAAAAATAGATGGTGCTAAAAAGAAGTTTCAAGGATCATTTTTTAAAGTAATGGAAGAAGTTTTTAATGAGGGGAAAAATGCAGAAAAAGTCGAAATTTTATCTTTCTGGGCTCATGATAAAGAGAGAAGAAGACTAAAAAGAGAATTAAGAAAGCATAATAAAGATTTGATAAAAACAGCTTCTGCCTTAGTTTATTGGTTTTATACAAAACAAATAAGAAGTTTAAAGAGAAGAGAAAAAGAATTAATAGAAAGGACCAAAAGGAAAAGTGAGGGATTTCAAAGAGAAATAGAAAAATTAGAAAATCAGATAAAAGAATTAGAAGAAAAAATAATGAATTTTAAAGTAAATTAAAAATCTAATAAACAATTTATTGATGTATAATTTTAACTTGACAAAAACATAAAAGATGTTAGTTTTAATCAAAATTTTAAGAAAGGGGGTATTCATTTGGCGGGTATAATTGTAAAAGAGGGGGAATCTTTTGAACAAGCACTTAAAAGATTTAAAAGAGTGGTAGAGAGAACTAAGATTCTTTCAGAAGTTAAGAAAAGAGAATTTTATGAAAAGCCGGGTGTAAGGAGAAGAAAAAAAATGCAAGCTGCTCGTAAAAAGCTTCTTAAAAAACTTAAAAAATTACAACAAAGAATGAAAGATTAAAATATATTAAATGTGTATAAAAACTTATCTAAATTAGATTGGGATAAAATCAAAGAAATTTTATCTCAATTTGTATATTCTCAAGGTGCTAAAGAAAAGTCTTTAACTTTAGAACCTATATTTTCTTATGAAAAAGCTATAAATTCTCAAGAGAAAACTAAGTTTTTATGGAATCTTATTGAA
The DNA here is from genome assembly GCA_964410095.1 of uncultured Thermodesulfatator sp. Lineage (GTDB taxonomy): Bacteria > Desulfobacterota > Thermodesulfobacteria > Thermodesulfobacteriales > Thermodesulfobacteriaceae > Thermodesulfobacterium. Next base: position 59,750 of record CAYPFL010000004.1, read on the forward strand.
AAAGGTGTTCATTTTGAAATTCCTTCCTTACAGTCACTTGGTATTTTATTTGACAAAGCAAAAAAAAGAGGTTTTTTTCTTCTGAAAGACCTTTGTCAAATAAAACTATGGCTTTCTTCTATAAGAAAGTACTCTAATCTTCTTAAAAATTCACCATTTCATAATTTAATTAATATTTGGGAAAAAATATCGTATTTTGAAAATAATCTGGAAAATATTCTTAACTGTGAAAATGGAGAGATTAAAGATACAGCATCTTATGAATTGTTTTTAATTCGGAAAAAAATAAAAGAACAGCAAGAGCTAATACGAGAAAAATTAGAAAGAATTAAAGAAAGTTTAAATAAGAAAGGATATCTTCAAGAAAATCTTATTATGAAACGAGACGGAAGATATGTCTTACCAGTTAAGGTTGAATATAAAAATAAAATTAAAGGCATTTTACAAAGTGTTTCCCAAAGTGGAGCTACTGTATTCATTGAACCAGCAGGTATAATTCCTTTGGTAAATGAACTTGAAGAGCTTCAATGGAAAGAAGAAAAAGAGGTTTTAAAAATTTTAAAAGAAATATCTGAAGAATTATTAAAGGAGTCTATTTATTTTTATGAACTTGAAAAAGAATTTATTGAATTTGAAATAAGTTTAGCTAAAGCAAATTTTGGAAGAATTTATAAAGGAATTTTTCCTAAGCTTAAAAGGGAAGGGGAAATAAAATTCTATTCAGCAATTCATCCGTTGTTGATTTTAAAAAAACAAAAAGATCCTTCTCAAAAAATAGTTTATAATGATTTTATAATTGAAAAGGGACTTCTTATTACTGGACCAAATTTAGGAGGAAAAACAGTTTCACTTAAAACCATAGGATTATTAACTCTTATGGCTCAAACTGGATTTTTAATCCCTTCTTCATTTGCTGAAGTTCCAGTATTTTCTAAAATTTTTATAGATCTTGGAGAAGAACAGGACATCTTAGAAGGTGAATCATCTTTTTCTTCCCATTTAAAAAATCTGAAAAAGATTTTAGAAGTAGCAAATGAGAAAACTTAGTTTTACTTGATGAACCTGGTAAAGGAACAAATCCAGAAGAAGGTAGTGCTTTGATATCCGCAATACTCTCTGAATTATTAAATAAAAATACAAAAGTTATATTAACTACTCATTCTCAAATTCTCAAATCCTTAGCTTTAAAATTAAAAGATTTAAAAATTGCTACTATGGAATACGATTTAGAAAAAATGGAACCTACATATAAATTAATTTATGGAATTTGTGGAAGTTCGTTTGCATTTGAACTCGCAAAAAAATTAGGATTTGATCCTCAGATATTGCAAAAAGCTGAAGAATTTATTGAAAGAAAAGAATACCAGCAATTGGAAAGGATTTTAAATAAAGAAAGAGAAAAACTAAAAAATCTTCAAGAAGAAATAAAAGCTAAAATCCAAGACTTGATTAAAAAAGAAAAAGAACTTGAAGAAAAGAAAAAAGAATTTGAAAAAATATATTTAGAAAAATTAGAAAATCAACTAAATGAATGGCAAAAAGAATTTAAAGATTTCTTAAAAAGATTTGAATGTGGCTCCTCATCCGGGTTTAAAAAAGTTTATCGCGAATTCAATGAATTTATAAATAAAAAATTAACCAGTGTAAAACCTATTTCGAGAGAGGACATTAAAGAAGGTGATTTAGTATATGTAAAACCTTTTGCCAGAGAAGGTATAGTAGTAAAGGTTAAAGATGATGTTGTAGAAGTTAAATTAGGAACTTTAAAACTTACTCTTTCTAAAAAAAATATAATAAAGATATCTCAAATGAGAAATCTTAGTTCATTTCCTCTTTTATCAAAAACTCAGCTTGAATATATTAAAAATTCGATTGATAAAAAAGAAAATCGTGAAATCCAAAAAATAGAAATAAATTTGTTAGGATTTAGAGTAGATGAGGCGCTTATAGAAGTAGAGAAAGCCATAAATAAAGCTTTTCTAAAAGGTATAAAAAAAATTTACATCATTCATGGACATGGAACAGGGAAACTTAGAGATACAATAAGAAAATATTTAAATACTCACCCTTTAATAAAAAATTTTGAGGTAGCTCCTATTTACGAAGGTGGAAATGGTGTTACTATTGCTTATATCCAGGATAAAAATTGAAAAGATTTTTTTATGATAAAACTCTTGACCTTTTTTGAGGATATGTTAAAGAAAAAAGATAAATCTAATTTTCTAAAGGTCTATTAAAAGGTATTCAATTTTGATATTAATTTTAATTTAAATTAAAATTAAAAAAATTAAAAAAAATTAAAAAAATCTAAAATAAAAGTGCCTTTAGAAGATCTTTTTGAACAAGTCAAAGCACATTATGAGATTGTAGAATTTATTTCAAATTATGTGAGATTAAAAAAAGTAGGTAGAAATTATATAGGATTTTGTCCTTTTCATTCTGAAAAAGTTCCATCTTTTGTAGTAAGTCCAGAAAAACAAATATTTAAATGTTTTGGATGTGGGGCTGGAGGAGATGTAATAGCTTTTTATATGAAAATTAAAGGAAGCAGTTATAAAGAAGCTTTACTGGAACTTGCGGAAAAAGCTGGTATTGAAGTAGATAAAAAAGTTTTCAAGGAAAGAAAAAAAACGCAAGAATTAGTTGAATTAAATTACAAAATCGCTAAGTTTTATCATAATCTTTTGTATTTCCACTCTGAATCTCAAAAAGCAAAAGAGTATTTAAAAGAAAGAGGAATTAGTGAGAATACTATAAAAGAATTTCTTATAGGTTTTGCTCCGGATGAGGGAAGAGTATTAGCAAGTTATCTTAGATCTTCTGAGAGAGATTTCTCTAAAATAGAAAAAACTGGACTTGTGAGAAAAAATACAGATGGTTCATTTATAGATTTATTTAGATCTCGTATAATTTTTCCAATTTTTAATATTAAGGGAGAATGTGTAGGATTTGGTGGAAGGAGTTTGGATCCTGATATAGAACCCAAATACTTGAACACTCCTGAGACGAGGATTTATAAGAAAAGTGAAATTCTTTACGGGCTTTATCAGGCAAAAGAATTTATTAAAAAAGAAAAAGAAGGTATTTTAGTAGAAGGTTATTTTGATTTTCTTTCACTTTGGGAACACGGTATAAAAAATATAGTTGCTACTTGTGGTACAGCTTTAACAGAAAAACATGTAAAGATTTTAAGAAGTTTTACAGAAAACTGGATAATTTTTTATGATGGAGATTCTGCTGGAAAAAAAGCAACTCTTAGAGCTATTTCTTTGTTTTTGAAAGAAGGAATAATACCTCAGTGTGTAATGATTTCAGAGGAAGATGATCCGGATTCATGGGTAAGAAAAGTAAATTTAAAAGGAGAGGAGTTAAAAAATGAAATAAAAAAATATTTAATGGATGCAATACCTTTTGTAATGAAATGCTATGAAAAGGAATATTTAAAAAATCCTTCCTCAGTTTTTAAAGAAATTATTGAAATTTTTTCATCGGTAGAAGATCCTTTATTAAAAAACAAAATAGCCAGAGATCTAAGTTTTCATTTGAATATTTCAGAGACTGATATTTTAAAATCTCTTAGTACTTTCAAAACAAAGTCTTTTTCACTGGTCAAAGAAAATTCATCAGAAAACTCCTTAAAATCCCCCTCTCAAAGTACAAAAGATGATCATAGTTTAAGAATCATTGCCCAGTTTTTAATAAATTATCCTGAAAAACTTCCCGAACTTGAAGAAACAGGACTTTTGGAATTGCTTAGAGAAAAAGAAGATTCTTTATATATTCGATTTCTTCAAACTTTAATAGAAAATATTAAGAATGGAAATTTAATTATGGATTATGTACCCGATCCAAAATTTCAGGAAATTCTAAGTGATATAATTCTTGCTCCTCCATTTGATGAAGATATAGAAGAAGTACTTAACCAAATAAAAAATTATATAATAAATGAATGTAAAAGGATAAAATTGAAAAAACTTATAAAAAATGTAAAAACATTAGAAATTGAAGGAAAAAAAGAAGAAGTAGAAAAATATTTATGGATTTTAAAAAATTCTTTACATTCTAAATCGTTATAAAGAAAATAAGTAATATTTTAAAAAATTTTATATAGAAGGAGGACTTATGAACCTCCGTAATCAGAGAAGAATGTGTCTGTTTGAAGAAGATGAAATAATTTTAGAAAATTTTAAAGAAGAAGAATTTTTGGAAGAAAAAGAAGAGTTAGAAAAAAGTAAAGAAAAAGATTCGATTAAACTTTATTTTAAGGAAGTATTTTCAACCAAGCTTTTATCTAAAGAAGATGAAATAAGAATTGGTAAAACAATTGAGAAAAATGAAAAAGAAATTTTAAGAAATTCCTTTAATTATTACCATCAGGTGGCTAAATTTTTTCGTCTTATAAATGAATGCGAAAGAAGGAAAAGATTTTCTTCCATATTTAAAGACTATGAGGAGATAGAAAAACAAAAACGAGAAAAAATTTCTGAATGGCTTTCAAAGTTAAAGGAGGTTTTAAGCGAGCTTTTGGAAAATTTTGAATCTTCTCAAAAGAAAAAATTAATTGAGAAAGTAATAAATCTGATTTATGAAGTAAGACCGACTAAACTCCTTCTTGATGAAGTTTCATGTGAGATTTTAGAAGCATGCGAAAAGAAGAAACAATATGAGAGACTTAAAGAAAAAATAATAAAAAAATTTCATTTTACAGAAGAAGACATTAAAAAATTAATTTCCTTAGATGGAGATCATACTCAACTTATAAATTATGAGAATAAATACTCTATAAAAAAAGAAAAACTTATAAAAATAAAAAAAGAACTTTATCATTATGAAAAATTTTTTAATAAATGTTTTGAATATTTTGGAGAACCTTTAGAAAAAGTTTGTAAAGTTGGAGAAAAAATTCAGAAAGCATATGAAGAATTAAAAAAGACCAAAGAAGAACTTGTAAAAGCAAATTTAAGACTAATTATTTCTATAGCAAGGAAATATTCACCAAAAGGTATGTTTTTAAGTGATCTTATTCAGGAAGGAAATATAGGTTTACTTAAAGCTGTAGATAAATTTGATTACAGAAAAGGATTTAAATTTAGTACATATGCTACATGGTGGATAAGACAAAGTATTACAAGATACTTAGCTGAAAACACAAGAACTATAAGAATACCTGTTCATATTATAGAAACTATTTATAAAATTAGTAAGATAGTCTCTAATAAATTTTATCAACAATATGGAAGAGAACCTACACTTGAAGAACTTTCTAAAGAAACTGGATTATCCATAGAAAAGTTAAATTATATTTTTAAAATAATGAAACAGCCTGTATCATTAGAAACAACTGTTGGAGATGAGGAAGATGCAACTTTAAGAGATTTTATAGAAGATCAAAATACTTTAAAACCTGATGAAGCAGCATTTAATACTGCACTTTCTGAAAAAATAAGAGAGTTATTAAAAACTTTGTCTCCGAGAGAAGAAAAAATTATTAGATTAAGATTTGGTATAGGAGAAAAAGAGCCTTGTACTTTAGAAGAAGTGGGTAATAAATTCGGTGTAACCAAGGAAAGAATAAGACAAATAGAAAATATTGCTTTAAGAAAACTAAAACATCCTAATAGAATAAAATTATTAAAAAATTTCTTAATTTATGGGTCATAAAAAAATTTTATCTTCTCAACAAAAAGAAATTATTAGAATTTTACAAAAGAAATTCCCTTTAGTAGAACGACCATTTAATGAAATTGCCAAAAAAATAGGACTTGAAGAAAAAGAACTTATTGAATATCTTATAGAACTCCAAAATAAAAATATTTTAAGACAAATTTCTGCTATTTTTAATCCTCAATTTTTTGCTCATACATCTGCTCTTTTTGCTTTTAAAGTTTTGGATAAAAACTTATACAAAGCTATAGAGGTTATAAATTCCCACCCTGGTGTAACTCACAATTATTTAAGAGATCATATTTATAATTTATGGTTTATTTTGGTGGTAGGACCAGGTAAGAATTTACTAAAAGAAATTCAGAAAATATTTGAATTATCTCAAGCAGAAGAGTATTTATACTTACCTGTAATTCAAACTTTTAAGATTTATACTGTTTTTGGAATGGAAAATGAAGAAGAAATACATTTTAAAAATTTCGAAGATCTTAAAGAGAGGGAAGATTATTTACAATTTGATTTTAGTGAAAGAGATATAAAATTAGTTCAAGTATTACAAGAACCTCTTCCTTTGACAGAAAGGCCATTTAAAATTTTATCAGAAAAATTAAATATTTCAGAAAAAGAAATTTTTAGATGGCTAAAAGAAATGAAAAATAAAGGAGCTCTTCGAAGATTCGGTGCACTTTTTAAACACAGTAAGGTAGGATTGAAATTTAATATAATGGTAGCTTGGAAAGTTGAAAAGGAAAAGTTAAAGGAAATAGGTAAAGAATTAAGTAAAAAAGATTTTATCACCCATTGTTACGAAAGAAAATCTTATCCTCATTGGCCTTATAATTTATATACTATGTGTCATTTTAAATCTCCAAAAGAAGTTAAAATTATAGAAGAGTTAGCTAAACAGTATGAGATAAAAGAATACCTAATGTTAAATACCGTTCAGGAGTTAAAAAAAACAAGATTAAAACTTTTTTATGATTATAAAATTTAAAAATGATTAAAAATAAGAAATTATATAACGATAGGAAATAATAAGTAGAGCAATTATTATAATAAATCTAATTAATTTTTGAGGCATATATTTTTGTAATCTTGCACCCAGATTTAATCCTACACCTCCACCTAAGCCAAAAAGGAATCCAAGAAGCCAATCTGGTTTATATCCGCCAAATGTATAAACCGAGATTCCAATTACAGAAGAGGAATAAACACTAAATAAATTTGCACCTGCATAAATATATGGAGGTATTTTGAAAAAAGCTAAAAGAATAGGAGACATTAAAGCTCCTCCACCAATTCCATAAATTCCTCCGATAACACCTGTGAAAAAACTTAAAAACGAGATAAACCAGGAATTAATTTCGTATATTTTTTCTCCATAAGAAAATTTTAATTTTTTCCAATTAAAAATATAAGTATAAGGTTTTTCTGAAGAAAATCCGATTTCTTTTTTTATTACAAAAAAATCATAAATAAGTTTAAAACAAATGGCAATAAGTACGAGACCTACAAATAATTTAAAAGTTTTAATTTCTCTAAACCAAGTAATTCTTAAGAAATACCCTAATATTATTCCAGGAAGACATCCTATAACAAGAATAAAAGCAAGTGGGTAATAAAATCGTTGCTCTTTCCAATATCGATAAACACCAAAGGGAGCAGAGATTATATTATAAAAATAATTGGTTGCATTAACAGAAGGAGAAATAAAGTTTAATATACTAATTTGAAAAGGAAGAAGCAAAAAAGCTCCTGTTACACCTCCAGCAGAACAAAAAAGTGCAATAAAAAAACCTACCAGGGGTGGTAAAAAGAAAAATGTTTTGACTTTTGATATTGGAAAGGAAATTTTAAAAAGTAAAAGGTCTATTATCATTCAAATAAATTAATCGATTATATCTATTTTGACAATCTTTATACCATTTACTATCTTTAGGCCCCAGTTCAAGAGCTTTTTTATAATAATTTTTTGCTAAATCATAATTTTTTCTTTTTTCATAAATTCTTCCTATATAATAATAAGACACACCTTTATATGGAATTAATTCTTTAGATTTTTCAAATAGGGCAAGGGCTTCGCTAAGGTTATTAAGTTCAAAATAAATAATACCTCCGAGTAAATTCGCAGTATAAAATTGGGGATCATATTTTATAGCCATATCAATATGTTTTTTTGCTTTTTGAAGATTTTTCTTTTTCAGATAAATAAAACTTAAATATGTGTGAGCAACAGTATTTTTAGGATAAAGTTTAACTGCTTTTAAAAACAGCTTTTCAGCAATATCAAATTTTTCTTTTTTAAAAACCTTTTTTCCTTTATCTACATATTCATAAGATTTTTTTGTTTTTAAAACTAATTTTTTGATTTTATGAAACTTCTGTGTATCTTTAATTAAATAACCTGAAGGTTTAAGAGTAGAAAGATAAATTTTAAGTTCTTTAATTCTTGTTTCTGGAAGAGGATGGGTTGATAACCATTCAGGGGGATGTGTTTTTTCCATTTTTTTAAATTTTTGAAGAACTTCTAACATCCCCTGTGGAGAATATCCTGTCTTAATAGCTAACAAAACAGCAAATTTATCAGCTTCTCTTTCCTGATCCCTACTGAATTTTAATCGTAATAAAGCCACTGAGATTTTTCCAAGATTAAATAATAATTCTCCAGTAAGATTTTGAGGTAGAAATACACTCCCTATTTGCAAAAGTAGACCTAAAGCAATGTTTTTTTCCAAAATCTTTACATGATGACGATAATTTATATGTCCAAGTTCGTGAGCGAGAACACCAACCAATTGACTTTCATTATCTAAAATCAAGAATAATCCCCGTGTAATAAGAACTGGTCCTCCTGGTAAGGCAAAAGCGTTTATCTGAGAAGAATTAACTATATAAAATTTATAAGGAAGTTTTCTTGAAGTATAAGAGCTTAGTTTATATCCTATAGAAGAGATATATTTCTGAACTTCTTTTTCAGGATAAAGACCTTCATATTGATCAATAGATGGAAAAATGTAGATCTTACCTAATTCTATTTCTTTTTCAATGGGAATAAGAGTAAAATATGTACCATTAGATCCAGCACAATTAAGAAGAAGAAAGATTAAAATTATAAAAAAAACTATTTTTCTTTTCATAATTTAGAAAATCTTTAAAATTATCAAAAACATTTTAAAAGGGATGTTTAAAATTACAAGAATAAATAAAAAACTTAAAAAACCATTAAGAAGTACTAAAATCTTATAATAAAAAACTCAAATAATAAAAATTTTTAAAAAAAATTTAAATAAAAAACTTGACAAAAAAAATTTGTGATATAATTTTAAGGATCGTTCCAATTTTTCTTTTGTTTGGAAGTTATCTATAAAGGGGGTTGAGAAATGAAAGAAAAAGAAAAAGAAAAATTTGAATATGGTTTTGGCCAGCATTTAATTATTGATGGGTACGGAGCTAATAAAGAAAAATTGATGGATTTGGATTTTATATATAATTTTCTGAGTAAATATCCAGAAGAAATAGGAATGACAAAAATAATGCCCCCTTATGTTTTTAAATACTATGCTCCTGTGCCTGAAGATTGGGGAATTTCGGGATTTGTTATAATAGCTGAAAGTCATATAAGTATTCATACATATCCTGAAAAACTCTATTTAAGTGTTGATGTATTTTCCTGTAAGCCTTTCAATGCTGATAAAGCAATTTATGATATTATTAACCTTTTTGAGATTAAAAAGAGTGAAATTAGATTTTTAGACAGAGGATTAGAATTTCCGCGTTCTATTAGAGCTGTTGAAAAATTTATTCGTTTAGAAAGGGAAAATTTTGTTTTATAAAAAATGAAAATTAATTTCTTAGGGCTACCCGATCATCCTCAAGCTCGGGTAGCCCTTATTCCTGCGCCCTTAGATCTTACAACATCTTGGAAAAAAGGGACTAAAGAAGCTCCTTTTGAAATTTTAAAAGTAAGTTCAAATCTGGAATTTTTTGATGAAGACACATTTACCGAACCTCAAAAAATTTTAGGGTTTTTTACATTTCCAATTCCTGAACTTCCTTTTCACTTGGAGGGGGCACTTGATAAGATTTCTCAGATGGTAACCGAAGCCATAAAAAAAAATCAATTTCCTATTGTAATAGGTGGTGAACATACAGTTACTCTTGGTGTTTTAAAAGCTTTGAAGAAAAAATATCCAGAGTTAAAAATACTTCATCTCGATGCCCATTGTGATCTAAGGGATACATATTTAGAAACTTCTATAAATCATGCTACTGTAATGAGAAGAATTTATGAAATGGGTTTTCAATTTTTAAGTGTTGGAATAAGAACAATATGCAAAGAAGAATATGAATTTCTTAAAAATTCAAATATTCCAATAATATGGGCACAAGAATTTAAATTATCACCTCAAGAAAGTCTTGCTAAAATAGAGGAATTTATAAAAAATGGTCCTGTATATTTAACCTTAGATATAGATGTATTAGATCCTTCGATTGCTCCCGGAGTAGGTACACCTGAACCAGGGGGGTTAAATTGGGAAGAACTTTTGCAAATTTTAAAATTGGTTGTTAAATACAATTTAATTGGAATGGATTTGGTGGAAGTAATGCCTCTTTCCTGCCATCAAATTACTGAATATATAGCAAGTAAAATTATTTTTAAAATTTCAGCTTTTTTGGCAAGCAAAAATGTGGAATAGATACTCAAAACTTCTTTTTGAAGCTGCGCTTTTAAAAAGAATTAAACGTACAGGATATGCTTTTCTGGGTACAGGAAAGGAAAATGTTGCTGCTCACTCTTTTGGTGTAGTTTTTTGTAGCTGGATACTTTCGGAATTATGTAAAGAAAAAGTTAATTTAGAAAAAATTTTTAAAATGGCAATGTTGCATGATTTTTGTGAGGCACGCACAGGAGACTTTAATGCAGTAAATAAACTTTATAATCAGGCAGATGAAAAGAAAGCTTTGGAAGATGCATTCTCAGATCTTCCTCAAAAAGAGGAGGTTATTTCTTTATGGAAAGAATATAGAGAATTAAAAACCATAGAAGCTAAAATAGTTCATGATGCTGATATTATCGATTTAATTGTTCAGTTAAAAGAACAAAAAGATCTTAATAATCCTTATGCTGAAAAATGGATATATTATGCTAAAAAACGTTTAATTACAGAAGAGGGTAAAAAACTGGCGTCTGCTATTTCTGAAACTGACTGGTGCTCTTGGTGGCTTGAAAAATTTGTTAAAGAAAATGAAAACCTCGGAAATAAAGGAAAAACTTAAACTTTGTACCCGTTGTGGTAGATGTCTCTCTGTATGTCCCACTTATGAAATCTTCCTTTCAGAAATGTATTCCCCAAGAGGAAGAATATTTTTAATTTCGCAAAATAAATTTCATCCAAGTTTAAAAGATTGTCTCCTTTGTGAAAGATGTAAAAAAGTATGTCCACATAATATAAGTTTCCCAGAAATTTATATAGAGAATTTTATAGAAAAGAAAGAATCCGTATATTCAGAAAAAATTTTTAAAAAATTTGCAAAAAATCCATTCTTTACATTTATTCAGATTAATAAGTGGTTTCACATAATAAATTTATCTGCAGAAGAAATAGATATAAATAAATTTTCTGAAAATGGAGATATTCTCATATTTTATTCTTGCGGACTTAAATATCTTTATCCAAAAGCCCTCCTGCATTTCATTGATTTTTTGAAAAAGAAAAACATTTCTGTAGGAATTCCTAAAAATCAGGATTGTTGTGGGGCTGTATTTTTAAGCATGGGATTAAAAGAAGCTTTAAAAGAAAAAGCCTTAAATATACTGAAAGTATTTGAGTCTTCATCTGGCCCTATTGTGGTATTTTGTGCAACTTGTTTATGGATGTTAAAAAAGATTTATCCTTTAATTTTTAGAAATACACCTTATGAAGAAAAGTTTATTAATTTAAGTAAACGAGTAATTTCAGCCTTTACTTTTTTAGTTTCTAATTGGGGAAATGAAGTGAAATTTAATACAAAAAATGTTTTATTTCATATGCCTTGCCACTTGACAGAAGAAGAAAAAATGTTTAAAAATAAATTAAATATAAGCAAAACTATAAAAAATTTTTGTTGCGGTTCTATAAAAATTTCACTCTGGATAAAAGGGTTTCAAGAAAAATATAAAAAAACTTGGATTAAAGAAACAGAAAATAAATACAAATTGGCTACATTTTGTACAGGTTGTTATTTAAATTTTAAATTATTATTAAAAGAACCTCCCAAAGTTTGTCATTGGATAGAAGTTTTATGTTAAAGTATCCCTCGTATTTGAATCTTCTGGAAACAGGTGAATTGGATAAACGAATAGAAATTCTGTATAAAAAGCTTGAATCGTGTACACTTTGCCCAAATGAGTGTAAGGTAAATAGAAGTAAAGGAGAAAAAGGTATATGTAAAGTAACTAATAAACCTATGGTTTCCAGTTATGGTCCTCATTTTGGTGAAGAACGCCCATTAGTAGGGAAAAATGGATCAGGGGCAATATTTTTTACTTATTGCAATTTATCCTGTGTATATTGCCAAAATTGGGAAATAAGTCATCTTGGGGAAGGTGAAATAATAGATGTTGAAGATCTTGCAAGAATTATGATTATACTTCAAATGTGGGGATGCCATAATATTAATCTTGTCACTCCTACTCATCAAGTTCCTTTTATTGTACATGCTATAAAACTGGCAGCCCAAAAGGGGCTTAAATTACCTATTGTTTATAATTGCGGAGGATATGAATCAATAGAAACTTTAAAACTACTTGAGGGAATAATAGATATTTATATGCCAGATATAAAATATATGGATGAAAAAACAGCTTTAAGACTTTCTAAGATAAAAAATTATCCAAAAGTGGTAAAAAAAGCAGTTAAAGAAATGCATAGACAGGTTGGAAATTTAATAATAGAAAATGGAATTGCAAAAAGAGGTCTTATAATAAGACATCTTGTATTACCTGAAGATTTATCTCAAACAGAAGAAGTTATAAAATTTGTAGCGCAAGAAATTTCAACTAATACATATTTTAATCTCATGGATCAATATAGACCTTGTGGAGATGCATGGAAATATCCTCCTCTTGATAGGAAAATAACAAAAGAAGAATGGAATAATGCTTTAAAATTGGCATACAAATATGGGCTTAAAAGGCTTGACGATAGAAGAGCCCGTTTCTGGGACGAATAAGTTTTTTGCAATTGGAGATGTTCATGGATGTCTTACTTGTCTGGAAAAACTTCTGGAAAAATTACCAATTAACTGGGGAGAAGATTTTGTAATATTTCTCGGTGATTATATAGATAGAGGTCCTAATCCTCGAGGGGTTATAGAAAAGGTAATGGAATTAAAAAAATTATATCCTCAAAGGATAATTACATTAAAAGGAAATCATGAACAAATGTTTGAAAATTTTTTAAAAGGTAAAGATGTGGAAGTATTTTTGTACAACGGAGGAATGAAAACATTGAAAGATTATTATAAAGAAGGGAAAATAGATATCCCTGAAGAACATATAGAATTTGTTAGAAATCTCCTTTACTATTTTGAAACTCCCGAATATATATTTGTTCATGCAGGACTAAGGCCGGGTAAATCACTTTATGAGCAGGACGAAGACGATATACTTTGGATAAGACAAAGCTTTTATTTAACAGATTATCAATTTCCAAAAACAATAATATTTGGTCATACTCCTTTTGAAAAACCATTTATAAAAGAAGATCGTATTGGAATTGATACAGGATGTGTGTATGGAGGTTATTTAACTGCTATAAGTCTACCTGATAAAAAATTTTACCAGGTTAATTGTAGGGAGGTGCTGTATGAGTAGAGATGATGAAAGAAGAAAACTTTCTTGGAGAGAAATTGACAAGCTTAGAGATCAAAGCGGTTTTAGTAAGTTAAGAAGAAAAAGAGAAAAAGCAGAGAATTCCAGGATTAAAGAGAATTTTCGTATTAAAGAAAGGTATTTAAAAGAGCTTGAGAAATTGTTTACTAAAAAAGATGATCAGGAAAAACATCAATTAATAGAAAAACTTCACAAAAGCTACGGAACTAAAAATTTTAAGAAACTTGCTAAACAGTATATAGAAAGATATGGATTACCAGAAGATTGGAGAACTTTGCTTTTATTTTTGGATCTCGAAGAAAGAAAAATAATTTTAGATATAATAAATAAACTAAAAGAAGATTTTCCTAATAGAAATATTTCAGAAAAACAAAGTATCATTTCAAAATTAAAAACTGTAGCACTTACCTCTAAGGATGAAATTATAGGTTTTAAAGTTGAAGAAGCTTTAAAAGAATTTGTAATATAATAACACCTTTAATGGAAAATTATCTTCAAGAATTTTTAATATATTTAAATTCAATAAAAAATTATTCTCCAAATACCTTAATTTCTTATCAACAGGATTTAAAAGATTTTCTAAAATTTTTAAAAGAGTATAAATTAGATATTAGAAATTTGAATTTAGAAATAATTAGGACATATTTAAAATTTTTAAAAAATAAAGGTTATAATCCATTCACCATTGCCAGAAAACTTTCCAGTTTAAAAAGTTTTTTAAAATTTTTGGAAGAAGAAAAGAACATAGATACAGCCTTTATTTTGCTTATAGAAGGTCCTAAATTGCCTTTTAGACTTCCAAAAGTTTTGAGTTTAGAAGAAATAGAAAAACTTCTTTCAGCTCCGAATATAAATACCCCCCTTGGGTATAGGGATAGAACTATGCTTGAAGTGTTATATGCCACGGGAATGAGGGTCTCGGAGCTTATAAATCTTAAAATTACACAACTTAATCTCGACCTCGGATTAGTAAAAATAATAGGAAAGGGTTTTAAAGAAAGACTTGTGCCTCTTGGAGATTATGCATTAAAATTTTTGACATTTTATTTAGAAAATATCAGGCCGAGATTTGTTAATAAAAAAAGTAAAAATTTTGTATTTTTAAATCGTTTGGGCTCTCCTTTGACAAGACAGAGATTCTGGCAAATAATTAAAAATTATGCAGAAAAAATAGGATTAAAAAATAAAGTCACACCTCATGTAATAAGACATTCTTTTGCAACGCATCTTCTTCAAGGAGGGGCAGATCTTAGAGCATTGCAAATGATGCTCGGGCATAGTAATCTTTCTACTACACAAATTTACACACACCTTGATTTTAAAAAATTAAAGAAAATTTATGAAAAATATCATCCCAGAAGTTGAGTCTCAATTTATAGAAGAAATAGATTTAGAAAATTTTTTTTCATTTTTAATTCCTGATGAAAAAGAAAGAGAAATTGTTGAAATAATCAAAAAAATTGCCCAAAAAAGAGGAGAATTTCTTTATTTTGCAGGTGGTGCGGTGAGAGATTATTTACTTGGTATTAAAACTAAAGATTTTGATCTGGTGCTGCAAGGGAATTTAGAAGAACTTTTAAAAGAATTTTTAAAATATGTTAAAGGTAAAATAATTTTTAAATCCCAGTTTCTTACTTATAAAGTAAAAATTTTTGGAGAAAAAGAAATTTTGATGGATTTTATAACTGCGAGAAAAGAAAATTATCCTGAAATAGCTCACTTACCTGAAGTGATCCCATCACATTTTATAGATGATATAAAAAGAAGAGATTTTACTATTAATTCCATGATTATTGGATTGACAAAGCCTTATGAAGGAAAACTTATAGATTTATTAAATGGAAGAAAAGATCTAAAAAATAAATTTATCAAACCTCTTCACCTTCACTCATTTATTGAAGATCCTACACGAATTTTCAGGGGTATTCGTTATAAAGTAAGATTGAATTTTAATTTTCACGAAAATTTTTTAATAGCTTTAAAAAAAGCTTTTGAAAAAGAAGCTTTAACCAAATTAACTCCTTCAAGAATTTCTAACGAGCTTTATTTATATTTTATTAAAGAACCAGAAGAGAATTTGAAAGAACTCCTAAATGTTACGCTTAAATTAGGTATTTTTGAAACCTTAGGATTTGAAATCTCTTACGAAAAGATCGAAAGAATTATAAAAATATGGAAAGAAATAAAAAATGAAATACCCGAAAAGGAAAAAAAGAAAGCTTTTTTATTGAGTTTAACTGATATATCCTTAAAAGGAATAAAATATTTAGAATTTTCAAAAGAAGAAATACAAAGAATTGAAAAACTTAATCAAAGATTTTTAAACTTTATTTCAAAAAAGAAATTAGAAACATGGGAAAAGATTGAGTTTTTAGAAAAGCTGCCAGTTTATTTTTTACCATATTTAGCTATAAATTTCTTAGAATATGCAACAGATATAGTTAAATTTTTAAAACATTATAGAAAAATAAAACCCGAACTTTCAGGTGAAGATCTTATAAAATTAGGAGTCTCTTCTGGTCCAGAGATAGGAAGAATTCTTAAAATTTTGCGAAGATATAAAATAGAAAAAAAATTAAAATCTAAGGAAGAAGAAAAAAATATGGTAATAAATATCTTGAATAAAACGGAAAATTAATTTAAAATAACTTTTTTAATAAATACTTCAAATTTTCAAAAATAATATTAAAAGTGTCATAATTTAAGGATAATTGGATGGAAAACTGGTCAAAAGAGTTTGAAAAATATCTAAATCGAACTTCATTTTCTATCAAAATAGGTGACAGAGTATTAGGGAGAATAGTTGAAATTTTGGATGATTATACTTTTATTGATATAGGTTTTAAAAAAGAAGCTTTACTTCCTACTTTAGAAATTAAAAAGAAAGATGGATCGTTTTTATTTAACAAAGGGGATGAAATTGAGGTTTTAGTAATTGGTAGAGTACCTTCTGAAGATACTTTTCTTCTATCATTTTCAAAATTGAGAGAACAAAAATTATGGGAGAATTTGAAAAATGCATTTGAAAAATCTTATCCTATAGAAGTAACGCCTATATCTATAGTAAAAGGTGGCTATATTGTAGAATTTGAAGGAACTTTAAAAGGGTTTTTACCTTTTTCACAGTCTTATTTTAAAGAAAGACCAAAGGATCCAGAAAAACTGTTAAACCAATCATGTAAAGTTTATGTATTAAAAGTGGAAAATCATAATTTTGTAGTTTCAAGAAGGAGGGTTTTAGAAGAAGAATACAAAAATAGAAAAAAAGAACTTATCGAAAAAATAAAAAGAGGCGAAATAATTAATGGAGAAGTAAAAAAACTTGTAAAAGGCGGTTTTCTTGTAGATATAGAAGGAATTTTTACAGGTTATTTACCATTTAATGAAATAGCTTGGCAGAAAATAGAAGATCCTGGATCATATTTAAAAACAGGAGATAAAATAAAAGCAAAAGTAATTTTTTTTGATGAAATAAGGGAAAGAATAAAACTTAGTATAAAAGCAACTTTGCCTGATCCTTGGGAGAAAGTGGCTCAAAAATATAAAGAGGGGCAGAGAATAAGAGGTAAAGTAACTAAAGTTTTCCCTTTTGGTGCTTTTGTAGAGTTAGAACCAGGAATAGAAGGACTTATTCCTGCAAGTGAAGTTTCTTGGAGAAAAAAGGTAAAAATTAGAGATATTTTGGAAGAAGGAGATATTGTTGAGGCAGTGATAATAGATATTAGACCATCTGAGAAAAAATTAGCTTTAAGTTTAAAAAAATTAGAACCGAGTCCATGGGAAAAGTTTATTCAAACATATAAAGTAGGAGATATAATTTCAGGAAAAATAAAAAGTGTTATAGATTATGGAATTTTTGTAGAAATTGAAGAGGGAATCGAAGGATTTGTACATATTTCAAATATTTCTTGGGATAGAATAGAAAATCTTAAAGAAATTTATAAAGAAGGACAGAATGTAGAAGCAAAGATTCTTGAAATAGATTCTCATAAAAAACGAATAGCTCTTAGTTTTAAGCATTTAAGAGAAAATCCTTGGGAAAAAGTTGTATATAAATATAAAGAAGGAGATATTGTGGAAGGGGTAATTAAAAAAGTTTTATCTAATGGTTTTTTAATTTCTGTAGAACCTGAAATTTCGGCTTTTATGCCTTTTAAAGAAATAAATAGCGATGAAAAAAATTTCAAAAATATAAAAGATCTGAAAGAAGGGGATAAAATTAAAGGAAAAATAATAATTCTTGAACCCCAAAAAAGAAGGATGGTTCTTTCGTATTCAAAATATCTTAAAGATTTGGAAAGAAAAGAATTAGAAGCTTATAAACTTCAAGCTCCTAAAAAACATTTGCTTACTCTTGGAGAGATTATTTTGAATCAATTAAAAAGACCATCATAATTTAAATTTATGAAAAGACCCTGGCTCGTTTATGGATTGGCTTTTATAGGTGGTTTAGTTATTTTTTTTGTTTTATTAGGTTTTATTCTATCTTTTATTTTAGTCATAAAAGAAAAAGATTTTGGAAAACCTAAAATTGGTGTAATTGAAATTAAAGGATTAATTGTAAATGCAGAAGATTACTTATTAAGTATTCGGGAATTAGAAAGAAGAAAAGATGTCAAAGCAATAGTAGTAAGAATTGATTCACCTGGTGGTTCTGCAGGAGCTGCACAAGAAATATTTAAAGAATTAAAAAGAGCTAAAAAAATAAAACCAGTTATTATTTCTATGGGAGATATAGCTACTTCAGGTGGATTATATGTTGCTTTAGGTGGAAATAAAATTTTTGCTTCACCAGGTACACTTACAGGAAGTATAGGGGTAGTTATACAAATACCAAATATTAAGAAACTTTTAAATAGATTAGGAATTGAGACAGAAACTATTAAAAGTGGTACTTTTAAAGATACAGGTTCTATTTATAGACCACTTAGTGAAAAAGAAAAAAAATATTTACAAAAGAAGGCAAATTTAATCCATTATCAATTTATAAAAACCATTTCTGAGGAACGGAAAATACCTATAAAAAAAGTTAAAACCTTTGCAGATGGGAGAATTTTTACCGGAGAAGAAGCACTTAAATTAGGATTAATAGATAAATTAGGAAATTTTTGGGATGCAATAGAAGAGGCTAAAAAACTTGCAAAAATAAAAAAAGCTAAATTAATATTTCTTCCAAAGAAAAAGGGCTGGTTAGGAAAACTATTAGAGGAAAAAACCTCTCTTCTTTCTGAATTTTTTTATTTTAAATCTTGGTATTTAGTTACAGAATAAACTAAATGAAAAAAAAAGAACTAATTCAAAAACTAAGCTATAAATTTCCTGAAATAGAAAAAGAAGACATTAAATATATTTTGGATTCATTTTTTGACTTAATGAAAAGAGCCTTGCTGAATGAAAATAGAATAGAGATTAGAGGTTTTGGAGTATTATATCTAACTAAAGGAAAAGGAGTTTTTTTTACAAATCCCAAAAATCAACAGAGATATTATATAAAAGAAAAAATAAGACCTGTCTTTAAACTTGGTAAAGAGTTTAAGGAAAGATTAAATCTTCCTTTTTTAGCAAGTTTGGATCTTGGAACCCAAACATTTAGATTATGTCTTGGTAAGCATTATAAAGGAAAGACATACTATCTTTTAAACATACGAGAAAATGTAAGATTGGGAGAAGGGCTTGTTAACGATAAAAAAATTTCTGAAAAGGCTTTTCAAAGAGGAATAGAGGCATTAAAAAATTTCAAAAAAATAATGGATACCTACGAAGTAAGGAAATATAAAGCCGTAGGAACTGCTGTTTTTAGAGAAGCTAAAAATGCTTCAGAATTTATTGAAAAAGCTAAAAAAGAAGCAGGTATTAATATAAATGTTATTTCCTGGGAAGAAGAAGCAAGATTAACTCTTAAAGGAATAAAAGCGGGTTTAAAAGAAGCTTTTCCTGAAATTGATGATTTTATAGCCATTGATGTAGGTGGTGGTTCTTCAGAGATTGCTTATATAGAAAAAAATGAAATAAAATGGATTAAAAGTATAAAATTAGGAGCTGTACTTTTAAAAGAAATTTTTAATTTACGATATCCTTTATCTTCTAAAATTTTAACATCTTTAAGAAATTATATTCAAGAAGAAATTAAAAATTTACCTAAAATTATGCCCAAAATTATAGTTATAACTGGAGGTACTGCAAGTATTTTGGGAAGTTTGGATTTGAAATTAACTCAATATATTCCAGAACTTCTCCATACTCATCGTATAACCTTAGAACGTCTGGAAAAACTTATTAATCGTTTAAGTAATTTACCAATACCAAGATTAAGCAAAGTGAAAGGTATGGAGAGAGGCAGAGAAGATATAGTAATTCCTGGAATGTTAATATATTCTGAAATTTTGAAATATTTTAATAAAAGCGAGCTTATTATAAGCGAATATGGAATTTTAGAAGCTACTTTACTTTCATTAATAGAAGATTATAATTTTTAAAAATTAAAAATACTATAAGTTTTTTCAAAAGGGGTTTTTTAAATATGTTAGAAATAATAGAAGAAGCATATACTTTTGATGATGTTTTATTGGTTCCTTCTTATTCTGAAGTTCTACCAAAAGATGTAGATGTAAGTACTTATATAACACCAAAAATTAAATTGAATATACCTCTACTTTCTGCTGCAATGGATACAGTTACAGAAAGTAGAATGGCTATCAGTATAGCACGGGAAGGTGGTTTAGGAGTTATTCATAGAAATATGAGCTTAGAAGACCAAGTAAGAGAGGTTGAAAAAGTAAAAAAATCTGAAAGCGGGATGATTTATGACCCTGTTACAGTGACTCCTGATACACCTATAAAAGAAGTTCTGAAACTTATGGCAGAATATAAAATTTCAGGAATTCCTGTAATTGAAAAACCAAGTAAAAAACTTGTAGGAATTATCACTAATAGAGATCTTAGATTTGAAACAAATTTAAATAGACCTGTAAAAGAAGTAATGACTAAAGAAAATTTAATTACTGCTAAACCAGGGATAACTTTAGATGAAGCGAAAAAGATTTTACATGAACATAAAATAGAAAAACTTTTAATTGTAGATGATGATTTTTGTTTAAAAGGGCTTATTACTATAAAAGATATAGAAAAAATTAAAAAATATCCTAATGCATGTAAAGACGAATTAGGAAGGTTAAGGGTTGGAGCTGCTATAGGAGTAGGTAAAAATAGATTAGAGCAGGCTGAGGCCCTTTTGAAAGCAGGATGTGATGTATTATTTATAGATTCTGCTCATGGGTATACTAAAAATGTTATAGAAACTATTAAAGAGATAAAATATCATTTCCCTGATTGTCAATTAATAGCAGGAAATGTAGCAACTTCAGAAGGAGCAGAGGCTCTTATAAAAGCAGGAGCAGATGGTATAAAAGTAGGAATAGGTCCAGGTTCTATTTGTACTACAAGGGTTATTGCAGGTGCAGGGGTTCCTCAAATAACTGCTATTCATAATTGTGCAGTAGTAGCTGAGAAATATGGTGTACCTGTAATAGCAGATGGAGGAATAAGATTTTCTGGAGATATTACTAAAGCTATTGCTGCAGGGGCTCATGCAGTAATGATTGGGAATCTCTTTGCAGGTACAGAAGAAGCTCCAGGAGAAACAATTCTTTATGAAGGAAGAACCTATAAAATTTATAGAGGTATGGGTTCACTTTCTGCTATGTTTAAATCAGGAGGAAAAGAAAGATATTTTCAAGAAGGAGAAGATATTTCTAAATTTGTTCCAGAAGGGGTTGAGGGAAGAGTGCCCTATAGAGGACCTGTATCAAAAATGGTTTATCAGCTTATAGGTGGATTAAAATCAGGAATGGGTTATTGTGGATGTAAAAATATAGAAGAACTTAGAAAAAAAGCAAAATTTGTTAAAATAACACCTGCGGGTTATAAAGAAAGTCATGTTCATGATGTTTATATTTTAAAAGAAGCTCCTAATTATTGGATAGGAAGATAAATGCCTTTATTTGAATGGCGTGGTAAATCAGTTACTGGTGAAATAAGAAAAGGTGTCATAGAGGCTCCGAATCCTCAAGTAGTAGAGGTTTATCTAAGAAGATTAAATATCACTCCTATAAATATCATACCTAAAAAAGAGGCTGTATTTAAATTTAGACTCAGAAGAAAATTTGTTTCAGAAAAAGATCTGGCTTTGTTTACTCGTCAGTTTGCTACAATGCTTGAATCTGGCTTGTCAATTATTAGAGCTCTTGAAACCTTAGCAATGCAACAAAAAAATATATCCTTTAAGGAAATAATTTCTGAAATAAAAAGAAAAATAGAAACTGGGAGTAGTTTGAGTGACGCAATGGAAGAATATTCTAAAGTTTTTGGTACACTTTATATTCAAATGGTAAGATCTGGAGAATCAGCAGGAAATCTGGAAGGGGTTTTGAGAAGACTTTCTGATTATCTTGAGAGGATAATAGCTCTTAAAGCAAAAATAAAACATGCAATGATTTATCCCTCCATGATAATAGTTGTTACAGCAATTGTAATCTCTATTATAATGATTTTTGTTATTCCTAAATTTGCACAACTTTTTAAAGAAGCAGGACAAACTTTACCTTTGCCAACTTTAATATTAATTAAAATCAGTTATAACTTTAAAAAAATCTTTTTAATTACCTTATTTCTCTTTATAGGTTTATTTTTAGCTTTCAAATATTATAGAAAAAGTGAAAAAGGAAGATACAACACTGATAAAATACTTTTAAAATTGCCTTTATTAGGAGAACTTTTTCATAAAGCTGCTATTTCACGAATAGCGAGAACCTTAGCAAGTTTAATAGGTAGCGGAGTGCCGCTATTACAAGCCTTAACCATAGCAGGACAAACATCAGGAAATAAAGTTCTTGAAAAAGCAATGGAAGAAATCAGAATCAATGTTTCTGCAGGACATTCTATAGCTGATCCTATGTTTTATACAGGTGTTTTCCCCTATCTTGTTGTGGAGATGGTAAGAGTTGGAGAAGTTGCAGGAAATCTTGAAGAAATGCTTAATAAAGTGGCTGATTTTTATGAAGAAGAGGTAGATAGAACTGTTCAAACTCTTTCAACTTTAATTGAACCTATTTTACTTATTATTCTTGGTGTAGTTATAGGTAGTATTTTAATAGCTCTTTATCTGCCCATTTTTAAACTCGGAGCAGTGGTAGGTTAAGTAAAATCCAAAAATATATTGACAATCAATAAAAAGGTTTTTAAATAAAGAAGGTCTGAATTTTAATATCTGAAAGGTAAATTATGCTCAAAATTTATAAATCAGAAAATGGAATGTTGGTTCCTTCGGAAGATATAACACCTTATACCTGGATATGTCTTTTGAGTCCTTTGGAAGAAGAAATTGCTTATATAGAAAATAAACTTCAAATTCTTCCAGAATTTTTAAGATATCCATTAGATGAAGAAGAAACTCCCCGTATTGAAAAAGAAGAACAACAAATCCTCATTATTCTCAGAGTGCCTGATCCAATTTCCAGAGGTATCTTTATTCGTTATGAAACTCTTCCTGTAGGTATTATTCTTACAGAAAAAAATATTATTACCATATGTTTAAAGGATCATCCAATATTTGAAGAATTTATTTCTTACATTAATAAAAATAAAAAAGTTGATCTTCAAAATCCTGTAGCTTTTATTCTTAATTTTATGCTTACTGTTACTACACTTTATATTAAATTCTTAAGGCAGATTGATAAAATTATTGAGGAATATGAAGAACAGATTATAAAAGCTTTAGAAAATGAAGAATTCATAAGAATGCTTACTATAGAAAAAAGTTTAACCTATTTTAATACCTCTTTACAGGGTAATGATATAGTTCTTACAAAAATTCAGAGTGGGAGGTATATCAGATTAATAGAAGAGGATCAGGAATTATTGGAAGATGTGCAAATTGAAAATAAACAGGCATTAGAAATGACAAAACTTTTTATCAGTATTTTGAGTAATACTATGGATGCTTATGCATCTATAATTAATAATAATTTAAATTTAATAATGAAATTTCTTGCAAGTATGGCTATTATTCTTTCTGTGCCAACAATAATTTATAGTTTATACGGAATGAATATACCTTTACCGTTTCAGGAAATAGGACCTTTGAAACATACACCTTATGCATTTTATATAATAAATATAATTACTGTTTTTATCTGTATAAGTTTATTTTTTGCTTTTAGAAAGAAAAAATATTTATAAAAGGATCCTTTTTGTGAATATTTTTTATGCTATACTCCTGGGATTTGTTCAAGGAATAACTGAATTTCTTCCTATTTCAAGTACAGGGCATTTAATATTAATTGAAAAACTTTTCAATATTTCTTCCTTTTTATGTTTTGATGCTTTTATGCATTTGGGTTCTTTTTTTGCAATAGTTATTTATTTTTGGAGAGATCTCAAAAGAATTTTAGATTATAAATGGCTTATTTTAATTGCAATTTTACCTGGAGGAATAGCTGGTTTAACCTTAGAACACATAATAGAAAAATATTTTAGATATAGTGTAATTGTGGCATTATCATTGATTTTTATGAGTATTCCCATGATATTAGGTGAGAAAATCGGTAAAAAGAAGTTAGAAATAGAAGATTTGAACATTAAAAAAGCTTTTTTAATTGGTTTGGCACAGGCATTAGCTTTAATACCTGGGACTTCAAGAAGCGGAATTACAATTTCTGCTGGTCTTTTGGTTGGTTTAAAGAGAGAGAAATCAGCAATATTTTCATTTCTTGCAGGAGCCCCTCTTATCTTTGGAGCAGGTCTTTATGAAGGAATTAAACTTATAAAATATCATGCCTTGCCTCTTAATATTGCATTAACAGGATTTATTTCTGCTCTTATTTCGAGTTTCTTTGCTATTGCTTTTTTAATACCATTTCTTAAAAAACACTCTCTTTATTCATTTGTAGTATATAGAATAATTTTAGCAAGTATTATTTTGGGTTTAAAAATATTATCTTTTTAAACTTTTTAGGAGATCTTTTTATACTTGACAATATGAAAACAGAACTTTATTTCTTTTTATGAAGGAAATTAAAAAAGGGGTAAAAAAATGGATTTAAATAATTTGAAACTTGAAACTGAAGAAATTACAATTAAGGGTAAAAAAATTAAAATTTTTCGTCCAGCGAGATTAGAAGATATTTTTCAAGGTGATCCTTTTCTTGATGTGGAAAAATTTCCATTTTGGTCCAAAATATGGGAAGCAAGTGTTATATTGGCAGATTATATTGCAACTATAAAACCCCCAAAGAAAATATTGGAAATAGGGGCAGGGCTTGGGTTACCCAGTTTAGTTGCCGCTTCCTGCGGACACGAGGTTATAGCCTCGGATTTAGAAGAACTTGCCTTGAAACTTTTAGAATATTCTGCAAAAGAAAATTCTTTAAATGTAAAAACAATTCTCTTAGACTGGAGAAATCCTAAACTTGAAGAAAAATTTGATATAATAATGGGAGCGGAAGTAATTTTTAAAAAAAGTTTATTTGAGCCTTTATTAAATTTGTTTGAAAATTATCTCAGAAATGGTGGAGAAGTTTTACTTTCTCATTCCTCTGAAAGAAAAAGGGTATTAATTCCGTTTTTATATCAGGCACGGGAAAAATTTGATATCTTAACAAGTATAAGAAAACTTAAAAGTGAAGATGAAACTATTGAAATTGTGCTTAACAAACTTATTTTCAAAAAATCTTAATGAAAGTTCACTATGCTATCAAGTATGCAACAAATTTTCTTTCAGAAATAGAAGATAAAGATTATGCCAAATGGGAAACCCTTATTATCCTTTCTTATTTATTGAATACTTCTCCTCTTCAGGTTTATCTTTATTTGGATAAAGAAATTCCTGATAATCAATTTTTTAAAATTCTTAGCGAAAGAAAAACAGGTAAACCATTACCTTATATTCTAAAAGAAGCTTATTTTTGGGGAAGAAAATTTTATATAGAAGAAGGTGTTTTAATCCCCAGGCAGGATACAGAAACTCTAATTTCTGTTTTTTTTGATTTGAAGATAGAAAAAGGGAAAATTCTTGAATTAGGGACAGGATCAGGTGCAATCTCAATAACCTTACTTTTAGAAAAACCAGGATTAAAAGTATTTGGAGTGGAAAAAAGTGTTAAAGCTATTGAAGTTTCTCTTATTAATGCCAGAAAATATAATGTAATTGAAAGATTCTTTTTAATTAAAGGAGATTGGCTTGACCCAATTTATCCAGAGCCTGTATTTAAAGCAATTGTTTCTAATCCTCCATATATTTCTGCTAAAGAATGGGAAAAATTAGAAAGAGATGTGAGAAATTTTGAACCTCCGGATGCTTTAATAGCAGGGGAAAAAGGTATAGAATATCAAGAAATTATGATAAAAGAAGCGGATAAATTTTTATGCAAAAAAGGTTTTTTAATTTTTGAAATAGGATATAATCAATCACAAAAGATAAGAGAACTTCTGGAAGTATATAAATGGAGGTACAAATTTTATAAAGATTTAAGAAATTATGAAAGAGTGGTGGTGGCATGGAAAGAAAATACATAATAGAAGGCGGACGTCCTCTAAAAGGTGTAATAGAGATTAGTGGTGCTAAAAATGCGGTTTTACCTGCTATAGCTGCTACTCTTTTAGCAAGGGGGGTTTACAAACTACGAAAAGTCCCGAAGGTAAGGGATGTATTTTGTATGTTAAAAATTCTGGAACATCTTGGGGCGAGTTATAAGTTCCAAAAAAAATCTCTTATAATTGATACAACAAATTTAAAAAATTTTTCAGTTCCTTATGAACTTGCAAGTAAGATTCGCGCTTCAGTATTATTTATGGGACCCTTAGCTGCTATTTTTAAAAAAGGAGAAGTTCCTTTACCAGGTGGATGCGCTATTGGTAAAAGACCTATAGATTTTCATTTAAAAGGTCTTTCTCAACTCGGAGCAAAAATTACATTAGATCATGGAAATCTTGTAATAAGAGCAAAGAAATTAAAGGGAACAGAAATTGTTTTTGATTTTCCTTCGGTCACAGCTACTGAAAATCTAATGATGGCAGCTGTTCTTGCTGAGGGAGAAACAATTATAAAAAATGCAGCTAAGGAACCTGAAGTTGTTTTTCTTGGAAAAATGTTAAAAAAAATGGGAGCAAAAATAGAAGGACTCGGGAAAGATACAATTTATATCAAAGGAAAAAAAGAATTAAGGCCAGTTGAAATAGAAATTATTCCAGATAGAATCGAGGCTGGCACATTTTTAGTACTTTCGGCTTTACATAGAGAAAACGATGTAATAGTAAAAAATGTTAATAAAGAATATTTAAAAACTCCATTATTAAAATTAGAAGAAATAGGTTTAAAAATAAAAGAAATAGAGAAAAATACCTTTAAAGTTGAGAGAAATAAAGATCTTAATCCTATAAAAATAGTAACAGCTCCTTACCCTGGATTTCCTACGGATTTACAGCCACAATTTGCAGTTCTTTTAACTCAAGCTAAAGGGGTTTCAATTATTAAGGAAAATTTATTTGAAAATAGATTTCTTTATGTATTTGAACTCAATCGTATGGGAGCTAATATAAAAGTAGAAGAAAGAACAGCTATAATAAATGGTCCAACTTTACTTGCTGGTTCCCCTGTAAAAGCTACTGATTTGCGAGCAGGAGCTGCATTGGTGCTTGCTGGACTTTGTGCTGAAAATACCACCGTAATATATAACGTAGAACTTATTGAAAGAGGTTATGAAAATTTGGTAGAAAAATTGAAAAATCTTGGTGCTAAAATCTTAATTGAAGAATGATTTCTGTTAAAAACTTAAATGATATTTTAAATCAAGAATCAGCGGTTAATCTTCTTAAACTCGCTATAAAAAAAAATCGTATTTCTCATGCATATTTATTTACGGGTCCCAAAGGCGTAGGAAAAGAAACAACTGCCCAGGCTTTTTTATATCATCTATACTGTAAAGAAAATCCAGAAAATCCTTGTGGAAGCTGTATCGGATGTAAAAAAATAGATAAAAATATTCATCCAGATATATTAAAAATTTTGCCAGAAAAAAAAGAAATTACCATAAAACAAATAAGAGAAGTTAACAGTTATATTAGATATGGACCTATAGAGGGACGATACAAAGTAATTATAATAAAAGATGCAGAAAAAATGAATGCAGAGGCATCAAATGCGCTTTTAAAATCTCTTGAAGAGCCTCCGTCTTATGTAATTTTTATATTACTCTGCGAAAATTTTTCACAGCTTTTACCTACTATAGTTTCTCGTTCTCAGATTGTAAGATTTAGAAATTTGCCAAATTCTGTAATTGCTAAGGTTTTAAAAAAATATTATTTTTTTGAGGAATCAGTTGCTGAAACACTTGCCGAAATTTCTCAAGGAAGCTTGGGTAGAGCTATAGAAATTGCAGAGAAAGGTTATCTGGAAGAGCTAAATAGTTTTGTTAAGGCAGGAATTTCTCAAAGTCCTGAAAAAAAATTTAGAACTGTTGAAAGGCTGGGAAATTATAGCTTTGCAGATTTAGAAGGTTTTTTTTATATTCTCTCTATTTGGATATGGAGATCTTATCTAAAAAATAAACTTAATTATCCATATCCAAAAGCTTTTCCAGAAGAAGTTTATACTAAGGAGCCTTTTACAGCTTTGAAGCTTATTTATGAAACCAGATTTGCTGTCGAAAAATATGCAAATTCAGAACTTGCACTTTATAGACTAATGTTAAAACTTTTTGAATAAATAAAAAACTACTTCTTTTACTTTATAAATATAAAAGATTGTAAAATTAAGAATGACAATTGAGAATTTAAGGATTATAATTAATTTAAATTTGTGTTTTATTTGTATTTTAAATAAAAAGGAGGTGTTTTGAAATGAGACATAGATGGCTTGAACATTTATCTTTAGCAATAGATACTTTTTTTGAAGATATAACATCTTTTATTCCTGAAAAATCAAAGGAACATATTAGAAATGCCAGAAAGGAATTTCTCCTTGCTTTAAGAGAAGTTATTGATGAGAGAATCAGACAATTAGAGAAACCTAAAAAAGTGGCAAAAAAGATAAAAGTAGAGGAAGCTAAGTAAAAATGAGAATTATTCTTTTTACTGGGAAGGGTGGAGTAGGGAAGACTACTATTTCTGCTGCAACAGGGGCATTATTAGCA
Organism: uncultured Thermodesulfatator sp.; assembly: GCA_964410095.1. Classification (GTDB taxonomy): domain Bacteria; phylum Desulfobacterota; class Thermodesulfobacteria; order Thermodesulfobacteriales; family Thermodesulfobacteriaceae; genus Thermodesulfobacterium. The sequence goes on from CAYPFL010000004.1 coordinate 88,472, forward strand.
GATTCTGGTAAAAAAGTTCTTGTAGTTTCTGTTGATCCTGCTCATTCACTCTCAGATGTTTTAAATGAAGAAGTGGGGCCTGAACCAAGAGAGATTGTTCCAAATTTTTTTGCACAGGAAATAAATGTTTATTACTCCTTAGAAAAATTCTGGGGAATTCTTAAAGAATATTTAAAAAGACTTTTAAAATGGCAAGGGGTAGATGATATACTTGCTGAAGAAATGTCTATTTTGCCAGGAATGGAAGAGGTATCTTCTTTTCTTTGGATTAATAAACATGCAGAGGAAAAAAAATTTGATGTAATAATAGTGGATTCAGCTCCCACAGGAGAAACTCTAAGATTTTTAAGTCTTCCAGATACTGCAAGCTGGTGGATAACTAAAATTTTGCCATTAGAAAGAAAATTAATGAAATTTGTAAGACCTGCAGCAAAGGTTGTAACAGATATGCCTTTACCAGAAGATAAAACCTTTGATGCTCTTGAAGATCTATTCAGGCAAGTTTTTAATCTTTATTATCTTCTTCAAAATCCTGAAGTTTCATCAGTTAGATTGGTTTTGAATCCTGAAAAAATGGTGATAAAAGAAACAGAAAAAGCTTACACTTATCTTCATCTCTTTGGTTTTCCAGTAGATGGAATATTTATAAACAAGGTTGTGGGAAAAGAACATCCAATGTATGAAATTCAGCAGAAATATATAAAAAGAATTGAAAAGAGCTTTGAACCTACTCCTATTTTTAAAATACCTCAAGTATTTGAGGAAATCCTTGGATATGAAAAATTAAAAGAATTCGCAAAAACATTTTACAGAGATAAAAATCCTCAGGAAGTATTTTATAAAGATAAACCTTTTGAAATAATAGAAAAAGACTCTGTGTATTTCCTTAGATTATTTTTAAAAGATGTGCCAAAAGAAAAACTGGAGCTATTTCAAAAAGGAGATGATCTTACAATAAAAATTGGAAATTTTAAAAAGCATTTCTTTCTTCCAAGAATTTTGATAAATAAGGAAATAATAAATGCTGTTTTAAAAGGGGATTATCTGGAGATAACTTTTAAATCTTAATTTTTAAATGGTTTTTACAAAATTTTTAAATCGTTTAAAACTTTTAATATCAAAAAGAAAAGTAAAAAAAATCGTTTCCCATCTTCCTCCCAGACATTTGGATGATTTTCTTGCAATAGCTTTATTAAAAAATTTTTATAAAAATGCTGAGATAGAATTTATCCATCCTCAGGAAATCCCAGAAGAATATTATGAGGATAAAAATATTATTCTTGTAGATGCAGGATGTAGATATGAACCAGAAAAAAAGAATTTTGATCATCATCAGGATAAAAATATTCCTTGTTCCTTGATTCTGGTAATGAAATATTTTGGGCTTGATATAAATGCAGAAAGTGTGAAGGTAATTGATTACATAGATAGATTTGGCTTTAGAGCAACTGCAGAAAGATTTGGATTATCATTTAATAAAAGATTGAATGAAATGCGAATGATAATCTTATTTTCAGATTTAAACAAAGTTTCTGAAATAATAGCCTCGACTTTTATTAAGTTTTATAGAAAAAAAAGCTATTATGAATTGATAGAATTATTATATAAAGCACTTGAAACCACAGAATATTTTGAAGAGGCAAAAAAAAGGGCTGAAGAAGAAATAATAGCTTTAAAAAGGAAACTTTCAGAAGTTCGGCTTTTTGAAATTGAAAAATTTAAAGTTCTTTTTTCCGAAGAAAGTCTTGCGCCTCACTGGGGAAAAGTTTTTTCAAAATTTTTAGTAGATTTTATAGTAGAAAAAAATGCAATGAATCCAGAGCAAACAGCAATTATCAAGAATACAGTAAAAAAGAATTCATCTTTAATTGATCTCTCAAAAATTTTTCAAAAATATCCTAAGGTTTTTCTTCATCCAACAGGTTTCATGGCTGTAGTAAATTGCAATATTAAAAATTTTAATATAAAAGATTTGAGCATATGTATAGTAAAAAATAAATTTATTAATGAAGAGAGTAAAGAAATTAGCTGATATTCTTATAAGAGGTTACTCTATATCAAAAGATTCAATGTTTGCAAGAATAAAAAGAGGAGGGGAATATAAGGTTTTTACTTATTCAATGGCTTTGGAAATAGCAAAGAAAATAGGAGCATATTTGAAATATCAAGGTCTGAAAAAAGGAGATAGATGTGCGATCATTGGTGAGAATTGTCCTGAGTGGGGTATTTCTTATTTTGGGATTCAATGGGCAGGAGGGATTTGTGTTCCACTTGATTCAAAAGCTACACCTTTTGAATGGAAACAATTTTTAAATCATTCAGAAAGTAGATTCGTGTTTGTAAGCAATAAATGTTTTGATAAATTTCTCGAAATAAAAAACAAAATTAAAACGCTTCAAAGGATAATAACCTTTCCAGAAAAGAAAAGAGAAGCAATATCTTTTGATGAAATAATAAATTTTGAAAAGAAATTAGAAAATCCTATTGAAAGAGATCCAAATGAGTTAGCTATAATTCTTTATACATCCGGGACAACCGGGATGCCTAAGGGGGTTATGCTTTCTCATAAAAATATAATTTCTAATATTGAAAGCATAATAAAAGTTTTTAAAATTGACCATAATGATCATATATTTTCAGTTTTACCTTTACATCATATATTTGAAGGAACATGCGGTTTTCTCACCCCTGTTTATATAGGAGCAAAAATTACATATGCAAGCTCTTTAAAACCCAATATATTACTTGAAGATTTAAAAGATACAGAACCTACAGTATTTCTTACAGTTCCATTAATTTTAGAAAAATTTTATTTAAAAATAAAAAGAAATATTGAAGATTCTTACTTTAAAAAATTGATATTTAATTTTATAAATATATTAGATTTTTTTACCAATAAAAAAGCCTCACAAATTATTCTTAAGGGAATAAAAAAAAGAACCGGGTTTTCAAAAATAAAGTATATTATTTCTGGAGGTGCTCCCCTTCCAGAATGGGTTGCAAAAGGATTGGTAAAATTGGGTTTTCCCATTTATCAAGGCTATGGACTTTCTGAGACCTCACCTGTGGTATCCGTTATCCCACCAGATGGAAAAAACAAGCTTACTTCGGTAGGACTTCCAGTACCAGGTGTAAAAGTAAAAATATTTAAGCCGGATGAAAGAGGTATAGGTGAGATAGGAGTAAAGGGAGATATTATAATGCTTGGGTATTATAAAAATAAACAAGAAACAGAAAGAGTGTTTAAAAATGGCTGGTTTTTAACAGGGGATTTGGGATATGTAGATAAAGATGGGTACCTTTACATAACCGGTAGGAAAAAATCTGTTATTGTTACTAAAGGTGGAAAAAATATCTATCCAGAAGAAATAGAAAACCTTTTACTTACAAGTCCATTTATAAAAGAATGCCTTGTAATTGCTAAAAATCATCCAGAAACAAAAACAGAAATTCTTCATGCTATAATTTATCCTGATTTTGAAAAAATTAATGAAAAAGCCAAAAGAAAAAACATTAAAATAAACCAGGAAGAAATGAATAAATGGATTAAAAAGGAAATAGAAAAAATTAATAAAAAAACTTGCTGATTATAAAAAAATAAGAACATTTTCTCTTAGATACGAAGAATTTCCTAAGACAACCACACAGAAAATAAAAAGATATTTATTCGAAAGTAAAAATGAATAATTATAAGTATAAAAAATTTAATTCTATTGAAGAAATAAAAAAATATTTTAGACGAAAAATAAAAAGTTTACATCCAGATAAAGGAGGTGATAAAGAAGAGTTTTTAAATTTTATTTCCTGGTATTATCAAACATTACAAAAATTCGAGGATACTTCTTATAAAGTTCATATAGTTAAAAATTATCCAGCTAAGGGAAATTATATTTTCTCAATATTAGAATTTACTGTAGAAGAAATAGCATTAGGAGGAAAGAAGAAAATAAAAATTCCTTATAAAGAAGAACTTTGCAAGTTTTGCAAAGGTACAGGAAAAAGCGAAAAAAGTAAAAAGAAAAAATGCAATTTTTGTAAAGGTAAAGGGATTATAGAACTTCACAAATCTTTTGATAAAAATCAGGAATTTTTTAAGTGTCCTTACTGTAAAGGGTTGGGTTATCTATTTACAAATGAATGTGAGTTTTGTGGGGGGAAGGGTAGAATAAGAAAAGAAAAAGAAGTATTTATAGAAATTCCTAAAGGTTTAAAAGAAGGAGATATTTTGTATATCCCTGATAAACTGATAGGCTCTATATGTGATTTATATTATGAAGTAAATATCTTACCTCATCCTTATTTTTTGCTTAGAAATGGGAACTTGATTTATAAATGTAAAATTCCTTTTTGGGAAGTTATTTTAAATAAAGAAATAATAATAATGACTTTAGAAGGAAAAGAAAAGTTACCATCTAAATTATTTACAAAGGATCCTCCTATTGTATTAAAAGAAAGGGGTCCGTTTTTAAAAAATGGTAAACGAGGAGACCTTTTGATAGATTTTCAAATTTATGTTCCTGGGAATATACCTCAGGAAGCTAAAAGAATTATATCTAAAGCTGTAGAAATTCTACAAAAAATAATGGAGGAAAAAAATGGATTTAATAAAGAAGGAAGAAATTTTACCTATAAGTAAAGAAGAGTATAAAGATTTGGAAAGTATAGAAAGTATAACTGTTATTACTTTTTATATAAACAAATTTTTATTCGGTATTCCTGCAGAAAAAATTGTAGAAATAACCAAAAATTTAGAAATTACACCAGTTCCTTTATCTGAAAATTATATCCTTGGAATCACAAATTTAAGGGGACGGATAATTACAGCTATTGATCTTGCTAAAAAAATTAATATTCCAACTCAAAAATCACCTAATCTAAATATAATTGTAGAATACGAAGATGAACTTGTAGCATTTGTTGTAGAAAAAGTAGGAGATGTTTTGCAAATCCCGGTTAGCAAATTAGAAACACCTCCTGAAAAAATAGAAGGAATAAATAAAGAATATATAGAAAAAGTTTATCAATTGGAAGATAAAATTTTGCTTTTATTAGATATAGAAAAATTATTTAAAAATTAAATATCTTTTTCTATAATCCCTGCAAAATTTAAAAAGTTTTTCCAAATTTCTTTTTTATGTTTGGGGAATTCTTCAAGAAGTAAGGCATGCCATTTAGGGGCTTTGGGTTTTTTAAGCAGTTTTAATCCGGCTTCTTCAGGAGTTCTATCTCCTTTTTTTAAATTACATTTTTTACAACAAAGTACTACATTAGACCATACAGTTTTACCACCCCTACTTTTAGGAATTACATGGTCAATGGTTCTGTCTTTTGCATTTTTTAGTAATTTACCACAATATTGACATCTATATTCGTCCCTTAAAAAAAGATTTTTTCTTGAAAAGACCACTTCTGCTTTTGGTAATCCTTCATAAAAAGGTAGATAAATGGCATCTGGTACAAGAAGACTTACAGAGGGGCTTCTTATCATTTTTTTATTACCATTTTCGTGAAATTTACTAATTTTTATCCATTCTTCCAAAGAATGAGTAGCCCAATCAGGAGTAATAACTTTTGCAGTACCTTTTACTAAATGACAAATAGCTTTCTGAACTGTGGTAATTTGAACTGCTTGGTAATATTTATTTAAAACCAAAACTTTTTCGTGTAAAAGAGATTGATTACTCATTAGTGTTATTATTTTGAAATATAACTTGAAATATAATTTTTAAAATCTTTTAAAAACTTTAAAGCTTTAATTGCAAGCTCCTCTTTAAGACTGCCGAGACCACAGGCAGGAGTAAATAAACTTTTTTTTAATATTTCTTCTTTAGAAAAACCGATAAGTTCCGAAAAATTGATCAATTGAGAATTAAACTTCTCTAAAATTTCCTGTAAGGTTATACTTTTTAAAGTATCAGAATCTGTAGGTATTATTCCCCAAGCAATAAATTTATTTTCTGTTTCAAAAAATTTTTTTAAATCATCTTTATAAATTATTAATTTATCGTAATAATTAAAACTATCAAAACTTAATATATCTATTTCTGATTCAAGTACTACATCCCAAGAGGTATTGGCACACACATGTATTCCTGTAAATATTCCGTGAGACTTCAATAAAGTTACTATTTCATTAATCATAGATAATACTGTTTCTTTTGAAATAGTAATAAAGGCTGAAGTTCCAAAAGCTGTTAATCCTGGTTCATCCATAAATAAAATTACAAAAGGAGAAATTTTTTTTAACTCAAGCCCTTGATAAAGAGCTTTTAAAGTTAGAAACTTAACTATTAAGTCCCTTAATTCATCTCTAAAAATCACACTTTCTCCTGAATCAGCCTTTAAAGCAATACCCAAAGTAAAAGGACCTGTAATCTGGCCTTTAACCTTAGATAATTTTTTATTTTTGCCCAATTTTAAAAATGTATAAAATCCCTTTGCAAAATATTCTGAAATAGAAAACTCCTGTAAAAATTCCAATTTTTTTTCTTCCACTATTTGAAGATAAAGTTCATAAAATTTCATAAAATCTTCTTCAAAATTTGGAGATTCGGTATTTATAATCTGTTTTTCGAAATTAAAACCGGGTAAACCTTCATTGAATTGAACAATCATTCTTTCATTTTTATATTTGGGTAATTGAGGCCAGGCAGGAATATCCAGCTCTAAACTTAGATTAACTGCTTCTTCCGGATCTTTAAATGGCATACTCCCAATATGAGTGATATGTAATCCTAATTCTATATTCATTTAATATTTAAATTTTAAACTTATTAAAAATTTAAAAATGTTCTTTAAACTCTACTCAAAAATTTGAAAAAAACAAGTAGATACTTCAAAAAATATTTCAGGAATTGAAAGTCCTCTTGATTTAATTAAAGAAAAGTATTACTTTTTAAAAAAGTTTTTGAAAAGGGGGAAAAGTAGATGAGTGATAATGAAATAAAGAGTACCTTAGAAATAGTTTGGGAAAAGGTCGAAAAAATCGGTAAAGCATCCAAAGAAGAACTTGAAATAGAAAGATTAAAAGAAGAAGCTCAAAAAGTAGTAGGTAAATTTTTAAGTCAGGAAAGTTCGGATTTTGAAAAAGATTTTATAAATTTAATTACAGATAAACCTTCCAAACATAGAAAGGTAATTATAAAAACAGTAGTTCAAACATTTTTAAAAAATATTGTATTACCCCTTACTCAATATCAGTTAGAAGATGCTAAAAAAGCTGTTCAGGGATTAAATATTGTATTTAAAACTGTTCCCGAAGTTTCTCAGATTTCGCGACAGATTGAAAAAATTTTAGAAGAGTATTATAATCACAAAGAAATTTTATTCAATGAATTAAAGAAAAGATTTAATGCAGGGGTTGAAGGATTAGAAAGGGCTCTTTCTAATGAATTAGGGACTGAAGTAAAGATAAATGTAGAGGAACAACCACAATTTAAAGAAGAATGGAATAAAATCAAAGAAAAACTTGATTTAGAATATGGTAGACAATTAGAGTATCTTAAAAATCTTTTTGAAAAGCTGATATCCTAAAAATTTGTATGGAAATATCCTTGGGTCTTTTATATCCTCAAACTTTTTTACTTCCCAAATTAGCTCAAAAGATCTTTTCTTTATTTTCCAAGATATTAATTTTAAAAACTCCTGTAACTTTAGAAATTTTGGATAAGACATTAAAAGATACTTTTCCCTTTTGGAAGGAAAAAATCGAATTTGTTTTTCCTAATTTAGGTCAGAAAATAGATTCGGAGATTTTAAAAAAAGAAATTCAAATTTTAGAAGAATGGGGATTAAATTTTAGAACTCCTGAAAATTTAAAATATTTTACGCAATTTAAACAGACTTTAGAAGAAAGCTTAAGTGGGATTTTTCCTAAACCAGAACCTCAAAATAAAAAAGAAAATTTTAAAGAATGGATGGAAATTAAAAGAGCTTTGATGATTTTAATACTGGGTGAAAAGCTCGATTTTAATCTCTATGAAATTGAAAAATCTTTGGAAATGCTTGATCGGAAATATTTGGAATTTTTTGAAAAAGAAATTTTAAAAAAAGAAATAGATTCTAAAAAACTCCCAGAAATCAGATATATAGAAAATATTTATTTTCCTTCCTATATTTTATATCATCTTAAACATCGAGTTTCTGCTTGGAAAGTTTTATTTCCGTATTTGAATTTACCAAAAAATTTAAATACCCTTATAATTACTGAAGAATCCCTGATAGATAAATGGGAAGAAAAATATAAAATTCTGAAAACTGAAAAAATTAAAGAAGATATCAAATTTTATCAAATTTCCGAGCCTTTAAGTGTTCTTTTAGAAGCAAATAATAGAGATTATAATTTTGAAAGAAATAGTTATATAGTATTAATAAAATATTAATGATAGAAGTTTATTTCTCACTGGTTATTTTGTTTCTTGTAGGTTCAATGTTATTTACTTCAAGTGAGGCAAGTATTTTTTCACTTTCAAGAATTGATTTAGCATCTTTAAAAACATTTCATATTTCGGAAAAATATTGGAAAATACTCAAGACACCAGAAGAACTTCTTATTGTATTAATTGCTGGAAATGAAATTGTTGATTACTTTGCAAGTCTCTGTTTTTCAAATGCTTTAGGTTATATATTAGTTGAAAAAAGTAAAGAAATCTCATTTATAATTTTTTCTATCATTGCTTTTTGGTGCGGTGATTTTTTTCCTAAACTCATAGGTTTTAAGTTTAGAAACAGATTAATACCTAAAATACTTCCCTATATATACTTTTTTTACACCTTATTTTATCCTTTAAGAAAAATTTTTTCTCTTATTTATAAAAAAACAGAAAAATATATACAATTTCCACAAACTAATTCGAGTTTCTTTTCTCCTGTTGAACAAATTATTCTTCAATCTTTAGAAATAGCCTATAAAGAAAACAAAATCAGTGAAAAGGAAAAGGAATTTATTTACGGATTATTTCTCTCGGAAAAGATTCCTGTTTCTGCTATTATGACTACTCGTTCTGAAATAGTAGCTTTTCGTGATCAAGTATTAACAGTAGAATTTTTAGAAAAGTTAAAAAAATTGCCTTATAATAAATTTCCAATTTATAAAGAAAATTTAGATGATATACTGGGAATTCTTTATATAAAAGATCTGATAAAAAATTTTTCTCCTGAAAAACTTGATAAAACAAAATTATCTGAATTTGTAAAACCTGCCTTTTTTGTACCTGAAAATTTCAAGGTAAGAGAGCTTTTATTTGAATTTCAAAAAAAACAAATAAAAATAGCCCTTGTAATAGATGAATATGGTATTTTAAAAGGTTTGGTAACTTTGGAAGATGTATTGGAAGAATTATTTGGAGAAATCTACGAAGAAAAAGAAATTAAAATCAAACCTATTCAAAAAATAGGAAAAAATAAATGGTTAATTCATGGGAAAACTTTAATGGATGAACTTTCCCATATTTTAGATCTTGAAATAGAAGAAGACGACCTTAAAGAAATGAAAACTTTAAATGGATTTCTTTTGGCTTTATTTAAAGAACTTCCAAAAGAAAATCAAAAAATAAAATATAAAAATTATCAATTTACAATAAAAAAAATAAAAGGAAGGAAGATCTTTTGGGTAGAAATAGAAAGAATTTAAATGTTTAAAGCCTTATTTTCTTTTCTTTTTTTTATTTTTGGAGAAGCTTTTTTTGCTTTGAGTGAAATTTCTTTTGTTTCTGTAGAAAAGGTTATAATAAAAAATCTGGCAAAGAAAAACATTTTGGCTAAAATTTGTATAAAATTTTGGCAAAATCCGGAAAGATTATTTACAACTACTATATTGGGTGTTACTCTCTGTGTAGCAGGAAATGGTATTTTTACTTCTTATTATTTAATAAAATCCTTGGGAAATTACGGGATTTTAATTTCTTCCACTTTATTACCTATAAGTATGGTATTTTTAGGACAAATTATTCCAAAAACTCTTGGAAGAAAATTTGCTTTTCCATTGGTTCTCTATTTAGCTCCTATTCTTTATACAATTTCTTTATTTTTTTATCCAATTATTTTCATAAACAATAAATTAGCTAAAATATTTTTAAAATCAAAAGAAAAAGAAAATCCTTTCTTTTTAACTAAATTTAGAGAAGTATTTTTAAATTTTATCCGGTATGAAGAAGAAATAGATTTAAAGGAAAAAGAACTCATGCATAAAATTTTAGAATTTGCAAAAAAGAAAATTTCTCAGGTTATGATTCCTGTTACCCAGGTAAAAGGATTGCCAATAGAGGCTAAGATAAAAGAAGCTATAGAATTCAGCAAAAAATACAATTTTAGTTATATTCCCTTATATGAAAAAGATTTATCTCATATAAAATACATAGTAAAAGTCCAAGATCTTATGGGTAAAATTCTTTTAGAACCAGAAAAGCCACTTATAGAATTTGCGCGAACACCTATTTTTGTTCCTGAACTTGCTTATGCTCATGAGGTTCTTTCAATGCTTCAAAATAAGGGAATTGAGATAGCAATAATAGTAGATGAATATGGATCCACTACAGGTTTGGTAACCATAGAGGATCTTGTTGAAGAGGTTCTCGGTGAATTTAGAGATGCTCTTGATTACTATGTTCCAGAATATAAAAAATTAGAAGAAAATCTTTATATCTGTAAAGGGTATATAGAAATAGAAAAACTTCAGAGTTTAGGGATTCCGATACCTTCCGGAGATTATGAAACTTTAAACGGTTTTATTTATTCTTTAACAGGAAAAATTCCTCAAGAAGGAGAGATAATACATTATAAAAATATAGAAATAAAAATTTTAAAAGCTACTCCTCAAGCTATTAAAGAAGTCTCAATCAAATTGATCAAATAATAAAATCTTAACAGGTTCAAAATCTTTAAAAGAAAATGCAAGGAATTTAAGATTTTGTTTATTTGTTTTAAATATTTTTTTTATTTTCCATTCTAAATAAAATTTGGAAGAGCGAATTTTTCCTTTTTTTTCTGGAAAAGAAAAAGAATAAATAAATTTATTTTTTTTAATATACCATATTGCTTTTTTATTTTTTATTCCTAAAAAATAAAGGTTCAAATACTCAAAAAGAGATAAAGGGGTATTAAAAGTAAAACAGAAAGATTTTTTTTCTTTTAAATTATAAAAAATTATTTCTCTTGGAAAATCTTTTTTCCACTCTATCAAACCTATAGTAGATCCGAAAGGGCTCTTTAATTTTATATAAAGATAATCAATAGAAATTTCGAAATCTGCATATCCTCCAAAAGTTTGAACATTATTTTCCTTATAAAAAGATAACTTCCACCATATTTTTCCATAAAAAGTCTGATTAGAAATAAGTTTTGTTGGATAATAAAAAGAAATTTTACTACATGATGGAAAAAAGATAAAAATAATGAAAAATAAAATCCTTAATGACAATTTTTTATTTTATTTTTTAATCTTTTCTTATCTACCTTATGAATCACACATTTGAGAGCCCTATTATAAAATTCACAAGCTTTATTTAAATCTCCTTTTTTTAACCAGATATCTCCTAAATGTTCGATAATAATAGCCTCGTCTTGCGGGAGATTATTTATTGCTTTCTCTAAATATTCAAGAGCTTTATCTATATCTCCTTTCTGATAATAAAGCCATCCTATGCTATCTAAAATATAAGGATCTTCAGGTTTCAATTTAAGTGCTTTAAAAAGAAGTTTTTCAGCTTCTTCCAGATTTTCTTTAAGCTCTACATAAGTATATCCTAAAAAATTGAGGACATAAGGATTATCAGGATACTTTTCTAATAAAGGCTGAATTATTTTAACAATCTCTTTATAATTTCCAATACATGCATAATTAGAAGCAAGGGCTAAAGTTAGATCTAAATCTTCTGGGAATATTTTAAGAGCTTCTTTCCCATATTTTATTCCTTCTTTACATAAATCAAGAGTTTCTGAGCCTTGGATTAAAAACAAATAAAATTCTTTATTTTTTTCCTTATTTTTAAAAGATTTTGCCAGTTTTTGGAGGTATTTTTTGATTTGATTTTCTTTCCTTTTTTTTAAAATGAAAATAATCCTTCTTGAAGCTTCATTAAACCATTTTTCATTGTAAAGAAGTTTCTCATAGATTTGTAGGGCTTCATTAAGTTTATTTTTATTTTCTAAGATATACCCCAGAAAAAACAGTATTTCTGGCGCTTTTGGTTCCGAATTAAAATATTTTTTTATTAATTTTTCAGCCATTTCCCAATTAGAATTTTCCAGATAAAAACCTAATAATAACTTCAAAATATCCTTATTTTCGGGATGTTTGGCAACGTATTCCTTTAAAAGTTTTTCTTCTTCTTTTACAGCTGAGATTTCATCTAAAAATTTCAATGTTTCTATAAATACAGCTTTATCATCAGGAGCAAGTTCATAAGCTTTTAAATAAGCTTTTTTAGCTTCATCAAATTTTTTTTGTTTTTTTAAAACTCTGGCTTTAAATAACCATGCTACATGATTGTTTGGTTCAAGTTTAATAAATTTGTTTAAATTAGTTAAAGCTGGCTCCCAATTTTTTTGCTTAAGGTATATACTAATAAGAAGTCCTAAAACTTTTTCATCTTTTGGGTTCTTTTCCAAAAATTTTTCAAGTATAGAAATAGCTTTATAAATACGATCTTCTAAAAGATAGATTTTTGCAAGCCAGAATGTAAGATCTCTATCTTCTGGAAATTTTTTATAAAGGTCTTCTGCTAATTTTTCTGCTTGATCAAATTTTTTATTTTCTAAATAAATATATATTAAAGTTTTCTTAAGATATAAAGATGTTTCATCACATTTTATAGCTTTTTTTAAAAATTCTTCTTTAATCTGAGGATCCTTTTCATAAAGAGCTATTAAATAATAGTAATAAGATAAATAATCATTTTTTTTAGCATAAATAATTAAAGGAAAATTTAAAAACAAATAGAAAAGGAAAAGAATAAAAAGATATTTACTCTTCTTTGTAAGGAAGTGCTGTAGGATAATAATATGCATCTGGTAGTCTCTCCTGTAGATACTTTCTAAGTTTTTTAATAATTTTTTCTTCTATTTGTCTTACTCTTTCTTTAGATATACCAAGTTTTTGAGAAAGTTCATTTAAAGTTTTTGGATCTTCTGCAATAAGGCGTTCGTGAAATATAATATAATCTTTACCAGTAAGGGTTTGAGCAAATTCTTTAAGAATTCGCTTGAAGTTATTAAGAATTTCTTCCCTTGCATATCTATCTTCTGGAGTAAGACGAGGATCTCTTAAGAAATTGGCTAATGTATCATCTGAATCGTGAGAAATAGGGGCTTCCAGACTTAAATCTTGAGAAAACATCCTCTGCTCCATTTCCTCTACTTCTTTTTCTTTGACTCCAAGCCTTTTAGCTATACGTTTGGGGGTAGGTTCGAATCCCAGAGCAGCAAGTTTCTCCTTTTCTTTTCTTAATTTATAAAATAATTTTCTCTGAGCTTGAGTTGTTCCCATTTTTACTATTTTCCAGTTATCCATGATGTATTTCAAAATATAAGCTTTGATCCAGAAAGAAGCATAATAAGAAAACTTTACCCCTTTATATGGATCAAATTTTTTAACTGCTTGAAGAAGACCTAAATTTCCTTCTTGAATTAAATCAAGAAAATTATAAGCCCAAAATTTTTGAAATTCCAGAGCAATTTTAACTACTAATCTTAAATTTGAAACTACTAATTTATAAGCTAATCTTGGATCCTTTGTTTTATAATATGCTTTTGCAATAGCTTCTTCCTCTTCTCTTGAAAGAACAGGGTATTTACTTATTTCCTGAAGATATTTTTGTAATGGATCAAATTTAGCAGGAAATTTCTCTTCTTCCTCTTTTTTATCCTTTTCAGAGGAGGGTAAAAATGTTAAAGTTTCAGCTTCAATAGGTTCGACAGGTAAAGAAGCTTCTTTTTCAATTTCAAAATCTTGTTTATTACTCATATTCCAATTTTAGCATAATTTAAATACAATTTCAAATTAATTATTTTTATTTTAATTTCAAAGTTTTATGTAATTGGATTTGTAATCTTATAGGTAATTTTGTTTCAAGTATCCAGTGGGCTAAAATTTGTGGAGATAAAATTTTATAAACAGGAGAAAAAAAAATCTGTGTATAATAGTTAATTTTAAATTTTTCGATTATTCTTAAAGCCCATTCAAAATCTGATCTATTTTTTATTACAAATTTTACAGCGTCTTTTTTATTAAGAAATTTTAAATTTTCATAAAGATTAAACCTATCCATTTGAGATGAAGGGGTTTTTATGTCCATTACCTTTATTACATCTTTAGGGGTATTTTTTAAACTTATAGAACCATTAGTTTCTAATACTATAATTGCTTTTTTTAATAAAAGTTCTTCCATAAGAGCATATATATTTTTTTGAATAAGAGGTTCGCCACCTGTTAAAGTTATATAGGGAATTTGTGGATAATTTTTCTTCCATAAATTAATAATTTCTGGTATATTCATAGATTTAAAAGTGCCATATTTAGCATACAGGGTATCACACCAGCTACAATTAAGATTACATCCAAAAAATCTTATAAATAAAGTAGGATAACCCATTAAAGGGCCTTCTCCCTGGATACTATAAAAAATTTCCGAAATTTTAAGGGTTTTCAATTTTATTCGTAATATGTAACAGATGCTTTATCAGTTTCAAAAACAGTGACTTCTTTTACTTTTATATTAGGATAATCTATTAGCTTTTCTTTAGCTTTTTCAAAAATATATTTTGCTATTCTTTCTGAGGATGGATTATTTTTTTGAAAATAAGGTAAATCATTTAATAATTTATGATCCAATTCAGTTAAAATATTTTTTAAAATTTTTTTAAGTTCTTTGAAGTCAATAAGTAAATCTATTTCATTTAATTTAGCTCCTTCAACTACAAGTTCAACTTTCCAGTTATGACCATGGAGATTTTCGCATGTACCTTGATAGTTTCTTAAATAATGAGCAGAAGAAAAATAATCTTGAATTTTAAGTTTAAACATAAAAAAAAATTTAAAAATAAAAAAAGAGGCGGCGCGGGGATTCGAACCCCGGATTCACGGCTTTGCAGGCCGTCGCCTTACCGCTTGGCTACGCCGCCATTTTTCAATTTTGTGGCGGCGGAGGGACTTGAACCCCCAACCCTGTGGATATGAGCCACATGCTCTAACCAATTGAGCTACGCCGCCACTATATTTTATTTTTATTAAAAATAATAAAACATTTTTCTCTTTAATGTCAAGAGGAAGTTAAAACTTTTATAAAAATTTAATTTTAAATCTTTCTTTTAAATCCTCTAAAATTTCCATTATTAAGTCATATTGAGTATAATAAAAATTTATTTTTACTAAACCTTCTTTACCATCTAATACTGTTAAAACTGCCAAATGGTCATAACCTTCCAGTATAAATTTTAGAAATGTTAAATATCGAGAATTGATCTTAACTTTCAATTGAGAACTTTGCATATTTAAATGAAATATGAAGGGGGAGAACCCCCTTTGAATTCTAATTCAGGATTTAGGAATTTCTGGTTTTTGAAGGTTTTTTACGAGAACCTGAATCTAAAACCTTTACCTTTGATGCCTGTTCACCCTTGGGGCCCTGAATAACTTCAAATTCAACTCTCTGCCCCTCTCTAAGGGTTTTGAACCCAGGCATCTCGATGGCGGAGTAATGCACAAACACATCCCCACCATCATCCTTTGAAATAAACCCATAACCCTTCTTCTCATCAAACCACTTAACCTTACCTTTAAACATGTTACATAAACCTCCTTAAATTTTTTCTATAAATCTCACACTACACCTAAAAAAAATTTTGTAAAGAGTTAAATTTTAAAATTTTAAAAAATTTTATAAAAATTAAAAAATTTTTATTTTTTTAAAAATAAAGTTATAATACTATTGCTTTACATGGAACTTTTTAGAAATACACCTTTAAAAGTTCATAATTTCAAATTTTTTCTTTTAGGGCATTTTTTTTCAGTTGTTGGTAGATGGATACATAATATTGCCTTAAACTGGCTGGTATATGATCTTACAAAATCTTCATTTTATTTAGGTTTTTTAAATTTTTTGAACTCCTCTCCAGTAATTTTTCTGAGTTTATTAAGTGGATTTTTGATTGATAAATTTGACAGACGAAAACTCATGATTTTTAATATGTTTTTTTCTATATGGCCACCTTTATTTCTTGGAATTTTAACTCAGATAGGAATAATTAAATTTAAGTATATAGCTGTTTTAACCCTTTTATTAGGTTGTTTTTTAGCTCTTGATATTCCCTTACGACAAGTATACATCTCAGAAATAGTTCCTTTTCAATATTTAACTAAAGCAATTTCTTTTCAGTCCTTATCTTTTAATATAGCCCGTATAATAGGACCTCTTATTGCAGGATTAATTATTTTATATGGAAATTTATATTACTGTTTTTATATAAATTCTTTTGGTTTTTTTCTTTTTTTCTTTTTTTTACTTATATTTACCAAGTCCGAAAAAAAATATAAAGAAAAGAAAAAATTTGAAAATCTGTTAAAGTCTTATAAAGAAATATTTTATTATATAAAAGAACATCCTTATTTATTCGATACTCTTATTGCAATTTGTGTTTTTACATTCTTTGGAGCTTCTATACTCGTATTACTTCCTGTGATAGTTGATAAAAACTATGGTGGAGGAGCTCAAGAATTTAGTTTTCTTTCTTCAGCTATAGGATTTGGGGCTATTTTAGGGGCTCTCAGAGTAATAGGAAAAAAAGAGATAAAAAATAAACTTGAACACCTATGGAAAGCCAATTTAATTCTTTTCATCGGACTTCTTGGATTGATAAATCCATTTTCTTGGAAAATTACTATAATTTTTTGTATCTTAATAGGTTTCTCTTTTACCAATTTTATTCCAATAGCAAATAGCTTTCTTCAAGAAAATACTCCAGATTTTTTAAGAGGAAGAATTATGAGTCTTTTTAGTATCTCTTTTTTAGGTGTTCATCCTATAGGGAATTTTATAGTTGGTAGCTTGGCTGAGAAAATAGATATTAATATTACTATTTTAATTTATGTAACAATTTTATTAGTGCTAAATACCTTTTTATTAAAAAGAAATTTTTTCCGAAAAAATATTTATTAGAAGAGAAATAAAATACGTTCAAGAAAAAATCATAAATTGATTTATTTTTATTATTGAGTATAATGTATTAATATGCAAAATATAATCATTTATTAAATAATGAATGAAATTTTTAAAAAAATTTTAGATAATTTAGATGAATATATACTTTTAATTGATAAAAATTATTCTATTATTTATGCTAATAAGAAAACCTTAGATAAATTTAAATTTTCAATAGACGAAAATAAAAAATGTTATAATATTATTTTTAATACTCAAATTCCTTGTTCGGGTTGTCCGATCTTTTATCTTTCTGAAATTAATCCTGTAATAGAACAATGTGTTTCTTTAACAGAAAAAGAATTTTTAAAAGTAGATTATATATTCTTTTCTTTGGATAAAATTTTAATTTCTATGAGATTTTTAGAAAAAGAAAAACCATGTAGAAGTATAATATTAAATGTTTTAGAAAATCTCTCAGGAATAGTGTTTTTTATTCAAAAAGGTAAAATTATTTATGTAAATAAATTCGCTGAAAAATCGTTGGGATTCAATACTCAAGAATTGATAGGATTGAATTTTATAGAAACTCTGATTCCCGAGAGAGAAAAAATAAAGGTAGAAGAGTATTTTAGAAAATTTTTTAAAGGTGTAAAAGATGAAGAGACTATAATATTTTCTTTAAAAACTCGCTATGGAAAAGAAAAGATATTTTCTTGGGATTTTTTTGAAATGTTTGATTGGAAATTAGAGAAAGTTTTAGTAATTGTAGGAATAGATGTTACAGAATTTGTTAAAATAAGGGATAATTTAGAAATATTTCATAAAACTCAGACTTTTTCAGAATTTTTAAGGGGGCTTGTTCATGATTATAACAATATTTTACAAGGCATTCAGAATTATTTAAATGTAATGAAAAAGAATATACATAATCCAACTAAAATTCAAGAATATATAAATCTTACAGAAAGGACACTTTCATCTTGGATAGACCTGAACAGATTGCTTTTGGAGTATACTAAGGAAATAAAAGAAGTAACCAAAAAAAGAATTGAAATGGTTGGATTTCTAAAAGAAAATTTAGAACTTTTTCAGTTTATTGCAGGAAAGAACATTAAGATTTATATAGATTTTGATTATCTTTCTGCTGTTTGGATTCACGGAGATAGCTCCTTCTGGAGATATATATTTTTAAATTTTATAAGTAATGCTAAAGATGCTATTGAAGGCGAGGGAGAAATCTGGATAACTTTAAAAACTGAAAAAAAAGATGGCAATTATCTTATAATTACTATAAAAGATACTGGTTGTGGAATACCTGAAGAAAATATAAATAAAATATTCAAACCGTTTTTTACCACTAAGCCAAAAGGAAGTGGTTTAGGATTATTTCTCATCAAAAATCATATACAAAATTTAAATGGGAAAATAGAAGTGGAAAGTAAAGTAGGAAAGGGAACTACATTTAAACTTTATATTCCTATAATAAAAGAGAAAAAAATTTTTGATATAGCAAAAGCTAAAGAAAAAAGAAAATTGAATATTGTAGTAGTGGATGATTCACAAGAAATAAGAGAATTTTTGAAAGAGATTTTAGAAAAGGAAGGACATAAAGTCTATTCTTTTAAGAGTGGAGGAGAAGTTTTAAAAAATATAGATAAAATAGATAAAATAGATCTTTTGATAGTGGATATTAATTTGCCTGATATAAAAGGTGATGCTTTGTATAATATGTTAAAATATAAGTTTCCTGAACTTAAAGTACTCTATTTAACAGGGGATATTTTAGCTTTAGCAGATTTTTCAGAAGAAAATGTTTTACTAAAGCCATTTAAAATTGAAGAACTTTTTACAAAAATTGAAGAATTATTTTAATGTTAAAAAAGGAATTAAATGAATTTATAAAATTTTTGACTTATGAAAAAGCTTATTCTTTTCATACTATCAGGAGTTATAAAAAAGATCTGGAAGATTTTTTAAATTTTTTAAATTCTTTTAAAATTACAGATTTAGAAGAAATACAAAGTTTACATTTAAAAAGTTATCTTTATTTACTTAAAAGACAAGGTAATTCAGCTATAACTATTTCAAGAAAATTGAGTTCTTTAAGAAGTTTTTTAAAATTTCTTTTAAAAAATGGAAAAATAAAGAAAAATTTAATTGTAAATCTGGTTAATCCTAAAACACCAAAAAAACTTCCTTATGTACCTACAGAAGAAGAAGTAAATCTTTTTATTGATAAAATAAATGGAGAAGATTTTATTAATTTAAGAGATAGGGCTTTATTAGAAATTATTTATGGATGCGGTTTAAGAGTAAGTGAAGTAGTTAATCTTACTTTAGATCAGATAAATTTAGAAATAAATATTTTAAAAATTTGTGGTAAAGGAAAAAAAGAAAGAATTGTTCCATTTGGTAAAAAGGCAAAAGATGCAATAAATAGATATCTTAAAGTAAGGGAAGAGAGGTTAAAACAATTAAAAAAGACAACATTTTATGTATTTATAAATTTTAAAGGAGAGAGACTCACAGAGAGAGGAATTTATTATATTGTTAAAAAGAGGGCATTAGAGGGAAAGTTACCGGGTTTGCACCCTCATACTTTAAGACACTCCTTTGCTACGCATCTTTTAAATGCAGGGGCAGATTTAAGAAGTATTCAGGAATTTTTAGGACATAAATCTCTCACTACGACTGAGATTTACACAAGGGTTAATTATGAATATCTTTTAAATACCTATTTAAAAGCGCATCCAAGAGCAAGAGAAAAAGATTGGAAAAACCCAAAATCGCAATAAAATAGGACAAGTCATTTTTTAATCTCTGAATTTTATAAAGGGGGCATAAATATGCAAGAGGAGTCTCAGATAATAAAAACAAGATATGAGAAATTAAAAAAAATAGAATCCATGGGAATTAAGACTTATCCAAATGACTTTCGGCCAAAAGATAAGGCAAAGTTTATTAGAGAAATTTATGAAAAATTTCCTCAAGAAGAACTGGAGAAAAAAAATATAGAGTTTGTTTTAGCTGGAAGATTAATGTCAAAAAGAGAAATGGGAAAAATAATTTTTGCTCATATTCAAGATGAAACAGATAAAATTCAAATACTCGTAGCAAAATCTGAAATTTCTGATGAAGATTTCAAATTTTTTAAAAAATTTGTAGATATTGGAGATATTATAGGAGTTAAAGGAAGGGTGATAAAAACAAAAACTGGAGAGGTTACGATCTTAGTCAATTTTTTCAAACTTCTTACGAAAGCTTTAAGACCTCTTCCTGAAAAATACCACGGTTTAAAAGATGTAGAACTTAGATATAGAATGAGATATGTTGATTTGATAATGAATCCGAGAGTAAGAGAGATTTTTAGGATCAGGACTCAAATTATTCAATTTATTAGAGATTACTTCATATCTGAAGGTTTTTTAGAAGTGGAAACGCCAATGATGCATCCTATTGCTGGAGGAGCAGCAGCTAAGCCGTTTGTTACCTATCATAATGCTCTTGATATGAATTTATATCTAAGAATTGCTCCTGAACTTTACTTAAAGAGATTAATAGTTGGGGGTTTTGAAAAAGTATTTGAATTGAATAGAAATTTTAGAAACGAAGGTGTTTCAAGTAAGCATAATCCAGAATTTACTATGTTAGAATTTTATGAAGCATATGCTACTTATGAGGATTTAATGAAAAGAACCGAAGAGTTGTTTTATAATTTATGTTTGGAAATTAAAGGGGAACCCAAACTTATTTATCAAGGGGAAACTATAGATTTTACTCCTCCTTGGAGAAAAATAGAATTTTTGAAGGCACTAATAGAAATTGGTGGAGTTCCTGAAGAGGTACTAAATAATAGAGAAAAACTTATCAATTTCGCAAAGGAGAAAAATATCGAACTTAATTTAAAAGACCCAAGAATTGGGAAATGGTGGACAAAAATATTTGATGAGCTTGTGGAACCAAAATTAATTCAACCTACATTTGTGATCGGATTTCCGGTAGAAGTATCTCCTTTAGCAAGAAGAAATGATTTAAATCCAGATTTTACAGATAGATTTGAGCTTTATATTGGTGGGAAAGAAATTGCTAATGCTTTTTCAGAATTGAATGATCCGAGAGACCAAAGAAAAAGATTTGAAGAACAGATTAAACTTAGAGAAATAGATGAAGAGATACCTCCAGAAATTGATGAAGATTTTTTGAGAGCTCTTGAATATGGTATGCCTCCCTGTGCTGGAGAAGGGATAGGAATAGATAGGGTGGTAATGATTTTCACAGATACATCATCAATAAGAGAAGTTATTTTATTTCCACATCTAAGAAAAAAAGAAGATTTTAAATGAAATTTTTTAAAAATTGGGAATTCTGGATAGCTTTAAAGTACATTTTTTCTCCCAAAAGAGAAAGATTTACTGGAATTATCTCTTTTATCGCTATTATAGGAGTTGCTCTTAGTGTAGGAGCCTTAACGGTAGTTAATGCCGTAATGACAGGATTTAAAGAAGCGGTTACAGAGAAAATTTTAAGCCTAAATCCACATATAAGTATAACCTTTTCTGATCCACAATACAAAGAAAAAATTCTAAAAATAATAAAAAAAGAAATACCTCCTCAAGAAATAAAATCCATTCAAGAAACTACAAGTTTACAGGGATTGTTTATAAAAAGTGGCTATTCAATTGGTGTGATTTTAAAGGCGGTAGATTTAGAAAAAATAAAAAAAGAAAAAGGATTTAAAAAATTTACTCTTTTTAAAAATCTGGAAAATGATACAGCTTTACCAATTGTAATAGGAGAAAAACTTAGAAAAAAACTTGGGATTATTATCGGAGATGAAATAAAATTCATTAGCGCAGAGGGAATAAATACTCCTTTTGGATTTTTTCCTAAGATAGTTACTTTAAAAGTAATAGGGGTATTTAACACAGGTATTTATAGTTATGATCTAAATCTTGCCTTTACTCCTTTTAATAAATTTTCAACAAAATTTCATCCAAGGGTTTATTCAATTGATATAAAACTTAAAAATCCTTTTAAATCAGCTTTTTATAAGAACAAAATTTCTTCACATTTAGGATTCTGGACATCTGTAATTGATTGGCAGGAATGGAATCGGAATTTATTTACCGCTTTAAAAATGGAAAAGTTTGGATTATTCATAGTTTTAACTTTAATGATAGTAGTTGCTTTATTTACTATATTAGCTGCTATGATTATGTTGGTATCTGAGAAAAAAGTGGATATTGCTATACTAAGAGCTTTAGGGTCTTCTTCGAAGAGTATATTAAAAATATATTTTTATTGTGGATTTATTCTATCTTTAATAGGTGTAATAATTGGATTAATTTTAGGAGTTAGTTTATGTATATTTTTATCTCATTATCCTATAATAAAATTACCAAGTGAGGTTTATCCTGTAGAGTATATGCCTGTTAGATTAGAAATCTCGGATATATTATTAATAAGCATAGTAGCAATTATAATAAGTATTTTATCCTGTTTATATCCTGCTAAAAAAGCATCACAAATTGTACCTGCAGAGATATTAAGACATGTATAAAGATGTTGTTCTTGAGGTAAAAGATTTAACTAAAACCTATTATCATCTTCAAAAACCATTGGAAGTCTTAAAAGGTATAAATTTGATTCTTAAAAGAGGAGAAAAAATAGCCATAATTGGACCATCTGGGGTAGGTAAGACAACTTTATTGAATATTATAGGAACTTTAGATAAACCTACTTCAGGAGAGATTATTTATTTTGGAGAAAATATTTTCAATAAAAATGAAAATTTTATTACCCAATTTAGAAGGGAGCATATTGGATTTGTATTTCAACTTCATTATTTAATGCCTGAGTTTTCAGTATTAGAAAATACAATTTTACCTGGATTAATAGCAGGATGGGATCTTGATAAGTGTTACAAAAGAGCAAAAGAACTTTTAGAAATGTTGAATTTAGAAAATAAATTCTTTTATAAACCCTCACAGCTTTCAGGAGGAGAAAGACAAAGGGTGGCTATTGCTCGTGCTTTATTTCTTAATCCATCTTTATTGCTGGCAGATGAGCCTACAGGAAATCTTGATCCTAAAACAGCTAAAAATGTAATAGAATGTTTTTTAAAAATTAATAAAGAGTATAATACGAGTATAATAATGGCTACTCATAATATAGAAATTGCAAAAAAAATGGATAAAATATTTTTGCTAAAAAATGGTTTTTTGATAGAATTAAAAAATAATTTCAAAGGGGATAAATAAATTGAAAAGAAAAATAAAATCAATATGGATATTTTTTATATTAATTTTGTTAATTTCGTTTTCTTTAGCATTAGCACGTGAGAAAAAAGTTTTAATTTATTCTACTAAAATCTACTGGAATTATCCTTATCAAGAGTTTTTAGATTTTTATAAAAAAGAATTAGAAATTACTTTTAGAAAAGAGAATTATAAAATAGAATGGAGGACTATTTCTAAAAAAGAAGCTTTAGAATTTTTGAAAAGAGGAATATATGATTGTATTTGTGAATTAGAAATAACAGGTATAAAAAATCAAGTAAGTTTAGATTGGAAAATTTATAAAATAGGAAAAAAGAGACCAGTATATTTTTATGTTACTGGAGATGCAGAAAATATAATTGATTTGGTTTCCAACACTCTTAAATATTTTAAAACAATTTTAGAAGAAAAAGTTCTTGTCGAGAAAATTAAAATTAAAGGAAATATAAGAATAAGTAAAGAATTAATATTTTCTGAGATAAAAACAAAACCTAATGAAATTTTAGATTTTGATAAATTAAATGAAGACTTAAGAAGTATTTATAAATTAGGATATTTTGAAAATGTAGAGATATTGCTTGAGCAAGGTGAAAGAGGGGTTATTGTAATTTTTCAGGTAAAAGAAAGGCCCTCGGTAAAAGAAGTTGTATTTGAAGGAAATAAAAAAATTAAAAGTGATGACTTAGCCAAGATTGTAAATATCAAAAAAGATACCATAGTTACCTCCGAAACCCTAGATAAGGCTTTAGAAAATATAAAAAATTATTATGAACAATTAGGTTATCACGGAACGAAAGTAAAAATATTAACTAAGAAAATATCTCCTACTGAAATTAAACTTATATTCCATATAAAAGAAGGGAAAAAGAAATATATAAAAAAAATAGAATTTATTGGAAATAAAGCTTTTTCTGATAAAAAATTAAAGAAATATCTTTCTGTTTCCGAAAAGACGTTTTTTTCTCCTGTTAAAAAGATTGTCAATTATCTTCGTACTATAGTGCATCCAGAGCCTTTAGCAGAACCAGGTGTATATAACTGGGTTTTATTGGAGAGAGATTTAGGAAGGATTGAGACATTTTATAAAAATAAAGGATATATAGATGCGAAAGTAGGTGAGCCTATTGTTGAAGAGGAAGAAGGAGAAGTAATTATTAAAATTCCAATTCATGAAGGTTCTCAATACAGAGTTGGTAAGATTAAAATAATTCAGGATATGTTTCCTGAAAAAGAAATATATAAAAAATTACGATTGAAACCCGGTAAAGTTTTCAGCCTTTTGAAGTTGAAACAAGATGAATCGTATATCCTTCATATGTTTGCCAATCGAGGGTATGCATATGCTAAAGTGGATTTAGATATTAAAAAAGATCCTCAAAGAAAATTAATAGATATTACTTACAAAGTAAATAAAGGTCCTCTTGTATATATAAACAGAATAGAAATTCAGGGTAATGTAAAAACCAGGGATAAAGTAATAAGAAGAGAATTATTACTTGCAGAAAAATGGCCATATAGTGCTGAACGTTTTGAAAAAAGCGAAGAAAGGCTTAGAAGACTGGGTTTTTTTGAGGATGTAAAAATTGAAAAAGAAAAAGGAGCAAAAGAGAATGAGTTAAATTTGAAAATAAAAGTAAAAGAGATGTTAACAGGGACTTTTGGAATAGGTGGAGGATATAGCACTGTGGATAAATTTATTCTTATGGTTAATGTCACCGAAAGAAATTTTTTGGGTAAAGGGCAAAGGGTAAGTTTAATGGCTCGAATTGGAACAAAAAGAAGTAGATATTCTATTAATTTTTACGATCCTTATTTTATGGATACAAGATATTCCCTTGGTACATCTTTATATAATTATATGATAGAATATGAAGACTTTACAAAAGATAGTAAAGGATTTTCTATACAAACAGGATACGATTTTACTATCAATCTTTCAGGCTATATAGGATATCGTTATGATGATACAGATCTGGAAGATCTAAGAGAGGAAGTTTCTAAGATTATTTTAGAGTCTAAGGATATTCACATTACAAGCGCTGTAAGAGCCGGTTTAACTTATGATTCACGTAATCGTTATTTTTTGCCTACTAAAGGATGGTATCATAATGTAGAAATAGAATATGCTGGTGGAATATTAGGAGGGGATAGTAATTATGTAAAAGCAGTTTTAAATCATCAAATATACTTTTCTTTATTTCATACAACATTTCATTTTAACTTAGGGTATGGATATATTACTGAAGGCTCGGGTAAAAGAGTTCCTGTATTTGAAAGATTTTTCTTGGGTGGTATAAACTCAGTAAGAGGTTATGAATATGGTGATATTTCTCCTACAGATCCAAAAACAGGGGAAAAAATAGGTGGTACAAGAATGTTTTATCTTCAAACTGAAAACATTTTTCCAATTTTAAAAAATATCAATTTAAATGGGGTGATTTTTTTTGATATGGGTTTAGTATGGGATAAAAAAACAGGTTTTTATGTTTCAGACATTCGTAAAAGTGTGGGTGTAGGATTAAGGTGGTTATCTCCTTTAGGACCACTTAGAATAGAATGGGGATATAATATAGATAAAAAACCAGGTGAGGATAATAGTAATTTTAATTTCCAAATTGGTGGGAGCTTTTAATTCTTGAAAAAATAAAGTTTTACTGTATACTTATCACGATCTTTAAAAAGGAGGTAAAAATAATGTCTAAAATTTGTGAAATTTGTGGAAGAAGACCTCATTCAGGACATAAAGTTAGTCATTCTGGTAAAAGGTCAGGCAGATGGTGGAAGCCTAATATTCAAAAAATAAGAGTAAAATTACCAAATGGACAGGTAAAAAGAATGAAAGTATGTACAAGATGTATTAAAGCAGGAAAAATTCAAAAAGCAGTTAGTTAAACAAGCTTTCTTTCTACTTTTAATACATCTTTTACTTTTAAAATATTGGCAATTACTTTTTCTAAGTGAGATCTATCATTTACTTCTATATAAATTTCAAAATAAGCTTTCTTATCAGGGGTAGTCTTAACTTCAGCTTTTAATATGTTACTTTCTGCTGCAGCAATTGCAGAAGAAATATTTGCAAGTAATCCTTTTCTATCAAGACTTACAATATAAATATGAGCAGGATAAGTTTTTCCATTAGAGTTTTCCCATCTGACTTCAATAAACCGTTCAGGATCAAGATCTTTAATATTGGGACAGTCCACTCTATGAACAGAAATTCCTTTACCTCGTGTAATATAGCCTATTACTTCATCTCCTGGAATAGGCTTACAACATCGGGCTAAACGAAATAAAATACCTTTTGTTCCATCTACACTCAAAATGTCTACTTCTTCAGGAAAAGAAATGCCTTCTATCTTTTGAAATTTTTCTTCTTTTTCTTCTTTTTCAATTTCGGGTTTAAGAAGGGGTTCTTTTTCTTCTTCTTCAATAAAAAATTTTAAAATATATTTTACAGAAATTTTTGCACTTCCTATTTGATAATAAAGTTCGTCTAAATTTTTTATTTTTAGTTTTTCTAATATTTCAGGAAGTTTTTCTGATTTTACGAAACTATTTAAAGAAATTCCATTTTTTTTAAGATTTCTGTGCAATATTTCTTTTCCTAAATTAATTAATTTTTCTTTTTCTTCTTTTTTAAACCACTGTTTAATTCTACTTTTAGCTCTTCCAGTTTTTACAATTTTTAACCAATCTCTACTTGGTGTTTGGAAAGGAGAAGTCTCTATTTTGACAACATCTCCTGTTTCAAGTTTATAATCCAGTGGTACAAGTCTATCATTTACATAAGCCCTCACACATCTATGTCCTACTTCTGTATGTATAGTATATGCAAAATCTAATGGAGTTGCTCCAACAGGGAGTGTAATCACATCTCCTTTAGGTGTAAATACATAAATTTCTTCAGGAAAAAGATCAAGTTTTAATGATTCGAGAAATTCTCTGGGGTGTTTAAGTTCTTTTTGTAATTCAATTAATTTTTCAAGCCAGCTAAAATGTTTATAATCTTTTTCTGAAAGAAGTTTTCCTTCTTTATAAAGAAAATGCGCAGCAATTCCCTCATTAGCAACTTTATCCATATATTCAGTTCTTATCTGAATTTCAATTTTTTTTCCTTCAGGACCAAGTACAGTGGTATGAAGACTTTGATACATATTAGGTTTAGGAAGACTTATATAATCTTTAAATCTTCCAGGAATAGGATGCCATTTTGCATGAATTACTCCTAAGGTTTTGTAACATTCTTCTACGGTATTGACAATCACACGAAAACCAATTAAATCGTATATTTGATCCAAGTCTTCAATAGTAAGATTATATTTTTCCAATTTTCGATATACACTATAAAGATGCTTTACCCTTCCTAATACTTTACCTTTAATATTATTCTTTTCTAAAATCTCTCTCAAAATATTTTTAACCTTTTCTACGTATTCTGTAGAAACTTTTACACGTTTTTCTACTTCTTCTTTTAATCTTTTGTATTCTTCTGGATAAAGATACTTAAATGAAAGGTCTTCTAATTCAGTTTTTATCCAGTCAATACCGAGTCTACCTGCTAAGGGAGCATAAATTTCAAGAGTTTCTTTTGCAATTCTTTTTCTTTTATGTTCTGGTTGGTATTCTAAAGTGCGCATATTATGAAGTCTATCAGCCAATTTAACCAAGATAACTCTTAAATCTTTGGACATTGCAAAGATAATTTTTCTTAAATTTTCCGCTTGTTTAAGACTTTTATCTTTCGGGCCTGGCAAATTTTTTAATTTAGTAACTCCATCGACAATAAATGCTACTTCTTTTCCGAATTCTTTTTCAATCTCTTCAAGGGTTACATTTGCATCTTCTATAGAATCATGAAGTAATCCAGCAGCTATAGTTGGTAAATCAAGTTTCATCCGGGCTAAAATATATGCTACTTCTGTAAGATGAGAAAGATATGGCTCGCCAGATCTCCTAATCTGCCCTTCATGCAAACACGCAGCCCACTGATAAGCCTTTTCTACTAATTGAGTATTACAACCAGGTAAATAACTTTGAATTTGATCTAAAATTTTACTTAAAGAAGCCATCTTAATTAAAACATTAAAACTTTTTAAGTTTTTTACAAGCCTATTAATTTTAAGATTTCTTTTTTAATAAGATCTTTTGTAAGTCCATATTTATTTCTAAGATTAACAAGATCTCCATGTTCTATAAATTTATCCGGTAACCCAAGTCTTTTAAATTTTAAATTTGTATTATTATTTTCTATTAATACTTCTGCAACTGCTGATCCAAAACCTCCTATTAAAACATTTTCTTCCACAGTTAAAATCTTTTTTGTAATATTGGCAAGTTTTAAGATTGTCTCTTTATCAATAGGTTTTACAAATCTCATATTTACCACACCCACAGAAATTCCTTCTTTCTCTAACTCCAAAGCCGCATTTAAACTCGGGTATACCATATGTCCGATGGCAAGAACTGTTGCATCTTTCCCATCTTTTAAAATTTCGGCTTTACCAAGTGGTATGTCTTTAAATTCCCAATCTAAACTTACTCCTTCTCCAGCACCTCTTGGATAGCGAATAGCTACTGCACAAGGATATTTAAGAGCACTATAAAGCATATGTTGTAACTCATTCTCATCTTTTGGAGACATAATAATTAAATTGGGAATAGGCCTTAAATAAGAAAGATCAAAAGATCCGTGATGAGTAGGGCCGTCTTCTCCTACAAGACCAGCCCTATCTATTGCAAATATTATTTTAACTTTATTTAAAGCTACATCATGAATAATTTGATCATAAGCTCTTTGAAGGAATGTAGAATAAATGGCACATACAGGAATAAATCCCTCCAAAGCTAATCCAACTGCAAAAGTAACTGCATGTTGTTCACAAATACCTACATCAAAAAATCTATCAGGATATCTTTCAGCAAATTCGTCAAGTCCTGTACCTTTTTTCATAGCAGCAGTGATAGCTACAATACGAGGGTCTATTTCAGCAAGTCTTACTATAGTTTTTCCAAAGATTTCTGTATAAGAAGGTGGAGTATTAGCTTTTTTTATAATTTTTCCTGTTTTAATATCAAAAGGACCTATGCCATGAAATGTTTCTGGGTCTTTTTCAGCAAAGGGATAACCCTTTCCTTTTTTAGTTATTACATGTAAAAGAACTGGTCCTTTCATTGTTTTTAAATTTTTTAAGATCTTTATAAGAAGCTCTATGTCATGACCATCTATAGGACCAAAATATTCAAAATTAAGTGCTGTAAATAAAGCTCCAGGTGTAATTGCTATTTTAAATAAATCTTCTCCCTTTTTAAGAAAATTTATTACATTGTCTCCTCCGGGGACTTTATGAGCGAGTTTTTCTATTTCTTTTTTTAAAAACCTTGCCAATTTACCGGTTAATCTTTTGGAAACAAAAGAAGATAATGCCCCAACATTTGGAGAAATAGACATTTCGTTGTCATTAAGAATAATTAAAAGATCTTCTTTTTGGAATCCAGCATTATTTAATCCTTCAAAAGCTAAACCAGCTGTTATAGAGCCATCTCCTATAACTATTATAACTTTTTGATTTTTTTCTTTTTTTAATCTTAAGGCAGTGGAAATTCCTAAACCAGCAGAAATAGAAGTGCTACTGTGTCCTGTATCAAGGATATCATGTGGACTTTCTTCTCTTTTAGGAAATCCTGCCAGTCCTTCGAATTTTCTTAAAGTCGGGAATTTATCCTTTCTTCCAGTTATAATCTTATGGGTATAACATTGATGACCAACATCCCAAATAATTTTATCTTGAGGAGAATCAAATACATAATGAAGTGCTAAGGTAAGTTCTACTGTTCCTAAGTTAGGAGCAAGGTGACCACCATTCTTAGAAACAACGTCTATAATATAATTTCTTATTTCTTGTGCCAATACTTTTAATTGAGAAATTTTCAGTTTTTTTAGGTCTTGAGGAGAATTTATTCTTTTTAGATATTTCATAAATCTCAATTGGCTCTATGTAAAATATAATATGCTAAGGCTTTTAAAGGTAAGGCCCTATCTTTAAAAGGCTTAAGAACTTCTATGGACTTCTGAATATATTTTTTTGCATATTTTTTAGTTTTTTCTATTCCTATTACAGCAGGATAAGTTAATTTTTGTTTTTTTATATCTGAAAATGTTTTTTTTCCAAGCTTTTTTTCATCTCCTATTACATCTAATAAATCGTCTACTATCTGAAAAGCAATTCCTAAATATTTTCCATAGGTTGATAATATTTTTATTTCTTTAGATTTTCCTCCACCTAAAATAGCTCCTGAAGTAATAGAAGCCTGGATTAAACGGACAGTTTTATGTAAATGAATCCATTTTACTTCCTTAAGCCCTCCTTTTTTTCCTTCCATTAAAAGGTCCGCCATCTGTCCCCCAACCATTCCTTTAAGACCTATAGCCTTGGAAATAAGGTAAATAGCTTTAAGTAATCTTGCTTTACTTACTTTTTTAACAAGATCAGGATGGGTAAAAAATTCAAAACCCAATGCCTGAAGCCCATCTCCTGCTAAAATAGCAGTTGCTTCATCAAATGCTTTATGACATGAAGGTTTACCCCTTCTTAAATCGTCATCATCCATACAAGGAAGGTCATCATGAATTAGGGAATAAGTATGAAGACATTCTATTCCTGCTGCAAATAATAAGACATCTTCCCAGTTTCCTCCAACAATTTCACAGCCAGTTAAACATAAAACAGGACGAATCCTTTTACCGCCAGCAAAAATACTATATCTGCTGGCAGAAATAACTCTTTCTCCAAGTCCCTTGATCTGAGGAAAATATTTATTTAAAACTTCCTCTACTTTTTCTGCACGGGTTTTAATATAAGAAATAATATCGAAATTATTTACCATTTTTAATAAATTTAGAAGCCTCTTCCAATTTGACTGATTTTAAATTTTCCCCATTTTTTAAAATCACTTCTATCTTCATCTTAGCAAATTTTATCTTTTCTTCACATAATCTAATTAAATTCATTGCTTCTTCATATAAAAGAAGTGCTTCTTCTAATTCAATTTTCTCATTTTCCAAAATTTTTAAAATTTCTTCAATTCTTCTTAAAGCATCTTCTAATTTAACATTTTTATCTTCGTTCATTTTTTATTATTCCTTATTTTTAACTTCTGCCCATATTTTACCTTTGGCTACTAAGATCTCTAAAATATCTCCATTTTTTACTTCACTTGAAGATTTTACTATTTTACCTTTTGGATAAATTTTTACTATACTATATCCTCTTTCCAAAATATTTAAAGGAGAAAGTGAAGAAAGTAATTTACGATAATATTTAACTTGAGAAACTTTTTGTTGGATTAAATTATTTATACTTAAAGTCAAACGACTTTTAAGGGATTCTATACTCTCTTGTAGTTTCAAAATTCTTTTCTCAGGATGATAAAATTTTATTTGATTTTTAAAATCAATTAATTTTTTTTCTTTTACGAATAATAAATGGTTTATACGTGTATTAAGAATATATTGGAAAGTGTGAATTTTTTCTTTTAATTTATGTAGAATTACTAAGGGATTATTTTGTTCGAGTTGGGATTTAATTTGAAAGATATTTTTTTCCCATAAAGAAAGTTTTATTTGGATTTGTTTTGTTAATTTTTTTCTATAAGAATCGAGTTTATAAAAAATTTCGTCCCTACTTGGTAAAATTTCCTGAGCAGCTGCTGAGGGGGTTGGTGCTCTTTTATCTGCAATTAAATCACATAAAGTATAATCAATTTCGTGTCCAACTGCAGAAACAATAGGAATTTTAGATTGACTTAAACCTAATATTATTTCTTCTGTATAAAAAGGAGCGAGGTCTTCAAAAGACCCTCCACCTCTTGTAATTACGATTATTTCTACATCAGGAAAATAGGTATTTATATCTTTTACTGCCTGAATAATTTCATTTTCTGCACCCTCACCCTGTACCCTTACTGGATAAATGAGAATTTCTAAATTCCAGCGTTGTTGAGCAATTTTTAAAAAATCTTTAATAGCTGCTCCAAAAAGTGAGGTTATAAGAGCAATTTTCTTAGGGAAAAGGGGCAAAGGTTTTTTTTCTTGAGAAACAAATAAATGCTTATATTTTTTTATAAGCTGCTCTTTTTTTAATAATAATAAACCTCTCCCTAAGGGTTCTACTCTTCTAACAATAAAAAAACATTCACCTGTTTTTGGATAAAAACTGAGTTTTCCTAAGCATAATACTTTTATTCCATCACTTAAAAAAGGAACTATATTTTCATCTTTTTGATTTTTAAAAATAATAGCTTTTAGAGTGGCATCTTCTTCTGTTAAATTAAAATATACATTTCCATTTTGACTATGTCTTAGATTTGTTATTTCTCCCTCAATCCATAAAATAGAATAAGTTTCTTCAATAAAGCTTTTTAGATTTGTTGTAATTTCTTTGACAGTAAAATAAAGTTTTTCAGTAACTGATTCATAAGTAGGAGAGAAAATTTTTGTTTCTGGTCTATCTTTTAGCATATCTTTAAATATACTTTAATTTTTTAAAGAAAAAAGTTATAATTAAAAACTAAATGAAATGCCCCAAATGTAAGAAATCAGAGACAAGGGTTATAGATTCTCGTCTTATAGAAGAAGGATTTTCTATAAGAAGAAGGAGAGAATGTCCACAATGTGGTTATAGATTTACTACTTACGAAAAAATAAATCTTGATATAATGATTATCAAAAAGGATGGAAGAAGAGAACCTTATAATAGGGAAAAATTGCTCATAGGTATTAGAAAAGCATGTCATAAAAGACCTATAAGCGAAGAAGTCATAAAAAAATTTATTAACGATTTAGAACTTGATCTTATTCAAAGGGGTGAAAACGAAATTCCATCCTCGTATATAGGAGAAAAGGTAATGGAGGCTTTAAAAGATTGGGATAAGGTTGCATATATAAGATTTGCATCTGTATATAAAGAATTTAAAGATGTAACCGAATTCATAAATCAAATAAAAGAATTGGGACACGATGAATGAAATTCAGGGAAAAGAAAGAATTATTTTTCCTTTAGATGTTTCAAGTAAGGAAGAAGCTTTAATCTGGGTAGAACGTTTAAAAGATCTTGTGGGTATTTTTAAGATAGGATTTGAATTATTTACTTCTTGTGGCCCACAAATTGTGGAAGAAGTAAGAAATAAAGGTGCAAAGAAAATATTTTTGGATTTAAAATTGTATGACATTCCAAAAGTGGTTTCAAATACAGTTAAAACAATATCAAATTTAGAAATTGATTGGGTAACAGTTCATATACTTTCTGGATTTGAGGCATTAAAAAGAGCTGTTGAATCTGCTTATAATAATTTAAAAATTATAGGAGTAACAATTTTAACTTCTCTTGATAGAGCAGATCTTATGGAATTAGGTTTCAATTCTGAATTGGTAAGAGATACAAAAAAAATAGTTTTAAAATTAGCAAGTTTGGGATACAAGGCAGGCTGTGACGGGGTTGTATGTTCTGCTAAAGAAGTAGAGCTAATAAAAGAAAATTATCCTTCCCTTTTGACTATTGTGCCAGGGGCCAGGTTTGAAGAGGCAATAAAAAGGGATGATCAATTAAGAACTGCAACTCCTTATGAAATAGTATTAAATGGAGGAGATTATTTAGTAATAGGGAGACCAATTAGAGAGGCAGAAAAACCGGAAGAATTTTGTAAAAAAATTATAGAAGAAATAGAGAAAGCTGAAAGAGAAAAAGAGGAGAAAACAAATGATTCATAGGGCTATTGTTGATTTACCTCTTCATGGTGGTAAATGTCCAAGATGGCTTTTTGAGAAAATGGTAAGACTTGGAAGAGCTATTTTACTTATAATTTATGAAGAATTTGGTTCTAAAGAAGTGGTAAAAAGACTTTCAGATCCTTACTGGTTTCAGGCATTTGGGTGTTTATTAGGATTTGATTGGCATTCTTCAGGGTTAACAACAACTGTTGGTGCTGCTGTTAAAGAAGCACTTCGTCCTTATTTTAAAGAAATAGGCATTTATATTTGCGGTGGCAAAGGTAAAACAGCTTTAAAAACACCTCAGGAGATAAATTTTTGGGGAGAAAAACACGGGTTACCACAAGAGACTACTAAATTTATTACCTTAAGTCGTTTAACAGCAAGAATTGATAATAATGCTATACAAGATGGCTTCCAACTTTATTTTCATCTATTTATTTTTACTAAAAATGGCTATTGGGGAGTAATACAACAAGGGATGGAAGAAAAAACAGCTTATGCAAGAAGATATCACTGGTATAGTGAAAAAGCACTTAATCTTTGTGAGGAACCTCATATTGGAATAATTTCCAGTATAAAAAAATCAGAAGTATTAAACTTGGTAGCAAAAAAGAGTCAACCGGTTCAAAAATGTTTGATAAATTTAATAAAAGAAAATTTTAGCAAGATTTTAAATGAAATGACAAAGACTTATCTATTTTTTAAAAGAGACCATTCCTTAACTCCTATTGACATTTCTTCTAAAAATTTGAGGAAAATATGGGAGGCTACATATAGAAATCCACCCAAAAATTTTGAAGAGTTTTTATTAACACCAGGATTAGGTGCAAAGAGTCTGAGAGCATTAACTCTTACTGCAGAGTTAATTTATGATGTAAAGGCTTCGAGAGAGGATCCAGTTCACTATGCTTATGCTCACGGAGGGAAAGATGGTCATCCTTATAAAATTAATAAAAAACTTTATGAAAATACAATAATAGAATTAGAAGAAATTTTGAGGAAAATAAAGGCTTCAGAGGATGAAAAACTCAATTTATTCCGTAGATTACCATATATTTTTAAAATTTAAAAAAATACAAAAAATTAAAAAAACAAAAGATTTTAGTTCTAAAAATTGAGAAGCCATTTAAAGAAAAAAATTTTTTATATGAAATTACCCTTGACTTTTCAGAAATGCTCAATATAAAAAAAGCTTTAAAGAAATTTAAACAAGGGATTTTAATTTGTCTAAGGAATTAAAAAATTTTTTAGAGAAAAAAAGAAAAGAGATTTTAAAAGAATGGAAAGAAGTTTTTTGGGATTCTTTTGGTGAAGAAGCGAGTAGATTTTTTAAGAAAGAAGTGGATAGATTTCAAAATCCTTTTGGATATAGAATTGATGAGACTTTTAATGGTTTAATAGAGATAATTTTAGGGGAATTTGATTGGGATAAAGCTAATTATTACTTAGATAGATTGATTCAAATGAGAACGGTTCAAGAAACTTTACCTTCAAAAGGATTACATTTATTTCTTCAATTAAAGTCTGTTATAAGAAAAAAAATAGGTAATGAACTTATTAAAAAATTTGGAGTAGAGGAGCTTTTAAGGATAGAGGATAAAATAAATGTGCTTATGTTAAAAGCGATGGATTATTATGTAAAATATAAAGAAACTTTAGAAAGATTAAGATATGAGGAATGGAAAAGAGCATACTTTTTACTTTTAAAAAGAGCAGGTTTGGTTTATGATCCCATGGAAGGAATGCCTAAAAGTAATCCTAAAGGAAATTAATTAAAAGTAGAGGGAGTGGGATATGAGTGTATTAATAAGTCTTATAATTTTTATTATTTTAGTATGTATTCCTTGGGTAGGAGTAGGGTTATTAGGGTTAAAGGGTTTATTTGGTATTGTAATACCTTATTTATGTTTTCTTATATTTATATTGGGATTAATATATCGTATTATATATTGGGCTAAATCGCCAGTTTCTTATAAAATTCCAACTGTATGTGGTCAACAAAAAAGTCTTTCTTGGATAAAACATAGTAGATTAGAATCTCCTTTTACTACCTGGGAAGTAATTTTGAGAATGTTTTTGGAGATTGTATTTTTTAGAAGCTTATTTAGAAATTTAAGAGCAGAGCTTTCGGGTAGACGATTAATTTATGGATCTGCAAAATGGCTTTGGTTAGGAGCAATTTTATTTCATTGGTCTTTCTTTATAATTCTTTTAAGACATATAAGATTGTTTACCTATCCAGTTCCAGGTTTTATTCAAAAATTAGATTTTCTTGATAGTTTTCTTCAAACCTTGGGTGTACCCCCTCTTTATATTACTGATATTTTAATTTTAGCTGGATTAACATTTTTACTTTTAAGAAGGATTATAGATCCAAAAGTTTCTTATCTTTCTTATGTGTCTGACTTTTTCCCTTTATTTTTAATCATTGGTATTGTACTCAGTGGAATTTTAATGAGATATTATTGGAAAGTTGACTTATATGCAATTAAACAATTAACAATTGGTTTGGCTACTTTACATCCTGTTATTCCTGAGAATGCTGAAATAGGAACTATATTTTATATACATTTGTTCTTAGTTTCCTCTCTTGCTGCATATTTCCCATTTAGTAAACTGGTTCACATGGTTGGGGTTTTCTTTAGTCCTACTCGTAATATGCCTAATAACAATCGTTATAAAAGGCATGTTAACCCTTGGGAATATCCTGTAAAACATCTCAGTTTTGCAGAATATCAGGAAAGATTTAGAGAAGTTATGGAACAAGCTGGAATACCTATTGATGAAGAAGCAGTAAAAGAGGAACATTAAAATTTAAGAAAAGAGGAGGGAGGTAAAGATATGGGGCTTCCTAAACCTGATGAATTATTACAAGATGTGAATCTATATAAAAAACCAGAAAAACATTGGATGGATATAAAACCAGAATTAAAACCTGGTATGTATTGTGGTATTGTAGAACCAAAAGTAATGGAGGAATTAGATCTTCCTCATTTAGGTAGGTGGCAACCTTATGATGAAAAATGGCCACTTCCAGAGAATTGGAAAGAAATTGTAAGAAAAGCAATCTTGAAAAGAATGGAAAGGCATAGGTCTTTTAAACTTTTTATGGATATATGTGTAAGATGTGGAGCCTGTGCAGATAAATGTCATTTCTTTCTCTCTACAGGAGATCCCAAAAATATGCCGGTTTTAAGAGCGGAACTTATAAGATCTATAATAAAAGGTGAATTTTCTACTTTTGGTAAACTTCTTGGAAAATTTGGAGGGGCAAGGAAACTTACTGAAGATGTAATTAAAGAATGGTTCTATTACTTTTATCAGTGTACCGAATGTAGAAGATGTTCAGTTTTTTGTCCTTATGGAATAGATACTGCAGAAATTACTATAATGATGAGAGAAGTTTTACATGAATTAGGGATAGCTATAGATTGGGCTATGAAGCCTGTTCACAATAGTTATTATATAGGAAATCATGTAGGAATTCCACCACATACTTTTAAAGATAATTTAGAATTTTTGTTAGAAGATTTTTATGAGATTACAGGAATAAAAATTGATATTAGTTATCATATTAATAGAAAAGGTGCAGAAATTTTATTTGTTCCTCTTTCTGGAGACTATTTTGCAGATCCAGGGACTTATACAATGACAGGATATCTTGCATTGTTTCATTATTTAGGATTAGATTATACTATGAGTACATGGGCTTCTGAGGGAGGAAATTTTGGATTCTTTAATACTTTAGAATTAGCTAAAAGACTTCATTCTAAAATATATGAAGAGGCTAAAAGACTTAAAGTAAAATGGATTCTTGGTGGCGAATGTGGACATATGTGGAGGGTATGGCATCAATATCATAATACTTGGTTTGGTCCTATAGATTTCTTAGAAGTTCCTAAATCTCCTATTACAGGAACAGTATTTGAACATGCAAAAGATAATAAAATTGTTCATATATGTGAATTTACAGCAGATTTAATTGCTCATGGTAAATTAAAATTAGATCCTTCTCGTAATGATCATTTAGTAGTCACTTTCCACGATTCTTGTAATCCAGCACGGGCTATGGGAATATTTGAAGAACCAAGATTTATTTTAAAACATGTATGTAATAATTTTGTTGAAATGCCAGAAAATACAATAAGAGAAAAGACTTTTTGTTGTGGAAGTGGATCAGGACTTAATGCAGGAGAAAATATGGAATTGAGAATGAGAGGTGGTTTTCCAAGAGCAAATACAGTAGAATATGTTCATAAAAAATATGGAGTTAATCAATTAGTTTGTATATGTGCTATTGATAGAGCTGTATTTCCTACTCTTCTTGAATATTGGGTACCAGGAGTAGATGTAAGTGGTGTACATGAATTAGTTGCTAATGCTTTAGTTTTTGAAGGAGAAAAATCAAGAACAGTAGATTTAAGAGGAAGACCTTTAAAACATCCTGTAAAAGGTAAAGACAAGGAGGTATAACTATGTATAATAGTGATAAAGTAATTCCAGGAATAATTATATTTGTTCTTTTTTTTACTATTCCTATCTGGTTAAATTTTGGACGAGTGGAGGCAATCCCAGAGCCTGAATTACCAAAAAAAGAAAAAGAATGTGTAGAACCTAAAGAATTTATGAGAGCTTATCATATGAAACTTCTGGATCATTGGCGTAAGACAGCTATCAGAGAAAATAAATATCTTTATATTTCTTCTACAGGAAAGGAGTATTTTATAAGCTTACAGAGAACATGTATGAAGTGTCATGAAAGCAGAGAAAAATTTTGTGACAGATGTCATAATTTTGTAATAACTCATCCAGATTGTTGGGATTGTCACTTTACACGTGAGGAGGTTAAAAAATGGCAATAAAAAGAAGGGACTTTTTAAAATTCATCGGGGTAGCAGTAGCAGGAACGGCAGTTTCAACTACAGTTGGAACTTTATTTAATAATAAAGTAAAAGCTCAAAATTATGAATATCGTTCTGAGACTTTAAGAGCGAAAAGATGGGCTATGGTAATTGATGTAAAAAAATGTAAAGAGGCTCAACCTGAATGTGGTTTAAAATGTATAGAAGTTTGTCATTATTTACATAATGTCCCTTCTATTCCTGATAAAAAGAAGGAAATTAAATGGATTTGGGAAGATGAATTTGAACATGCCTTTCCTGAATATGAAAAGAATGAACATTTAAAGGAATTATTTCATGGTGTTCCGTTTTTACTTCTTTGTAATCATTGTGAAAATCCTCCATGTGTAAGAGTATGTCCAACTAAGGCAACATTTAAAAGCGAAGATGGTATTGTGATGATGGATTTTCATAGATGTATAGGATGTCGTTTTTGTATGGCAGCTTGTCCTTATGGAGCAAGAAGTTTTAATTGGTATGATCCCCGTAAGTATCTTAAGAAAGTTAATCCAGAATATCCTACAAGAACAAAAGGTGTGGTAGAAAAATGTTTATTTTGTTATGAAAGATTAGTTAAAGGGCAACTTCCGGCATGTGTAGAAGCTTGTCCAGCTAAAGCTTTACATTTTGGTGATCTTGAAGATGAAGAATCAGAAATAAACAAAATTTTGAAAAATAGAATTGCTATAAGAAGAAAAGAAGAACTTGGTACCGGACCTTCTATTTTTTATTTAATTGATTAATGATAGATTAAAAAATTTTTAAAGGAGAGGTAGTATGTTAGAAAAGGCGTTAAAAGGAAGTAAAAAATATTGGTTATGGGTAGCATTTTTATTATTTATAATTTTTATAGGATTTTTATGTTATTTAAAACAGTGGAAGATAGGTTTAGGTGTTACTGGAATGAGTAGAGATGTTTCTTGGGGTTTTTATATTGCAAATTTTACCTTTTTGGTTGGAGTCGCTGCTTCTGCAGTAATGGTGGTTTTGCCTTATTATTGGCATAATTATAAAGAATTTGGTAAAATTACAATTTTAGGTGAATTTTTGGCAGTAGCTGCTGTTACTATGTGTATACTTTTTATTTTTGTTGATTTGGGCCAACCTATAAGAGTTCTGAATGTTTTGAGATTTCCTACACCTAATTCTATTATGTTTTATGATGTTATTGTCCTTAATGGGTATTTACTTTTGAATCTTATTTGTGGATGGACAGTATTACATGCCGAGTATAAAGAGACAAAATATCCTTCCTGGTTAAAGCCAATTATTTATTTGGCTATTGTATGGGCTCCCAGTATTCATATAGTTACTGCTTTCTTGTACCAAGGTATTCCTGGACGTCATTTTTGGTTAACGGCTATCATGGCTCCAAGATTTTTAGCTTCTGCTTTTTGTGCTGGACCAGCACTTATTCTTATTGTCGCACTTTTACTGAAAAAGATTACAGGTTTTGATGCTGGTAAAAAAGCAATAGAAGCTCTTTCCAAAATAATAACTTATGCATTTGTTATAAATGTTTTACTTTTCCTTTTTGAAGTATTTACTTCGCTTTATTGTGGTATTCCAGGGCATAGAATGCCACTTAAATATTTATTTGTAGGACTTCATGGACATGCTGAATGGGTTCCATTTATGTGGTTTGCTTATATTTTAGCAGCTATTGCAATCATTTTGCTTGTAAATCCGAAAACAAGAAAAAATGAAGTTACTTTAACAATAGGATGTATTGCAGTATTTATATCTTGCTGGATTGATAAAGGAATAGGATTACTTGTAGGTGGGTATACACCCACACCATTTGAAACTATTACAGTATATAGGCCAACTTTAACAGAAATTGGTATTGCATTAGGTGTATGGGCTTTAGGATTTTTAATCATGACCATTCTTTATAAGATTGCATTAGAAGTAAGAGCATCTAAACAATTAATAGTAAAACACGAAGGTGTTCTATATAAAAAGTAACCTTTAACTAATAAACTAAAGGGGGGTATCACCCCGGTTTTTTTCTTTTTCTTTCAAATGAAAATTTTATATAATATTCCTCGGATTCTTATTTCTTCTCATAAAGGTGGTGCTGGGAAAACCATTTTTACTATTGGATTAATTTCAGCTTTTAAATCTTTACAAATTAAACTCTCAACATTTAAAAAAGGTCCTGATTATATTGATGCGGGATGGCTTAGTAAATTTTCTCAAACACTTTGTAGGAATTTAGATCTCTTTTTATTTGATGAAAAAGATAATCTTTATTCATTTTATATAGGTTCTCAAGGAAGTGAACTTGCTATTATTGAAGGTAATAGAGGGTTATTTGATGGATTAGATGTATTTGGAAGTTGTAGTACAGCCAAGCTTGCAAAGGTTTTAAAAACCCCTGTAATTTTAGTATTAGATTGTACAAAAGTTACAAGAAGTTTGGCAGCCTTAGTTAAAGGATTTATTGAGTTTGAGGAAGATGTAAATATAAAAGGAGTAATTTTAAATAAAATTGCAAGGACAAGACACGAAAATGTAATAAGATCCTCTATAGAATATTATACAGATATTAAAGTACTCGGCGTTTTACCTAAACTTAAAAGTTTGCCATATGAAAGACATTTAGGTTTAATTACATCTTTTGAATATAATGAAAAAATATTTTTGAAGGAATTGGCAAGGGCAATAAAAGAAAATGTAGATATAGAAAAAATTTTAAAATACAGTAAAGAAGCTCCTATTTTGGAAATAGAGATCCCAAAAGAGGAAGAAAAGACAGAATTTAAAAATATTAAAATAGGAGTATTTAAAGACGAGGCTTTTCAATTTTATTACCCTGAAAATTTAGAAGCATTTATAAAATTAGGAGCAGAAATAAAATATATCAATGCTTTAAAAGATAAGTCATTACCTAATATCTCAGCTTTATATTTAGGTGGTGGTTTCCCAGAAGTCCAAGCAGAAATTTTGATACAAAATGAAACACTTATGAAAGAAGTAAAAAAAGCTATAATAGAAGGTATGCCTGTATATGCAGAATGTGGGGGATTAATGTACTTGGGAGAAAAAATTATTTGGAATAATAAAGAATATCCAATGGTAGGGGTCTTACCAATTACATTTAAAATAGAAAAATATCCTCAAGGACATGGATATGTAATAGGGAAAGTTGTTTCAGAAAATCCTTTTTTTGATCGAGGGTTTTTTATAAAAGGACACGAATTTCATTATTCCAGACCTATTGAAATGAAAATGTCTGAAGATATGAAATTTGTATTTAAATTGGAAAAAGGATATGGATTAAATGGAAAATATGATGGAATTTGTTATAAGAATTTATTAGCAAGCTATACCCATATTCATATTTTTAGTGTAAAATGTTGGGCTAAGAAATTTTTAGAAAAGGCTAAAAATTTTATGGAATAAAAAATAAAAATAGAGGAGGGAGGTGC
Organism: uncultured Thermodesulfatator sp.; assembly: GCA_964410095.1. Lineage (GTDB taxonomy): Bacteria > Desulfobacterota > Thermodesulfobacteria > Thermodesulfobacteriales > Thermodesulfobacteriaceae > Thermodesulfobacterium. The sequence goes on from CAYPFL010000004.1 coordinate 130,988, forward strand.
GAGATGTTCGAAATCACTATTAATTATGACACTTGTGAAGCATGTGGAACTTGTATTGATTCATGTCCAAATGAAGTATATGATAAGGGCGAAGATGACAAACCTATAGTTGCAAGACCTCAAGATTGTGTAGGATGTCGTACATGTGAAGAATCTTGTCCCACTGGTTCTATTACAGTAAAAGAAGTTTAAGAATTTTTAAATAAGGAAGGGGGATTTCCCCCTTCCTTATTTATTTTTAAAATAATTTTTTAAAAAAACAATTTAATGTATATAAGTAGAAGATTAACTTTAGATGGATATGAATATTCATTAAATGAATCTTATTATGATCCTCCTTATTATCGTTCAAGGGTTATTTATAAATTAGGTACTCATCCTGAAAAATTTATAGAATATTATAGTGAAGTAGCTTTTTATATTACTATTGAAGAGGATTTAAAAAATTTAGGCATTAAAACAGATCAATTTGAATTAGAAGAATTATTTTTTAGATTCCTTACTCCAGAAGCTCAACAATGTATACTTTCTCCTTTTAATAGAAAGAGAAGAGAACCATTTCCTAAAACAAATATTAAAAAATTGGATATGGATCAGATTCATCCTTTTGATGCCTTAAGATATATTGCTCTTAAATTCGGTATATTAAATCCTCAGAAATATATAAATCAACCTTTCCCATTTCTGAAAAATTTAATGAATAAATCAAGGGACGAAATAGAAAACTACTTATGGGATAAGGAAGATAAATTAAAATTTCGAGAAAGATTTAAATATTTTCAGGCTATATTTAAATTAGCTTTTGTAGAAGATCCTAAAAAAAATGAAGAAATATTTTTAGAAAAAATATGTAAATTGGCTAAGGATGAAAAATATAGAATGGGACTTTCTGAAGAAGAAGTGATTAGTAGATATTTAGCACGCTATATATGGTATTATTATGATACATTTTTAAAGATTTTTACTCCACGTCCTCAACCGAAAATTTATCACGAATCCGATATAATGTATAAAATAGCTGAGGTTTTAAATGTTTCAGTTGATTTTATTAAAAATTCTCCTAAGGAAAAAATTTTAAAAATGTTTAGACAGAAGTTAAAAGAAGTTCACCCAGATAAAGGTGGAAAACACGAAGAATTTATTAAGATAAGAAAATTAATGGAAACTTATTCAAAATTATTTCATTAAGAAAATTTTTCTTTTAATTTTTTAGCTACAATAGGGGGTACTAAATCTTCTATATACCCTCCGAATTTAGCTGCTTCTTTTATAATAGAAGAACTTAAAAATATCCATTTTAAACTCGGTATAAGAAAAATAGTATCTATACTGTTGGAAAGTTTTCTATTCATTAAAGCTAACTGCATTTCATATTCAAAATCTGAAACAGCTCTTAATCCTCTTATAATAGCACATGCAGACTTTTTTTTTGCAAATTCAACTAATAATCCTGAAAAAATTTCAACTTCTATTTTATGACTTTGAGGTAATTCTTTTACAGCTTCTTTAGCCATAAAAAGACGTTCTTCTAAAGAAAATAAAGGTTTCTTTGCTGGATTCTCTCCAATAGCTACTATAACTTTATCAAAAATTTTAATAGCTCTCTTAATTAGATCTAAATGTCCATTAGTAATAGGGTCAAAAGTGCCAGGATAAATTGCAATTTTTTTATTCATTTTAATTTATTGAGAAGAAATAAAATTTATAAAAAATAATTTAACTACAGGTTTCCCTTCTATTTTTCCTAATCCTAAAAGTCCTTCTAAAAATTCAATATAATTAGTATCTATACTTTCATCTTTAATTTTTCTAACTAAGAAAGCAAATTCCTGTACACTTCTTGATCTGTATTTCTCAAATCTATAAAGTCCCCAAAGAATTTTAAGAAATTTATAATCTTGAGAAGTATAATATTCAACCAAATTTAATAAAGGTCCATAATTTCTTTCCAATCCTTCATCATAAATAGGTAAAATGCTTGGGAAAGTAGAAATAGTTTTATTAAATCTATAAGTGGTATAAGAATACACAAAGGGCCATATTCTTACCTCACGCATCAAAGGTTTTTCATTAGAGTATTGAAAAGAATATTTAGAAAATATTAAAAAACGATGTTTGGCTTCATCAAAAGACCATTCATTTTTATGAATATGTACTTCTTTATGAAGATAAAAAGGCCATAAGAGAAAGTTTTTATAAGAATCCTTTTTCTTTACATATCCGTAAAAAGGCCAAAGTCTAAAACCTTTTATATCTTCCCCTTCTATTTTACGATAAAAAGGCCAAGGAGCATCAATTTGTTTATAATATGACTTTTTTGCTTCAATTTTTTGAAAAAAAGGCCATAAATAAATTTTTTTATGATAGGTCTCTGTATCTTCTTTTATATAAAATGGAAAAGAAACAATTTTTTTAGAAAAAATTCCTGTATCTGCTTTATAAACAGTTTTTATATAAAAAGGCCAAAATATAAATTTTTTCTCTATATTTCCCAGTACGAAATGTCCATAAAATGGCCAAAATTTGTATCCACCATAATTAGAAGATTTATGAAGAGGTTTAACAATTCTTATAAAAGGCCACAAATAATTCTTTGCAGTATATTTTTTACTTTCAATTTCGCTATATAGTGGCCAAAATAAAAAAGTGATCTTTTGCTTTCCAAATTTATTTCTCAATATTCCAAAAATAGGAAATATACCCCCATATCCTTTATCAGAAGCTTTACCCCAGAAAAAAGGGAATAATTCAAAAGATCTATTTTCTCCTTCTATATTATTTTTAGCCCAAGTTTTTTTTATTATAGGAGTTAATTTAAAAGTTGCTTCTTCTGGGTTAGAACGATAGAATCCTAAAGGAGAAAGGAAAAATACTTTTTTTTCTTCGGGTTTTTTAACCACCGAGATTAAAGGTCTTAAAGAAAATCCTTTTTCTTTATGAAATGAATATTTATAAATTAATGGACCAATTATTTCTACTCTTGTAGAATTTATTTTTTTATTATGAATATAAACTATAAATGGCCAGAGATTAATTCTTTTTTCAAACTTATCTTCATAAGAAAAAGATAATGAAAAAGATAAAAATATATAAAGAAAAACGGAAAGAAACCTTAACTTTAAATTCATTTTTTAAAATTATAATTTCATTAATTAATGAAGTCAATATAAAGAAAAAGTTTTTGAACAGCAAAATAATTTTAGGAATTTTATAATATATTAATTGTAAATTTTTATGAAATATATTAAAATTAATTTTTAAAATATTATTTAAATAAGTAAGGATATAAAAAATTTTAAATATGGAGGAAAAAATTAAAAAATTTAAAAATAAATTTAAAT
>CAYPFL010000004.1:134428-174494 GCA_964410095.1 uncultured Thermodesulfatator sp.
GTATATTTCTTAAATTAGGTATTATTGTCGGTATCTGTGTAGTAATAAGTTTTTCTTTATTTGTTTATTTTTATTTAAAAGTTCAACAGCATTTTATTTTGTTTCATCATTCAGGAAAAGAATTTATGGTTTATAAAAAAATTTTTTTTATTATTGCTTTTATTATAATTTCGTCTCTTATTTTAGGAGCTATAAGTTTTTATTATTTAGTTAAAAAGCCATTGAATGAAATTCTTAGTAAAATCGAAGTTAATTTAGAAAAACTTATTTATCGAAAATATGAAACCGAGGGAGGGTTTAAAATAAAATATTATCCTAAGGATGAACTTGGTAGAGTAGTAGAGAAAGTAAATACATTATTTGAAGATATGAAAGAACTTCAAAAATTTCGATTAGCTATTGAAGCCGATGATACTGTTCAAGAGATCTATGAACGATTAGGCTTTTACCTTAAAAAATTATCTTTTAAAGAATTTATTATTTATCAAGTTTCTAATTCTTTGAATACAATGGAAGTAGTTTATAAAAGTGATAAAAATTTAGAATACAATTCTGAAAAAATTTTCAATGCTGATAAATGTCGAGCAAAAAGAACTGGAAAGATTGTTACAGATTTAGAAATTCCGAATATTTGTAAGTCTTTTACTTATTTAAATAAAAAACATCATTATTGTATTCCTATGATTTCTGGAAATAAAATTTTAGCTATAATTCAACTTATTTTACCTTTTTCTGAAGAAGTGAATTTAAGAGAGTTTAAGAAAAAATTAACTTTAGCTCAAGTTTATATAGAAAATGCTGCACCTGTAATAGATTCCAAAAGATATCAAGAAGCTTTAAAAGAACAAACATTTAGAGATCCTCTAACAAAGCTTTATAATAGAAGATTTTTTGAATCTATAATTGACAATCTTACAGCACAGATTTTAAGAAGAGGAACAGTTCTTGGTGTATTAATGGCAGACTTGGATTATTTTAAATCTGTAAATGATAAATACGGACACGATGTAGGGGATTTAGTATTAAAACAAACTGCTACGATATTATCTAAAAGCGTGAGAAAATCCGACTTAGTAGTAAGATTTGGTGGAGAGGAATTTCTTATTCTTCTTGTAGATATAAGACCTGGTGAGGCTGAAAAAATAGCAGAAAAATTAAGAGCAAGAATAGAAGCTCATCAATTTAAAATAAATGGTGAGTTTATTAGAAAAACTATATCAATTGGTGTAGCAGAATTTCCTGTAGATGGGAAGGCAATATGGGAAGTAATCAAATATGCAGATGTAGCACTTTATAAAGCTAAAGAATTGGGAAGGAATAAAGTAGTTCGTTTTAAACCTGAGTTTTGGACTGAAGAAGAGTATTAATTTATTCGTTTTCCAATTTTTCTATTTCGGTTTTTAAAATCTTAATTAATTTTTCAGTTATTATTTTTCCCTTTTCAAATGAAGCCTTTAAAGGATTTCCCCAAATTCCTGTTAACCAGTATTTTTGTTTTTCAGCAACAACTCTAAATTTAGGAAATTTTGGATAATCTTCAAAGGCTCCATTTTTTACTAAATCAGGTTTTAAATAAAGAATCAAAGATGTCTCCCATTCTCCTGCATGAGAATCACTTTCAGGTATATTTAATTCTCTGAAAACATTTTTTAAAAGTTGACAGATATTTGCTACCAAAAATTTAGTATCAGGGTGAGCCTCTATAAAAGTTTCTGCAGCATCTACTAAATAAGCAGTATGAGTTCCTCCAGCATGTCCTGAAAGAATTAAAAAATTTTTTAAATCATGACGATAGAATTCTGATATTATGTTTAGAATTAACGCTTTTAAAACCTCACCTTTAAGACTTATTGTTCCAGGTAAAGGGTGAGTACTTCTACAAAGTCCATAATAAACAGGCGGGGCTACAAATACTTTTATTCTTTCTGAAAGTTTTTTACATATTTCATAAATTGTATAAAGATCTGTAGCCAAAGGTAAATGAGGTCCATGCGCTTCTATAGAACCTACAGGAATAATGACTGTTTTTATTTCTTTTTTAGCATCCTTAAACTCATATGAAGTAATTGCTTCTATTAACATCTCTTACCTCCTTTAATTTTTTGAAACTTCATTAAAATGAATTATATTTTAATTTTGCTATGAAAAAAAAAGTTTATATTAAAACCTTTGGCTGTCAAATGAATGAAAATGATTCAGAAAAAATGCTTATTCTTTTACAAGATGAATATGAACCTGTGTCTATTCCAGAAGAAGCTGATTTAATTCTTATCAACACTTGTTCTGTAAGAAAAAAACCTCAACATAAAGTTTATAGTGAAGCTGGGAGGTATAAATCTCTTAAGAAAAAAAAACCTGATTTGATAATTGGAATTACTGGGTGTGTTGCTCAGCAAGAGGGAGAAAATCTTCTTAAAAGACTTCCTTACATAGATCTGGTTCTTGGAACACAGGGTTTTTATTTTATTAGAGAGGCCTTAGAGGTTTTAAGAAAAACTAAAAAGCCTGTGGTTTTTACTGAATTAAAAGCTGATTTTAAACCACCACTTATTTTAGATAAAAATGGTCTTTTTTCAAATAGAGTAAAGGCTTATGTGAATATTATGCAAGGTTGTGATAATTTTTGCACCTATTGCATTGTTCCTTATGTAAGAGGTAGAGAAATCAGTAGACCTCCTGAGGAAATTTTAAAAGAAATAGAGGAGCTTGTGAAACAGGGAGTGAAAGAAATAACCCTTCTCGGACAAAATGTAAACTCTTATGGAAAAAAAGAAAAAAATTATCCAGATTTTCCTGAACTTTTAAATATGGTTTCTCAAATAGATGGTCTTCTTAGAATAAGATTTACTACAAACCATCCAAAAGACCTTTCAGATAAACTTATAAAAACAATTGCAGAAAATCCTAAAATATGTAAACATATTCATTTACCTATTCAAGCAGGTTCAAATAAGATTTTAAAACTTATGAATAGAAAATATACAAAAGAGAAATATTTAGAAAAGGTTGAAAAATTAAAAACTTTGGTGCCTGAAATAGCTATTACTTCTGACATAATTGTAGGATTTCCAGGAGAAACAGAAGAAGATTTTTATGAAACTTTGGAAGTTCTTGAAAAAGTGCGTTATCATGAAGTGTTTTCTTTTAAATATTCTGAAAGACCATTTACTTTAGCAAGTAAATTTTCAAATAAAGTTCCTGAAGAAGAAAAAGAAAGAAGATTGAAAATTCTCCACCAGGTTCAGGCTAAAATTACTCAAGAAATATACGAGAGTTATGTAGGAAAAGAAGTAGAAATTTTAGTAGAAGGTCCGAGTAAAAAAAATCCTCAATTATTAAGTGGTAGAACAACAACTAACGTGATAGTTAATTTTAGTGCACCACGATTAGACTTGAAAGGTAATTTAGTAAAAGTTCGTATAACCGAAGCAGGTAAACATTCTTTAAAAGGTGAATATATAGAAATTTTAAAAAGTTAGTTCTCCTGTAGCTAATTTGTGTAAAGTATCTAAATCTTGTATTGTTCCGAGAGCAATCAATATATCTTCTTTATGAATAACGGTATTAGAAGATGGATTAAATATCATTTCTCCATCAGAACGTTTAATAGCTAAAATAATTGCATTGCTTACTTCTCTTATTTTACTTTGTATAAGGGTTTTACCAACTAAAAAAGATTTTGGAGAAACTATAACTTCTTCTATTTGAAGATCAGATTTTATTTCAGGAGTAGTAATTTCCATAAAATCCATTACATTAGGTCTTAATAAAGCCAAAGCCATTTTTCTTGCCCCTATTTTATAAGGTGAAATAACTCTTGATGCGCCTGCTTGATATAATTTTTTTTCAACACTTGCACTATCTGCACGAGCCAAAATATATAAAGATGGATTTAAATTTCTTGCAGTAAGAGTTACAAATAGATTAAAAACATCGTCACCTAAGGCAGTAACTAAAAACTTAGCTCTTTTCACCCCTGCTTTTATTAAAAGTTCTTCAGAAGATGCATCACCTTCAAGATGTAGTATCTTGTTCTCTTTTAACTCTTCAATAACTTCTTTATTTTTTTCAATAACTACTACTGGTATTTCTTTATGTATAAATTGATAAATATTTTTTCCTATCCTTCCGAAACCACAAATAATACAATGGTCTTTGAGTTTTGCTATTTCTTTTTCCATCTTTTTCCCCCAAAAGTTTTCCATAGTTGTTCTTACTATAAATTCACTAACCAAACCAAATAAATAAAAAAATAAACCTGCTCCTGAAAGAGATAGAATAATAGTAAATATCTGTCCGTTTTTTGAAAGAGGTATGTGTTCTTCATATCCAATGGTTGTGATAGTAATAACAGTCATAAATAATGCATCTAAAAATGGGGCTTTTTCTATGATTATATATCCTAAAGTTCCTCCTGCTAATAAACTAAAAAGCCATATTATCGCGATAATTACTAATCTCTTTCTCGTCATTTTTCAAAAAATATTAATAAATAATATTAATTCCATACCCCATAGATTTCTTTTCCACATTTGGGACATTTTCCATTTTTGATTTTATTTTCTAAAATTTTATATGAATATCTTTTTATAAGCAATTCACCACACCTTGGACAATATGTATTCTCGTACCTATGTCCACGTACATTCCCAATATATACAAATTCTATCCCTTTTTTCTTAGCAATTTCAATAGCTTTTTCTAATTTTCTTATTTCTGTTGGAGGTTTATTAAATAAATAAGCTGGATAATATCTGGTGAAATGTAAAGGAATTTTAGTACCTACATATTTTAAATGATTTTCTACAACTTCAGAAATTGTATTTTCATCATCATTTACATCTGTAATTAAGAGATTTACCATTTCAACATGGATTCCCATCTCAACCGCTCTTTGGGCAATCTTCCAAACAAATTCAGCTTTACCACCGCAATAATTTTTATATACTTTATCATTGCCTTTAATATCTATATTTATTGCATCCAATCCAGCTTCTTTTAATAATTTTAAAGCTTTTAATGTCATGAAACCATTTGATACCATAGTATTTACTAATCCCATAGATTTAGCCAATTTAAAAGTATCTAACAAAAATTCAAAAAGTAAAAGAGGTTCATTAAAACTTGCACATAAACCTACATCTCCAGATTTTAAAGCTAAATTAACAATTTCTTCAGGAGTAACAGATTTATAAATTAAAGGGGGCTCGGTTTTTGAAATATGCCAGTTCTGACACCATGGACATGTTAAATTACAAGAGTATGTAGAAAATGTCAAAGTAGTTCTTCCGGGTTTAAAATGGAAAAAAGGTTTTATTTCCATAGGTCTGCTTTCTATTGCGCTTATATTTCCATAAGTTAAAGTATATAATTTCCCATTTTTATTAATTCGGGTTCTACAAAATCCAGTTTCATTATTTTCAATTTTACAAAATCTCCAACAGAGTAGACATATTATTTTATTTTTTAATGTTTTATAAAGTTTTGCTTTTTTCATTTTTATATCTAAAATTGACTAAATTTGAAAAATTGACAAGATTTATTATACTATTTTAAAAAACAGAGAGGTGTGGGGATGGCTGGACATTCCCATTGGGCACAGATAAAAAGAAAAAAAGCAGCTCAGGATGCAAAAAGGGGGCAATTATTTACTAAACTTATAAAAGAAATAATTGTAGCTGTAAAAACTGGTGGAAGCGGTGATCCAGATCTTAATCCTCGTCTACGAACAGCTATTCAAGCTGCACGCGCTGCAAATATGCCTAAGGAAAATATTGAAAGAGCCATTAAAAAAGCCCTGGGTCAGGAAGAAGGGACAAATTACGAAGAAGCTGTATTTGAAGGATATGGGCCAGGAGGGGTTGCCTTTTTATTAAAGGCTATTACGGATAATAGAAGAAGAACTGTTTCAGAATTAAGACATATTTTTAGCAAACACGGAGGAAGTCTTGCTGAACCCGGGGCTGTAGCTTGGATATTTGAACATAAAGGATTAATTGTAGTTCCTAAGGAAAATGAGGAAAAAATTTTAGAAATAGCTATTGAACTCGGAGCAGAAGATACTAAAGAATACGAAAGCGAAATAGAAATTATAACAGAGCCTTCTCAATTTGAAGAAATTAAAAAAGCTTTGGAAAAGGAAGGAATAAAAATTATTTCTGCTAAGGTTACTATGGTTCCCAAAACCACAGTTCCTGTAAATGATGAAGCTACTGCTCAAAGTGTTTTAAGATTAATGGAAACCTTAGAAGACCATGACGATATCCAGCAAGTTTATGTAAATTTTGATATACCTGAGAGCATCATGGAGAGTATCTCTAAATAAATGAAAATTTTAGGTATAGATCCAGGTCTTAATAATTTGGCTTATGCAATTTTGGAGACAAATGGAAATTATTGTATATTAAAAGATTGGGATACATTTAATACTCAAAAAATTAAAGATCTTCCTGTAAAACTTTCTTATCTTTATTTGAAACTTGAAGAAATTATAAAAACCTGGGCTCCGGATTTAATAGTTATAGAAGAGATTTTTACAAAAACCTATTCTTTTGCTTCAGCTAAATTAATTCATGCTCAAACCATTGCATTTCTACTTGCAGGTCTTCATCAAATTCCAATAAAAACTTATCATCCAAATAAAGTTAAAAAATTTTTTACTCAAAACGGAAAAGCAGGAAAAGAAGAGATGAGTTATTCTTTAAATTTATTATTTCAAAATCAAATTATAAAAAAACAAACTGATAAAAAAGAAGATAATCATAAGATAGATGCCTTAGCCCTTGCTTTAATTCCGGTTTTAGAAAATTTAATTTAAAATGTTATATTCTTTAAAAGGTAAAGTAATTGATATTAATCCTCCTAATAGACTTATTTTAGAAACTCAATTTATAAATTGGGAAATACTTATTCCTTTTAATTTAGTAGAGAAAGTCAAAAATGAACTTATCAATAAAATTGTTGAATTATATGTTATCTCAATTATAAAAAGAGGAGAATATATAGAAATATATGGATTTTTAAAAAAAGAGGAAAGAGAATTTTTTATAAAACTTATAAATTTATCCAAAATAGGACCTAAAATTGCACTTAATTTACTTTCTGTATTTTCTCCAGATAAATTAAGGAAAATAATTTTAAATAGAGATATTCAACAACTTTCAATAGTTCCTGGAATAGGACCAAAAAGAGCGGAGAAATTATATTTAGAGTTAAAAAATCTTTTCTCCAAAACAGCAATAAAAAAATTGGGATTACCTATAGAAAAAATAGAAATATTGGAAGAAGCAAGGACTTGCCTTCTGGGACTTGGTTTTCAAAAAAAGGAAGTAGAAAAAGTCTTATCCCAAGTTTTTACCGAGAAAGATTCTCTGGATACTCTTATTAAAAAAGCTCTTCAGAAACTTTCTCCATATCTTTATGAAGAAAGTTATTCTTGAAAATATTATTATAGATAAGCTTTCAAAATTTATTAGTTATAGGCATACACCAATCTTTACCAAAAGCTCTTTTAGTAATTTTAGTTCCAATAGGTGCTTGTTTCCTTTTATATTCGGCTTTTTTAATCATAAAAATTACTTTTTCCACTATAGAAGCAAGTTCATCATAAGAAAGTTTTTTTATTTCTTTGCCAAGTTTCTCCACAATCTCTTGTGTAGATAAGCCTTCTTCAATATAAGATTTTAAAATAATATCAAGGACTTCATAAGGTGGAAGGGTATCTTGATCAGTTTGGCCAGGTCTTAACTCTGCAGAGGGTGCCTTTTTAAAAACCCTTTCTGGTATATCAGGCTTAAGTGTATTTCGATATCTTGCAAGTTTATAAACTAAGGTTTTATAAACATCTTTAATTGGAGCAAAACCACCTGACATATCTCCATAAATGGTAGTGTAACCTACAGCTAATTCACTTTTATTAGAAGTAGAAAGTACTAAATAACCTTTACGATTAGACATATAAAAAAGAAGATTTGCTCTTATACGAGCTTGAAGATTTTCTTCCGCAACAGTAAAATTTTCAAAGCCAAGATATTTAGCAATTTCTTCACGATAAGTTTCAAAAATTTTTTGAATAGGAACTTCGATAAGTTTTATTCCTAAATTTTTAGCCAATATTCTTGCATCTTCAAAACTTTCTTGCAAAGTAAATTCAGTTGGCATAAAAAGTGCAATTACTTTATCTTTTCCCAGAGCGTCTACAGCTAAACAGGCTACTAAAGAAGAATCAATACCTCCAGATAAACCTAAGATAGCTTTTTTAAAACCATTTTTATGAAAATAATCTCGTAAACCAGTAATAAGAGCCTGATAAATTTCAGCTTCATTTAAAGGGGTTTCTTTTATTTTTGGTAAAATAAAAGGAAGCTTTCTTTTGTCTTTAATAGAAATAATTTCTATAATCTTCTGTGTTTCTTCTCTAAGTCTTGTATCTATTAATCTCAGCCTTTTTATTTTATTTAAATCAAGACTTACTGTAGAAATATCTTCTTCAAAAGCCTTGCTTTGAAATAAGATTTCTCCCTCAGGATCAATTACCATTGATCTTCCATCAAAAACAAGTTCATCTTGAGCTCCAACAAGATTTACATAAACTATATAAGCTAAATTATCTTTAGCTCTTGCCTTTAAAAAATTAATTGTGAACTCATACTTTTTTATAAAATATGGAGAGGTATTAATATTTAATAAAACCTCTACTCCAGAATCAGGATGCCGAATATCTTCACCAATAGAAATTCCAATTTTGCAATCATTAATTTCAATTATCAAAGGTTTTTGAGAAGCTTTAAAATATCTTTTTTCATCAAAAACAAAATAATTAGATAAAAACTTTTTATAATAAATCCCTATAATTTCTCCTTTTCTTATTACAACCGCACTATTATAAAGATTCCTGTCATAGTAAGGAATTCCTATAATAGCAATAGATTTAAAATTTTTGGAAATTTTTTTAATTTTTTCTAATTCTTTAACGCAGGCTTTACAGAAATCTAATTTTAAAAGTAGGTCTTCTGGAGGATAGCCGGTTAAAGCTAATTCTGGAAAGACTATTATATGAGAAGTTTTATCAAATTTTTGCCATATCTCAATAATTTTATTTGCATTTTCTTTTATAGCTCCTACTACACTATTTATTTGAGCTAAAGTAATATTAAGGTATTCCATTTTTTTATCTTATCTTATTTTTTTGTGTATGCAATAATTTAAAAGAAATCGCATCAACTTTACTAAAAATTTCTATAAAAAACCTTGTTTCCAAGATTTACAAATTTTCCTATAAGAAGTAATAAATAGCATTAAAATAAACTTAAATTTAAAAGTTTTATAATATTGGAAGATATTTTTTTATTTCATATTCAAAAACTTGGATTCTATATTCGTCCCACTCCTGTTTTTTGAGAGCTATTAATTCCTTGAATACATGTTCTCCGAGGGTTTCTCTCAGAAGTTCGCTTTTTTCTGCATAAGCAATCGCTTCTCCGAGACTACCAGGAAGTGTATCAATTCCCAATTTTTTTCTTTCTTCTTCAGTTAACTTATAAATGTTTCTCTCCACAGGCTCAGGAAGTGGATAACCTTCTTTAATTCCTTTAAGCCCTGCTGCTAACATACAAGCAAAGGCTAAATAAGGATTACATGCTGGATCAGGGCTTCTTAATTCAACACGAGTAGCTTTCTCTTTCCCGGGTTTATAAAGAGGGACCCTGATTAAAGCAGAGCGATTTTTTCTTGCCCAAGCAATATACACAGGTGCTTCATAACCAGGTACTAATCTTTTATATGAATTCACCCATTGATTAAGAACTAAAGTGATTTCTTTAATATGCCTTAAGAGACCAGCTATGTATTTTTTAGCTATATCAGAGAGATAATATTTATCATTAGGATCAAAAAAGGCATTTTGATCACCCTTAAATAAAGACTGATGAGTATGCATTCCACTACCATTTTCTCCAAAAATAGGTTTTGGCATAAAAGTAGCATATAAACCATATTTTTTAGCAACTTCTTTTACTACTACTCTATGAGTCATTATCATATCTGCCATCTCTAAAGCATCAGCATATCTTAAATCTATCTCGTGTTGAGATGGGGCAACTTCATGGTGAGAATATTCAACTTTAATCCCCATTTGTTCCAAACAGAAAATTGTTTCTCTTCTTAAATCTTCTGCAGCATCCATAGGATAATCAAAATAACTGCCTCTGTCTAAAATCTCAGTTCCCTGATCATTTTTGAAATAGAAATATTCACATTCGGGTCCTAAGTAAAAATTAGTAAAACCCATTTCTTTCATTTTTTCTAAATTTTTTTTAAGTACATATCTTGGATCTCCTTCATAAGGGACACCTCCTGGTCTATAAATATCACAGAACATTCTGGCAACAGCTTTCTCCTTAGGTCTCCAAGGAAGAATAGCAAAAGTAGTTGGATCAGGAATTGCAACCATGTCACTTTCTTCAATTTCAACAAATCCTTTAATAGATGAGCCATCGAATCCTATTCCCTCTTCAAATGCTATATCTAATTCTTCTACAGGAACAGCAAAACTTTTGAGTAATCCTAAAATATCAGTAAACCAAAATCTTACAAATTTTACATCGTATTTTTTAATAAGTTCCATTACATCTTTTTTGTCTCGCGGCTTTTCCATGACTTACCTCCTCTTATTTTTTAAATTTTTTAAGTACTTTAAACAATCTTAAATTCAAAAAACAAAATTCATGCCAACTATTGATCTTTTTAAATTTTATTGTAATCCATTCTTTTCTTCTTTGCTGTTTTAATTCTTTAAATTTTTTCTATAAAATTTACAAAATATTTCTCCGCCTCTTATCTATCTGTATAAGCAGTTTCTTTATTACTTTTATTTAATTTTAATTTAGGTAAAAATCTTGCCTTTCTTTTTTCTATATATACTTCCACAAATTATAAACGTTTCCACCATCTCCGGAGATTTCAAAAAGATCAAAGGAGTTATTTAACTTAAGGTGTTTTTTTAACTTTTGTTATAACAAAGAAATAAATAATGTAATTTACAAAACCATTAGCAGATGTGATAGTTGCAAAATCCTGCAATTATAACAGATATAAAACCAACAAATTTATAGGTTTTTTGATAATATTAATATAGAAACCGTCTTTTTATAAATCCTTCGCTTGCTAACGCAACAGTAATCGCTACAAAAGTTAATTGATAAACTACAAAGACATAACCACAGTATTTAAAAAATTCAAGAATTTACAAATGATTTTTTATTTAAAATAAACAAATTTTACAAAAATAGCATTAACAATTTTGTAAATTTTTTGAAAATCTTGAAAAATTCTGATTTTATAAAAAACTGATTTTTACATTTTTGTTACTTTCTTTATTTTGAAATTTTTAGAATATTTCGAATTTTTAAAGATTAATTGTACAAAAAATGTTCAAGTTAATAAATTAAAAAATTGATAGACAAATTTGTAAAGTAATGTAAAATTTAAATTATTCTATAAATTAGAAAGATTCTCGTATTTATCATATGCCTAAAAAGACTCAAGAGGCAGAATTAAAGGCTCTTTTTGAAATAAGTAAAGTTTTAAGTTCATCTTTTGAACTGGAGAAAAACCTAATTCAAGCACTTAAGATTCTTTCTGATTATTTAGATATGCAGAGAGGAACTGTAACTCTTCTTGATCCTATGACTAAGGAATTAAGAATAGCAGTAGCTTATGGACTTACTAAAGAACAAATAGCTCGTGGAAGATATAAAATTGGTGAGGGTATCGTAGGAAAAGTGGTAGAATCTGGAAGCCCTATTGTAGTTCCGGATATAGGTAAAGAACCTTTATTTTTAAATCGTACAAAAGCAAGAATAAAAAAAGATAACATTTCTTTTCTATGTGTTCCCATTAAAATTGAAGATGAAATATTGGGAGTACTTTCAGTAGATAGAATTTTTGATAAAACAATTTCTTTTGAAGAAGATATAAGAGTTTTAGAAATTGTAGCTACTTTAATTGGGCAAGCTCTTAAACTTTATCAGTTATTTTTAAAAGAAAAGACTCGCAGAGAAGAATTAGAAGTAGAACTCCAAAAACGCCATGAATTTGGAAATATTGTTTATGCATCAAAAGAAATGGAAAAAATTATAAAAACTTGTTTAAAAATTATTAACAGTCCTGCAACAGTTCTTATAAGAGGTGAAAGTGGAACAGGTAAAGAACTTATTGCTAAGGCTATTCATTTTCATAGTAACCGTGCTCAAAAGCCTTTTATTACTATAAACTGTGCTGCCATTCCTGAAAATCTATTGGAGGCAGAACTTTTCGGTTACGAAAAAGGAGCTTTTACAGGGGCTTTTAGTTCAAAACCAGGAAAATTTGAACTGGCTAATGGAGGTACTATTTTTTTAGATGAAATTGGAGAACTTAGTCCCCTTCTTCAAGCTAAAATATTGAGAATCTTACAAGATCAGAGTTTTGAAAGACTTGGAGGAACAAAAAGTATAAAAATTGATGTAAGAATAATCGCAGCTACTAATAGAAATCTTGAAGAAATGATAAAAAATGGAAAATTTAGAGAAGATCTTTATTGGAGACTTAATGTGGTGCCTATTTTTATTCCACCTTTAAGAGAAAGAAAGGAAGATATTCCAGTTCTTGTTAAATATTTTTTGGAAAAATTTAATAAAAGATATAATAAAAATGTAAAAATTGACTCAAAAGTTTTAGAAATATTTTTAAATTATTCTTGGCCTGGGAATGTAAGGGAACTCGAAAATCTTATAGAACGTTTAGTGCTTTTAAATGAGAATGATATTATTACAAAATATGATCTACCTGCATATATGATTTCTAAAAAAAGTAAAGTTATAGGAAATAATAGATCTGAAATATCACAAAATAATTTATTTGTTGGGCTTAAAGACGAGATTACAACTTTAGAAAAAGAAAGAATTATTTCAGCTTTAAAAGCTTGTAATTTTAATCAAACAAAAGCAGCTAAACTTTTAGGAATTACTCGCAGACAGTTAAATTATAGAATAAAAAAATATAAACTGGAAGATTATTTAAAAAGTAATTAAGTATGAGCTTCTTTTATATGAAATCCACGTTTTTTTAAATAGATTTGAATAGCAGATATAGCCGCAGGAGTGACCCCAGGTATTCTCATAGCTTGTCCAATAGAATTAGGCCTGATTTTACTAAATTTTTCTTTCATTTCATTGGAAAGTCCCGGAATTTCGTAATAATTTAAATCCTCGGGAAGTTTCATACTTTCAAGTTTTTTAAATTTTTCGATTTCTTTTAATTGTTTCTGTATATAACCACTATATTTTATCTCGGTTTCTGCTTCAGATAATATATCTTCTGGATACTCTTCTAAATCCGGTATAAATTCACGAAGTTCTCTTATATCTACCTCTGGTCTCCTTAATAACTCGTATAACCTTACACTTGATTTTAGAGGTGTTGAGCCAATTTTTTGTAGATAACCATTTACTAAATCCGGAGCAATTTTAGTAGTTTTTAAAAATTCGGATAATTTTTGGAGTTTTTCTTTTTTATCCAAATAAATTGCCCATCTTTCATCATCTACTAATCCTATTTTCCTTCCTAACTCAGTAAGTCTTAAATCAGCATTATTTTCTCTTAAAATAAGTCTATATTCTGCTCTTGAGGTAAACATTCTATATGGTTCATCAGTACCTTTTGTAACAAGATCATCTATTAAAACACCAATATAAGCTTGAGAGCGATCCAGTATAAGGGGCTCTTCATCTTTTACATACCGTGCCGCATTAATACCTGCTATTATTCCTTGGGCAGCTGCTTCTTCATAACCTGTTGTTCCATTTACTTGTCCAGCTAAAAATAAACCAGAAATAAGTTTTGTTTCTAAAGAATGTTTCAATTGGTCTGGAAATATATAATCATGTTCAATTCCATATCCAGGTCTTAAAATTTCAGCTTTTTCTAATCCTGGAATACTTCTTACCATTTCCCACTGTGTATCAATGGGTAAACTGGTACTGATTCCATTTGGATAAACTTCTACAGTATCCAGTCCTTCAGGTTCTAAAAATACTTGATGTCTTTCTTTTTCCGGAAATCTAAATACTTTATCCTCAATAGATGGGCAGTATCTAACACCTCTACCTTTTATTTTCCCTGTAAATAAAGGAGATCTATCAAGTGATTTCATAATTATTTCATGAGTTTTTTTTGTAGTATAAGTAATAAAACATGGAACTTGTGGTAAAGGTGGTCTTTTACCTCTGTTTTTAAACGAAAAAAGCGGTGGAGGATTATCACCCCATTGAATTTCCAAACGAGAATAATCAATGGTTCTACCATCAAGTCTTGGACAAGTTCCTGTTTTGAAACGACCAATTCTAAATCCTAAATTTTCCAAACATTCAGAAAGCTTATTTGAAGGAGGATCCCCCATTCTTCCAGAAGAAAAACTTACCATACCTATGTGAATAAGACCATGTAAAAAAGTTCCAGCAGCTATAACCACAGCTTTTGCTTCAAAAACTTCGCCTATCTTTGTTCTTACTCCGGTAACTCTTTTATCTTTTGTCAAAATTTCAGTTACTAAAGCTTGTTTTATAAAAAGATTGGGTGCTCTTTCTAAAACTTTTTTCATTCTTTCTTGATATTTAAATCTATCTGCCTGAGCACGAGTAGCTCTTACAGCAGGACCCTTTTTTGTATTAAGTTTTCTAAACTGTATACCTGTCTCATCAATAGCTAATGCCATTTCTCCACCAAGAGCATCTATTTCTTTTACAAGATGCCCCTTTCCAATACCTCCTATTGAGGGATTGCAACTCATTGCTCCGATTCTTTCCAAATTTATGGTTAAAAGAAGGGTTTTACATCCGAGTCTACTTGAAGCAAGAGCAGCCTCTATTCCTGCATGACCAGCGCCAATTACTATTACATCAAATTTTTCTGGAAACTTTATTTTTTCACTCACAATTTTAAATTTAGTCTCTTTTTATAAATCTTCAATAAAATTACATAATCCTTTAAATCTTCGGAATTCTTTTGTTTAAATATAAATGCATTTTTTTTGAAAATTTAAAAATTTTTTGACAAAATTTTAAGTTTCTAAAAGATTATCGATTTGAAAATCTTAGAAGTAATTTTAAATTTTTAAAACATGAAGAGATTATATTATTCTTTAAGTGAATTTTTAAAATCAAAATTTGGAGAAAAAGTAAAAAAAATACCTATTGATGCAGGACTTACTTGTCCTACAAGAGACGGGACAAAAGGATTTGGTGGTTGTATTTATTGCGATCCAAAGGGTTCGGGTACAGGTTTATTTAAAAAAGGTTTAAGTGTAGAACAACAGGTAGAGTTATTTTTAGAAAAATTTAGAAAAAGAAAATTTAAAAAATTTATAGCTTATTTTCAATCTTTTTGTAACACATATGCTCCTATAGAAGTTTTGGATAAATTATATAGTGTAGTATATAAAGATCCTTCTATTGTTGGACTTGCAATTGGTACTCGTCCAGATTGTATAGATGAAGATGTAATAAAACTTCTTAAAAAATATCAATCTCAAGGATATTTTTTATGGATAGAACTTGGGTTACAAAGTATTCATAATAAAACTTTAGAGCTTATAAATAGAGGGCACACTTTTGAAGATTTTCTTAAAGCCTATTATATGTTAAAAGAAAATGATATTCCAGTAGTTGTGCATATAATTTTTGGTTTACCTGAAGAAAATAAAGAAATGATGCTTGCCACAGTTAAAAAACTTGCAGAACTTAAAATAGATGGAATTAAATTTCATGCACTTTATATTGTAAAAGGCTCTAAAATGGAAAAATTGTATAAAAAAGGTAAATATAAGCCATTGGAATTGGATTTTTATGTAAATCTTGTTGCTGAATCACTTTGTTATTTGCCACCTACTACAGTTATTCACAGATTAACCTCAGAAGCTCGTCCAGAAGAAATAGTAGCACCTTTATGGGTTTCTAAAAAACACGAAGTTGTAAATCTAATAAGAAAAACTATGGAAGAAAAGGGTTTTTATCAAGGTAAATTTTATAAAAATTAAATTTTAATAGGCATAGAGTTTTCCATATGGACGATGCGTATATGGGATTATTTTAACAAAATCCTCTTTAAACACCTCTGAGAGATTTAAATTAAAATCCTCACAAAATTCTTTAAGATGTTTTTCTAATAATTTTTCATCCTTAGAATCAATAGGATAAGGTTTAAGTCCGACACCAAGTTGGGATTGTTTTATTTTCCCTCTTATGTAAATAGTTCCACCATGCATACCTGTTCCTACAAAAAGACCAGCAATAGGTCTGTCAGGATACTGAGTTATCATTCCTAACAAAATAATAATTCCCCCTGCCATATATTCACCCAAAAAATCTTGAGCTTTCCCTCCTATTATAATTACAGGAACTTTATCCATATAAGCTTTCATATGAATTCCTACTCTATAACCTACATCAGAATAAACATGAATTTTTCCGCCCCTCATTCCGTAACCTACCACATCTCCTGCCATTCCTTTAATAACAATCTTTCCGTCATCCATTGTATTACCTGCTCCATCTTGAGAGTTTCCATTAACAATAATCTCAGGTCCACTCATAAAAGCTCCCAAATCAAGACCCGGGGTTCCATAGATTTCAACTTTTATTTTTTTTGAAATACCAGCTACCAGATATCTATGTCCATTTACTCCATAAAGTTTAAATTTTTTTTCACCTTGAGAAATAGCAGATCTTAAAATTTTATTTACTTGGGAATAGTGGAGAGTATTGACATTCAATTCTAAGCTCATCCCTTTCTTCCTCCTTTGGTCTCACATTTAAATAACTTCTTTGATTTGGGATAGTACCTGGTTCTAATTCTACAATGACAGGATCTCCAGCTTTTGGAGCCCATACTCTATCAGGTTCAGGGCATATTATTCGAATAGCTGCTTCCTCACTCGCCATGTAATAATAATCTCCTTTCTGTGCTGCTACAAGTGGTCTAAGTTTTATTCTATCATTAAGCCCCACTAAACCACCATTATAAGCAAAAAGAATAGCAAAAGGTCCATTTAATAATGCAGATCCATAAACTACTCTTATAGCGGTTAAAAGTTCTCTTTCTTCTTCTGGAAGTTCGTCTATTTCTATCCAAAAAGGTGGAGCCAGTGCTAAAGAAGCGATTTTAAGTGGTAAGCCGTGTCTTCGGATTAATAAATCAAGTAGATATGCTACTACTTCTGTATCAGTAAGTAAGGTACATTTATATCCAAAAAGTTCTAAATATCTTCTATTAGTTCCATAACTTGAAATTTCCCCATTATGAACAATAGACCAATCTAAAATTGTGAAAGGATGAGCACCACCCCACCAGCCAGGAGTATTTGTGGGAAATCTATTATGTGCTGTCCAAATAAATGCTTTATATTCGTCAATTCTGAAAAACTCTGCAATTTCTGCAGGAAATCCAACACCTTTAAAAACTCCCATATTTTTACCTGAAGAAATTACATAAGCACCTTTTATTTTAGTATTTATCTCCATTACTAATTCTACAATATAATTATCCTCTGTTAATTCATCACAAATTTCAGATAATTTTCCTTCATACTTAGGTTTAACAAAATATCTTTTAAATAAAGGAGGATTTTTAATAGTTTTAACTTTTCTTGTTGGGATAGGCTCTTGAAATGCGACATAGGTTTTTTGAGATAAAAGTTCTTCTACTTTTTCTAAAGCGAATTTATCATCAGCCATTACATGAAAAGCATAATGATCTGCTAAATCAGGATAAATTCCATAGGCTGCAAAACCTGCTCCTAAACCATTACCTCTTTCATTTTGACAACAAATAGACTTTATAATTACATCTCCAGGGATTAATTTACCTTTTGTATGTATTATTCCAGATATTCCACACCCTGAAATTTCTCTATTTATATTATTCCACATGGTTAAACTCCTTTTTTTATTTATAGGTAATATCTTCTCCTGCGTGTTTAACTTCTAAAATTTCCATTTCCTTCTCTGTTAATCCTATAGCTCTTAATTTATCTCTATTGCTTCTTAAACTTTCTATAGAATTCAATCCCATAGCACCAAGCATTTCTTTAATTTCATGAGACCAAGCTTTGACTAAATTATAAATTCTTTCATATACTACTTCAGGTGGAAGCCTTTTTATTAATTCAGGATCATTAGTGGCTATTCCCCAAGGGCATTTTCCTGTATAACATCTTTGGCACATAGTACATCCTAATGCAATAAGAGCAGCGGTTCCAATATAAACTGCATCAGCACCAAGAGCAATAAGTTTCACCACATCTGCACTACATCTGATGCCTCCGGATGCTATAATACTTGTTCTATGTCTAAGTCCTTCACTTCTTAATCTTTTATCAACAGCAGACACAGCAAGTTCTATAGGAATACCTATATAATCTCTAAACATAGTTGGCGCAGCTCCTGTTCCTCCTTTTAATCCATCTATTACCACTGCATCTGCTCCAGCTCTTACAATACCTGATGCAATAGCAGCTACATTATGAACTGCTGCAATTTTTACAAATACAAGTTTTTCATATGCTGTAGCTTCTTTTAAAGCAAAAATAAGTCCTCTTAAATCTTCAATAGAATAAATATCATGATGAGGAGCAGGAGAAAGAGCATCAGAACCAACTGGGATCATTCTTGTTTTAGAAATCTCTTCTGTTACTTTTTCACCAGGAAGATGCCCACCAATTCCTGGTTTTGCTCCTTGACCTATTTTGATTTCTATAGCAACCCCAGCGTTGAGATAATTTACATTTACTCCAAACCTTCCTGATGCGCACTGAACAATAATATTTTCTCCATACTCATAAAGAGAAGGATGTAAACCACCTTCACCTGTATTATAAAGAGTTCCAAGGTCACGAGCAGCTTTAACGAGCCCCTGATGAACATGTAAACTAATAGCTCCAAAGGACATAGCAGCAAACATAATAGGTACTTCAAGTTTTATTAAACGTGGAAGGGGTTTCTTTAGACGAAATTTTCCATCTTTTTCCTCAATTTCAATAGAAGAAGGCTTTGGTCCAATAAATGTTCTCAATTCCATCGGTTCTCTTAAAGGATCTATCGAAGGATTAGTAACTTGACACGCGTCTAATACTAAATGGTCAAAATAATTCTTAATTGGTATAGCACAACCTGTAGAAGAAAGAAGAACTCCACCCTGATCAGCTTGTTTATAAATGTTTTTAATAAACCATGGTGTCCAATTAGCATGTTCTCTAAATTGGGAGGGGTGTTTCCTTATAATTATTGCTTTAGTAGGACACATTGCTTCACAGCGATGGCATCCTACACATTTGGTATGATCAACCTTTAAAATTTTTTTCTTTTTATCCCATATATGAGCTCCATAAGTACATTCTTTAACACATCTTTTACATTTAATACACTTATTTTCGTCACGATCTATATAAAAATCAGGATAAAAAGTACTCAAATTAGGAACTTTCATTTTTTAAAAATCCTCCTTTTCAATTCTTAATGAGTCCAAAAAATTATACAACCTATTTAAAAATTTTTCTATACTTTTATGTAAATTTAAAGTTTTTAATGCTATAATTATAATTTTTAATAAAATGCAGATTAGAAACGAGTATAAAATTAATTTGATAAATAAGGTTGAACAGATCTTAAAAAGATTAGAAGAACAAAAAATTAAAATGATTATAGAAAAGCTTAAGATGAGAGAAAGAAAGGTTATAGCACATGAAATGGCTCATAAAACAGTAGGAGGAAGATATACAGGTCCTGTTCATTATATTTATACACGAGGACCAGATGGTAAGTATTATATTACTGGTGGAGATGTAAGTATAGATGTTTCTGAAGAATCCAATCCAGAAGATACTATTAGAAAAATGCAAATTGTGAGAGCTGCTGCTCTTGCTCCTGCAGATCCTTCACCTCAGGATATAAGAGTTGCTCAAATAGCGACTATAAAAGAAATAAAAGCAAGGATAGAACTTACACAAATGAAAAGTTCTAAAAATAATAAATCTACTTTTCATGTGATTGTTTAAATTTGTGTATTATCAAATTATTATAACATCTCCTCAAATACTTCGAGAAAAAATAGAAGAATTTTTATACGAAAATATTCCTCAAGGCTGGGAAACTATAGAGATTGGCAAAAAAATTCAATTTAATGTATTCATTGAAGAAAATAATAAAATTCAATTAAAAAAATTAGAAAATCTTTTGATCTTATATCCTGAACTTAAAATCGAATACAAGGTTTTGAAGTCTCAAAACTGGGCTGAGATATGGAAAGTTAACTTTAAGCCTATAAAAGTAGGAAAAAATTTGGTTATTCTTCCACCTTGGGAGAAATATCAAAAAAAATCTTATGAAGTACTTGTTGTTATTGAACCAGGACAAGCTTTTGGAACCGGTCATCATGCTACTACTCAAATGATGTTAGAAAACATTGAAAAATATTTTGAAAATACGAAAGAATTACAAAGTTTAAAAGAAATAAAAATACTTGATTTAGGTTGTGGGACAGGGATCCTCGGAATTGCTTGTGCAAAGCTTTGCCAATTTTGTAAAATTTGGGCAATAGATATAGATGAGGAGGCTTTGAAAGCAGCGTTTTATAATATAAAACTTAATAAAATAGAAAAAAGAATAATCTTAAAGAAAGAAATTCCACAAGAAACTTTTGACTTAATACTGGCAAATATTGGCTATAAAGAATTAAAAAAAATGGCTTCAATAATTAAAAAAATTTCAAAAAGAAATACACAGGTTTTTCTTTCTGGATTTCTTTTTGAAGACAAAGAAGATATTATGAAAATTTATCAAAAAATCGGCTTTAAGGTAATTAAAATCCAAAAACAAGAAGAATGGGGATTTATTTGGTTTAAATATTAATTTTTAATTTTTTAAAAAAATTTTTTTCCAGTAGAAATTATATATAAAAAGCTTATATTTTTAAAATATAAAATAATTTTTAATTTTAAAATTTATTTAAAAAAGGAGGTATATAGTGAATAAATACAAAAGGTTATTAATAGCAATAGATGGGTCAGAAAGAAGTATGTATGCATATTATGAAGCTTTAAAATTTTCAAAACTTACCAATTCAGAAATAGTAGCAATAAGTGTATTTTCTCCTCCGAGAGGTGTATCAAGTGCTTTATCTATAATGGCTCATTTTACCGATGTGATTAAAAGACCATATGTTAAAGCTTTAGAAGAAGCTAAGGATATAGCAGAAGAAGAAAATATTAAAATTAAAACTATTTATAAAGAAGGAGAACCTCATAAAGAAATTATTAAAACAGCTCAGGAAGAAAATTGTGATTTAATAATAACTGGAAGGAGAGGAGAAACAGGATTAGCAAGACTTTTTGTAGGAAGTGTTACTTCGATTTTGATAAATGAGAGTCCTATAGATCTACTCGTAATTCCGAAAGACACCAAAATAAAGACAGACAAATTTTTATTAGTAATCCAGGATTTAAAAGATAAAGAAAAGGTTTTAAAAAAAGCTGGTGAATTGGCTAAAATTTATAAGAGTGAATTGAATATTGTATATATAATTATTGAAATATTAACAGAAACAATAACAGGATATGAAGATATAATGCTATCTTTACGAAATGCGATTGAAGAAGAATTTATGTCTATGAAAAAAGAATTAGATAAATTTAATATCTTTTATAGATTTTTTGTAAAATATGGTTTTTCTTATAAAATAATAGAAGAAACTTCTAAAGAATTGCAACCAGGGATGATTATTTCAGAAAATATAAATAATAGAGAAGGAAAATTTATAGAAAAAATAATAGCATATTCCTCAATCCCAGTTCTGGTATTTAAAAAAATAAAATAAATATGCAAAATTAAAAGAATAAAAAATTTTTATAAGAAAAAAACAATTATTGAAAAATTTCTGCTATTTTTTGTCGATTTTAAAGTTTGCACTTTTAAAAATTTCTTATCAAAATATAGTAGTGTAATTTATAGTAATAATACAACATATTGTGGTGGAGGTAAAAATGGAGCCTTTAGTTAGGAAAAGAACAGGAAAACTGGTTCCTTTTTCTCGTTTTAGGATCGTGAATGCAATTTTTAAAGCTATGAAAGCCACTCATAAGGGTACAAAAGAAGATGCAGAACGAGTAGCTGATACTGTAGCAGTATATCTTTATAGACATTATTTCAAACGGGGTGATATTCCTCATGTGGAGACTATTCAGGATGTGATTGAAAAAACTTTAATGGAAATGGGGTTTCCAGAAGTTGCTAAAGCTTATATTTTGTATCGTGAAAAAAGGAGACAGGCAAGAGAGATTTCTAAAGCACTTGTTGATGGAATCAATCTTATTGAAGAATATCTTGGAAAAGAAGATTGGAGGGTAAGAGAAAATTCCAATATGAATTTCAGCCTTCAGGGATTAAATTTTCATGTTTCTTCTTCTATTGTAGCACGTTACTGGCTTGAAAAACTTTATCCTAAGGAAGTAGCTCAGGCTCACAAAGAAGGAGATTTTCATATTCATGATTTAGGAGTTCTTGGACCTTATTGTGTTGGGTGGGATCTTTATGATTTACTTTTGAGAGGTTTTGGTGGGGTTTTTGGTAAAATAGAAAGTGCGCCTGCAAAACATTTCAGAACTGCTTTAGGACAAATTGTAAATTTCTTTTACACACTTCAGGGAGAAGCTGCAGGGGCTCAAGCTTTCTCAAATTTTGATACCTTATTAGCTCCTTTTATTCGCTACGATAAATTGACATATCAAGAAGTAAAACAATGTATGCAAGAATTTCTTTTTAATTTAAATGTTCCTACACGAGTCGGTTTCCAGACACCCTTTACAAATTTAACCTTTGATCTAAAGCCTTCAAAGCTATATGCTAAAAGCAGTGTAATTATAGGGGGAAAACCACAAGATGATACCTACGAAGAATTTCATAAAGAAATGAGCATGATTAACAGAGCATTTTGTGAACTTATGATGGAAGGAGATGCTAAAGGAAGAATTTTTACATTTCCTATTCCTACTTATAACATAACAAAAGATTTTGATTGGGATAATCCAGATTATGAACCTCTATGGGAAATGACAAGAAAATATGGAATTCCTTATTTTTCTAATTTTGTTAATTCTGATATGGATCCTGAAGATGCCTTTTCAATGTGCTGTAGACTAAAATTAGATAAAAGAGAAATCAAAAAAAGAGGTGGGGGGCTTTTTGGGGCAAATCCTTTAACAGGAAGTATTGGAGTTGTTACTATTAATCTTCCAAGATTAGGATATCTCTCTACTTGTGAAGAAGAATTTTTTGAAAGACTTGAAGCATTGATGGAACTTGCTAAGACATCTCTTGAAATTAAAAGAAAAGTTATAGAAGATTTTACAGAAAAAGGACTTTATCCATATTCCAAGGTATATTTGGAGAATGTAAAGAAAGCCAAAGGGAGTTACTGGGCAAATCATTTTGCTACTATTGGAATAATTGGAATGAATGAAGCCTGTTTAAACTTTTTAAATACTCCTATTTATACACCTGAAGGAAAGGAGTTTGCTTTAAAGGTTTTAAAATTTATGTGTGAGAAAATCGCAGAATTTAAAGAAGAAACAGGAAATTTGTATAATTTAGAAGCAACACCTGCTGAGGGTACTTCTTATCGGTTGGCAAAAATTGATAAAATTAAATTCCCACGAATTAAAACGCAGGGAACCCCTCAGGTACCTTATTATACCAATTCTGTTCATTTACCTGTAAATTATACAGATGATATATTTGAAATTCTTACACATCAAGATGATTTACAAATTATGTTTACAGGAGGAACAGTTGTTCATTTATATGTAGGTGAAGAGATTCCAGATAGCAAAATAATAAAAGAACTTGTGAAAAGCATAGTAGAAAACTTCAGATTGCCTTATTTTTCTATAACTCCTACATTTTCAGTATGTCCTGTGCATGGATATATTCCTGGTAAACAT
Source organism: uncultured Thermodesulfatator sp. (assembly GCA_964410095.1). Classification (GTDB taxonomy): domain Bacteria; phylum Desulfobacterota; class Thermodesulfobacteria; order Thermodesulfobacteriales; family Thermodesulfobacteriaceae; genus Thermodesulfobacterium. The sequence continues at coordinate 158,454 of CAYPFL010000004.1, forward strand.
GAAATTTGTCCTTATCCACATACAGAAGAAGATTTAGAAAAATATGGAGTAGAAATAGAACTTCCAATTACAATGCTTTCTAAATTACCCAAAGAGGCTTACAAAGAAATTTAATTAAAAGAGGGGATGTATATTATGAAAAAAGAAAAAAAAGAAAATATAGAAACCAAAAAAGTAAAAGTAGTTCCATGCGAAGTGTATAGTAGAGTGGTGGGATATTTTAGACCTGTGTCAAATTGGAATCCAGGGAAACAACAAGAATTTACAGAACGTAAAACTGTTAAAATTGAAAGCTATAAAAAAATTAAATGCATATCAAAAAATTAATTTTTAAACTTTGAATACAGCTTTTATTTTGAATTTTTTGACTGCCGGAAATTTTCTTATTTTGATCTTATATTTGTCTTCGAGTTTTTTGATTATATTATTTAAGTCTTTTTCTGATTTAGTAACTATAGTAAACCAGAAATTTAAATTATGTTTTCTAATATAACCGTGAGTTACCTCTGGTAAACGAGCTATTTCTTCAGCTATATATAATTTATCTTGAGGGATAGAAACCGCACATAAACAGGTTATATGTTTAAGTTTATAAGAATCAGGGCTTGCTCCGAGATGTCTTAATACTCCTTTATTTTTTAAATCTTGGAGATATTTGAGTATTTCTTCTTCTGAAAGACCAAGTTTTTCACCAATTATTTTAAATGGTCTTGGATGTAAAGGGAAATCTTCCTGTAAAATGTTTAACAAATCTTTATAAATTTTATTTTTCATAAAAAAAATTTTATCATAAATTTCTGTAAAACCCAGTCTATTTTTGATTATTGCAGAGGATGGGTTTTATGATAAGATGTGAAGAAATAATATATGGAGGAAAACAGATGGAAAAAAAAGAAGAAATACCTTTACAAGAGATTCTTGAACGTTTACCTCATAGATATCCATTTTTATTAATTGATAAAATATTAGAAATAGATGTAGAAAACAAATATATAAAAGCACAAAAAAATGTAAGTTTTAATGAACCTTATTTTCAGGGACATTTTCCAAATTATCCAATTATGCCCGGGGTTTTAATTTTAGAAGCTATGGCTCAAACAGGAGCTATTTATCTGAGTTATGCTTATCCTGAATATAAAGACAAACTTTTTGTTTTAGCAGGACTTGACAAAGTAAGATTTAGAAATCCGGTTTATCCAGGAGATATTTTAATTATTGAAGGGAAAGAATTCAAAAAAAAGGGAAATGTTATAAAATGTAGCGGAGTAGCAAAAGTTAATGACAAAATAGTAGCTGAAGCAGAAATGTTTGCAGCTGTTTTGAAATAAGGAGGTTATATGTCAAAAATTTCTTCCACTGCTTATATAGATCCTACTGCAGAGATAGACGAAGATGTAGAAATTGGTCCAAATGTGTATATTGGTCCAAAAGTTATTATAAAAAAAAGAACCATAATTAAAGCAAATTCTTATATAGAAAGCAATACAAAAATAGGAGAAAATAATCAAATAGGACCATTTGCTGTGATTGGAACACCGCCTCAGCATTTAAGTTATAAAGGTGAAGAAACTTATGTAGAAATCGGAAATAACAATATAATAAGAGAATTCACTACAATTCACAGGGGAACACTTTTGGATGAGGGTGTAACAAAAATAGGAAATAACTGTTTACTTATGAGTTATGTTCATATTGCTCATGATTGTCAGCTTGGAGATAATATAATTATGGCTAATAATGCTACCTTAGGAGGGCATGTAAGAGTAGGGAATAGAGTAGTAATGGGTGGTTTTTCAGCAGTTCATCAATTTTGTAGAATTGGTTCATATGCTTTTGTTAGTGCAATGAGTGGTATAGATAAAGATGTTCCTCCTTATGTAAAAGTTTTTGGTATCCCTGCAAAAATTCAGGGTGTGAATCTTATAGGATTAAGAAGAGCAGGTTTTACAAAAGAAGAAATCAGAAAAATCTCTCAAGCTATAGGATATTTTTTAGATGCTCCTGGAACAATTAAAGAAATAATTCAGGAATTAAAAGAAATTTTTAAAGGAGATGCTCTTGTAGAAGAGCTAATAAAATTTCTGGAAAACCCTTCTAAACAGGGTATAATGAGAAGAAAACCTTTTGAAGGAGAAGAGGCATTTTAAATCTATATGGATGATTCCCAACCTTTAATTGGTTTAATAGCTGGAGATGGAGAATTTCCTATAATTTTGGTCCAGGCTTTAAAAAAGAAAAATTATAAAATAGTTTCTGTTTGTTTTTCAAAAGATCAGGAAAGAAGACTTAAAAAATATATTACAGATGTTTTTCAGATTAAAATAGGGCAATTAGGAAAATTAATAAAAATTTTCAAAAATTATAAAGTAAAAGAACTTGTATTTTTAGGAAAAATAGATAAAGGTAAAGCTTTAAAAGTAGGAATTCCAGATTTTAAAGCTATTTTGCTTTGGAAAAAATTAAAAAATAGAGAAGACGATACCCTTCTCAGAGGAATTGCAGAAGAACTTGAAAATGAAGGATTTATAGTAAGAGGACCTGCTGAATTTTTACAGGAATACTTAACTCCTGAAGGAGTTTTAACTAAAAGAAGTCCTACTTCTGAAGAATGGGAAGATATAAAATATGGTTTTAAGATTGCTAAAGCTTTGGGGAAATTTGATATAGGGCAATGTGTGGCAGTAAAAGATAAAATGACTGTAGCAGTAGAAGCTATGGAAGGGACCGACGCAACTATTTTAAGAGCTGGTAAGCTTAAAAAGGGTATTATAATAATAAAAGTAGCTAAACCTAAGCAAGATTTAAGACTTGATCTTCCTGTGGCTGGGATGAAAACAGTGGAAAATTTAATAAAAGCTAAAGCTAAGGTCTTGGTTTTAGAAGCAGGAAAAACTTTTTTTCTTCAACGGGAAGAGGCTGTAAAATTGGCAGATAAACACAAAATATCTATAGTAGGATATAAAGAAGGATAAAAAATGAGAAAAATAAAAATAGGTGTAATTGGAATAGGACACCTTGGAAGATTTCACGCTGAAAAATTTGCTCAAATACCAGAAGTAGAACTTGTAGCATTAGTAGATATAAAAATAGAAAAAGCTAAAGAAATCCAGACAAAAATTAAAAAAGAATACAATATCTTTCCAGAAATAACAGAAAATTATAAAGATATTTTAAATAAAGTCGATGCAGTAAGTATAGTTACTCCTACTATAACACATTATGAAATTGCAAAATATTTTTTAGAATATAAAAAAGCTATTTTTATTGAAAAACCAATAGCCCATGAATTTGAGCTGGCAAAAGAACTTGTTGAAATTGCACAGAAATATAATATTCCTTTTCAGGTTGGATATATAGAAAGGTTTCAAAAACCGGTGAAGTTATTATTAAATAAATCACAGAACCCATTATTTATAGAAGCACATCGTCTTTCCAGTTTTGTAGAAAGAAATTTAGATATAGATGTAATTTTAGATTTAATGATTCATGATATAGATTTAGCTTTAAAATTGAAAAATTATCCTGAAGTGGAAATGATTCATGCAGTAGGAGCTCCGCTTTTTACAAATCATCCAGATATTGTAAATGCAAGGGTAGTATTTCAGGATGGAACAACTTGTAATTTTACTGCAAGTAGAATTTCTATCAATAAACAAAGAAAATTCAGGGTTTTTGAAAAAGGTGTTTATTATTCAGTAGATACTCTAAAAAAGAGTTTTTTAGAAATAAAAATAAACTGGGAAGATAAAGATTTTATTTACGAAGAAAAAACTTTTCCAGAAAGTGATCCTTTAAAAGAAGAGCTTGTTTCTTTTATTAAAAGCATAACAAATGGAACAAAAGTTTTAGTTTCTGGAGAAGAAGCTTTAAAAGCATTGGAACTTGCTTTTAAAATAAAGCAATCTGTTGAGGAAAATTTAAAGAAATTATAAATGGAAAGAGAACTTTCCTGTAGAGTTTTATTAATTACAGGTGAGATATCCGGAGATGTATATGGGTATTTTCTAATTAAAAGAATTAAAGAAATTGATCCTTCCATTCATTTTATAGGGATCGGTGGCCCAAAAATAAGGAGTCTTGGGATAGAAAGTCTCTTTTCAGCTGAATCCTTGGCTTTAGTAGGTATTCCCAAAATTTCAGAACTTAAAAAATATTGGTATGTATATAAAAGAATAGAAGATATTTTAAAAAAAAGAAAAGTAGATGTAGTAGTTTTAGTAGATTTTCCGGGTTTTAATTTAAAAATTGCTAAGCTTGCAAAAAAATTAGGATATCCTGTGATTTATTATGTAGCTCCTCAAGTATGGGCTTGGCATAGAAACCGGATAAAAATTTTAAAAAAATGTGTAGATAGGCTTTATGTAATATTGCCTTTTGAGAAAAAATTTTTTGAGTCTTATGGAATCACTACCGTATTTTTAGGGCATCCTATTTTAGATATAATAAAAACTAATCTTTCTCCAAAAATGTTTTTTGAAATTTATCGTCTTGATGAAAAAAAACCATTAATTAGCTTTTTTCCAGGTAGTAGGGAAAATGAAATAAAAAGACATATTCCTCTGTTTCTAAAAGTTTTTAAAAGACTAAAGGCAGAGAGACCAGATATTCAGGGAATTATGGTAAAGACTTCGGGACTTTCAGAAAATATGTTTTGGGACATGGCAAGAGAACATATTAAAGTAATAGAGGGAGGGCAATACGAAATTTTAAATTGTTCTAAAGTTGCTTTACTTGCATCAGGAACAATTACTCTTGAGTCTGCAATAATTGGAATACCTGCTGTAGTTACTTATTCTTTACCTTTCTGGATGTACTTTATCGCTAAAAAACTTATTAAAGTTCCTTACATAAGTTTACCTAATTTAATCTTACAAAAAGAGGTTTATCCAGAAATTTTGGAAGAAAAAAATAAAATAGAAAGATTATCTCAAGCTATCTTAAAATTGATAGAAAATAAAGAAATTCGTGAAAATATCAAGGAAAATCTGGCAGAAATAAAGAAAAAAATAGGGCCTTTAGGAGCAAGCTGGCGAATAGCAGAAGATATGGTCAAATATATTTTATCTTTAAGAAGAATAGCTTTCAGATCTTTGTAAAACCCTTTTAATTTCCTTTATGCTAAGTTCGAAATTAAAAGGTAAAATTAAAATTGCTCCAGAAGATTTCAGAGTAGAGGAAGTAGTAGATATAAAAATAAAAGAAAGTGGGAATTACAGTTATTATTTGCTTACTAAAAAGAATATAAATACACTTCTTGCAATAGATTTAATTGAAAAATTCTGGAAAATTTCAAGAAACAAAATAGGCTTTTGTGGCTTAAAAGATAAAAGAGCTGTTACTACTCAATATATCTCAATTAAAAATGGTCCAGAAAAAGATTTAAATGGGCCAAATTTTAAGCTTACTTATTTAGGAAAAGGAGATGCACCATTAAAACTTGGTGATGCCAAAGGTAACTTATTTACTGTTACTTTAAGGAATGTGCGATACGAAAAAATTTTAAAGTGTTTAAATATTTTAAAAGAGATAGGATTTGCAAATTATTTCGGAGAACAAAGATTTTCTTCGGATCTTTATATGGAAAAGCCAATGGTTTATTATTTTTTACAAGGAGATTTGGAAACCGCATTAAAAAATTATTTTACTCAGCATCCTCAAAAATCTAAACAACTTAAAAGATTATGGGGAAACTGGGAAGAATTTTTTAAAAAGGCAGGGCATTTATCATGTTTGGAAAAAAGGGTTTTAAAAATTTATATAAAAAAGAAAGATCCAGAAAAAGCTTTTAGAGCTTTTCCCAAATATTTAAAACTTCTTTTTCTTTTTTCTTATCAAAGTATGCTTTGGAATAAAATACTATGCGGATTTATTAAAAAAGTGGCTCCATATTTTTATGTACCATTCATTAAAAAAGAAAAATTAATTTTTTATAAAAAACTGACACCTATTCTTAAAGAGTATATAAATTTTGAACTTCCTTATATAAGCAAAGAAATTCTGAATTGGGATGGACCAGAATTGATAAAAAATGAAATTTTAAAGATTTTACAGAAAGAAAAAATTATGGATTTTCTTGATAAGGAAGTTTTTGGACTTAAAATTTTTTCACCTGGTAAAAGAAAAATTATAGTTAAACCTCAGGATCTAAGGTTAATAAATTATGATGGAAACATTTTTACCTTTAGGTTTTTTCTTCCTTCTGGGAGTTATGCAACTATTTTTCTTTTAAAATTGTTGAATTTTCCTAAAAAATAAATTTTTAAAATTGACTTTAAAAGGTTATTTCATAAAATGGTTTAAAAAATCTTAAAAAGATTAAAAAATGAAAGGCATAATTTTAGCTGGAGGATCTGGAACACGACTTTATCCTGCAACTTTATGTCTAAATAAACACCTTTTGCCTATTTATAATAAGCCAATGATTTATTATCCTCTTTCTCTTCTCATGCTTATGGAAATAAAAGATATTATAATTGTAGTAAATCCTGAAGATAAAGAAAAATATAAAGAGCTTTTAGGAGATGGTTCTCATCTGGGAATAAATATAAGTTATACAATTCAACCTGAACCGAATGGTCTTGCAGGAGGGCTTCTTTGTGCCAGAGAATTTGCAGAAAGGGAAAATGTATGTTTGATACTTGGAGACAATATTTTATTTGGGCATAATCTTCCTGATGTACTTATAAAAGCAAAAAAATATATAGAAACTAATGGAGGAGCTTATATTTTCGGTTACCATGTTCCAGACCCTCATCGTTTTGGAATAGTTGAATTTGATGAAGAAGGAAATGTGATTTCTATAGAAGAAAAACCTAAAAAACCAAAATCTAATTTTGCAGTAATAGGATTGTATATTTACGATAAAACAGTATTTGAGAAAGCAAGTAAAGTTAAACCTTCTGCTCGTGGAGAACTTGAAATAACTTCTGTTAATAAATTATATCTTAAAGAAGGAAAACTCAAAGTTGAACTTCTTGGAAGAGGTTTTGCTTGGTTTGATGTAGGGACACATGAGAGTTTTTTAGAAGGTAGTAAATTTGTAGCAACGATAGAAAAAAGAACAGGTCTTATGATCGGATGCATTGAAGAAATAGCTTATAGAAAAGGCTGGATAGATAAAGAACAGCTTTTAAAACTCGCAGAATCATTAAAAAAGACAGATTATGGAAAATATTTAAGAACTTTGGCAGAGGAATGAAAATTCTTATAACAGGTGCAAAAGGACAACTTGGGAAAGAATTTGTTAAAAAATTAGAGCATAAAAAAAAGAAATTTTTAGCTTTGGGGCATGCTGAGCTTGATATAACGGATTTAGAAAAAATTATAGAAGTATTTGAAAGTTTTAAGCCAGATATTGTAATAAATTGCTCAGCTTATAATCTTGTGGATAAAGCAGAAGAAGATAATACCCCGGCTATCAAAGTAAATGCTCTCGGTGTAAGAAATCTTGCTTTTATGTGTAAAAAGAAGGGAGCATTTCTTGTGCATTATAGTACAGATTATGTATTTGATGGTGAGAAAGAAGGTTTATATAATGAAGAAGATACTCCCAATCCTTTAAACGAATATGGGAAATCTAAACTTTTGGGTGAAAAATTTCTTAGAGAAGAAACAGATAAATATTTAATTTTTAGAACAAGCTGGGTTTATGGAGAAGGGAAGCAAAACTTTATTTATAAGCTTTTGCAATGGACTGAAACGCAGGAATATTTGAAGATAGCATGTGATGAGTTTTCTGTTCCTACTTATACAGGGAGGATAGTAGAAATTACCTTAAAAGCTTTGGAAGAGGGGTTAACAGGGCTCTATCATCTTGTAAATTCTGAATATGCTTCTCGTTATGAATGGGCGAAAGAGGTTTTTAAATTAAAAGGGATCAAAAAATTTATATATCCTGTCCCTCGTTCTTATTTTAATCTACCAGCTAAAAGACCTAAGTTTTCAGCAATGAATAATGAAAAACTATCTCGGATCCTTGCAATAGAGATCCCTCCTTGGCAAGAAGATCTCACTTATTTTATTAAAAAGTGTTGGGGCAGTTAGATAAAATTTCTTTGGAAGAATTAAAGGTTAAACAAAAAGAAATTGCTAAAAAAGTTATTTTAAAACCCTTAACAAAGCCTATAAGGTATATAGCAGGTATAGACGTAGGATATGATTCAGAACAAGATATAGCATATCCTGCAATAGTTATTTTAAAGTATCCAGAACTTAAAGTTATAGAAGAAGCAATTATAAGATGTAAAGTAAAATTCCCTTACATTCCTACATTTTTATCATTTAGAGAAGTTCCATTAATTCTGGAAGCTTTTAAAAAGATCTCAATAAAGCCTGATTTAATAATGGTTGATGGACAAGGTCTGGCACACCCTCGTAAAGCCGGCTTTGCAGTACATTTGGGAGTTATTTTGAATTTACCAACTATTGGATGTGCTAAAAAACCACTTTTAAAAAATTTTAAAGAACCAAAAAATAAAAAAGGAGCCACTTCTCCAATCTATCTCGAAAATGAAATAGTCGGTTTTGTAGTAAGAACAAAAGAGAATGTAAAACCTGTATATGTTTCTCCTGGAAATTTAATAACTTTTGAAGAGGCTATAAAATTTGTACTTGCAACTGTTGATAAATATAGAATCCCTGAACCTTTAAGAAAAGCTCATAATTTATCAAAAAAATTTAAAGAATCTTCTTAAATAATTCATAAAAGTATTGACTTTTTTTTAAAATTTTATTAAAAACTCTATACAAATTATTAAATAGAAGTAAGGGGGGTTAAGATGCCTAAGGCTGTAATAGTATGTTGTGAAAAAATAAGAGATGAATTGTGTATCGGATGTGAAAGATGTTTTAAAGCTATAAGAGAAAAACTCGGAACTTTTGAAAGGTTTGATAATATAGAATTAGTAGGAATAGTGGGATGTGGTGGTTGTCCAGGAAACGTGATTCCAAAAATGAAATTATTTAATAAATGGATAGAAGGATTTGATGATTATGAGATAATCTTTATAGGAAATTGTATAAAAGCTGCTAATGGATTTGGTCATTGTCCTTTAGATATTGATGATTTAGCAGAATTATTAAGAAGACAATTTAATAAAGAAGTAATAATAGGAACTCATCCATGGTAATCTTAAAAAATAGAAAAGATAAGGAAAAAATTATAAAAAGTAAAAAATTTCGTATTTATAGAGGAAGATAAATTTTATTTGTGTTTAAAAGCTGTTGACTTTTTAAAAAATTTTTAGAAAATTTATTATTCAAATATTTAAAATTATGGTTTTTTGGAAATGGGGGATTTAGAATGAATCAAAAAATAGATTGGAGTACTAAAGAAAAAATGATAGCTGATATTAATGAATGGAGAAATAAGTTTTATGATATTCGAGAATTAGCTGTATCTCAAGATGGAGAAGTAATAGGTGCAGTTGTTCAAACATCGCCTGAAACTTTTACTTTATGTATTAATGGACAGGTATGGGAGGAAGAAGTAGATAGAATAAGGTGTCTTACTTTTAATGCGAAAAATGAACCAGTATGTCTCGTAGTAAAAGAATTTCAATGGACTGTTAAAGTCGGAGACAATTTATGGGAAAATACTTTTGATATGATGTGGAATTTAACAGTGAGTCAAGATGGAAATAGTGTTGCTGTAAATGTAAGGACTTCAGAGTTAACAAGCGGTGTATCTTTAAATGATCAGCCATGGGAAGAAATGTTTCCTGAGGTTCGTGATTTAGTAATGAGTCCTGATGGGAAAAAAGTAGCTTCGCATGTTCAGTTAACAAGAAGAAAAGAATTAGATATTTTTTGGTTTTATAAAAAGAATTTTACAGTGGCTATAAATGGAAAACCATGGGACAATAGCTTTTTAGTTGTATGGGGAGCTACTTTTAGTGATGATAGTAATCATGTAGCAGCTACAGTAATGGGAAGCGATGTTGTACATTATACTATTGCAGTAGATGGTAAACCATGGAATAAAGAATTTGATGGATGTTGGGAACCTGTATTTAAACCTGGTAGCACGGATGTGGTTGCGCCAGTATTGATTGGAAAAGATTGGACTTTAGCTCTTAATAGTGAATTAATATGGCCAAAATTTGTTCAAATTTTTTATCCAACATTTAGTCCAAAAGGAGATAAATTAGCAGCAGTTGTTGCTGTAGAAGTAGGTAAATGGACGGTGGCTGTAGATGGTAATCCATGGCAGATTACATTTAAGCAAGCGGTTTTTGATCCTATATTTAGTCCTACTGGAGATAGGATAGCTGCAGTAGCAAAAGAAAATGAAAAATATACACTTGTTGTAGATGGAAAACCTTGGGGAGATACTTTTGATAATATGTGGGATCCTGTATTTTCACCTACAGGAGAACATGTAGCTCTTAGAGCAGAAAAAAACGGTAAATATTTCATAGTCGTAGATGGTAAAATTTATAATATACCTTATGACTGGCTTTGGGATCCTATTTTTAGTCCCGATGGTTCTAAAATTTTAATAAGAGGAATTGAAAACGGAAAATATTATAGAAGAATAGTTTCGGTAAGTGAAATACTATAATAAAAAAAATAAAAAGAGGGAAGGGATATGAAGTTTTTAGAAAGTATGGCACTTTTTAATTTTTTAAGAGGTCCAATGGTTTGGATAGCTTTTATAATTTTTATTTTTGGAAGTATTTATAGAATTTATAGTTTAACTAAATCAGCAAAAGAGGATAAAAGAATTTTTCCTTATTTAAATTTTAAAGCAATTGTTAAATCTCTTATTCACTGGTTGATACCTTTAGGTTCAAGGAGTTGGAGGTTAAGTCCGGGTTTTGCAATTTTAACGTCTTTATTTCATATAGGTTTAGTTTTTACTCCAATTTTCTTATTAGGTCATAATATACTTTGGCAAGAATCTTGGGGGATTTCTTGGGCTACTTTTCCAACTATTTGGGCGCATATATTAAGTGTAATAGTTATAATAGGTTCTGTATTTTTTATTCTGAGAAGAATATTTAATCCTGTAACAAGGTTTGTAGGAACGATTCGTGAATATATATTTATATTAATATGCTTTTTTACTTTTCTTACTGGATTTTTAGCTCATTATCAATGGGGGCTTCCCTATAGAGCTATGTTAAATTTACATATAATATTTGGTGAGATTATGTTAATAAGTATTCCTTTTACAAGACTTGCTCATATGTTTAACTTTTTCTTAACAAGGGCTTGGATGGCTTCTCAGGCTGCTATAATATGGCGTACAAAAGACTGGTAAAAATATTTTAAATGAGATAAGGAGGTCTAAAATATGGCTACACCTCAACCTGAAAAAAAACAAGAAGAAGAACAAAAATATTATGTAAGTCCGTATTTTCCTGAATATGTAAGACCTATTGTTCCGGATCCTGGACTTGATGAAACCTATCAAAATTTAACTCCTGAAAGAATAGAGCAAGTAATAAAATCAGTCATAGGGAAAAAAGCTGCTCATCTTAAAGCTATGTTAGAAACCTGTGTTAAATGTGGTCTTTGTGCTCAAGCATGTCAATGGTACCTTTCTCATGATGGAGATCCTACCTATGCTCCTGTTGCCAAAGTTAATATGACTCTTGGGGAAATGTTAAGAAGAGATGGAAAAGTGGAGCCTGAGTTTATAAGATTTGCTTCCAGAGTAGTTCATACAGAATGTAATATATGTCATAGATGTAGTATGTATTGTCCTTTCGGTCTTGATATTACAGCTGTAATAAGATTAGTAAGAAGAATTTGTCTTATTCTCGGAGTAGTTCCTCAACGTCAATTGGATCAAAATCAATCTTTTGTAATAACTTTAAACCAAGTTTGGCTTTCACAAAATGATTATATAGATGCACTTCTTTGGCAAGAAGAAGAAGGAAGAGCAGAGATAAAAAGATTTAAAATTCCTATTGATAAAGAAGGTGCGGAGATAATGTGGTGTCCCTTAGGTGCGGAACCAAAAACAACTGTAGAACATATATATAGATTTGCTAAAATATTCAATGTTGCAGGTACTGATTGGACCATGAGTAGTGATAAATGGGATGTAAGTAATATGCCTATGTTTTTAAATGATTATTTTACAATGATTAGAGTTGTGAGAGGTGTTTTTGAAAGTGCAAAAAGACTTAGAGTAAAAAGAATTGTTATTACAGAATGTGGGCATGCAAATTATGCAATGAGGGGTATAGGTCCTGTTACCTTAGGATATAAGGATTTGCCATTCAAGGTACAACATGCACTTGAGTATTTTGATGAGATTATAAAAACAGGAAAAGTAAAGATTGATCCTGAGAAAAGAGTCAAAGAACCTGTAACTTTGCATGATCCGTGTAATTCAATTAGAAGAAGCGGACTTGCTGAAAGTTTTAGAAGTGTTGCAAGGGCACTTTGTGAAGATTTCAGAGATATGCAACCTAATAGAGAACATAACTTCTGTTGTAATTCCGGAGGTGGTTTAGCAGCTTTATCTAACTGGGCTGCTCATAAGGCAAGGGGTAATAGAGTAAAGGCTGAACAAATTATGGCTACTGGTGCAAAGAAAGTAATTACACCTTGTCACAATTGTCATACTGGTATTGGAGAAGTAATCAGATATTGGAAATTACCTGTAAAAACTACATATATTGATGAAATTCTTGCAGAGGCAATGGTTATTCCGGATGAATTAAAAGTAGAAAGTGGATAATCTTTATTGATATTAATTATTTAAATCATTTATTAATCTCAAAAATAAAATCCTTAATTAAAATCCAATAAAGATAATTTTTAAAATTAAATTCAAAAAAGATTAAATTAAAGAATTACAACGGAGGAGGCGGGATTCGAACCCGCGGTACGGGGGATTACCCCGTACATGCGATTTCCAGTCGCACCCCTTCGTCCACTCGGGCACTCCTCCATGTTTAACTAAAAATATTTTAATTATTAATTTTAAAATTGCAATACTTAAGAATAATTGAGTAATAATAAAATTTGAAAAGGAAATAAGAAGAAAAAAACTATAAAACTTAAATAAGATTAAAAATTGAAAAAAACAAAGGTTATATTTGAGTTTTTTAATTTTTATTTGTTATAAAACTTTAAAATCTTTAATTATAAACCTTGACCTTAAAAAGCATTCAATATATTATAAATTAACAATTTTGGGCTAAGTGGAAGTTTATAATTTGAAACGAATATGGAGGATTAATATGGATATTAATAAAATATTAAAATTTTGGATTTTTTTAATTTTAAATTTATTTTTAATTGGAATAATTAATAATTTTGTTTTAGCTGGAGAAATTTCTAAAAAATGTCTTAAATGTCATTCTGTAAAAAGGGAACCTAAGGTATTAGTTAGTGGAGAAAAGTTATCTTTATATGTAAATTCAGAAAAATTTGAAAAATCTGTACATGGAGCTTTAGATTGTACAATTTGTCATTCAGAAATTGATCCTCAAACTCATCCTAAACCAATTAAGATAGAAAGTAAGAAAAAATATGTTAAAAGGGTATCTAAAAATTGTCTATTATGTCATCCTTTAAAGGCATTATCTTCTGTTCATAAAAATATAGTAAAAATTGAGATTCCTTGTTCAAAATGTCACGGGGCTCATTATGTAATGCCGATAAGAGAATGGAAAAAGACAGTAAAGGGAGAAAAATATTGTATGTTTTGTCATAAACTGAATATTAAGAAAAAACTTGCAAGTAAAGAAATAGTTAATTTAAAAGTTAATTTAAATATAATAAAAAATTCTGTTCATGCAAAAGTTAAATGTACAGATTGTCATTTTAGATTTTCCAAAAAACGTCATTATGTGTATAATTTAAAAAGCAAAAAAGAATACACTGTGAAACTTTCTCAACAAATCTGTAAAAAATGTCATACAGAAGAAAAATTAAAAGAAAATCCTGCGCATTATGAATTATCTAAAACAGCTCCATGTATAAAGTGTCATGGGTACCATAATGTACAATCTATTAAAGCTTTTGCAAAAGTTAGAGGAAATAAATATTGTTTAGTATGTCATAGTAAAGATATTAAAAAGAAAATGGAAAATGGAGAAATATTATCTTTAAAAGTTAATGAAGAAGTTCTTCTTCGTTCAGCTCATAAAAAATTAACATGTATCAAATGTCATAAAGATTTTAGTAAAGGACATCCTGTGCGTAAATATAAATCTATAAAAGAATATAGAATGTATGCTCAGGAAATCTGTAAAAATTGTCATGTTAAAGAATGCAAAGAATATAAACAAAGTATTCACGCAAAACTTTATTTTAAAGGAAATCCAAAAGCTCCAGATTGTTTAAAATGTCACGGATATCACAATGTACAAAAGATATCAAAAGATAAAAAAGCTCAACTTGCTAATTGTAGTGCATGTCATACTAAAGAAAAATTGGTGTACAAAGAAAGTGTACATTATAAAGCTTTAGAAAAAGGTAAAACGAAAACAGCTGTATGTTCAAATTGTCATAATGCACATAAGGTAGAACCTGTTGCAGTAGCTAATTTAAATAGAAATTGTTTGAAATGCCATAAGAATGTTAAAAAAGTTCATAATAAATGGCTATGGAATCCACCATTTAGAGTAATATCTTTTGTAGATGTCCATTTTAATAATATAAATTGTGCTGTATGTCACATTAAAGATAAAAAAGCAATTACTCTTGTATTAATTAATAAATCTACAAAAGAACCACTGAGTATTAAAGAAGTAGCTAAAGCATTAAGAGTTTCGGTTGATGAAGTATTAAGTAAAATTGATTTAAATAAAAATAATTTAATTGAAGAAAAAGAGCTCTGGAATTTCTTAAATTTGATAAAACAAAAAGTTAATCTTGATCTAAGAGCAAAAATGGCTGTAGTAAATCCAAATGATGCACACAAAATAGAACCTAAAAATAAAGCGATTAAAGATTGCACTGTATGTCATAATATAAAAAGTGATTTTATAACTGAACTCGGACTTAAAAAAGATGGAAAAGTTCAAAAAATTGCAGTAGATAAAAAGGCAATGAATTCTATTAATGTAGTTCCCAATGTAAGGCATTTTTATGTTCTTGGTTTAACAAAGATAAAGATTTTTGATACATTATTTGTATTAGGAATAATTGCTGCTCTTGGAATAGCTTTTGGGCATTTAGGATTAAGAATTATTACTACACCAATTAGAAGAAAAAGAAGAGGGGGTATGTAATGAAAAGAATATATTTACATCCTTTGCCAGTTAGAATATGGCATTGGATAAATGCATTTAGTTTTATAATTCTTATTCTTACAGGTCTTCAAATTAGAATGATAGAGACTATACATTGGATGTCTTTTCAGACTGCAGTAAAAATTCATAGTATTTTTGGTTTTATTTTAATATTTAATTATTTTATTTGGTTTAGTTATTATGTATTTACTGGTAAATTATTTAAAATTTATATTCCACCGATTTGGAGACCTGTTGAGTATGTAAAAAGGGCTCTTCGTCAGGCTAAATATTATGGCTTTGGTATAATGATAGGAGATAAAAATCCCCATCATCCTACCCCAGAACATAAATTTAATCCTTTACAACAGGGAGCCTATTTATTAATAATGACTGTACTAATTCCTCTTCAACTTATTACTGGTCTTATTTTATGGGATCCTCATAAATTTAGTGGTTTGGCTAACCTTTTTGGAGGTATTCAAATTGTTGATTTTATTCATACAGCTTTATGGGTTTTCTTTGCGTTCTTTATGTTGGTTCATATTTATTTAAGTACCTTAGGGCATACACCTCTTGCTCATATTATTGCTATGATTACAGGATATGAAGAAGAACCTGATGAAGAACATTAGTCTTTTTAGTTATTTCTTTATTTTAGGAGGAATTAAATGAAAAAAAGCCAGAGATTAAATGTAATATTTTTTTTAATCTTTTTCTTTTTAAGTTATTGGTTTTTCTTTTTTTCAAAAAATGAAGTCATTAGTGCTGAAGAAACTAAACTTACTAATGCTGATTGTATAAAGTGTCATAAAAAAGAGACATCTTGGATAGAGACCAAAGG
>CAYPFL010000005.1:0-144016 GCA_964410095.1 uncultured Thermodesulfatator sp.
TCCCAGACCCGGGGACAGGTTACTCACGTGTTACTCACCCGTCTGCCGCGGTACTAGGGCCGAAGCCCGTTCCCGCACGACTTGCATGTGTTAGGCCCGCCGCTAGCGTTCGCCCTGAGCCAGGATCAAACCCTCAGAAGAAATTTGACCCGGCTCAAATTCCCTCACCTGTTGACAGGTGAGGACGGCCGCAATCCTTGCTCAGGGGTCCCGTATGGACGCTATTCAATTTTCAAAGATCAAATACCAAATTTAAAGTATAATTGATTTTTTATTTTTGTCAAGAAATTTTTTAACTTGATTTTTTTCTCAAAAAAATCCTTTTAAAAGATCTTCTTAATTATGGTCACTTTTTAAATATAACTATATTATTTAAATTGTCAACCTATTTTAAACCCCTAATTTTTTGAACTTTCAAGTATATATTTTTCTTAATTTTTTTCCTGCTTTAAAATTTTAAAAAATTATTTTTAAATTTCTTAATTTTGGATTATAATTTAGCAAGTTATCTTAAAAATGAGGACATTATATGAAGCTTGTTAAAGAATTAATGACAAAAAATCTTGTTACAATAAAAAAATCAGAAAATTTTAAAAAAATTCTTGATATCCTTGCTAACAAAGAGATAGGGAGCGTCGTTATTACAAACGGAGAAAATAAAGTTGTACAGATTTTAACCTTAAGGGATATTGCCAAAGTTTTAGTTTATAACTGGCACTCTTTAAAAATTTCCGAAGTTTTAAAAAAATTAAATAAATCTTCTAAAAATTTAATTACAGTAAAAGAAAATCAAGATATTCTAACTGCTCTCAAATTATTAAACAAATATAAAATTAGTCATCTTCCGGTAGTATCTGAAAAAAATAAAATTGTTGGAATTTTAAGTATTAAAGATATCATAAAAAATTTCCCTTCTGTAATATATATAGATCCATTAACAAAACTTACTAATAGAGCCTATTTAGAAGCTTTGATAACTAAATTTCAACATATTAAATCCTGTGTCTGTCTTTTAATGGTAGATATAGATAATTTCAAAAAAGTTAATGATACTTATGGACATTTAACAGGGGATAAAGTTTTACAGGAACTTGCAAAAGTATTAAGAAGTAACATAAAAGCCTCTGATGAGGTTATAAGATTCGGTGGTGAAGAATTCTTAATTATTCTTTATAGAACAGATAAAGAAAAAACCTTAAAAATCGCAGAAAGACTAAGAACTGCTGTAAAAAATACTTTATTTATTGCTCCAGGAGGTAAAAAATTTCATATTACTATAAGTATAGGTGTATCCTGTTGGAAACCTGGAGAAAATTTTATAGAGAAAATAAAAGAATCAGATGAAGCTATGTATTTAGCCAAAAAAGCAGGAAAAGACTGTGTAAAAATGAAAGAATAATTTTTTATCCCCATCCACCTCCACCAGGAGTTAAAATAATCAATCTATCTCCCTTAGAAACTTTTAAATTTATTTTTCCTCCTAAGAATTTTTTCTCATTTTTAGTAATTAACCAATTTTCTCCTTTAGCTCCTTTTTCCCCGCCCCTCAAACCATAAGGAGCATATTTACGTCTTTCAGAAAAAATTGTTACTGTAGCCTCACAATTAAAATAATATTGCCTTATTAATCCCTCTCCCCCTTTATATTTCCCTTTACCACCGGAGTTTTTTCTTAAAAGATATTTTTCTATCATTAGAGGATATTCATGTTCTAAAGCCTCAATAGGAGTATTTAGAGTATTCGTCATATGTGTGTGAACTCCACTTAAGCCGTCTTTTCCGGGTCTTGCTCCCATTCCACCACCAATTGTTTCATAATAAGCAAATTCTTCGTTTCCAATTGCTATATTATTCATAGAACCACAACTTGCAGCTGGAATTAAATCAGGTAGAGCCTGGGAAAGAGCACCTAAAATAACATCTACTATTCTTTGAGATGTCTCTACATTCCCTCCGGCAACTGCTGAAGGATATACAGCATCAACAATAGTTCCTTCTTTAGTCAAAATTTCTATAGGTTTAAAACATCCGTGATTTATTGGATATTCCCCCAAAGTATTTAAAAGACTTAAAAATACATAATAAACTGCTGAATGAGTAACTGCTTTTGGTGCATTTACCCCACCTTTAACTTGAGAAATATTTTCTCTAAAATCAACTATTGCTTTTTTATCTTTAATTTCTACCTTAACTTTAATAGGAATATCTTCTGTCCCATATCCATCATCGTCAAGATAATCTGTAAATTCATAAACTCCTTTAGGAATCTTTTCTAAAAGTACTTCCATAGCTTTTTGAGAATATTCTTTTAAAACATTGCTCATAGTCTGTAATTTTTTTAATCCATATTTATAATACAACTCTTTAAGTCTTTTTTCACCTCTCCAAAGAGAGGCCATCTGTGCATTAAAATCTCCCATTCTTTCTCGGGGATTTCGGAGTTTTTTTAATATATCTTCAAAAAAATCTCTCTGAAAGTTCCCGTTTTTTATAAGATATGTGGGTTCTATTCTTATTCCTTCTTCATCAATATGAGTACATACAGCCATTGAACCTGCATATTTTCCACCTACATCTGCATGGTGAGCCCTTGTAATTAGAAAAAAAGAAAGTTTATTTTCTAAAAACATAGGTTTGATAAGTGTTATATCAGGTAGATGAGTTCCTCCACAAAAAGGATCATTTGTAATAACAACATCTCCTTCTGCCCATTTAAACCTTGGTAAAATTTGTCTCATTGTTTCAGGCATAGCACCAAGATGAACAGGTATATGTGACGCCTGAGCAACAAGTTCTCCCTTAAAATCAAAAAGAGCACAAGAAAAATCGCATCTTTCTCTAATATTAGGAGAAAAAGCAGATCGTCTTAAAACTATACCCATTTCTTCAGCAATAGCAGAAAATAATTTATTAAATATCTCTAATTCAATTGCTTTCATAATACTCAAGAACTAAAGTATAATTTTCTCTTACTTTTATGATAAATTCAGGTTCAACCCATACAGTAGTAAAATCCTCTATAATAAGTGCTGGTCCTTTAATTTCTTCTCCAATTTTTAAACTATTCCAGTCAATTACAGGTACCTCAATCCATCCCTTTTCAGTAAAAACTTTTGTTTTCTGTAAAAATACCTTGTTTTGCCCTTTTTCTATTTTCCAAGATATTCTGGGAGAATTTCCTTTTATTCTTAATCTTAAAGTTATAACTTCCACAGGAAATTCATTACAGGTATATCCAAATTGTCTTTTATGTTCGTTTTCAAAAATCGAAACATATTCCTCCGCAAACGGAATAGTTAATTCAAAACCCTGTCCTTTATACCGCATATCAAGAAAAATTTCTATATTAACTTCTTCAAAGAGCTCTTTTCTTTTTTTCGCATAATTTTCAGCTTGAGTTTTAAGTTCTTTTATGTATTTAAAAAGTTTTTCTTTATCCCTTGCATCAATCCAAATAGTTTTTGAAAAATCTTTTATAGGTGGAGAAAAAAGAAGTCCAAAGGCAGAAAAACTTCCGGCAATTTTAGGAAGTATTATTTTTTTTATTCCTAATTCTTTTGCAAGAGAACATGCATGAAGTCCTCCAGCCCCACCAAAACAAAAAAGTGCAAACTCTTGAGGATCATATCCTCTTTCTAAGGATACTCTTCTTAAAGCCCTACTCATATTAATATTAGCTATTTGAATTATTCCTAATGCTGTTTCTTCAAGTGAAAGACCTAATTTACTTGCCAATTCTCCTATTACTTTTTCTGAAAGTTCTTTTTTTAATTCAAATCTTCCTCCCAAAAAAGCAAAAGGCAAAATTCTACCTAAAACCAGGTTTGCATCTGTTACTGTAGGTTGGTTTCCTTTACCATAGCATGCTGGCCCAGGGTCTGCTCCAGCACTTTGAGGCCCGACTTTCAAAGCTCCTCCTATGTCTATATAAGCAATGGATCCGCCACCAGCTCCTACTGTATGAATATCAATAACAGGGATACTCAGAGGATATCCATCTATGACATATTCTTTAGTAAAAGGAATTCTTCCATCTATAAGACATACATCTGTAGAAGTTCCTCCCATATCAAAGGTAATAATTTTTTTTTCTCCCATAGCCTTAGCCCAAAGATAAGCCCCGCTTACACCACCAGCAGGTCCAGAAAGGATAGTATGGCAACTAAATTCTGATGCTTCTTTTGCACTGAGCCATCCACCATTTGATTGCTGTATATAAATATTTACACCTAATAGCTTCTGCTTTAATTTTTTTACATATTTACCTATTATAGGACTTAAATAAGCATTTATCACTGTTGTAGACGCTCTTTCATATTCTCTAAATTCTGGAAGTATTTCAGAAGAAATACTTACAGGAAAACCTACTAAATTAAGCGCAGTTTTTAATTTTTTTTCATGATATGGATATAAATAAGAATGAAGAAAACACACTGCAATAGACTCAACTTTCTGTTTCTTTATCCAGTTAATACATTTTTCAACTTCTGAATCTTCTAAAGGCTGTATAACATCTCCTTTAGCACTTATTCTTTCTTTTAATCCAAGACAATTCTCTTTAGCTATTACCTCTGCAGGTTTTTCTACAAAAAAATTATAAAGCTCTGGTCGATTTTGTCTTCCTATAAAGATTAAGTCTTCAAAACCTTTAGTAGTTATAAATGCAGTTTTAGCCCCTTTTCTTTCTAAAAATGCATTTGTTCCCACAGTACTTCCATGAATAAGTACATGAGGAGTAAGTTTTTTAAGAACTTCTAAAACAGCTAAAGATGGATCAGAAGGAGTAGAAAAAACTTTGTTTGTTTTTAAAATTTCATTTTCTAAATATAAAAGGTCTGTAAATGTTCCACCTGTATCAACAGCGACTCGCACAGCTTTTAAAATACAACAAAAATCAGTTTATTACAAGTTTAATCAAGGTTCATTGCTTGTAATTTTCTTTAAAATATTTTACAATAAGCCCTATGAAAATCGGTAGATTTTTTTATAAAAATGAAATTTTCTATGGAAAATTAAATAAAAATGAGGTTATAAAAATTGATAATCCTTTCGAACTTAAAGAATCCCAAGAAAAAAGTTATCCATTATCTAAATTAAAAATTCTTGCTCCTTGCGAACCTTCTAAAATTATAGCAGTTGGTTTAAATTATAAAGATCATGCAAAAGAACTGAAAATGGAGATTCCAGATGAACCTATTATATTTCTTAAACCTCCTTCTGCAGTAATAGCTCATGAAGAAACTATTCTTTTACCACCTGAAAGTAAAAGAGTAGACTATGAAGGAGAACTTGCAATAGTAATAGGTAAACCTATTTATCGCCCCAAAACTTTTAAAGAAATAGAAGAAGCTATATTTGGTTATACTTGCTTTAATGATGTTACAGCAAGGGATTTACAAAAAAAAGATGGTCAATGGACAAGAAGTAAAAGTTTTAATACATTTGCTCCTCTTGGGCCATTTATAGAAACTGAAATAACTGATCCTACAAG
Source organism: uncultured Thermodesulfatator sp. (assembly GCA_964410095.1). Taxonomy (GTDB): domain Bacteria; phylum Desulfobacterota; class Thermodesulfobacteria; order Thermodesulfobacteriales; family Thermodesulfobacteriaceae; genus Thermodesulfobacterium. The sequence goes on from CAYPFL010000005.1 coordinate 5,492, forward strand.
TCTTAAAATACAAACTTTTGTAAATGGAGAAGTTAGACAGGATTCTTCTACTTCGGAATTAATCTTTGATCCTATTAAACTGGTAAGATTTATTTCAAATATAATGACCCTTTTGCCAGGAGATGTAATAGCTACTGGTACACCTCCAGGGGTGGGAGTTTTAAAAGACGGAGATATAGTAGAAATAAAAATAGAAAATATTGGAATTTTAAAAAATCGAGTTAAGGCTTTAAAAAAAGAATAAAATTGATGGGAAAAGTTCTTGCTATTTCTATAAGTAAAGAAAAAGGAGTTCCTAAAACAAACATTCCAAAAGCTAAAATATTAAAAAATTTTGGTATAAAAGGGGATGCCCATGCTGGGAAATGGGAAAAACAAGTAAGTTTTCTTGATAAAAATGTTTTGGAAATCGTAAGTAAAACCACAGGAAAGCCTATAGCTTATGGAGAACTTGCTGAAAATATAACTACAGATCTTGATCTCTCGCAAATAAGGGTGGGGGATTTGATAAAGATAAACGATTGTATTTTTGAAGTGACTCAAATTGGTAAAGATTGCAAAAAAGAAAATTGCACACTTGTCCCAGATGTAAAAAATTGTGAAGTAAAAAAAAGAATAGTTTTCACAAAAGTTTTAAAGGGCGGAGAAATTAAAATCGGAGATTGTATAGAAATTATTAAAACTAAAAGGAGTTAAATAATATGCATCCAAATTCTAAAGAAAAAAAATTTATTCCAAGATTAATTGCATGGGAGGTTACTCGTTCATGTAATTTAAATTGTGTTCATTGTAGAGCTGCTTCGTCTAAGGGACCTTATAAAAATGAACTTACTACACAAGAAATATTTAGAATCCTTGAAGAAATAAGCGAATTTGCTAAGCCTATAATTATTCTTACTGGAGGTGAACCCCTTTTAAGACCTGATATTTTTGACATAGCTAAAAAAATTTCCCAATTAGGATTTAAACCAGTTCTTGCTACAAATGGAACACTTATTACTAAGGATATTGCTTTAAAAATTAAAGAATCCGGAATTACGAGAGTAAGCATCAGTCTTGATGGAGCAAATGCTTCTTCACATGATGGATTTAGGCAGATGCCAGGAGCATTTGAAGGGGCCTTAAAAGGTATTCAAGCGTTAAAAAAAGCGGGTATACCTTTTCAAATAAATACAACTTTAACCGGGGTTAACGCAGATGAACTTCCCAAAATACATGAGCTTACGAAAAAATTAAGTGCTGTAGCTCATCATATATTTTTGCTTGTGCCTGTTGGAAGAGGTAAAGAACTTGAAAAACATAATTTATCTCCAGAAAAATATGAAGAAATTCTTCATTGGTTTTATGATCAAAGAGAAAAATCAGGTATTCATTTAAAAGCAACTTGTGCTCCTTTTTATTACAGAATTTTAAGACAAAGAGCAAAAAAAGAAGGTAAACCCGTTAATTTTGAAACATTTGGACTGGATGCAATTACAAGAGGTTGCCTTGCGGGAATAGGATTTTGTTTTATTTCCCATGTTGGAATTGTTCAACCTTGCGGTTATTTAGAAATTCCTTGTGGTAATTTAAGAGAAAATTCTTTTAAAGATATCTGGGAAAATTCGGAAGTATTCAAAAATTTAAGAAATTTTAAAAAATATAAAGGTAAATGTGGAAAATGTGAATATATAAGTGTTTGTGGAGGTTGTAGAGCAAGAGCTTATGAAACTACAGGAGATTACTTAGAAGCTGATCCACTTTGTCCTTATCAACCGAAAAGACTTCAAAAATGAATTTCATTAAATACTATTTTAGCAAGCTCTTCTTTTGTTATATTTTCAAATTTTAATACTTTATTAGGAGTATAAAATAAAAATTCTGAAGATTCAGCTCTCATAGCTGTTACAGGATTTGCAACTAAATAGTCAAAATTTTTTTCTTTCTTTTTCTGTAAAGCATATTTGTAAATTTTTTCTTTCTCTTCCAGTGCAAAGCCTATTGTAATTTGATTATTCTTTTTCATATCTGTCAAAGTTTTTGCTATATCTTCAGTTAGTTCTAACTCTAAAATAAAATTTTTTTGTTTTTTTATTTTACCTCTGTAAGTTTTTTTAGGTCTAAAATCACAGGGAGCAGCAGAAAAAATAGAAATATCACACGAAGGAAAGAGCTTATACGCTATTTCAAACATCTCTTTTGTAGTTTTCACAAAATAAATTTTAGGATAAGGAATATCCCAAAAAAAATTCAGCTTAGGTAAAGTATAAGGAAATTCATCCAATCCCCAGATTAAGTGAACCTCAGCTCCTCTATAATAGGCTTCTTTAGTTAAATAAAAAGCCATCTTACCAGATGAAGCATTAGTAATAAATCTAACATCATCTATATATTCTCTTGTGGGTCCTCCAGTAATCAAAATTTTTTTATTTAAAAATGTTTTAGGAGTAAAATGAGCTTTTACCACTTCTACTATTTCTTCTGGTTCAGGAAGTCTTCCTTTTCCTACATCTTTACAAGCAAGCTCTCCTTCTTCTGGTTCATAAATGAAATATCCATAGTTTTTCAATATTTTAATATTTTCCTGAGTGGTAGGATGTTCCCACATAGCAGCATTCATAGCTGGAAATATATAAACTGGTACCTTTGAAAATAATGCCACTGTTAGAAGTAATTCGTCTGCTTTTCCTGAAGCAAGCTTTGAAAGAAAGCTTGCAGTTGCAGGTAAAACAAGAATTAATTCTGGAAATTTAGAAAGTTCTGTATAAATATCATTTAGCCTAAAATAATCTTTATCAGTATATGCTTTTTCTTCTGCAAGAGTTGAAAAAAGAATCGGAGAAATAAACTTTTCCGCACCATTTGTTAAAATTACTTTTATTTTTGCTTTTTCTTTTTTTAATCTTCTAATAACTTCACATATTTTATAAATAGCAACACTTCCACAAATACCTATTAAAATTTTTTTATTTTTTAAATTATTCACAAACTGCATTAGATTGATTTTTTCTAAGATAGATCACCATAATCCTCAATTGAGAAGTAAAACTCCCCTGAGAGATACTGATAAATGCACTACCTTCAGGTCTTTTAAAGGCAAGTAAAGTTATTTTTGATGCGGTGATACTCCCAACTTCAGTCCACCCCTGATTTCTCATCTGTATTTTATAAAATTCTACAAGTGCTTTAACATTGTAATTACATTTATATACAAGCATACCTATAATTACATTTGAAGTATTCAAGATCGCACTTTTTTCAGGTTGGTAATTTAAATCCTTTAATACTGGTATATGAGGAACAGGAAAATTAATATCTGAAAGTTTTTTAACAGGTTGAGTTTTTAAAGTTTCTACTTTTGGGTTTGATAATTTTACATTTTGTGCAAAAATTTTATCTACACAAGTAAATACCAAAATACTTAAAATTATCAAAATAATTTGAATTTTTTTTACCATTACTTTTCCCCCAAAATTAATTTTATTATTTTTGATTTTAAATTTTAAAAAATTTTAAATTGAATGTCAACAAAATTTATATTTTTTTTATTATTTAAGCTGATTTGACAAAATTCAAAGATTTATTAATTTTAAAATTAAAATTTAAATAAATAAAACAGATCACATTGCGGGAGTGGCGGAATGGTAGACGCTCCGGACTTAGGATCCGGTGGGGATTATCCCCGTGTGGGTTCGAGTCCCACCTCCCGCATTTTTATTTTTTATTTATAGATATTTTTAATGAATTTTTCTTTTAAAATTCAAAAAATTAGATCTTTATTAAAAGAAAATAATCTTTCTGCTTTTTTATTTACATCACCTGCAAATGTATTTTATTTATCTGGATTTAAGTCAAGTAATGCTTACATAATAATTACTCAAGAAGAAAATCTATTTATTACAGATGCAAGATATTTTGAAAAAGCTAAAAAGGAGTTAAAAAATTGGGATGTAATTCTTATAGAATCTCCCTTTTTCAAATTCCTTAAAAAACTTTTTAAAAAGTTACATATTAAAACCTTAGGTTATGAAAAAGATCATATAACTTATGAATTCAAAGAAAAATTGAGAACAAAGGGAATAAAACTAATAGGTTTTTCTCAATTTTTAAAAAATTTAAGATTAATTAAAACACCCGAAGAAATTAAAATTATAAAAGAAGGCATTAAAAAAACTGATGAAGCTTATCGTAAGATTTTAAACTTAATAAAACCTGGATTAAGTGAATTAGAACTAAGGGGTTATTTGGTATTTGAATTTTTTAAATTAGGTGCTTCTGGAGAGAGCTTTCCTGCAATAATAGCTACAGCTGAAAACTCTGCTATTCCTCATTGGGAAACATCTACTCAAAAAATTAAAAATAATGCTCCTCTTTTAATTGATATGGGGCTTTTATGGAAAGGATACTGCACTGATTTTACAAGAACTATTTTTATAGGAAGACCAGAGAAAACATTTAAAAAATTATATGAAATTGTAAAATCAGCATGGTTTAAAGGGTTTGAAAAAGCAAAAGAAGGAAATCCTGTAACTCTAATAGACAAAACTATAAGAGATTATTTTAAAGACAAAGGGGTAGATAAATTTTTCATTCATGCAACAGGACACGGAGTAGGTATTGAAATTCATGAACCTCCCAAGATTTATTATGACTCTTTTTCAAAAAAGAAAGAAGAAACCATTAAAAATGGAATGGTTTTTACAATTGAACCTGGACTTTATTTTCCTAATAAATTTGGCATAAGAATTGAAAACATTGTAATAATAGAAAATGGAAGAGGAGAAATTTATTCTGAAATTCCTTTGGATTTACAAATTATTTAATTTTTTTGCAGTATAAAGTGTTACTATCCCAAAAGTAAGAGGTTTAGTTTTTATTTCTTTAAACCCTATATTTTCAAGTTCTTTACATATCGCTTTGGGTGGAGGAAATTCCTGAATTGAATCTGCCAAGTATTGATATGCCTCTTTATCACCTGTAAGAATTCCTCCCAACCATACTAAATATTTTGTTAAATAAATTTTATAAATATTTTTAATAATAAAATTTTTAGGCAAAGAAAATTCTAAAATTACTAAAATTCCATACGGTTTTAAAACTCTATAAAATTCTTTTAATGCCTTTTTTTTATTAGGAAGATTTCTTAAACCAAAAGCTATACTAATTCCTCCAAAACTGTTTTCTTTAAATGGCAATTCTTCAGCATCTGCACATATAGGATAAATTGAATGGTTTGTAATTCTTTTTTTTCCATAAACTAACATCTGTAAACTTATATCAAGTCCAAATAAAGGTTGGGAATTTTTTTTATTTATTTCTAAACTTAAAGTAAATGGGCCGCAACAAAGATCAAGTATAGGCTCTTTAATATCTTTAAAAATCTCAGCTACTTTTCTTCTCCATAATTTATCCTGCCCAAAACTACCAATTAAATTCACCAGATCATATCTTCTTACAATTTTGTCAAATTTTTCTTTTACAAATTTTTTGTGTCTAATTGCTTCCATTAAAGTATATTTAAAAAATTAAGTTCCGGGATTTTTTTTATAATCTTCATTCTATAAAGATACTCGCAAAAAGTTAGAAATGCCTTTTGTTTAAGAGGGGAAAAATCATGTTCCAAGTGAGTCAAATAATAATAGGCATATTTCTTAGGTAATTTAATATGACTTTTTTCTATAATTTCTTTTAAATTTGAAAATGCCTTAGCTCTGCTATAATAAAGTTTTAAACAAAAATTTTTTAAGACTTCTTTTTGTTTATTTGCTACATCTTTTCTAATCAATAATAAAGCAAAAACAAAAGGTAAACGGGTATACTTAAGCCAAAGTTCGGCAAGATCTGTTATAAATGCTTTTTCACTGTTATCCATTCCTAAAATAAGTGCTTCATCACCAATTGCTAAATATCCTGAAAGTTCTTCTTTTTCTTTTTGAGAAAGTTCTTTCCAGTGTTTATTTAATTCTAAATATACTGGTTTTATTCCTATAAACTCCTCAAACAAAATTCTTAAAAGATTAAAAGAACTTTCACTTTCAGGAGTAATTCCAATTTTTTTTCCATTTAATTTTTCAAGCGGTTTTTTATGAAATAAAATTACACTTTTTACTTCACCTACAGCACTAATAGATATATCTGGGACAATGAAATATTTTTCTGGATTTCTGGCATAACATATACTTGAACTCAAACTCCCATGTATAACATTTTGAAAAAGCTTGAAATTTAAATTTTTGGGAACATCGAGAATTATTTCAAAATTTGTATTTTTAGAATTTAAATAAAATAACAAAGGCAAAGTATTTAAATAAAGCGGGAATCCTATTTTTAATTTATCCATATATTCTATACTTTATTTCCTTTTTCTGATTTATTAATTTCTCTAACACCACTTCTGCATCATCAGAAAGATAACCTATTATTTCTACACCTATAAAATTTACTTTGTAACCTGGAGCAATAGCTCCTAAGTCATTAAATTGTAAAGCTTTTGCACCATTATAAGTAGCCATTTTTAAAAGTTCGTTTAAAGGTATGGAAGGATAAAAACTGGATATTATTTTCATTTCCTCCCAAATAGAAAGGGTTTCATTACTTGCTAAGCTATCTGTTCCCAAACAAACATCTATTCCTACTTGATAAAATTTATCTATATGAGGAATTCCTACACCTGTATAAATATTACTTCTCGGACATACACATATTTTTACATTTGTTCTTTTTAATATATTCAGATCTTCTTCACTTACATGTATTACATGGATAAGTAATGTATCTTTATCTAATAAATTTAATTTATCAAGATATTTTACTGGTGTAAGTTTTGGAGGAACAAAACTTTTATTCCATTGTCCCCTTTCTTTCAATAATTCAGCAATTGGACCTTCGCCTGTAATTAAAAATTCTACTTCCTCTGGGGACTCTGCACAGTGGATAGTAAATATTCTTTTTCTTTTTTTATTATAACTTTTTATAGCCTGCAATAATAAAGGAGCCACAGTATAGGGCGCATGTGCTGAATAAGTTATTTTAAATTTGGAATTTGTATTAAGATTTTTAATTTCTCTTAATTTATATGTTCCTTTAAAATCCAAAATTTCTTTAAAAATATAACCATAAAATGGACTCTGCAATAATAAATCAGAAATTATAGAGTTATTTTCAACATCTCCTATAATTCCAACTCCATCATACCAAAGCTCAACCAAACTTAAATAGGCATATCTTCTTATTTCTTCTGGTTTTAGCTTTTGTTTTTTTTCTATTACACTTTTTACCCATATAAAAAAATTTGAAGAAGGAAGTATTTTAAATCTCAAAGCTGAAAGTTCGAGATGTGTATGAACATTAACTAAACAGGGAAGCAATATAATTTCTTCTAAATCTAAAAATTCTGCATGTGTTTTTTCTTTTTTCAAAATTTTGAATTTATCCACTCTGGTGATACGACCTCCTTTTATCTCTACAGCTCCATCAAAAATTGGAGAAGAAATAACTGGAAAAATCCATTTTGCCCGAATAAGATAATTATGAAAAGGTTGAATTCGTATTTCTTGCATTATTCTATAATTGTATAATCCATTTTTCTTCTCTTAGGTATATAGCCTGCACTTTCTATATAATACCTAATTTCTTCTTCACTTAATCTATGAGCTACACCTGTTGCAGATACAACATTTTCTTCTATCATAGTGCTTCCAAAATCATTTCCGCCAAATTCCAATGCTATTTGCGCTATACGAGGGCCTTGAGTAACCCAAGATACTTGAATATTTTTTATATTATCAAGCATAATACGAGAAATCGCAAGAACTTTTAAATATTCAACAGCTCCTACTTTTATTAAATGCTCCAATTTTGTCTTTTTTGGCTGAAAAGTCCAAGGAATAAATGCAGTAAATCCTTTGGTTTTATCCTGAAGATTTCTTATCTTAATAAGATGCTCAATAATTTCTTCTCTTGTTTCAATATGACCAAACATCATAGTTGCTGTTGTTTTTAAACCTAATTTATGCGCAGTTTCCATAACCTCCAACCATTCTTTAGTAGTGGCTTTATTAGGTGATAAAATCTTTCTTACCCTGTCAGATAAAATTTCTGCTCCCCCTCCTGGAATAGAATCAAGCCCAGCTTGTATAAGCCTCTTTAAAACCTCTTCTATAGATAATTTCGAAATTTTACTAAAATGAACAATTTCTGGAGGAGAAAAACCATGAATATGAATTTCTGGATAATTTGTCTTTATAAACCTGAGCATATCTTCATAAAATTCTAAAGGTAAATCAGGATGCAACCCCCCTTGTAAAAGAATCTGATATCCACCGAGTTGAATAGTTTCTTCTATTTTTTTACCAAGTTCTTTAAAACTTAATACATATCCCTCTTTTGAACCAGGAGGTCTATGAAAAGCACAAAATTTACATCCTGATATACAAATATTCGTATAATTTATGTTTCTATCAACTATATAAGTAACTATTCTTTCAGGATTTAAGCGAAATCTTATAGTCCTTGCCAAAAAGCCAAGTATATGAAGATCAAGTTCAAAAAGTTTCAAAGCTGATTCCTTATCAAGCCTTTCTCCTTCTAAGACCTTTTCTATTATCCCATTTCTCATTTTTCTATTCCTTTACGCGCTTTTACTCCTTTATCAAAATAATGCTTTATTTTTTTTGCTTCTGTTACTAAGTCTGCGATCTCAATAAGCTTGACAGAAGCGTCTCTTCCAGTAAGGATTATTTCAATATCTTCTGGTTTTTCTTTAAGAAAATTTATAAATTCCTCCAAATTAATTATTCCTTTATTTAAAACATGCGTTATTTCATCAAGAACTATTATATTATATTCTTTACTTTTTACCATTTTTTTAACTTCTTCCCATCCTTCTTTTAATTTTCTTTCAAGATCAGAAGGAATTTTATCTCTATAAAAACCCTTTTTTCCAAAGTTTTTATAACAAACTTGTGGACTCAATTTTTTTAAAATTTTTACCTCGCTTGAGGTTCCATCTTTAAAAAATTGGAAAAAAGCTACTTTTAATCCAGCTCCAACGGCTCTTATAGTTAATCCTAAAGCTGCTGTAGTTTTACCTTTTCCATCCCCTGTATAAAGGTGAATATATCCTTTTCCCAACGAATTCCCTCCTTTTTATCAAAGTTAAACTAAATCTTTAAGTGAACACTTTTCACAAATCGGGTCTTTCTTTTTACAAAAGTTTTTTCCACAAGCCACAAGAAGTGCATGATATTCATTAAATAATTTCGGATCAGGAGGTAAATTTTCCATAAATAAACTTTGAATTTCTTCATAAGTTACATTTTCTTCAATAAGATAATGACGATTAAGAATTCTATAAGTATATGCATCAACTACAAATACAGGGAAACCTCCTGCATAAAGAAGAATACTATCTACAGTTTCTTTTCCTAAACCTTTTATTTTTAAAAGTTCTTCTCTTGCTTCTTTCCAATCCTTATTAAACAGCTTTTCAAGTTTTCCTTCATATTTTTCAACAAGAAACTTTACAAATTCTTTCAATCTTTTAGCTTTTATATTGTAAAATCCACAAGGTTTTATAATTTCTGCTAATTTTAGCAAAGGAAGTTTGTAAATCCTAAATGGATCTAATAATTGTTTTTCTTCGAGATTTTTAATAGCTTTGCTAACATTTTTCCAGCTTGCATTTTGAGTTAAAATCGCTCCTACACAAACTTCAAAAGGCGTTTTTGCAGGCCACCAGTGTTGAGGACCAAAATAAGAATATAGCCTCTCAAAAATTTCTTTTAATATTTCTGATTTATCCACGGTTTAAAACTCACTACTTTTGTACCTACCTTAGTATCCAAAACTAAAAAACCTTTTTTAAATAGTTCATTTCTTATTTTATCTGCCAATTTATAATTTTTTTCTTTTTTTGCTTTGTCTCTTTCCTGAATTTTTCTCAAAATTTCTTCTGATTTTTCCTCTTTTGGATATCTTAAAATCTTTAATACGCTATCAAATCTTTTTAATATTTTCAAACATTCTTCTTTAAATCCCACAGGTAATTTATTTCCAAGGTATGGATAAATTTTTTTAAAAAATGTAATAAGTTCAGATATAGCAAGAGGAGTATTAAGATCTTCCTTTAATGCTTGTTGCCATTTATTTTGGAAATCTCTTAAAGTTTGCCATATTTTAGTATTTTCTTCCTTAGGTAAAATACTTTCTTCAGAAATTATTAATAAAGCCAAATATTTATCTATTTTCTGAAGAATTTTTTGGGAATCTTCTAAGCTTTTCCAGTTAAAGTTTAGGGGATTTCTATAATGAGTTCGTAAAAAATAAAATCTTAAATCTCTTCCTGTAAATCCTTTTTCTTTTATATCCTCAATTGTTATTCTATTTTCTGAAGATAACTTTTTTCCTTGAAAATATACAAGACCTGTATGAATCCAATAGTTTGCAAGTTCTTTTCCTGTTAAAGCCTTTGCAACTGCTCTTGTATTTTCATGATGAGGGAAAATAAGATCTACTCCACTTGTATAAATATCAAAATTTTCTCCAAGATATTTTAAAGATATAGTAGCACAGTGAATATGCCAAGTGGGTCTAACTTTACCAAATGGAGTTTCTACAAAATATCCTTTTTTTAATTCCAAAATATGAACTCTTTTTAAAAGTGCAAAATCATAAGGTTCTTCTTTATCATATTCTTCAAGATCTATAGTAGCTCCAGGCTTTAGAGTTTTAATATCTATTTTCGATAATTTTCCATATTCAGGAAATCGTGAAATATCAAAATAAACCGATGAAAATCTTTCATAAGCTTTATCTTTTTCCAAAATTTTTATTGCTAATTCTTTCATGTCTTCAAGATGCTCACTTACCTTAGGAAATTTATCCGCGAAATCGATTTTTAAATATTTTAAATCTTCTAAGAATTCTTTTTCAACCTTAGAAGTTATCTCTTTTAGATCTACATCTTTTTCTAATGCAAGTTTTATTGTTTTATCGTCATAATCAGTAAGATTTACAATATGAATAACTTTATAGTTTCTAAATTTTAAATAATTTTTAAGAATATCTGCTGTAAGCATCCTTCTATAGAATCCTATATGTGGGCGAAAATTTAAGGTTGGACCGCATGTATAAATTTTAACTTCATTTTTATTAAGGGGCTTAAAAGGTTCCCTTTTTTCACTAAATGTATTGTAGAGAATTAAATCTATCTTCTTCTCTTCTATTATAGGGTAACTCCACAAAGGAGTAGAAAGGTATCTCTCTCCTCCATCGGGGAAAATAACTACTATAAGACCTTCTTCTATTTCCTGGGCTAATTTAATAGCTCCTGCCAAAGCAGCTCCAGAACTCATTCCAACAAAAATACCTTCGTCTTTTGCTAATCTTCTTGCCCAGTAAAATGCCTCTTCGTCATCTACATTAATAATTTTATGAAGCAATTTTTTATCGTATATCCCAGGAGGATAAGATTCTTTCATGTTTTTTAAGCCTTGTATTTTATGGCCTATTTGAGGTTCTACTCCTACTACTTTAAAAGGCAATTTATTATCCTTAGCAAATCTTGCGATTCCCATAGCAGTACCCGTGGTTCCCAAACCGCATACTACATACCTTACTTTCCCTTCTGTATCTTTCCATATTTCAGGAGCAGTAGTCCTATAATGACTCATCCAATTTGCAGGATTATTGAACTGATCTGGACAAAAGTATTTATCTGGATAATTTCTTACAAGTTCATATACTGCTTCTATTGCTCCGTCGGTACCTTTTTTCGCAGGGGTTAATAAAATCTCCGCACCAAATGCTTGCATAATCTTTCTTCTTTCAATAGAAGCTGATTCTGGCATTGCAATAAGACATCTATATCCTTTTACTGCACATACCAAAGCTAATCCAATACCTGTATTACCGCTTGAAGCCTCTATTACAATCTTTTCTGGAGTAAGAATTCCTCTTTTTTCTGCGTCTTCAATCATTGATAAAGCTATCCTATCTTTTATAGATCCTCCTGGATTTTGACTTTCGATTTTTCCCCAAATTTCTACAGAAGACTTGACTTTTATATTTTTTAGTTTAACAATAGGAGTGTTACCAATTTTTTCTAAAATGTTATGAAATTTCATTCATTTGCCCCCAGATATTTGTTAATAGCTGTAATTTTTTTATTTTATATTAGTTTACCTTCATGCCAAGCTAAATTCCTTAACCAAATAAAAACTACTGATTTAACCCCCAAATTTAATAAACTAAAATCAAATAAATTTATTTATTTTAAAAATTTAAAATATACATTAAGCAATAATGATACTCTTGTAGATATTGCGGTAAAATTTAAAATTGGTTTTTTCCATTTAACCTTAGCAAATCCAAAAATTGATCCTTGGGTTCCACCACCTAATAAAACAATTATTATCCCTAAAGAAGTTTTAATACCAAAGGAATTTATTAAAGATAATACTATTATAATAAACCTTCCTGAAATGAGACTCTATTATTTTAAAAATAAAAAGTTTTTTATTGCTCCCATTGGAATAGGAGTAAAAAATAGTTTAATTAAAATTGATACATATACTATAGTTAGAAAAAAGAAAAAACCTTATTGGTATCCTCCACCTTCAATAAGAAAAGAAGATCCTACTTTACCAAAAATTGTACCTCCAGGACCTGATAATCCCATGGGTGAATATGCTCTTTATTTAGATAAAGGATTATATGCAATTCATGGAACAAATAAAGTTTACAGTATTGGAAGAAGATGTACACACGGATGCATTAGATTATATCCAGAAGATATAAAGTTTCTTTTTTATAATGTCCCTCTAAAAACCAAAGTTATAGTCTATTATGAACCTTATAAACTTGCTATTCAGAATAAAAAAATATACATTCAAGCTTATCCAGATATGGAAAATTACATAAAATCGCCTGTTTTTTATATTATTAAAAAACTTGATAAATTAATTAATTCAAAAAAGACAAAATATACTATTGATCTTTTGAAACTTGAAAAAATTATAGAAAAACCAAATGGATTAATATACGAAATAGGAAAAGTTTATTAAATTTTTTGCTGTTTCTTTTTAGGAATTATCAAAAATGTTAAAGAACCACTTTCAATTTCTTTTATTAATCCTTTTCTAAACAAACTTTTTAAGGCTTCTATATGTAATTTATGCCCTGAAGAGACTGCGTGAATTTCACCAATTAAAGGCATCCCTCCACCGTATATATCTCCAATAATATCAAGTACCTTATGTCTTACAAATTCATCCGATGTTCTTAATCCCTCAGGATTTAATACTTTTTCTTTATCTAATATAATAGCATTTGAAAAATCACCGCCCTTTAAAATTCCTTTTCTTTTCTTTTCTTTTAATTCATCTAAAAAACCAAAAGTTCTTGCAAAGCAAATTTCTTCAATATATGTATAAGGGGTAATTTCTGTATTTAATTTTTGATGCCCTATTAATGGATGTTTAAAATCGATTTCTGCACTTATTTTTAAGGTATCTGAAGGCTTAAATTTTATTTTTCCACTTCCATTATAAAATTCATATTCTTTTAAAATTTTATATTTTTTCTTGGGAGCAAAAAAGTATTTATATCCAACTTCTCTAATTTTTCTCACCCAGGTATAGGATGAACCATCAAGAAGAGGGATTTCTTCTCCATATACTTTAATAATTGCATTATCAATCTGAAGTCCATGCAAAGCTGAAAGTAAATGCTCTACTAAATAAATGATTTCTTTTCCATTTGTAAGAGCCGTTGCTCCTTCAAGCCCTATAATATTCTCTATAGAAAGAGGAATAGCCGGTTTTGATGGAAGATCTTCTCTAAAAAATATTATTCCAGTATTTTCCCTGGCTGGTTCAATTATAACTTTTATATTCTTTCCAGTAAAAACCCCTTCTCCTTCTATACATATAATTTCGCCTACAGTTTTTTGATATTCCATATCAACTTTTAAAAAGCAAAATCAATGCCAAATTATGAAATCGCAAAAGTCTTTATAATAGAAATTCTAAAAAATCTATAAATGTAAAAATTTTTAAACACTTGTGTATTTTTCCACACACTTTAAACTTTTATGAAAGATGAATAACTTCTTTATTTAAAATAATCTTTTTCACTCTTCCTTTAAGTTTTTTTCCAAGAAATGGAGTATTTTTGCTTTTAGATTTAATAATATCTTCTGTAAGAATATATTCCTCTTCTGGATCAATGAGAATTACTTCTGCTTTTGTACCCGGCTTTAAGCTTGGCGGATCTATTTTTATTACTTTACAAGGATTAACTATAAGATATTCGGCTAATTTTAAAGGTGTTAAAATGCCTTCTCTAACTAAATTTAAACTAAGGGGGAGCAATGTTTGAAGACCTATAATACCAAAACTTGCAAGTTCAAATTCTATATTTTTTTCAAGTTCACTATGTGGAGCATGGTCACTTGCTATTATTTCTATTATTCCCTCTTTTAAAGCCTGTTTTATTGCTTCAACATCTTCTTCTGTCCTTAATGGTGGATTTACTTTAGCATTTGTATTATAATCTTCGACTTCTTTTTCTGTAAGAGTAAAATAATGAGGGCAGGTCTCTGCTGAAAATGGAATATTTTGCTCTTTTGCCCATTTTAAAATCGAAACACTTTCTTTGGTAGAAACATGAGCAATATGAACAGATGTTTGGGTTTCTTTTGCAAGGAGAAGATCTCTCATTATTGCAATAGCTTCTGCAGAAGCGGGTATTCCTTTCAATCCAAGTTTTGCTGAATATATTCCTTCATTTACCTGACCGCCTTCTGTTAATGTTCTATCTTCACAATGAGAAATTACAGCAAGATCAAAATTTTTAGCATAATACAAAGCCTTTTTCATTATATCCGAATTTTGTACCCATTTACCATCGTCAGAAACTCCAACTGCACCTGCAAGTTTAAGCCTCCCAAATTCTGTAAGTTCTTTTCCTTCTTGTTTTTTTGTAATACAAGCAATTGGATATACTTTGACAACTGCTTTTCTTTGAGCCTGAGATAAAATAAATTCTGTCACTTCAGGAGAATCATTTGGTGGTTTAGTATTAGGCATACAAGCTATTCTTAAAACACCTCCATAAAGTGCAGATCTTGTTCCTGTTTCTATATCTTCTTTCCATTCTTCACCAGGTTCTCTTAAATGTGTATGTATATCTACAAGCCCTGGTAAAACCCAAAATTTCTCACCAGAAATGATTTCTATATTTTCTTTTATTTCTATATTTTCTGAAATATCTAAAATTTTCCCATCTTCTATTAAAAGATCTCCTGTAATATCTAAATTTTGAGAAGGGTCTATAATTCTTGCTTTTTTTATAAGTATTCTCATACTTCTTTATCACCCATTAAAAGTTTTAACAGTAATGCCATCCTTATAGCTACACCATTTTCTACCTGATCTAAGATTACCTGAAAGGGATACTTTTCAAATTCTGGAGCAAGTTCAATACCCCAATTAATTGGACCAGGGTGCATTAAAATCGCATTTCTTTTTGCTGATTTTAAAGTTTCTAAAGTGAGACCAAAAAATTGATGATACTCTAAATAACTTGGAATAATAGGTGTTCCATGTCTTTCTTTTTGAATTCTTAGAGCTATAATAACATCTGCATCTTTTATAGCTGAAACAACTTCATAGCATACCTCAAAACCACCTGGAATTATTTCAAAATATTTTTGCTCTTTTATATCAGGTAATAGCTGAGCTGGACCTGAAACACTTACTTTTGATCCCATTTTTTGAAAAGCCAAAATATCTGAATGAGCAACTCTACTGTGTTTTATATCTCCTATTATTGCTATTTTTAAACCCGAAAGAGTTCCAAGCTTTTCTTTAACTGTTATAAGATCTAAAAGTGCTTGAGTAGGATGTGCGTGTATACCATCTCCTGCATTAATTACAGGAACATCAATATGTTTAGCTATAAAATGTGGGGTTCCTGAACAGGGATGTCTTATAACAAAAAGATCTGCTCCAAGGGCTCTTAAATTTTTAACTGTATCTAAGAATGTTTCTCCTTTCTCGATGCTTGTCCCCTTAGCACTTAAACTTAAAGTATCAGCCGAAAGAGCCTTGGCTGCTCTTTCAAAAGAAAATCTTGTTCTTGTAGAAGGTTCATAAAATAAATTAACTATTAATTTACCTCTTAATGTTGGAACCTTAGGAATTGGCCTATGTAAAATTTCTTTCAATTTAAATGCAAGATTCAAAATTTCATTTATCTCATCTGTAGATAAAGAAGCTATATCTAAAATATGTTTCATTTTAGCTTATTTATATCTATACATTTTCAATAATGTACTTTACTATTTCTTCTGGTGTATCAAGAATTTTAAAAAGATTTATATCTTTTTCATCAATTTTTTTATTTGCTAAAAGTGTATCACTCATCCAATTATATAATGGTGCCCAATAATTCTTATCTACAAGAACAACAGGAACTGGTCTTATTTTTTTTGTCTGAATAAGAGTCAAAATCTCAAACATTTCATCTAAGGTTCCATATCCACCAGGAAAAAAGACAAAACCTACGGAATACTTAGCCATCATTACCTTTCTAACAAAGAAATATCTAAATTCAAGTTTTATATTTGCATATGAATTACATTCCTGTTCAGAAGGTAATTTAATATTTAGACCTACAGAATAACCTTTTGCTTCAGAAGCCCCTTTATTAGCCGCTTCCATTATTCCTGGACCACCGCCCGTAATAACAGAAAATCCTGCTTTAACAAGTAGACGCGCTACTTCTTCTGCCTTTTTATAATCACTATCCTCTGGTTTGCTTCTTGAAGAACCAAAAATAGTTATGGCTGGATAAATTTTTGAAAGAACTTCAAAACCATCCACAAATTCAGCAAGAATCCTAAATAATCTCCAAGATTCTTTAACTTCTAAACCTTCTAATACATACTGTCTTTCTTCTATCAATCTTTTTTCTGATATTTTCATTTTTTTAAATTTAAAACTCTTTAGTTTTCAAAAATTTTAAGGAATTAATTTCAAAAGGCAAAAAAAATTTCAAAAAATTTTCTGAAATTTCATAAATCTTATTCAATAATTCCTTATTAAAATTTATTTCTTCTTCTATTTTTTTTAAAAATTTAAAATTAATAAAATTTTTATTTATTTTTTTTAAAATATTTATTACTTCTTTGTCTACTTTTATATCCTCTCCATTTTTACACTTAAAACATACTACTCCACCTGCAGGAATAGAAAGATAAATTATTCTTTTAGGTATATATCCGCACTTTATACACTTTCTAAATTCAGGTTTATATCCTAAATAAGACAAAATCTGTATTTCAAAAAAAGGTTTTGCAAGATAAGGAATAAAATCCACATTTTCTATTTCTTTTATAAAATTTTTAACAAATTCAAAATATTCCACTCTTAATTCAGAAAAACTAATTTTAGATAATATTTCTCCAATATAAGATATAAACAAATATTTTTTATAATTATTCCTTACTGTTTCTGGAATAAAAATTAAATCTGCTGATTCAAGAATAAGGAAATTACTTTTTAATGGCTTTCTTAGATGAGCTATTATAAAATTGAACTCTTCTAAAGTATTTACAAATCTTTTTTTGCTTTTCCTAGCTCCTTTGGCTATAGCCCATATTTTCCCCTTTTTAGTAAGTAATTCTACTAAGTAATCTATTTCTCCAAATTTCTCCTTATTAAGAATACAGGCTTCTAAAGAAAATATCATTTTTTACAAAAAAACTCTTATATATCTTTTTTCTTTAAGCTCTTTCATCCATTTTTCTATATATTTTTGTGCTTTTTCTTCAAAAAGCTTCTGAAAAAGTTTAGGCTTAAGTTCTTCAAACGAAGGAGGAATGCCTTTTTCCTTTTTTAGAAGTTTTATAATCTGAAATATGCCTTCCTTTTCAATAGGCTGTGTAATTTGATTTTCTTTTAATTTTTCAACTTCTTTTAAAATCTCAGGATCTATTTCACTTTTTTTTAAAACAACATTGTTTAAAATCTCTGTTGTAAAAGAATATTCTTCTCTTATTTTTTCAAAACTTTCTCCTTTAAGGATTTTATCATAAATCTTCTGGGCAGTTTCTTTATCTCCATTAATAAGAAGTACTTTAAGATAATATTTAGGTTCTCTATCGTAATTTTTAATAACTTCCATATATGCATTTCTTAATTCTTCATCAGTAATAACTATTTTCCCCCTTACTTGAAATTGAATAAATTTTATTTTTAAAAGCTCCTTTTTAATCCTTTTTTTATATTCTTCAAAGGGTATTCCTTGTTTTTTTAATTCGGTTATAAATCTTTCTTTTCCTCCAAAAGTTTTAATCTCTTCATTTAGATAATTTTCTACTTCTTCATTTGAGACAGTTATATTATACTTTTTTGCCTCTGTCTCTATTAAAGTATCTTGAATCCAACGATATAGAATTTCTTTTTGTAATCTTTTTTTTATTTCCTCTTTTTGAATATCTGTCATATTGGAAGTAATAATATTTTTATAAAATGGCTCAATCATTTTATTAAGTTCATAAAGGGTTAAAAAATTTTCTCCTACAACTGCTACAATTTTATTTACTAATTTTTCTGCAAAAATGATTTGAGACAAAAAAAGGAAAAAAATTGAAAATATTATAGTTTTTTTGAAGTTCATATAAAATTACTATTCTATACTCAAAGTTACATAGTATCTGCCACCTCTCGGATTTTTTATTCCTAAAAGAACTTTATGAGTTTTTAAAGATGGTTTTATAGCTTGACAAAATTCTCTAAGATTTTTAACTTTTTTCCTGTTAACTTCATCTATAATTAATCCTGGAGTAAGTCCTGCATAATCTGCAGGAGTTCCAGGAAAAACTTGAGTAATTACTACTCCTTCATCTATTGTAATTCCTAATCTTTTAGCTAATTCTGGTGTTATATTATTTACTGCTATTCCTATATCTTCCAAAAATTTTTTTATTTCACGATATTGAGCTTTTGAAACAAAAAAGCTTTTTTTTGGATATTCTATTATTGCTTTTAATTTGATGTGTTTTCCGTTTCTGATTATCTCTAAGGTAACTTCTGTACCAGGTTTTGTTAAAAGTACATAGGTTTTAAGATCTGAACTATTTCTTACTTTTTTTCCATTATATTTAATAATTACATCTCTTACTTTAATTCCTGCTTTTTCTGCTGGAGAATCTGGAATTACTTCTGTAACCAATGCTCCTTGAGTGACTTTTAATCCTAATTGTTCAGCAAGAGCTGGCGTAAGATCCTGAATATATACTCCCAAATATCCTCTTTCTACTTTACCTTTTGTTTTCAATTGTTCTACAACGGTTTTTACTATATTTATAGGAATTGCAAATCCAATACCCATGTAACCACCGGATCTGGTAAAAATAGCAGTATTCATTCCTATTACTTCACCTTTTAGATTTAAAAGCGGACCACCTGAATTCCCGGGATTAATAGCTGCATCTGTTTGAATAAAATCTTCTATATCTGTGATACCAATTTCATTTCTACCCTTAGCACTTATTACTCCTACAGTTACACTATGAGCCAAACCAAAAGGATTACCAATTGCAATAACCCATTCTCCAACTTTTATTAAATCCGAATTTCCTAATGGTAATGTAGGCAAGTTATGTGCATTTATTTTTAAAAGTGCAACATCTGAAAAGGGATCTCTCCCTACTACTTTTGCTTTAAATTCTCTACCATCTACAAGTTTAACAGTAATTTTTTGAGCCCCTTGAATAACATGATTATTGGTAACTATATATCCATCCTTAGATATAATAAACCCAGAACCCGCGCCCCTTTCTTTATATCTTGGAGGGGCAAAAAATCTTTTGAAAAACTCATCTCCAAAAAAATCAAATGGAAAACCTCTCCAAGGTGCAGAAATAACTCTTTCGGTTTCTATATACACCACTGCTGGTGCTGACCTTTCAGCAATATATGAAAAGGCTTCAGAAAGTTCTTGAGCATACTTAAGACTCTTTTTTATAAAATGTGAATTGTCTTCGGCTATAAGTGGCTTTGATTGAAATATGTCCGCTTTATGCCATATTTCTTTTGCTGTCAGTCCAATAACAAATCCAAAAAATATTAATAATATTATTTTATATTTTGATAATGCCCTCATGACCTTCTTTTTCATTCCTTTCCTCCTCAAATAACAATTTATTTATTACATAGTCTAATATTTTTTTTAAATTTTTAACATCTTCTTTATTATAAAGAATCAATTTTCTTAATGCTTCTTTATCTTTAAATCTTGTCCATTTCTTCCAAAGCTTTACTGCATGATATCCATTCATACCATCTGTTTTTCTATTTATTCCCAGTTGTTTTTCTATTTTTTTTTAATCCTCCTTTTAATCCTATTCTTCTTGTTAAAAAGAAAAGATCTAAATGAATAATTGGCATCTCTAAAAATGGAAATTTCTTTTTTATAAATGGTAAATCAAAGTTTTCCCCTCCAAAAGTCACCCATATAGGAGTTGTATCAAGGTATTTCAATGCCTTTTCCAAATTCATATCTTTAATAAATGGAATATATTTTCCTTGTTTATAAATTCCAATAAGAGTAATTTCATTCAATTCTTTCGATATACCTTCTGTTTCAATATCCAAAAATAAAGTATCCGAAGGAAAATAAATATATGCTTTCCATTTGTCTCTTTCCGAAAATTCAAATTCTTTAATATAATATTTAGTGATCATTTTCTTTTTTATAATAAATTTTAGGATGGTATTTATTTTTAAGATCGCTCAAGATCTGTTTTATCAATTTGTTTTGTTTTTCTTTTAAATAATCTTTCTTAACCTCTTCTTTTATTTCATTATAAGCTAAAATTTTTGCTGGTATCTTTTCTACTACTTTTACAATATGATAGCCATACAAGGATCTTAAAGGTTTACTTATTTCTCCTGTTTTAAGTTTAAAGATTTCTTCTGCCATTTTTGAAATATTCTTTCCTTTTCTTATAATTCCAAAATCTCCGCCTTTTCTTTTGGATACAATATCTTCTGAATATTTTTCAACCATTTCTTCAAAACTCGTACCTTCTAAAATTTTTTTACGAATCTTAAGGGCTTTTTCAAAAGCCTGCTGTTCTATTTTTTCATTCGCGTCTTTTGGCACATAAATTAATATATGTTTTATTTTTACTCCTTGTGGAATCTTGTAATTATTTTTATTTTTTTCATAATATTCCTTCAATTCTTCTTCATTTATTTTTATATTTGTTACATGTTTTTTTATATACCCCTCTGCTAAAATTCTTTTAGTTATTTCTTTTATTCTTTTCTGAATCTCTGAATTTTTATCTAAATTTTCTTTTTTTGCTTCGAGAGCCAACATAGAAATATTTATCCATTCTTCAATTAAAGTTTTATACACATATTCAAGTAATTCTGGATGAGTTCCTAAAATTTGGGTAATCTCAGTTCTATTACGAACTATCTCATCTAAATCACTTTTATACAATTTATAAGGACCAACTTCTGCAATAATCCCTTTTTTCGAAGTACTTCCCCATGAATTAATTGTTAAAAGACAAAAAATAATTACTAATAATAAAATACATTTTTTCATAATTCCTCCTTCCTGGTTATTTTAATTTACTTTTTGGTGGAAAATAACCCGGACCTCCAACTACTCCAGGAAATACAAAGGAGTCTTTCCCGATTAAAGTCCCCGGCTGAAGAACAGAATTACATCCAGTTTGACATCTATCTCCTAAAATGGCTCCAAATTTTTTTAATTTTGTATATACCTTTTCTTTGTTTATAATAAGGGTTATTTCTTTTTTTGTAAACTTTAAATTTGCTAATTTTGTTCCTGCACCAAGATTTACATCCTTCCCCAGAATACTATCTCCTATATAAGCAAAATGCGCAGCTTTTGCTGAACTCAAAAATATACTATTTTTAACTTCTGTAGTATGTCCTATTACTGCATTTTTTCCTGTATATACACTTCCTCTTATATAAGCTGTATGTCTTATTTGGGTTTTTTCAGAAAAATAGGCAGGACCTTGAATTAACGCATAAGGTTCAACAATTACTCCATCTTCGAAAAATATTTTTCTATCCATTAGAATACATCCAGCGAAAAGAATAGCTCCTTTAATATTTTCCCCTCTAAAAAAATATCTTCCTCCTTTTTCTTTGATTTCTTTTAAAGGAATTACTTCGCGTTCTAAAGAAATAAACAAATTTTCCTGAATTGGCGTTTTTATAGGTATTGTAGATGGTAATTCTGGCACTATATCCAAAAGATATTCTTTAAGCTTTTTAATTATTTCCCAAGGTAGAAATTTCTCAAATAATGAAAAAATTTTTTCTTCTTTTAAATTTTCAAAAAATTTATCTAAGTCAAATTTCATATTGAGTGGGTATTATATCTCTAAAAATAAGTCTTGTCAAAATACAAAATGATATTAAAATTTATAATAACCATATGCCCCTGTAGCTCAATTGGATAGAGCAGCGGCCTTCTAAGCCGTAGGTTGGGGGTTCGAGTCCCTCCAGGGGCGCTATTTTTATTATTTGAGGTGAAAAAATGTTTCTTTATTTGGTTCAACATGGTATTCCAAAACCAAAAAGTGAAGATCCCTCTCAATCTTTAAGTGATATAGGAAAAGCAGAAGTTGAAGCAGTAGCTAAGGTTGTTTCAAGTTTGAATTTAAAAATTAGTAAAATTTTTCATTCAAATAAACTTAGAGCTATTCAAACAGCTGAAATATTAGAAAAATATTTAAAACCCGAAGAAGGGAGGGAAGAAGCAGAAGGATTAAAACCTTTAGATGATATTAAAATATGGATAGAAAAAATAAAAGAATTAAACAAACCTATTATGTTAGTTGGGCATTTGCCTCATTTAGCTAAATTATCAAGTTTTTTAATAACAGGTGATGAAGAAAAACCTGTAATTAATTTTAGACAGGGAGCCATAGTTTGCTTAGAGAAAAAAGAAAATAATTGGATAATAAATTGGATTTTACATCCAGATTTTTGTAAAATTTAAAAATAAAGAGGTGATAAGCTATGAAAAAAGGTATTCATCCAAAGTATTATCCTGATGCAATAGTAAGATGTGCATGTGGAAATGAATTTAGAGTTGGGTCTACCAAACCTGAAATTAGAATCGAAGTTTGTTCAAATTGTCATCCCTTTTATACAGGTGAAGCAAGATTTGTAGATACAGAAGGAAGAATTGAAAAATTTATGAAAAAATATGCAGATTTTTATAAAAATAAAGACGAAAGTTAATATTTTATGGGTTTAACAAAGTTTTATTTAGATAAATTAGAAACTATAGAAAAAAGATTTGAAGAAATTTCACAAAGTTTATCTGATCCTGGTATAATTTCAGATCGTGAAAAATATACAAAACTTGCAAAAGAACATGCTGAACTTACAGAAATTGTAGAAATTTATAGAAAATATAAAAGTATTCTTAAAAATATTAAAGAACTTAAAGAACTTATCGAAGAAGATGATGAAGAACTTAAAGAATTGGCTAAAGAGGAATTAAAAACTTTAGAAACACAATTAGAAAAAATAGAAGAGCAAATTCCTTTTCTTTTACTTCCAAAAGATCCAAATGATGAAAAAAATGTAATCTTAGAAATAAGAGCTGGTGCAGGAGGAGAAGAGGCTGCACTTTTTGCTGGCGAACTTTTAAGAATGTATCAAAGATATGCTGAAAAGAAGGGATGGAAGTTTGAAATACTTGATGCAAATGAAACAGGACTTGGTGGTTTTAAAGAAGTAATAGTAAAAATTGACGGAAAAGGAGCTTATAGTAGATTAAAATATGAAAGTGGAGTTCATAGAGTTCAAAGAGTTCCAATAACTGAAAGTTCAGGAAGGATTCATACTTCTACAGTTACAGTAGCAGTTTTACCAGAAGTAGATGAAGTAGAAGTGGAAATTCGTCCAGAGGATTTGAAAATTGAAACAATGAGAGCAAGTGGACATGGTGGACAGCATGTAAATAAAACTGAGTCTGCTGTAAGAATAACCCATATTCCTACAGGAATTGTAGTGTCCTGTCAGAACGAAAGAAGTCAACATCAGAATAAAGCTACAGCTTTAAAAATTTTAAGAGCTCGCCTTTATGAATTAGCTAAAAGAGAACAAGAAGAAAAAATACAAAAAGAGAGAAAATCTCAAGTGGGAACCGGTGAAAGATGTGAAAAAATTCGTACTTATAATTTTCCACAAAATAGAGTAACTGACCATCGCATAGGCTTAACTGTATATAATCTTGAAGATGTCCTCGATGGAGAACTCGACGAATTTATAGACGCTCTTATTACTCATTATAGAACAGAAGCTCTTAAACAAGAAGAAGAAAAACTAAAATTGGCAGCATAAAAATGATTTCAAGTTATAGCTTTGGACATCTTGTTTTTAAAAATACTTCATATAATAAAGATTTGATCATTATTAAAACTCAAAAAGGAGAAAAAGTTATTCCAAACTGGTGGAGAAAGGAAGGACATTATTTGTATATTGAAGATCTGGAAGAGGTCTGGAAAAGCGAAGTTGAATATCTGATTATTGGAACAGGTGCTTATGGGGTAATGAAAATAGATCCTAAAGTAAAGGATAAAGCTAAAGAATTAAATATTAAACTCGAAGCTTTTAAAACTTCTGATGCAGTAGCAAGATTTAATGAACTTTATTCACAAAATAAATCTGTTGCAGGTGCTTTTCATCTAACTTGCTAAAATTCATTTGGTTGCAGAAGTTTTACTTTCCACTGATTCTTCAGGTTGAGGTGGATAAAGTTTTTGAGGAGCTGGAAGGACCTGAGTTTTATATTTAGGCTTTTCTTTCTTTCCAAAAGGCCATATATGAGACCAAAGTTTTGAAAGAAATCCTTCATCTTCTTTATCTTCATAATAGTAATAGTAATAATAAGGAGGCAAAGAATAAGAATAACGAGAAGATAAAGGATAAAAAGGATATAAAAATTGTGAAGTTGAATTATTTACATTTTTATTTTCTTCATTTTTTTTATTCTTTTCTTCTTTTTTTTCTTCCTCAGCCCATCCGATAACCCCTTTAGATAAATCTATTACAAGATTACTTGTTAAAGAATCATCTGTATGCACATTATAATATTTTCTTGCTTTTGTAACTTTTGGCTTTTTTTTCTCTGGTGCAGAAGGTGGAGGAGGTGGATAAAGATAAGGAGCATAATAATAAAATGTTTTTTCAGGATGTTCTCTATTTATGTGATAAAATCCATACATTCCATAAGGTTTTATTTCTTCTTTGTAAAAATCCTCTTCCTTACCTTCTATATACCTTTTACATCTATTTGCAAATTCAGTAAGTTTAGGAATTATTTCTGAAACCCCCTTCACTTCCTGATAAAACTTAATAGATCTTTTTTCCCCTGTCAAATTTGCTATTTTTGCATCAATACTTATAGTATCTCCTAAAATAGTAATACTTCCCCATATTACATAATCTGCTTTATATTTTTCTCCAAGTTCTTTAGCAATATTTTTATTAAAAGTAGTATAATTATTTATTTCTTTTTCATCTATTTCTATTACTTCAATTTTAGAAGGAATAAATAAACGGGTAGAAAGCATTTGAGGAATGGCTTTTTTTAAGTACACATATTCCTGTGGAGCATAAATATTAAAAGGAATAATGAGTATTTTTTGAATTTTTTCTTTTTTTATCTCTGTTGAATCTATTTCTTTACCAAAAACAAAAAGATTAAAAAATAAAAGAATTAAAATACTTAAAAATATGATTTTTTTCTTCATTTTTAAATTTTATGAATTTTTTAAAGTATAAAATAATCTATAAGTGGGTATTTGTCAAATAAAAAATTAAAATCTTTATTTTATGAAATTTTGTAGTATATTTTAAAATTGGAGGAGTGCCCGAGTGGCCGAAGGGGGCGGCCTTGAAAGCCGCTGAGGGGGTTTATCCCCCTCCGGGGGTTCGAATCCCTCCTCCTCCGTTTTTTAATTTTTAATCGAATCTTTTAACTATGTTCAAAATTTTTAAAAAATTCAGAAAAGAAGGAAAAAAAGAAGAAGCACCTCCAGAAATAACTCAAGAAACATCTCAGGAAGCCTTAATTGAAGAAAAAAAAGAAGAAAAAAAGAAATTAAGCTTTTTTGAAAAACTTAAAAAAGAAAATCTCTTTGAAAAATTCAAAAAAGGTCTTTCAAAAACAAAAGAAAGACTGAGTTCTACTTTGTCTCAGTTTTTTGAAGTTGATAAAGTTGTTGATCTTCAAACCTTGGATGAACTTGAAGAAACTCTTATTTTAGCAGACCTTGGAGTTGATACTACATTAGCTTTGTTAGAGCCTTTTAAAAATAAAGTTTTAAAAGGAGAATCAGTCACTACAAAACAGCTAAAATCTTTTTTAAAAGAACAGATGATTTCTTTTTTACTTGAAGCAGATAAATCTTTTCCTCCAAATGGTAAACCCTCTGTGCTTTTTTTTCTTGGAGTAAATGGCGTTGGAAAAACCACAACAATAGCAAAGATAGGAAAAAAACTTAAAGATGAAGGATATTCTGTTATTTTAGTAGCTGCTGATACATTTAGAGCTGCTGCAATTGATCAACTTAAAAAATGGGGAGAAAGAATCGAAGTACCGGTTATTGCACTTCACGAAGGAGCTGATCCTGGAGCAGTTATTTATCAAGGAATTACCTATGCTAAAAAACATGATATCGATGTGGTTCTTATAGATACCGCAGGAAGACTTCACACAAAATATAATCTTATAGAAGAACTAAAAAAAATGATAAAAGTTATAAATAAACTTGTTCCACCTGAATCTCAGGAAAATATTTTGGTTCTTGATGCAACAACTGGACAAAATGCATTGAGTCAAGCTCAACACTTTTCACAAGCTGTTCCAATTCATAGTATTATTATTACTAAAATGGATGGAACAGCAAAAGGTGGTATTGCAATAGCTGTATCTCATAAATTTAATCTTCCAATAAGATTTATAGGACTTGGAGAAAAACCTGAAGATTTAGTTCCTTTTGATAAAAAAGCTTTTGTTTCTGCAATACTTCCAGATTGATCCCTTAAAATTTTTTTCATCAAATCTTTTTGATAAAAATAATGTTTAAAATAATGTTCAAAAATCTGTAAAAATTTTTAGAAATTTTTAACATTAATTTAAACATTAATCTAAACAAATTTTATTAAAATTTTCAAACATTTTAAATTAAGGTATTTACTAATGTAAAATTAAAATGTAAAATTAAACGCAGCTTATTAATACATCTTCTATTTAAATATATTTTTATTTTTTAATTTAAACTTTTTTATTTAAGGATGTTAAAAAATTTAAGATTTTTAAAAAAATTAGACCCAGATCCTACTTATTTAATTCTCGAAAAAATTTCAACTGCTGAAGAAATATATAAAGCATGGAACGAGTATTTTTATCAAGATAAAGACTTTTTAAAAATGTTAAAAGAGTATGAAAAAGCAGTAGAAGAATCAAATAAAATTATGGAAAATTATGGAACATTTAAAGAGTGTTATATATGCTCTGTGATTGATAAAAAAGGATGCTGTAAAGCGGGATTAGAAAATGAAGCAACTATTAATATAATTTTGTTAAATATGTTTTTAAAAAAGCCGATACCTAAGGAAAGAGAAGTTCCTGGTAGATGTTTTTTTGTTGGTCCAACAGGATGTAAAATTTTTGCAAGACCTTATTTATGCAGAGAATATTTTTGTAATCGTCTTCTTAATAAACTTACTCAAGAACAATACGCAAAAATAACCCAAGTTTTAAATAGGGAACTAACTTTACTTTATACAATAACTCAGTATATTAGAAATCAATTAGAGTTTTTAATGGGTGAATTTTTGTTTGAGTTGGATATAGCTGGATATTGTTAAAAGGAGTAAGAAATATGAAAAAATGTTCGATTTTTATTATTTTTATTATTTTTATAATTACTGGGTGTGCGAGAAAAATGGAAGTTCCACCTATTGCAGAGGTTCCTCAGAAAAAAAATATTAAAGAAACTGTTTCTGAACAGCCAAAAATTTTGGAAGGTCCTGAGGAAGTCATACCCCTTGAAGAAAGACCTTTTGAAGAAATTACAGAAACTTATCCTCCTGAGGAAAAGATTACTAAAGAAAATTTAGAATATTGGAAAAATTATGGAAGAAGTGATCCACCTTTATTTGCTATTTTTTTTGATTTTGATGCCTTTAATATAAGAGAAGATATGTGGGAAAGAATAAAGAAAAATGCAGAATATCTTTTAAGGCATCCGGATATAAAAATTCAATTACAAGGAAATTGTGATGAAAGAGGGACAAAAGAATATAATATGGCTCTTGGTGCAAAAAGAGCACTTGAAGTAAAAGATGTATTAATAAAACTGGGAATAAAAGAAAACCGAATCAGTACCATTAGTTTTGGGGAGGAAAGGCCTCTTTGTAAAGAAAGTAATGAAGAGTGTTGGGCTATAAATAGAAGGGTAGATTTTGTAATTATTAAATAAAAAGGAGGATCATGATGAAAAGATTTTTAATGCTCTTTTTTTTAAATACTTTGTTTTTGGTATCTTTTGCTTTTGCCCAGAATTTAAAAATTGGTGTTATTGATATAAAAAAAGTTGTCAATGAATCAAAATATGGACAGGAAGTAATGAAAAAACTTCAAGAGAGATATAACGAACTTTCAAAAAAACTTCAAGCAAAAGCTAAAGAACTTGATGCTTTAAAAAAAGAAATAGAAACAAAAAGTTCTCTTTGGTCAAGAGAAGTAAGAGAAAAAAAACAAAGAGAATATGAAAAGAAACTTAGAGAATTTAGAGCACTTCAGGAAGATTCTCAGTATGAAATGCAAGAATTACAAAAAAAACTTTTAAATCCTGTTTTTGATGAATTAGAAAAAATTGTAAAAGAGTTTATAAAAAAAGAAGGATATGATCTTGTGTTTGAAAAAAATCAACCTGGTCTTTATTATGCTTCTTCAAAAATTGATTTAACTGAAAAAATTATAAAGCTTTTTGACGAATATTATTTAAAACATAAAAAATAAAAATGTATCTTATTGCTGATATTGGAGGAACAAATTCTCGTTTAACTTTAATAAAAGATCTCAATAAAAAATTTTTAAAATTAAAAGTTTATTCAAGCAAAAATTTTAAAAATATTTATGAACTTATTAAAAATTATTTTTCAGAGATAAATTCAGCAAAAAAACAAAATATTAAAATAGCTGTTATTTCAGTAGCAGGTCCTGTAATAAAAAATAAAGCACATTTAACTAATCTTGAATGGGATGTAGATGGGTCAAAAATAAAAAAATATTTTGATTTTGAGAAAGTTATACTTGTAAATGATCTTTATGGATTGGCAGCAAGTGTTTTACTTTTGAAAAAAAAAGATTTATTTGAGATTAAACCTGAAAAGAGAACAATATCAGAGCCGAAAGCATTTATTGCTCCTGGAACAGGTTTAGGAGAGGCTATTTTAGTTAAAAGAAATCCTCTTATTATTCTTCCAACAGAAGGTGGTCATTTAAATTTTTCTCCCCTTAATTCTGAAGAATGGGAATATTTGCAATTCTTAAAAGAAAAGGAAGAAGAACTTAGTTGGGAAAAGGCACTTTCAGGAACAGCTATTAGTTATTGGTATGAGTTTTATTATAAAAAAACACTACATCCAAAAGAAATAACAAAACTTGCTAAAAAAGGTGATGAAAAAGCCCAAAAGGTAATTTTAAAATTTTTTGAACTTCTTGGAAGAAAAGTTTCCCAAATTGCATTTATGAGCATTCCTTTTGGAGGAATTTATCTTTCTGGAGGTGTTTTAATAGCCTTAAAAGAATTTTTTGAAAAACAAGAATATAAAAATCAATTTTTTAAAGGCTATTATATTAATAAAAAAATGGAAAAAATTTTAAAAATATTTCCTATTTATTTAATTCTTTATCCTTACCCAGTTCTTTTAGGAGGGCTCTCCATTCTCCGTAGCCAATTATAACTATTCTTCTATTTAGCATATCTAAATATTCAAAATGTATTTCTAAAAAATCTTCTTTTGGATTTTCGTGAAGTTTATTTGCCCATTCAATTACAACAATTCCATTATTTAAGTACTCCCACAAACCAAGCTCTTCTGGAATATCCAATCTATATAAATCCACATGATAAAGAGTATATTTACCTTCGTAAATGTTAATTATAGAAAAGCTCGGACTTGTAATATAAATATCAGGATCAACTTCAAGTGCTTTAGCTATTCCTTTTACAAAAGTAGTTTTTCCAGAACCAAGATCTCCATATAAAAGAATTAAATCACCGGGTTTTAAAAATTTTCCTAATTTTTTTCCAAGAAGTATTGTTTCTTCTTCATTTTTTGAAATAAACTGTATTTCCATTTATTTTCCAAGGATTAATAAAACACTTTTATCCTTGGTTAAATATTTATTTATTAAGTTTTTTATACCTTCATGAGTTACTTCATTTACAAGTTTTTCGTATTTTAAATAATAATCCCATCCCAGACCAAGAACTTCATTTACTGCCATATCTTCGGCTTTACTAAGATTACTTTGAAGAGAAAGTTTTTCTTCTCCAATGAGTCTGTTTTTTGCTCTTTCAATTTCTTCTTGAGTTAATCCATTTTTTGAAATATCTTCTAATATTTCCCAAAATCCAGAAATAGCAGATTCTTTTTTCTCTGGGGAACAGGCTATATAAAAAATAAATGCAGATTTTTTGGGATAGAAAATTAAAAAAGAAGTTACCGCATATGCAAGAGCCCTTTCATCTCTTAAAATTTTATAAAGTCTTCCATCTTGTCCTGATAAAGCGCTATTTAAGACTTCCAAAGCTGTCATTTCTTTTGAATTTAAACCAGGTGTTTGAAATCCAAGAAGTATTTGTGTCTGAAAAGTTTCTTTTTTAATCTTTTTAATTTTTTCTTTTGGTAATGTTGGTTCCTTTTCTTCTACTTTGTAATTACTAATTTGTTTCCAATCTTTTAATAAAGAGAAAAGTTTTGCTTTTAGATAATACGGATCAAAATCACCTATAATAACAAGTACTCCTTTCTTGGGATTAACAAATTTTTTGTAAGCAGATTTTAAATCTTCACATGTAAATCTTTGATAAAATTCGTAACTCCCTGCTGAATTTAATCCATAGGGATGATCAGGGAAAAGCTCTTGTAGAAAATCTTTTATAGCTAAGGACATAGGTTGATCTTCTTGTTTTAAAAGAAAGGATAAAAGCTCAGGTTTTGCTTTTTTACATTCATCTTTACTAAAAGCTGGTTTTAAAAGAATTTCTGAAAAATATTTAAGTGCCTCGTCAAGTTTTGAAGATAAAAAACTTGCTCTAAGACCAAAAGTATTCCTTCCTGAAAATCCACTTATTTCAGCACCAATTGACTCAAGTTTTTCTGCGAGCTCTTCTGCACTATAATTTTTTGTTCCTCTTGTCCAAAGTAATGTCAAAGCCTTAAAAAGACCATTAGTTTCTTTAGTCTCAAATCTTAAACCTCCTGGAAAAGCAAGGCAAATACTTATAGTAGGAATATCTCTTAAGGGATAAAGTATTACTTCAAGACCATTATTCATTTTAAATATTTCTGGTGTTGAGGTAAATTTAAAAGAAGATATTGTTTTAATTAAGGTTTTTTCGTCAAAAAGTTTTTTCTCGGAGAGGAATCCAGCTACAAGTTTTTGATAATTAAAATATTTTTTTGCGACTTTTTTTATGTCTTCTGGGGTAGTTTTTCTGATAATTTCTTTATACCAGGCAATATCTTTATAAGTTCCTCTTGTAAGCTGAAAACTTGCTAACACCCCTGATAATCCCTGAGAAGTTTCTTGAGAAAATGTAAAATCTGAAAGTATTTGAATTTTTGCTTTTTCGAGTTCTTCATCTTCTACACCATTTTCTTTTAATTTTTCAAGTTCTTTAAGGGTTTCTTTTATAATTTTTAAAAAATTTTCAGGATCTGCGGTTCCATAAATTTCAAAAAGTCCTGGTCCAGTGGGAGTAAAAGAAGAGGCTGAGATACTTTTTACAAGGCCGAGTTCCCTTTTAAGTTTTACATAAAGACGACTTGATTTTCCGCCACCCAGTATTTCAGCAATAAGATCAAGGATAGGTGCATCGTTACTTTTAATAGATGGTCCAGGGAGGGTAAAGACAAAATATCCTTCTTTAACAGGTCTTTCTATCCATATAAGCTCTGGCTTTTCGGTATAAGGTTCTTCTGGAAATTCTATTTTTTTAAGTTTTCTTTTTGGTAGATTTGAAAAATACTTTTCTACAAGAGGAAAAAGCTTATTTTCAGTAATATTTCCTACTATAACAAGTACCATGTTTTCTGGAGTGTAAAATTCGTTTACATAATCTAAAAGATTTTTTCGTGTAAAAGAGCGGACAGTTTCAGGAAAGCCTATTATAGGACGGTAATAAGGGAAATTTCTGTAAGAAGCTTTCATAACATTTTCAAAGAGAACAGTCATTGGATTATCTAAACGCATTTTCATTTCTTCTATTACTACTTCTTTTTCTTTTTTTAATTCTTCAGGATCAAAATAAGGATGAAAAACTACATCAGAGAGTATATCAAGGGCAGTTTCGATAATATTTGAAGGACCAGCTACATAATAGCAGGTATAATCATAGGAAGTAAAAGCATTCATATATCCGCCTTTTTTTTCAATAGCTCCTACTATATCTTCTGGTTTTTTGGTTTCTGTGCCTTTAAAAATCATATGCTCAATTAAATGAGTTATCCCTGCCTGTGAATCTGTTTCATATACACTTCCTACTTTTACACAGAGTTTTATAGTTGCGACATCCTCTCTTTTATAAGGATAGAATAGCACAGTTAGATTAGATTTTAGTTTTTTTTCTATTACATTTTTTAAAATCGGATTTTCAAGTGATTTTGCAGAAGATTCCATAAAGAAACCTCCTGTAAAAAGAAAAATAAAGAAAAAAAGTTTAATAAGAAATTTTAAGAATTTTGATGATGAATAATCCATTTTTTTAAGAATTTAGCAGAAACTTAAAAAATTGCAAATTAGAAATTATCAATTTGACTATGATAATGATACACCAAACAATTTATAGAATTTTTATTGCTATAAAGTAACTTTTTTGGTTCCATTTCTTTCAAGTATATTATAAGCTGAAGGTTTAGACATAGTTGATTAAGAAAGATTAGCACATTGATAATCAGAAACAAATATTAGAATTTTGTGAAAAATTTAATATTATAAAAAGATAAAGGATTTATATTCAATAAGTTGGATTTGTGTGATAATAAAAACAACACAATTATTTGGAGAATATCGATAAGCTATACTTTTTCGTGATGAAAGACCTGGTCTCATTTATATGTATGATGTGGAGGGCAATGTTTACTCGCTTTGCAAATATTTGTAATTATTAAAAAGTTCTGAATGATAAAGCTATAAGTGTTATTCTTCATAGGTAAAATTTAAAGTAGATGTATTGTACAAGCTTAAAATTTTTAACTTGTAATATATTTTTTCCTATGATATTATAACTTTTCATAAATTTTTTATCTTGGAGGTATTCGTGAAAAAAATCTATCAATTTTTATCTTCTGTAAAATTAGCTATTGTTTTATTTCTCATTCTTGCTTTCTTTTCTATTTTTGGAACAATTATTCCTCAGGGACGTCCCGAGAGTTTTTATTTAATGAAATATGGGAAAACTATCGGAGATATAATTCTAAAACTTCAATTAAATGATGCTTATCATTCATGGTGGTATATTATAACTTTATTTTTATTTTTAATAAATTTAATAATCTGTTCTTTAAAACGTTTTCCTATATCTTTAAAACTTTATAAAACAGATCCTACTAATGTTGATCCTGAAAATTTTCCGAATAGAATCAAATTAAATTTAAAAAAAGAATTTAATTCCGTCGTAAATTTTCTTTTAAAAAAACTTGGTTTTAAAGAAATAAAGAAAATTTCTAACGGAGTACTATTTTATAAAGATTTAAATAGAAAAGCTTTTTTTTCAGTTTATTTTGTTCATTTTTCCATGGT
Source organism: uncultured Thermodesulfatator sp. (assembly GCA_964410095.1). Taxonomy (GTDB): domain Bacteria; phylum Desulfobacterota; class Thermodesulfobacteria; order Thermodesulfobacteriales; family Thermodesulfobacteriaceae; genus Thermodesulfobacterium. The sequence continues at coordinate 39,590 of CAYPFL010000005.1, forward strand.
ATTGATATTAATAGGAGGTTTAATTGGAGCTATTTGGGGATATAGAGGTAATATGATAATTTTAGAAGGACAAATTTCAAATCGAGTAAGACCTTTCAGAGGAGAAGAGCCGATTTTTCTTGACTTTGCTTTAAAGCTAAATAAATTTACTCTTGAGCTTTATCCTAATGGTATGCCTAAGGAGTATATTTCTAATGTAACAGTAATAGATGGAAACAAAAGAATAAATGCGATTATTAAAGTAAATCATCCTTTTAGATATAAAGGAATTAGCTTTTATCAAGCAAGTTATAATGAAATTCCAAAATTTATTTTATATATTAAAGAAAAAAATAAAACTTATGAATTGACTTCTATGGTACCAATTAATGTTGATAACTATTCTATTTTTTTAGATAAATATATACGGCATTATGGATTTATTTTAATTTATATCACAGTTTTTGATCAAAATACAGGAAAACAATATTCTACATATTTAGTTAAAGGTATACCAAATATTCTTAAACTTGGTGAAAAAGAATATCATATTAATGTAAAAAAGATGGAAGCAATTTATTTAACAGGTTTACAAGTTAAAAAAGATCCAGGTATAACTTTAGTTTATAGTGGTTTTATATTGATGATTCTTGGTTTATTTTGGGTTTATTTTTTTGATCCTAAAACCTTTTGGGTTTTTGTAAAACAGAAAAATAAAGAAATTGAAGTAATACTTGGAGCAAGGGCAAAAAGAGAAAAAGAAGGTTTAAAGCTAAAGTTAGAGGAATTAGCTAAAAAAATTCAAAAAGAGGCTTAATTTAGAAAATTTTTAAGAATTTTTTAAAAAATCTTCCTTGACAATAATATAAAAAAATAGATAATATATAAAAGTTAAAATTAAAAAAGGGGGAATATTGGTTTTTTTATTGTTTATTTAAAATTTAAAAATTTATATTTATTTTGATAGGTGTTTTAGCTTTTAAAATGATGGCAAAGGAAAAAGTTATTCTTCAATGTAATGAATCCCATATAAGGAAAGCTTATTTTTATAAAAAAAACATATTTAGATTGTTATAAAAATGATTTTAAAAGGTTGTTTAAATTGTTATCCTGCTTATACTATTTTTGTAAGAACTTATGGAATAGAAGTCCTTTCTACTTTATGTTTTGCATGTTATAAAGAAATATATAAAAATTTATTATCATAAATACCACTATGGAAATATTCCTTCCTTATACACTTAGAAGAGAAGCGAAAATTAAAAAGAATAAAAGAGAAAAAAAGAAAATATAAAAGGAGGGTAAAAATGATAGGGAAGCGAGTGAAGAGTTGGTTTATTTTATTTCTTGTGGTTACAATTTTAGGTTTTTTTAGTCAGGAAGGATTTGCCAAAAAAATTGTATTAGAAGAGTATACTAAAATAAAACCAAGTCCTGCTTATGAAAAGTCAATAAAACCATTGACTACAGAAGAGTGTGCGAGATGTCACTCATGGGTATTTAATAGAATAAAAGAAAAAGGTGGAAAACATAGAATAGACTGTACTTGGTGCCATGTGAAATTTCATGTGTATAATCCTATAAAGAAAAACTGGGCTGAAATAATGCCTAAATGTACAAGATGTCATGGGTATATTCATGGAAAGTTATTTACTAATTGTCTTGGTTGTCACAAAGATCCACATGCTCCAAGAATTGTTGGTATAACCCCTGAAGTAGGCAAAGCTTGTGGTCAGTGTCATCCTAATATTACTAAAGAGCTTAATAGATATCCAAGCAAACATACTACTGTTGCTTGTGTAGCATGTCACCATACAAAACATGGATATATTCCTTCCTGTTTAGAATGTCATAAGCCTCATTATCCAAATGAACCTGTAAAAGAGTGTTTTAATTGTCATGCTCCACATTCACCACTTAGAATTCTTCAGACAGCATTTCCAAAAGAAACGCTTAATAAAGTATGTAGTCCATGCCATAAAGTAGAATTTGAAAAAATAGCTCGTACACCAAGTAAGCATCATAAGGTTGCATGTGTTCAGTGCCATGTAAAACATAAAGATATACCTAAGTGCGAAAGGTGTCACGGTAAACCACATGGTGCAGGGGTACACCAGAAATTTCCTAATTGTTTAGATTGCCATATGGATGTACATAACTTGCCTGTAAAAACAGGAACGAAATAAATTAAATAAAAAGTGGTATAAAGTGAGTACATAATATTTAAAAAGATGTAGTAAGGGGGTTTAAGGGGGATTATATAGAGTTTAATAATTAATGGTATAACGATAAGTAGTATTTGTTATAAAAGCATAAGTTTAGATTAAGATGATATTTTGATTAATGTTTTTATTGTTAAAGTTGGGTGGTTTTATATGGTTGATTGTATGAATTTATATAGGTAAATATGTAAGGTTTAGTAGTAGTTAATTTTTATTAGATAATTATATGATTTGTTCTTGAAATGGAATTGTAATTCAATTCCTGATTATTCAAAAGATATAATTTTTTTTAAAAGTGTTATTTTTTTTCTAATAAGAGAAATTCAGTATCTTGAAATGAAGGATTAACTTACATAGGTATGTGGGTGCGTTACGATGGTAAAAGAATAAAAGATCTAATAAGCAATAAAAGGATGTATCAAGATGTAGGAGCCAAAGATAAAGATTGGGAATACAATGCTATATTCCTCACGTCACAACAGATATAAAGGTCTTATGGTTTTATAATATAAAAGAGTAAAATTTCATTTATATGTTTACATAGAGCCTCAGAATAAGTTAGGGAATGGAGATACCCGGCTTATTTTGACACAGTAAGATAAAATTATTCTAAGAATACTTCAGGATGTACAGTTTACCATACAAGAAAAAACTCAAAAAATTTAAAGCTGGGGGAGGAGGATTCGAACCTCCACTAGTGGATCCAGAGTCCACCGTCCTGCCAATTAGACGATCCCCCAATTCTTACCAGAAGTATAAATTAATCAAAGTTTTTTAGTTTGTCAAGTTAAAAATTTCTAAATAAAATTTGACCAAATTGGAGAAATTATTTAATATTTGATGTATAATTCAAAATTAAAAGGAGAACAAAATGACAAAATTGTTTACTTCCAAGATAATAGGAGGTATAGGCAGTACTTTAATAGTAATATCACCTTTTATTTCTGTACTTGGTATTATAACCGGACTAAGCGGAATTATACTATTATTAATTGCTCTTAAAAATTTTTCAGATTTTTATAATAATAAGGAGATTTTCCAAAAATTTTTAATAGGTCTTCTTATAGGAATTGCAGGAAGTATTTTAGGAATAGTTGTTCAGGGTGGAGAAAAATTTAATTTGGCTGAAATATATTACAATAAAAATTATTGGAAACTTAATTTAATATTAGGATTTTTAATAATGTATATTTCAACTATATTGGCTTGTTATTTTTATAAAGAAAGTCTTTATTCTCTTTTCAAAAGTGCTAATCATAAATTATTTGATACAACAGGTAAGATACTTTTTTATAGTGCTATCTTGGTAATTGTTTTCGGTCTTGGAGGGGTAGGACTTTTAATAGGTTGGACTTTGCTTGCTATATCTTTTTTTACTTTTAAAAGCTAAGAATATTTTATTTAAATGAAGTTTAGAAAATATTTATTATTATTTAAAATTAACTTTCTAATTTTTTTTATTTTTCATACAGCATTTTGTGCCCCATCTCAGAAATTCAAAATTACAGCTCGCAAATTAGAAGTTTTACATACTCCAAAAAAAATTTTAGCTGAGGGAGATGTAATAATACAAGGGGAAAACATTCTTATTTGGGCGGAAAGGGTCAATTATCAATTAAACACGCAATATGCAAAATTAGAAAATTTTGAAATTTTTGATTTCAAAAATCAAATTATTATAAAGGGAAATGTAGGTTTTATAGACTTAAGAAATGATGAAATTTGGGCAGATTCGGTTTTCATATTTTTAAAAAAAGAAAAAATAAGAATTAAAGCAATTGATTTTAGGAAAAATGCCTTAAATGAGTATTTTGCAAAAAAAGCAATTTTAACCACCTGCGAAATGGAATGGTGTGGAAAGATCTGTAAAAAGGAGAAACATTATCCAGCATGGAGTATAGAAGTAGAAGACTTTGTTTTGACTTCTAAAGGTATAAGTAAAGGAAAATCTACGAAGTTTAAAATAAAAAAACATACATTTATTTATTTACCTAAAACTGCTTATATTCCAAAATTAAGTCTACCTATTGGAACTTTTAGAAAAACAGGGTTTTTATTTCCTCATATTGTACAAGGTAATCGTTTAGGAGTGGGTCTTCAAATTCCTTTTTTCTGGGCAGTTACAGATCAAATAGATTTTACAATAGCACCATTATATTTATCAAAAAGAGGGTTTCTTTTTGATATAGAAAATCAATTTAGATTTACTAAAGATATTCAAGGTTTGTTTAAATTCAGATATTTGAGAGATGAATGGGCAGAAAGTAAATATGCAAGTGAAAAAGAAATAAAGAAATATAAATGGTGGATAGTAGGTAAAGTAGATTATCCAATAACTTCTAATTTGGATATGCATCTTGATTTAGATTTAGTTTCTGAGAGAGAATTTTTAGAAGAATTTGATGTAGGAGAAGGGGGTTTTTCTCAAAGCAAAGTTTTATTTCTGCAAAGATTTAACAGAGATATAGAACCTAAAACACAAGAATATAGAACTTCTAAGTTCTGGATTCAGTATTTTCGTAAAAGTTTTTATAGTAGAATAGAAACAAAATATTTAGATTATCATGGTTTTGGAGATGAAGATAAAATTTTACAGCCTTTATTTAATATTCATTTTAATTTTTTACCATTTGATTTATTTCATAAAATTTTAACAAATTTTTCATTAGATTATAAATATAATTATAGAGAAGAAGATTATTATGGTCATAGAGGAAATATAAAATTGGAAATTACCTATCCATTTAAGATAGGTTATTTTATGAATTCTGCAACATTTACTTATAAAAATTTTTTTTATAATTTAGAAAATAAAGGTTTGTTTGATAAAAGAAATTTTAATAGAAATTTTTATGAAATTAAACTTGCTTCTTATACTTATCTTGTAAAAAAATATTTAAATTTTTTACATACTTTGAAGCCGTATTTATCTTTTTTTTATAGAAGAGAACCAAGTGAAAAAAATGTGCCACAATTTGATTATGAAGATGCAATAAATTCAAAAGCAAAAATTATAGAATATGGATTATGGCAATTTTTAAGTTTGCCCTCTCAAAAAAATTTTATAATGATAAAAACTTATCAACAATATGATTTCACTAAAACAGAAAAATCTCTTACAGCTACATCACCAGAAGAAAGAGCGTTTTCTGATATCTATTTTCAAATAAATTTAAATTATTCTCCTTATCTTTTTTTTAGATATGATACAGCTTATAATTTTTATGGCCTTGGATTTAAAAAACACTCAATATCTTTTGATTTAAGAAATTTTATAGTTGATAGGTTAAGAATTGTTTATCAAAAAGATACAGCTTGGAATACTAAACAGATATCTTTTAATTTAGCGACTTATATAACAAATAAAATTTATACAAATATGTTTATCACCCGCAATTTAATAAGAGATGAATTTACTGAAAGAAGAATAGAGATAAACTACATTCATAAATGTTATACTTTAGGATTTGGAATATATACTACTCCAAAAGATACAAAATTTATATTTGGTTTTCAATTGAAAGGTTTAGGAGGATATAGAAGAGAATTTTAAAATAGAAATTAAAGGGTGAATACTATGGAATTTGATGAAGAAATTTTGAAGGATTTTTTGATTGAGGTGAAGGAGGGTATAGAGAGACTTGAGGATGGTTTTATAAGGCTTGAGAGAGGTGAGAGGGAGGTATTGAAGGAGTTATTTAGGGTTATGCATTCATTGAAGGGGGCAGCTGGATTTTTTGGATTTAAGGCATTGGAGCAGGTAGCTCATGCATCGGAGGATATATTGGCGAGATTAAGAGATGGTTTGATAGAGCCTACAGATGAGATAATAGATATGTTATTAAAGGCAGTGGATTATATAAAGCGTATAGTTAAGCATATAGAAGATAAGAAGAAGGAGCCGATAGATGATGGGTTATTAGATTTTCTAATAGAATTGACCACATTTTCAGATAAGATAGCCAAAAAAGAAGAAACAAAAAGAGAAACTAAAAAAGAAGAATTGTTAGAAGAAATAGAAAAAAAAGGGAAAATTGAAGAAAAAGAAAAAGAAATAGAAAGGGAGATAGAGAAAGAGTTGAAAGTTGAAGAAGAAAAGAAGTCTTTTGAGGAAGAAAAAATCGTTCCAAAAGTTGATGAAGAAATTTTGAAGGATTTTTTGATTGAGGTGAAGGAGGGTATAGAGAGACTTGAGGATGGTTTTATAAGGCTTGAGAGAGGTGAGAGGGAGGTATTGAAGGAGTTATTTAGGGTTATGCATTCATTGAAGGGGGCAGCTGGATTTTTTGGATTTAAGGCATTGGAGCAGGTAGCTCATGCATCGGAGGATATATTGGCGAGATTAAGAGATGGTTTGATAGAGCCTACAGATGAGATAATAGATATGTTATTAAAGGCAGTGGATTATATAAAGCGTATAGTTAAGCATATAGAAGATAAGAAGAAGGAGCCGATAGATGATGGGTTATTAGATTTTCTAATAGAATTGACCACATTTTCAGATAAGATAGCCAAAAAAGAAGAAACAAAAAGAGAAACTAAAAAAGAAGAATTGTTAGAAGAAATAGAAAAAAAAGAAAAAATTGAAGAAAGAAAAAAAGATACAATTTTATCTCAAGTTAGTTTAAAAGAGACTTATGTAAAAATAGACACAAAATTATTAGATTTATTAATGAATCTTGCAAGTGAGCTTGTGCTTGCAAGAAATCGCATTCTTCAAATTTCTCAAAAAATAAAAAATCCAGAATTGCAAACAAGTGTCCAAATTTTATCCACTATAACAACAGAACTTCAAGAAACTATAATGAAAACTCGAATGCAACCAATTGGAATTGTTTTTAATAAATTTCCAAGAATTGTTAGAGATTTATCTAAAGCTCTAAATAAAAAAGTTAAACTTCATATAGAAGGTGCAGAAACAGAACTTGATCGTTCTATGATAGAAGCAATAAAAGACCCTCTTACACATTTAATAAGAAATGCAATAGATCATGGAATAGAATTTCCTGAAGAAAGAGAAAAATTTGGAAAATCTCCAGAAGGAAATCTTAGTTTAAGAGCTTATCAAGAAAGTGGATATGTGATTATTGAAGTAGAAGATGATGGAAAAGGTATAGATATAGAAAAGATAAAAAAGAAAGCAATAGAAAAAGGATTTCTTAGTTTGAAAGAAGCTGAATCTATTTCTGAAAGAGAGTTAATGTCATTTATATTTAAACCGGGCTTTTCTACAGCAGAAAAAATTACAGAACTTTCTGGTCGAGGAGTAGGAATGGATGTGGTGAAGAGCAATATAGAAAAACTTGGCGGAACAATAGAACTTAATACAGTTCCTGGTAAAGGAACTACTGTAAGGTTAAAAATACCTCTTACTCTTGCTATTATTCCTGCATTAATAGTTACTTGTAAAGGTTTTCGTTATGCAATTCCACAAGTTAATATAAAAAAATTAATAAAAATCAATCTTTTGAAAGATATAATTTGTATAGGTGAAGGAGAATTTTATAGATTAAAAGAAGAAATTATTCCAGTTTTAAAACTTTCGAAAATATTACAAATAGAAAACGGAGAGCAAGAAATTTATAAAAATTTAATAATTTTAACCTTAGGTGAAGAAAGATATTTAGGAATTATTGTAGATGAAATATTAACATTTGAAGAAATCGTTGTAAAACCACTTGGTAAACAGATTAAAAATATTCCTATTTATTCTGGTGCTACTATAATGGGTGATGGGAAATTAGCGTTGATTTTAGATATTGTAGGTCTTTCAAAATATGCTGGATTTAAAAAAGAAGAGATAGAAAAAAAGTTAGAAGAAGATATTAAGTGGATGTATAAAGAAGAGAAAAATCCTGTTCTTTTGTTTGGTATAGGGAAAGATGTATTGGCAATACCTTTGGCTTTAATTTCGCGGTTAGATAAAATTAAAGCTGAAGATATTCAGATAGCAGGAAAAAAAGAAATAATTGTATATAGAAACCAAGTAATTCCTATAATAAGATTGGAAAATTATTTACCATTACAAAAATTACCGTCTCAAAAAAGTTATTATGTATTAATTTTTACTGAAAATGGGAAGACATGCGGGGTTTTATGTTCTGAAATATTGAATATTTTAGAAATTTCATTGGAAATAGAAGAAGGTTTATATAATACTCCTGGGATTTTGGGTCATAAAATTATAAATGAAAAAACAGTATTATTTATAGATATTTATAAAATCATACATATGTACGATCCTAAATGGTTTTCAATAAAAAAAGAAAATATCGGTAAAAGAATATTATTAATTGAAGATTTGTCTTATTTTAGAAATATGATAAAAAATTATTTAAAGGATGTTGGATACGAAGTAGAAAGTGTAGAAGAAGGGAAGAAAGCACTTGAGAAACTTAAACAAGATTCAAACTTTGATTTAATTGTGACAGATTTAAGTTTACCTTTAATAAATGGATATCACTTTATAGAAATTTTAAAAAGGGATCCTATATATAGCAAAATACCTATTATTGCATTAACATCTTTAAGTAAAGAAAAAATAGAGAAAAAGGTTTTAGAACTTGGAGCAGAAGGGTGTGAAAATAAGTTTAACAGAGAGCAAATTATTAATACCATAGAAAAATTTTTTAAAAAATTATAAAAAATTTTAACAGGAGGAAATGATGAAGCTTTCCAGATTAGTTCCAATAGTTAATACATTAATGATACTTTTATTTATTTGTATTTTAGCAATTTTTTATTTTTCAACAAATTTTGCAAAAAATCAATTTTACAAGCTTTTAAATGTAGATGTAAATTATTTAATCGAAATTCAGGAAGCATACAAAAATGGAAATAACTTAGTTGATGCTATTGAAACTTTGGTATTTACTCAAGATAAGAAATCTTTAGAGAGTATAGAAGAATATTATAAAAAATTAATTACTTCACTAAAAAAAATGAAAAAATTTGAAGAACATGAAAACATACAACAAGAATTAAATAAAATTATTAATATATGGAAAGAAAATTATAAAAAAATAGAAGAAATAGAAAATCTTATATTAAATGGAAAAAAAGATATAGCTATAATGAAATTAAAACAGATAACATATACCTGGAAGGAAACAGAAAATATACTTTTTCAAATAACAGAATATGTAAAAGAAGTAGAATTAAAAGAACATAAAATAAAACTTGATAAAAAACTTGCACAAGGTATAAAGATATCTTTAAGTATAATTATAGGTTTTGGTATATTTATTACAATTTTATTAATCTTCACAAGTGTATCCATAAAAAAAGTTACTGAAATGTCGGAAGTTCTTGAAGAAATGTCAAGAGGAGAAAAAGGAAAAGATATAGGAAATAAATTAAAAGCATTAAAAAGATACACAGAAAGAAGAGATGAAATAGGACTTATTGCAAAAAATGTTATAAAAATTGGGGGACTAATTGAAAATATGATTTCAGCTATCAAAAATTCATTTGTAGAAATTCAATCTGTTACTGATGAATTGGACTCCAATATAAAATTAATAAAGAAAAAAACAGATGCGCAACATATGTCTGCAACTCAAATAGCTACCGCATCTGAAGAAATGACAGCAACTATAGCAGATATAGCGAAAAATGCAACAGGAGCCTCAGATCTGGCTAATGAAAGTATGGAAAATGCACTGGAAGGTAAAAAACTTTCAAAAGAAGCAATGGAACTTATTGTTAAAACTAATGAATCTACTCAGGTTTTAAAAAATACAATGGATTCCTTAGTAGAAAGACTTAAGAAAATAGATGAAATTGTAGAGTTTATTAAAGATGTAGCTGATCAAACAAATCTACTTGCATTGAATGCAAGCATTGAAGCAGCGAGAGCAGGCGAACATGGTAAAGGATTTGCTGTTGTTGCTGAAGAAATAAGAAAATTAGCAGAAAGAGTGCTTAAGGCAACAGAAGAAATAGATAAAACTATATATGAAATACATGAAGAAACTACAAAATCTGTAGAAAATATGAATATTACAATTAAAGAAGTAGAAAAAGCACTTAAAGGGTTTAATAAAGTAAAAGAAGCACTTGATAAGATTGTTAAATCTTCTGAAAAAGTAAAAGATGCAATTAATCAAATTGCAGTAGCTACAGAAGAACAATCAACAGCAAGTGAAGAGATAATGAAGGCATCTACTGAATCAACCAAACTTTCTCAAGAAATAAGAAATTCTACAGAAGTAGTAAAAAAACAAATAGAAGTTCTTGAAAATATGGTAGAAAATCTTGGAAAAGTAATAAAAGGTGAGTAAAAATTATTAAAAAATTTTTTATTCACAAGATTGATTTAATATGCTACAAACACCATTTGTTTGAGTTGGTAAGAAAGAAGTAAGATCGGTTTTTGATTCATAGTGATGTTTAAACCATTGAATAATATCGTTTTTTCCAATAATTAAGGTGATTTTATTATTTGATTGATAAATAAGTACCGGAACAGAATTTATATTAAAAATTCTTAAAGCAGGCCAGAATTTTTTAATTTCATAAACATTTATATCAATTTTGTGATTTTTAGCATAATTAATCACTTCTCGGCAATGATTACATCCTTTTTCATAAATAATAAGTGGCTTTGAATCCAGTTTAATTGGTTTTAAAGGAATATTAACAATAAAACCCGTAATAAAAATAGCGATACTTCCAAAAAGACTTAATGTATAAAGGTAAGAAAATTTATTAAAATTTTTTTGATAAAGATAATCAATTATCATGAATAAAAGGAATAAAAAGGCTATGATTAAACAATATTGGCAAAATTTTCCTAAAAACCAGGTTTGAATTGTTAAAAAATAACCTTCTACAATTATTGCTAAAGAAATTAAGAAGACACGAAGATTTAAGAAAAAATTTATAAAAAATATATTTGAAATATCAATAATAGAAGTAAAAAGCAGATATACAAAAAATATCAAACCTATCCAATTTAAAATATTATAAACATCAAATATATGAACAATTTGACAGCCTTCGGTTTTACATAAAGATTGGCCTTTAAAGTTGAAAATAATTTCTAATAAGATAAAAAGAAAACCTGATAAAGAGATAAAAAAAAGAATAAATTTTAAAAAATTATATTTTGGTTTTATAAACATTTAATTAAAAATATCTTGTTTTCCTTTTAAAAATTTATAAGCTTTATCAAAAATTTTAATAGCGCAGTATTCACCACACATAGTACATGCTTTACTTTTGGAAATACCTCCTTCAAGTCTATATTTTCTTGCTTTTTCAGGATCTATGGAGAGTTTAATCTGTGCTTCCCAATCTAATTTAGCTCTTGCTTTAGCCATTTCTAAATCCCATTTCCAAGCTGATTTTATTCCTTTTACCAAATCAGCCACATGGGCAGCAATTTTTGTTCCTATAAGTCCTTCTTTTACATCTTCTGGTGTAGGAAGCCTTAAGTGTTCCGCAGGTGTAAGATAACATAAGAAATCCGCACCTGCAGCAGCTGCAATAGCTCCTCCTATTGCTCCAGCTAAATGATCATATCCAGGAGCTATATCTGTTGGAAGTGGACCAAGGACATAAAATGGGGCACCGTGACAAAGTTTTTTTTCAAGTTTTACATTGGCTTCAATCTGATCAAGAGGTACATGCCCAGGACCTTCAATCATAACTTGAACTCCTTTTTCCCAAGCCCTTAAAGTTAATTCTCCAAGTAAAATTAATTCCTGAATCTGTGCAGAATCTATAGCATCTGCAATACAACCAGGTCTTAACCCATCTCCCAGGGACAAAGTTATATCATACTCATAAGCTATATCTAAAAGTTCATCAAAATGTTCATAAAAAGGATTTTCTTTGTTATTATAAATCATCCATTCAGCAAGAAAAGAACCTCCACGAGAAACCATTCCCATTATCCTTTCTTTGTTTTTTAACCTTTCCAAAGATTGTCTCGTTACCCCACAATGAATAGTCATAAAATCTATTCCATCTTCTGCCTGTTTTTCAATAACTTTAAACATCTCTGAAACACTCATATCAACAATAGATTTATGTTTTTTTTCAACTGCTTCAACTGCTGCTTGATATATAGGGACAGTTCCTAAAGGTACAGGGCAGCGATTTCTAATAATTTTACGAATTTCATCTAAATCTCCACCTGTAGAAAGATCCATTATAGTATCAGTGCCATATTTTAAAGCAATTTCCAATTTTTTAAGCTCTTCTTCTACATTTGGACGATCTTTAGAAGTTCCAATATTCACATTTACTTTAGTTTTAAGCCCTTTTCCTATAGCACATGGTTTAGATACTTTACTTTTTTTATTTTTACAAATTACTATTTCTCCCTTTGCAATTCCTTTAAGGATGTATTCCACCGGAACTTCTTCTGCCTCAGCACATATACGCATTTCTTCAGTTATTTTGCCTTCTTCAGCAAGTTTTTTTTGTGTCATAAAAGAAACACCCCCGTATAATTATTCCAAAAAAAATTTATTTAAATTTATAAAAATTTCGATAATCATAGAGAAAAAAAGAAAAAATTCACTATAAAATTAAACTAAAAATTAATAAGTTTCAAGACATACTTGATCTTTCCCATGGATTTCTTTAAAATACACTGAAACGTATTCATTTATATCAATTTTTTTTACTTTTAATCCCACATAAGTTGGTTCAATAGGGAGTTCCCTTCCGCCTCGATCTACTAATACTGCAAGTTCTATTTTTTTAGGTCTGCCAAGATCTATCAATGCATCCATAGCTGCTCTTACTGTTCTTCCGGTATAAATTACATCATCTACAAGAATTATATTCATATCTTCTATAGAAAATGGAATATCTGTTTTTTTTACTTCTGGTTGACTTGCAATTCTTGTCCAGTCATCTCTGTATAAAGTAATATCTAAATACCCTACAGGCAATTCAACTTTTGCTATATCTTTAAAAATTTTTTGTAACCTTATAGTTAAAGGCGTTCCACCAGTTTGTATTCCTATTAATCCTACTTTATCTAAAAAAGGATGAGTTTTTAATATTTTTTGGGCTATTTTTTCTATGCAATGCTGTATTTTTTTTGGTCCAGCTATTACTTTTTTAATTTTTTGAGATAAAATTTGTTTAGACATAACAAAACTATATTAAATCTAATTTATAATTTTTACAAGAGGTAATTTAGATGGAAATAGAAGTAAATTATAGAGTAATATATGGAGACACAGATTGTGGTAATGTAATGTATTATGGAAATTATTTGCGTCTTTTTGAAATAGGAAGAACTGAATTAATAAGAAAAATAGGAATTAATTATAAAGATATAGAAAAAAATTACGGTATTATTCTTCCGGTAGTGGAAGTGTTTGCTAAATATAAAGCATCAGCTAAGTATGATGATATTTTAAATATAAAAACCCGCTTAAAAGAATTAAAACCTTATAAAATAGTTTTTGAGTATAAAATTTACAAAAATTCAATATTATTAACCGAAGGGTATACTGTTCATGTCCCAATAAATAAAGAAGGTAAAATTGTAAAATTACCCAAGGAATTAATAGAAAAATTAAACCAACTTCTATCAAATAAAAAGGAATAAACCAGATGAGAATGAATATAGGAATTATTGGTCTTCCTAATGTAGGAAAATCAACTATTTTTAATGCATTGATTCAATCTTCTAAAGCTGAGGTAGCAAATTATCCTTTTTGTACAATTGATCCTAATGTAGGAATAATTAATATTCCAGATGAGAGAGTTTATAAAATTGCAGAATTAGAAAAAAGTAAAAAAGTAACACCAGCTACTATAGAATTTGTAGATATTGCAGGACTTGTAAGAGGAGCAAGTAAAGGAGAAGGTTTGGGGAACCAGTTTTTATCTTATATAAGAGGTGTTTCTGCAATTGCTCATATAATCAGATGTTTTGATAATCCTGAAATTGTCCATATAGAAGGTTCTATAGACCCGGTTAGAGATGCTGAAATAGTTGAAATAGAACTTATTATGGCGGATTTACAATCAATTGAAAAAAGACTAAAAAAAACTTTAAAAATAGCAAAAACAGGGGATGAGAAAGCAAAAAAGGAATTAAATATTCTTGAAAAAGCAAAAAATATTTTGGAAGATTTAAAACCTTTAAGAAGTAAAAAAAATGTTTTTGAAAAAGAAGAGTTGGAATGGCTTTCAAAAAATATTTTTCCTTTGACTTTAAAACCTTTGATGTATATAGCTAATATTTCTGAGAACGAAATATCTGAACCAGAAACAAGTGAATGTGTAAAGAAACTTAAAAATAAGGCAGAAAAAGAAAATGTGCCAGTGGTAGTGATTTGCGGGAAAATTGAAGAAGAAATTATTGAACTTCCAGAGGAAGAGAGAAAAGAATACCTTAGTATTTTAGGTATTAAAGAAACTGGTTTGAATAAATTAATTAAAGAAGGCTATAAATTACTTGATCTTATTACTTTTTTTACAACCAATCCAAAAGAAACCAGGGCATGGACTATTAAAAAGGGTACAAAGGCTCCTCAGGCAGCTGGAGAGGTTCATTCCGATATGGAAAAAGGATTTATTGCAGCAGAAGTGATAAACTATGAAGAATTTATTAAAATAGGTTCATTACAAAAAGCTAAAGAATTGGGACTTGTAAGAATAGAAGGTAAAGACTACGAAGTAAAAGATGGGGATATAATTTATTTTAGATTTAATGTTTAATAAAAATTAAAAATGGAGAGAAGAAGATTTAAAAGAATTTTCTTTTCAAAAGAGGTAGAGTTTTTATATAAAGGAGAAAATAAAAAAGGATATTTAAAAAATATTAGTCTGGGTGGAATATTTATTCAAACCAAAGATTTACCAGATATAAAGGAAGAAATTTTAATTACGCTTAAAATAGACGGAATAGAACCTCCGGTCAATATAATTGCTAAAGGAAAAGTAATAAGAATAGAATCAGGAAGAGGTTTTGCAGTAAAGTTTACTGAAATTGATCCAGAGAGTTTTAAAGAATTAAAAAATTTAATTAAATATAATGCTCCTGCGCCTGAGGAAATAGAAAAAGAGATAATAGAATTTCTTGCAGAAGCGAATCCATTAATAAGAGTAATTAAAAAATTAAATATAGAAATATTAAAGCAAGAATTAATACCTTATATTCTTGAAAAAGCATTTCTTTATAATCCTGAAAATCCTTTTATTTTATCCAGTGGAAAGAAAAGTCCATACTATTTAGATTGTAGAAAAATTACTCTTTATGCTCCGAGTTTTAAGATAATAGGTGAATTATTTTGGGAAAAAATTCGTTTTCTTAACATTCAAGGAGTGCTTGGCATGAGTGTAGGTGCAGATCCTATTGTATGTAGTGTACTTTCAAAGGCTTCTCAGGAAGATATAGATTTAAAAGGATTTTTTGTAAGAAAAGAACCAAAAAAACACGGAACTCAGAGACAAATAGAGGGTGATTTAAGTCCAGGATTAAGAGTGGTAGTTGTTGAAGACGTCGTGACTACTGGAAAATCGGTTCTTAAAGCAATTGAATGCGCAGAAAAAGAAAAGTTACAGATAATAAAAGTGTTGGCTCTTATAGATAGAGGAGAAGGAGGAAAAGAAAATATAGAATCTAAAGGTTATCCTTTTTATTCTTTTTTTACTTTTGACGAGATAATTAAAGAATATCATAATAGAAAAATTTCATAAAAAATTTTTAAATAGGAGAAAAAAATGTTTATTCCAGAGGGTTTTCTTTTTTCTGCTGTATCTTGTGGGATAAAGAACGAAGGAAAATTAGATCTTGGTTTAATTTTTAGTCCTTATAAGTTAACTTCTTGGGGGTGTTTTACAAAAAATACTGTAAAAGCTGCCCCTGTTATTTTAGGGAAAAGATTAATTAGAGAACCGATTACAAAAGGTATTTTAGTAAATAGCGGGATTGCAAATGCCTGCACAGGAAAAGAAGGGATTAGAAGAGCAAAATTACTTCTTGAAAGAGTAGCTCAAAGACTCAAAGTCCCAAAAGATACGATATTACCCGCATCTACAGGAGTTATAGGTGAACAGCTACCTTTAGAAAAAATAATTCCTAAAATCGAAGATTTAATAAAAGCTCTTAATCCAGAAAATTACATAAGTTTTGCAAAATCTATTATGACAACAGATACTTTTCCTAAATTAGTTTCAAAGAAAACTAAAGATGACATAGTGATATTGGGAATAGCAAAGGGTGCTGGCATGATAGCTCCAAATATGGCTACAATGCTTGCATTTATTTTAACTGATGCAGAAATACCAAAAGATTATTTGAAAAAGATCTTTCCTAAATTTGTTGAAAAAAGTTTTAATAGAATTACTGTTGATGGTGACACAAGTACAAATGATACAGTATATATGCTTGCGAGTAATTTAAAACCTATAAAATTTGGTAAAGAATTTGAAAATCATTGTTTAGAAGTTATGCAAGAGTTGGCGCATTTAATTATTAAAGATGGTGAAGGAGCTGGTAAAGTTATAAAAGTTCATATAAAAGGAGCAAAAACCAAAAGAGATGCTCAAGTTTTTGCTGAGTCTGTAGCTAATTCTTTGTTGGTTAAAACTGCGTTTTATGGAGAAGATCCTAATTGGGGAAGAATATTTTCTGCACTTGGTAAAACAGGTATTGAATTTAAAGTGGAGGAAGTAGAACTATATATTAATAATGTTCTTTGGATAAAAAATTTAAAAATGATTAATCCAGAAGAAAAAATAAAAAAAGAAATGAGTAAAGATAATGTTGAAGTTTTAATAAAGCTTAAAGAAGGAAAAATAAGTTATGAAGTATTAACTTGTGATTTAACTGAAGAATATATAAAAATAAATGCACATTATAGGACATAGCCATGGAAGAAAAAAAAGAAAAAAAGAAAGAAGAAAAAGAAGAAAAATTATGGTGTGAATATTATAAAGAATTTGTAAAATATTGCAAACGTCCTGATAGTTATTGTCCGTATAGAGAAAGTTGTATGGTATATTTTTTAACAAAAAATAAAGAATTATGAAAATTTTATTAACGAATGATGATGGGATATACGCAGATGGGTTATGTGCATTATATGATGCTTTAATTGCAGAGCACGAAGTTTATATTGTAGCTCCAGAAGCAGAAAGAAGCGCTGTTGGACATGCTATTACTCTTCATCAGCCTTTAAGAGTAAAAAAAGTAAAAAGAGGTAAATTTTTTTGGGGTTATGCTGTTAATGGTACTCCAGCAGATTGTGTTAAATTGGCAATTTATGAACTTGTAGGACCTGTTGATTTAGTGATCTCAGGAATTAATAGAGGTCCTAATGTAGGAATTAATGTTCTTTATTCAGGAACTGTTTCTGCGGCAACTGAAGCTAAAATGTTAGGTTATCCTGCTATAGCTGTTTCAATTGATGCATATGAAAACATAGATTATTGCTTTGGTGCAAATTTCATTGCAGATTTTATAAATAAAGTATTTACTTTGCCTCTTAATATACCATTTTGTCTAAATATAAATTTTCCAAATGTTAATCCTTGTAAAATAAAAGGAATAAAATTTGTTAAACATTCAATTGCGAAATTAAAAGAGTTTTTTGATAGAAGAATAGATTTACATGGAAAGGTTTATTATTGGCAGGGTGCTGAAGAACATACAGAAACTGATCCGGATACAGATGTAATAGCTTTAAAACAAGGTTATATAACTATTACACCTATTCAATTTGATTTAACTGACTATTCCGTTTTAAATAAATTAAAAAATCAACAAAATAGTATCAATTTAGTACAATTATTATTTTTAAATATATCTTGAATATTATAAAAAAAGCTTTATTTTTAAAATATAAAAGAAATTTTAATAGCCAAAAGGGGGTATGTATATGAGAAAGAAAGGTAGACCAGTTACCATAGATGATGTAAGATTTGTATATGAAAATTATGCCCATATGAGTGCTTCTGAAATAGCAGAAAAACTCGGTATAAGTAAATTTCAAGTTAATAAAATAGTTAATGAATTAAGGAAAAGAGGAGTTAATATACCTAAAAAAATAGGTAAAAAAATAAATGTATATGACCAATTTGTAGAAGAATTAAAAAAACAAGGAAAACTTTAAGTTAATAATTGACGAATGAATTGACAATCAAGTTGAATTTGGTTTTTAAGAGCTTCAATAGACGGAAATTTTATTTCATTTCGTATATATCTAATAACTTCAATTTTTAAAATTTCATCGTAAATGTCCTTATTAAAGTCAAATATATGAACTTCTATGCTTAATTCACGATCTTCAAAAGTTGGTTTTTTCCCAATATTCATAGCGCCTTTAAATAATTGATTTTTATAATGGACCCAAACAGCATAAACTCCAGGAGGAGGGATAAGTTTATAAGGAGGAATTTCCAGATTTGCAGTAGGAAATCCTAATTTTTCTCCTCTTTTTTTGCCTTCTATTACTCTTCCGGAGAAAAAATAATTTCTTCCCAAAAGTTTGTTTGCTGTTTCTATTTCTTTTTTTTCTAAAAAGTTCCTTATAGAAGAACTTGAAACAATAATACCATCTATTATTACAGGGCCTACTGAATTAACTAAAAAGTTATATTTTTTTCCTAAATGTTTAAGAGTATCTATATTTCCTTTCCTATTTTTACCAAATCCAAAATTAAAGCCTACTACAACCCCTTTTGCATGAAGACCATCTACAATATACTCTTGAACAAAAAGATCAGGAGACCACTGAGCAAGTTCTTTAGTAAAAGGTATTAAAACCATATGTTCTATTCCAGTTTGAGAAATCAACTCTATTTTTTCTTCTAAAGTGGTAAGTAATTTAAAATTTGAATCAGGAAAAAGAATTCTTCTTGGATGAGGTTCAAAGGTAACTACTACAGGAGTAAGCCTTAATTCCTTAGCAAGTTTTTTGGTTTCTTTAATAAGAGCTTGATGCCCCAAATGGATTCCATCGAAACTTCCTATCGTAATAACTGTTTCAAAAGGAAGAGGAAAATCTTTAGGAGTAAATATTTTCAATTTTTCCCTCCATCAATTTGAAAAAACTATCGAATAAATATAAGGAATCATGAGGACCAGGGGCATTCTCAGGATGGTATTGAACTGACATAACTTTTAAATCCGGAACAAAAATGCCTTCTAAAGTTTCGTCATTTAAAT
This sequence comes from uncultured Thermodesulfatator sp., assembly GCA_964410095.1. Lineage (GTDB taxonomy): Bacteria > Desulfobacterota > Thermodesulfobacteria > Thermodesulfobacteriales > Thermodesulfobacteriaceae > Thermodesulfobacterium. Next base: position 58,937 of record CAYPFL010000005.1, read on the forward strand.
TAATGTGAGTAACTATTGCCTCCTTAGGCAGTTCTTCTTTTTTAACACAAAAACCATGATTTTGAGAAGTTATTTCTACTTTTTTATTAAAAAGATTTAAAACTGGGTGATTTATTCCTCTGTGTCCAAATTTTAATTTAAAAGTACTGGCTCCAAGAGCCTGCCCAATAATTTGATGTCCTAAACAAATTCCAAACATTGGTTTTTTACCCAGTAATTCTTTTACAGTTTTTACTATAGGTGTAAGTACACTCGGATCTCCTGGCCCATTAGAAACAAATATCCCATCTGGACTATGGGAAAGAATTTCTTCTGAAGATGTATAAGCAGGAAAAATTAAACATTCTGCTCCTTTTTCAACAAAAATACGAAGTTGATTGAGTTTTAATCCGCAATCTATTACAGCAATTTTATATCTTCCTTCGTCTTTAAAATGCTGAATAGCCTCTTTTCCATTTTTTCCATAATAATAAGGTTCTTTACAAGTAACATATTGTACAAAATCCCTTCCTACATAATCTGGACTTTCTTTAATTTTTTCTAAAAACTTTTTAGGATCTAAAGTTTCAGTAGTAATTCCACCTTTCATAGCTCCAAAAAGTCTTAAATGTCTTGTTAAAGCTCTTGTATCAACGCCTTCTATTCCTAAAATACCATGTTCAGAAAGCCATTCTCCAAGAGATTTTTTGGCTCTCCAATTACTATAAAAAGGTTGATACTCTCTTACAATAAACCCAGCTACATGAATTTCTTCACTTTCCCAATCTTCAAAATTAATTCCATAATTTCCAATAAGAGGATAAGTCATAGTAACAATTTGCCCTTTATAAGAAGGATCTGTTAAAATTTCTTGATAACCTGTCATTCCGGTATTAAAAACAATTTCACCAAAAACTTCCCCTCTTCCTGTAAAAGACTTGCCCCAAAAATAAGTTCCATCTTCTAACATTACTAAAGCCTTCATTTTTTAGACTCTTTGAATATTTTCTTTTTGTTTTTTCTTTTCTGCTTCCCAAAGGAGATATTCTCTTATAAAATCATCTATTTCCCCATCAAGAATTTTATCAACTTTATAAGATTCAAAATTTGTTCTGTGATCTTTAACAACTTTATAGGGATGTAAAGTATAAGTTCGAATTTGATTCCCCCAAGTAATTTCTTTTTTTTCTCCAATTAAACTTTCTTTTTTTTGTTCAAGTTTTTGTTTTTCTAATTGATATAATCTGGATTTAAGAATTTTTAAAGCAGTCATTTTATTTAAATACTGACTTCTTTCATTCTGACAGCAAACTACAATCCCAGTAGGAATATGGGTAATTCTTACAGCAGTTTCAGTTTTATTTACATGCTGTCCACCATGTCCACTTGCTCTCATTGTTTCAATTTTCAAATCCTCTGGACGAATTTCCACTTCTATATCTTCCTCAATTTCAGGTATTACTGTAACCGAAGCAAAAGAAGTATGTCTTCTTGCATTTGCATCAAATGGAGAAATACGAATAAGTCTATGAATACCTTTTTCTCCTTTTAAATATCCATAAGCCCAGGGGCCCTCTATTAATAATACTGCATGTTTTATACCTGCTTCTTCTCCAGGTGAAGTATCTACTAATTTCACTTTATATCCTTTATTTTCAGCCCATTTTGTATACATTCTTAAAAGCATATAAGCCCAATCTTGAGCATCTGTGCCTCCGGTGCCTGCATGAATAGTTAAAATAGCAGAAGAATTATCATATTCTCCAGAAAGAAGTAAAGTAATTTCTTTTTCTTTAAATTTCTTTTCAAAAGTTGAAACTTCCTTTAAAAATTCTTCCCAAACTTCTTGAGATTTATCTTCTTTATAAAATTCATACCATTCTATTAAATTTTGAAATTCTTTAGAAAGTTCTTCAAATATAGAAATTTTTTCAAAAATTTGAGCTCTTTCTTTTAATATTTTTTTGACTTCTTTTGAATCCCAATTGGAAATATTTTGAAGGGTATTTTCCAAAGAAATAAATTTCTTTTTAAGGTTTTCAAAGTCAAAGACACCTCCTTAAATCATAAATTTTGTCCCTATAAACCTTTAAAAACTTTTCAAAATCTACATTTTTATAAATTTGAGCTAAAGTGCTCATAAGATCCCTCTAATTTAGAATTAAATCTTTGGAACTTAAAATATAATGCAAAAATAGAAAAATAAAAGTATTTTAAAAATTAAAAAAGGTTTATTTAAAAAGAAAAGAGACTTTTTTGTTTTAATCCTGTGGAGGTTTCTTCTTCAGGCTTTGCAAAAATTTTGATTACTCCATATTCTCCATCATATCCTGGTTTTGCAAAAATTTCCCCTTTTCTAACTCTTTTAATAGCTTCATATAATTTTTCAGGAAGTTTATTTTTTAATTCTTTTAAATCTACTTTTAAAAGTAAATCAAATTCTGTTCCAAATTGATTTATATATTGTTCGTATAGTTTTGTAATGGTTTTACTTTGGATAGATAATCCAAAAGTCTCTGCAAGGATTTCTAAAAGAGGTACTAAATGAACAGAAAGGGGTTTATCAGGTGGTATATAGCCCTCTGGTCTATCAGCAAAAGTTTCAATTCTATGAAGAACCCCTATGGTAATCGGATTACCACATTTTGGGCATCTATATCCTAATTCTTTAGTTTCCTTAGGAGTTAAACAAACTTTACAATGTCTATGTCCATCATAATGATATTTTCCTTCTTCTGGATAAAACTCTATTGTAAAAGCTAATTTTCCTGTTTTTATAGAGTGATAAAGATTTTCATAAGTTAATGGTTTAAAAAAAGCTGTAGCTTCTCTTCCTAATTTAACAGGTGAGTGAGCATCCGAACAAGAGACAAGAGTTAATTTATCAAGTTTAGATATTCTCCAGTTCATCTCTGGATCAGAAGAAAGCCCTGTTTCTATAGCGTATATAAAAGGGGTAGCAGATCTAAAAGCTTCTTCTAAAGAATCAAATCCTGAAAAAGCTCCAAATAAAGAATACCAAGGGGTCCATACATGAGCAGGTATAATCAAAATTTTATCTGAAATTTTCATAAGATCTAAAGTAAGTTTTTCACAGGAAATTCCAAAAGTAGGTCTTCCGTCAGCTAAAAGGTTGCCAAGTTTTGAAAAATATAAATTTATTTCCTCTACAATTTCTAAATTCGGAGCAATTATAACTAAATGAACTCTTCTATTTTTTTTATTTCCTTGAGAAAAAATAAGAGAAACTTCAGTTGTAGGTACAAATTTAGGTCCGTCTGGTAATTCTTTATAAATATATAATCCAGATTTTGGATCAAATTCTAAAAGTTCTTTAAGTTCTTTGAACCAAAAAGGATGAGTAAAATCTCCTGTTCCAATTAGGTCTATACCTTTCTTTTTTCCAACTTTAGCAAGAGTAGGGATTTCCATCAATTTACTACATGCACGGCTATATTTAGAATGTATATGAAGATCAGCTATAAAAACTTTATCTAAAAGATCTGCAGAAGGAAATTTTAAATTTTTTTTCATTTTAAATTTTTACAAGTGCCGGGGACGGGATTTGAACCCGCACGGGATTAACTCCCACTGGATCCTGAATCCAGCGCGTCTACCAATTCCGCCACCCCGGCGTTTAATTTAATAATTAATTCTTATCAAGAAAAATGCAATATTATTATTAATTTTAATATAAACTCAAATTATTCCTTTTCACGACACTTTGAACAAATTCCAAAAACTTCTAAATGATAACTTAAAAGTTTATACCCTGTTTCTTTTTCGTACTTTTTAAGTAAACGCACCAATTCATCATCTATTATTTCATCAACTTTTTTACATTTCATACATATAAAATGAAGATGAGGTAATTTATTTAAAGTTACTTCATAATAAGCATGTCCTTCTTTTTGGTAAACCTCCTGAATATACCCTGCTTCAACAAGCAAAGGAATAGTTCTATAAATAGATGCTTTAGAAATTTTGCTTCCCCTTTTTTTAAATTGCATATAAAGTTGATCTACATCGAAATGATCCTTTATTTTTAAAATTTCTTTAAGAATTTCTTCTCTTTCAGGAGTATATTTAAGTCCTTTACTTTTTATAAATTGATGAAAATTTTTTAAAACTTCTTTTACCATTTAAAAAATGTTGTTACACAATTTGTTAAAAATTAATATAAATTTTAAAAGAAAATTTGTCAAGCAAAAGTGTATATGATATAATATTTCAAAATTTTTGCGATTTTAATAAAAAGGAGAAATTTTATGAAAGAAAAATATCCCAGAATAGTTAAAAAATATAAAGAATTTGGAAGAATAAAAAGACCGAGCAAACTTTCATCTGAAGAAAAGCAAACAATTTTAAAAAAGCTTTTCCAAAAAGACCCATCTGTTTATACAGATAAGCCAGATTTACAGGAAAAAATAAGAAAAAGAATGGATTGGATAGATGGGTATAAATATATAGAGCCTAAAATAAAAGAATTGTTAAATTTTGCTAATGAAGTTAAAAAAGAATTTTCTCATGTAGTATGGTGTGGAATGGGAGGTTCTTCTCTTTTTCCTTTAGTTTTGGAAAAAATGTTTACACCAAAAAATGGTTATCCCAGTTTAAAGGTTCTTGATACAAATGATCCAGAAAATATCGAAAAAATAGAAAAATTACCTTTAGAAAAGACCTTATTTATAATTGTTTCAAAATCCGGAACTACAATAGAAACAAATTCTCATTTTAAATATTTTTGGGATAAAATTGAAAAAATTACTTCTCAACCAGGTAATCATTTTGTTGCATTAACAGATCCTGAGTCACCATTAGAAACTCTTGCTAAAGAATTAAGGTTCAAAAAAATTTTTCACCATCCACCTTATATTGGAGGGAGATACGCAGCTCTTAGTGAAGTTGGTTTTTTACCAGCAGCTTTAATGGGATTAGATCTTAATAAAGCTTTGAATTATGCAAAAAAAATGTATGAAGCATGTTCTCCTGATATTCCTTGGGAATACAATCTTGGAAGTTCTCTTGCAGAATTTTTAATAGAAAGTTATATTTTAGGACAAGATAAGTTAACTTTTATTGTAGATACAGAATTAAAACCATTTATTTTGTGGCTTGAACAACTTATAGCAGAAAGTTTGGGTAAAGAATTAACTGGAATAGTTCCTATAGTAGGAGAACCTCCAGGGTCACCCACAATTTATGGAACAGATAGGGTCTTTATGTATTTTACTTTAAAAGATAAAGAAAAAACATATCAACGTTTGATCATGGAATTAAAAGAATCTCAATTTCGTATAAAATCAATTTTTTTTGAAGATCGTTATGAAATATTCGCAGAAGTATTTAGATGGATGCTTGCTGTGGCTTTATGTGGCTATTTTTTATCTTTAAATCCTTTCGACGAACCGGATGTGGTTCTTACTAAACAAAAGACTAAAGAATTTTTAGAAAAATTTAAAAAAGAAAAAGATTTTGGTATTGAATTTTATCTTGACGAAAATACAAATATAGGGTTTTTTTATGACAAAACTGTAACTGTAGAATATCCGAGATTAACTGCATTATTAAAAAAATTTTTTAAAGACCTTTCTCCTTGGGCTTATATAGGATTTTTAGCATATTTACCTGAAGAAGATGGAATAGAAGAAATTTTTAAAGATTTTAGAGCTTTAGTAAGAGAAAAAACAGGTTGTAGTACTGTATTTGGTTTTGGACCAAGATATTTACATTCTTCAGGTCAACTTTATAAAGGAGGTCCTCTTTTTTCAAGATTTATGATTTTTACAAGAAAAGGAAGGAAAGAACATCAAATAATTCCAGGTGAAGGATACACTTTTTGGGATCAACAGTTTGCTCAAGCTTACGGGGATTTTAGAGCACTCGAAGCAAAAAATAAACAAGTTATAATGATACATCTTACTGAAAACTATAGAGAAGATCTTAAAAAATTTTATGATTATTTGAAAAATTCTTTAACTTTATAAAAATAAAGAAGGAGGAAATAAGTATGCTTTTTCCTGAATATCGTCCGAGAAGATTAAGAAGAACAGAAAATATAAGATCATTGGTGAGAGAAACATATGTTACAGTAAATGATTTAATTTATCCGCTCTTTATTTGCGAAGGTAAGAAAATTAAACAAGAAATAAAATCGATGCCAGGCATTTATCGTCTTTCTATTGACAATGCTTTAGAAGAGATTAAAAGTGCAATGGATTTAGGTATTAAAGCAGTTATTTTGTTTGGAATACCTGATAAAAAAGATGAAGTAGGAACCTCAGCTTATATTAAAGATGGGATTATACAAAGAGCTGTAGCTAAAATAAAAGAAAAGTTTCCAGATTTGGTGGTTATTACAGATGTATGTTTATGTGAATATACTTCTCATGGACATTGTGGAATTATAAAAAATGGAGAGATAGATAACGATGCAACTTTGGAACAACTTGCAAAGGTTGCTGTTTCTCATGCAAGAGCAGGTGCTGATATAGTAGCTCCTTCAGATATGATGGATGGAAGAGTGGGAAGAATAAGGGAAGCTCTTGATGAGGCGGGATTTTCCAATGTAGCAATTTTGAGCTATGCAGTAAAATATTGTTCAGCTTTTTATGGGCCTTTTAGAGAAGCAGCAGATTCTGCACCAAAATTTGGGGATAGACGTTCTTATCAAATGGATCCTGCTAATAGTAGAGAAGCCTTAAGAGAAGCCTATTTGGATATCGAAGAAGGTGCAGATATTATAATGGTAAAACCAGCTATGCCTTATCTTGATATAATAAAAATGTTAAGACAAGAATTTAATTATCCGCTTGCTGCTTATCAAGTAAGTGGAGAATATGCAATGATTAAAGCGGCAAGTCAAATGGGTTGGCTTGATGAAGAAAGAATTTTATGGGAAAGCATTATTTCAATAAAAAGAGCCGGAGCAGATCTTATTATTACCTATTTTGCAAAAAAAATTGCAGAAATGTTAGCTAAAATATAATGAAAAAATTTTTTTTATTAATAATTTTTTCTTTTATTCTATTTAGTTGTGCTCGACCGCCAAAAGCCCCTGTAACTTCTCCGAAACCTTTACCTTCTTGGGTCTATCCTTATAAAGTACATGGAAAAGTATATTATCCTTTACCTTCAGCTTTAGGATATCAAGAAATATGTTTAGCTTCATGGTACGGACCTAAATTTCATGGGAAACCCACAGCAAGTGGTGAAATTTATAATATGTATGATTTTACCGCTGCTCACAGATTACTTCCAATAGGAACCTATGTCTTGGTTACTAATCTTGAAAATGGGAAACAAGTAATAGTAAGAATTACAGATAGAGGCCCTTTTGTAAAAGGTAGATGTATAGATCTAAGCTATTCTGCAGCAAAAGCTTTGGGAATGATAAAAAAAGGAGTTGTTAAAGTTAAAATAGTAGCTTTAGGGGAAAAAGGGAAAGAACCTCCAAATATTAGATATAATGAATTTTATCTTCAGGTGGGTGCATTTAGATATTATAAAAATGCATTGAAATTAAAATCAAAACTTGAACACGAGTTTTCAAAAATAATTATAGAGCCTTTTGTTAGAAATGGAATAGTATATTATAGAGTTCAGATCTATATTTCTAATGATTTACAAAAGGCTTTAAGATTAGCAGAAAAACTTAAACAAAAAAGGTTTCCTTCGGCTTTTTTAGTAGCAAAATAAAAAATTAAATAAAAAATTAAATGGAAAAAAATTTAGAAGAATTAGAGAGAAAAATAGGTCTTAATTTTAAAAATAAAAACCTTCTTAAAACAGCTCTTATTCATCGTTCCTATAAAGTGAGTCATAAAGAACTTGATCTGGAAGATAATGAAAAATTAGAGTTTCTTGGAGATGCTATATTAAATCTTTGTATTTCTTATTATCTTTATAAAAAATACCCAAAAGATTCAGAAGGTATTTTAACAAAAAAAAGATCTTATCTTGTATGTAAAAATACATTAATTAAAATTGCTAAAAAATTGAGTTTACTTGATTTTATTTATTTAGGAAGGAGAGAACAAAAACTTGATAGTAAAAGCAAAGAAAATATTTCAGCAAGAGCTGTAGAGGCATTAATAGGTGCTATATTTCTGGAATTTGGATTGGAAACTACATATGAAAAGATTAAAAAATGGTTTATTCCTTATTTAAAAGGCATATATAAAAACAATTTTAAAGATTACAAAACTCAATTACAGGAAGTTATTCAAAAAAAATACCATATAAAACCTCTTTATCAAACAGTGAATATCTCTGGTCCTTCCCATTATCCTGAATTTGAAGTTGAGGTAAAAATTGGAAATGTAACGCTTGCAAAAGGAAAGGGGGCTTCCAAAAAAGAGGCAGAAAATTTAGCAGCTAAAAAAGCTTTAATGGTTTTAAAAAAATCTTTAAAAGAAATTGAAAAACTTCCGATTAATAATTAAATTTTTTAAAATAGAATATCTTTTTTATTTTAAAAATACAAAAATTAAGAGTAAAAATGAATAATAAATTAGATTTAAATTCTGCTAAAACATCAAAAACACCTACAAAATCTGGTTTTATAGCGATTATTGGCTTGCCTAATGTAGGTAAGTCCACACTTTTAAATCAAATTCTCGGAACAAAAGTTTCTATTGTAACGCCTAAACCTCAGACAACAAGATTCAATATTAGAGGGGTATTAACAAGAGATAATTACCAAATAGTATTTATTGATACCCCAGGTATTCACGATGCTAAATCTTTGTTTAATCAATTAATGGTAAAAGAAGCTTTAAATGCATTGGAAGATGTGGATGGAATAGTTTGGGTAATGGATGTAACTCATAGAATACCTGAAGAAGAAAAAATTTTGGAAATTATCAAAAAAACAAATAAACCTGCAATATTGGTATTAAATAAAATAGATCTTATCAAAAAAAATGAATTACTGCCTATTATAGATTATTTTTCTAAATTGCACGATTTTAAAGCAATTATTCCTATTTCTGCATTAAAAAATGATGGAGTTGATATAGTAGTAGATGAAATAGTAAAAATCTTACCAGAAGGTCCATTCTATTATGATCCAGATCAAGTAACAGATTTGCCATTAAGACTACTTATTGCTGAGATTGTTAGAGAAAAAATATTTATGCATACTTATCAAGAAGTTCCTTATTGTACTGCTGTACAAGTTGAGGAAGTTACTGAGGATCCAGAAAAAAATTTACTTTATATTCGTGCTACTATTTTTATTGAAAGAGAATCCCAAAAGGGAATAATTATTGGAAAAGGTGGAAGGATGCTTAAGAAAATAGGAACTCTTGCAAGAGAAGAGCTTGAATTTCTTTTAGGTAAAAAGATATATTTAGATCTTTGGGTAAAGCCAGTAAAAGACTGGAGGGAAAAAGAGAGTTACATAAGAAAATTTGCTATTCCTACTTTAAGATAAAATTATAAAATTTTTTAATTTAAAATTAATTAAAATATTGAATTTAAATTTTTTTGAAAAAAATAAAAAAATATGCTATAATGATTTTAAATGAAGCTTATTATTGTAGCTAATAGACTCCCTTTTTCAGTTAAAAAAGATTTAACATTTGTTAGAAGTCCCGGTGGTTTAGTTTCAGGTCTTCTTACTTTTTTAAAAAAAACCAAATTAAAAGATTATGTATGGATTGGCTGGCCTGGTAGAAATGTTGATAAAAAAAATTTTGAATTGGTAAAAAAGAAAAGCAAAAAATATAAAGCTTATCCAGTTTATATTCCTCCTCAGTCCTTAGATAAGTTTTATAATGGTTTTTGTAATAAAACCCTATGGCCGTTATTTCATAATTTTCAAAGTTATACTATTTATGATAAAAGTTTCTGGGAATGTTATGTGAATGTTAATAAAATATTTTATGAAGAGGTTATACCTCACATAACTCCTGATTCAATTGTATGGATTCATGATTATCATTTAATGCTTTTACCTGGTATGTTAAGAGAAAAATTTAAAGATATAATGATAGGCTTTTTTTTACATATTCCTTTCCCTCCTCCGGAATTATTTATGCAGCTTCCTTGGAGAAGAGAAATACTTGAAGGTCTTCTGGGTTGTGATTTGATAGGTTTTCATGTGTATGAGTATACTAATAATTTTTTAAGAAGTCTTGCGCGTACCTTAGGAATTGAACATAAATTAGGTAAGTTTTTTTATCAAAATAGAGTAGTCAAAGTTGATACCTTTCCAATGGGTGTAGATTTTTCTTTATTCAATTCAGTATATAAAAAAATAAAAGTTAAAAAGACTTACAAAAAACTAAAAAAAATATTTAAAGATAAAAAAATAATTTTCTCAGTAGATAGACTTGATTATACAAAAGGTATCTATAATAGACTTCTTGCTTTTGAAGATTTACTTTTAAGAAGACCTGATTTACATGAAAAAGTAACACTGATTATGGTTGTAGTGCCTTCCAGAGAAGGTGTGGAGCACTATCAAAGAATGAAAAAACAATTAGAAGAAAAAATAAGTGAAATTAATGGAAAATTTAGTACAATTGGTTGGACACCAGTATTATATTATTATAGATCTCTTAATTTTGAAGATTTAACCGCTCATTATTTAGCTACAGATGTTATATTAGTTACTCCTTTAAAAGATGGTATGAATCTTATAGCTAAAGAATTTATTGCCTCAAGAGCCGATGGAAAAGGTGTTTTGATCTTATCTGAGTTTGCAGGGAGTGCAAAAGAACTTGGAGAAGCTATTATTATTAATCCTAATTCAGTAGAAGAAATTTCAAAAGGATTAGAAATAGCACTTAGTATGTCTGAAGAAGAACAAAAAGAAAGAAATAGAATTATGCAAGAGAGATTAAAAAGATACGACATTGTTAAATGGGGAATGGATTTTATTGATACTTTAAAAGATTTAAAAAAAGAAAAAGAACAATTTACTACCAAGTTATTAAATCAATCGTTAATTGCTTCAATAAAACAAAAATTTGATAAAGCTAAGTATAGAATTATCTTTACAGATTATGATGGAACATTGGTTCCTATTGTATCTAAACCAGATTTAGCTGTCCCACAGGAAGAAGTTAAATATATGCTCAAAAAATTAGCAAGTCTTCCAAATACTGATATAGTTCTTATTTCGGGTAGAAAAAAAGAAGATATAGAAAAATGGTTTGGGGATTTAGATATTAATTTTGTTGCCGAACATGGTAGTTTGATAAAAAAAACAGGAAATAAAGAATGGGAAGTAATGGCTAATCTTTCAGAAGAAATAAAAGAAGGTATAAAAAATATTATGGAAGTATATGTATATAGATTACCAGGGGCATTTATAGAAGAAAAAGAATGTTCTATAGTATTTCATTACAGATTAGTTGATCCAGAGCTTGCGAATATAAAAATTTCAGAATTGATAGATGAATTGATTTTATTTACAGGTAATATACATGCAAATCTTTTGTTGGGAGATAAAGTAATAGAAGTAAAAGCTGGTGGAGTAGATAAAGGGATTGCTGCTAATTTATTTTTGAAAGAAAATAAATATGATTTTATTTTAGCTATGGGGGATGATAAAACAGATGAAGATTTATTTAAAGTTTTACCAGAAGATGCAATTACTATTAAAGTTGGATTAGGATATTCATTAGCTAAATTTAGTAGCAAATCTTACGAAGATATTATAAAATTATTAAAAGTGCTTGCAAATGAGTAAGCCATTTATTTTTAAGAGTGAATTTTGGATAGTTTCTTATACAGGTATTAAAGTGGATACTTTATCTGATTTTATTCATGCTTTAAAAGAAATAGAACCAGCTTCTTTATTTTATCATTTTTATACTAATATTTTTAATTATCATTATTTGCCTACTTTTTATCCAAATAGTTTTTCTTACTGGCTTTATAAAAATAATTACATGCTTTTAGCAGAAAAAATTGCTGCCATTGATCCTACAGATTATTATGATATAGAACTATTAAGAAAAGAAATTATTTCAATTTTAGAGAAAAACTATGATGAAAAAATAAAAAGAAAGTTAATTCCGTTTTATTTTAGAAGTGCTATAAGAGAAGTTATAAAAACAGGTTACGTAGCTAATAATTTTGAGGAGTTTATTGAGGGGATAAAAGTTTCAAGTATTAATTCCCTTTTTTATCATTTAGTTACTTCAAAAATAGAAAAAAAGTCACCAATTAATGAGTATTCAAAATGGTTGATAGAGATAGGAGAAAAAGAAAAAGCAGAAAAGATAGAAAAATTGGATATTTACAGCGGAACACTTTATAAAATAAAAGTAAAAATTCTTTCCATTCTTGAAGAGTGAAATGTTAGAAGAATATCTTCCTTATGTAGATAAAGAATGTCTTAATGAGTTAATTATACTTGCAAAGAAACTTAAAGGAATAAGAGTTCTTCATGTAAACTCAACTAAAGAAGGAGGAGGAGTTGCGGAGATACTTCATAGATTAGTTCCTCTTATGAATCAAGTGGGGATTCATACAGATTGGAAAGTTATTAAAGGGGATTTAAAGTTTTTCAAAATTACAAAAAAATTACATAATCTTCTTCATCTTTCTAATAAAGAAACTATTACAAGTGATGAATATGTATATTATTTAAAAATAACTTATGAAAATTTACAGCATATAGATACTGAAAATTATGATGTAGTTATTATTCATGATCCGCAACCTATGGGATTGATAGTAAAAAAAGTTAAAGGACAAAAATGGGTCTGGAGATGTCATATAGATACTTCGAGCCCTGATCCACGAGCATGGCAGTTTATTCAGAACTTTTTAAATTCTTATGATGCATGTGTTTTTCATATGCCTGAATTTGCATATCAAAATATTTACATTCCTATTTTTATTATTTCACCTTCTATAGATCCCTTACATCCTAAAAATATTGATTTAGAAGAAGAATATGTAGACAAAATTTTAGAAAAATTTGGGATAGATAAAAAAAGACCCATTATTTTACAAGTTTCTCGTTTTGATAGATTGAAAGATCCTATTGGGGTTATCGAAGTTTACAAAATTTTAAAGAAAAAAATAGACTGTCAGCTTGTTCTGGCAGGAGGATATGCTTCAGATGATCCTGAAGGAGAAGAAGTTTATAAAGAATTAGTAAACATATCTAAGGATGACGAAGATATTTTTATTTTAAATCTTCCTCCAGAAAGTCATAAAGAAATAAATGCCTTGCAGAGAAGTGCTACAATAGTTATTCAAAAATCTTTAAGAGAGGGCTTTGCTTTAGTAGTTTCAGAAGCTATGTGGAAATCAAAACCTGTAGTAGGGTCAAATGTGGGAGGAATAAAAAGACAAATATTACATGGAATCACTGGGTATTTGGTAAATAGTATAGAAGGGGCATCTTTTAGAATAAAACAATTGCTATTTAATAAAGATTTAAGAATAGAAATGGGAAAACATGCAAAAGAAAGAGTAAGACATCGTTTTCTTATTATTCGTCATCTTAGAGATTATATTATGCTTATACTTAAGCTTTTAAAGCTATAGTTTTTTAACAAGCACCGCATTTTTTGCAGATTTTTGGATTACAAAAAGATGTGGTTTTAAGTTCACAGGCTTTTTTCCATTCTTCCCAAAGATATTTTTTTTTAACTCCAATATCAATTTTATCCCATGGAAAATAAATGTCTAAATTTTTTCCTGGAGCCAAAATTAAATTTAAATTTGAGATTGATTTTAAGGCTTTTTTCAAACTGATTCCTGTAGCTAAAGCTATAAGAAATTTTCCGATACTTTTGTCGCCTCTTGAAATAATAGTTTGTAATAAAGCCCCCTTTGGTGGATCAATTTTTATATTTTTTACAGATGAGAGAGATTTTCTTATAAAAGTTTCTTTATATTTAAGTTCTTTAAGATCTAAAAATGTATGCCACTGAAATGGAGTATGTGGTTTGGGAACAAAAAAAGAAAAGGAGAAAGAAAAAATAAGTTTAAATTTTTGTTTAATAAGTTTTTTAATAAATTTTACAGTATGTTCTAAATCTTCTATAGTTTCAAAGGGAAGTCCCAACATAAAATAAACTTTTACTTTCTTAATGCCCTTTTTTTGAAATTTTTCTAATACTTCTAAAATGTTTTCTTCTGAAATAACTTTATTAATTATTTTTTTTAATTTTTCTGAACCAGTTTCTGGAGCAATAGCCACACTTTTTGTAGATTTTAAACACTCAAGAAATTCCTCAGATAAGGCATCAATTCTTAAAGAAGAAAAAGTAAGTGTGATATTTTTTTCAAGTAATCTTTTTGCAATATATAAAACTTCATGTTTATCTGCAAATTCTAAGCCAATTAATCCTACTTTAGAATTTTCTGGGATTTTATCTATAATTTTTTTTAAAGCATCTTCAGAATAACTTCTTGGTGGTCTGTATAAAAAACCAGCAGCACAAAATCTGCACCCTTTTCCACATCCTTTGGATACTTCCATCAAATAAGTATTAGAAAATTCTGCTTTTTTGCTTAAAAGAGAAGAAAATAAAACATTTTGTGGATTTTTAATTTTAATAACTTTTATATATTTTTTATTTTCTATTTTTGGAGCATAAAAAAAATCAAATTTATTTAATTCTGAAAGTAATTTATTTTTTTCATCTTTATATTCCAGAAATAGAGGAACAATTTTGTTTTCTATTTCCTCCCATTCACCAAGTAAAAAGCCATCTACAAATTCTGAAATAGGTTCAGGATTTAACCAGGTAGCGACTCCTCCAGCAAAAATCGGAATATTTCTTTCTTCAGGATTTAAAGAAATTTTAGATTTAATAAGAATTTTTATTGCATTTATGTAATCTATTTCAAAGGCAATAGAAAATAATATAATATCAAAATCTTTTAAAATTCTATTATTTTCTATTGATACAATTTTTTCATTGTTTTCAGGTAGGAAAACTCTTTCACATACAATTTCATCATATTTATTTAAACCTTCGTAAATAGTTAAAAATCCAAGATTGGACATCCCGATTTTATAAAAGTTTGGGAAAACTAAAGCAATAGCTAATTTTCCGGACCATTTTTTTTTAATATAATTTTTTTCAAATTTAAGATAATTCATAGTAAATTTTTTAAACTTTACAGACACAAGTTCTATATTATATTATCATTAATTTAGTATGAAAGATAAACAATTTATCATTATATCAGGCCCTTGTGTATTAGAAAGTTTAGAAATAGCACTTACTGTAGCAGAAAGAATTAAAAATCTTGCAAAAAAATTTGGTTTTTTTTATGTATTTAAATCTTCTTTTGATAAAGCTAATAGAACATCTTTATATTCTTATAGAGGACCCGGACTTGAGAAGGGATTAGCTTGGCTTTATGAAGTTAAATCAAAAACAGGAGTTTTTATTACTACAGATGTCCATGAAACATGGCAAGTTAAACCAGTTGCCGAGGTTGTGGATGTTATTCAAATTCCTGCTTTTCTTTGTAGACAAACAGATTTAATAGTTGAGGCTGCAAAGACAGGAAAGATTGTAAATATCAAAAAAGGACAATTTATGTCTCCATGGGATATGAAATATGCTTTACAAAAGGCTATAGCTTTTGAGCCTTCAGAAGTGTGGCTTACTGAAAGGGGTTGCAGCTTTGGATATAATAATCTTGTTGTAGATTTTAGAAGTATTCCTGTAATGAAAAGTTTTGGAGCAAAAGTTATTTTTGATGCAACTCATAGTGTTCAGCTTCCAGGAGCTGGAAAAGGAGCATCAGGAGGGCAAAGAGAATTTGCTCCATATTTGATAAGAGCAGCAGTTGCAGTTGGAGTAGATGGGATTTTTATGGAGGTTCATCCAGAACCAGATAAAGCTCTGTGTGATGGCCCTAATTCTTTACCCCTTGATAAACTTGAAGAAATTTTTTCTCAGATAAGGGATTTAAGAAATGTTATTGAAAAATATGGAAATCTCTCCTGAAATTTTAGAAAAGGCAAAAAAGATAAAATTTCTACTTCTGGATGTAGATGGAGTTCTTACAGATGGGAAGATTATTGTTACAGAAGAGGGTAAAGAAATAAAAAATTTTAATGTACTTGATGGAATGGGTATAAAACTTCTTCAAAAAATAGGAGTTGAAGTGGGTATTCTTTCAAGTAGATATTCCAAAACAGTTGAACATAGAGCAAGGGAACTCGGTATTGAATTTGTAATACAGGGAGAATTAACAAAAATTTCAGCTTATGAAAATTTGTTAAAAAAGAAAGGACTTAAAGATGAAGAAATAGCTTATATAGGAGATGATTGGGTAGATTTGCCTATATTGAAAAGAGTTGGATTTGCTGTATGTGTTCCAAATGCTTGGGATCCACTGAATCAATATGTTGATTATATAACCAGACACCCTGGTGGAGAAGGAGCAGTTAGAGAAGTCTGTGAAATAATTTTGAAAGCAAAAGGTAAATGGCAAGAAATCTTAAATTTTTATTTAACCTTTTAATTCTGATTTTTGGTTTATTTTTTCTTTTTTCACTTTCTGCAAAAGGAGACCCTCTTGAAATAATTGCTTATAATTTGAAATATACATTATTTAAAAATAATAAGCTCAGTTGGCATCTTAAAGCAAAAAAATTTGTTCAAAAGGGTAAAAATTATTTTGAAGCAGAAAGTTTATTTATTTTTAATCCTCTTAAAGATGTAAAAATATATGGAAAAAGGGGTATTTATAATAAAATGCAAAATAAATTTATAATAAGGGGAAAAGTCGTTTTAAAAACTTCAAATAAAGGAGAAATTTATACAGAGGAACTTATTTTTTATGCCGGCAGAAATCTTATAGTGAGTAATAAAGAAGTAACAGTAAAGAAAAAAGATTGCATAATAAAAGGTAAAGGCTTTGTATATGATCTTAATACAGAAAATTTTAAACTGAAAAAAAAAGCCCGGGCTCGGTTCAAACTATAATGCAGGATAATTTTAATTCTAAAGAATTAAAAAAAATTATCAAAAAATATAAAAATATAGAAAAGAAAGTAAAAGGACATAGAGCACGAGTAAAAAAAAGATTTTTTGAAGAAGGGCCACAAAGTTTTACAGATGAAGATCTTTTAGAGCTTCTTTTATTTTTTGGTATTCCAAGAAAAGATACTCGTATAATTGCTCGGGAATTATTAAAAAAATATAATCAAAGACTTGATAAAGTCCTCGATGCTAATCTACAGGATCTTTTAGAAGTAAAAGGAGTTGGGTTAAATTCTTTATTACCTCTTAAAGTGGTTCACGAAGTGGCAAAAAGGTATTTAAAAGCAAAATCCGAAAAAGCTGATTATCTTAAATCTCCAGAAGAGATTTATCAATATTTGATGTATGAATTAAAAGGAAAAGATAAAGAAATATTTATGGTAATATTTCTTGATACCCAATTTAAAGTATTGGGTGTAGAGAAATTATTTGAGGGGACACTTACCGAGACAGCTGTTTATCCCAGAGAAATTTTTGCTAAAGCTTTAGAAAAAAAAGCTGTTTCTTTAATTTTGGTGCATAATCACCCTTCAGGGAATTTAACACCCTCTAAGGAGGATATTCGTTTGACTAAATTATTAATACTAACTGGAAAACTTTTGCAGTTTAAAATTTTAGATCATTTAATAATAGGTGAAACGGGTTATTACAGCATGGCTGAAAAAGGCATTATAGAAAAATTAGAAAAAGAACTTACTCAGTTATGAAAATAAAAATAGCTAAGAAAGCAGGCTTTTGTATGGGAGTAAGAAGAGCTGTTAATCTTGTTCTAAAAGCATTAAGCAGAGGAGAAAAACCTATATATACTTATGGTCCCCTTATTCATAACCCACAAACCTTGAAGCTTCTTGAGAAATTAGGAGTAAAGATTATAAGAGATGTAAATGAAGATGTTCCTTCGGGAAGCTGTATTTTAAGAGCTCATGGAATTCCTCCTCAGGAAAAAGAAAAACTTTCAAAAAAACATAAAATAATAGATGGAACGTGTCCAAGAGTTTTGAAAGTTCAAGCTCTTGCAAAAAAAGCAGTAAAGAGAGGAGCTGATGTAATAATAATAGGAGATAAAGATCATGCAGAAGTAAAGGGAATTTTAGGTTTTTGTAAAGATAAAGGTTATATAGTGAACAATTTTGAAGATATAGAAAAATTACCAGAATTGAAAGATTATGTTATTCTTTCTCAAACAACACAAGATAAAAATCTTTTTGAAAAACTTTCTCAAAAAATTTTATCTAAGTATCCTTCTGGAGAAGTTATAAATACAATTTGTAATGCTACACATTTAAGACAAGAAGAAGTTAGAAAGCTTTGTAACGAGTGTCAAGTAATTATAGTAATTGGAGGAAAATTTAGTGCAAATACCAATAGATTGGCTCAAATAGCCCGTAATGAGGGAAAAGAAGTTTATCTTGTAGAAACTGCTGATGAAATACCTTTAGAAAAAATCAAAAAATATAAAAAAATAGGTATTACTGCAGGTGCTTCAACACCTAACTGGCTAATAAATGAAGTAGTTGATAAACTTAAATCAACTTCAATTTTTTATATAATTTTAAAAGTTTTTTCTTTTTTATGCTTTGTACCTATTCTTTCTTTTCTTTTATATTTTTTGGGATTTAGCAATTTTGCTAATTTTAACATTTCAAATTTTTTTCTTTTTTTTCTTTTTTCTTTTTTATTTTTTAAATATAATTTTTTCCAGTTAAAAACAAAAGATTCCCTCGAATTTTTTTATTCTTTAAAAAATAAATTTTTAAATAATCATAAGTGGTTGATAAATTTTTTATTAATAATCTCAGGAATTTTAGTTATTTTAAGTAGTTTATTTATTGATTTAAAACTTTTTTCTTTATTTATAATTTTTATATTTTTAGACTTCTTTCTTTTGAAAAGTTCGTTTTATTTCATTTCTGAGATTTTATTTTTTATAATCTTGGTTTTTTATTTTTTAGGTTTTAACAATTTGCTGTTGTTAATGGAAATAATTGCTTTTTTAATTTTTATGAGGCTATACTTAGAACTTGTATATCTTGAAACAGATGGATTTTTGCCTAAAAACTTTTTAATATCTTTGTGCTCGTTTAGAGAAGATACGGTTTATAAAGTTTTAAATATAATAATTATAAGTGGTATTTTATTGTCTTTTGTTTTATGTTTTAAAAATATTTTTTATATTTTTTTGGTTTTAATATGGGGTTGGGGATATTGTTTGATAAAATTTCTTAAAAAACGTCCACTGGGTCAAATAGTTTATTTAGAAAATCTAAGTTTAACATTTCCGCTTTTGTTTTTTATTTTTAGTTTGATTTACAAGATATGGAAGTAAAGTTTAGTGAAGAAGACAAAATTTATATGAAAGAAGCTTTAAAAGAAGCACGGATTGCATTTGAGGAAGATGAAGTTCCTGTAGGGGCGGTAATTGTTGATCCTGAAGGTAAAATAATTGGAAGAGGAAGGAATCAAATAATCAAATTGAATGATCCTACTGCACATGCAGAAATTTTAGCAATAAAAGATGCATGTAAAAATTTAGGAAATTATAGACTTATTAAATGTAAAATGTATGTTACTTTAGAACCTTGTCCTATGTGTGCTTATGCAATGGTTCTTGCAAGAGTTGAAGAGGTTATTATTGCAACAACAGACGAAAAAACAGGAGCTTGTGGAAGTATTTATAACATTGTAAGAGATACCAGATTAAACCATCAAATAAAAATAAAAAAAGGACTTTTTAAAGAAGAGGCTCAAAAATTATTAAAAGATTTTTTTAAATCTAAGAGATAAAAATTTCGGTTCTATTTTTTCCTGCTTTTTTAGCTTGATACATAGCTTTATCTGCTTTTTTGATATTTTCTAAAAGCTCTAACTTAGGTTCATAATTTGTTACCCCAATACTAATAGTTGTTTTAAGTCCTGGAATACCTTTAAATCTAATTCTTTCTATCTTTTTTCTTAAACGTTCTCCTAAATTTTTTCCTTCTTCTAAATTACATCTATAAGCTATGATTAAAAATTCTTCTCCTCCGTATCTTATAACTTCATCTGAAGTTTTTATATTTTTTCTTAAAGTTTGAGCAACTTTTTTTAATACTTTATCTCCAATTAAATGTCCATATTTATCATTTAATTTTTTAAAATCATCTAAATCTATCATTAAAATACTTACAGGACTTTTAATTCTTTTTAATTTTGTTTTTAAAAATTCTAAATAAGACCTATTATACACTTGCGTAAGAGAATCTATATAAACAATTTCCGGGACTTTTTTAAGAATATCTCTTAAACTTAAAATTCCTACTAACTTTTCTCTTTTATTTATTACTGGTAAATGACTTATATCAAATTTTTTCATTAAACTAATTGCCTCTATAAAAGATTGATTTTGATAAATAGTTATTAAGGAGGTTTCTGTTTTATTTAATAATTTTAATACTTCTGAAATATTACTTGGGAAAGATTCCAAAAAACATATTTTAGTTATATCTCTTAGAGTAAGTATTTGGAAAGGTTTTTCTTTGTTTGTAATTATTACACTACCTATTCCTTGGCGAGAAAATATTTTAATGAGATTATACAGTTTATCATTTAAAGATAAAGTAATAGGATTTGGATTCATTATTTCTTTAACTTTCATAAGATCTTTATTAATTTAATTTATTAATTTAATTAATTTAATATTTAGATTTTTAAATTTTAAGTACAAATTTTAAATTTTACAAGTATATAGTTATTCTTGACAAAAAGAAATAAAAGAATTAATTTTTGAAAAAGGGAGGAGTGCCCGAGTGGTCGAAGGGGGCCGACTCGAAATCGGCTAAGGGAGGTTATTCCTCCCTTCGGGGGTTCGAATCCCTCCTCCTCCGTTACTCAAAATGAAATCAAGAAATTTACGAGTCCAAATATTAACTATTCTCCAAAAAAATCTAAATTTTGTTTCGGGCGCAAAGCTTGCTGAGAAATTAAATGTTTCAAGAGTTACTATTTGGAAACATATTAAGAAATTAAAAGAAAAAGGTTATCCTATAGAAATAACTAAAAAAGGATATAAGTTACTTATGAATAAAGATATTATTTTTGAAGATAAATTAAAAGAACTTCCTTATAAAGTTTATTATTTTCAAGAAGTTACTTCCACTATGGATATCGCAAGAGAAAAAGCAGAAAATGAAGAAAAGGCCTTAATTTTAGCTGAAACTCAAACTTCAGGGAAAGGAAGACTTGCTCGTATGTGGTACTCACCACCGGGTGGAATATGGATGAGCCTGATAATAAAACCTGATCTAAATTTGAAAGAGTCATATATTTTAACTTATATAGCAAGTATTTCTACAGCCCTTGCTATAAAAGATATAACGGGATTAAAAGTAAAGCTTAAATGGCCGAATGATGTAGTTTATGAAGAAAAAAAACTTGCTGGAATTTTATTAGAAATAAGAGCTGAAGTGGATAAGATTCAGTATGCTATTATAGGAATTGGAATAAATGTAAATAACAAAATTTCAAATTTAGAAACTCAGGCAATTTCTTTAAAAGAAATTTTTAAAAAAGATATTTCAAGAACAGATATAATTATAAACTTGGTTAAATATTTTGATAAGTTTATTAAAAAAAATTCTAATGAAATTTTAAAATCTTGGAAAGAAATGAGTTGTACTCTTGGAAGAGAAGTTAAAATTTTAACTACTCAAGAAATAATAAAAGGAATAGCTTTTGATTTAAGTGAAGACGGGGCTCTTATGATAAAAGATAAATTTGGAAATGTTCACAAAATTTACTCTGGAGATTGTATCCATTTAAGAAAAATCGAAAAATAACTGAAAATTTTGTAATATCTTGCTTATTTTTATTTCAACTTGACTTTTTAGATTTAGTAATTACAATCTATTGAAATCATAAGAAAAAACAAGGATTTGAATGAATTTAACACAAAAAAGAGAAAGTTTAAAAAAATTTTATAAACCTGTAGGATTAGTTTTATATAAACTTCATGTACCTCCTAATTTAATTACACTTTTTTCTCTTTTAATAGGTACATTTTCGGCTTTAGCTTATTACTATGAAAATTTAATTCTTGCTTTTTGTTTCCTTCTTATTTCTGGTGTATTAGATCTTTCTGATGGGATGGTTGCAAGGCTTTCTGATAGAACTACTAAATTCGGAGCTGTTTTTGATTGGATTGCTGATAAATGGGTAGATGGATTAGTTTTAGGAATAGTGGGTTATTTGTATGCAGGGCCATTTATTACTGTTTTGGTTATTACAGTCTCTATGTTACACTCTTTTATTAAACCAGTAGTATATGCAGAAATTGGATATCAAGTGAAAATTAAAGGAAGAATTCAGGATCCTTTAGAAGAGGTTGGTTTTTTTGGAAGACCTGAAACACATTTAGTATTAATTATTTTTACTATTTTAGAATATTTAAATGCACCTATTGGTTTAACTTTTGGTATAAAATTAATTACTTTTTTAACTTTTCTTTCACTTTTATCAAGAATTTTATATTTATATAAAAATTTCGGGACCCAAGATAATGAATAAACCTTACATTACTATAGTTTCTGAAGTTACTATAGATGGAAAACTTACTCTTTATAGAGGTGCTTCAAGTAAAGAACTTATGAGTTTGATGACACCTGAGGTATATAAATATCTGCATACAATAAGGGCTCAAGTAGATGGAATAATGGTAGGTTGCGAAACTGTAAGAACTGATGATCCAAGTTTAACTGTAAGATATGTAGAAGGGAAAAATCCTATTAGAATTATTCCATGTTCAACTGCTAATGTTCCTCTTAATGCAAATATATTTTCTAAGGATGCTCCAACTATTATAGTTATTACTAAAAGAGCCCCTCAAGAAAGGGTTGAAAAAATAAAAAAACTCGGTGCAGAAATTATAGTTGCAGGAGAATATCTTGTTGATTTTGATATATTGCTTCCTATTCTTTATGAAAAAGGAATAAAAAAACTAATGGTAGAAGGTGGAGCTTCTATAAATTGGGAATTGGTAAAAAAGAGATATGTAGATGAAATAAGAATAATCCATCTTCCTGTAATAATTGGTGGAGAAAATGTTCCTACTTTTGTTGGAGGAGAAGGATTTAAAGCTTTAAAAAAAATTCTTCATCTGGAAATTAAGAACCATTTTGTAATAGATAAGTTTTTAATTAGTGAATGGAAAGTAATTAAATGAATATTTTTAAAAAGATTTTTTGGCAAGGATATCTAAAATTTTTTGTTTTATTTTAATAACTTTATCTCTTACTTCTTCTTCATTAAGAGTAAGTATTTTATAATTCCGCATTATAAAATTGCCGTTTACTATAACATCTGACACATATCCTGTTTTAGCACTGTAGACTAAAAGAGCCAAAGGATTATAATCTGGTTGAAGGGAAACCTGAGAAAGATCCAATACAGCGAGATCAGCTTTATATCCTGGTTCTATTTTTCCTGTATTTTCAAATCCAAGTGCTTTTGCACCCCAATAAGTAGCCATTTTAAAAACTTCTTTGGCTGTTAAGATGGTAGGATTTTCTTTTAAACCTTTTTGTAAAAGGCAGGCTGTTCTCATTTCAGAAAATAGATCTAAATCATTATTACTTGCTGGTCCATCTGTTCCCAGAGCTAATACAATACCAGATTCAAGCATTTCAGAAACAGGGGCTATACCTGATCCAAGTTTTAAATTACTTTCTGGACAATGTATTATATTACCTTTATATTTTGCAAAAAGTTCTATTTCTTTTTTATTAAGTTTTACGCAGTGAACTGCAAGTAAATTTTCCGAAAGAGCACCCAGATTTTTTAAAAGTGTAGGTGGTCTTTTACCATATTTTTTATAAACCTCTTCTATTTCTTCTTTATTTTCCGAAACATGAATATGTAGTTTAGCACTATATTTTTCTGCGATTTTTAAGCATTTTTTTATTGTTTCTGGGGAACAGGTATAAAGAGTATGAGGAGAAACAGCAATTTTAATAGTAGGATGTCTTTCAAAATTTTTTAAAAGTGATTCTGTTAAAGCTAATCCCTTTTCTAAAGGACCATATCCTGGAGAGGGAAAATCAAAAAGGCCTTCACCTAAAAGTGCTTTTAAACCAGCTTCTTCAGTTGCTTTAATAACTTCAGGTTCAAATATATACATATCACAGAAAAGCGTTATTCCAGATTTTATCATTTCAATAATTGATAATTTTGATCCCCAATAAACCCATTCTTTTCTTAAATTTTTTTCTATAGGAAATATATATTGAGTAAGCCAAGTCATTAAAGGTAAATCTTCTGCTATTCCTCTGAAAATACTCATAGGAATATGAGTATGAGCATTAACTAAACCAGGGAAAATAAGTCCGTTTTCAAAAAAATATCGCTTAAAATTAGAATATTTCTTTAAGATTTTTTCTTTCAAACCAACTTCTATTATTTGATCTCCTTCAATTACTATACAACCATTTTCAATAGGTATATCATCCGCGCTTGGTAAAATCCATTTAGCACAGAGAATCTTTCTTTTCATAGAATTTAAAAATAATTTTTTAAATTTACTTGTCAATAAAAAGAAAGTTTAAAAATCCATCGAGATCAAATTCTTTTGCTACTATTTCTTTAGACTTCAAAGCTTTTGCTTTTTCTTTAATCATTGCCTTACCCATTAATTTTTCTATTTTATCTACCACTGTAAAAGTATCTAAGGTAGTAGCAATAATAGGTACTCCCTGAGTTTTTGCTCTATTTATAACAGTTTCGCTTGGCAAAAGACCACCTGTTAGTATGAGACATTTAGTAGAGGTTTCTAAAGCAAGGATTTGAATATCTGTACGAGAAACCCCTGTAATAACAGCCTTATTTGGGACCCTTAAAAAATATCGAAAAGCACTTTCTGGATCCATAGCACCAACTAAATAATTTTCTACCAGTTCATCAAGTTTTTCTTCCTCGCAAATTATTTTTCCATTTACAATTTCTAATAAGGTTCTTATAGTTACTGCCTCAAGTAGCTTTTCTCTTTTAAAAATTCCAAAAATTTTTATTCCTTTATCTTTTAAATAAGGAATGATAGTTTCTTTTACAAAAATATAATATTCAGATGGGACTTTATTAATTACTGCACCTAAAAACTTTTCTCCTAATAAATCTTTAATTCCTAAAATATCATCAATAGAAGTTTCTCCATTCCATGTTTGTACAATTAATCCTTTACCATTTAATTTTTCGATTAGATGGATTGCATTTATTCCCAAACTATAGCCCTCAAATATAGTATCTCCTGTTATTACAAAAACAATATCTTTGTCTTTTTGACAAGATATAGCATTTATTATTTTTTGTTCTGCATCAAGAGGCTCACCTTTAAAAAGTTTATATTGGGCTTCGTAAGAGAAAACAAAAGGGGAAACAATATCTGCAGGTTCTTTCAATTCTAAAAGATATTTTATAAAAAGAGCTTCTTCGTCTATAATTTTATCTTCTTTTTTTAATGGTAATTTTCCTATAGTTTTAACATAACCGATTTTAAATCCTTTATCTTTTAAATTTAGAGCAAGCCCAAGAGTTAAAAAATTTCTTCCTGTAAAAGGTTTATTAGAAATTAAAAATACAGGGATCATTTTTTCCTCCTTTTTTTAAATTATTATTCTTGCATCAAGTGCAATAGCTCCCTGATGCTTCACTACATAAGGATTTATATCAATCTCTTTAATTATAGGAAAATCTGTGACTAATTGAGATAATCTCAGGATAGATTCTACTATTTTTTCTTTATCATATGGTTTTTCTCCTCTTACTCCTTCAAGAATTTTGCTTCCTTTTATTTCTTCTATCATTTCTTTGGCTTCGGTTTTACTTACAGGTACAATTCTAAAAGAAACATCTTTTAGTACCTCTACATATATTCCTCCAAGACCAAACATTACCATATGTCCGAAGGTTTTGTCTTGGGTAACACCTAAAATAACTTCTTTACCTTCAGTAATCATTTTATATATCATAACACCTTTAATAAAAGCTTGAGGCATTAATCTTTTTACATTAGAAGTAATCTCGATAAAAGCATCATAAACTTCTTTTGCATTTGAAAGATTAAGTTTTACACCACCTACATCTGTTTTATGAAGAATTTGAGGAGAGGATACTTTCATTACAACAGGATAACCGATTTTTTCTGCTATTTCTATAGCTTCTTCTGGGGTTCGGGCAAGAGCATGTTCAGGAAATGTAAAACCATAAAGAGAAAGGATTTCCATTGCTAACTCTTCTCCTATAGTAGTTATTCCGGTTTTTTCCAAAACATCTAATATTATTTTAACCTTTTCTTTATTTTTTTCGGGTATTTCAATTTTAACTATCTCTTCTTCTCGTTTTTTTATTTCACTAAAATATACAAGTTTACTATAAGCTTTTATACCTACTGATGGATCTCCGAAACAAGAAAGTCCTGATTTTTTAAGAATTTCTATTCCCTTTTTTGCTCTTTTTCCACCAATAAAACATCCAAAAATAGGTTTATCTGTTTCTTTATTTTTGGAGATTATCAATTGAGCAATATTTTCTATATCGGTTGTTGCCTGAATTGTAGCGATAACACATATACCATCTACAAATTCATCCTTTATTGCTTGATCCAGCACAATTTTATATCTTTCTGAAGTAGCATCACCTATTACATCTATAGGATTATAAAGAGCACATGTAGGTGGTAATTGATGAGCTATAGCTTCAATAGAAGATCTACTCATGGGATCCAGTTTTAATCCTGATTTTTCAGCAGTATCTGCAGCAATAATCCCCGGGCCCCCGGCATTAGTAATTACTAAAAGTCTTCTACCTTTAGGAATTTTATTAAGTTTAAATATTTCTGCTATTTCAAATAACTCCTGAATACCATAAGCTCTTATAATTCCCGTTTTTTTAAAAGCTTCAGTAAAAGCTCTATCAGAACCAGCTAATGCTCCGGTATGAGAAGATGCAGCTCTTGCACCTGCTTCAGTACTCCCGGATTTAATAAGAATTATGGGTTTAATTTTTGCTACTCGTGTGGCAACTTCTAAAAATCTTTTTCCATCTACAATATCCTCTATATATCCGAGAATAATATCTGTATCTGGATCTTGTGCAAAATATTCTAAAAAATCTGTCTCATTTAGATCGGCTTTATTTCCAAGACTTACAAATTTAGAAAATCCAAAATTATTTTCTATAGCCCAATCAATAAGAGCTACTCCTAATGCACCAGATTGGGAAAATAATGCAGCTCTCCCAGTAGGGGGTAAATCAGGGGCAAATGTCGCATTCATATTACTTTTAGTATTAATCACTCCTAAACAATTAGGACCGACCATTTTCATTCCAGATTCTTTTACAATTTGAGTTATTTCTTTTTCGAGCAAATACCCTTCTTTTCCAACTTCTTTAAATCCTGCAGTAATAACCACAATCCCTTTTACACCAGCTTTTGCGCAGTCTTTTAAAACATCAGGTACTACTTTTGCAGGAACTGCTATAATAGCTAAGTCTATTTTATCTGGAATTTTAGAAACACACGGATAACATGGTAAAGACAAAATTTCTTTTCTTTTTGGATTAACAGGATAAACTTTTCCTTTATATCCTTGAGTTACTAAATTTTTCAAAATTATATGTCCTATTTTTTTTTCTTTTTCTGAAGCCCCTATTACCGCAATACTTGCAGGATTAAATATAAAATCAAGCATAAAAAACCTCTGAATTGTATTTTAAAAATATTTATAAGCAAAAATATAATACAATTTTTTTTGATTTTAAATTAATAGATTGATTTTTTTGAATTTTTGATTATTTGAAAGGACAAAAAAACCAATTAAAGTATTTGAGATATTTATTTATTGAAATATTCGATAATTTTTTTAGATAATTCGAGTTGTTTTTGCCAGTTTCCAAATATTAATCCTTTAGGCAAGAGTTTTTTAATAAGGGATAAGATTTCAGGTTTTAAACTAACTTCTTTTACTTTTTTAAAAGGTGTTTGAGGAAGAGGCATAAATGTATGAGCATGAATTATAGCTCCCATTTTGACAAGATCTTCAATTACTTTAATAGTTGCTTTTATATCTTCTTCAGTCTCACCTGGAAGACCGAAAATAAAATCTACCTTAGCTTTTAAACCAGATTTTATAGTAAGTTCTACAGCTCTATAAACATCTTCTACAGAATGTCCTCTATTGCAAAGTCTTAAAATTCTATCACTTCCTGATTGTGCTCCAATTACCAGATTATCATTATCAGCATATTTTAAAACAAGTTCTATGGTTTCTTTATTTACATGTTCAGGTCTTACTTCAGATGGAAAAGAGCCAAAAAATATTCTTCCTTCTTTACCTAAAATTTTTCTTATGTTTTTTAATAAATTCTCTAAGGCTTCTAAATTTATTTCCTTTCCATCTTTTGATCCATAGGAAAATGCATTTGGTGTTATAAATCTTATATCAGTAAGATTACGAGCTTTAAAAATTTCTACAAATTCGCAAATTTTTTCTATGCTTCTATGTCTTACTTTTGTACCAAATAATCTTGAAGTTTGACAGAATGCACATGCAAAAGGACATCCACGAGTGATTTCTATAGGATTAAATTTAGAATATTTGATACAAAATGGTTGATATTCATCTAATTTAATTTGTGATTGTTTTTCATTTGATTTGATTTTCCCATTAACTTTATAAGAAATTCCTTTTGTTTTATATAAATCTTTTCCTTCAAGCAAATTAAATATTATTTGAGTAAAAGTCTTTTCTCCTTCCCCTCTTACTACAAGGTCTGCTCCTGCATTCAAAGTTCCTATCGGATCCCCTGTTGGATGCGGGCCTCCTGCTATTATAAAAACTTTATTTTTAAATGTTTTTTTAATTTCTTTTATTAAAGGATAAATATCCCAAATTTGAGGTGTAAAAAAAGAAAAACCAAGAAGTACCCGTGAATAAATAGAAACTAATTTTTTTAAATCATCTAAAATAGTTTCTTTTTTATTTAGAAAACATACAGGAATTTCATTTAGTATTTTTTTACTTTCTAAAGCTCCTAATAATGCATGAATACTATATTTATTTAATTTTGTATAATAAAAAACCAAGGCAAAAGAAGATCGCATATTTTAAGATATTTCTTCAAGTATCTCTTTAAGGGCATTTTCAAAAAAATCTAATTCTCTATAATTAATAATAAGAGGAGGAGAAAGCCTTAAAATATTTGGTTTTGGACAGGTTGTTAATATCTTTCTTTCAAAAAGTTTTTTATAAATTTCTTTAACTTCTATATGAAATTCAATACCAATCAAAAGTCCAAAACCTCTAACTTCTTTTATTAATTTAGGATATTTGGTTTTTAGGTGGAGTATTTTTTCTTTAATAACTTTGCCTTTAACAGTTACTTCTTCTAAAAATAAAGGCTCGGATATTATTTCAAGAACTTTATTTGCTACAGCACATGCAAGAGGATTTCCTCCAAAGGTTGATGCATGAGTTCCTGGTTTAAGACTTTTCATAATCTCTTCTTTTGCAAGTGTAGCAGAAAGAGGTAATCCATTTGCTAAAGCTTTTGCTAAGCACATTATGTCTGGTTCTATACCAAAATGTTCATAAGCAAAAAGCTTTCCTGTTCTTCCAATCCCTGTCTGTATCTCATCAAAAATTAAAAGTGCTTTATGTTTTTCACAAAGCTCTTTAGCACATTCTATGAAATCTTTATTTAAAGGATAAACCCCACCTTCTCCCTGAATAGGTTCTAAAATTACTGCACATATGTTTTCATTAAAAGCATTTTTTAATTCATCTTTATTATTTGGGGTAACAAAAGTTACACCCTGGACAAGGGGTTCAAAACCTTCCCAGTATTTAAATTGCCCAGTAACAGAAAGTGCACCAAATGTTCTTCCATGAAATGAATTTTTTAAAGAGATAAACTGATTTTTCTTTTTTCCAAAGTTTTCATAAGCCCATCTTCTTGCAAGTTTAAGTGCAGCCTCAACTGCTTCAGCACCACTATTTGCAAAGAAAACCTTCTCCGCAAACGAAAGTTCGACAAGTTTTTTAGCAAGTTTAGCTTGAGGCTCTGTGTAATAGAGATTAGAAGTATGCCAGAGTTTCTCACCCTGTTCTTTTAAGACTTTTACTAACTCAGGATGAGCATGTCCTAAATTACATACTGCTATACCAGCAGTTAAATCTAAATATTCTTCCCCATCTTCTGTAAAAAGTCTTGTTCCTTGTCCTTTAACAAAAGCAACAGCTTCTCTTTTATAATTTTTAGCAAGAAATAATTCTCCCATTTCTACAATATACCCCATAATTTTTTCTCCTTTAAATAATTTTGCATATCAATATAAAAATTTTTCAAGTTCTATTTTTTGTAATTCTATTTTTCTTCCCAGAAACATAGTAGCAATCTTTTTAAAATTTGGTGTTAAATCAGATACATATATTTCTGGTTCTCCATCAGGGGGGAGATATTTTTTTATATCAGAATTTTTTTTCAAAAATTCTGCTACTTCCAAAGCAACTTCTTCTGATGGATCTACTAATTTTCGTCTTTTACCTGCTTTTTCTTGAATCACTTTTTTTATAATAGGATAATGTGTGCAACCAAGTATTATTGTATCCACTCCTCTTAATTTTAAAGGAATTAAATATTTTTTTACTATTCTTCTTGTTTCAGGTTTATTAAGCCATCCTTCTTCAATTAATGGTACAAGGAGTGGAGATGCTTGAGAATAAAGTTTAACCTCAGGAGCAATTTCTTTAAAAAGTTTTTCGTAAATACCACTTTCTACAGTAGTTCTTGTTCCTATAAGTCCAATTTTTTTATTTTTTGTAAGTTTAAGTGCTTTTTTCATAGAAGGAGTAACAACTTCAAAAAAAGGTATATCTGGGAAATTTTCTTTTAAAACTGACATAGCTGTACTTGAAACAGTATGACAGGCAACTACTATAATTTTAGCTCCTTTTTTGAGAAGGAATTTTGTATTTTCTATAGCATATCTTGTTACAGTTTTAGCACTTTTTGTGCCATAAGGCGTACGAGCAGTATCTCCGAAATAAATAATTTTATATTCGGGAATATGTTTAAGAAGTTCTTTTACAACTGTGAGACCACCGAGACCAGAATCAAAGACACCTATCATAACTTAGACCCGAGATAAAAATCAAGACTCCCACCAAAAGCAGCAAAAGCAGAAAGCCATAAAGCAATTCTAATAAATTGCTCACGGGTCATTCTTTTTTTTGTAAATTTGACACTTAAACCATTCAAAATTATAGTTAATCCAAAGCCGTATAAACCAAATCCTAAGAAATGCTTCATTGATTCTAATAAAGTTTTTATTAGATCCCCTGGATAAAATCTAATGCTTAAAACAATCCATAATAAAGCTGGTAAAATAAATTTAGAATAATTTTCTAGTTTTTTCATTTTTTTATCCTTAAATTAATTTTTTCTATTGCTCCTGATTTAAAAAATGCTGTAATACCTTTACCTTCACAAACTTTTTTAAAAAGTGTTTCAGAATCTTTTACAACTATTCCACAAAGCCATGTTACAGGAGTAAATCTAAAAATTTCAGGATTTAACGGAGTGGCAGGTCCTATTAAAAGAACCTCTGGTACACCTTCTACATCTTTTAAGATATCTTCCAGTGTTTTGTTTATGAGTGTAGAAGAGGTAATAAGTACTAAATTTACCTTATTTGCAAGATCTTTGATAGTAAATTCTGCATTTTCTGAATTTTTTTCTATAACCCAGATTTTTTTTACTCTTCCTTCAAGTTTTTTAAATAACGATTCAAAATATCCTATCATCAATATTTCATCTGTGGGAGAAAATTTAATCTCTGAAAAAATATCTCCTAATATAGCATTTTTTAAATTTTCTTTTTTATCAGCAAAAATTGCATTTATTGTAGCAAGACCAACAGAAATTTCTATAGGATTATGAGAAAGATATCCTTTTATTACAATATCTGCAGAAGCATTCCAGAAATTTATTTCCTCTCCCAATTCATAAATTCTTTCTGTGTCTCTAAATGTGTAAACTAACCCGGTACCACCTTTTTCAATTTCAACTATCGTATAATTTATTCCTACACAAATTTTTTTAATTCTTTTAGCTCGAGCTAATGGTAAGGCTCTTTCTACAAGGTTTTGGTATATATTCATAAAATTTTTTAATAAATTCTAAATACTTTATCCAAAATTTTTTCAGCGAGATTTTCTAACAATTTCTTTTTTTCAGGAATTTTAAAGAGTTCTTGAAAGTTTTCTATAACTGATAATTCTTTAATGAATGGTATCTCGAAAAGTAAAGATAAATGTTCTTCTTCTAAGAATTTATCGAAATAAGGGGTATTTTCAAAAAAATCGGACATATTTTTAACAACACCGAATATAGGAATTTTATTTTCTTTCAAAATTGTAAGAGTTCTTCTTGCATCAGCTAATGCCAACTTATGAGGAGTTGTTACCAAAATAAATCCTTCAAGTTCAAAAAGGTCACATACACTTAAAAATATATCTCCTGTTCCAGGAGGAAGATCAAGAATTAGAAAGTCTAAAGGACCCCATTCTACTTTTTCAATAAGTTCTTGTAAAAGTTTAGAAGCCATTAATCCTCTCATAAAAATCGGTTCTTTTTCAGAAACAAGAAGACCTAAACTTAAAACTTTTATTTTATCGCATACAACAGGTTTTATTTTGCCAAATTCAATAATTGGAACTTTTTTAACACCTAATAAAAGACTTATATTTGGACCATAAAAATCTAAATCAAATATTCCTGTTAAATATCCGGCATCCTTTAAAGCAAGAGCCAAGAGAACCGATAAAGTTGTTTTACCTACACCGCCTTTTCCACTTCCTATAGCTAATATATACCGAATATCTTTAATTCCTGTATGCTTTTTTGATGACGATTTAAAAGTTTCCTTAACAGGGCAAGTTTTATCTTCCATCTTATTTATTTTTTTTAAAGTTTTAAAATTATTATAAATTTTTTAAACCAAGGACATCCCACATATTATAAACACCTGGTTCTTTACCTACTACCCATAATACAGCTTTTAATGCACCTCTTGCAAAAGTTTCTCTACTGCTTGCTTTATGAGTAAGCTCGATCCTTTCACCTATACCCGCAAAAAGAACAGTATGCTCTCCTACAATATCTCCTGCTCTTATAGTCTGAATACCTATTTCTTGGGAAGGTCTTTCACCTATCATACCTTCTCTACAAAATCTAAAATTCTCTTCAGTTCTATTAAGTACCTTTGCAATAATATTTGCAAGTTTTAAAGCTGTTCCACTTGGAGCATCTTTTTTCATTCTGTGATGTGCCTCTATTATTTCAATATCATATCCCTCTGAAAGAATTCTGGCTGTTATTTCAACCAATTTACACAATAAATTTACTCCTAAACTCATATTATAATCTTGAACCAAAGGAAAATTTTCCTTAGCAAGATTATGAACTTCTTCTAATTCTTCTTTTGTAAATCCTGTAGTTCCAAGGACCATAGCTTTTTTATATTTAGCATTTATACGAGCATGTTCAAGAGAAGCTTTATGAAAAGTAAAGTCAATTAACACATCTCCCTTTTCTATAACCTTTTCTAAAGAATTTTCTATAATAATTCCTGTTTTAGGAATACCTATTATTTCACCTACATCTTTTCCTACTGCAGGATGTTCTGGATGTTCAAAAGCCCCGACAAGATCTATTTCAGGATGTTGAAATATTAAGTTTGTTATAGTTCTTCCCATTCTTCCTGCAGCACCTGCAACTATTGCTTTTATTGCCATGTTCTGCCCTCCTTTTCCAAATTTGTTTTAATTTCATTTACATGTCTCTTAAATACATTAATGATTTCATCTTTTGGTTCCTTTCCTTCCACAAATTTATAAAATTTTTTAAAAAGTTCCTCTTCATCTAATTTTAATTCTTTTTTATCAAAATAATCAAAGTTTGTAAAAGAATCTAAATTCTCTCTTTTTTTATCTTTTTCATATTCAAGTATTAATAAATTGGGAAATATATTTTTGAGTTTATTAAATGGATCTAATACTGGTAATTCATCTTTTAATATGATTTTTATATAAGCATCATCTTTTTTAAAGTTTGTAATTAAATCTTTAAAATATCCCTTTATAATTTTCATTTTAAATGAAGGAGGAAGAGGGATTATTTCTTCTTTTATTTTTTTGCCATTTTTGATTTCAACCAGCCAGACACCTTTCATACACATAGATTCTTCAAAACTATAAGGTAATATAGAACCAGAATAATAAACATTTTTATCTATTTTTTGTAAACGATGAAGGTGCCCAAGAAAAATAAAATCGAAAGGTTTAAAATATTCTAAAGGTAATACTTCTTCATTTCCGATACCTTTTAAAGGTGTTTCTTCGCCAGTAAAAACTCCTTTCTCAACTGCAAAATGACCTAAAAGAATAGCAGGTTTTCTGATCCTTGGTTCTATTTTTTTTATAAGAAAATTTATTAAGTCTCTCAAAAATACTTGATCTTTTGAGTGGAAAATAGAATAAAACTCTTGATACCACAAGTTTTCTAAATAAAATTTTAATTCATAAAGATTTAAATAAGGTAAAAGATAAAAATAAAGTTTTTCTCCCTTTTTAGACTCAAAGATGAATGGTTCTTTAAAATATGTCAGATTTTCTATTATGATTAAATTAGCTTCTTTTAAAAAATCTTTAAATAAAATAATTTTTTTAGAATCATGATTTCCAGGGATTATAAAAGTTGATATTCTTTGTTTAAAAAGAAAATAAAAAATATCTTTTAATAAAAAAAGGGTTTCTGTGTCAGGATTAGGACGATCTACAATATCTCCTGTAATTAAAAGAATATCAGGTTTAATATCTTTTAATAAAGGAAAAAAAGTATTTTCAAAAAATTGTCTTTGTTCTTCAACAAATTTTTTACCTGCAAGAATCTTTCCTAAATGCCAATCAGAAGTATGAAGTATCTTCAAATTTTATTCCTTAAAAAGGTTTAAAATTTAAAGCAATAATAAATATTTCTTTACTTTGTTTTCTGCTACTTTTTGGTTTAAAAAGTTTAACACCTCCAAAAGATTTTTCAAATTTTTTCTTTATTTCAGAGGTTTTTGCTCCTTCAAATATTTTAGCTATAAAATGCCCTTTTTCTTTTAAAAATTCCTTAGCTAATTCAAAGGCTTTCTCAACAAGTCTTACTGAGCAAATATGATCTCCAAAAGCATCTCCTGTTGTATTAGGAGCCATATCACTTAAAATTACATCAAATTTTTCAATTCCTAAATCATAAAAATCTTTTGAAGTTATTTGATATACATCTTTTTGAATAAAATAAAAATTTGGAAGATTAATTTTAATTGGTTGAATATCTATGCCGATTACTTTTCCTGTAGGACCAACTATTTCACATGCATATTTTGACCAAGAACCAGGAGATGCACCTAAATCAAGTACTACATTTCCCTTTTTTATAAGGCGAAATCTATTTTGAATTTCCATTAATTTAAAAACAGAACGAGCAGGATATCCCTTTTCTTTTGCCTTTTTTGCCCATTTATCAAACCATGGATTTTTTTTAATCATTTTTATTTTGGGAATCTGAACTTTGATTAAACAAACAAGCAAATTCTTCCAAAAGTAGCTCTTTCCATTTTTCTATTTCGTCTAAATATTCTTTAGCAGGTCTTTCAATACCACAGGAGAGACATCTTACTTTGGCATTAACACATTTACCTTCTATTATTGCTTCACCCCCACAGTATTTACATTTTAATTTCACCATAATTTTAATTATAATCCAATATGAATATTTCAGGAAATAATAATCTCAATTTTTATTTTTATTTAAATTAATGTTCAAAAAATTATATACAGTTTTTAATATTTAAAGATGTGGAAAAATTGTTTTTTTATAAATCAAAAGTGTTGCAAAACTTAAAAGAGGTGGGAAGAAATTAAGTATTAAAATAATCAACTATGAATAAAAAATTCTTTTTAAGTTCCTTCTTCCCAACTGCTTAAATATTTCTCTTGTTCAGGAGTTAAAGTGTCTATTTTAATTCCCATAGCATTAAGTTTAAGTCTTGCTACCTCTTTATCAATTTCTTCTGGTACAGGATAAACTTGATTTTTAAGATTTTTATGATTTTTTACAATATATTCAACACAAAGAGACTGATTTGCAAAACTCATATCCATAACACTTGAGGGATGCCCTTCTGCTGAAGCCAAGTTAACCAATCTTCCTTGAGAAAGTATATAAATTCTTTTTCCATTAACTAAAGTATATTCTTCCACCTGATTTCTTATTTGTCTTATTTTAGTAGAGATAGATTTTAATTCATTTAAATCTATTTCTACATCAAAATGTCCAGAATTAGCCACTATTGCGCCATCTTTCATTTTTAAAAAATGTTCTTTTCTTATAACTGCTTTATTCCCTGTAACAGTGCAAAAAAAATCTCCTATTTCTGCAGCTTCATCCATTGGCATTACTAAATATCCATCCATTACAGCCTCAAGTGCTTTTAATGGGTCAACTTCTGTAATTACTACTCTTGCACCCATTCCGCGAGCCCTCATAGCAAGACCTTTACCACACCACCCATATCCAGCCACTACAAAAACAGAACCTGCAAGAAGTCTATTTGTTGCTCTTAAAATTCCATCAATTGTAGACTGCCCAGTTCCATAGCGATTATCAAAAAGATGTTTTGTTAATGCATCATTTACTGCTATTATTGGATATTTAAGAATTCCATCTCTTGCCATAGCACGAAGTCTAATTACACCTGTGGTTGTCTCTTCTGTTCCACCAAGAAGTTTTTTAGCCTGTTCAGGTCTTTCTTTATGGAGTGTAGTTACAAGATCAGCTCCATCATCAATTGTGATGTGTGGATCTTTATTAAGGACGGCTTTTATATGAGAATAATAAGTATCTCTATCTTCACCTCTTATGGCAAATACGGGAATTTCAAAATATTTAACCAAAGCAGATGCAACTTCATCTTGTGTGGAAAGCGGATTCGAAGCACATAAATATACTTCTGCTCCCCCTTCTTTTAAAGTTCTTGCAAGATTAGCTGTTTCTGTTGTGATATGTAAACAACCACCTATACGAATACCCTTTAAGGGCTTTTCTTCTTTAAATCTTTCTCTAATTTGTCTTAAAACAGGCATTTCCATCTCCGCCCATTCAATACGCTTAAGTCCTTCATCAGCTAAATTGAGATCCTTTACATGGAAATCCATCTTTACCTCCTTTCTTATTTATCAAATCCTGCCAGATCTTTTATTTTTTCAACCATATCAAGTTTTTCCCAAGTGAATTCAGGCTCATTTCTTCCGAAATGCCCATAACATGCGGTTTTTTTAAATATAGGTCTCCTTAAATTTAAATATTCTATCATATGTTTAGGTCTGAAATCAAAAAGTTTATTAATAATATCTAAAATTTTTTCTACTGGAATAGTTTCTGTTCCATAGGTATTAACATTTATAGCAAGTGGTTCAGGAACCCCTATTGCATAGGCTACCTGTACTTCAAGCTCTTTTGCTACGCCAGCAGCTACAAGATTTTTGGCTACATATCTTGCATAATAGGAAGGTGTTCTATCTACTTTTGTTGGATCTTTTCCAGAGAAAGCCCCTCCACCATGATGTCCTCTCCCCCCGTAGGTATCAACAATTATTTTCCTCCCCGTCATTCCACAATCAGCGAGAGGTCCACCTATTACAAATCTTCCAGTAGTATTAACTAAAATTTTTGTTTCAGGCTTCAAATGCTCAGGAGAAACTACCTTTTTAACTACTTCTTCAATAATAGCTTCTCTTAATTCCTTTTGATGTACTGTAGGATCGTGTTGAGCTGCAATTACAATTGTATGAATATCTACAGGATTTCCATTTTCATATCTTACAGTAACTTGAGTTTTTCCATCAGGTCTTAAAAACGGTAATATTCCCTTTTTTCTTACTTCTGCAAGTCTCATTGCAAGTTTATGAGCATACCATATAGGCATAGGCATATAATCCGGAGTTTCCGTACACGCATAACCAAACATTAATCCTTGATCTCCTGCTCCTATTTCTCCATCCCTTTCTATACCTATTGCAATATCAGGACTTTGTCTATCTATACTTATCAATACAGCACAGGTTTGATAGTCAAATCCCAGATCTGAATGATTATATCCAATTTCCTTTACTACACCACGAGCAATTGTTGGATAATCCACCCTTGCTTCTGTAGTAATTTCTCCTGCAACAAGTATCATTCCTGTATTGACGAGGGTTTCGCATGCAACTCTTGCATAAGGGTCTTTTTCTAATATTGCGTCTAAAATTGCATCAGAAATTTGATCTGCAACCTTATCAGGATGCCCCTCAGTAACAGATTCAGAAGTAAATAAAAAATTTTTAAAAGGCATATTCTCCTCCTAAGATTTAATTGGTGTTAATTTACTATATTATTTTTAGAATTCAAGAAAAATATAAAAACCCAAATAAAAAGTTAAAGAAAATCAAAATTGTTATTTATTAATACTTCATCAATCTATATACGATTCAGGACTATAAATGAGAAATATTTTTTTATTAATTCTATACCTTCTTCAAAAGACAAAAGCTTTAGTAACTATTTTTGTAAATTTCAGTATACTAAATTTTAAGAATACCTTGTGGCCAAAAGTCAAACCTTGTTTGAATAAATTTTAAAGCTAAGTTTTATCATATCAAAATTTTTGTAATCATTTTAAAAGCAGGAACCTTCGTATATTAATCACAGGGGATCTTGATTTTGAGATCTTATCAGCTTCAAGAAATTTTTGGTACCAAAAATTGTAATCTTATTACTTTTACTTTTAAGTTTTAAAATAGTAATTTTATTATTATTGAAAGATAAATAAAGTAAGAGTAAAATTTAATTAAATCTTTAAATAATAAAAAAAATCAGGAATTTTTATGAAAGGGAGAGACATTAGAAAACTTTTTATAAATTTTTTTAAAGAAAAAAATCATGAGGTAGTTCCAAGTTCTTCTTTGGTACCTTATGATGATCCTACTTTACTTTTTACCAATGCAGGAATGGTTCAGTTTAAAAAGGTATTTTTAGGAGAAGAAAAAAGACCTTATAAGCGTGCAGTTTCTTGTCAAAAATGTGTAAGAGCAGGAGGGAAACATAACGATCTTGAAAATGTAGGATATACCACCAGACATCATACTTTTTTTGAAATGCTTGGAAATTTTTCTTTTGGAGATTATTTCAAAAAAGAAGCCATTGCCTATGCATGGGAATTTGTAAATAAGGTTTTGGGATTACCTAAGGAAAAGTTATATGTTACTGTATATGAAAAAGATGAAGAATCTGTTGAATTATGGAAAAAAATAGCAGGGTTTTCAGAAGAACGGATTTATAAACTTGGAGAAAAAGATAATTTTTGGGCAATGGGAGATACAGGACCTTGTGGTCCTTGTTCTGAAATCATTTATGATCAGGGACCTGAATTTGGTTGCGGAAAACCAACATGTGCTCCTGGATGTGATTGTGATAGATACTTAGAAATATGGAATCTTGTTTTTATGCAATATGAAAAAGATGAAAAAGGAAACCTCAAGCCACTTCCAAAAGGCTGTATAGATACTGGAATGGGGCTTGAAAGGATTACTGCTGTAATTCAAGGAGTTCCTTCTAATTATGATACAGACCTTTTTGCGGGAATCATTAAAGAGATTTCAAATTTAACTAAAAGAGAATTTAAAGAAAACAAAGAAACAGAAATTGCCTTTAGAGTTATTGCTGATCATATAAGAGCTTCTACTTTTCTTCTTGCAGAAGGTATTATACCTTCGAATGAAGGAAGAGGTTATGTTTTGAGAAGAATAATAAGAAGAGCAGAAAGATTTGGAAAAATATTAGGTTTAGAGGATGCCTTTCTTTATAAATTGGTTGATCCTGTTATTCAAGAATTTGGCGATATTTATCCAGAAATAAAAACAAATGAAAAAACAATTAAAAAAATATTGAAAATCGAAGAAGAAAAATTTTTGGAGACCTTAAATGTAGGTATGGAAATTTTAGAAAAAGAAGTAAAAAAACTTTTAGAAAGGGGTCAAAAAATAATTCCTGGAGATATATTATTTAAGCTATATGATACTTATGGATTTCCCTATGATTTAGTAAGAGATTATGTATTGCCATTAGGTTTTAGTTTAGATTTAAAAGGATTTGAAAAACTGAGAGAAAAAGCAAGAGAAGAAAGTAAAAAAACATGGAAAGGGGTTTTAGAATCTATTCCAGAAAAAATGAAAAATCTTATCCAAAAAGGAATCAAGACAAAATTTGTAGGATATGATAAATTAGAGATAAAAGCAAAAGTCATCGAAATTATAAATACAGGTGAAGAAGTCTATTTAATTACTGATATTACTCCGTTTTACGCTGAAAAAGGTGGGCAGGTAAGTGATACAGGTTTTATTGAGAGTGAAAAAAGCAAAGCAGAAGTTCTTGATGTTCAAGCTCTTGGAGATTTGATTTATCATAAAATTAAATTTATAAAAGGTGAAATAAAACCAGGTGATGAAGTTTTTATGAAAGTTAATAAAGAAAGAAGATCTCATATTCAGAGACATCATACAGCAACACATCTTTTGCATGCAGCATTAAGAAAAGTCCTTGGTGAGCATGTTAAACAATCTGGTTCTCTTGTGGAGGAAAATAGGCTTCGTTTTGATTTTACACATTTTCAGGCTTTAAAACCTCAAGAGATAGAAGAAGTAGAGAAGCTTGTTAATAAATGGATTTTAGAAAACTATCCGGTGGAAACAGAATGGGTAAAAAAAGAAGAAGCAGATAAGATGGGAGCTATAGCTCTTTTTGATGAAAAATATGGGGATATTGTAAGAGTTGTAAAAATAAACAATGTATCTATTGAACTTTGTGGAGGAACTCATGTTAAGAGAACGGGAGATATAGGGTTTTTTAAAATTATTTCTCAAAGTAGCGTTGCTTCAAATGTTAGAAGAATTGAA
The DNA here is from genome assembly GCA_964410095.1 of uncultured Thermodesulfatator sp. GTDB lineage: Bacteria > Desulfobacterota > Thermodesulfobacteria > Thermodesulfobacteriales > Thermodesulfobacteriaceae > Thermodesulfobacterium. Next base: position 99,963 of record CAYPFL010000005.1, read on the forward strand.
GCAGTTGCTGGTTTGAAGGCTTATGAAAAAATGAAAGAACTGGAAAATAGAATTTTATCTATAGCAGAAATTTTAAAAACTTCCCCAAAAGATATCGAAAAAAGAATACAGAATTTATATCAGAAAATACAAAATCTGGAAAACGAAATAAAAAAACTTAAAGCTGTAGATATAAAGTCAGAAATAGAAAGAAAATTAAAAGAAGTAGAAAAAATAAATGAAGCAAAGGTATTGGTGGCAAATTTTAATATTGATAAAATAGAAGAGCTTAGAGAAATAGGAGATATATTTAAAAACAAACTGGGTTCTGGAATATTTTTAATTCTTGGAGAAAGAGAAAAAGGAACACTTGCAGTATGTATGGTAACCAAAGACCTTTCGGATAAATATCCTGCTAATAAAATTTTCCAAATTTTATACCCATTGGGGCTTAAAGGCGGAGGAAAAAAAGAACTTGCTCAGGGGAGTTTTAAAGATAAAATATCAATAAAAGAAATAAAAGAAAAACTGAGAAAAGAACTTAGCAGGGTTTAAAAAATGATTAAATTTTATACTCTTGAATGGATTTTTGATGTATTAAACGAATATCAAAAAGGAAGTGGTCCATATTTATTGGAAGACAAAGAAGTTAACTTTTCGCCTAAAATCTTTCTTTTGGCTTTGCTTCATTTATATCAAAAAAAGAGATTTACTCCTAAGGAACTTGCAGAAATGCTTGCTATTGAAGAAAAGGATGTAGAAGATAAAAGAAGTGAATTTGATTTTATGTATCTTGTGGATATTTTAAGAAGAGAATTTTCTTTTTGGTTTAGGGAATTAATTATTTCAAGAGATTTTTCTGATGAAGTTTATGAAAAGTTGGCTAAGGAATTTTTATTTCTGGAAGAGCAATTAAGAAAACAGATACAAATTCCTTTACTTGATCAGATGAAAAAAATAGTTCGTGATTTAGAAAGTAAACTTGAAAGTGGGAAAAACTTAGATGTTTACGATGAAAATAGATTTTTTAGATTGTTGAAATTTTTTAATAAAGTGGAAAATCTGAAAGCCTCTCTTTGTTCTCGTTTAGTAAACAGGGCAAAAGATGTTGCAGAAAAAGCTTATAAAGACAAAATTTTGTTAACTTCTATTAAAGTTTCAGATTTTCCGGATGGTTTTAAGCTTAAGCTCAGAGAGGAAATTGAAAATAGGATAAAAGAGTGTTTTCTCACTTCGGGGGATTAAAAATTGAGTGCAAAAAAGAAAAAAACTAAAAGAAAAAAATCCACCAAAAAAGTTAAAAAAGAGTTAAGTAAAGAACAAAAAGAGAGATTAAAATTTTTAAAGAAAAAAGCCCAAGAAGTAATTAAAAGACTAAAAAAATCTTATCCAGAGGCGAAAATAGCTCTCAATTTTGAAAATCCTTTGCAATTATTGATAGCTACTATTCTTTCTGCTCAATGTAAGGATGAAAGAGTAAACGAAGTAACAGAAAAATTATTTAAAAAATATAAATCAGCAGAAGATTTTGCTAATGCAGATTTAGAAGAATTAGCAGAAGATATTAAAAGTACCGGTTTTTATCAACAAAAAGCAAAATATATAAAAGAAGCATGTAAAATGATTGTAGAAAAATTTGGAGGAGAGGTTCCAAAAACAATGGATGAACTTTTAGAATTGCCAGGTGTTGCAAGAAAAACTGCTAATATTGTTCTTGCTAATGCTTATGGAATTGTTGAAGGTATTCCAGTAGATACTCATGTAAGAAAAATTAGTAAACGTTTAGGACTGGTAGAATCTAAGCAAGCTGAAAAAATGGAAAAAGAGCTGATGCAAATTGTAAATAAAAAAAATTGGTATATACTTCCTTATCTTTTTCAAGCTCATGGAAGAAACATTTGTCTTGGGAAAAATCCAAAGTGTGAAGAATGTATATTAAACGATTTATGTGATGCTTACTTATCCTCACATTAATCCCGTTATTTTCAAGATAGGTCCTCTTTCTCTAAGATGGTATGGTTTAATGTATCTTGTAAGCTTTTTTTGTTGTTATTTTTTATGTAAATATCAATTAAAAGAAAAAAATAAAAAAGAACTTTATTCATTTTTGGAGAATCTTTTATTTTATAGTTTCATAGGGCTTATAATTGGAGCAAGGGTAGGATTTTGTTTTTTTTATTATCCAGATTATTTTTTAGATCATCCATCTGAAATTATAGCTATATGGAAAGGAGGAATGTCCTTTCATGGAGGTCTTATAGGTGCAATTTTAGTAGGTTATTTTTATATAAAAAAATATCATCAATCCTTTTTATGGTGGGCGGATTTCATAGTAGTTCCTGCACCCATAGGACTTTTTTTTGGTAGAATAGGAAATTTTATAAATGGAGAAATATACGGTAAGCCAACTGATTTACCTTGGGGAATGATTTTTCCAAATGCAGGAGATATTCCAAGACATCCTGTTCAGCTTTATGAAGGATTAGTAACAGGATTATTTTTATTTTTATTAATGTGGAAATTAAGAAAGGAGCAATGGAAATCAGGAACAAAGCTTAGTTTATTTTTAATTCTATATGGAATTCTCAGATTTCTTTTTGAGTTTATAAGAGAACCAGCTCAAACTTTACCTTTTCTTTTTGGATGGATGACAATGGGGCAGGTTTTATGCTTATTAATGATTATTACAGGTTTAGGACTTCTGATTTATATTTATAAGTTTTAAATCATAAAATTCTTCTTTTAAACTCCTCGAGAGAAGTCTTTGCAAACTTTTTTGTGGTTTTTCTCCTTCATAAAGAACCTTATAAACTTCTTCACAAATAGGCATGGGAATTTGAAATTTTTTAGTAAGTTCTTTTACTACTTTTGCTGTTTTAACTCCTTCTGCGACTTGTTTTAAGTTTTTAAGAATATTTTCCAATTTTTCACCTTTACCAAGATAATACCCTACTTGATAATTTCGTGAAAGAGCTCCTGTGCAGGTAAGTACAAGATCTCCAAGTCCTGCGAGTCCGTAAAAAGTAAATAAATTTCCTCCCATTCTGGTTCCTAAACGAATTATTTCCACAAGTCCCCTTGTAATTAATCCAGCGCGTGCATTCAATCCTAACCCTAAGCCATCACTTATTCCAGAAGCAATAGCAATAACATTTTTTAAAGCACCTGCTATTTCAACTCCTACAGGATCATTGCTTCTATATACCCTAAAATAAGAAACAGCGAGTAATTCTTGCATTTGATAAGTTGCTTCATTATCTTTTCCAGCCAGTACCACTGCTGTAGGTAATTTTTGAGCTACTTCTTTAGCAAAAGATGGACCACCTAAAACAAAAATTTTATTTTTTGAAGATAAAAATTCCTTTAGAATGATATAAGGTGTTTTTTTTGTTTCCCAGTCTATGCCTTTAATACCTGAAATATGGTATTTTACATTTTTTATATAGAATTTTAATTTATTTAAAACATCTTTTAAGGCAAAAGATGGTATTACCCACAAAACAACATGTGTATTTTTAAATGCTTCTTCAGGTGATGTAGTAGCTTTTATATTTGGAGGTAACAGAATTCCTGGTAAATAAAAAGGATTTTCTTTTTTTTCATTTATTATTTTGCAAACCTCTTCTCTTCTTGCTAAAAGGGATACTTCAAATCCTTTTTCACCCAATATTTTCGAAAGAGCTGTCCCCCAACTTCCTGCTCCAACAATGGTAATTTTATTGATTTTTGTATTTTTCATCTTTAAGGTATAAAATGATATCTTTGAAATTTTTTAGGAACCCACCATTCTTCTATGTTATAACCTATTCCTATAGGAGCTGGTTTAATTCCTTTAAATCTTTTGTGAATAGCTTCAAGGCTCATTGGGATATAAAGAAATGTATAAGGCTGATCCTCAGCTAAGATTTCCTGTATTTTATAATAAATTTTTTTCCGTTTTTTTTGATCAAGGGTATATCTACCTTCTTCTAAAAGTTTATCCAAAACAGGATTTTTATATCCTACAAAATTAAGCCCAGGTGGTTTGATTTTTGATGAATGAAAAATATCATATAAATCTGGGTCAGGGCCTGTTGCCCAACCGAGAATAACTGCTTCAAATCTTCTTTTATCTATAAATTCATGAATAAGTGTTGTCCATTCCATTACCCTTATTTTAACTTTTATACCTATTTTAGCCAAATTCTGCTGAATGATTTGAGCAGCGAGCAACCTTGAGAGATTTCCTTGATTGGTAAGTATAGTAAATTCAAAAGGACGCCCATTTTTTTCCAAAATTCCATTAGCATTTTTTTTGAAACCTGCTTCGTATAAAAGTTTTAATGCTTTTTGAGGATTATATTCACATGATTTTTCTATAGCCTTGTTATAATACCAAGTGTCAGGCTTGTAAGGCCCGTAAGCTGGAATTCCTTGTCCAAGTAATGCCCCTTTTACAATTTCTTTTTTATTAATTGCATAACATAAGGCTTTTCTTACTTTTTTATCTTTAAAAAAAGGATGTTTGAGGTTATACCCAATATAAGTATAAGCAAAAGCAGGATAACGATATACATGAAATTCATTTCTCAATTTTGGTTCTTCCATAAGTTTTTTATACTGAAGAGGTGTTAAAGAGACCCAGTCAACCCCTCCTGAGCGAAGTTCCATAAACATTGTAGAAGGATCTGGAATAATTCTATAAATAATATAATTTAAATAAGGTCTACCTTTATAATAAAGCGGATTGAACTTTAAAACTATTTCTTGCTGAGGCTTCCAAGAAACAAATTTAAAAGGCCCATTACCTACGGGTTTTCTACCAAAAATGCTTTCTAAGTATTTCAAATCTTTTCCTTCTAATATATGTTTTGGTAAAACAACCAAATTACTCCAGGAAGAAAGAGCCAAAGCAAAGGGTCTTTTATAAGTGACTTTAAAAGTATATTTATCAATTATTTTGAAATCTTTTACTTCTAAAAAATCGCTGGCATAAGGAGAAGGTATTTTAGGGTTTGTTATTAATTTATAGCCAAAATAAATATCTTCTGCAGTAACCTCCTTTCCATCTTCCCATTTAACTCCTTTTTTTAAATGAAATATTATAGTTTTTTGATCAGGAGAAATTTCAAAACTTTCTGCAAGATCACCTATTATTTTCAAATCTGGAGAATATTTTACCACCCCTAAAAATATGTGTCCTGCTACCTCATGACTTGTTACATCTGTAGCAATCATAGGCACCAAAATACTTGCATCTGCAATAGTTCCTATAATTAAAGCATCTCCATATTCGGGTTTCGATGCAGTTTCAGGCAAGCTAAAAGCCTTAAAAACTAACAAAATTAGCAAAATACCAAAAAAAATAAATATTTTTTTCATTTTTCTAAATTATTTATAATCCTTGGTTTAAAAATTATGTTAATGTTCTTGAAAATGTAATCATTAGTATAGTAATTGTCCACCATAAAATGGTAGGTTTTTATTTTTTCATATTTTACATATTTTAAAATAATCTATAAATGCTTTTATTAATTCAAGAATAATTATTAAAAAAATACATGACCGATTAATGTTTCGGTTTTATGAAAATCAAATTTATACTTTGAATAATTTAATAAGTTGGAACTTTAAGTCTTTAATGAGAATAAAAAATATATAGATGCTAAAAAAATTTTTTCAGGCATTTTTTAAGGGTACTTTATACATAGGTTGATAGACTGGTCCGGTTGAATATAAAGTGCTTTTAAAAAAAGTTAATTCTTTAACTTGAAAAGAAAAGCCTTCTAAGGAAATTGCATTTTTTGACAAAGCTTCAAAATATGCATTAAACTCTTTTAAGTTACCAATAGATTTTATTCTAAATAAAGTAATATGTGGATGAAAAGCCTCTTTAGAAGATTTTATTTTCAATTTTTTGAACTCTTTTTCTAAGGTTTTATAAAGCTTTAAAAGGATATCATCTTGTGAATCCAGACCTATCCAAACCACCCTTGGCAATCCTTTTTCTGGGAAAAAACCAGTTTTTTTTATTTTTAATTCAATAAAAGGAAAATCTTTAACCGCTTTTTGAGTTCGTTTATAGAGTTTTTCTAAAAAATTTTCTGAAATATTTCCAAAAAACTTAAGAGTAAGGTGAAAATTTTTTTCTTCAACCCATTTAATTTTTAAAGAAGAAGGGATATTTATTGTATTAAGAGCTGATAGTTTTTTCTTTAATTCCAGTGGCAAATCTATAGCTAAAAAACTTCTTATCATAAAGTATGTACCTCCTTAAAATGTCAAGAGCTGTAAAACTTGCCAGAATTTGAACTTCTCTTCTATCTCCAGGAAAAATAAATTTGAATGCTCTGCATTCTTTATTTGAAGTGAATCCTATATAAACAGTTCCTACCGGATTGTCTTCTGTTCCACCTGTAGGGCCTGCAAAGCCTGTTAAAGCTAATGCATAGTCAACTTTTGCCTTATTTTTTACCCCTTCAGCCATTTCTAAAGCAGTTTCAAAACTTACTACTCCAAATTTTTCTATAGTTTGAGGATTTACTCCTAATTCTTCAATTTTACTTTTAGGACTATAGGTAATAAATCCTCTTTCAAAATATTCTGAACTCCCTGAAACTGATGTAATTAGTGAAGAAAGTGTGCCACCTGTACAGGATTCAGCTACCCCCAAAGTTTCTTTTTTTTCTTTAAGAAGTTTTCCTATTACTTGTGGTAAATTTTCATTTTCTTCACTTACTAAATAAATTTCAAAGCTATCCTTTATGTTTTTTATTATTTTTTCTATAGAATTTCTATCTTCGCTTTGTAATACCATTTTCACTTCTGGAAAAGCTGGATAATACCCTATTTTTACTGATTCTTTAAGTTGTGATGGTAATTTAGCTATAAATAAATTTAAATCTGTTTCATTAATATCAAAAAAACGCAAAACTTTAAAAACTTTTGTACGGGTTTCTGGATAATTTCTTAGAAGTAAAGGAATAACCTTTGTTTTTAAAAGTTGAGAAAATTGTGAAGGGACTCCTGGTAAGAAAAATATGATTTTATTTTTTACATTCAAATAATAACCTGCAATTCTCAAATCTTCAGATAAAGGAACAGCACCTTTTGGTAAAATTGACATTTTTTGAGCTATTTTTTGAGATTCTCCATAATCTTTAGAAGAAGAAATAGCAGAAGCAAATTCAGGGTGTTGTATAAGTTCTAAATTAAACGCTTTTGCTACTGCCAGATTTGTTAAGTCATCCTCTGTAGGCCCTAATCCACCCGAGGTAATAATAAAATCATATTTTTCAATATATTTCTTTAAATATTCCATAATAAGTGGAATTTTATCCGGGAGCGTGATAATTTCTTCTATGTTGAAACCATAAGATGTAAGTTCACATGTTGCTACATAACTATTAAGATTTTGAATAGCTCCTGAAAGGAGTTCATCTCCAATAAAAATTAATGCCCCATGCATATTTTAAACCCCGTTATTATAAAAATAACACAGATATTAGTTAAAATTCCCGCTATTACATCGTCCATCATAATTCCTAATCCACCTGGTATATTTTCCATTTTTTTTATTGGAAAAGGCTTTTTAATATCAATTAATCTGAAAAGAATAAAAGCCAAAATAATTTCTATTAAGATTTTTTTCCCTAATAAACTTATCCACATTCCTACTATTTCATCTATTATAACAAAATCAGGATCTTTGTCATTTAAAATGTTACTTGTTAAATGAGCAGAAATTATTCCTATTATAAAAAATAGTATAATAATTAAAAATTGATAACTCAAAGGATAAGTTTTAAAAAACCAGAAAAATAAAGCTCCTTCTAAAGCTCCAAAAGTTCCTGGACAAAAAGGAAGAAAACCTATAAGAGCTCCAGAAGATAAAAAAATCCAGAAAAAATTTTTTTCAAAATGGAGGGTTTTGCAATTCTTTTTCAAATTCTTCGTACCTCTCTAAATTAATTAAATTTCTAAGTTTCCATAAATATAATTCGATTTTGATTCTCTCTTCTTTCTTTTTTTTAGATAATAATTTTTGCGCCCTGTTTTCTATTATTTTATATTTTTTCCAAGCATTAATTTTTAAAGTTTCTTTATAAGCTTTTACTCTTTCGAGTAATTCTTTAGCCTCTTTATAAATTTTTTTTAGATAAGTTTCTGCTTTTTTATAATATTTCTTTTTATAAAGTTTTTTAGCTTTTTCCCAATCTTTTAGTAATTTTTCAAAATCTTTTTTATAAATTTTTTCCGCATCAAGATCTTTCAATTTTTTTATAATTTCTTGAGTATTTTTATAAAGATCTATTGGAGGCGGAGGTAAGGTAATATATTTTTTTATAAAAGGAATATTACTTAAAAATATTTTTGTTCTTTCTATAAAATTATTTTTTATATTAGTAAGATCTTCTTTTTTACATGAATTTGGAAGGAAAACTAATATTAATAAAAATATATAAAAAATGGTTTTAATAATTTTAACATTTTTAATTTTATAATTCATCAAAATTGTATTTTAATTGAAAAAAACACCCTTAGCAAGATATATAAAACTTAAGAAAACAGAAATAAAATGAAATATAATTTAAAAAATCTTAAGATTTAGTGTCCAATTTTAAAAACTCCTCCAGCTGCTAAAGCTAATATGATTATTTCTAAGAGAGAAAGAATAATATAAATTGTATCTTTCTTTTTTGCAAGAATTGGTAGAATTCTAATATAACATAAAATAGTAAGAGCACCTAAGAAAGCAATAGGAATATAATTTAAATAATCACCTTTGTTAATATTTTTCATCCACCCCCAACCAGTAGGTAAAGCAGTTTTTTCTATAAATTCATGAATTTTTAAACTCCATAAATAGGGTAAATCTTTAATAGGAATTTGATTAGGGAGTATTCCTAAAAGGTAGATTATGAAAGTAATAACAAGAGCAATTAATCCTAATTTCATTCCTATATCAAGAATATTGGCATAAGCCAACTGTTCTTCTTTAACATATTTTTTTTCTTCCATTTTTAACCTCCTTTATTTTAAAATTTTTAATTTAATTTTTTAAATTTTATTTATCCCCAGATTCCCAAACCTTTAAGTAAAGCTCTTAATCCTGCAAAACCTAAAACTATAATAACTATCCATCTTACAATTTTAGGTTTGGTTTTAGCTAATATTTTTACACCTACAACAGAACCTAACATTATTCCAATAATACTTGGGACAGCCATCATTGGAATTACAGCTCCGCTATTTAAATAGACCCAAGCAGCTGAAGTATCAGTAATAGAAAGCAAAAATTTACTTGTTGCAACAGCTATTTTAATTGGTGCTCCGAGAATCAGATTCAATACAGGAACATTTGCCCACCCAGCACCAAGTCCGAATAAACCAGCTATAAGTCCTATTAAAATAAATAATCCAAGTCCTAAAGGAGTTCTATGAATTTTCCATTCCACATCTCTTCCTATTGAGGGATCATAAAAAACTCCACTAATATGCAATGCTTGAGAAAGTGGATCAGCTTTTTTTACTTCTGGAAATTCGGCTTTTTTAGCGGTAGCCATTATTATAACAATTAAAATAATAGTAATTCCTAAAAGAGTTTGGACTATATTAGAAGGGAGTTTTAATCCAATTAATGCCCCAATAATAGCACAAGTTGAGGCTATTAAAGCCATGGGAATAGCTAATCTTAAATCTGCGAAACCTTGTCTTAAAAGGCCTGGTCCTGCAGCTAAAGCACCTGTTAAAGCTACAAAAAGCCCTGCTCCTCTTACAAAATCTATATGAAAAGGGAAAAAACTACTTACTAAAGGAACATAAAGCACTCCTCCTCCTACACCAGCTAAGACAGCCAGAATACCTAAAAGAAAAGTGAAAACAAATAAAGATAAAGGCCAAAACCACCAAGGAAGTGAGGAACTTGTAGATGTTGCATGTTTAACAGGTTCTGCAAAAGATACAGAACAAAGAAAAATACATGCAAAAATTAAAATAAAACAACACCACATTAAATTTTTTAAATTTTTCATTTTCCCCTCCCCCTTGCTTAAGATTTAGTGTCTTAATTTGATAAATTATGAAGTTTTATTTAAAAAGTCAAACTAAAAATTATTTAAAAATATTGAATGATATATAAAACTTTCCGTTAAAAAGAAATTTAAAAATTTTTTAACAGAATTTTGATAATTTTTACTTCAAAATTTAAAATTTTTGATATTTTTCAAAAATGAAAGCCCCGAACGGGGCTAAGGGGGAGGGGAGGATTAAAGAAGTTCCAGATCCTTAGATACTAATACAGGCACTGGTGTAAATGTAAGAACCTTTTCTGCCACACTTCCCATAAGTAGTCTTTTTAAACCGGTTTTTCCATGTGATCCCATTATTATTATTTCTATATTTTTTTCTTTAATAAAAGATAAAATTTTTTCACCTGAATCTCCTTCCTTTATATAAACTTTTGCTTCTATTCCAAGATTTTTTGCTATATTTTTAGCACGATCCAAAATATTTTTTGCATTATTGTAAAAGCTTTCAGTTAAATTAGTATGTTGAACCGATATTTCTACTGGTAAGTCTATTATAGAAAGCAAATATAATGTAGAAGATAAAGCTTTAGCTATTTTACATGCTTTTTTAAATGCTGCTTCACTATAAACAGAGCCATCTAAGGGTACCAAAATCTTTTTAAAAGAAAGGGAGGAACCATCAGGTATTACAAGAACATCAACAGGTGAATAACCTATTACTCTGGTCACGTTAGCTCCTAAGATTTTTCTCATCAACTCTAAATTTTTTCTTCTGCCAAGTACTATCAAATCGCAATTATGAGTTAATGCTGTATCTATTATTAAAGAAAAAGGTTCTCCTTCATCTAAAATTGTTTTAACAATAATTTCTTCTTTTTCGCTTATTTCTCTTACTTTGTGTAAAACCGCTTCAAATGGTTTTTTAAATTCTTTTTCAATATCTTTAAAAACCCAGAGATGGAGATCCCCGTCATGAAAAGGTACCACAGATAGAGCAATTAATCTTCTGCTGTTATTTTTAACATATTTGATAATTTCTTTTAAAGCATGGAGCCCGGAGGGCTCCTCACCGCAAGCGACCAAGACTTTTCTATAAAGTTGAAGTGTTTTCATATTTCTTCACCCTCCGGTTTTTTAATATTATCTCCTCTCTTCTATTACACGAAAAGTTTCTTTTCTAAGATACGCTTTTTCTTCTTTAATCCCTTTAATCAAAGCACCGAGAATAATAATAGCACCGGTTAAGAGAGCTGTAAACATAGTAAAGAAACTAATTAATTTTAACCATTTAATTGTTTCTGGACCAAGATGAACCCAAAGATGAAGTTGATGAAGATATACAGGTATCATTAAACCACGGCTTACTAAAACTATAAGCATAATAGTTCCCATTACCAGTTTAATCATATAATTAGGAACATAAGTAGTTCCAATAGCTCCAAGCTGAACACCAAAAAGAGAACCCAAGAGAATTAACATTGAAAGTCTTACATCCACAAAACCACCCCAAGCGTATTTAAAAGATCCACCACATCCCATTACAAAAGCAATTACCAACTCCGTAGCAGAAGCTTTAAGTGCTGGAACTCCTAAAAGATATATCATAGAAGGGACTCCTATAAAACCACCTACTGCAATAGTAGCAGCTAAAAGACCTGTAGCAAACCCTAAAGGAACAGTGACTAATATAGAAATCTTTTTTCCAATGCTTGGAAAGTATACCATTGTTCCAGGAATTCTTATGGATGTAATCCACTGAGAAATACGAGTAGGTTTACTTTCCTCTTCTTCGGTTTTATTTCTAGATTTAAGACCATCTAAAAGTACATAAGTTCCTATAATAGATAAAATTACAACAAAAGCTAAACTTACATAAAGGCTTGAACCAGCGTCACCCCATGTTCTTTTAATAAATTCTTGAATATGAGCTCCTACCATAACCCCGGCTTCAGCAGAGGCTCCCATTATAAGACCTAATTTGACATCAACTTGACCAAATTTAGCTCTTTTAATAGATCCAACCAGAGCTTTTGGAAATTTATGACACATATTACTGGCAACTGCTACTAATCCAGGAACCCCTAAACTCATCATCCCCGGGGTAAGCACGAATGCTCCCCCACTTCCTATAAAACCACTTACTAACCCCCCTACAAAACCCAAAAAGATTAAATAAAGTCCGTGAATCCATGTTAAATCTATAAAACTTGTATTGTGTAAAATTCCTTCTACCATTTTATTTTACCTCCTTTCTTTTTTTCTTTGCTTCAACACCTACAACAGTCCAAAAGGCATCAGTGAAGTTTCCATGAATTGTTGAAAAAACAAAAGCTGTTAAAATTGGGAAAAAGGCATACCATCTTCCCTTTTGACATAGGCTTATTACAAAATCTTGGTGAGTGATAAGAAGATAATAAAGAATACAACTTAAAATACCAAAGATAAAGAATTTTTTATAAGGCTTTTTTTTAGATAAACTTTTTTCCATACGCTACCCCCCTTAAACCTTTTTGTTCTTTAAAGTTCTTCTAATAATACCAAAGGACAGTGAACCTTTTCTAAAATTTTTTCCATTAATTGGAAAGCTTCTTTTTTGCTTAAAGAAGCTATACTTTCAAGAATTTCTAAGGATTCTACAATAATAAGTTTTATACGATTTTCTTCAATAAGTTTTAATAAATCAACTTCTGAAAAGGTGCTAATGGGTAAATATTCAATATTTGTTTTTTTATCCTTAAAAAACTCTTTAATTGCTTCAAATTGAGAATCACAATTACCTACAAATAACAGATCAGCTTTCATTCTTTCACAAAAATTTGCAATATACTTTATACTCTTGTATGACATCTCTTTTTTTGGACAAATTACTAAAATCTTTTTTTTGGATTCTATTGTGTCTACGGCAAAATCAAATTCACCAGCTTCTGCAAAAGTAATAGCTGTAAAATATTCGTCCCATCTTTTTTGAAAACCCCGTTTTCTTTTAATTCCCATCTTTTATCCCTCCTTGTTTTTTTATTTTTTCATGAAAAAAAAATTACAAAATTTATACCTAAATATGCTTACTAAACTCTTTGAAATTTCTTAAATTGGGGGTATAAATTTTATAAAAATTTTTAAATTTCGTTGCAAAATGAAACAAAAAATTTATAAATCATTTCTTAATGAAATTTTAAAATGGAAAAGGTGTTGCATTTTGCAAAAATTGAGTTATTTTTTTGAAACCGATGAAACATAAAAATTTAAGCTTGAGATTTCAGTTATTTATCGGGTGTGTAATATTTATAAGCTTTGTCTCTTTAATATCTTTCCTTTTCTGGAGATATAGCAACAAAATAGAAAAAGAAGTAAAACATGGTGAAAAAATTTCAGAATTCTTAGAAAATGTATTGGAGATGAGAAGGTATGAAAAAAATTATTTTCTTTATCGTAATAAAGAAGATTTAAATAATTGGGAAATATATCTTTTTAAAGCAAAAAAACTTTTAAATAATCTTAATTCATCGCCTGAGTATTTTAAGATAAACAAAGATTTTGAAAAAATAAAAAAAGATTTTGATTCTTATGAAAATATGGTAAGAACTTTAAAAAATACAAACTCTACATCAATACATGTATTAGAAAGAAAAATAAGAAAAAATGGAAGCGAAATTTTAAAATTTGCAGAGTTTTTAAAATTAGAAGAGAAAAAAATTTTATTAAATTATATAGCATCTTCTAAAAAGTTTTTTCTCTTTTTTGGTTTATTTCTAAGTCTTTTTGCAGTAGTAAGCTTAATTGTGGGATATAAATTATTAGTATATTCTTTACAAACTTTGGAAAATGAAATTAGGAATATCCTTTATGGAAATTCAAAAGAAATTTCTGTACCTTCTGAATTTCGCCATTTTGTAGAAACTTTCCGTAAAACTTATTTTACCTTTTTAGAAACTGAAAAACTTTCGTCTCTTGGAAAATTACTTTTTAGTATAGCTCATGAAATAAATAATCCTCTATCTAATATTTCTACCACTATCGAGATCCTTAAAAACGAAGATATAGATAATGAATTTAGAAAAGAATTATTTAATGATCTTGAAAACGAAGTAGAAAGAACCAAAAATATTGTTCATTCGGTATTGGATTTTTGTAAAGTTAAAGAAAAAACTTATTTAAATCTTAAAAAATGTATTGAAGATACTGTCAAACTTATGAAAGGTTATATACCTAATAAAATTTCTGTAAAAATTGAAATTCCGGAAAATATTAAAATTTTTGGAAATAAATCTCAAATTCAGCAAATATTCGTAAATTTGATTAAAAATGCTATAGAAGCTATAAAAGATGAGGGAGAAATCCAAATAAAAGCTGTTACTGAAAATGGGAAAGTGAAAATTATGGTAAAGGATACAGGAGAAGGTATCGCTCCTCAAAATTTATCTAAAATTTTTGAGCCATTTTTTTCTACCAGAGAAAAAAGTGGATACGGGATAGGACTTTTTGTGGTATATAATCTCGTTAAAGAACATGAAGGAAATATTTATGTAGAAAGTCGTCTTAAAGAAGGTACTACATTTTATATAGAATTTCCTTTGATAGAAAGGAGTGGTGTTGATGGAAAAGTATAAAATTTTAATAGTTGAAGATGAAAGAATTACTTTAAGAAATTTAGAATATATACTAAAAAAAGAAGGGTACGAAGTTACAAGTACTACAAGTGGTGTTAATGCTTTAAAACTACTTCAAGAAGAAAAATTTGATTTAGTTCTTACTGATCTCAAATTAGAAAAAGTGGACGGAATTGAAATTTTAGAAAAGTGCAAAGAAGTTGAACCCGATACAGAAGTTATTATCATTACAGCTTATGCTACTATTTCATCTGCTATAGAATCCATGAAAAAAGGAGCTTTTTATTATCTTCCTAAACCTTTTAAATTAGAAGAGTTAAAAAAATTAGTAAAAGAGGCTTTAGAAAAAGTAAAACTCAAAAAAGAAATCACACGGTTGAAAAGTTTAATAGAAACTGGAGAAAAACCTATTATTATCACTCAAAATCCTAAAATGCAAAAAATTTTAGAAACAGCAAAAAAAATAGCACCTACAGATTGCAATGTAGTAATTACAGGAGAAAGTGGGACAGGTAAAGAACTTCTTGCTCAATATATTCATTCTCATAGTTTAAGAGCTAATGGACCTTTTGTAGCTATAAATTGTAGTGTATTAAGTGAAGAGTTGCTGGCAAATGAACTTTTTGGACATGAGAAAGGAGCTTTTACAGGTGCTAATACAACTAAAAAAGGACTTATTGAAGTAGCAAATAAGGGAACTTTATTTTTGGATGAGATTTCTGAAATGAGTCTCTCTATGCAAGCTAAACTTTTAAGAGTCATCCAAGAAAAGGAATTTATAAGACTCGGAGGAACCACCCCTATTAAGGTAGATGTTCGATTTATAGCAGCTACTAATAAAGATTTAAAAGAATTACTTAAAGAAGGGAAATTTAGAGAAGATTTATTTTATAGATTAAATGTAATTTCTTTTCATCTTCCACCTTTGTCTGAAAGAAAAGAAGATATACCACTTTTAGCTTATTATTTTTTGAAAAAATACTCAAATTTAATGAAAAAAGAAGTAAAAGAAATTTCTCCATCAGCTTTAGAAATTCTTATGAATTACGATTATCCTGGGAATATTAGAGAGTTGGAGAATATTATAGAAAGAGGAGTTGCATTAGTTACAGGAGATACACTTGAACCTGGTCATCTTCCTGAAGATTTGCAACTTCTTAAAATTAAAGCTTTTAGAAAAAAAGAAGGAAGATATCCTACTTTGGAAGAACAAGAAAAAGAATATATTTTATGGATTTTAAAAGAGGTTGGGGGTAATAAAACCTTAGCTGCGCAAATTTTGGGTATAGATAGGGTGTCACTGTGGAGAAAACTTAAAAAATATGGCATAGAATGAAAAAAATTGATTCTAAAATTGTAATTTTGGGATTAGGAAATATTTTATTATCTGACGAAGGAATAGGAATAAAAGTTATATATGATTTGAAAAATAATTATGTATTTCCTAAGAATGTAGAAATAATAGATGGGGGTGTGGGCGGATTTTCGCTTTTACCTCTTATTGAAAAAGCTGAAAAACTTTTAGTAATAGATGCTGTTTTAGGTAATAATTTACCAGGGACAATCTATAAGTTTAAAGATAAAGATATACTTTATCAAATAATAGAAAAAATATCACTTCATGAGATTAATTTTTGTGAAATTTTAAATTTAGCCAAATTAAGAAAAAAATATCCTGAAGAAGTAGTAATAATAGGTATTGAGCCAGAAAAAATAGAAACCAGTTTAGAGCTTTCGGAAACCCTAAAAGCTAAATATAGCGAATTTTTTAAAGCTATTCTCTTGCAGCTTGAAGAATGGGGTATAAGGCCTGTCCCAAAGAAAGACCACCATCATTTGGAGGCACCATTTTTTGTTGAAAAACCTTAAATCCTTTTTTTGTTAAAAGTTCAGTAATTCTCTCAATCAATGGACGATTTACCATTACTCCGCCAGAAAGAGCTACATTTTTTATTCCAATTTTTAAAGCTATTTCTTCACAAATTTTAGCTAAGGTATTTATAAATTTTGAAGCAACTATTTTAGGATTCTCTTTTTTTTCTACTATTTCTTTAATCATGGGCTCCCAATCTATATAAAACTTATTTTTTATTTCAAAAGGATAATAATCTTTAAGTCGAAGATCTACGAGTTCTTCAAGCATCATTGGAGATTCCCCTTCATAAGTGTTGAAATAATTTAAATCTATAAGTGCTGAAATAGCATTAAAAAGTCTTCCTACAGAAGAACATAAAGGCGAATTAATTCCTTTTTTCCAAGCAATATATAGTGCTTTTAATTCGTTTTCAGAAAATGTTTTTAAAAATTTTAAAGGCAATTCGAAAGCCTTTTCTCCATAAATTTCAAATAAAAGAGAAAGAGCAATTCTACGAGCATTTTTAATTGCTTTTTCACTTCCTATAAGTTTAAAATTTCTAAAAGTAGTAATTCTTTTATAATTTCCCTTTTTTACAATAAGAAATTCTCCACCCCAAACAGTTCCATCTTCTCCATATCCAGTACCGTCCCAAGAAATTCCGAGAACTTCATCTTCAAAAAGTTCATTTTCAGCTATACATGAAAGAATATGGGCAAAGTGATGTTGAACTTTTATTAGTGGTATTTTTTCCTTTTTTGAAAATTCTTCAGCCCATTTTGTAGTCTCATATCCTGGATGAAGATCAGCTACTATAATATCTGGTTTGAATTTATAAAGATTCATAAAATCAAAAATAGCTTCTTCAAAAACTTTTAAATTTTCTAAAGTATCTATATCCCCTAAATGTTGGCTTAAAATGATTTTGTTATTAAAAGCTATAGCAAAAGTATTTTTTTCTCTTGGACCAACAGCTAAAACTCTTTTTTTTATTTTAAAAGGGAGAAATATTGGTAACGGGGTATATCCTCTTGCCCTTCTTATAAAAG
Source organism: uncultured Thermodesulfatator sp. (assembly GCA_964410095.1). Classification (GTDB taxonomy): domain Bacteria; phylum Desulfobacterota; class Thermodesulfobacteria; order Thermodesulfobacteriales; family Thermodesulfobacteriaceae; genus Thermodesulfobacterium. The sequence continues at coordinate 117,463 of CAYPFL010000005.1, forward strand.
TAGGAATTTTATTTATTACCTTAATTACTGAATCGTCTGCTCTTCTTTTAATATCTCTATTGTGAACTAAAATATAATCAGCAATATAAACAAGCTTTTTAAAGGCTTCTTCATTATCAATTATTATAGGTTCCTCTGAAAAATTTCCGGAGGTAGCAATTATTGGAAAATCTATTTTATAAAGGATTAAGTGATGCAATGGGGAATATGGTAAAAACGCTCCAATTTTTTTTAATCCCGGGGCTATATTTTTTGGTAGTTTTCCTTTGCTTTCAAGTAACACTATAGGAGAAGAAGGTGAGGTTAAAAGTTTTTTTTCTTCTAAAGTTAAATAACAATATTTTTCTATTTGTTTTAAATCTTTAAACATTACTGCAAAAGGTTTTTTTAATCTCTTTTTTCTTTTCCTTAAGATATTTATTATTTCTTCATTTGTTGCATTACATATAATATGGAATCCTCCTATTCCTTTTATTGCAATAATTTTGTTTTCTTTTAGAAATTTTATTGTGAAATCTAAAGCTTTTTCTCTTTCAGCAATCTTTTTTTTATTTTTATCATAAAGTTCTAAATAAGGACCACACTTTGGACAAGCTATGGGTTGAGCATGAAATCTTCTATCTTTTGGATCTTTATATTCTTTGTAACATTTGGAGCACATTTTAAACTTTCGCATAACTGTATTTTCTCTATCATAAGGTAAAGACTCAATAATTGTAAACCTCGGACCGCAAAGAGTACAATTTATAAAAGGATATAAATATCTTCTATTCAAGGGATCGCACATCTCTTCAAGACAGTACTTGCAAGTTGCTATATCTGGTAAAATATCTAAGGTAATTTCTTCGTTAGAAATACTTTTTTCAATTATAAAATCTTGATAATTCTTAGGCTGAAGTTTTTCTATTTTAATCTTATAAATTTGCGAAATAGAAGGTTTTTCTTCTTTTAATCTATTTAAAAATTTATTTAAAAGTGTATTTTCTCCTTCAATTTCAATTACAACTCCAGTGGTATTGTTACTTACAAAACCTTTTAAATTTAAGCTTTTTGCAAGATTATAGACAAAAGGGCGGAACCCTACTCCTTGAACAACTCCATTTATTTGAATTCTATATCTAAGTTTCATCTATTAATTCTAAAGTTTTAAGATACATCTCTTCACCAGCTATAACTTCGGTATTGAAAGAACCACAATAAGGACATCTTATATCCCATCTGTCTTTCACAGATTCTTTACCGCATTCAATACATTTTATTTTGAGATCCTCTATCTCAATTATTATTTCAGCATCCTTTAAAGGTGAAAATTCTTTAAAAAATTCGAGTGCAGTTTTTAATAACTCTATTTCAACTCCTGAAAATCTACCAATAAGAAGGATCATTTTTGAAACTTTTTTACCTGGATATTTTTGAAGCTGATCTTCTACAATAGTAATAATATTTTGTACAATAGAAAATTCGTGCATATTTAACAAATTCTTGGAAGTAATTCTCCAGATGTATTTTCGAGTATTCTATGAGTTCCGTAAAGGGTTTTTAAAATTACTTGTGGATTTTCTGTTTTTTCAATAACTCTTCCTATTATTTTTGCTTCTTTTCCTGAGGGATGGTTCTTAAGTAGATTTAAAACTTTATCCGCTTCTTTTTCTGGGAGGGCTATTACTACTCTTCCTTCGCAGGGGAGATGATAAGGCTCAAATCCTAATATTTCACAGAAAGTCTGGACTTGAGGTTTTACAGGAATATTTTCTTCTTCAATTAATATTGAAACCTGTGAGCCTAAAGCCCATTCATAAAGTGTTGCGGATAATCCTCCCCTTGTAGGATCTCTCATTGCATGTATTTCTATGTTATTTTCAAAAAGGGGAGTAATTAAAGACCAGAGACTTTCACAATCACTATTTAATTCTATTTCTAAATTAATCCCTTCCCTCTCCGATAAAATGCAGGCTCCATGATCTCCTATTGAACCTGATACAATTATTACATCTCCTTTTTTTAAATTTTTACAAGAAAGTCCCTCATAAACTACTTCCCCTATTCCAGCTGTTGAGATAAAAATTTTGTCTAATTCCCCTTTTGGAACAACTTTAGTATCTCCTGCAACCACAATAACTTTATTTTTTAAAGCTTCCTCTTGTATGCTTTTTAAAATTTTTTCAAAATCATCCATAGAAAAACCTTCTTCAATTAAAAAACTTACAGTAAGATAAAGTGGCTTTGCTCCCATTACTACGAGATCATTTATGGTTCCAGTAACAGCGAGCTTTCCTATATTACCACCTTTAAAAAATATGGGTTTAACAGTAAATCCGTCTATACTGAAAGCAAATTTTGAAGAATTAACACAAAAAACTGCTGAATCTTCTAATTTATTTAAAATAGGGTTTGAAAAATATTTAAGAATATAATTTTTTATAAGCTGATATGTTTCTTCTCCTCCGCCTCCGTGAGCAAGAAGAAATTTATCTATTTTCATTTCTGTAATTTTTTATTTTTTCTTCAATAAAACTAATCCAATTTTCAAATCCTTCTCCTGTTTTTGAAGATAAAACAATAATTTGAACTTTTGGATTAATTTTTTTTATTTCGTTTTTAACTTTTTCCAAATTAAAATCAAAATAAGGTAAAAGATCGATTTTATTAATAATCACAAGATCAGAAGACTTAAAAATAAGAGGATATTTTTCAGGTTTATCATCTCCTTCTGGGACAGAAAGAATGGTTACATTTAAATGTGTACCAAGATCATAATTTGCAGGGCATACAAGATTTCCTATATTTTCTACAAAAAGTATATCTAATTTTTCTATTGGTAAGTAATGCATTCCCTTATGAACTAAATTCGCATCTAAATGACAAGCACTTCCTGTTGTGATTTGATAAACTGGAATTCCTTTATTTTTTATTCTTTCCGCATCTTTTTGTGTTTCTAAATCTCCTTCTATTACACCTATTTGATATTTATCTTTAAGTATATCTATGGTTTTTTCTAAAAGTGTTGTTTTACCCGAACCAGGAGCACTCATTAGATTGATTGCATAAACTTTATGTCTTTCTAAATGTTCTCGATTATGTTGTGCTTGTAGTTGATTATGTTTTAATATGTTTTCAAAGACTTCTAAAATTTTTTTATTAGTAACATCTACAAGACCGCAACCGCACTCTTTACACATATTATAACCTCTAATTTTTGCTAATATTTATTTTAAAAGTATAATTCAAAAAGAAAAAAAGTTTAAGGAGGTTATTAAAAATTTAATGAATAAAAAAGGAAAATTATTTGTGGTTTCCCTTCCTATTGGTAATTTAAAAGATATTACTTTAAGAGCTCTCGAGGTATTAAAGGAGACAAAATATATTACTTGTGAAGATACAAGAAGTTTAAGAAAGATATTGAATTATTATCAACTTAAAGGCAAAAAATTAATCAGTTTATATAAAGATATTGAAAAAGAGCGTGTAGATAAAGTGATAAAAATTCTTCTTAGTGGTAAAGATGTGGTATTGGTTAGTGAAGCAGGAACCCCTTTGATTTCTGATCCAGGAGCATATCTTGTTAAAGAAGCTTATAATCAAAGAATAAAAATTGTTCCAATTCCTGGGGCTTCAGCTTTAACTTGTGCTTTGAGTGTATCAGGAATTGTTTTAAATAAAGGATTTATATTTTTAGGTTTTTTACCTCGTAAAAAAGTTGAACAAAAAAAATTGTTAGAAAGATTACCCTCTGAATTTCCTTTAGTATTTTTTGAATCTCCTCATCGTATAAAAAAGACTCTCAAAAATTTACTTGAAATACTGGGTAATAGAAAATGTTTTTTAGCAAGGGAATTGACTAAAATTCATGAAGAATTACTATGGTCAGATTTGGAAACTTTAAGTCAGAGAGAAGAATTTATAGGTGAAATTACGCTTATAATTATGCCAGAAGATACTTCAAAAAAAGAAAAGACAGAAATTATTGAAAAAGAAATGAACTTGAAAAAAGAGATTGAAAAACTTAAAAATCAAGGTCTAAAGGATAAAGAAATAGCAAAAAATTTAGCTCAAAAATTTAAAATTTCTGCAAAAGAAATTTATAAAAAAATAATTGAAATTAGTGAATAAGTCTTTCAGGATGTTCTTTTAAGAATTTTTCTATTTCTTCAAAAAATGCAGATAAAAGTTTTTCTTCAGGCACTTTACGAATAATTTTTCCTTTTTTAAAAATAATGCCTATTCCTTTACCACCTGCTATTCCAAGATCAGCCATTTTAGCTTCTCCTGGTCCATTCACTACACATCCCATAACAGCTAACTTAAGATCAGCTTTTATATTTTTAGCCCATTTTTCTACTTCTTTATAAAGTTTCATTAAATCTATTTCACATCTTCCACAGATTGGACAAGAAATAATATCCGGATGAAGCGTTCTTATACCAAGATTTTTTAATATTTCATAAGCTACAAAAACTTCTTCCACAGGGTCAGCGGTTAAAGAAATTCTTAAAGTATCTCCTATTCCTTTAAGAAGTAAATAACTAATAGCCATAGTATTTTTAATAGTTCCAGGTATTAATCCTCCCGCTTCTGTAACTCCTAAGTGCAAAGGAAAATCTGATTTTTCAGAAAAGAGTTCATAAGCTCTAACAGATTCCCACCAATTGGAGGATTTTAAAGAGACTTTTATATTTTGATAGTCAAATTTTTCCACAATATAAGAAACCCAATTTAATGCGCTTTCTACCATTGCCTCTGGAGTAGGCATTTTATATTTTTTTAAAATTGAGGGCTCAAGAGATCCGGCATTTATTCCTATTCTTATACATACATTATTATCTTTACAAACTTTAACCAATCTTTCTAAATTTTTGCGATTTTTGAATGTCCCAGGATTTATCCTTATTCCTGAAACACCCGATAATACCGCTTTTTCTCCAAGTAAAGTAGCAAAATGAAGATCAGCAATTACTGGAATAGGGCTTTCTTTAGTTATTTCTTTTAATGCTTTTACCGAATCTTCATCTGGTATAGCAACTCTTACAATTTCGCATCCTGCAGAATAAAGCTCTTGGATCTGTTTTAAAGTAGCTTTTATATCTTTAGTATGAGTATTTGTCATACTTTGCACTCTGATAGGATGATCCCCTCCTATACCTACATTACCAACCCATACTACTTTGGTTTTTTTTCTTTTTATTAAAGGATGCATTTTACTTCAGTAATATAAATCGTTTTTTCTTTCTTAACAAGTTATTATAAATTTTTTGAAACTTAGATATTAAAAAACAAAATTGACAAAAATAACAAATTTTTACAAAATCTTTACAGAAAAAATATTAAAGTTTCCTTGACCTATTTAATTGAATATTTTATATTTTTCCAAGCGTTTAAATATAAATTTCATTGCAATGATTCAAACTGGAAAAGAAAAAATAGTTAATTCTCTTTTTTTTCTTATCACTGCAGTTGCAGCATTCAGTGTTGTACTTATAACTATAGGGATTTTTATTGTTTTATTTAAAGAATCTATTCCAGCTATTAAAAGGTTTGGTTTTTTTGATTTTATACTTTCTTCAAACTGGGATCCTGTAAAAGAAATATTTGGAGGGGCTCCAGCTTTAATTGGAACCTTAATAACTTCTTTTTTGGCTTCCTTACTGGCTGTTCCTATCGCTATAGGAATAGCTATTTTTATTACAGAAATAGCTCCTTCATCTCTTAAAGGATTGATAAGTATAGGAATTGAGCTTTTAGCAGCTATTCCAAGTATTATTTATGGAATGTGGGGATTATTTACTTTAGCACCTATAATGGCTAAATATATAGAACCTTTTTTGCAAAATACTTTGGGAAAAATCCCTTTAATAGGAGTTATTTTTCATGGAACACCTATGGGTATTGATTTATTTACAGCGAGCATAATATTAAGCATCATGATTATTCCTTTTACAGCTTCTATTACTCGAGATGCTATTAATTTAACACCTTCAATTTTAAAAGAATCTGCTTATGCAATGGGAGCGACAAAATGGGAAGTAATAAAGGATGTAATTTTACCATATTGTAAACTTGGTATATTGGGGGGTATAGGATTGTCCTTAGGAAGAGCTTTAGGAGAAACTATGGCTGTGGCTTTTGTGCTTGGAAATGTAAATAAATTACCTTCTTCTCTTTTTGAACCTGCAACCACAGTAACAGTAAAACTGGCAAATGAATTTACTGAAGCAAATAAAGATATTCATCTCTCAGCACTTTTTTATTTAGCTTTGCTTCTTTTTATTATGAGTTTTTTAATTTTGGTTTTGGCTAAATTTCTTATTTTGAGAATAAGAGAAAAATGATCAACTATTTTACCAAAAGAAAAATAATTAGTAAAATCGCATTACTTTTATGTTTTTTCTCTGCTGTCTGGGGACTTTTTTGGTTGGTTTTTATTATTTTTGATGTTTTGAGACATGGTATATCGGCTTTGAATTTATCATTATTTTTAGAAGATCCCGCTCCTCCAGGAGTTCCTGGAGGAGGTTTAAGAAATGCAATAGTAGGGCAGTTATTAATTACCACATTTTCTACTTTAATTGGTGTTCCGATTGGAGTCCTTGGTGGGACATTTTTGGCAGAATATGGAAGAAGATGGAAAATTTCTAAGTTTATAAGCAATCTTTCAGATATAATGATAAGTGTTCCTACTATTATTATTGGAGCTTTTGTTTATGCTATTTTAGTAAGACCTATGGGACATTTTAGTGGTTGGGCAGGTGCTTTATCCTTGGCTATAATAATGATTCCTGTAGTTATAAGAACTACAGAAGATATGCTAAATTTAATACCTTGGACACTTAGAGAAGCTGCTTTTGCTCTTGGTGCACCTTATCATAAAGTGATTATTCATATAGTTTATAGAGGAGCTTCTACAGGTATTCTTACTGGAGTTATTTTAGCTGTTGCAAGAGTATCAGGGGAAACTGCGCCTTTACTTTTTACCTCTTTTAATAATCCATATTTTTCATTAGATATGAATAATCCCATTGCATCTTTAACTATTACTATCTTTCAATATGCAATGGGGCCTTATAAAGATTGGCATATTAAAGCCTGGGGTGCATCTTTAATAACAACATTTTTTGTATTATGTTTAACTCTCATAGGAAGATTTCTCATTTATAAGAGGTTTAAGCATTGATAATTGAAATAGAAACCAAAAATTTAAATTTTTATTATTCTGGAAATATACATATTTTGAAAGACATCAATTTAACAATTTATAAAAATAAAATAACTGCTCTTATTGGGCCAAGTGGTTGTGGAAAAACCACACTTCTTAGATGTTTTAATAGAATGCATGATCTTTATCCAGGTAATAGATATGAAGGAGAAATTATTTTTCAAGGAAAAAATATTTTAGATAAAAATATAGATTTAATTGAACTTAGGACAAAAATAGGAATGGTGTTTCAGAAACCAACACCATTTCCTATGAGTATATTTGATAATATCGCATATGGTTTGAAATTAAGAGGTATTAAAAATAAAAAAGAACTTGAAGAGAGAGTTGAAAAGGCTTTAAAAGAAGCGGTCCTTTGGGATGAAGTAAAAGATAAATTACATGAAAGTGCTCTTGGACTTTCAGGAGGACAGCAGCAAAGACTTTGTATTGCAAGAGCTATTGCAGTTGAACCAGAAGTTCTTCTTTTCGATGAACCAACTTCTGCACTGGATCCTATCTCAACTGCAAAAATTGAAGATCTCATTGTTCAATTAAAAAATAAAATTACAATTGTAATTGTAACTCATAACATGCAACAAGCAGCAAGAATTTCGGATTATACTGCTTTTATGTATTTGGGAGAACTGATAGAATTTGGACCAACAGAAAAAATATTTACAACACCAAGTAAAAAACTTACAGAAGATTACATAACCGGAAGATTTGGTTAATTTTTAAGAAGGGGTTTTTGAATTATTTTCTTGATTTTCTACAGATTTTATTTTTGAGTTGTTTAAAAATTTTTTAAAATATTTAAGAAGTTCATTATTTAAAACTCTTTTTGCTCCAATATACCGTTTTCGGAAATATTTACTATTTAAAGAACTTATAGTTAATCCTTTTTTAGAAGAAGAAAAATGCATAAACTTGTTATCACCTATATAAATTCCTACATGAGAAGGATAATATCCACGAGTTATAAAAAAAACTAAATCCCCTGGAAGTAATTTATCTTTTGGAACAAATTTTCCAACCCTAAATTGTTCTCTTGCTGTTCTTGGTAAGTCAATCCCAAATCTTTGATAGACTAATCTTACAAACATAGAACAATCTAAATATCCATATCCATTTCCGCCATACTTATACCTAAAATATTTATATAAGGAAGCAACCTTTATAAATTTTTCTTTAAGTTCTTCTTGTTCTTCTTCTCCAAGATTTATTTCAAATTTTTTAACAAGTTGTCCATTTGATTTAATAGTTTGTTGTTTTTTTGATTTATTATTAACAGGAATTTTCAATCTATCTCCTGGTATTAAAAGATTGCTGGTAAGATGATTGAATTTTTTAAGAATTTTGATAGGAACATGATATTTTAAAGAGAGTTCATATAAAGTTTCTCCTTTTTTTACTATATGAATAATATAATCAGATGAATTGAAATATTTTTCATCTTTAAAAAAAACTCGAATAGGTATCCTTCTTACAAGTAACCTTTGACCAGGTCTTATTATATTACTTCTTAGATGATTTAATCTTTTTAATGTTCTTACAGATATTCCATATTTTTTAGCAATAGTATAAAGACATTCACCTTTTCTAACTATATGATAAATAGGACGAGTTCTATAATAAAATATGTTATTTTCAATTGGTGGTTTAATAGGTATTTTTATTATTTGTCCTGGCCTAAGTTTATATGAATTTAAATTATTAAAATTTTTAATAGCTTGTGGAGAAACTCTATACTTTTTTGCTATAGTGTATATATTTTCTTTTTTTTGAACTATGTGAGTTTTAAAAATGGGGGACTCACGAAGACTATTTAAAAATTTGTCATTTAATTTAGGTAAAATATAAATCTTTCTTACAAGTAACCTTTGACCAGGTCTTATTATATTACTTCTTAGATGATTTAATCTTTTTAATGTTCTTACAGATATTCCATATTTTTTAGCAATAGTATAAAGACATTCACCTTTTCTAACTATATGATAAATAGGACGTTTAATAACTTTTTGAGCTGGTTTAGAATAACAAAAGTTATTAAAAATAAAACTACTAAGAAATAGTAAAAAAAATACTAAAATGATATAAAAATATATTTTTTTCATAAAAGATTTACAATTTGATTATTTTGAGTTTTTTATATCAGAAAAAATATAATAAGTCAAGATTTAAAAATTTTATAATTGTTGAAAATGAAATCTTTATTTTTAAATTTAAACTTTATTTTACTTTTTTGTGATATTAAATATTACTTTTTGACTTATTTTTTATATATTTTTAATTTTTATTTAATAATTTCTTATTTTGAAATTTTTTAATTTTACTTAGGTTATTTTTACAAATATTGCTTTATTAAAATAGCGTGAGGAGTTCCCTTAGATCTCGGATGACAAAATCTGGATTTGCCTGAGCCTTAGGAGTAGCACCGTAAGGATCGCGTCCTGGTCTTTTTACCCAACAAGTAGTAAGTCCAAGAATTTTAGCTGGTATAATGTCATGAAAAACACTTTGCCCTACATGGAGTATTTTTTCTTTTGGCAAGGCAAGTTTTTCCAATGCTATTTTAAAAATTTTTAAATCTGGTTTATAACAACGCGCTTCCTCTGCAGTAATTATTAAATCAAAAGATATTGTAAAATGTCTAAGTGTTTGAGCTATAAGATCCTGATCAATATTTGAAATAATAACAAGTTTAATCCCTCTTGAAGAAAGTTCTTCAAGTGCCTGGTTAGTTTCTGGGAAAGGCATCCAAGAAGGTAAGCTTTTTACTAAAGCAGTGTCCTCACCAGGTAATAGTGTAAATCCTAATTTTTCAGCAAGACTCTTCATAACAATGCGAAGCACTTCTTTGTAAGGACGCCAAGTTTTTTCAGCAGCGCTCTCAAGTTCTCCATAAAGAGAAAGGATCTTTTCTGGTGATGGAATATCGCTTAGTCGCGAAAGAAAAGGTGCAAGAGCTTTTAATATCCCTTGTTCCCAATCAATAAGTGTCCCATAACAGTTAAAGGTAATAGCTTCAAATCGAGGCACTTTTATATGTTTCTTTACAAAAAATTTATTTTGTTTAAATTGGTAAAGCTTTTAGTAATTTCTATAACTTATAATAATTCTGTATCCTCGTGAGAATAAGGAGGAGAACAACAACACAAAAACCTTAGCGGTTTTTCACCTATATTTTGGATTCGGTGTGGTGTTCCCGGAGGAATACAAACAGTGTCTCCTGCCTTAACCTTAAATTTCTTCTCACCCACACTCATTAATCCTTCACCTTCAAGAATGTGATATATTTCTTCAGATCGATGATGTTTATGTAAAAAGGTTGTAAATCCAACTGGAACAATAGCTTCTGCTAAACTTAGTTTGTTATTTCCGTGTACATTTGGATGCATCAATTCGCGAATTAAAGAGCCATCCTTAGTAGTATAAGGTTTTATCTTATTGTATTCACTCTTTATTATCATCCTTTTCTTTTCTTTTATTTAATTATAATTTAGTAGTGGGTATATTTGGCTCTACCGAGAGTTGCCAGAATTTATAATCTTTTAGATGAAACATAATCAATAATTTCATTTAACTCTTTTTGTTCAATAGCATCAGTAATAAGAGCTAACCCTATAATTGATAAAATTAATGCTACTACAGGTAAAGTTGTACTTGGAGCTGGTTTATCTATTTTATATTGAATTTCCACAATATACTTACCTACTAAATATTCATGATAGATATGATATAAACCAAAAGTTATTATAGTGAAAAAGAACCATCGCCAAAAAGATAATACCTTTTTTTCTAAAAAGAAATTAATAGTTTTAATTTGATGGTATTGCCAAAATAAATTATAAATTCCCAATGTGAGAAAAGTTAATATAATACTAATTCCAATGCTTTTCTTATATTTATAAGCTTCACGATATTTTATAGTATAGTTTTCTTTTAACATTTTAATTTACCTATAGACAAATTACTTTTTTATTTTTTAATTTTTAATATTATTTAAAGTTTTATTCTTTTCTACTATATTCCAAATTACTATGGCTTTCTCTAATTCATAAGTTTTCCAAGTATGTAAAATTATACCATCCTTTTTACGTACCAAAACTATTTTATCAGGAGCTTCATCTATGAGTAATTTAACAAGACAATAATTTTCACCATCTAAAAGAACTTGTTTTGCTAAATACTGAAGTGGTACTTCTTTAATACTACTTCCTACTCTTATAGAAGGTCCGCCACAGCTCATTATTAAAAAACTTAATAGTATAATAATTTGTTTAAATCGGGTTTTGCAATTTAATCTTTCTTTCATAAATTAAAAATTATTTTAATAAATTTTATAAAGAGTCAAGATATTTAATATAAATCAATTTTCAGAATACTAAATAAAATTTTTTGAGAAAAAAATAAACTGAGAAAAGATAGAATAAAAGAATTTTAATATTTTTTATGATAAAATTGAAAAAAGATTTAAAAACAAAATTTAGGAGGAGAAAAAATGATTCCGAGATACACAAGACCTGTTATGGCTAAATTATGGAGTCAAAGTGAAAAACTTCGTGCTTGGACACTTGTAGAATTTTATGCTTGTGAAGCTTGGTATAAACTGGGTAAAGTTCCTGAAAAAGATTATGAGATTATTAAAGAAAAATTGCAACCTTATATGGAAAATGGATTTTCAACTTCTGATATAGAAAGAATAGAAGAGATAGAAAAAGTTACCAGACATGATGTAATTGCATATTTAAATTATCTTGCTGAAAAAATAGGACCATCGGCTCGTTATCTTCACATGGGAATGACATCTTCTGATATGCTTGATACAGCAATGGCATGGCTTATGAAAAGAGCTATGGAAATTATTTTAGAAGATATGGATGAATTATTAGAAGTTTTAAAAGAAAATGCTTTTAAATATAAAGATACTCCTATGATAGGAAGAACTCATGGTATTCACGCTGAACCTATTACTTTTGGTTTTAAGTTTGCTCTCTGGTATGAAGAAATGAAAAGAAATAAAAGGAGATTAGAAAATGCATTAGAAACTATTTCTTATGGAAAAATCTCCGGAGCTGTAGGAACTTTTGCTCATTTACCAATGGAGATAGAGGCTTATGTGTGCGAGAGGCTCGGTTTAAAACCTGCTCCTATTTCTAATCAAGTAATTCAAAGAGATAGATATGCAGAGTATATATGTGCCTTGGCAATTCTTGCATCAAGTATTGAAAAAATAGCAATAGAAATAAGACATTTACAAAGAACCGAGGTTTTAGAAGCTGAAGAATTTTTTAGCAAGGGACAAAAAGGTTCTTCTGCTATGCCACACAAAAGGAATCCTATTCTCTCAGAAAATCTTTGTGGTCTTGCAAGAACAATAAGAGGATACATTATACCAGCCTTGGAAAATGTTCCTCTATGGCATGAAAGAGATATAAGTCATTCATCTGCAGAAAGAATGATTATACCATCTGCTACAACCTTAGCAGATTTTGCTCTTGTAAGACTAACCAAACTTTTAAAGAATCTTATGGTTTATCCCGAAAGAATGGCAAAAAATTTAAATCTTTTAAGGGGTCTAATATTTTCTCAACCTTTAATGCTTACTTTAATAGAAAAAGGACTTACAAGAGAAGAAGCTTATACAATTATTCAAAGCTTAGCTATGCAGGTATGGCAAAATGAAAATCTTAATTTCAAAGATCTTGTTACAAAAAATCCACAAATTACTCAATATTTAACTCCTCAAGAAATAGATAGTATTTTTGATATTAAAACATATTTGAAAAATATAGATACTATTTTTGAGAGAGTTTTTAGGGAATGAAAAAGCCAAAGTTTAAAGTTGTTGCTGGTTTTATAGAGAAAAATAATAAATTTTTACTTGTGCAAAGACCATTTAATAAAAAAAACGGTGGATTATGGGAATTTCCAGGAGGGAAAGTAGAAAAAGATGAAACCTTAGAAAATGCAATAAAAAGAGAATTAAAAGAAGAACTTGGTATAAATGTTTTATCTATAGAATCTATAGAAAAAATAGAATATGATTATGGTGATTTTTTTATAGAACTTTACCTTTTTAAAATAAAAAATTTTTCAGGAAAAATTGATCTTAAAGAAGCTGTAAATATGGCTTGGGTAGATTTTGATTCTGCTGAAAATTTAAAACTTTGTCCAGCGGATGAAAATCTTTTAAAAAAACTGAAGGAAAAGATTAATTATTAATTAAAGAATGCCTTATTTTTCTTGCAAGGGTTTTAACTTCTTCTATTTTTTCCCAATCCGGTTTTTTTAAAGCTGGAAATATTGTATTATTGTGAAATAAAGGGTCTTCATCTAAAGGATACCTTGAGCTCTTTTTTGCAATTTCAAATAAAGGAGTTTTTGGAATAGGAGAATATTCTGCTAAATAAGGTGGAACCTTTTTTTCAAAAAGAAAGATTAAACCTCTTTTTACTTCTTCAAAATCTTCCTCTGGAACACCGTAAAGAAAATACGCCCCTAACTCATTTTCTTTAAAACCTGCGGATTTTAAATAATTTACAGCTTCTAAAAATTCCTCCACTGTAACTTTATTATCAAAACGTGTTTCTATTCTTTCAAGTCCTATTCGAATAGTTTTAAAACCTGCTAATTTTAAAAGTTTAGCAACTTCTTTTGTAACAAATCTTGCATGAATTCCATTTGGAGTATGAAATCTTAATTTTAAATTTTTTTCTATTACTTTCTCTAAAATAATTTTTAAATGGTTATCAAAATTAAAAAGAAGTGCATCATCATAAAAAGCAAAATCAATTACCCCATATTTAGTATGCCAAAAAAGAATTTCATTAAAAACTTTTTCTGGATTTTTCGGCTTATATTTAGGATAAAGGATTTTTGAAGCACAATAAAGGCACTTAAATGGACAGCCTGTGCTTGTCATAAGTATTACATAAGGTATTTTGGTTTGCATGTCAAAAATTGGATAATCTACTGGATAAGGTTTTCCCGAAGGAGAATAATCTTTTTGGAGATAGGGAATAAATTCATCTAAATCTTGGGTAATAATATAGATTGGATAATTTTTATAATATTTTTCTATAAAATTTCTCAAATGTTCTTCGCATAATTTTACATATATACCTCCTAAATAAATTGGTTTTTCAGGAAAAGTTTTAGTCAAATATTCTATAAGTGTAAAAACCCCCGGATACCAATAAGTTAGGGTACAAGTTATAAATATTGCTTTAAATTTAAGTTGAGTAATAACTTTTTCAAAAAGAGAAAAAGGTAAACCATAACGATGGAATCTTCTTGGTACATCTTTTAATTGAATGGGTTTAGGAACTGCTTCTTTATAAAAGTGCCCTGTGCCAAAGTTTCTTCTTTTTGGTTTTTTAGGTAGCTCAGGGAAAAAAGGATCTAAGAGATCTAAATAATAAATAGAATAACCAAGATGACGAAGTTTACCACCTAAGCTAAGAAGTCCATAAGGTTTTAGCCAAAAGTCATAAGCAGCAAAATCATAGATCCAAGGATTAATAAGAAGAAAATCAACTTCCATAAAAGATAAGCGCCCCCAACGGGATTCGAATATATTTTAAAAATTTTCAAATTTTCTAAAAATACCGTCAAAAATACCGTAATAAAATAAGATTTTTATTCATCATTCAATCTAACCACAGCTTTTCCTAAAATTTATTATATTACATAATATTACATAAGAAAAAGAAACCCCCACGCTAAAAAATTCGAAAAGTTCCAAGGTTTAAAAGGAATTACAACTTTTTATTTAATTTTTTTCGTAACAGCTTTTTATATATTTTTGTTTGAATATGATATAAATTGAAAAATTGTTAAGATTAGAAATTTAAATTTTTTATTTTTTATTTTTAATTACTCCTGTTTTTTAAAATTTATAAACTTTATTTTATTTTATTCTTTAATTTTTTTAAATTTCATTATAATATTTTTGTTTTTGTCATTATCATTTAATAAATAAGTGTATACAGTAAGATTTCACCTTTAATTTTTAAAAATTTTTAAAACTTTAAGATTTGTTCTTTTAGGTATTTTTAACATCGGTAAGTATCGATATCAAGCGAACTTAATGGGAGTTTATTCAAATGCCCTTATTAAACAAATTAAAATAAAATGATAAAAATATTTTAGAATATCAAAAACTAACAGAACTTAAAATAAATTAATTTTAGAAATTTTATTTCCTTCTGTGATAAAGTCTTCTTTAAACTTTTAAAAATATTAAAAAATCTTTTATAAGGGGGGAATTGAATAAATTTAAAATTTTTATTTAATTGGTATTAAATGAAAAATTAAGATTTCATTTAATAAAATTTTAATTTTACAACTAACTAGAAACCCCGCAGCGTCTTACTTCACGAAAAAATTTTTTTGATTCAAACTTTTCAGAAGTATCTATCCCCCATACCCTTATTTTTACCCGTTTACCATTTTCTAACCTTACCCAAAAAGTGTCTCCATCTGAAATTTTGGTAACTTTACCCTTGAGCTCGGTAAAAAAAGCATTTGTATAAGAAAAAAAGTAAAACAAGGAAAAGTATAAAACAGAATCTGAAACTTATAGTTCTTTTCATTTTTCTCCTATACATTCTTCTATCTATTTAAAACTCTATATATTCTCATTCTGCTTTATTTTTAAAAGTCAAGTTTGTAGAAAGATGGATTATAAATAATTAAAGGAATTTAGAAGGAATCATTTTGGAATAAAAGAATTTTATTAAATTTTTTAAAATTTTTAGGAAGTCTGGGAATTTTTGAAAATTGACCGATTAAGAAAAAAGTAAAACTATATGAGGGGTGTTTACGGATTTTTTAAATGGAACAAAAAATTTTACCTATCAGAATCAAAAATTTGTCTCCTGTACAGTTAAAACTTGATGATATTGTTACCTTCTTTTAACACTTTAAAAAGTCAATTTTAAAACTGGCTGAAAAAGATATAAAATTAAACATTAGTTTGATAGAAATTCATAATTCTACAGGTACCACTTTTCAAACTACATTTTTACAATTTGCAGAATATAAAAAAACTTACATGATGTTTACATCTCACATCCAAAATTTTTAGGAAAGAAAATACATTCCTTTTTTAATTTTTGGGCATTTAAAAGAAATGCTAAATTTAAGTCATAAATGCATCTGCAAATAGAATTTGAAGACGAAAAGTCTAAACCCCTTGCAAAACTAACACCCGAAACTCCATTGTCTATAGCTTATTTAAAAGGTTATACAGAAATTTGGGGAATTATAGAAAAAGTAGGAGGGAGAGAATCTTACATTGTGATCGGACTCCCTAACGATAAAAACTCTTTCTATAAAAGTGAATAAACATCAGGCTAAAAAAAGTAGCTAACTACTTATATGAAAAAATTAGAATAAAAGGTATAGAGCCCGGGCTTCAACAGGAGAATTAGGTGAGTTAAAGCCTGAAGCAATTCAATTAATTAGAATTCCAGATAAAGAGAGAATCCAAAAAATAAGAAAAGAATTGGGAAAATACTGAAAAGGATTCGATGTGGAGGAGGCTTAAAAGAACTGCATGCTGATTAATGAAAAGAGCTTGTTTTGATACTCCAATCTTAGTTTATTGGTTAGACTCAGATGCACCTCCTAAGTTTAAAAACAAAAGCTGGAAAACTTTTTGAATACCTTAAAAAGAGAAATTACGAGATTATTTTGCCTGCTCCTGCCTTAGGAGAATACCTTGTAAAAATACCAGAAGAGGAAAGAATTTCGGTTATAGCTTCTTTAGCTGAAGTTTTTTTATAGTACCTTACGATGTAGAAGTAGCTTTGGTTAATGCCAAAATATGGAACGATAAAATCAAAACAATAGAAGAATTACAAAAACAAAATTATCCAAGACAGACTATAAAAGTTGATATTCAAATTATTTCAATCGCTGTAGCTTCAGGCTGTGAAATTATCTATACTAATGATAGAAAGATACAAAAATTAGGAGAAAGTTGTATAAAAGTAGAACGAATAGAAGAGGTTAAAATTCTTATTCAAATCTCTTTACTTTAATACTTCTACATAATAAAAAAGAAAAACTTCTACATAATAAAAAAGAAAAAAACTTAAAAATCAAGTTTAGAAAGAAAAAAAAGTAATTAAAATTAAAAAGTAATTTAATTTCAAAAAAGATGTTTTTCATCTTTTAATATCCATTTAATAGTAAAAAATAATATTATCAAACCATATAAAATCATACCAATCGTAATTATGGGGTCTTTAAAAATTTCTTGTGGTTGGGCTATTAATAATCCTAAAAGCAAAGCGGGGAATCCTATTACTGTTAATCCTAAAAATAACCCTATTATTACAGTAGCGAATATTTCAAGATATTCACCAACAACTCCTCCTTTAATTGAATAATCTTTGATATTTTCAACTTCTGACCATCTTTTCCACACATATAATAAAGGTCTTCCTATTAAAATTCCAGCACCTACAAATCCAAAAAGAAATTTCAATTTTTTTAACCAAAAAAACAAAATTAATACCCATAAATATATCCACAATACACAAATTAATCTTAATTTCCTAAAACTTAATTCTAAAATATCTTTTTCTCCAAAAAAGAAAAAATATAATTCTTTAGCAAATTCTCTATTTTCTTCATTTTTCATTAAATATTCCCCCTTCTATTCTCTTTAATGCTTTATAAATTTTTACTCTTGCATCACAAAGTTTATTTTATATAAGAGTTTCTATTCTGTATCGCAAGTGTTTAGTTCCCAAGCAAGTTCTTTAATTGATAATCTCTCTCGAGCTTCAAGTTTTTTAAAAATGGGGTAGGGAGCCAGCAAAGAAAACCAATTACTCCTGCATCTTTTTCAAGACCGGTTTTACTGAAAAAAGTTTTATTTGAAAAAAGTATATTTGCATAGTCTATGTGTTCAAGTAAAATGTGCCTCAATTCATGCCCTAAAGTAAAGGTAAGATTATCTGAGTGAAGCGAGGGATTATAAAGAATTACTCCTTTCCTTTTACCAAGCTTTTTACTTTTAAGAGTTACCGCTGTTTTACTTTCCCTATCAGGGATAACAGGATAGCCAAGATTTTCCAGCCAATCTAAAAGGAATTCATAATTCAAAAAATAGCGGTTAAAAAAATTATACTCTTTCTCCAGCCGTTTTACGGCGTGGTAAAGCATTAATTCTAATTATCTTCAAAATCGATTTTTTGGAAGCTAATCACATTAGGATCGTTTTTAAATTTTTCAAAAAATTTAACAAAGTTTATCGGAGGTAATAAATATGATCGGTGTAAACTTTTTAAAATAAGGTTTGCTACTGTTTCTCTAAGAAAAGGATAAATAATAGCTGCACAATTAACAGCTCCTATTTGTTTTAATGATTCTTCAGTAGAGTTTCTTTTTTTTAACTCAAAAATTCCTATATAACTAATTTTAAGATCAAAAGGATATTCACTTGATTCAGAAGCTTCAGGATCCCCTAAATCTAATGTTAACATTACTCCCAATTCTTTTTCTTTTTCAGCATGGAAGATATCAATAGTTAACTTATGAGGAATATCTTTTAATTTTTTTAAACTCTTACCTATTCTAAATAAACATAATGTAAGAAATATTTCTTTTAATCTAAGCTGCATTTTCTTGTCCATATGTATCCCCGTTTATGGTTTTAATTTCTATAGAACGTTTAATCTTCTTTAAAGTATGAAAACTTTTAAGAATATCAACATTTTTTTGTTGGGAAAGATTTGGTTCTAATATTAAATGTTTCTGGATAATTTTAATAAATTTTTCAAAAACTTCTTTTTCTATATCTTCTTCATCTGCAAAAACCCTAACCAAATCGAAAAACTTTTGAGGGCTTTCGTTTATAGCTAATGCAAGTTCGACAAGAGTTTTGATGGTTAGATTATTATAATCTCCTTGCAAAAGTTTGGTTACATAGGCTTTAGACTTTCCAAGACGCTTGGCAAGCTCGGCTTTATTTATTCTCTTTTCTTCCATTCTTTTATAAAGATTATCAAGAATTTCAATCACTATACCAGAAGTTATAAACTCAGGATCATTTTTATGTTTTTGATAATATTTTTTTGCCCATCCATAAAACTTAGCCATTGTTTACCTCCCAATATTGACTAATTTGTTTAATAAGTTGTTCGGCTTTTTTAATTTCTTTTTTAGGAGTCTTTTGTCCTTCTTTCTTGAAAGCATGTAATAAATAAATTGTTCTTTTCCTTATAAAACACATTATTCTTATTCCCTTGCATTTAAATTCATAAATATTTCCTTGAACTTGCCTAAATTGTTCTTTATTGTGGATATAACCTTTATCTGCTATTCTTTTAAAATATCTTAAAAAACAATCTAATACTTGTTTTTGTTGCTTTTTATCTGGAAAAACCTTATTTATAATTTTTTGAGCTTCAAAATTTTTTGATCCTATCTTTTTTATTGCATAAATACTAAAAAACTCTCCTTCAATAAGTAATTCAATTTTCCACATTTAAAAGTTAACTCATAAGTTAACTTTTGTCAAATTTTAAATTTCTAAAAATTTCCGATAAAAAAGAAATAATTAAAGTTTTTATTTCTTTTCTAATATTTTTCTAATTTTATCAGCTTTTTTCTTCCAAAATTGAAGTTTTCTTTATAATACTGTTCTATTTCTTTTTCAGTTCTAAGGACAATATGTGACTCTTTTTATATTTTTTTTAAATGCTGGACTACCATTTCAACAGATATACTCGCATGCTCAACAGCAAGTCTATCAATCTGATAAGCCTTTTCTTCTGCTGGGTAGCTCATCGTCTCATTAAAACCTGGGAAAAGTTCGGGAGCAGGTGCTTTAAGAAGCTCATCAAAAGAGATGCCAAGTAAATTTGTAAATTGTGTAACCTTTTCTAAGGAAGGAAATCTTTTTCCTTTTGTCCGTTTATTAACTCTATCCCAGTGAATGCCCAATTTTTGAAAAATGTATTGTTTAGTAATCCCTTTCTCTTTTAACAATTGAACAAGATTAATAGGAATATTCCTTTTTTTATAGTTTAAAATTTTCATTAGTCATATTAAAAGTATTATATACAATTTGTCTAATTTTTGCAAATCTCATCAAAAAGTTTTAATAAAATAAACTTTATGTCTATAATGACAAATGTGAAATTGATGCTTGGTATCCATCCTACTTACCATTATAAAATCTTAGCAGGAGAAAGACGCCCTTTTCCTGAGGTAGCAATTCTTTACAAAAAATTTCTAAAATTTCTCGCATAGCTTGCTTTATCTTCAAGAATTTTTAACCTGGAGCAACACTTTCTCTATCAAGGCTCTATCCACCATCTTTGGAGCATCTTTCTGGAGAGGCCGGAGTTTGCAAAAGAAATAATTAAATCTTCCTTATATAGACCCCTTACTAAGGAAGAATTTAAGAAATTTAAAAATAAAAGTTGAAGAAAAAAATAAAGAATAACGGAGACAATAAATTGCTTTGCTTAATACTACACCTCCTAAGAGATAAAGAGGAGTTTTTTGCCATCGTCTTTGTCTTTTTTAATACTGCTAAAATTATACAAAGGCAAAGAAAAAAACGGGCTTAAGCTGATAAAGAAAAATAAACTTGAGTATGTAACAGATGAAATGATACAAACAATAAAACTTTTACAAAAACATTCTCAATGAGAAAGATAATGTTTTTTCGAGGACTTTAAAAAGAAATAGCCAGAAATCTTTTAAAGTATTGTGAATCAAACGTGTCTTACACAGATAGGTTTATAGATTAAATTGCGCGTTTTTATAGATTGACAAAAGAGGAAATAGAAATAAAATCGGGAGATTTTTTAGAATAGAAATGAGAACTAATGTTAAAAGAAAAATAACTGTTGTTGAAAAATTGATTAAATTTACAAGAGAGCTCAAAATCAATAATATCGACACATGTGTTTTAGTTTAGTAAAAAGCTGAAAACATAGAGGTTATGAATGAAGAAAAAAAATTCCATTTTAGACTTATAAGAGTTGTTGACACAAAACTATTTGATTCAATGAACTTTTAAACTAATTGTAAACTGAGCAGACTACTAAAGTCCTTGTTAGATTATTACAAATACTTTTTCTTCTACTAACTTCAAAAAAACCATAAGTTTTGTCCATTTCGGTTCTTCAACCGGTTTGTTAAAAAATTTCTTCAAGGTTCCTAGCGGTTTTGGCAAGTTTTTCTAATTTTTTTTCTTAAAATAAAATTATTATAACGACGTTTGTATATCCAGTGTTTATGTAATATCGAATTTCTTTTAGCTTTTATTTTATCCAATTTTTTGAAAAGCTTTACGTCAAATAAATGTTGCTTAATGTTAGTCTAAGTAATTGATAAATTGATAAATTGATAAGTTATGCAGTATTTTTTTTAAAATTTTTATCTCTTCATAAGAAATTTCTTGTTGAGATTTATTCCAGTAAATACTAATCAGATTAATAAATTTTTAATAAAAGTATAAGTTAAAACTATACCTTTAAATTTTTTCTAAAATGGATTTTATTCGGTCAGCAATCCAATTAATCTCTTCAATTAAATTTGTAGTAAAATTTTTGTTGCTTATTATTCGTATTCAACAACTTAGTCAGTCGGCTCTATAAGATACCAACTGAAATAATTAAGTTTAAAATTTTTCTTTTTACTTTTTGTCAGACATAGACCTGAATTTTATTTTTTTCCTTCTGCAAAGCCCTCATCATATACTTTTGTTTTGTTCCAAATTTGCTCTTAGCTTCCGCCACAAGGTCGGTAAAATAATTTAAAGCTAATTTGCAGATTGTAACGGGGTCATTCTTTTTTAATTTTTTACCCAAGTGAACCTGTGGTGGATTATCTATTGCAACTTCGATAGTGTATTTACCTTTCCGAATAGGTATTCTTCTTTCATAAGGTGTGCCTCGGTTTACAATCCAAAACATTCCTTCTGTTCCTATTATCAATGTTGCATCAGGAGATGGTGGAGTCCCTGCATCTTCCGATGAAAAAGAGTGTATGAAAGATCTAACGAATACTAACCTATGCTTTCCTTCGTGAAAATCTTCAGTTCTGGCTTTATGAATAAATCTGAGCAACTCATCGTTTTTCATTTCTTCTTGTTTTTGTTTGTACCATTCCTCAAAACCTGGAATATGTTTTCCTTCTTTTTGTAAAGCGTTAGTGATTGCTCTACATGCATTCAAGCAAGAATTAAAATACACCTTAAATGTGATCGCATCTTTTGCGTTTATCATTTGTTCAAAAATTATACGAGCATTTCTAATTCGGTTCAGCAATTTTAAATATATTCATTCTATTTTAACTTTTCATATTTTATAACATGTATTTCAACAAATTAATTTGTTTTAAAATTGAAAAATTTTTTAAAAATATTTATGATCTAAAATTTTAAAAATATCAAAGAAAAAATGTAATATTTAAGGAAAATAAACAGCAAAAAACTTTAGAAATCAGAAATTATGATTTAAAATTTTTTGATTTTTTATTAATAATATAAACTTATTGAAATACAATAAGTCAAAAAATTTAAATTAAATAAAAATTTTTCTAAGTCATAAAAACTCTTTAAAAGGCAAAACTATTACGATGGAAGAAATTAACATTTTAGATATTTCAAATTCCAAGAAAAAACTAAATCCTGAAGAATTTTTTTTTAATTTTTTGCTCTTTAGCCAGGCATGAAGTAAATGAGAATAAAATTGAGATGGAAAGATATTAGTTAAATTGCTTTAATTCAACTTTTAATTTTTCTATGCTAGAAAATTTTTTTATCCGAGATTTTTTAATTAGAAAGTTTTTGAGTTGCCTGAATATCTGAAGGAAAATTGAACTTACCTCTAAACTTAATTAGAAAAATCATCTGGGATGATTCTACAAGTAAGTCCAAAGGTATACGCCATATTACTTCATTTTTTCTGATTTTAGGCTTTACTTTTATTCCATCGATGGTTAAATCTGCTTTGTGAATCCGTCCAGGAAGTTCTGCAATATAAATAAAATAACGCCTAATAAGCATCATTTCCTCAAGAGTATCTTCTTCAAGAGTTTTATAGCTTTTTTGGATTATATATAGAATGTTCAAAAACTGCCTCCGCTTCTCCCAGGCCCATTAGACTTTTCTTGGTAATCTTGATTTTTATTGTTTCATCTTTCATTTTCAGCTCTCTTAAATTTTTAAAATAAACTGATTCAATATGATAAAATTTTTCGCCTTCGAGTATATTTTCCACTGAAACCTTTTTACCTGGTATTTCGAGAAATTTTTTTTTCTTTAGTTCGTTTGCAAAAATAAGGTCAGTGATAATTTTTATCATTAAACTTCCGCTCCCATCAGGATTAATCTGAACTTTTTCTTCAAAATCAACACATCCCGAGATAAAAAAGATTAAAATAAAAAGCAGTCCGATGTGTTTTACAAAAAATCTTTTCGATTCCATCAGCTTCTAAGGGATTATAATATCATACTTCTCAAAATTTTTCCATCAGATATTTGAATCTAAATGAGAACAGACTTACAAACTTTCTTCCAGGATTGCTTTTAAAAGTTTCTCATCTTCCATTCTTTTTGGCTCATCGAGAAAATAAGAAAGTCTCCAGGGTCTTTCTGGTGTATTTTCTCCTTTAACACTCAGTGTTCCGATCACTTTTACAATCCTTGGTAAATCATACATGGGATCAATTTTGCAGTTAAGTCTTTTTAAGTCTTTTCTGAAAATTTCGCACACTCTTTTTTCAAAAAAGTCCAGTTTTCCTGTAATATCAAACCGATTTTCATCATTTACTTCATAAAAAGGTATTGAAAAATACATACATACACCATTACCTGTCATTGCTCTGACAGGAGGTAAAAATCCATTTTCTCTAAACCAGTTTTGAATTATTTCTGAAATTTCTATAGCTCTTTTTAATTCTTCTTCTGTAGATGGGATCCCGGTTTCTCTAATGGGATCAATATCTATTGCAATAGTTTGTATTCCAATAATGTCACTGAAATTTGCTGGTCTTTTTAAATCTTTTCTTCTATCTCTTAATCCTGCATATACGTTTCTTTTTCCATTCCATTGCCTGCAAGCTTTCACAAATTCGTTTTCACTTTTAACAATTTTAAAAACAGGAAAATGCCCTTTTTTCAAAAATCTCAGCTCAGTTAAAAACTTGTGATTTAAAAAACGATAAAATAACCTGACATCTTTTTCATTGAAACTTTCCATTATTTTAATTTTACCACTTTTGTGTATTATCAACAAAAATCTTTTATAAAGCTCTTTACATTTCGCTACTATATTTTATAAATCTTTCGAGCTTTTAGCATATTACTTTATTCTTAGATCATTTAGTAAGTTCTTAAATTTTTTGAAATTTCGAAGAAGTTCCCAATTTTTTACATTTATTCTGACATGTTTTGCTACTTTAAATATTTATTTTCTAAGCTTAGAGAAGCAATGGGTTTATTTTTTATAATTTTTTATATATAGAAGTTCTATGTTAAAGGACTCTTCATCTATCAGCTTTTTCTGATTTTTCAGATTTTTTATTTTTAACAAACTTTTGATTTTTCATTTACATGGCAAATCTTTAAAATAATCCAAAAAATTTTTACCAACTTGAAAACAAACTATAAAAAGATTTACTAATGAAAAAAATTTATAATTAATTGAAATAAAAAATAAATTTAATTTATTCTACTTCTTTTAATGTTTCAAGATATTGGGTTTTTAATGGTTCTGGAAGAAGTTTTGCAATTTCTTTAGCTTGAATAAAGCCTCTTTGGCTTTTTAAGCAGGAAATTAAAGCCTCTTCCAATCCTTCAATTTTTTTAGATTCTGGTAAAACATTAGCAATTCTTTTGACCTCGAAAATCCATCCATTTTCAGCACATTTTACTAAAATTTTTTCTAATTCTTCAATTCTCTTTGATTGCAAAAAAGAGGTTATCATTTTTTTAGCCTCATAAATCCATCCTCCTTCTACACATCTTATTAATATCTTTTCTGATTCTTCTACCGTTAATTTTCTTCCCATTAATTTTGTTACTTCTTCTGCTTCATTAATCCACCCATTTTCTATACACTTTTTTAGCATATCTTCTAATTCTTCTAAAGTAAGTTTTCTTGAAAGTGTTTTAGCTATTTCCTCTGCTTCATAAATCCATCCTTCTTCAACGCATTTTTCTAAAATTTTTTCCAATTTATTAGTCCTTTCAGGTTCTGAAAACATTTCAGCTATATCTTTTGCTTTATGAATCCATCCTTTCTTAATACATTTTTCTAATATCATTTCTAAACCTTTAGTTCTATTAGGCTCTTGAAGAAGTTGAACAGTTTGTTTTGCTTGTGAAAACCATCCTTCCTCAATACACTTTATTAGTATTTTTTCTAAACTTTCTGTTCTATTAGGTTCTGGAAGAAGTTCAGCAACTTTTCTTATTTTTGAAATAAAATATTCTTCAAAACATTTAGCTAATGTTTTTTCTAACCAATCAGTAGTTAACAGAATTTTTTCTAACCAAACTTTTTTCTTGTCTTCTGGAAGCAATTCTGTGATTCTTTTCAATTCAGAAACCCAAGCTTCTTCAACACTTTTTATTACTATCCTTTCAACCCATTCTTGGTTAGTTAAAATTTTTTCTAATAATTCTACTCTTTTAGATTCTGGAAGAAGTTCTACTACTCTTCTAACCTTAGGAATCCATCCCTTTTCAATACATTTTATTAACATTTTTTCTAATTCTTCCGTAGTTAGTTTTTTATTAAGCAAGTTAGCTAATCTTTCTGCTTCATCAACTAATCCCATTTCTATACATTTTTTGTATACCCTTTCTAACCCTTCTTTCTTTTTTGAATCCGGGAACATTTCTAATACATTCTTAGCTTTATAAAGCAATCCATTTTTAATACATTTATCGAATATTTCTTCTAACATCTCAATCCTTTCAGATTCATCTAAAAAACTTGCTCCTTTAAGTGCTTTTTTAATCCATCCCATTTCTAATAAAACTTTTATCACTTCTTTTCTCATTTTTGCTCTCCTTCATTTTTTATATCTAATTATAATTCTAATTTCACACTATACCTCAAATAAAAAATTTACCAATATTAAAAATTTAGATGATTACTCAAAAGATTTATTTATCTCAGATATTTATTAAAAGTAAATTTTAGAATTTATAATAATAAGAAAAATTTATAATAGATTTTAACTCTTGGAATTGTCAATAAACTAAAAAACTTGGATTTATCGAAATTTTTGAAGTTATTTGAATTTAATTGAGTTATTAAAAGCGCCCCCAACGGGATTCGAACCCGTGTCTCTGGCGTGAGAGGCCAGTATCCTAGT
>CAYPFL010000006.1:0-90732 GCA_964410095.1 uncultured Thermodesulfatator sp.
ATATGGAATATCTGGAAAATATACTTATCATGGAATTTATAATATAATGGGTGAACTAAATTTAGAATGGATTAGTGGAGAGCTTAATTATGATGGATTTGATTTGTTAACCGGTGCTTCTCTAGAAGGAGATACAGATGACTCTATTTTTCAAGTCCGTGGTTTAATAGGATATGACATAAAAAAAGAAACCTATGCAATAACTTTATTTACAGGCTTCGGTTTTAGATATTGGAGAGATCGTATAGAAGAAGAGTGGGGATATAAAAGAATAGTAAGATACTGGTATTCTCCTATTGGAATACGATTAACTGTTCCTTTATCTTACATTCGTGAACCAGAAGGAAAAGTATATTTAAAATGGAGTTGGGGAATAAATGCTGAATATGATATTTTCTGGAAAGGAGAAGTAAAAAGTTATCTTAGTGATGTTGTTTCAGGATTAAATGATCCTGAAAATGATCAAGATCCTTTTGATGGGTATGGTTTAAGATTTTCTTTGTGGGTTAAAAGAAATATAAATAAAAATGTTGCATTCTCTATAGAACCTTTTGTAAGATATTGGTGGGTGGCTAAATCTGAATCTGCTACAGTAACTTATTATGGAAATCCTATTGGTTATGTGTGGGAGCCGAAAAATAGAACTTATATTTACGGAATATTTCTAAACTTTATTTTCTTAATCCATAAATTTCTATTTAATTATATTAAATAAAAAGTAAAGTTTAAAAAATATTTTTTAAATTTAAAAGTGAGGGAATTTATGGTATTTTTTATTTTTTTTCTTAGATTATTTTTAATTTAAAGAGCAAGTTGATTTTTTTAATTTTTATACTTAAATAATAATTTAAAGTAATTTTTTATAGGGAAAAAATGAATCACAAAAATCGACTTAAAAAAATTATCATAGGTATTATTTTATTGAGTATTGGAATAATAGGATGTGGTGGTCCTTCCGTAGAAATAGGAGATACTATTAAAGAAGCTACTACCTTAAAAGGTTTTAGAGAACAAATACTTTTAGATGGTGAGAAATATCGCCTTATAAAACTGATAATAAAAGGATCTTATGACAAAATAGTTTTGGTACGTAAGAAAGATAATATAATTTTAGAAGTTTGGGAAACTTATGACTTGGAAAAAGCCATAGCAACTTGGAATACACTGGAAAAAGAATAGAGTTGTAAGTAAGTTTTTAATTTTTCAATTAATTGGTAAATGAATTTAATCAATAAGTAAGTGGTTACTAAGTAAACTAAAAAGGGTAGTAGGGTCGGAGTGAATGTTAGTTAAAAACAAAAAATGAAGATTAAGGTATATGTTAGAATGTAATAAGGTAGGGACTTTTAATATATATTGAAAAAACTATTCCGGGAAGCAAATTAAAAAATTTCAAATTGAAAGAATACTGGGTTGATGAGGTTGACATATAGAAGAAACACGTCAACCCGTTCTATTTTTCATCAATTCTAAGTTTGCAGTCTTTGGGTTGATAAAATTGGTAAAATAATTTTTTTAAATCTCAAAAGGCAAGGCAAAAAATTTTGTTCATTCTTCACCTCTTTTAGACTGTTTCTAATTTAAAGATCATGTTGACTTTTTTTATTTTTAGTTTAAATGTAATAAAGTGTATTTAAGTGAATTTTTTAATGTTGGAGCGATTGTTGGAGTGGAAGGGTATTTAAAGATAAAAACCAAGATTTTTAGTATATTTAAAAAGACGGTTCGAGTCCTCCACGGCCCACCATTTCTTAAAAAGATCAAAATTGGTTATATCTTACAGGTAATTTGTAGTTCAATTTTATGTTGATTTGTGTAAGAATTATTCAAAGTCATCTACGAAATAGAAAAAAATTTAAAAGTGAATTTAAAATTTAATAAATGTTTGAAAAATTACATAGTCAGCTTTTTCATGAAAACCAGATTTAACAATAGCTGTGCTGGGATAAAAATGACAGCATCCAAATTGAAATTGAAAATGTTTATTAAAATCATATATAGTAAATACATCCCATTCCCTTCCTAAATAACTACTTGGAAAAGGGGGCTTGTGATCTTTAACTGGTTTACCATTAGCATAATACCAATAGTCATTTTTTTGATCAAGATAAAACCAATGATAATCTATAATAATTTTTAAATTTTTAATGATGTCTTTTAATTGATAAGATAATTGATAATCTTTAATATTGTTCCAGCAAAATAAATTCATACGCCCAAAATATTTATCCATTCCACTAAAAATTCCATCAAATGTCTGTGTTTTATCATCATCGGGATTTTTATCGCCTGAGCCATAACTATATTTTAACCAAAAGCTTTGAGGAACAAAAAACTTATAATTTAAACCTAAATTAACATACCACCCATAAGCTGAAATACTTTCATTTGCATAATTACGATTTTTATTGTGCTTTGAGCCAATTTGATAAGCAAAAAGACCACTATAACTTAAAAATAAATCTTTATTATAAAGTAATTTTTTACCTTTAAAATAAAAACCAAAGGTATGACGCTCTTCTTTTGGAAAGAAATTTCCGAATTCATCTGTGGTATCTGAATGGTTGTGTTTAAATATATAAAATATATCTAAAATAATAGGTAATTTTTTTATCTGTGTATATAAAGCATATACATTATAAGGATAATGTTTATCCAAAAATCTTTTTGGAAGATAAAAAATTCGTTTAGCAAAAAATGCATCTAAATTAAAATAAACAGATTCGTATTTTAACATAATAGCATCCCAAGTATAGCGACCGACATTTCCCCAAGACCCTGGACCAAATACATGAGAATCTCTATAAGATATTTGTTGTCGGCCAATTTTAAAACCGAAAGAAGAACCTTTTATTCTGCGCCATTCTAAATATGCCTGTCTAATTTCAAATTCGTTTACATAAGGACTTTTTCCTTTGAAATCTTTAAGAGTTAAATTACAATCAATGCAATGTGAATCCTGAAATTGAACAAACATTTTAAGCCCTTGTGAAATTTTTAAACCGATATTAAGTCGGATTCTTTCAAGTAGATAATTGTCTTTAGTATTAGTATATTGTTTAATATTGTAATTATTTTGATATTCGTATCGGAATCGTAGATTTCCATTTATATTTAAAGAAGCATTGTCTAAGGATACGTTCTTAAAAAAATTATTCATAGCCATTGCATTTCCAATTAAAAGAACTATCAATAATCCACTACTGAGATTTTTTAAAAACATAACAATAATACTTTCTTTTTTATAAAATAAAGCCAACTCTTTACCTATTTAAATGAGATAAACAAATAATATACCAATTAAGAAAGTTATTTTTAAAAAATATACTTTTAATTAAAGTTTTGGTAATATACAATATCTTGTATAAGCTAAAAATTGAAATAATCTCCTAAGGAACAACTTCTTATAATATTTCCTCTCTTAGGAAATGAAAAAAATGAAATTAACAAAACTTTACCGAATTTGTCTGTAATAATCAAAGAAGTAGTAAAATAATCTCAGAAATTATAATGATTGCAGAAGATGAAAAAATATTTATCACTGAAAAAAGACGATAGAAAAAGAAAGCAGTGTTTTTGTTCTTGATTTTGAAATTAATCCAGAAGAAGCAGAGAGTTGAGTGAGTTAATAAAAAATTTTGCAAGGATTTCAGCCAATTTCAAAAAATCAGACACTACTTACTCAGTTTACACTTTTGGTAATTACAAGAAATATAAAATAATTCCAAAAATTATTTTTTGAAAATTTTAAATTTAATCCAGATATAACCTGTTATTATAATCAAACAAAAAATTATACTTGCATAAGAGCCTTTGTGTAAATACTCTTTTAATAAATCTTCATTTTCCCCTAAAAAATATCCACCTAAACCTAAAAAGGTACACCAAATACCTGCCCCCAAAATTGTATAAAAACAAAAAAGAAATAAATCCATTTTAGCAAAACCCGCAGGTATAGATATTACGTGTCTTACTCCAGGTAAAAGTCTTCCTATAAAAGTGCTGATATGCCCATGATTATCCCAAAATTTTTCTATTTTATAAAAAGAAGATTCTGTAAAAAGTAAGTATTTTCCATATCTTTTTAAAAAATATAAAATGGTTGGACGTCCAAATTTTAAAGCCAAAAAATAATTTATTAAAGCACCAGCTAAACTTCCTAAAATACCGGAAAATATAACCCATGTTAAAGAAAGTTTGCCTTTATAAGCCAAATATGCTGCAGGAGGTATGATAATCTCACTCGGAATAGGAACTAATGTTGATTCCAAAGCCATAAGAAAAAATATTCCCAAATATCCACAATTTTCAAAAAAATTTAAAAATTGTTGAATTATTTGAGAAATTATTTCCATTTTTTTCTCAATTTACATTAGATATTGGTAAAAAACAAGATTTAATTTTATAGAAAAGTTATTAACATATCAAAATTTTAGTTAGATTCCTTTAAAGTTTTTCTTAATTCTTCCGCAAGTATAAAAGGGTCGCTTGCCACAACAGGAGTTCCTGCATAAAGTTCCATTCCACCTATATCACAAGTTCTACTTAAGGGATCCCCTCTATCAACAATTCTTACTATAAAAATATCTTGAAACCCAAGAGGAGGCATAAAAATAACAAGATTAAAACTTCTTACTCCAAGTCTATAATAACATTTTAATACAATCCCAATAGGTTTAGACAAATTAAAAAAATCAGAAGAAATTATCATAATTTCTTTTTCCTTTATTGGGGTAAGATATGCCATTATTTTTACCCCATTATAAGTAAATGCAAGTTTAAGGCTTTCATGAATCTTATAAATGTCTTCAAAATATTCAGATCCGTAACGAGCTGTATAAATTTCTCTTATATGGTTATAAAATTCTTGTTTTGCATAAGGTTCTTTAGAAATTAATACTTGAGCATGTCCGTGAATTAAGCTTGCACCGGCTCTCCATAAGCAGTTCCACATAAAAAAAGGATAAATAGCATTGTTATCATATTCATTAGCTTTTTTAAACCATTTATAGGCAACCTCTAAATAATCACGTATTTTTTCAGGATCTTCTATAAAGGGATTATGATCTTTAAATATTATTACTGCATGGAGATAATCATATTTTGCTATATTACTTGCTGTAATACAATATTTTCCTTCTATTCTACCAAAAATATCAAGTGGAGTTTGTTCAATCGGGTTACAAAAAGCGCCATCTTTACTCTTTTCAATTATTTGATTTAAATCTTCACTTACCTTAGCATCTATAGGTCTTTTTGCCCTTAATTCATTAAAGAGAGTGCTTTCAAAGGTTATTTTATTTATAATTCGAATTATTTTTTGTTCTTCGCAATTGCCGAATTTTTCTTTTGCCCAATTTTTCAAAGTATTTGGTATTTGAAGTTTACCAGTCATTATATAAAAATTATATATGCGAGTAAGAAGATTTTTTTCTTTTTCTGGAAGTTCGTTAACAAGTTCTGGAAAATCAAAAATTCTCTTTAAAGATTTCATAGGAAACTACTCCCATTTATTTAATGTTTTTTAAATTTCAATTATAAAAAATGGTGGGCTCTTGACAATGGATGAAATTCATTTATATTTTAAATTTAAATAAATGCCGAGGTGGCGGAATTGGTAGACGCGCTGGCTTGAGGGGCTAGTGGACGTAAAGTCCGTGCGGGTTCGAGTCCCGCCCTCGGCACCAATTCTTAATATCAATTTTGTTTTATCTTCTTAGGATTAATTATTTCTTGTAGTGTTTCTCCTAATAAAGTAAATGCTAATACTGTAAGTAAAATTGCTAATCCAGGAAATACTGATAACCACCATGCTATTTCAAGAGTATCTTTTCCTTCTATAAGCATATTTCCCCAAGAAGGAACAGGAGGTTGGACACCTATTCCAAGAAAAGAAAGAGCTGACTCAATTAAAATAGCTTGCCCCATGCCTAATGAAACTGAAACAAGTACAGGACCAAGGGCATTAGGTAAAAGATGTTTAAAAATAATTCTAAAAGTACTTGCCCCATATACCTTAGCAGCTAAAATAAAATCTCTTTCTTTTAAAGATAAAATTTCAGCCCTAACTAATCTCGCTACCCCCATCCAACTTGTGAGACCTATTACAATCATAATAGTAAGAATAGAAGGTTCTAAATACGCAATTACTGCTAAAATCAAAAATATAGTAGGAAAACAAAGCATTATATCTATAAATCTACATATAATATTGTCTATTAGACCACCGAAATAACCAGCTATTGAGCCCAAAAAAACTCCAATTAAAGTTGAAATACCAATTGCAACAATACTTACTTCTAAAGAAATGCGAGATGCATAAATCATTCTGCTTAATACATCCCTTCCAAGAAGATCTGTACCTAAGGGATGCTTTAAACAAGGAGGAACCAATATTTCATTTACTCTTATTTCAAAAGGGTCATAAGGAGCTATTATATGTGCAAAGACAGCTATAAAAATTAAAAACAATATTAAGCTTAAAGATACAACTCCAATCTTATGCTTTAATAATTCTTTAAAGAGCTCCATTTTTAATGTTTTTTACCGAGTCTTATTCTTGGATCAGCTAAAGCATAGCCAATATCAGCTAAAAAATTCCCCAAAAGTGTTAAAAGAGAGACTAGAAAAAGGGTTCCCATAATTACTGGGTAATCTCTTGCCATTACCGCCTGCCACATAAGTTGACCCACTCCAGGAATTCCAAAAATTGTTTCAAAAATCACACTTCCACCTATTAAACTTGGGAGACTTAAACCAAGAATTGTGATAAGAGGTAAAAGGGCATTTCTTAAAGCATGCTTGTAAATTATTACATTTTCTGGAAGACCTTTAGCTTTTGCAAATAAAATAAAATCTGCATGTAAAACTTCATACATTGAATTTCTTACATATCTTGAAATACCTGCTATTCCTCCAAAAGTAGCTACACAAAGAGGACAAATTAAATGTTTAGTCCAGTCCCATACTTTTTGAAGAAAACTCATTTCTTCATAACCCACAATAGAATGGAGTCCGGAGATAGGAAGCCAGTGAAGTTTTACACCAAAAATCATCATAAGAATAAGAGCAAACCAAAAGCTTGGCATTGCATAACCAATAAATATAAATATAGTTGTTAACCTGTCTCCTAAACTTCCAGCTTTTAAAGCTGAATAAATGCCTAAGGGAACACCTATTAATAAAATTAAAATAAGTGATAAAAAATTAATTAGCAAAGTTACAGGAAGTCTTTCTTTTATCTTATCCCATACCGGCCTTCTATCCAAAGAAAAAGATCTACCAAAATCTAATTTAATAATACCTTTCAACCAGTTCCAGTATTGAATATAAAGAGGTTTATCCAAACCATACATTTTAACTAATCTTTCTCTATATTCTGGAGTAATTTTTGGATTAAATTCAGTAAGAGGACTTAAAGGACCTCCTGGTGCTAAATGAATAATTGAAAAACTTATTATAGTAATCCCTAAAAGTGAAATAATTAAAGAAATGAGCCTTTTTATTAAAAATTCTATCATTTTATTTTTGAAAATTTTCTTTCAGCTTCAGAAGCTTTTAAATAAAAAGGTAAAATATCTTCAGCTTTTTGAAATTCAACCGAATGTTTTTTCAATTTCAAATACGCAAGTTTAGCAAGTTTAGCTGGATTTAAATCGCATGGAATTTTCGGCTTTATATAAAAGGTATTTAAATTTTTTTCTAAATATTTATCCCATTTTTCTAAGTTTTCACTTAAAAATAAAGTTTTTTCCTTAATAATTTGGGGTATTTCTTCATAAGGGATACACTTTGGAGGATATAAAACTTCCAATTTATCTTCCTTCCATTTATAATTTGCAAAAAATACTTCTTTAGTATATGCATCAATTAAGCAAGCTAAAGGTACATCACTTTTAAAATAATTCATAGTTAAAACTTCCAAACTACTTATTCCTATTACAGGTCTGGGATGTACCATATTTAAAGCTTTTAATACAGAAAACCCAATTCTTAAACCTGTAAAACTACCTGGTCCTATATCAATTGCATAATAATCTATTTTTTCTAAGGGTATTTGAAGGAGTTCTAATAAATAAGGCAAAGTTTTAAAGAGAATTTTAGAATAAGATTGAAATGATATTAAAGAAATGCTTCCTAAAAGTTTATTTTGAAAAAGAGCAATTCCTCCAGTTTTTCCAGAAGTTTCTATAGCTAAAATTAAGGCATCTTCCATCCGGTAAGTAGCCGATATATATCATTATAAAATACTGCAATGCTTAAAATAATAATAAGTGCTAAACCAATTTTAAAAATTAATTCTTGAGTTTTTAAAGATAAAGGTTTTCCTCTGATAGCCTCAATACCAAACAATATCAAATAACTTCCATCAAGCATTGGAATAGGTAAAATATTTATAACACCTAAATTAATCGAAAGAAGAGCTGTAAAAGAAAGTAAAGCTATTAATCCCATTTTTGCTGTATCACCTATTATTTTAGCTATGGTAATAGGTCCTCCGAGAGTTGAAAATGGAAGTTCTCCTATAAAAAGTTTATAAATTGCAGTAAAAGTAAGAACTGTAATATCTCCTACTTTTTTCAAAGACATCAATAATGCATCCAAAATGTTATATTTCTTAAAAACAAGTTCTTGAGTTGCTTTTATTCCTATAATAGGGATTTTGGTTTTTTTTCCAAAAATATTTAACCCTTCTTTAAATTCGGGAGTTACAGAAATATTTAATATCTTATTATCTCTTTTTATTTTAAGTTTTATTATTTTCAATTTTTGAATATTTGTACTCTGTTTTCCTCTTAATAGAAGAACCATTTCTTCAAAAGAGTTTACTTTTACTCCATTAACTTCTAAAATTATATCTCCCTTTTTTATTCCTACTTTTTCTGCAGGGGAACCTGGTATTACTTCTCCTACTTTTGGCGGGTATGTGTAAATTCCAATTGCAGAAAATAGAAACCAGAATACTATAAAAGCTAAGACAAAATTAGCCAATGGGCCAGCAATTACAACAAGAGATTTCTGCCAGGGCTTCTTAAATGCGAATGCTTTTTCAGGTTCTGTAAGAGAAGATGCAGTTTCGGAATGTTCTCCGTAAAGCTTTACATATCCACCCAAAGGAATCAAAGACAATCTATATTCAGTTTCTTTGCCTTTTATTGCAAAAAGTTTAGGTCCAAATCCCAAAGAAAATATTTCGACCTTTACTCCTATTAATTTGGCTACTAAAAAATGACCAAATTCATGAACAAAAATTAAAATGCCTATTACTATAATAGTAGCTAAAAGTGTAAATAAAGGAGTATAAAATTGTGTGATCATTAATTAATATCTTTCTTCAATTAATTTTTGGGTAAAGAAACATATTTCTTTATGTAAAAATAAGATTTCTTCAATATTTTTAAAATTTTTTAAATCCATTTTAAAATCTTTCAAAGTTTTTTCAATAAAAAAAGGAATTTTATCAAATGTAATTTTCTTTTTCATAAAGGCATCTACTACTACTTCATCAGCAGCCTCTAAAATTAAGGGATAGGGATCTCCCATTTTCCCTACTTCATAAGCAATTTTTAAACACGGGAATTTTTGAAAATCTGGTTTTTTAAAAACTAAAGTACCTATTTCTTCAAGTTCCAGCTCCTTAATAGGAATTTTAATTCTCTCAGGAAAATTTAAAGCATAGGAGATAGGAATTTTCATATCCGGTATGCTTAAATGTGCTAAATAACTACCATCTATTAATTTAATTAAGGCATGAACTATACTTTGGGGATGTATCAAAACTTTAATTTTTTCTATTGGAAAATCAAAAAGCACAGAAGCTTCAAGAACCTCAAAGCCTTTATTCATAAGAGTTGCAGAATCTATAGAAATTTTAGCTCCCATTTTCCAAGTTGGATGATTTATAGCCATTTCAGGAGTAATTTTAGAAAATTTGTCTATAGGCATATCATAAAAAGGACCTCCTGAGGCTGTAAGATATAATTTTTCAATTCTTGAATATTCTTCCTTTTGTAATAATTGAAATAAAGCAGAATGTTCACTATCTACTGGAATAAGTTCACCCTGGTTTTCTTTGGCTATTTTTTTCAATAGTTTACCAGCCACAATAAGGCTTTCTTTATTAGCTATTGCTACTTTTTTTCCAGATTTTAAAGCATAATAAGTTGGAATAAGACCCTTTATACCTGAAATTCCTATAACCACCAGATCTGCAGAAGAAAGTAAAGCTAATCTTTTTAACCCTTCGTCTCCCCATAAAATTTCAGGAGAATATGAAAGAGATCTTTTCAAATATTCTGCATCTGCTTCCTTTTCTATTACTAAATAATTGGGTTTAAATTCTTCTGCTAATTTTCTCAGGACTTTTACCTGAGATTTAGCAGTAAGTCCTAATATTTTAAATCTATTTTTTTGAGCCCTTATAATATCGAGAGTAGATCTGCCAATTGAACCAGTGGCTCCAAATATTATAATATTTTTCATTTGTTTTATTTTTCAGAAGGAATAGGTAAATTTTTAGGAGGTGTTGGGATTGTCTGAGGAGGAAGAGATGGGGCTTCTTTTTTAATAGGTGCTGTTTTTGTAGGAGATGGAACAGGAGTTACTACAGAAGGAATTTTACTTTTTTGTGTAGAAATTTTTGTTAATAAGAGAGAGTTTAAAAAGAATAAAATAACTAAAAACATTGTAACTTTATTTAAAAAACTGGTTGGTCCTTCACCTCCAAAAATTGCTTCAGCTCCTCTAAAAACCGCTCCGTATTCTGAGCCTTTAGTTACATTTACAAGTACTATTAATACAATCAATATTGCTAAAATAATCTGAAATATTATCAAAACTTCCTGCATTTTTACTCCTCCATTTTATCTCATAGGAAACAAAGTAGCACCAGGTAAACTTGCTACAGGTTCTGTAAGGAGCATTTCTCCATTTTTAATCCAGCTTTTTAGAATTTCAGCAATTTGTCTTGCTTTTAATAAACTTGAAACAGGATAGGTAGGAACTTCTTTTCCCAAGATATTAATTTTACCACTTTTTAATTCGGCATAACTCACAATTCCATAATTTCTTTTAATTCCATTAGGATAATCATAGGAATAATCTATAATTTGAGTGAAAATATCTTCATCAGAAAGTCCTGCCCATTCAGCTACTTCTTCATTTAAAATTGGAATAGGAATTCCTAATCCTACAGCCATAGAACATCCATATCCTATATGACTTGTTCCTACAAGCCATTCAGGGCTCATTTCTTTTAAATTACCTATTACCATAAGAGTAGCAGCAGGTTGAATAGGAACGCCCTTAGGTGTTCTTTTAACCTCAATTTTATATTGCGTGCCAGCCCATATTACATACCCTTTAGCACCACCCAAAAATATTCGTGTACCTATTCCAATAGTTTTTAAATAAGGATCATTTAATAAAGGAGAAAGACATCCTGCAGTTGCATAATTGGCATTTCCCACATTAGGTTTTAAAACTCCCATATAAGTGTATAAGATTTTATCTGAAAGATTAATAGCACAACAATAATTTTGATAAGCATTTCTTGGATTACAAAGAACAGCATCAACAAGATCATGGATAGTAATTTCTTTTTCAAGAGATTTACGAGGATAACAATGAGTTCCATAAGCAACTGCTCTTAAATGGATTTTTTTTCCTGCTACTAAGTCATGTATTACATGTCCGCCACCATAACGAAATTGTCCCGGGAAAACTTTATTAAGTGGATCATCCTCTCGTGGTTCTGCAGCACCTATATAAATATCTACAGCAGCTATTCCAGCATAAGCAGGTACATCATTTAACCATACTTTATATGCTTTAATAGTAGGAACAGAATGTCCAAAATTTAAAAATGCTCCAGAAGAACACATAGGAGAAAATGTCCCTGTTGTTACTACATCTACTTCCTTAGCTGCATTAACTGGACCGACCTCTTTTACCAGTTTGGAAAACTCTTCAGCAGTTAAAACTACTACCTCTCCTTTTTCTATTTTTTTATTAATTTCTTCTATTGTTCTTTTTACTTTGTACTCATTATTCATTAGAAAATTCCTCCTATTCAATCATAGAAACTATTTTATGCCCAAAAATTTCTAAATTTAAAGCTATTTTTTCCAGCGGAATTTTTTCCAGTCTTACATAATAAATTTTATCTCCTTCAGGATTTACATCCATTCCAATAGAAATTATTTTACCTCCCTGCTTTTTAATAATCTCCAAAACTTCATCCAAATTATCATCTTTGGGAATGACATCTAATCGCGAAGATGACTTTAAAATCCCCATAAATTCAATAAAAGCTTCTAAAATATCAGTAACTGTAATTATACCTTCCAAATATTCACCATTTACTACAGGTAATCCACCAATTTTGTAATGATATATTAAACGCGCTGCCTCATCAATGGAAGCATCTGGATCTATAGTAATTGGATTTAAAATCATCACATCTTTTAAAGGTAAATGGAGTTTTTCAGAAATTAAATAAGGACGAAGATTACTCTCTGTTACAAAACCAATTAATTTTTTACCTTCTACAATTGGTAGATGTCTTATTGAATATTTTTTCATAATCTGTATAGCATCTTCTATAGTATTATCAGGTTTAGCAGTAATAACCTTTTTTATCATCCAGTCTTTAACCTTCATTTAATAAGACCTCCGGTCTTTTTAGAAACTATACCACAAAAAAATAAAAGTAAAAGCTAATTATACCTTGAGTTTTCAGTGAATTAAAAATTTTTTTAATACTTCAGAAGTAGGAGTATTTACCTTTAAAAATTCATCAATAGGTCCTTGAAATAGAATTTCCCCTCCTTTTTCTCCACCCTCTGGCCCGAGTTCTATTATCCAATCAGCATATTTAATTAATTCTAAATTATGTTCTATAACTATAATTGTATTACCTTTTTCTATAAGTCCTTGAAGTACATTTACAAGTTTTTCTACATCATTTATATGAAGACCTGTGGTAGGTTCATCCAATAAAAACAAAGTCGAACCTTTAGAGCTTTTAACAAATTCCTTAGCAAGTTTTATTCGTTGAGCCTCGCCTCCTGAAAGTGTTGGACTTGGCTGACCAAGTGTTAAATAATTGAGTCCAATTTTACATACTGTATCAAGTTTTTTATAAATTAAAGGATGATTTTTAAAAAATTCTCTTGCTTCTGCAAAATCCATCTCTAATATATCTGCTATATTTTTTCCTCTTAAATAGATTTCTAAAACTTCAGGATTATATCTTTTCCCATTGCAATATTCGCAAACTTGGTAAACTTGGGGTAAAAATTTAATTTCTATTTTGTTATATCCCTGCCCTTTACAATAAGGACATTGTCCTTCTGGAGTATTAAAAGAAAATCTCCCTTCTTTAAATCCTCTTTGTTTGGCTAATAAAGTTTGAGAAAATGCCTGCCTTATATCTGTAAAAACACTTATATAAGTTGAAGGAGTTGAGCGTGGAGTATTCCCGATTGGAGAATGATCTACTAAATAGACTCTTTTTATATCTTCGTATCCTTTTATTTCTTTAAGTTCTTCAGAAAAGATTTCTTTTTTAGCTAAAAGATTTTTAAGATTTTCATAAAGTACTTCACAAACTAAGGTAGATTTTCCTGATCCAGAAACTCCAACAACCACTGTTAAGGCTTTAAGAGGAAATAAAACATCTATATTTTTAAGATTTCTTTTGCGTACGCCTTTTAAAATAAGAAATTTTTTAGGTTTTCTTTTTAGGCTTTTTATTTTTTTTCTTTCTTTGTTTTTTAATGCCTTGGCAGTTTCTGAATTTTCACATTTTAAAAGTTCTTTTGTAGGTCCTGCAAATACAATTTCTCCTCCTTTTTTACCTCCACCAGGTCCCAGATCTACTACAAAATCGCTTGAAAGAATAGTATCTTCATCGTGTTCAACAACTATAATTGTATTTCCTTTATCTCTAAGAGATTTTAAAACTTTTATTAATTTAGCATTATCTTTTGGATGAAGACCAATAGTTGGTTCATCAAGAATATAAGCGACACCTGTTAGATTACTACCAATTTCAGCAGAAATTCTAACCCTTTTTGCCTCACCTGCAGAAAGTGTATCTGCAGATCTCGAAAGTGTTAAATAAGAAAGCCCTAAATCTATAAGGCATTCAAGTCTCGATATAATCTCTGGTATAAGTCCTTCTGCTAAAATTTTTTCTTTTCCTTTTAAATCAAGCTTTTCTATAAATTCTTTTATTTTATCAATACTTAAATCACAAAGTTCTGGAAGTGATAAACCATTTATTTTATAACTGAAAACCTCTTTTTTATATCTTGTTCCTTTACATTGAGGACATATTACACCTTCTATTTTCCCCAATCCATTACAGGTAGGACATGCTCCTATTTTAGAATTAAATGCAAAAAGTAATGGATCGGGTTCAGGAAGACTTATACCGCATTTTAAACAGGCTCTTTTTTTGCTAAACAAATATTCCTTCTCAGAATTACAAATAATAACTTCTCCCTTTCCTTCTTCAAGAGTTTTTAAAAACAATTCATTAAATAACTTTTCATTTTTTAAATCCGTCTCTCCTAAAACTACTTCTATAGTGTGTTCTCTAAAACGGGAAAGAGAAGGAATAGGAGGGATTTTGTAAAATATCCCATCTATACGAACTTGATGATAACCAGTTTTTAAAAGTTTTTCAAAAAGATTTTTATAGATACCTTTACGATGCTTAATTAAAGGAGCAAGAAATTTATATTTACCTCTGTAAGCTTCTTTTCTTAAAACCTCTTTTGCTATTTCTAAAAGCTCATTTTCATTATGAAGTTTTAATTCTTTTCCACATTTAGGACAATAAGTTTTACTTATTTTTGAATAAAGAAGTCTTAGATAAGGAAGTATTTCAGTAACTGTTCCTACTGTTGAACGAGGAGAAAGTTCTCCTGATTTTTGTTCAAGTGCAACTGTGGGAGGAATGCCAGAGATTAAATCATAATCAATTTCTTCGTAAAGCCTTATAAATTGTCTCAAATATGCGGGTAAAGTTTCTAAAAATCTTCTTTGTCCCTCAGTAAAAATTACATCAAATGCAAGTGTAGATTTCCCAGATCCTGAAACCCCAGTAAATACAATAAATTTTCCCCTTGGTAAATCTAAATCTATATTTTTTAGATTGTGATGTCTTATGCCTCTTAATTTTATATAAGGTTTTTCATAAGTATAAAAAGAATTTTTTTCTGCGGTTTCCTGAAGTTTGAGGCCTTTTATATACTCTTTTAAATATTTAGCGG
This sequence comes from uncultured Thermodesulfatator sp., assembly GCA_964410095.1. Classification (GTDB taxonomy): domain Bacteria; phylum Desulfobacterota; class Thermodesulfobacteria; order Thermodesulfobacteriales; family Thermodesulfobacteriaceae; genus Thermodesulfobacterium. The sequence continues at coordinate 15,282 of CAYPFL010000006.1, forward strand.
TAAGACTGTTAGAATTTTTTTCACCCAAAAAATCTTTCAAGGATCCTTCAAAAAGAAGATAGCCTCCCTTTTCTCCTCCTTCTGGTCCTAGTTCTATTATCCAGTCAGAAGCCAATATAATTTCTGGATTATGTTCAACTATTACTATTGTATGCCCTTTTTCTTTTAGAAATTTCAGGGCTGAAATAAGCTTATTTATATCTTCTAAATGAAGCCCTACTGTGGGTTCATCAAGAAGAATAAGAGCGTTTTCTTTCTTTATTCGTGAAAGTATTTCGGTAATTTTTATTCTTTGAGCTTCCCCTCCTGAAAGAGTTGAAAGAGGTTGTCCTAATTTTAAATATCCAAGTCCGAGTTTAACTAAAATATCCAAAATTTCTTTAATAGGTTTGTGGTTTCCAAAAAATTCCAAGGCTTCATTAACTGTAAGTTCGAGTATTTCTGCTATATTTTTACCTTTCCATTTAACCTCTAAAACCTCTTCTTTAAATCTGGTTCCTTTACATACTTCACAGGGAAAAACCAAATCGGAAAGAAATTGCATTTCAACTATTTCAAACCCTAAACCTTTACATGCAGGGCATTGTGATAATTCGGAATTAAAAGAAAAAAAAGTTTCAGAATAACCATATTTTTTAGCGATAGGAGTACTTGCAAGTAATTTTCTAATATAAGGATAAAGATTTATATAAGTAGCTACTATAGATCTGGGAGAACGAGATAAGGGTTCCTGAGTAAGATAATATACCCCTGTAAAACTTTCCCATCCCTCTATTCTTTCAACCCCCTCTAATTTTTTACCTTCTTGTAAAGCTTTAATACCTTTATATAAAATTTCTTCTAATAATGTAGACTTTCCTGAGCCAGAAACACCAACTATAGTTGTAATAGCACCTGTAGGAATATCGCAGTTTATTTCTTTTAAGTTATGTTTAAATGCTTTTACAATACGAATTTTTTTTGTTTCAGAAGGAAAATCTTTAAGCTTAACTTCACGAGGTTGACTGATTTTTTTTAAAGCAAGTGAAGTTGGGGTATTTTTTAAAAATATTTTTTTTGGATGATCATTATGTAGAAGATACCCGCCATTTTCTCCCCCACCTGGTCCAAGATCTATTAAAAAATCAGCATGAGTAATAATTTCAGGATCATGCTCTACTACAACCACTGTATTATTTTGAGAAACAAGATTTTTCATAAAATTAAGAATTTTTTGAGTATCTGTGGGATGAAGTCCTGTTGTGGGTTCATCTATTAAATAAAGTGTTTCTACCAGATTGGATGAAAGAGCCCTTGTTAAAAGACATCTACTTGCTTCTCCACCTGAAAGGGTTCTACTTGTTCTATTTAAAGTTAAATATCCTAATCCTACTTCTTTTAAATAATTTAATCTTTTTAAAATCTCTCTTGCTAACCTTTCTTCAGCAGGTTTTACTTCTTTTTGAAGAAAATTTTCTATAAATTTACAGGCATCTGTAATTTCCAAAGAATAAAAATCACCTATGTTAAGATCATTTATATAAAAAATTAAAGCATTGGGATTAAAACGTGTTCCTTTACATTTAGGACATGTTATTTCTCTTCTTAATTTTGAAAGTAAAATCCTTATATGAGCTTTATATCTTTTTGATTCTAACCAGTCTATTACTTCTTTTAATCCATACCAGTTTCCCTCTCCATAAAAAATTTTTTCTTTTATTTCATCAGGAATATTTTTAAAAGGTGTGTTTAGACTTATACCTTTTTCTTTTAAGTAATCAATGAGATCCAGTTTAACTTCAAATAAAAAAGGGTAATCCAGAAGTGGAATGGCTCCGCCTTTGATAGATTTTTCAGGATATTTAACCAAGGCATCGTAATCAATTATAAGAAGATTACCAAATCCATTACATTCTGGACAGGCACCTTGAGAAGAATTAAAAGAAAATAAATTTGGAGTTTTGTAAGGTACTTTAAATCCGCAAGAAGGACAGATTAATTTTTTTGTATAACATACTTCTTCTCCATAAATTGTTCTTATTTTTACAAAATCTGAGATATTAAAGGCATTTTCTATAGCTTCTATAAGAGTAAAAATATCTTCTTTTCTTACTTTTAGTCTAAGTAATACAATTTCTATTTCTTCAGAAGAAATATTTTCTATTTCATCAAGTTCGCAAACTCTTCCATTGACAAATACTCTGCTATATCCTGCAGAAAGAAGCCCAGCTTTTAGATATTCAAAACCTTTTTCAATTTTTTTTGAAACCAGAACATATATTCCTTGTCCTTCAAATTTTTCTATAATTTCTTTAGCTATACTATGTGGATCTTGAATTTTTATATATCGATTACATATAGGGCATTTAGGATAGGAGGCGTGATAGAAAAGCATTTTTGTGAAGTGACTTATTTCGGTCAATGTCCCAACAGTAGAACGAGAGGTTTTTACAAAATTTCCCTGAGGAAAGGCAAGAGCCGGGGGTATATTATTTATAGCCTTGACTTTTGGTTTTGGTAATTTTTCGAAATATTGTCTTACATAAGTAGAAAAGGTTTCCAGATATCTTCTTTGACCTTCAGCGTAAAGAGTATCAAAAACCAGGCTCGATTTTCCTGCACCTGAAACACCTGTAACAGCAATTAATTTATAAAAAGGAATTCTCAGATCAAATTTTTTAAGATTGTTTTGTTCTATAGAAAGAATTTCTATAAATTTCACGGTTTAAAAAATTAATCATTCACCCCTGATCTTTTCCATTCTTTCTTGAGCTCTTTTACATTCTATACAGAGGGTAGCTTCGGGACGAGCCATTAGTCTTTTTTCATCAATTTCAGCTCCACAAGCTTCACAAATTCCGTAAGTTCCCTCCTCTATCTTTTTTAAAGCTTTATCTATTTTTTTTAAAAGTTTCTGCTCTCTGTCCCTTAATCTTAATTCAAAAGCCAGATCACTTTCTCTTGTAGCTTGATCTATAGCATCTGCTAAGGGCTCTGACTTTTCTTCAAGTCCTTTCCGTGTTTGCATAACCTCTTTTAAAATTGCCTCTCTCTTTTTTAAAAGTAATTGTTTAAAATATTCGAGTTTTTCCTTGTCCATGATACCTCCCAACCAATTACTCTAAATAAATTTCTCCACTTTTTCCGCCACTTTTATAAATTAATCTTATATTTTCTATCCTAATACCTTTATGTAAGCTTTTACACATATCATAAATTGCAAGCGCTGCAATAGAAACAGCTGTAAGAGCTTCCATTTCTACTCCTGTCTGTGCAGTAGTATGGATTTCTCCTGTTATTTCAATAGAAAATCTTTCAGGAATATAATTGAAATTTAAATCTATTTTACTAAGAGGCAAAGGATGACAGAGTGGTATTAATTCTGAAGTTTTTTTTGCTCCTAAAATACCCGCAACTTTAGCACATGTTAATATATCACCTTTTGGTACATCATTGGAGATTATTTTTTCATAAATTTCTTCTGGAAAAACAACCTCAGCCTTTGCAACAGCCTTTCTATAAGTGAAAGGTTTAGAACCAATATCTACCATTTGCAATTTTCCATTTTTGTTTAAATGAGTAAATTTCATTTTCTTTTACCGAAAATGATTTTTTCCCAGAATTTTTCTTTTTTCTTACCTTTCTGTTTTTGTTCTTCTTCTAATAAACTATTGCTTCTTTTTAGTTTTTCTACTTCAGCAAATTTTTTAATAAGCTCCTTACCTTCTTTACTAATATATTTGGGGATTTCTACTTGTACTTTTAAAATCAAATCTCCTCTTTTATTTGTTTTAGGATCTGGTAATCCCTCACCTTTAACAATTATTTCTTCCCCAGGTTGTATACCAGGTGGTATTTCTATTTCCAATTCTTTACCAAAATAAGGTATCTTAACTTTATCTCCCAAAATAGCAGATACTATATTGATTTTTAGATGTCCTATTACATCCGCTTTATTTCTATAAAAATATTTATGAGGTCTAATCTTTATTCGAAGATAAAGATCACCTGGTTTTCCTCCAAAAAGCCCACTTTCTCCTTCACCAGGGATCCTTAAAATTGTTCCGTTTTCTACTCCTGCCGGAATAACTACATCTATGTATTTCTTTTTCCAAACCCTGCCATTGCCTTTGCAATAAGGACATTTACCTATATAAACTGTTCCTTTTCCTTTACAATCAGGACAAGTATAACTTACTCTAAAAAAACCTTCGCTAAAAGTTACCCTACCTGTTCCTTTACAACTTTCACAAACTTTTACCCCTTGTTTAGGATCATATCCAAGACCATTGCAATACTCACAAACATCATATTTTTCAATTTCTAATTTTATTTTTTTATCTTTAAAGAGATCTTCAAAATCAAGTACTATTTCCTGAGAAAGATCTGCGCCATCTCTTGGCTGAGTTTCGGTTTTTTCCTCAAAAGAAAAACCAAAAAATTCTTCAAAAATATCAGAAAATGTTTTGAATATATCTGATACATCTTCAAAACCTGTATAACCAGAAGATCTCAATCCTGAATATCCATAGCTATCATATATAGCTCTTTTTTCAGGATCTGAAAGAACTTCATAGGCTTCTGAAATTTCTTTAAACTTTTCTTCAGCGATTTTATCTCCTGGATTCCTATCAGGATGATATTTGAGAGCAAGACGGCGGTATGCTCTTTTTATTTCTTCCTGTGTAGCATTTCTTGGAACCCCTAAAATAGCGTAATAATCTTTATAAGCCATTTTATTTTCTTTGTTTCAAAATTTCAGAAATTTCATAAGGTGAAGTAATTTTTTCTTTTTTATCTAATTCTTTTATATTTTCAGGAGTTATAAGTCCTGCAGCTATTTCTCTTAAAGCTACTACTATTTCTTTATTGTTACACTCTATTAAAGGCTCATTTCCTTCCCTTAATTGTTTTACTCTTTGAATTGCTAAATGAATTAATTTAAATCTACTTGGAACTTTTTTTAAACAATCTTCTACTGTAACTCTTGCCATATTTTTTTCAACCTCCTCATACTAAAATTATTTTTTTATTAAAAAATAAAATTTTATACAGATTGAACTTCTTTAACTTCTGGTACTTCTCTTTTTAGATACCTTTCAATTCCATGTTTTAAAGTTATAATAGAGAAAGGACAAGATCCACACGCACCTTTTAGTCTCACTTTTACTATACCGTCTTCTGTTACTTCTACAAGTTCTACATCTCCTCCATCTGCCTGTAACATAGGTCTTACTTTTGCTAAAGCCTTTTCTACTGCCTCTTTAATCATAAAAACCCCCTTCTTTTAATTTAAATTTGACTGTCATAAATTTAATACATTTTTCCTTGACAGCAAGTTGCTTTTTGTTTAAAATCCCTTTTTAGTTTGAAATATTTTTAGCTTTTATAGAATATATCGGAGGTGGATATGAGGAGTGATCAAGTAAAAAAAGGACTTGAAAGAGCGCCTCATAGGGCTTTATTTAAAGCAGCAGGATTTAGTGATGAAGAATTAAAACGCCCGCTTATAGGTATTGCAAATTCTTTTAATGAAATAGTTCCTGGGCATGTACATTTAAGGCAGATTGTGGATGCTGTTAAAGCTGGGGTAAGAGAAGCTGGTGGAGTACCTATAGAATTTGGAGTAATTGCTGTATGTGATGGCATTGCTATGAATCATGAAGGTATGAAATACTCTTTACCCAGTAGGGAAATTATTGCAGATTCTGTAGAAATAATGACTATGGCACATGCATTTGATGGGCTTGTTTTGGTGACTGCTTGTGACAAAATCACACCTGGGATGTTAATGGCTGCACTTAGATTAAATATTCCCTCTATACTTATTGCAGGTGGTCCAATGTTGACGGGGGTTTATAAAGGCCAAAAAGTTAATTTAATATCTCTATTTGAAGCTATTGGAAAAGTAAAATCTAAAAAAATGACAGGAAAAGAACTTGAAGAGCTTGAAGGTTGTGCGTGTCCCACCTGTGGGTCATGTTCAGGTATGTTTACTGCTAATTCAATGAATTGTCTTTCAGAAGCTATTGGATTGGCTTTGCCAGGAAATGGAACAATACCAGCAGTATTTGCTGATAGAATCCGTTTAGCTAAGGAAACAGGAAGAAAAATAATGGAACTGGTAAAAAAGAATATAACACCTCGTAAGATTGCTACAAAAAAAGCCTTTGAAAATGCTATAGCAGTTGATATGGCTTTAGGATGTTCAACCAATACAGTTCTTCATTTAATGGCCATTGCAAAAGAGGCAGGGATTAAGTTGTCTTTAAAAGACTTTGATGAAATTTCTAAAAAAACTCCTGTATTGGCTAAGCTTATTCCTGCGGGTTATCACAGCGTAGTAGATCTTCATATGGCTGGTGGAATTCCTGCAATAATGAAAGAGCTTGCAAAAATTGGAGTTATTCATACAAATGTAAAGACTGTATCTGGGAAAACTATAAAAACTATAATTGAAAAAGCCGAAATATTAGATAGAGAAGTTATCCGTCCTGTAGAAGAACCTTATGCAAAAGAAGGAGGAATAGCAATATTATATGGAAGTTTGGCTCCTGAAGGGTCGGTAGTTAAAACAAGCGCAGTTGTACCAAAAATGTTAAAACATACAGGTCCAGCTAAGGTTTTTGATTGTGAAGAAGATGCATATTCAGCAATACTTTCAGGGAAAATTAAACCTGGAGATGTAGTTGTTATTAGATACGAAGGCCCAAAAGGTGGGCCAGGAATGAGAGAAATGCTTTCTCCTACATCTGCTATTATTGGAATGGGACTTGGGGATAGCGTTGCTCTTATAACAGATGGAAGATTTAGTGGGGGTACTCAAGGAGCCTGTATAGGACATGTATCTCCTGAAGCAGCGGAAGGAGGACCTATAGCATTTGTTGAAGATGGTGATATTATTGAAATAGATATACCAAATAGAAAATTAGAATTAAAAGTAGATCCTAAAATTTTAGAAGAAAGAAAGAAAAAATGGAAAATTCCTGAAAAAAAATTAGGAGGGGTGTTAAAAAAATATTACAGTTTAGTTCAATCAGGTGCTAAAGGAGCTGTTTTAGAATGAATTTTTTACAGCTCCTTGGTAGGGGATTTATAAATCTTATTTATGATTGTGGAGGAATTTTTCTCTTTTTTTTAAAATCCTTTTTTTATTCTTTTACTCCACCTTATCGTATAAGATCGTTGATCAAACATATGGAATTTATCGGAGTTAAATCATGGTTAGTTGTTTCTCTCACAGCACTTTTTTCAGGGATGGTTACTGCATATCAAGTAAATCATGCATTAGTAAAATTTGGAGGACAAAGTGTATTAGGTGGTGTTGTGGCTTTGACTCTTACAAGGGAGCTCGGTCCTGTACTTACTGCTATTATGGTGACTGCACGAGCCGGATCAGCAATTGCTGCTGAACTTGGAACTATGAGAATTACTGAACAAATTGATGCATTAAAAATTATGGCTGTGAATCCTATCCAATATCTTATGACACCAAGATTATGGGCTGCTATGCTTTGTGTTCCTCTTCTTACAGCTATGGCTGATTTTATAGGAATCTCAGGAAGTTATGTGGTTGGAACATTAATTTTAGGGATTGATCCGGGAATTTTAACAGCAAGAATGGTAGATATGGTAGAATTTAAAGATATATTTAGTGGCATATACAAATCTATTGTTTTTGGAGCTTTTTTGGTAAGCGTGTGTGGTTATAAAGGATTTTATGCATCAAGAGGTGCAGAAGGTGTTGGAAAGGCTACCACAGAAGCTGTGGTAATCTCGTCTGTGGGAATTTTGGTAATAGATTATATATTGACCACTCTTTTCTTTTAATAAAATTATGATAACTATAAAAAATCTTAGAAAAAGCTTTAATGGATTTGAAGTATTAAAAGGAGTCAATCTTATTATACCTGAAAATAAAATCACCTTTATTATGGGTCAAAGCGGAACAGGAAAAAGCGTGCTTTTAAAACATATAGTAGGTCTTTTAAAACCTGATAGTGGAGAAATATGGTTTGAAAATAAAGACATTACCAAACTTTCCGAAAAAGAATTACAAAAAATAAGAAAAAAAATAGGATTTCTATTTCAAGAAGGAGCACTTTTTGATTCAATGACTGTGGAAGAAAATGTTGCATTTCCTTTAAAAGAGCATTTACATTTATCTAAAAAAGAAATTCGTAAAAAGGTAGATGAGCTTTTATCAGCAGTAGGACTTTTGGAAGCTAAACATAAATATCCTTCAGAATTATCAGGTGGTATGAAAAAAAGAGCAGCTTTAGCAAGAACCCTTGCTTTAAATCCTCAGATTATACTTTTTGATGAACCTACTACTGGACTGGATCCTATTTTACAAAATGCAATTCTGGATCTTATTAAAAATCTTAAAGATCACTTTAATCTTACCTGTGTAATAGTAAGTCATGATTTACCTTTAGCTTTAAAATTTGCAGATTATATAGCATTTTTACATCAAGGTGTCATTTTGGAAGAAGGTACCCCTGAAGATATAAAAAATTCCGAAAATCCATTTGTTAAAAAATTTATTGAAAGTGCATTAATTAAACCTTAATTTTTAAATAAGGAGGAGAGTTGAAAATGGCTTTTAAAGGGGGGACAGAAATAAAAGTTGGAATATTTGTATTTTTAGGAATTTTAGCTTTGTTTTATTTGACAGTTAAATTGGCTCAAGAAGCTCTTACTCCAAAGGATGTATATAAAATTTATGCATTATTTGATGATATAGCAGGATTAAATAGAGGAGCTAAGGTTGTAATAGCAGGTGTACCTGTAGGTAAAGTATCAGAGATAAATCTGACTTCAGAAGGTAAAGCCAAGGTTACTTTACTTATTTATAAAAGATATAAAATCCAAAAAGATGCAAAAGCAATAATTCGTACTTTTGGTGCTTTAGGAGATAAATATATAGAAATAAAACCTGGAAAATCTCAACAATATTTATCTGAAAATTCAACTATATTTAATACACAAAGTCCTATAGAATTAGATCAAATACTTGCAAATGTAGGTCCGACTATAGAAGGGCTTAAAGAATTATTTGGAAGTGAAGAAACTCAACAGAATTTTAAAGAATTGGTAAGAAGTATAAAAGAAGCCTCGGAAAACTTTAAAATAATTGCACAAAGAATCGAAAGAAGTCAGGGAACTTTGGGAAAACTGATAAGTGATGATACTCTTTATGTAGAATTAAAAAAAACTATAGTTAATTTAAAAGATTTTTCAGCAAAATTAAAAGAAGGCAGAGGAACTCTTGGAAGACTTATAGAAGATGAGACTTTATATGAAAATTTAAAAAGTATATCCGAAAGTTTAAATAAAATTGCACAGAGAATCGAAAAAGGACAGGGGACCTTGGGGAAACTTGTTTATGATGATACCCTTTATAAAAATTTAACTTCTACAGTAAATAATCTTAATAAAATTGCTCAAAAAATTGAAAGAGGAGAAGGGACTCTTGGTAAATTAATTAATGATGATACTTTATATGTAGAATTAAAAAGAACCCTTCAAAGTGTAAATAGAGCAGCAGTAGGTATTGAAGAACAAGTACCTATTACTATAATGGGTACTGTAGCAGGTGCAGCTATGCAATAGTTTTTTAATTTTAAAATATTTCAAAAAATTGACATTCTTGTCAAAATAGTGATATAATTATTTCTATGATTTATCTTCTGGAATCTCGCAATCCTCAGATGCAGCAGATCTATAAATTAGCTAAGAAAATTGCTCCTTTATCCAGTACAGTGCTTATTTTAGGAGAATCTGGAACAGGGAAAGAAGTATTAGCTAAGTATATTCACTTTTGCAGTAAAAGACCAGGTCCTTTTGTGGCTATTAATTGCGCTGCTATTCCTGAGGAATTACTTGAAGCAGAACTTTTTGGTTATGAAAAAGGGGCATTTACAGGGGCTGTAAGGAGTAGACCAGGTAAATTTGAAATAGCTAATAAAGGTACTTTACTTCTTGATGAAATCGGAGAGCTTAGTCCTAAACTTCAAGCTAAATTATTAAGAGTAATTCAAGAAAAACAAGTGGAACGCTTAGGAAGTGAAAAACCTGTTAAAATAGATGTAAGAATTATAGCTGCAACAAATAAAAATTTAGAAGAAGAAGTAAAAAAAGGAAATTTTAGAAAAGATCTATTTTTTAGATTAAATGTTATTCCTATTCATCTTCCACCTTTAAGAGAAAGGAAAGAGGATATCCCTCTTTTAGTAAAGTTTTTTTTAAAAAAAATCTGTGAAAGAGAAGGAATAGAAGAGAAAAAGATTTCTAACGAAGTATTGGATGTATTATTGAATTATTCTTGGCCTGGAAATATAAGAGAACTGGAAAATCTAATAGAAAGATTAGTTATTTTTTCTGAGGGAAATGTAATTGAATTAAAAAACTTAAATACTTGTGAGTTTAAACAGACTTTATTTTTTGAAAAAGATTTAGTTGATGAAAGAACTCTATTAACTCAATTCAATTATTTATTACCTCCTTTATCTGAACAGGGAATAGACCTCAATAATCTTCTGAGGGAAATAGAAATTCATTATTTAAAGCAAGCTTTGGAAATTTCAAAAGGAGTAAAAACTAAGGCAGCTAAATTATTAAATCTTAATCGTACTACTTTTATAGAAAAACTTAAAAAATATAATCTGGCATAACTTTTGTTTTCTATTTTTAAAAATTATGTTCAAAAAGCGATTTATCTGTAAATATTTGATATTTTTATTGTGTTTTATTATTTTCTTTTTTGATTCTTTTATTGTAAAAGCTCAAATAAATGATCAGCAAAAGATATTTGAGATATTTGTCAGAAGAAAATTAAAAAAAAGTGTAGGAGAATTAATTCATGAAATGGAAGAAAATTATCAAAAAAATAAATATGAAAAAGTTATAGAAATAGTAAATCAATTACCGCCTTTTTTTCCTTTTACTACCAAACAAAATCTTATTATAGCAGATAGTTATTTAAAAATAGCTAATCCTCAAAAGGCTATAGAATTTTCTCAAAGAATCATTTCTACTAAAATACCAACTACAGAATATTGCATAGCTCATTTAATAAAAGCTAAAGCTTTGATTATTCTTGATAAAAATAAAAAAGCACTTGAAGTAATTAAAAAATTGGAAAAAACTTTCTGTAAAAATATAATACAGGATGAAATTAACATATTAATGTATTTTTTAAATCAAATTTCAAAAGAAAAAATTCAAAATATACCTTCTAAAAAATTAAAAATTTTCTTAGGAGAAATTTATAAAATAAAAGCTATTTATTTATTAAATCAAAAAAAACCAGAAAGAGCTCAAAAGTATATTTTTGCTTACATAAATTTATATGGGGATTATAAAGAAGGGGCACCACTTATTTTTAAATTGGCTGAGACATATTTGAAATTACACAAACCTAACATAGCTCAAAATTTTTATCAACTTATTATTACTGAATGGGATTTTACTAAAGAAGCTACTTTTGCAAAGTTTAGATTATATGAGTTAGCTTATAAAAGAATTAAAATTAAAGAACTTATACCTGAACAAACAAAAAAAGATCTTTTATTTTACATTCATCTTTTAAAAACAAGAGCTCCATATGAAAAGATTACCCAAGATGCTGTATTTTTGGAAACCCAAATTTATTTTGAAGAAAAAAACTATGAGAAAGCTTATAATAGTATTATTTATTTCTTGGATCATTATAAAAAATCTCCTTATTTACCTCAAATTTATAAATTTTATTGTAAAGTAATCTATCAATTTTTAGAAAATTTTTATAGAAGGGGAGAGATTGAAAAAATATTAAATATAGAAAAAAAAGAAAAACAAAGATTAAGAATAGCCTCATGCGGTGATATATTTTACTGGTTAGGTGATTTCTATTTGAATTATAATTTCTACACTTTAGCATCTTATTATTTTATAGAAGCTCAAGAAAATAATCTTAAAAGTAAGCTCCGTGCTAAAAGCTTTTTAAAAATAACTTTTTTAGCTTGGGAAACAGGGGAAAAAAATATATTCTATGAGTTATTTGAGTTTTTGGAAAAAAAATATGGTAAATTATTAAAAAATGAACCGATTTATCTTTATGTTAAAGCTATTTTTGAAGTAAATAAAAATTTTAAAAAAGCAGAAAAAATACTTTATGCAGCGCTTAGTTCCAATCTTTCTGATACTTATAAATCAATACTTTTGAGGATTTTTCGAAATAAGGCGTTAGAATTAAATAAAATAGAAAAGGCTATAAAATATACAAAAAATAAATATTTTAATCCCGAACCAGAAGATTATATTCTTTTATTAACTAAAACATTTTCAAAAAATAAAAAATTATTTGAAATAATTCTTGAATCAGCAAAAAGAAAATATCCAGATAATCTGGAAATAAAATGGCTTGAAGCCTATTATTTAGAAAAAAAAGGAGATATTAGAAATGCAGATAAATTATGGGAAGAAATGAGTGAAGGAAATTATTATGCCAATGAACTTGCAAAAAGTTATAAAAAAATGAAGGAATTTATTCAAAAATCACAAAAATTGGTTTTTTAGAAATGGAAGGCAATATTCTTATTATAGGAGATAGTTTAGAAGTTAAACTTTTAAGAGATGCTCTTATAGAAAGAGGATTAAACTTAATTTTTTTTTCTAAAAAAGAGTTTAATTTAAAAAAAATCACTACAGATTTAGATGTAATAGTATATGAATTGTCTTACAAAGAAACCCAAGATCCTTCCATAATTGATGAATTTTTGAAATACGGTGTATTCAAACTTATTTTTCTTGCCGAAAAAGCAGATCTGGAAAAAGGAATAGAATTTATAAAAAGAGGTGCTTATGACTTTAAATTACTTTCCACTCCTTTAGAGATTCTTGAAAAAACTATTATTTATGCATTAGAAGAAAAAAGAATATTTTGGGAAGAAGATGTATTTCTTACTAAAAATCCGAAATTACTTAATATATTGAAAAAATTAGAAGATGTTGCGAAAAGTAAGGTACCTGTATTATTAGTAGGAGAATCCGGAACAGGTAAAGAACTTCTTTCTAAATTTATTCATCAAAAAAGTCCAAGAAATAAAGGACCTTTTATTGCTATAAATTGTGCTGCACTTCCAGAAACTCTTTTGGAATCCGAGCTTTTTGGTTATGAAAAAGGAGCCTTTTCAGGAGCAAATTTTAGAAAAAAGGGAAAAATAGAAATTGCTGATGGTGGGACTTTATTGCTTGATGAAATAACAGAAATGAGCCCGCATTTACAAAGTAAATTATTACGAGTTCTTCAAGAAGGTGAAATAGATCGTTTAGGAGGTTATCATCCTATTAAAGTTGATATAAGATTAATCTCTACTACTAATAGAGATATAGAAAAAGAAGTAGCTGAAGGAAGATTTAGAATCGATCTTTATTATAGAATTAACGTAATAACTGTCAAAATTCCACCACTAAGAGAAAGAAAAGAAGATATAGAATATCTCGCTCTTTATTTTCTGGAAAAATTTTCCCGGTATTATTCCAAAAAAATAAAAGGTTATGATAAAAATGCCTGGGAATTTTTAAAAAATTATGAATTCCCAGGAAATGTCAGGGAATTAAAAAATATGATTGAAAGAGCTGTGCTTACTACGCAAGAAGAATATATAACTGTTAAAAATTTGACTGATCCATTTTCTTATGAAGAAGAAAAGCAGAATTTTAAAAAAATATCTGAGTCTATTTCAGGCACAGATTTTGATATTAATCAAATAGAAATTAAACCCCTACACGAACTGGAAAGAGAAGCTATTTTAAAGGCTTTAAAAATAACAAAAGGAAATAGAACAAAAGCTGCAGAGCTTTTAGGAATTACTGTAAGAACTTTAAGAAATAAATTAAAACAATATCAACAGCAGGGGTTTTTGAAAAAAACGGTGTATTAAAAATGCTGGGAAAATTTGATAAAGTATTTAATATAGTAAAAATAGCTTTAAAACTTCGTTCTTATAAAAATAGTTTAATAGCCTCAAATATAGCCAATGTAGATACTCCAGGATATAGAAGAAAAGATATTCCTTTTGAAAAAGTTATACAAAGTTATCTTTCTGAGGAAAGAATATTAAAGGTTACAAACCCAAAGCATTTTATTAAAAGAGAAGCTTCTTTAAAAGAAATTATTGAAAAATATGAACCTCAAACCTTAGGTACACCGAATAATGTTTCTTTAGAAGAAGAAATGGTTAACCTTACACAAAATCAGATATTATATCAGGCTACTTTACAAGCTTTGGCCAAAGAACTGAATATGTTAAAGGAAGCTATTAATGAAGGGAGGAGGTAATTTATGAATCTATTAAAAATTTTACGAATAGCTGGAAGCGGTTTATTAGCGCAAAAAGTAAGATTGAATGTTGCTGCAACTAATATAGCTAATGCTCAAGTAACAAGAACTATAGAAGGAGGACCTTATAGAGCAAAAGATGTGGTATTAAAAGCAATTCCTATCTCCGAAAACGATCCATATTTAAAAATTGTAGAAGTAGAAAAAATTGTAGATGATCCATCTCCATTTAAAGAAGTATATGATCCAGGACATCCAGATGCAGATGAAAGAGGAATTGTAAAGTATCCTAATGTAGACATCTTTACTGAAATGGTTGAATTGCTTTCTGCAGAAAAAGCCTATCAAGCAAATCTTACAGTTATATCTACTACCAAAACCCTAAGTTTAAGATTATTAGATCTTCTGAGATAATACTTTAGTTGGAGGAAAAAAATGAAAACTAATCAAATTGGAAATCTAATTAATTTAAAATTATCTAATATATCTCCTCAAAAGAAAGAAAAACTAAGTTTTAAGGATTTATTATTGAATAAATTAAAAGAAGTAGATAAATCGCAAAAGAAAGCTACTCAGATTTTAGAAGCTTTAGCAAAAGGAAAGGATGTAGATTTAACTGATGTAGTTCTTACTATTTCTAAAGCTGAAATTGAATTGAGATTACTTTTAAAAATAAGAAACAAAATAATAGATGCGTATCAAGAAATTATGAGAATGCAAATATAAAATATTTAAAAATATCCGGGTTGAAAAATGCCTTTACTGGATATTAAAACTCTTACTACTCAATTTAGAGATTATTGGAATAAACTAACCAGAACCCAAAAAATTTTACTTTTGGGTGGGAGTATAGGAGGCACTTTAGCATTGATTCTGGCCATTATACTTTTAACAAGACCACATTGGGGACTCCTTTATAGTGGATTAGATGAACAAACCAGTGGAGAAATTGTTCAGTATCTTAAACAACAAAAAATTCCTTATAAAGTTACACCTGATGGAAGTATTTATGTTCCTCAGGAAAAAGTTCCGGAAATAAGAATGGAAATAGCAAGTAAGGGAATTATAGGAGGTCCGGGTCCTGGTTTTGAACTTTTTGAAAAGCAAAAATTAGGAATAACAGAATTTCAGGAAAAAGTTAATTATCAAAGAGCATTAGAAGGTGAATTAGCTCGAAGTATAAAAGGTATAAAAGGAATTAAATATGTAAGAGTTCACTTAGCTTTACCAAAAGAAAGCATTTTTATAACAGAAGAAAAGCCACCTAAAGCATCGGTATTAATTACTTTAAAACCAGGATATGAATTGACACCTGAAGAAGTAAGAGGTATTACTAATTTAGTAAGTGGTGCTGTACCAAAACTTAAACCAGAAAATGTCGTTATTATTGATGCGAAAACTGGAAAGAGTTATCGTTTACCTCAAAAAGAAGAACTTACTGCTTCACAGCTTGCTTATAAAAGAAAAATAGAATTTTATTTCAAAAATAAAATAGAGGAACTTTTATCAAGTGCAATTGGATATGGAAAAGCTATTGCTCAGGTTTCGGTAGATCTTTCTTTTGATAAAGAACAAATAATGGAAGAAACTTATGATCCAGAGACTACAGCAGTAGTATCTGAAGATATAGAACAGATTAAAAAAGGAGGAAAAATAAGTGAACCAAGAGGAATTGCAGGTGTTAAGGGTACTTTAGCACAAAAATTTGAAGTTACTCAAACTAATCAAACTCAACCTCAGGCTTATATTAAAAATAGAATAATCCGAAATTATGAAGTTAGTAAAAAAGTGAGAAACCTTGAAATTCCACCAGGAGGTATTAAAAAAATAAGTATAGCAGTATTAGTAGATAAAGACGTATTAAAAGGAAATGAAACTGCCAAAATAGAGAGAATTAAAGAATTAGTAAAGGGTGCTATAGGATTTAATCCTGATAGAGGCGACGAAGTAAAGGTTGAAGCTATTAGTTTTGTTAAACCACCAATTGTTAAACCAGGGATTATGGATTATCTTGTTACACTTTATAAACCTTTACTTATTTTACTTGTTCTTATCTTTTTCTTTGTTTTTGTAATAAGGCCATTACTAAAATATATTGCGCCCAAACCTATACCTACAGAAGAAGTACCTCCTGAAAAGGCTCCTCCTCGTCCACCTGAGGCTAAAATTGAGGAAGAAGTTCCTATGGCTCACGAAATTGCTTTGGGAATCATTCAAAGCCAGCCTGAAAGAGCAGCAATGCTGGTCAAAAAATGGCTTTTAGAAGAAAGTTTAGAGGAGAGGAAAAAAGCATTATCTGAAGCAAAATAAATATGGCTAAAATAGATCCTAATAACTTAACAGGGCCTCAAAAAGCTGCAATTTTTCTTATGTTAATGGGTGAAGAGTTTACTTCCCAAGTGTATAAATATTTAGATGAGGAAGATATAAAAAGAATTGGTATAGAAATGGCTAAAATTGATTATGTTCCTGCAGAAGCAATTAGAAAAGTTTTGGAAGAAGCTAATATAGAAGCTAAAGAAATGCTGGGAGATCTTTCACCCTCACCGGATGAATTTTTAAAACAAAGTTTAATTAAAGCTTATGGGGATAAAGGTAAAGAATTATACGAGGAAATAAAAAAAGAGATAGGGCCTGGTACATTTAAAAAATTAAGGAAACTTGATTCTAAAACAATTGCAAGTTTCTTAGCAAATGAACATCCTCAAACAATTGCTATTATCTTAGCTCATTTAGATCCTGAAATATCTGGTCAAGTTTTACAACATCTTCCAGAAAAAATAAGAGCTGAAGTTTTAGTAAGAATTGCGCTTCTTACTAAAATAGATCCTGAAATAGTTCAAGAAATAAGCGATGCTCTGGAAGAAGAACTTCAAAGTATAGGTGGAGCACTTGGTAAAAAAGTTGGTGGAGCTGAAAAAGCTGCAGAAATTTTAGCTCATGCAAGTAGAGAATTGGAAGATGAATTACTTACTGAAATAGAAGATGAAAATCCTGATCTTGCTGAGGAGATTAGAAAATACCTGTTTACATTTGAAGACTTTCTTAAAGTGGATGATTTTGCCATTCAGACCCTTCTCAGAGAAATTTCTACAGATGACCTTAAACTTGCTTTAAGAGGAGCCTCTGAAGAAGTAAAAGAAAAATTTTTCAGAAATATGAGTAAACGAGCTGCAGATCTTATTAAAGAAGAACTTGAAATGATGGGACCTGTAAGAGTTACAGAAGTTGAAAAAGCACAACAAAATATTATTAAAACCGCTAAAAAATTAGAACAAGAAGGAAAAATAATATTATCAAGAGGAGAAGAGGAACTTGTCTAAAATACTTAAAACTCAAATACAAGGTAATTTTTCTATTATTACACCAGATATAAAACCTGAAGAAAAAGAAATTTTTAAATCTTTATTACAATCTTTTGCTTCTAAAAAAACACATACTGAAATCTCACTTAATGAATTAAGAAAAAAAGCAGAAAAAGAAGGATTTAAAATTGGCTATGAAAAAGGTTTTCGAAAGGGTTATGAAGAGGGGATTTTACAAGGACATCAACAGGGATTTGAAGAAGGATATGAAAAAGGAAAAAATCAAGCACAAAAAGAATATGAAAAATTAAAAGTATCCTTAGAGGAGAAATATAATAAGGAGATCAAAGAAATAGAAATAATTTTAAATAATTTAAGATCAGCAATTAAAAATATAGTATTAGATTTAGACAAACAGATTCTTAGTTTAGCTTTAAAAATAGCTCAAAAGATTTTATTAAAAGAAGTTTCTATTGATAGAGAGTTATCATTAAGAATTATACGAGAGGCATTAAATTATGTAGCTGAAGGAGTAAAAGTAGAAATAAAGATTAATCCAGAAGATTACGAATATTTAAAAAACAATCTTTCACATTTAAATAAGCCTTCTGCCAAAATTGTATTAATTCCTGATAAAACCATTCATAAAGGTGGTGTTTTCATAGAAACCCCTTTAGGAATAATAGATGCTACTTTAGAAAAAAGATGGGAAAAAATACTTAAAGTTTTAGAAGGAGATGAGAGTTAAATCTATTGATAAATATTTTAAAAAATTAGATTATCATATTCCTTTTGAAGTGTATGGATATGTGACTAAAGTATTAGGTTTAACTATTGAAAGTACAGGTCCTTATTTAAAAATAGGAGATCTTTGTAAAGTAAAAGGGCAAACTGTAGAAACTTTAGCTGAAGTAATTGGTTTTAAAGGAAATCAATTGATTTTAACTGCATTGGGAGATATTAAAGGATTAGAAGTAGGTGCAAAGGTGTTTCCCTTAGGTTCTTCTTATGCTCCAGTAGGAGAAAGTTTTTTAGGGCGTATTGTAAATGCACTTGGCGAAGCTCTGGATAACAAAAGCAAACCCGTGGCTTCAGATTTTTATCCAATTTATGGAGAACCTTTACCTCCTCTTGAAAGAGAAAGAATTACTAAAGTTTTAGATGTTGGAATTAAAGCAATAAATGCTCTTTTAACAATTGGAAGAGGGCAGAGGATAGCGATAATGTCTGGTTCAGGTGTGGGTAAGAGTACTTTACTTGGAATGATAGCCAGATATACAAAAAGTGATGTTAATATTATTGCACTTATTGGAGAAAGGGGAAGAGAAGTGAGAGAATTTATAGAAAAAGATTTAAAAGAATCTGGTTTAAAAAAATCTGTAGTAGTAGTGGCTACTTCTAATGAACCTCCTTCTATTAGAGTAAGAGCAGGCTTTTATGCTACTACCTTAGCCGAATATTTTAGAGATAAAGGATACAAGGTATTATTACTTATGGATTCCCTTACAAGATTTTGCATGGCTGGTAGAGAAATTGGATTAGCTTCGGGTGAGCCTCCTACAGCAAGAGGATATACTCCATCTGTATTTGCTATGCTTCCTAAATTATTAGAAAGAGCAGGACCAAAGGTTGGAGCAGGGGATATTACAGGAATTTATACAGTATTAGTAGAAGGAGATGATTTTAATGAACCTATTGCAGATGCAGTAAGAAGTATTGTAGATGGACATATTGTATTATCACGCGACCTTGCTCACGAGGGACATTATCCAGCAATTGATATACTTGCAAGTATAAGTAGAGTTATGAAAGACATTGTCCCAAAAGAACATTTGGAACTTGCTTACAAAACAATTCAAATATTGGCTACTTATAAAAAAGCAGAAGATTTAATTAATATAGGAGCTTATGTAAAAGGCTCTAATCCAGAAATAGATAAGGCCATTTCTTTATACCCGAAATTGAAAAACTTCCTTATTCAACCTATTGAAGAATCTTATTCCCTTGATGAATCCATTAATTTACTTCGTGAAATAATAAAATGAGGAGAAAATTAAAATTATTAAATTTACTTACAAGATATAAAGAATTAAAAGAAGAAGAAATAAAAAATAAAGTTTTTATTTGCAGAATGAATTTAGAAAAAATTTTGAAGGAAAAAGAAGAAATATCTAAAAGAAAAAAAGAATGTTACAAACATATACAAAACAAAAAATTTTTAACAGGTGAGGAATTGAAAAATTTACTATTTGAAAAAGACAGGTGTTTAGAATTAGAAAAAATATCTGAGGAAAAGATAAAAGAACAAAAAGAAGAATTAGAAAGTTTTCTTAAATTGTTAGAAAATGTTCATAAAGAAAAACGATTAATGGAAAATTTATATGAAAAAAATTATCGCTTCTGGCTTTCGGAACAGGAAAGGAAAATTTTAAAAGAAATAGATGATCTTGTTCTTTTAAAAAGAGGTAGAGAAATTGAATAAATTAAGAATTTTATTTTTAATTTTGATATTGCTTGGTATAGTTAAATTTTCTTTAATATTATCTTCTTTTTTTACTCATGTATCTTTATTACAGGCAAAAGAAAAAGGATTAACTCAATATACTTGTCCACCTGAGTTTTCAAAAGTCTTATTTTTAGAGAAAAAAACATTATTTGAGAAAGCTAAAAAATTGGAAGCAAAAGAGAAAGAACTTAAATTATTGGAGCAGAGAATTAAGGAGCAACTGGCTGTATTGAAAGATTTAGAAGTTACAATTGATAAAAAATTGAAAAAAATCGAAACAATTCAAAATAAAAGATTTAAGCTTTTAATAAAGGCTTATTCTGAAATGAGGCCCTCTAAAGCTGCTCAGATGTTAATGAAAATGGATAGAGAAATGGCTTTAAAAATTTTGAGTAATTTAAAAAGTTCACAAGTAGCAAAAATTTTAAGTTCTATGCCTCCTGAGAAGGCGGCTGATTTGTCCGAGGCCCTTTCTGGGGCTCCTCCAAAAGAATATTAGCATGTAATAAGAATCTGGTTAAAATTAATCCCACTTCAAAAAGTATATAAAGTGGTATTGCTAAAAGAGACATATTAAATATATCTGGAGTAGGTGTAATAATTGCTGCAAGAACCACCACACAAAAAAATATCTCTTTTCTATATTTTTTTAATTTTTGAGGATTTAAAATCTTACTTAGACTTAAAAAACAAATTAATAAAGGTATTTCAAAAATAAGCCCAAAAGATAACAAAAAAAAACTAAAAAAATTAACAAAATGGCTTAAAGATATAGCTGGCTCTAATTTTTCTGTCTTGAATGATAAAAGAAAATTTATTCCATAAGGTAAAGTTATTTTATATGCAAATATTACACCACTATAAAATAAAATTATTCCTGCTATAAAAAACAAAAAAAAATATTTCTTTTTTAAAGGAAATAAAAAATTGATAAAAAAAATGATCAAATACCAGATTAAAGGAAAAATAATTAAAAAATTCATTAAGAGAGCAAATTTTAAAAGAGAAGCAATAGGTTCTCCAACTGCATAAAAAATAAGCTTCTGATTATAAACTTTCTGAAGATAATTTAGCACATAAGGACTACACCAGAAATTTATAATAAATAAAAAGAAAAAAAACAAAAGGAAAAATAAACTTCTTTTTTTCCATGTTTTAAGAACGATTTTTATAAAACGGGCTATATCTTTAATTTGCATTAAAGTGAATTTTCTCTAACCCAATCCACAGCATTTTTAAAAAGATAAATTCCTTGAGCCACTTTTTCTTTATTTCTTGTCCATGAAGGATGATTAGTGAAATGATTGAAAGCCTCTGGATGAGGCATCATTCCTAAGATTCTTCCTGTAGGATCTGTAATTCCGGCTACAGCTTTTACAGACCCGTTTGGATTATAGGGATATTGTTGAGTAGGTTGTTTAGTTTTTGGATCTATATATTGAACAGCTATCTGGTTGTTTAATTCAAGTTCTTTTAATATTTCATCATTTTCTGGAATAAAATTTCCTTCTCCGTGTCTTATAGGGAGGTATAATTCTTCCAAATTTTTTAAAAATACACAAGGTGTATTAGGATTGACTTTTAAATAAACCCATCTATCTTCAAATTTCCCAGATTCATTATAAGTTAAAGATACTTTTCTTTGTCCTAAATATTTCCCACCTGGAAGGAGTCCCATTTTTACAAGAAGTTGAAATCCATTACAAATTCCCAAAATAAGTCCACCATTATCAAGAAATTTAAGTATTTCATCCCATAAAGATTTTTTTCCTTTAATTTTTAAATATTTAAACCTATGAGCACATGCCTGAGCAGAACCTAAATGATCGCCATCTAAAAAACCCCCTGGAAAACATAAAATATGATAATTTAAAATACTTTTTTCTCCAGAAAATATTTTTGAAAGATGTACTATCTCGGCTAAAGCACCACATATTTTAAACGCATATGCTGTTTCTATTTCACAATTTATACCATATCCCCATAATACTAATACTTTAACCTGTTTCATTATTGATTTTTCAAATTACTCAGAATTTTAAAATATTATAATCCCACTATAAATTTTTCAAATGAACATTAATGAAGATTTATAATAATAAAAAAACCTAATAGTTCTAAAATTATTTACAAAAATTAAGGGGAAGGAAAAAATCCTTCCCCTTAATCTTTTGATGATAGTTTTATAAATTTAAGATTTCTGAGCAGCTTCTTCTAATCTTTTTCCTGCTTTGAATTTGATAACTTTTTTGGCAGGGATTTTAAGAGGTTCACCAGTTCTTGGATTCCTTCCCTCTCTTTCTGCTCTTTTTACAACTTGAAAAGATCCAAAGCCTACTAAAATTACTTTATCTCCTTTTGATATTGCTTCTTCTACTGCCTCCATAAAAGCATCTAAAAGTTTTTCAGCAGTTGTTTTAGGAACCTGAGCTATTTCTGCCATTCTTTTAACTAATTCAGCTTTATTCATACCACCCTCCTTTCAAAATTTTTCCCATTTATATTTAAAAACATTTTTATATAGAAAATTCAAAGTTTTGTCAAGGGTAAAATATATTGATTTTTCAAATATTTTTAAAAATTTATATTTTTTCGCAGTTAAATTACAACTTTTTTTAATAAATTTTTCGTAAAATCTGTAAATAAATATCATAAATTTAAAATTATAATTTAAATTATTTTGTCAAGTATTTTAGCACAATTAAGATCTCCCCATACATTTACTGAAGTTCTTATCATATCAAGAAATCTATCTACAGCCATTGTTATACCAATTCCTTCTAAGGGAATACCTACAGAACTTAACACTAAAGTAAGCATAACAAGCCCTGCTCCGGGTATTGCAGCTGCTCCAATAGAAGCCAATGTAGAAGTTAAAAATATTATAAAAATCTGTCCTGATGTAAGTTTAATTCCAAAAAGATTTGCTATAAAAACTGCTGCAACTGATTCATAAAGAGCAGTACCGTCCATATTTATAGTGGCACCTAAGGGTAACACAAATCCTGCAACTTCTTTACTTATTTTTCCTTTTTCTTCAGACACTTGTAAAGATACAGGAAGTGTGGCTGCACTTGAAGCAGTAGAAAAAGCTAATAAAATTGCTTCTCTTACCTGATAAAAATATTTATAAGGATTATATCCTCCTACAATAAATGCAAGTAAAGGTAAAATCAAAAAAGCATGAATTAATAAACCTAAAATTACAGTAATTATATATTTCCATAAAGAAAAAAGAACATTATATCCTGATATAGCTACTATATATCCAACAAGACCAAAAACTCCTATAGGAGTTAATTTGATTATCCATTTTGTTAATACAATAAATGCGTCATTTAATCCATCAAAAAATTGATAAAGATTTTTTATTTTAGCCTTATTTATCTTAAGAATAGCAAGTCCCAGAAGTATAGAAAAAAATATTATTTGAAGAACTCTTCCCTCAACAAAGCTTTTTATAGGATTTGTTGGAAAAATAGACCATATAAGATCTTTTAAAGATAGCTGATGGGGTGTAGAAGTATGATGAATTGTATGAATTATTTTTTCTCCTTTTCCAGGTTCTAAAGAAATGACCAGAATTATTCCTATTAATACAGATAACCCAGTTGTGATCATGTAATAAATAAAGGTTTTAAATCCTAAATTTCCAAATTTACCTATATCACCAAGACCAAGCATAGCTACTAAAACTGATGTAAATACAAGAGGAATAATAATCATTTTTAAAAGAGCAAGAAATATGTCTCCCAATATTTTAAAATTTTTCATAATTTCTGGAAAAAAAATGCCACCTAAAATTCCAGCTATTAATCCAAATAGAGTTAAATTTTCAATATTTAAAAATTTTTTCATCTTTCTCGAAATTTTTAGAATTTTGTGAATTATTTTAACACAAATTTTTTATTGCTTTGAGGTAATTATAAAAAATTTTAAATAATTGATTTTAATGCATTTTCTAACTGAGAATATTTGAAAATAAAACCATGGTTGAGTAATCTTACTGGTAATACTTTTGTACTGCTTACAATAACTTCACCAAGTTCACCATAAAGAAGTTTTAAAGCAAAAACAGGAACAGGGATAAAAGCAGGTCTTTTTAAGATTTTAGAAAGTATTTTTGTAAACTCTTTATTTCTTACTGGATGAGGTGAAACAAAATTAAAAATTCCGGACAGATTTTTATTTTCTATAAGAAATCTTATTGCTCTTGTTACATCATCAATATGAATCCATGAAAACCACTGTTTTCCATTTCCGAGTGGACCACCGAGTCCCGCTTTAAATATAGGTAAAATTACTTTAAGCATTCCTCCATTTTTACCAAGTACTATCCCGATACGCCCAATCAAAACTCTTATACTTTTTTTCTCTGCTTCAAAAGCAGTTTTTTCCCAAATTTTACATAATTCACATATAAAACCCTTTCCAGCAGGACTTTCTTCTATTAATTCTTCTTCTCCTCTATCTCCATAATATCCTATTGCAGAAGCATTAAATAAAATTGTTTTATTTCTTAAAGCTTCAATAAGATTTTTGGTAGAAATAACCCGTGAATCTATTAGTTTCTTTTTATATTTTTTCGTCCATCTTTTAAAAATAGTTTCTCCTATAAGATTTATACCTGCATCCATTTGAGAAGCAACTTCTTGCCATTCACCTTTTTGTAAAGGATCTCCTATAATTATTTTGGTTCCTTTAGGAAGAATTTCTATTTTTTTAGGATTTCTAATAACTGCGTATACTTCATAATTGTTTTTTAATAAGTCTTTTACTAAATGTGAGCCAATAAAACCTGTAGCACCAAGAACAATAACTTTCATTTTAAAAAATTTATTATAATTAAAAATTAAAATGAAAGAAATTTATACTATTGGAACAAGCACAAGGAGTTTGGAGGAATTTATAGAAATTTTAAAAAATTATAAAATAAAAATTGCTGTGGATGTAAGAAGCTTTCCTAAATCAAGAAGATTTCCTTATTTTAATAAAGAGGAACTTTCAAAATCTTTGGAATCACGTGGAATAAAATACGTATATCTTGGTAAAGAATTAGGAGGTTTTAGAAAAGGCGGATATGAGAAGCATATGGAAACCGATGAATTTAAAAAAGGTATAGAAATTCTTGAAAATTTAGCTCAAAAAGAAAAGACTGTATTTTTTTGTTGTGAGAAACTTTATTTTAAATGTCATAGAAGATTTATAAGTCTTGCACTTTTACAAAAAGGTTGGAAAGTATATCATATAATTGACAAAAATCGAATATACGAAGATTTAAGACTATTTAAGTAGAAATGCCCGGGGCCGGACTCGAACCGGCACGGAGGATTTCCCTCCAGTGGATTTTAAGTCCACAGCGTCTACCAAATTCCGCCACCCGGGCATGTCCCTTGTTGAATTTATAATAATCCATTTTTAAAAATTGACAAGAGTTTAAAAACCTGTGTAAAATTTATAAATTTTCAGAAATTAACTTTTTTACTATTTCTGGATTTGCCAAAGTTGAAATATCTCCAAGATCTTCATAATCTCCACTTGCTATTTTTTTTAAAATTCTTCTCATAATCTTTCCACTTGTTGTTTTTGGAAGTTCTGGCACAAATCGAATATATTCTGGAGTAGCTATAGGACCTATTACATTTCTAATATATTCTTGCAATTCCTTTTTCAGTTTTTCTGAGGGTTTATATTTGGGTTTTAATACAATATACGCATAAATTGTTTGACCTTTTATTTCATGAGGTATTCCGACTACAGCTGCTTCAGCGACTGCTGGATGCATTGCAAAAGTAGATTCTAATTCCATAGTTCCCAAGCGGTGTCCAGATACATTAATAACATCATCAAGTCTTCCCATAATCCAGAAATAACCATCCTCATCTACACGAGCTCCGTCTTCAGAATAATAATATCCGGGAAATCTTTCAAAATAAGTTTCTTTAAATTTTTTAGGATTACCCCATATTCCTCTTATTATAGCAGGCCATGCAGTTTTAATACATAAATAACCACCTTCATTTACATTAGCTTCTGTTCCATCTGATCTCAAAACTACAGCCTTAATCCCGGGAAGAGGAAAAGTAGCAGAGCTTGGTTTCTGGACTGTTGCATAAGGTAGAGGCGAAATCAAAGCTCCTCCTGTTTCTGTTTGCCACCAGGTATCTACAATAGGACATCTACCTTTGCCTATATTTTCATAATACCATAACCAGGCTTCTGAATTAATCGGTTCTCCAACACTTCCAAGGATTCTTAAACTTGATAGTTCGTATTTTTCAGGCCATTTACTTCCTTCCCTCATTAAAGCTCTTATTACTGTAGGTGCTGTATAAAATATAGTTATCTTATATTTGTCTATTAATTCCCACCAGATTCCTGGATGAGGATAAAAAGGAACTCCTTCATACATAAATACAGTAGCACCAAGAGATAAAGGTCCATAAACATTATAAGTATGACCCGTAATCCATCCAATATCTGCTGTGCACCAAAAAATATCCTCAGGTTTTAAATCAAAAATTAAATATGTTGTATAAGCCGAATAAACCATATATCCACCAGTAGTATGAATTACACCTTTTGGTTTCCCTGTTGATCCTGAAGTATAAAGAACAAATAAAATATCCTCTGCATCCATGCTTTCACATTTACAATCTTTATATATTTTTAGGTTTTTCAATAGGTCTTCAAGTAAAAGATACTTTTTATTTTTTGGTAATTTAATTGGTTCTTTGAAATGATTTATTATAACACAATGTTTAATGCACTCACAATTTTCCAAAGCAATCTGAGCATTTTTAAAAAATGAGATCTTTTTTCCATTTCTATAAGTACCATCTGCTGTTATTAAAATTTTTGCTCCGACATCAAGAATACGAGTTTTTAGTGCAGATGCTGAAAAACCTCCGAACACTACACTATGAATAGCTCCAATACGTGCACAAGCAAGCATTGTTATTATTGTTTCAGGTATCATTGGCATATAAATAACAACCCGATCTCCTTTTTTAACATCCAATTTTTTTAGAATATTAGCAAATTTACAAACCTCATTATAAAGCATTTGATAAGTATAAACCTTTACTTCTCCTATTTCATTTTGCCAGATTATAGCGGCTTTATTTTTTATGCAAGGATTCTTCAAATGTCTATCTATACAATTGTAGCATGCATTAAGTTTCCCTCCTTCAAAAAATTTAATTTCAGGTTTTGTAAAATCCCAGTAATATGTTCTATCCCAATATTTAAACCAAGTTATAAAATTTTTTGCTATTTCTGACCAGAATCCATCAGGATCTTCTAAGGAATATTTATAAATTTGCTTATATTTGTATACCGAAGAAATGTGAGCTTTTTCTCTCCCTTCTTGAGGTGGATAAAATATTCTTTTTTCTTTTAATAAAGAAGTAATTTCCGACATTTTTAATCTCCTTATAGTTTTTGAATTTTTAATTAAATAAAAATAAAACTACAGGATGTCTCTTTTGTTTCTATTTTATGGTATTTTTTTCACATAAAATTGAAAAATTTAATACTATTATAAGTTTTTAGTTATTTGATATTAATATTATTTAATTTTTTAATACGATAAAATAAAGAGAGGTTAAAGTATGGAGAGAATTATTTTAATTGGAATTTTATTTATTTTTATTTTTTCAAATCTTGCTGTTGCTGAGACAGAAAATACAAAAAAGAAAATAGAACTTGAAGAAATAATTGTTACTGCTACAAAAACAGAAGAAAAAATAGAAGATGTCCCTGCAAGCGTAAATGTAATTACTGAAAGGGAGATAGAATTAAAACAGCCTAAAACAATTGATGAGGTTATAAATGACATTCCAGGAGTATATGTAAAAAGAGGAAAAGGACTAATGGATACTCTATCGCGTATTACTTTAAGAGGATTTCCTTATCAACAAAGAACATTAATTCTTATTGATGGGATACCTCTTAATGGACCTTATTATGGAGGTGTTAAATTTGGCGGTTTTTATCCGGAAAATCTTAAAAAAGTAGAAGTTGTAAAAGGTCCCTTTTCTTCTCTTTATGGTGGATATGCAATGGGAGGAGTTGTGAATTTTATCACTAAAATGCCTGAAAAGACAGAATTTATATGGAAAATGGGTTATGGCTCGAGTTTTAATCGGGGAGATGCAATGGATGATATGAGACGAATATATGCAGCTTATGGAAATAAAGTCAAAAATTTGAGTTTTTTTGTAAGTTATGGAAGACAAGAAACTAACGGATATCCTACTACTTTTGTAACAACATCTTCAGTTCCTTCAGGTACTACAGGTGCTATTCCTTCATATTACATTAAATATGGAAAAGTTTATGAAGGATATATAACAGGAGACACGGGTGATAATACTTGGTGGGATGATGGAATAACTGTTAAAGCTCAATATGAATTTACTGAAGATACAAAATTAAGGTTTACTTTTATGAGAAATCGTTATGAATATGATTATACAAAACCACACACCTATCTTTATAATGCTACAACAGGAGAGCCTATTTATTATCCTTCGGAAGAAAGTTATATTGGAACTCCTGGAGGTAGACTGCAAAATATTTATGGATTAATTGGACAAACAGATTTATTTGAAAAAATAAAAGTTAAGCTTAATTTCTCTTACGTGGATATTCGTAAAGATTGGTATATACTTCCACAGAGAGGAGCGACCTTTTCAGGAGGACCTGGTAAGTTTTCTTATACTAAGGCTAATGCCTTTACAGCAGATTTACAATTTATACTTCCTATTTTTAATAACCAGATTCTTACTTTTGGTGGATATTATAGACGCGAATATGCAAATGTAAAAGAAAAAAATTTAAGTAACTGGGCTGATGAAGATTCTACTATAAGTCTCAGATACGAAGCTAAAGGAAAGACAAGAACTTATGCATTTTATGTCCAAGATGAAATTATACTTTTTGATAATTTACGAATATTTCTTGGTTTTAGAGAAGATTTTTGGAGAGCTTATGATGGATATGCAAATCAAATAGGAACTACTGGTTATCCTAAAGAATATAAATCTCATTCAGAATCCTGTTTTTCTCCAAAATTTGGAATAGTTTTTAAACCTTTTAAAAAAACTACTCTAAGAGCATCTATTGGGAAAGCCTTCAGACCACCTACAGTTTATGAACTTTATAGAACATGGACCTCTTCGTACGGGACTGTATATGCGGGTAATCCTGAATTAGATCCTGAAAAAACTACTTCTTGGGATGCAGGAATAGAACAAAAACTCTGGAAAGGTGCTAAGTTTTCTTTTACATATTTTGAAAATTATATGAAAGATTTGATTTATTCTGTATACACACAACCTAAGTATAAAGAGAAAGTAAATGTAGGAAAGGCTGAATCTAAAGGAGTAGAAATTGGTTTTATACAAAAGTTTGATAATTGGCTAAGGTTTTTTACCAATCTTACTTATACCCATTCAGAAGTTACAAAAAATCCGGAGAAGCCAGAGATTGTAGGTAAAAGATTAATCCATGTCCCTTTGTGGATGGGGAATATAGGATTAGAAGTTAAAAGAGGCAAAATTTCTGCTTATATTGTTGGAAGATATGTAGATAAAGTTTATTCAGATGACGAAAACAGGGATAAAAAATCTAATGTTCCTTGTTCTTATGATGAATATTTTGTGGTAGATTTAACTGCCTCTTATACCATTAATAAATATGCAAAAGTAAATTTATCTATAGACAATCTTTTTGATAGAGACTATTATCAATACTATAAAGCACCAGGTAGTTCATGGTTTGTAGAACTAACATTAAAATTTTAATTGTTTGTTTTATTTTTCTTGTAGGGATAAAGGAGGCCCCTGCAACTTCTTTTTATATAATAGTTGATAAACTTGGAAGAAAAGTCAAAGTTAAAACCCCTGTTAAAAGAGCAATAATTGTAACCTCTTATGAAATAATACCAGCTTTAAATATATGGAATCAAATAGCTGGAGTTTCTCGTTGGGTAGAAGAATATTGTGATCTATATAAAGCATTTGTGAAAATTGATCCTAAACTTAAAAAACCAGAAGTTGGCACAGGAACAGATTTAAATATTGAAGCTATTTTAAAACTTAACCCTGATGTAGTAATAATTTGGACTTATGATGTAGAAGTAATAAAATTTCTTGAAAAGAAAGGAATAACTGTAATCGGAATTTATCCAGATACTTTAGATGATCTTTATAATTTAATAAATATGTATGGAAAACTTTTTGGTAAAGAAAAAAGAGCTAAAAGAGTAATTGAAAAGATGAATGAAATTTTTAGCTTAATAAAAAAAAGAGTATCTGAAATACCTCTGCAAAAAAGAAAAAAAGTAGTATATCTTTTAACTAAACCTACAACTATATCTTGTAAAATTGGAGTTACTAATGATTTAATAGAACTTATTAATGCTATAAATTTAGGAGGAGAAATAAAAAAGAGATATGCGGATGTTTCTGTAGAAAAAATTATTAAATGGGATCCAGATATAATTTTTATTTGGGGAAATGCTGGATATGATGAATCATGGCTTTATAATAATTCTCAATGGAAATTTATTAAAGCTGTAGAAAATCATAAAGTTTATAAGCTTCCGGATTGGTCAAATTGGTCTCCAAGAGCAGCTCTTCTTGCTCTTTATATGGCAATAAAGACATATCCAGAAAAATTTAAAGATATAAATTTTGAAAAAATAGCAAATAAATTTTATAAAGAAGTATTCGGAATTTCTTATTACGAAGTAAAAAAATATGAAAGAAATTAAAATATTTTTAATTTTTATTTCTCCTTTATTTATTGGATGGTTTGCACTTTTTCTCGGTGCTTACAAAATTTCGCCTTTTTTGATTATAAAAATTCTTATTGATAATACGTTTCATATTTTTCATTTGAATAATACTCCTGAAAATGCGATAGTAATTGATATAAGACTTCCGAGGGTTTTACTTGCAGGACTTGTAGGAATAGCTCTTTCATGTACAGGAGCTGTTCTTCAAGGAATATTTAGAAATCCTCTTATTGATCCTTATATTCTTGGAATCTCTTCAGGAGCTGCCTTTGGTTGTGCTATAACAATTGGATTTTTGGGTTTTATTCCCCTTCAGGTAAATGCATTTATTTTTGCTGTTTTAGCAGTTTTTCTTACTTATTCAATTGCTAAGATTCATGGAGAAATTACTAAGCTTTCTCTTATTCTTTCAGGGATTATAGTATCTGCTTTTTTTACAGCCCTTGTTTCGATTATAAAATTCTTAGTCGATCCTCATAAATTGCAAGCAATAGTTTACTGGATTATGGGGAGTTTTTCCCTTGCTGATTGGAGTAAGGTTAAAGTTGCATTAATCGGTATAAGCATAGGCATTATCCCTCTTTATTTTATGCGATGGAGACTTAATGTTATTAGCATGGGAGAAGAAGAGGCTAAAGCACTTGGAGTAGATGTTAAGAAAGAAAGACTTTTATTTATAGGATTTTCAACCCTTGCAGTAGCTACAGCCACATCTGTTTCTGGAATAATTGGATGGGTTGGTTTAATGGTGCCCCATCTTGTAAGAATGGTTGTAGGTCCTGACCATAAGCTTCTTATACCACTTTCTGCTACCGCAGGAGCGTCTTTTATGATAATTGCTGATACTCTTGCAAGAAGCCTTACAACTTTTGACATCCCAGTAGGAATAATTACAGCTTTAACAGGTGCTCCTTTTTTTGTATATTTGATGAAATATAAAAGTAAAGAAGTTTGGGGAAAACATGCTTAAGGTAAAAAATATTTGCTATTCTTACAAAAATAAAAAAGAAGTTTTAAAAAACATAACTTTTTCTGCTAAAAAGGGCCAAATTACTACTATTTTAGGGCCAAATGGTTCTGGGAAAACAACTTTATTTAAGTGTATATCTGGTTTACTACCGGATTACAAAGGAGAAGTTGAATTTGATGGAAAACTTATAAATAACTTAGATTTTAAAGAAAGAGCTAAGATTTTTTCTGTTGTTCCTCAAGAACATACTCCTCCTTTTGCATACTTGGTTTTTGATGTAGTTCTTATGGGAAGAGCAAATTATATTGGAATATTTTCAACCCCTAAAAAAGAAGATTATAAAATTGCTGAAGAGGCATTAGAATTTGTAGGAATTAAACATTTAAAAGATATTCCATATACTGAGATAAGCGGAGGAGAGAGACAGCTTGTTCTTATTGCAAGGGCACTTGCACAAAAAGCCCCTGTGATGCTTCTTGATGAACCGGTTAATCATCTTGATTTTAGAAATCAATTAGAAGTTCTTAAAAAGATAAAAGAAATTGCTAAGGATAGAAATATTACTGTAATTATGACACTTCATGATCCAAATCTTGCCTGTCTTTTTTCTGATTACGCTGTTATTGTAAATTCAGGGAAAAAAATAGCTGAAGGGAAAACTTCTGAGATTCTTACAGAAGAACTAATAAAAAAGCTTTATAAAGTTCGAGTTAAAATCTACAGTTTAAACGGACATAGAATAATTTGCCCTTTAATTTAGGGGGTACAAAAATGCAAATTTTAGCAATTGTTTGGCAGAGTTACTATAATGGTTTATTAAAAGCAGCAAAAAATATTAAAGAATTTGAAATAAAGCTTTATTCAGCAAGGAAGCTTGATTTAGAACCTGAGAAATTTGAAAAAGTTTTAAAAGAAATGAAAAGTGCGGATATTTTGTTTTTTTATCGTTCAAGCGAGGGTTTTTGGGATGAAATTGAAAGAAGGGTTAAAAGAGGTGAATTTAATAAAAATAAAATAGTATGCATAGGATATGATCCTTCTTATTTTCTTCTTTCAAATGTTTCATTAGATATTCTTGAAAAGACCTATAAATATATTGTAATAAATGGAGAAAAAAATCTTACAAATTTATTCCTTTTTCTTGCAAATAAACTCGGAGGTTTATCTGTTTCTTATGAAGAGCCAAAAGAAGTTCCTTGGGAAGGAATTTATCATCCTAAAGCAAATAAAATTTTTACTAAAATAGAAGATTATCTTAACTGGTATAAACCAAAGCAAGCTCCCACTATTGGGATACTTTTTTCAAGGCACTATTGGGTAAATAATAATCTTGAAACAGAAAATTTAATAATTGAAGAACTTGAAAAAAAAGGATTTAATGTTATTCCTGCATTTGCTTATTCGGTAAAAGATAAAGAGCTTGGGACAAAAGGAAGTGGAGAAGTAGTTTTAGAATATTTTGTAGATCCTTCAGGTAAACCAAGAATTTCTGCGTTTTTAAAACTTATTTCTTTCCCTCTTGGAACAAGCAGAGAAAAACCTTTAGATAGTAAAAATGTTTTTTCAGATGGGGTAGAAATCTTAAAAAGATTAAATGTTCCAGTATTTTCTCCGGTTAATTCTTATTATAAAACTATTGAGGAATGGGAAAGAGAAGATCTTAATCAGGATATAGGATGGTCTATAGCACTTCCTGAATTTGAAGGAGTTATCGAGCCTATTATTATCTCTGCTCAAGTTGAAGGTAAAGAAGATGAAAGAAGAAAAATGCCAATTAAAGAAAGGATTAAAAAGCTCGTTGATAGAATTTCAAGATGGGTAGAAATTAGAGAAATCCCTCCTGAAAAGAGAAAGATTGCTTTTATTCTTCATAATAATCCTTGCGCCTCGGTTGAGGCTACAGTAGGTTCTGCTGCGCATTTAGATAGTCTTGAAAGTGTAGTTAGAATTATGAAAAAAATGGAAGAGTTCGGGTACAAAGTTAAACCACCAAAAAGTGGAAAGGAACTAATTGAAGAAATAATGAATAGAAAAGCTATTTCAGAATTTCGCTGGACAACAGTTGAAGAGATAGTTGAAAAAGGAGGAGCACTTGCTTTTGTAGATAAAGAAAAATATCTTGAGTGGTTTAAAGAGCTTCCAGAGAAAACTCAAAAAAGAATAATAGAAGCCTGGGGAAATCCACCAGGGGAATATAAAAATGGGATACCACCTGCTATGGTTTATAATGGAAAGATTGTAATTACAGGATTAAAATTCGGAAACGTAGTAGTATGTGTTCAACCCAAAAGAGGATGCGCTGGTCCAAGATGTGACGGACAGGTATGTAGAATTCTTCATGATCCAGATGTTCCACCACCACATCAATACATAGCAACTTATAAATGGCTTTCAAGAGAATTTAAGGCTCATGCAATAGTTCATGTAGGAACTCATGGTAATTTAGAATTTTTGCCAGGAAAAGGTGTTGCATTATCTAATGCCTGTTTTCCTGATATCTCAATTGACATAGTGCCTCACCTTTATATTTATAATTCAGATAATCCTGCTGAAGGTGCAGTAGCTAAAAGGAGATCCTATGCTGTTTTAATTGATCATATGCAAACTGTTTTAACTGAATCCGGGCTCTATGATGAACTTCTTGAAGTTGATAGACTTCTTGGAGAATATGAAGATGTAAAGAAAAAAGATCCAACAAGGCTTCATATATTACAACATTTAATAATTTCAGCTGTTAAAAAAGCTAATCTTGATAAACAGATAAAAATATTTTGGAAAGGTAAAAAAATTCCTTTATCTCAAATATCAGAAGAGGAACTTCATAAAATTTCGTTTGAAAAGATAGTAGAAGAGGCACATGCTCAACTTTCACTTATAAGAAATACACAAATCCAAGATGGTATGCATATTTTTGGAGAGCTACCACAAGGAGATAGAAAAATAGATTTCATTTATTCAATTTTAAAATACTCAACTGGCGAAATACCTTCTTTAAGAAAAGAAATTGCAAAACTCCTTGGTTATGATCTAAAAGAGCTCATTTCTAATCCTCAAAAGATTGATCAACAAACCAGAAAATCTTATGGAGCTATTTTAGAGGATATAGATAAGATTGGTAAAGAAATAATAAAAGAGGTATTAAAGGAGGTGGAATAAAAGTGTTTTCCATAAAAGAGATATTAAAGAAAATTAATTGGAATGATCCTAATTGGAAGGCAATAAAAGAAAAAATTTTGGATTTAAATAAAAGAATAGAGGAATCGAAGGAAATTTTAGCTTTATTGAATGGATTTTCCGGAGGTTATGTTCCTCCTGGTCCTTCAGGGCTTATTACTCGTGGAAGAGATGACATTTTACCAACTGGAAGAAATTTTTATTCCTTGGATCCTTATAAAGTACCAACCCCCTCAGCTTATGAAATAGGTAAAAAACTTGCAGAAAAACTTATAGAAAAACATCTACAAGAAGAAGGAAGATACCCTGAGAATGTAGGCATTTTTTGGATGTGCACAGATATTATGTGGTCTGATGGAGAAGGAATGGCTCAAATTATGTGGCTTTTAGGAGTAAAGCCTGTTTGGTTTCCTAATGGAAGGATAAAAGGTTTTGAAATTGTTCCGCTGGAGGAACTTAAAAGACCGAGGATTGATGTAACTATAAGAGTTTCGGGTATTACAAGGGATAACTTTCCAAATTGTATTGAACTTATAGATTCTGCTATTCAAGCTGTTGCAGAACTTAATGAACCATTGGAGATGAATTTTGTAAGAAAACATGCACTTAAAGAGATTTCAGAAAATGGGAAAAATTTTAGAGACGCAACTTTAAGAATTTTTTGTTCTATGCCAGGAACTTATCAAGCAGGGACTCAACTTGCAGTTTATGCCTCTGCATGGAAAGAGGAAAAAGATTTAGCAGAAGTTTTTCTTTATTGGAATGGATATGCATATGGAAAAGGAATCTGGGGGAAACCTAAGCATAAAGAATTTGCTAATATATTAAAGACTGTTGATATAACCTATAATAAGGTTGTTTCAGATGAATACGATTTGTTTGGTTGTTGTTGTTATTTTGGAACTCATGGTGGAATGACTGCTGCAGCAAGATATCTTAGCGGTAAAAAAGTAAAAACATATTATGGAGATACAAGAGATCCGGAGCATATAGAAGTGAGGGATCTTGCAGATGAAATAAGAAGGGTTGTAAGAACAAAACTACTTAATCCCAAATGGATTGAGGGGATGAAAAGACATGGATATAAGGGAGCAGGAGATATATCCAAAAGGGTTGGAAGGGTTTATGGATGGTCTGCAACTACAAGAGAAGTTGATGACTGGATTTTCGATGAGATAACAAGAACATTTGTTATAGATGAAGAGAATAGAAAATTTTTTAAGGAAAATAATCCGTGGGCTCTTGAAGAAATTGCAAGAAGATTAATAGAAGCAATGGAAAGAGGCCTTTGGAATCCTGCAGAAGATATAAAGGAGAAATTAAAAATGCTTTATCTTGAAATTGAGGGCTGGATAGAAGAGAAAATGGGAGAGACAAAAGGAAATTTCCAAGGAGGGAGTATTGATGTGATCACACAAGAAGAAGTTGAATTTTGGAAGGCAAAAATGCAGGAGGTATTAAAGTGATATATCCTTTTACAGCAATAGTAGATCAAGAAAGTATGAAAATTGCTTTGATTTTAAATGTAATAGATCCATCAATTGGTGGAGTTCTTATAATGGGTGAAAAAGGTACAGCAAAGTCAACAACTGTAAGGGCTCTCGCGGATCTCTTACCAGAAATTGAAGTTGTGAAAGGATGTAGATTTAATTGTAATCCTAAAGGTCCGTATTGTGATGATTGTTTGGAGCTTTTAAAAAATGGTGGAAAATTAGAGATAGAAAAAAAGAAAATGAGAGTAGTAGAATTACCTTTAGGAGTAACAGAGGATAGAGTTGTTGGAACACTTGACATTGAATATGCTATTAAAAAAGGTGAAAAAAAATTTGAGCCAGGAATTCTTGCAGAGGCAAATAGAAATTTTCTTTATGTAGATGAAGTTAATCTTCTTGAAGATCATATAGTTGACCTTCTTCTTGATTCAGCAGCTATGGGAATAAATTATGTTGAAAGAGAAGGTATATCCTTTTCGCATCCAGCTCAGTTTATTCTTGTAGGAACAATGAATCCAGAAGAAGGAGAGCTTAGACCTCAACTTCTTGATAGATTTGGACTTTGTGTAGAAGTTGAATCTTTAAGAGATAAAAACTTGAGAAAAGAGATTTTGAAGAGAAAAATAGCATTTGATGATGATCCAGAAAATTTTTATAAGAAATGGGAGAAAAAACAAAAAGAACTTGCCCAAAAAATAATCCAGGCAAAAGAAAATTTAAAAAATATTGAAGTTCCAGAGTCGATATATTCAACTATTGTAGAAATTACTTCTCAACTTAATTTAGATGGGCATAGAGCAGATATTGTTATATTAAAAGCAGGGAGAGCATATTCAGCGTTTTTGGGGAAAAATAAAGTAGAAAAAGAAGACATAAAAAATATAGCAAAAATGTGTTTAAAACATAGATTAAAAAGACTCCCTTTTGAAGAAACATTCGAAGAAGTGGAGAAACTTAATGCAATCCTTGAAAATTTGTAAAATCGGATTTCTTGATTTTGTTGGGCAAAATCATGCTAAACTTGCTTTGATTTTAAATGTAATAGAACCTCGTTGCGGAGGTGTTTTATTAATAGGAAAAAAGGGTACAGGGAAATCAACCCTTATACGTGCTTTTAAAGAAATTACAAAAGCTCTAAATATTCCTTTTATAGAAATTCCTATAAATGTTACAGAAGAATCAATTCTTGGAGGAATTGATCTTGAAAAAACCATAAAAAAAGGAGAAAAAATCTTTCAAAAAGGGTTGCTTTCAAAAGCTAATGGAGGATTTATTTATCTTGAAGATATAAATCTTTTTCCAAATGATATTTTGTCTTTAATTTTTGAAGTTCAAGCAAGGGGAGAAAATATTATTGAAAGAGAAGGAATAACTTTAAAAGAACCTGTAAATTTTAACATTTTAGCAAGTATGAATCCTGAAGAAGGGGAATTTTCGCCACATTTCCTTGATAGATTTGGAATGTGCGCTGTTTTTGAAAAAATAAAAGATAAGAAAGAAAGAGAAGAAATAATTAAGCTAAATTGCGATATATATAATAAAAAAGATATAAAACTTCTTATTTCAGAAATTATAAAAGCAAAAAATTTTCTTAAAGAAGTTAAAATTTCTGAGGAAATGAAGGAATATATAATAGATCTTGCTTTAAAAAATGGAGTTTTTACACACAGAGGAGAAATTTTTCTTTTCTATGCAGCAAAAGCATATTGTGCTTACTTAGGAGAAAAATTAGTTACAAAAGAACATATAGAAAAAATTGCGCCTTTAATATTTTTACATAGAAAAAAGATATTTCAGGAAAAAGAAGAAAAAATAAAGCCTCAGCCTCCTAAATTTCAACAACAAGAAAAAAAACAAGATAATAATAAAGAAAAACAAGAAAAGCAAAATATCTTTTCTCAAGCATCTTTTCAAGAAAAGGAAAAGAATAATACATCACAATCAGTTGAGGGCGGAGGGAAAGAAGAAATTTTTCCAATTGGGGAGCCTTTTAAAGTAAAAAAGCTTAGTTTTATAAAAGATAGAATTTTTAGGGACATTGATGGGAGAAGGACTAAAACAAAGACTAAAGGGAAAGGAGGAAGATATGTAAGAAGTGTAATGAAGGAACGAAAAGAAATTGCTATAATTCCTACTATAAGAGCCTCAGCACCATATCAAAAGATAAGAGGGAAAAAAGATAGATTAATTATAAAAGAAGAAGATTTTAGATACAAAGAAAAAGAGCGGAAAATGAGGCATACAGTAATATTTACTGTAGATGGTTCAGGTTCAATGGGAGCTCAGCAAAGAATGATTGCTGTAAAATCAGCCATCTTTTCTCTTCTTATAGATTGTTATCAGAAAAGAGATAAAGTTAGTATGATTGTATTTAGAAAAGACAAAGCAGAAATTATTTTGCCTCCAACTTCTTCAATAGAACTTGCTTTAAAAAGATTGAAAGAAATTCCAACCGGTGGGAAAACTCCTCTTTCAGCAGGGCTTATGGAAACTTATAAACTTATAAAAAATCTTAAATTAAAAGAACCTTTAACTCGTTTTATTGTAGCTATTTTAACTGATGGAAAAGCCAATGTATCTATATCTGATAAAAAACCTTTAGAAGAAGTTCAATCTTTATGTCAAATATTACAAAAAATTCCACTTGTAGATTATATTGTAATTGATACAGAAAATAAGGAGAGTTTTTTGCGTATGAATTTAGCCTTAAAACTTTCGCAATGGTTAAATGCACATTACTTTACTCTTGAATCATTAA
The DNA here is from genome assembly GCA_964410095.1 of uncultured Thermodesulfatator sp. Taxonomy (GTDB): domain Bacteria; phylum Desulfobacterota; class Thermodesulfobacteria; order Thermodesulfobacteriales; family Thermodesulfobacteriaceae; genus Thermodesulfobacterium. Next base: position 54,597 of record CAYPFL010000006.1, read on the forward strand.
GAAGTGATACTATCTTCGGATTAATTAGTTCTTTTAAGAAAAACTAAAATATGGAAATTTTGATTTTTACTTTTTTACAAACAATCAGATTTATTTTCCCAATTATAGTAATCATATTTATTGCCTTTTTTATTTCGCAAATTTTATTTGAAATAGGTATTTTTAGAAAAATAGAGCCTATTGGAAAAGTATTAACAAAGATTGCTAATTTACCACCCATAGCTATAATTTCCTTTATAGCTTCTTTAGGATCCGCTTTAGCAGGAAATAGTATTCTTCAAAATTTAAGAGAAAATAAAAAACTTACAGATAAAGAAGTTATACTTTGTTCACTTTTTAATTCAAGCATAACACCTATTAGAGAAACTTTTACTTTTCATTTACCAGTGGTTTTACCAACTCTTGGGCTTATAGTAGGTGGTTTTTATATAATAACTCTGTGGTTAGGAAGTATTGTTTTGCTTATTTTTACAGTAATAGCAGGTAGACTCCTTCTTCCAAAAAGAAATTTAGAAGAGTACAAATATACTGGAAATTACAACTTTTCTAAAAGCAATACTAAAAATTTTAAAGAACTTTGCACCTATGCTTTTAATAAGACTATTAAACAAATGAAAAAAATTGTTTTTATGTTTTTAGGGATAACTTTTATAGTATTTTTATGTATTAATTTAGGTTTATTTAAAAAAATAAAAATAATTATATTACCACTTGCTAAGTTAATAGGACTTCCTTCTCAAGTAATTCCTGCTTTAACTTTATATATTGTCTCTCCGGTTCTTGGATATGCTTCATTTAGTTCTTTACTTCATAAAGGAATAATTAATTCAGAAACTGCAATTATAAGTTTACTTTTTGGAAGTATTTTTATGCTACCTATAGCTTATTTAAGATCTTTCTTTCCTCAATGGATAGCAATTTTTGGTTTAAGATTGGGTCTTATAAGAGGTTTAATTTCTATGAATTTAATTATACTAACAAGATTTATAATTTTAATAACTTTTTTAAATTTTATTTAAACATTATACTTAACGCAACTATACAAGAAGCTATAGCACGGATACAGATTTTTTTAGTTTGTTTACGAGTTATAATGCCTTTTAAAGCCAATTCTTTATTAGAATCTTCATTTAACCAATTTTGAATAAATTTTGCATTTTTTTCAATTACTTCCTTTACCGATGTAGCTTTACTTAATTCTGGCTTTTCATTAAAATATTCTATTACTTTATTTGCTATCTCTTCAAGTTTTTCATTAATTCTTTTTTGATCTTTAAGATTACCGAAGATACTTTGCCAATTTAATTCTAAATTTTTTTCCCAATCAGTATGTCCTTTTAAGAGATATCCAAGGACATGATGGGCGCAACAGGCATCCATAACAAAATGGAGTGCAAAACCAGCAGCTTTTACCCTTGTGATAATCGAAAATTTTTTATTTTTAGCTACCTTATCTCCATAATATCCACCAACTTCAGCTGCAGTTGGGAAAGTAAAATCATCTAAATCAATTTCTTTTTTTCGTTTATTGATCAGTTCATTCATAGGTGATTTTTTCATAATTTCAGGCTTAAATCCATATTCTTCAACTGTTGGATCATATTTAACATTTATTGAAAATATACTCATAATTATATCTCCTATTTCCTCCCTTATACCTAAGGATTCGTCTTCATCCCAATTATATCCTCTAAAACCATTATTCTTAGGAACAATAAAGTGTTGTAATGCACTAAAATTATGTCCTTTAAAATCATACAAATCTGGTATCCCTGAAGGCATTTCGACATAAATATCTCTTACAAGATCAGGAGCAATTAAATATTTTTTAAATTCTTTACGATTCTTTTTTTGTTTTCGTCCCAATAGATTTAAAACTTCGTCAACCTTAATTTCTTCAGGTAATTTTAATTCCTTTTCTTTTATTATTTCCATTATTATAAGAGTATTTAATCCAATAAGTTGGTGATGAAGTAATCTCATAACATTTCTCCTTATTTTTAATTAGCTTATGATTTTTTAAATAATAAAAAATTTTTTAAAATCAATATTTAAAATTTTAAATTTTTTTTCTTATTTTTTAAAAATTTTTATATTTTTTAGTTTTATTTTAATAATTTATAATATTTCGAAAAATTAATATAAAAATACAAATATCGAAGTGTGGAAATGCTTAAAATTTATTAATAGATTTTTTTTATACACATTTGAGATTTGGAAGAATTATATAAATTATTATAATCTTATTCCCGGGTTAGTATTAAGATTTCTTTAGAATAAAGAATTTTTGCAGCCGATTCACTTAAAAGGGACGAAATATATATGATAGTGGTATCAAAAAGAAAAAATGCTAAAAATTCTATTAGAAAAATTGTAATATTTTTAAAAAAGAGGGACATATGGAAAAGAGGATAAGAGGGATTATGAATGAGGAAATGGAACTTTTTATTTTCAGCTTCTAAATGGATGGATAATTATAAAGACTGGAGTGTATGGATTACTGGTTTAAAATTTCATCAAAATTATATTATCTTCTGGTTATTTCCTTGTGGAAAATAGCGGTTTTAGAGAGGCTATGTCAAAAATAATAGGAAAATATTTATGTTTTGCAACTGGAAAAATATGAGAGTTAAACAAAGATTTCAAGATGAAATGGTAAAAGCTATAACTAATGTATTTCTGATAAAACTTATGTAAAAGATCCAGAGACAAAAAATACATCAAATGTATATCAGGACTAATTGAATTTAGTGATACAAGAATTTCTTGAAAAGTAAGTGAATCTTAAATAGAAGCTTTAGGTTGGCATAAAATGGAAGAAAGACTTGAAGGTTTTGGCAAAGGGTAATCTTGAAAAACTTTTAATTTATCCTATTATTAAAAAGCATAAAAAAAACAAAAGGGGTGAAAGTGTTAAATTATGAATACAGAAGTTGTCAAAGATGAAATAGTTACTAAAGAGCTTGTATTTGATGAATATCCAATAGTACGGTCGCTTTACGGTGAAAGAGGGGCTAATTTTAAAATTTTAGAAAATCGTTTTAAAGTTCAATTAACTTTAAAAGGGAATCATATTTTAATTACTGGAGAACCTATTGATTCAGAACTTGCGGAAAAGGCAATAGAAGAATTATATAGTCTTATTAAAGCAGGATATAACATTTACCCTTCTGATGTAGAATATGCTTCTCGTATTCTTTTGGAAAATCCTAAAGCCAAATTAAAAGATATATTTTTGGATACAATATTAGTTACTTCCGGAAGAAAAGTAATTTCTCCAAAGGGAATTACTCAAAAGAAATATATAGATGCTATTAGAAAATCAGAAATAGTTTTTGGTATAGGACCAGCTGGCACTGGTAAAACTTATCTTGCAGTTGCAATGGCAGTATCTTATTTAATGAAGGGAGAGATTAATAGAATAATTTTAGTACGTCCAGCAGTTGAAGCAGGAGAAAAACTCGGATATCTTCCTGGTGATATAGCAGAAAAGGTAAATCCATACCTTAGACCACTTTATGATGCACTTTACGACATGCTTTCTTTTGATAAAGTATTAAGACTTTTTCAAAAAGGGGTTATAGAAATAGCTCCTCTTGCCTTTATGAGAGGGAGAACTTTAAATGATGCTTTTATTATTTTGGATGAAGCACAGAATACCACTTCTGAACAAATGAAAATGTTCTTAACTCGTTTGGGTCAACGTTCTAAAGCTGTTATAACTGGTGATATAACTCAAATTGATCTACCAGATGCTAAAAATTCCGGTCTTATTAAAGCAATAGAAATTTTAGAAGGAATTGAAGGAATTACTTTTGTTTACTTTACTAAACAAGATGTAGTAAGACATCCAATTGTTCAAAAAATTATAGATGCTTATGAGAGCTATGAAGCTAAAACAAAAGAGAAATAAATGATTGTATTTGATGCCTTCTTAAGAGCTCTATTTCAGGTGATAGATCTTCTTTTAACAATTTATATATGGATTATAATCGCAAGGGCTATTGTATCTTGGGTTAATCCCTATCCTTATCATCCAGTAGTAAGATTTTTATATCGTACTACAGAACCTGTTTTAGCTCCTATAAGAAGAATTATTCCCCCAATTGCTGGATTAGATATTAGTCCTGCTATAGCTATTTTAATTATATACTTTTTGAAAAATTTGATTCATTATTTAATAATACGAAGTTATTTTATTTATTAAAAAATGATAATTGAAGTTAAAGTAAGACCATCAGCTAAAAAAGATGCTATTTTGAAATTTAAAAAACCTAATATCTTTGAAATATCTTTAAAAGCAAAACCTGAAAAAAATCAGGCTAATAAAAGTTTATGTAGATTTTTAAGTAAGTTATTTAAAATATCAGAGAACGATATCAAAATCATCAAAGGTAAAACATCAAAAAAGAAACTCATTCAGATAAAAAATTTAAATGAGGAAGAATTCTTAAAGAAATTAGAAACTTCTTCTTTTTAATAATATGAATAAAGATTACATATTTTTTGACTTAGATGGGGTTGTTCTTGATAGTATGCCTTATCATGCAAAGGCATGGATAGAGGCTTTTTCTCAATTTGGACTAAAATTTACTGAAGAAGAGATTTATCTTCATGAAGGTGCAATAGAACTTGAAACTGCTAAATCTTTGTTTTTAAAAAAAGGAATTAATCCTACTCCTGAATTTTTTGAAAAAGCATTTAAATTACAAAAAATTATTTTTAAAAAGAAATATGCTCCTTTAATCAAACCTTTTCCTGAAATACCAGAAATCTTAGAAAAACTCAATAAATATAATAAAAAATTAGCGCTTGTGACAAGTTCTCATAAAGAAATTTTTGAGGAAGTTTTTCCTAAAAGTTTAAAACCTTTTTTCTCAATAATTATTACTGGGGATTTGGTAAAAAGGAGAAAGCCTTATCCAGATCCTTATTTAAAGGCTTTAGAACTCTTACATGCACAGAAAGAAAAAAGTTTAGTAATAGAGAATGCTCCAGCAGGAATACTTTCTGCTAAACAAGCTGGCTTGCGTTGTATAGCAATTGCCACTACCCTTCCTAAAGAAAAGCTTATTTTGGCAGATCTTATTGCTAAAAATCACAAAGAATTAAAAAAGATCTTGCTGAATGAAAAACAATAAAGTGTTTCAATATCGGGAATATTTCTCAAAATATGAAAATTTGATACCAGATTATGAAGAATTTTTGGAATATTTAAAAGAACCTCTGCCTCAATATTTTCGTATTAATACTTTAAAAATTTCTTCAAAAAATGGAGAAATAGAAAAATTATTAAGAATTTTAAAAGAAAAAGGAGTAATTTGTGAAGAAGTAAAAGAAGTACCTTATTTTTATAGAGTTTTGAATAATGAAGAGGTATCCTTAGGGAATTTAGAAGAATATAGTTTAGGATTAATTCACTCTATGACACTTTCAAGCAGTCTTCCGGTAATAGCTCTTGATCCAAGACCAGGGGAACTAATTTTGGATATGTGTGCTGCTCCAGGAGGGAAAACTGGCTTAATGGCAATGGTTACTGAAGATAAAGCAATTATTGTGGCAAATGATAAAAGACTTGATAGATTAACTGCTCTTGTATCTAATATAAAAAGATTAGGCGTAACCTGTGTTATAACAGTAAGATATAGAGGAGAACAATTTCCTTTTGGTATCCCTTTTGATAAAGTTTTAGTAGATGCGCCTTGTTCAGGTGAAGGTAGATATCGAGTTGGTTTAGAAGGGGAAATCCTTTATCAAAAAGGCACAGGAAAGGCCAATCATCCTGCTATTCAAAAAGGACTCCTTGTAAGGGCTTATGATCTTGTAAAGCCAAACGGGATTATAGTTTATAGTACTTGTACAATTAATCCTAAGGAAAATGAAGAAGTTGTTGATTATCTTTTAAGGAAAAGACAAGCAGAAGTTTTGGATTGGGATTCTCCTTTACCTTATTATGAAGGCTTAACTGAATGGGAAGGCAGACCTTATCACCCCTCTTTAAAGTTTACTAAGAGATATTATACTCATAAAATTCATGCAGTGGGTTTTTTTGTAGCTAAAATCAAAAGATCAATTTGAAAGATCCATTTTTTATTTTTTGTATATTTTGATGAATTATGTTATAATATTTTTTTTGGGAAAAAATAAAGGGGGTATAAAATGTCCTCTGTAGTATTAATAGGGACTCAATGGGGGGATGAAGGGAAAGGAAAAATAGTAGATGTTCTTACTCCGAATGCAGATTATGTAGTTCGTTTTCAAGGAGGTAATAATGCAGGACATACTTTAGTAATAAATCAAAAAAAATATATTTTTCATTTGATTCCATCTGGGATTTTTCATCCTCATACAACTTGTGTTATAGGAAATGGTGTAGTTGTTGATCCAGAGGTATTAATAAATGAAATTGAAAAATTAAAAAAAGAAGGAATAAATATAGGTCCTGAAAAGTTATTAATAAGTGAAAAGGCTCATGTAATAATGCCTTATCACAAAGCTCTTGATCATGCAAGAGAAGGAAAAGCAAAAAATAAAATTGGAACAACAGGGAGAGGAATAGGTCCTTGTTATGAAGATAAAGTTGGTAGAAGGGGTTTTAGATTGATAGATCTCACATACCCTGAATACTTTAAAGATAGACTTAAAACAGTTTTGGAAGAAAAGAATGTACTTTTAAATTATTTAGGTTATAAAAGCCTTTCTTTTGAAGAAATTTATGAGAAATATGTGAAATTTGGTGAATATTTAAAGCCTTATCTTACTAATGTTTCAGCTGTTTTATGGGAGGCAAGGAAAAAAGGGAAAAAAATTTTATTTGAAGGTGCTCAAGGAACTTTTCTTGATATTGATCATGGGACATATCCTTATGTAACTTCTTCTAATACTGTAGCAGGCAATGTTTGTTGTGGCACTGGATTAGGTCCAGTAGTTATAGATCTTGTTCTTGGGGTAGTCAAAGCTTATACAACACGAGTTGGAGGTGGTCCATTTCCAACAGAACTTAAAGATTCTCTTGGAGATTATTTAAGAGAGAAAGGAGAAGAATATGGGTCTACTACAGGAAGACCAAGAAGATGTGGTTGGTTAGATTTAGTTATTGTGAAAACTGCAATTAGGTTAAACGGTATTAAAGGTATAGCTATTACCAAATTAGATGTACTTTCAGGCTTAGAAAAAATTAAAATTTGTATAGGATATGAATATAATGGAAAATTTATAAAAGATTTCCCTCCTACTCTTTTAGAGCTTGAGAAGATAAAACCTGTATATAAAGAACTTTCAGGATGGAAAGAAAATATCAGAGGTATTAAAAAATTCGAGGATTTTCCAGAACCTGTTAAAATTTATTTAAAAACTATAGAAGAATATTTGGAAACCCCGATTTATATTATTTCATTAGGTCCTGAAAGAGAAAATTGTCTCATTTTAAAAAATCCTTTTCAGAATTAATTTAAAAATTCAATTATAACCGATGAAAGAGCGGATTCTTATTGCAAATAGAGGGGAGATTGCTTTAAGAATAATGGAAGCTTGTGAGGAACTTGGAATAGATTATGTAGTAGTTTATACAAAAGAAGATCAGGAGTCTCTTCATGTAAGGCTTGCTACAAAGAAATATCGTATCTCTGATTATAGAGATATGAATGATCTTTTAGCTGTAGCAGATGAAGCTAAATGTACAGCTATTCATCCTGGTTACGGTTTTCTTGCTGAAAATTTTCGTTTTGCCAGAAGGGTGGTAAAAAGAGGAAGACCTCTTATTTTTATAGGTCCTTCTTGGGAGGCTATCAAGAATTTAGGAAATAAACTTTTCTTAAAAAAACTGGCACAAAAGTTAAATATACCGGTAATTCCAGGTACTACAGAACCTATATACAATGAAATAGAAGCAGAATTTAAAGCTGAAGAACTTATAGAAACTTTAATAGATCTTGGTTTTGAAAATCCTTCACTTTTAATTAAACCAAGCGCAGGTGGTGGAGGAATGGGTATCGAAGAAGTAAAAAATTTAGAAGAATTTAGATCAAAGTTTAGAAAGATTAGAGCTTATGCAAAAAGACTTTTTGGAGATGAGGGTATAATTATTGAAGGAAAAATCCCAGTTTTTCAGCATGTAGAAGTTCAAATACTTGGAAGTAAAAAGGGAGAATACGTGCATTTTGGCACAAGGAACTGTACAATTCAAAGTGTATTTAGGCAAAAAAGAATAGAAATAGCTCCGGGATTTAATTTTAAAGAAAACTACAATTTTAATGCTCAAGAAGTAGAAAAAAAAATTATAAAATATTCACTCAAGTTAGCTAAATATTTGGGTTATGATAATGTAGGTACATGGGAGTGGCTTATTACAGAAGATGGTAAATATTATCTTATGGAAGTAAATACAAGAATTCAAGTAGAAAATGAAATATCAAGTAAAATCTCTTTTGTGAATGGAAAACAGATAAATCTTATTAAAGAACAAATAAGAATTGCTCTTGGAGATAAAATCGGATATTCTCAAAAAGATATTCAATTTAAAGGAACAAGCATTGAATTTAGATTAATTGCTGAGGATACAAAAAAAGGATTTATTCCTTTGAGTGGGGTTATAACAAAATTTAAATGGGATTCAAAACCTTGGTTAACTGTAAGAACTCATGTACCCCAAGATAAACCTTATACAATACCTACTCAATTTGATCCTAATCTTGCTTTAGCAATAGTGTATGGTAATAATCTGGAAGAAGCCAAAAAGAGAGGTTTAGAGTTTTTAAATAATGTGATTATTGAAGGACGCACATCTAAAGGAGAACCCTTAATAACTAATATAGAATTTTTAAAAGAAAAACTTAATTGGATTTACAAATTCGTGTCTCAGTGAGATTTAAATATGATAATAGAACTTCACAAAAAATTAAAAAATTTGATAGACCTTGCTTTATATATCAAAGATATAAAAGGTGAAGATTTTTTTGGAATTAAAGAGATAATAGAGAGAATTACAGAAATTTACAATAATTTTTATACCTACGAGGAAAAGTTTATAGAAGAGTTTGTAAAAGAATATGATAATAAATTAAAATTTCTTGTAGAAGAAGCAGATAGAACTCTTACTCCCTATGAAATAGTAAAAATAGTCAGACATCCTCAGAGATTTACTTTACAAGATATTTTGGAAAATGTATATGACAGTTATATGGAATTAGGAGGAGAAGGGGAGATAAATATAGATCCTGCTATAGTATGTGCAAAAGCTGTACTTGTTAGAAAAGTTGGGAATGATGTTTATTTTCATCAGGTAATGGTAATAGGACATGAAAAAGGACATGGGGAAGAATTTAGAGAAGGTGGGAGTGCAAAACCATGGGGAAATGAAAAAGCTTTAAGATATATGAAAATGGCAGAAACAGAAGGTATTCCTATCCATTTTTTTATTTTTACTCCTGGTGCTTATCCTATAGAAGATTATCCTGGATCAGCTCAACAAATCGCGAGGAATCTTTATTATATGAGCAAACTTAAAGTTCCTACAATTTCTTTTATTTCAGAAGGGGGTTCTGGAGGTGCTGAGGCTATTGGGCTTACAGATATGAGATTAATGGCTGAAAAAGGCTATTATTCTGTAATAAGTCCTGAAGGAGCAGCAGCTATAGAAGCTAAATTAAAAGAAGGTAGACCCCCGAGAGAATTAGTAGAAAAATGTGCAAAAGCTTTAAAATTAACAGCCCAAGATAATCTTAAATTAGGTACCATAGATAAAATTATTCCTGAGCCTCCTTTGGGTGCAAGAAAAAATGATTTTGAATTTTTTAAAAGACTAAAAATAGAACTTATACGAGCTACTGATGAGATAGTTCTTCAAACAAGAAGTCTTAAATTATTCAGAAAATATGCATTATCAAAACAAGAAGATGAAAATTTTAAATTTTTTGTAAATTGGGAACTTGATGGAGATGAAATAGAAATTCTTTTGGAAAATAGAGCTAAAAAATACAGAAAAATGACACAATGGGCTGTATGTGAACCCAAAAGTCTATTTAAAACTTTTTTTGATTTTGGGCATAAAATCAGCTTAAAATTTACAAATGAATTAAAATATAAAATTCTTAAACAAGGGCAAAAAAGTGTTAAAAAGATATTTGAAGAATTAACAAGTGAATCCTCAATGCTTTTAAAACCTGTATCTGACCCAGTGAAATCTGTTTATAATTTAATAGTTGGGAGAAAAGAAAAACCTAAAATAAGTACTCCTTCGCTTTTAGAAGAAATTTCAGAATATTCAAGTCCTTTGGCATTAGAGGATAAGACCATTACCTGTCCTCAGGCTGAAAAATATGGATGTCCGGACTTATGGATACCGGATCTTTATGGAGAATTTTGTGGAGTATGTCCAAATTGTGGTTATCATTTTACTTTAGAATATACTTGGTATCTTAATAATATTTTTGATAAAGGTAGTGTCAAAACTTTCAATGACGAAATAGAATCTCAAAATCCTTTAGAATTTGAAGGATATGAAGAAAAGTTAAAAAGAGCTAAAGAATCTACAGGATTAAAATCTGCTCTATTGTCTTTTGAAGCAAAAATAGGTGGAATTTCTTTAATTGTAATTATGTTAGTTGCAGACTTTAGGCAAGGTACAGTAGGGGTTGCGGAAGGTGAAAAATTTATTAGAGCTATTGAATATGCTCGTCTTACACGGAGGCCATTTTTAGCATTGGTTCATACTACAGGAGGTATAAGAATTCATGAAGGGACTTTGGGAGTTGTTCAGATGCCAAGATGCACAATGGCAGTAAGAGAATATGTAGATGCTGGAGGTCTTTATATTGTAGTTTATGATAATAACTCTTACGCAGGACCTGTTGCAAGCTTTCTCGGTTCAGCTCCTTACCAGTTCGCCTTAAAATCTGCAAAACTTGGTTTCGCTGGTCCAAGAGTAATTAGAGAAACTACTGGTCAAGATGTACCACCAGATTATCATAGTGCAGAAAATGCTTTAAGAAGAGGACATATTCAAGGAATCTGGGATAGAAGAGAATTGAGAAAAAAATTATTTACAGCCCTTCTTACAATGGGTGGGAAAAACCTTTATTATAGATAATTTAATTTTAATATGAAAATAGATTATAAAAAACTAAATAAACTTCTTCAAAAATTTAAAACAAATCCTTATAAAATCTATCCAGTTATTACTCCTCATACAGGTTATATTAAAGAATTTAAAATTAAAGAAGGAGATGAAGTGAGAGGCCCTTCTGGTAAATGGCTTGAAAAACCAGGAACCCCTCTTTTTGTTTTAGAAAGAGAAAAGAATCCAAAAATTATTAGAGCTAAAATTAATGGAATAGTTCAAAATCTAAGAATGGATCTTTTAAACAAATTTGTAGAAGCAGAAGAAAAAATTTTAGAAATTAAACATCCTCTTACCCAAGATGAAATAGTTTCTGAAATTTTATTAAATGCACTTTATATTATAAGAGCACCTGAAAAAGCTCGTTATATTATAAGTTCTGATCTTGCCAAAAAATTGGAAAAATATGGAATCGGAAATGTAAAAGTAAAAACAGGGGATGAACTTTTAATAATGAGCTTTATGAAAAGAGAAACCCCTATTTATCTTACAGCTGAAGGAAATTTTATTGTTTTTCACATATATTTTTCGCCATTCGAACTCGTACCCGCAAATGCACCCCTCATAGGACTTTGTCCAGAAGAAGACCTTCCTTATTTGCAAAAAATTTTGGAAAGAATCAAAAAAGAATGGTCCTAAATGATTATACTAAACTTTTTCCTGAAATAGGTCAAGAAGTATGGCATTTTCCTATTTTATCAAGATCTATGCCTTTAGCAAAAAAACTTATAGATAAATATTCAAGAACAGCAAATGGACGAATTATATGGACCGATGTTCTCACTGATGCTAAGGGGAGATTTGAAAGAAAATGGATTGCTAAAAAAGGTGGATTGTGGATAACTTGTAGTATTTTTGATGAATTTTTACCTCAAACTTCCTCCTTTTTTCCTCTTATTTTTGGTTTGGTTATGCTTAAATGCGCCTATGATTTTAAAATATTTTCAGCAAAAATTAAATGGATTAACGATTTACATTTCAATGGAAAAAAATTAGGGGGTGTTCTTATAGAAAAATATAAAGAATGGTACATAGTAGGTATAGGAATGAATATAAACAATGACCCTCCAAAAAAATTGCCTGCTATAAGTTTTAAACAGATTTTAGGGATGGAACTACCTTTAAAAAAAATAATCGAAAGATTGATTTATTGGTTAAGATATTATTTAGGATATTTAAGATTTTACGAAAAAGCAGTTTTAGAAGAGGAGAAAATAAACAACCTCATTATTCAAGAATTTAAAAAATTTTCAGATACCATAGGAAGATGTGTATATTATTCTTATAATTTAGATTTTTCAGAAAATGGAATAATAGGAAAAGCTATAAACATAGATGAAAAAGGTTCATTGATTATAAAAACTGAAAACCAAATACTTTCTGTGAATACCGGAGAAATTATTTATCTTTTATAAAATTGATATTCTAAATAACTGTAATATTTTTGTAAAGAAGAAAAAGAAAAATTTTTTTCTTTTAATAATTTGATACTTCTTACCATAGCTCTTGCGCCTGAAATAGTAGTAGCGTAAGGAATATTAAGCTCCATAGTATATCTTCTTATTAAATAAGCGTCGTCTTTACTAATTTTTCCTTTAGCTGTATTAATTGCAAGATGTATTTCTTTATTTTTAATAAAATCCAAAATATTTGGCCTTAAACCGTCTGAAATCTTAGGTACAATCTCTACCTCAATTTCATGGTTTTTTAAATATTCAGCGGTTCCTTTAGTAGCTATTAATTTAAAATTAAGAGAAATAAGTTGCTTAGCAATATCAACAACCAAGGGTTTGTCCTCATCTTTTACTGAAATAAAAACAGTTCCAGAAGTAGGAAGTTTCATATCTGCAGCAAGTTGAGCTTTTGCATAAGCTAAAGCTGGATCCCAGTCTATTCCCATTACTTCTCCTGTAGATTTCATTTCCGGTCCTAAGATCACATCAACTCCTGGGAATCGTTTAAAAGGAAAAACTACTTCTTTTACACAATAATAAGGAGGAACTACTTCTTTTGTAAATCCTATATTTTTCAAAGTATCACCAAGCATAATCCAAGTAGCAAGTTTTGCTAAGGGAACCCCGATGCTTTTAGATACAAAGGGTATGGTTCTTGAGGCACGAGGATTTACTTCAAGAACGTAAAGTTGATTATTTTTTATAGCATATTGAACATTAATAAGTCCTATTACTTCTAATTCTTTAGCAAGAGCTTTTGTTGCAGATTTTATCTCTTCAATCATAGATTTAGAAAGGTGAAGCGGTGGTAATACACAAGCAGAGTCTCCAGAATGGATACCTGCTTCTTCTATATGCTCCATAATGCCAGCCACTACAACTGTTTCTCCATCTGAAATTGCATCCACATCTATTTCTATAGCGTCTTCTAAAAATTTATCTATCAATACCGGGTATTCGGGATTTACTGTAACTGCTGTGGTTATGAAATCTTTAAGTTCCTTTTCTGTATAAATAATTCGCATAGCTCTTCCACCAAGCACATAAGAAGGGCGAACAAGTACTGGATAACCTAATTTTTCGGCTATTTTAATTGCTTCTTCTTCACTAAGAGCCACCCCAGCTTTAGGTCTCTGTAACCCGAGTTTTTCTAATAATTGATCAAATTTTTTTCTATCTTCTGCCCTATCAATATTTTCTGGACTTGTTCCTAAAATTTTTACACCTGCTTTTGAAAGAGGTACAGCTAAATTAATTGGTGTTTGACCACCAAATTGAACAATTACTCCCTCTGGTTTTTCTTCTTCGTAAATATCTAAAATATGTTCCAAAGTTAAAGGTTCAAAATAAAGTCTTGTTGAAATATCATAATCTGTTGAAACTGTCTCAGGATTTGAGTTAACCATAATTGCTTCTATGCCCTTTTCTTTTAAAGCCAAAGATGCATGCACACAGCAGTAATCAAATTCTATACCTTGTCCTATTCTATTAGGTCCTCCACCTATAATTAGTACTTTTCTATTTTTTGTTACACGAGATTCATTTTCGTCTTCATAAGTGGAATAAAAATAAGGAGTATATGCTTCGAATTCAGCAGCACAGGTATCAATAAGTTTATAAGTAGGAAGAACTCCAAGGGATTTTCTATACTTTCTTACTTCAGCCTCAGAAGAGTTTGTTAAAAAACCTATTTGATAATCTGAAAAACCCATTTGTTTGAGCTCTTTTATTTCATCTGCTGTAAGCTCTTTTAAATTTTTACCTTTTATTTCTTCACTTTTATCAAAAATTTCTTTTAGATGATAAAGAAACCATGGATCAATGTATGTTAATTCGTAGATTTCTTCTATACTAAATCCTGCTTTAAATGCTTCTCTTATATAAAACAATCTTTGACTATTTGGTCTTGCTAATTTTTCTTTGATTAATTCCTTAGGCAAAATTTCATCATGGTCTGATGGAGATTTTCCATCTGCTCCAAATCCATAACGACCGATTTCTAAACCACGAATAGCTTTTTGTAAAGCCTCTTTAAAAGTTCTTCCAATAGCCATTGTTTCACCAACAGATCTCATAGATGTAGTAATTTCATCTTTACATTCTGGAAATTTTTCAAAAGTAAAACGTGGAATTTTAACAACTACATAATCTATAGTAGGTTCAAAAGCTGCTTTGGTTTCTCTTGTAATATCATTAGGAAGTTCATCAAGTGTATAGCCTACAGCAAGTTTTGCAGCGATTTTGGCAATGGGATATCCTGTAGCTTTACTTGCAAGTGCTGAAGAACGAGATACTCTTGGATTCATTTCTATAACAACCATTTCTCCAGTTTTGGGATGTATAGCAAATTGAATATTAGATCCTCCTGTATCAACTCCAATCTCTCTTATTACTGCCTGGGCAGCAGTTCTCATTTTTTGATATTCTCTATCAGTCAAAGTTTGAGCAGGTGCAACAGTGATTGAATCTCCTGTATGAACACCCATGGGATCAAAATTTTCTATAGAACAAATTATCACAACATTATCTTTAAAGTCTCTCATTACCTCTAATTCAAATTCTTTCCATCCTAATACAGATTCTTCAAGCATAACCTGATGAATTAAAGACATTTCTAATCCCATTTCTACTATCTCTCTTAATTCCTCAATATTATAAGCAACTCCACCACCTGTTCCACCAAGAGTGAAACTCGGTCTTACAATTACTGGAAAACCTATTTCTCTTATTACTTTTTCAGCCTCTTTTAAAGAATGAATAATCCTACTTTTAGGAACTTTTAATCCTATTTTTTCCATTGCACTTCTGAATTTTTCTCTGCTTTCGGCTTTTTCTATAGCTGATGCTTTAGCTCCAATAAGTTCAACTCCATATTTTTCCAAAACACCTTTTTTTGCCAAAGCAAAAGCAATATTTAATCCTATTTGACCTCCTAAGGTAGGTAAAATAGCATCAGGTCTTTCCTCTTTTATAATGTATTCAAGAACCTCAGGAGTTAAAGGTTCTATATAGGTATAATCTGCCATTTCCGGATCTGTCATAATTGTTGCTGGATTAGAATTTACTAAAACTATCTCATAACCTTCCTCTTTTAAAGCCTTGCAAGCCTGGCTTCCGGAATAATCAAATTCACAGGCTTGACCTATTACAATTGGCCCTGATCCTATAATCAATATTTTTTTTATATCAGTTCTTTTAGGCATAATTCATACACCTTTAATTCCTTTAAACTTTTTAAAAATTTTGAAATAATAGATATTTTAAAACTGTTTAAAAGTTGAATAAATTTTAATTTTTGCCTTTTCTCTTAAATTTTTATACCACTGATTTAAAAATGCCTCTCTTTTTTCTTTTATTAGATATGAAGCGATAATTTTCAAATCCTCAGAAGAAGGTAGTTTATCAGAAGGAGTAATATTTTTTATATAAAATACTTTTATCCAATTACCTTCTAAAACAGGTTTTTCTATAATACCTGGATTTCCTTTATTAAATAAAATTTGAGTTATAAAAGCAGAAAAATTTTGAGAAAGTTTATATCTTTGAATTTTATCATAAACCTTTATTGTGAAACCTTCCTTTTTTGCATTTTCTATAAAATCATTCTTCCTACTTCCATAGATTAATTTTTTAGCTTTATTTTCACATAACTCTTTTCCTTTATCTTTTAAATAATCTTTTTTAACTTTACTTTTTACCTCCTCAAATTTTAGATTCCTTGGTGGTTTTTTATCTATTATTTCCACTAAATAAATTCCTTTTTGAGTTGTTATAGGAGCTAAATATTCACTTTTAGAGGCTTCTAATATTTTTTGAACTACTTTAAAAGAAGGGAACATATTCAAAAGTTCTTTTCGAGTTAGGTATTTAGTTTCAGATAAACGAACTTTTTCTTTTTTTGCCCACAGAGTAAGTCCATCTTCTTTAATTACTTCACGATAAATACTATCTACTTTTGAAGTTACTTCTTGTATAATTTTTTCTTTTTTAAGTTCTTTTATAATTTCACTTTTTACTTTATTTAAAGGTAAAATCTGAGCTGGTTTGATATCTTCTATACCTAAAATAAGATATCCAGACTCCAATTTAAAAGGACCTAAAATTTCTTTTGGTTTAGCTTTTTCAATAATGAATCGTAGACGTGGTGGAAATACTGATTCTTCAAACCATGTGGAAGGTTCTTTAGTAAATTTTTTAAAATCTTTTAAATCTTTTAACTGATTTTTAATTTTTAAAGCCTTTTCGTAAGTTGCATTATTTGTTCCCGGAATAAAAATTTTTTTTAATTTTACTCTTAATGGTTGTTTAAATTTTTCTATATTTTTTTCATAATATCTTTTTATTTCTTTTTCACTTATTTTAACCTTACCTTTAAAAGGGAAATAAAGATATGCAAGTTTTATTTTTAATGGAGAAACATACATATCTCTGTGAGCTAAATAATAATTTTTTAAATCTTCAAAAGTATAACGAATTTGGTTTTCACAAAAAGATAAAGGTAATTTAGCTTCTACAATTTTTAGATACTGATGAGTATAATTAAAATAATCTTTTGCTTCTTTTTCAGATACTAATATAGGAGAGGTGAGAACAGATTTAATTCTTTCTTGTAATAGATCATACTTTATTAAATTCTCGAAAAATGAAGAAGTAATTCCCAATCGATTCAATATTGTTTGATATTTTCGGGGACTGAATTTTCCATCTTCTTGAAAAACTGAAATTTGAGCAATTGCATATTTTATTTCTATAGGGTAGATTTTAATTCCTAATTTTTCAGCTTCTGTTTCTAATAACTTATCTTTAATTAAAGTTTCTAAAACCTGTTCTTTTATATGAAACTTTTTTAAAGTAGCTTGGTTCAGTTCACCGAAAGTTTGTTTAATTTGAAAAATTTTAAAATTATAATATTCTGTAAACTCTTTTAAAGTAATAGGGATATCGTTTACCTTTGCAACAAGTTCTTTTTTTCTTATTGTGAAGGTTCCTATTCCCCAGAATACGAATACTATAACAATGACTGCTAAAAATATTTTAGCTACAAGGGAAGTAGCTCCTTTACGAAGAAATTTAAACATTTAGGATCCTTTTAAAAATTTTTTAAAATATAACAGAAACTTTTTAAATGTCAAAATGGTATTGGTTTTAAATTTTTAAAAATTTTAAAGTACTTGTAAAAATTTTAAATTAGAGTAATATAAAATTTTAATAAATTGGGCGGTTAGCTCAGGGGTAGAGCGCCATCCTCACACGGTGGAGGTCGCTGGTTCAAATCCAGCACCGCCCATGTTGACTCCTTGCTCCCTTTTTATAAAAAGGGGGCCAAAAGACCAGAAGGAGGTAATTTATGCTTGAATTACCAAAAGTTAAAAGATTTCGTAAGTGGGAAACCCTTTTTATTATTCATCCAGATTATGTAGATCAAAAAGATGATGTTTTAGAAAGACTTAAACAAATTATTGAATCAAAAGAAGGAGGTATACTAAAAATTGATGAATGGGGCATGAGGAAGCTTGCATATCCTATTGAAAAAAAAAGACAAGGGTATTATATTCTTGTAGAATTTTATGGTTTAGCAGAACTTCCTAAAGAATTAGAAGATTTTTTTAGAATAGACGAGAGAGTAATTAGGTTTATTATTGTTAAATTGCAAAATAGATTTAAAAAAGAAGAAATAACTCAAGAAACTAAAGTTAAGGAGGGGGTATAAATATGAGTAATAATACGACTAATACCAATATTATTATAAAAAGAAGAGTATTTCCAAGAAAAAAAATTTGTAAATTTTGCGCTGATCCCAGTTTAAAAATAGATTATAAAAATCCTGAAGTTTTGAAACCATTTTTAAATGAAAAAGGTATGATTTTACACAGAAGACAAACTGGTACATGTGCATATCATCAAAGAAGATTAACGACCGCAGTTAAAAGAGCAAGAATTATGGCTCTCTTACCATTTGTAGCAGATATAGAAGTAGAGTAATTTCTATACCGGGAGGAAAATATGGAAGTAATTTTAAGAACAGATATTCCTAAACTTGGTAAAGCTGGAGATATAGTAAAAGTAAAAGATGGTTTTGCAAGAAATTATCTTATTCCTAAGGGCTTTGCTATTCCAGCAAATCAAAAAAATATTAAAGCTTTGGAAAATCAAAGGAGAATTATCTTAGCAAAAGCTGAAAGAGAAAGAAAAAAAGCTCAAAGTTTAGCAGAGAAATTGGAGACAATTACATTGACTGTTTATAGAAAAATTATAGAAGAAGATAGAATTTATGGTTCTGTTAATGTAGGAGATATACTTAATCTTTTAAAAGAACAGGGAATTGAACTTGATAAAAAACAAATATTATTGGAAGAACCTATTAAAACTTTAGGAACATTTGAAATACCTATAAAATTAGCTTCAGATATTGTTGTAAATGTAAAATTAGAAGTATTAGAAGAAAAATAAATGCCGTACAAAAGAAAAAAAGAAGAAATCGCAGAAGCATTAATAGGAGATGAATTTTTACCACCTCAGGATCTTCAAGCAGAAAAATATGTATTGGCAAGTATATTAATAGATTCTACCTCATTACTTAAAATTTTAGATTTTCTTAAACCTGAAGACTTTTATTCAACTGCTCATAGGCTAATTTATAAAGCATGTTTATCTCTATTTGAGAAAGACGAGCCTATTGATATTGTTACCCTTCATAATGAATTGGAAAGAGAAAATAATTTAGAAAAAGTAGGGGGAGCAGCATATCTTTCAGAAATTGTAGGTTTGTTGCCGACATCTGCTCATATAGTACATTATGCCAAAATTGTTAAAGAAAAAAGCATTTTGCGTGAAATTATAAGAATAAGTCAAGATCTGATTTATAAAGCCCATTATTCGATGGAAGATGCTCAGGAGATTTTAAATTATGCTGAGAAAGCATTTTTCGATTTAGCTTATTATGGCAAAAAAGATACATTTGCTCCATTAAAAGAAGTTATAAAAGATACTATTAAACATCTTGAGACTATTTATCAAAGAGGAGATTTAATTACAGGAATACCAACAGGATTTTACGAACTTGATAAAATGACAGCAGGTTTACAGAAAGGAGATCTGATTATTTTAGCTGGACGTCCTGGTATGGGGAAAACCGCTTTAGCTTTAGATATTGTAAGAAATGCTTGTAAACAGGCTAACATAGGAGCAGCTATTTTTTCCTTAGAAATGAGCAAAGAACAATTATGTGCCAGGATGCTTTGTGCAGAGGCAAAAGTAAATTTTCAGAAATTCAGAACAGGACAATTAGATGCTAATGAATGGCAAAGAATTACTAATGCAGCAAGTACTTTAAGTAATTTTCCTATCTATATAGATGATACAACAGGCATTAATATTTTGGAGATTAAAGCCAAGGCAAGAAAATTATTAAAAGAAATTCCCTTGGGTCTTATTGTTATAGATTATTTACAGCTTATGAGAAGCTTAGAAAGAAAAGAAAGAAGAGAGCAAGAGATTTCTGAAATTTCTTCAGGTTTAAAAGCTTTAGCTAAAGAACTAAATGTGCCTATTTTAGCTCTCTCACAATTAAACAGAAGAGTAGAAGAACGAGCTGATAAGAGACCTCAACTTGCTGATTTAAGAGAATCAGGAGCTCTTGAACAAGATGCAGATGTAATTTTATTTATTTATAGAGATGAATTTTATAATAAAGATACTCCAGAAAAGGGAATAGCTGAAATTATTATAGGAAAACAAAGAAATGGCCCTATGGGAGTCATAAAACTTGCATATCTTTCTCATTATACCTCTTTTGCTAATTTAGATACATCTTTATAATAACTTTATAAAGACTTAGGAAAAATGTATAACCATAAATTTGTTCTTATTTCAAAAGGATATAATTTATTTCCAAAATTTTTAAATCCTCTTTTAATTTTTATAGAAACAACCCACCATCCTGGTTCCTCAAAAGATACTACGAAAAATCCATTTTTAGAAATTTTGGTTTCTTTTTTTAAGAGAGGATAATTGACTTCATTGTTAGAATCTCGAGGTAAATTGTTTAAAGAAAATGAAAAATAATTTAATTTTTCTGTTTCAACCATACCATTTTTTAAAGGTTTTCCATTATAAAGCACTTGTCCCCAAAAAATAGCAGTTTCTTTTAATCCATAAGGACGAGTATAAGGTTTAATTTCTAAATCAAATCCGCAAAGATTATCCCATTTCTTTTTTTCTTCTACATGAAAAACAACCTTAGTAAAATCTTGTATTATCTTGCCTTGAGAAGTTAAAGAATAATCTCCAATTATACAAATATTATAATCACCCTTATAAAGAGGAGTAATAACAGCTTTATATCCTATGCGTTTTATATTTAAAGCTTTATCAAAAAAAGTATGTCTAAAAAGAGTAATTTTTTCTTTTTTTCCGTCTGGAGTAATTAAATAATATTTTTTTGGTAATTTGAGATCATATATTATTCCAAAAGATGGATTTGCATATCCTATGTAAAAACTTTTTTTCAGATTAATCTTTCCATAGTTATCTGAAGAAGTAACAATAAAAATTTTTTGAGCATTGGTTAATGAGCAATTTATAAAAATAAGAATGAATAATACAAAAAAGAATGACATTTTAATTAATTATGTGAATCTATTTAAAATCCATGAAATTATAGCACTTTTTAATTTAAGTTCCTGTTCAGGAGTGAGACTGGATAACCAGTATTTAATCCATTTTTGAATGCGATTAAGATGAATTTTAGGTATTTTCTCTCCATAAACGGTCTCTAAAGCACGGAAATACCATACAAAAATAGCTTCAAGAGACATAAAACGATACTCCATTGTAATAGGATAAAGGGTTTCATAAAAAGCTCTATTTGAAAAAGTTTTTTCAGGTTCATTAGTAAAGCGACGGATACTTAACTTTGAAACTTTTTCTTCTGAAGTAGGTATAGAACCATTCTTTTTTCTTAGAAATTCTAAATTTTCTTGCAAAATATTCAATTTTTTTTGATTAAGTCTAATGATTTCTTCCTGTAAAGATAAAAGAGCTAAAGGATTTTCTCTTTCTTTATAATATTTAATTAATTTTTGTTTTAAAATAGATTTTCTTCTCCCTCCGCCCATTTTCACTCCTTAATAAAATTTGAGAAATCTTATATTTCCTATAAAACCATATTTTTCTCTTTTTTCAAGTTAAAATTAGATAATAAATATAAGAGATTAAAATTTATCAAGATGAAAAAGTAAAACAGTTACAAGGCACATAAGGGTTAAAGAAGCTGTTTCTGCTCGTAAAATAAAAGGTGAAAGATTTATAGATAAAAATCCCTGTTTAGACAAAAGTTCAATTTCATCTGCGCTAAAACCTCCCTCAGGTCCTGATATGAAAATTATTTGCTTATATTTTAAAATATTTTCTTTTAGATCTAATAAACTTATTTTTCCTTTTGGTAGAGCAAGCAAGTTTAGACTATTTTTAAATGGAAAATTTTGTAAAAACTCTTTTAAGCATATAGGTTCATATATTTTAGGGAAAATCAATCTTCCAGATTGTTTTAAAGCAGAGACAGCTTTTAAATGGAGTCTACGAAAAAGATTAGATTTTGGTTTTACTATAGAATAATCGCTATAAAAAGGAATAAAAGTAGTAATCCCCAATTCAATTCCTTTTTCTACTAAAAACTCAGTCTTATTCCCTTTTAAGAGAGGTATAAAAGCAATAATTTCTTTTGAAGGTGGATTTTCTTCTCTTATGATCTTATTAATTTCAACTTTTGCTTTTACTTTTTTTCCGGATTTTATAATCTCAAGTATTTTACCTTCATATTCTTTCCCTTTACCATTTATAAGGAGAATTTTCTCTCCTTCTTTTTTACGAAGAACATTTACTAAATGATGACTTTCTTCCTCAGAAAGAAAACCTCTTTTATCTTTAAAATTGAAGAAAAATCTATTTCCTCCTTGAATATCCATAGGATTTATAATACAATTAAATAAAATGTCTGCCAATATTATTCTTTATAATGCAAGTGCTGGAAGTGGTAAAACTTATAGGTTAGCTATTGAGTATCTCAAAATCTTAAAAAAACTCCAAGGTTCTTCTTTTAAAAATATATTAGCTATTACATTTACTAATAAAGCATGTTATGAGATGAAAGAAAGAATTTTATCTTTTTTAAAATCAATTGTTCTACAAAATGAAAAGGGGAAAAAACTTACTGAGGAGATTGATATCACTTCTGAAGAAGCAGATACATTATTACGGGATATATTTCTGGATTATGATAAATTCCAAATAAAAACTATAGATAGTTTTTTATTGAATCTTTATAAAGCTTTAGCTTATGAAATGGATTTGTTTTCAGATTTTAAGATTAAAACTTATCTTGATGAAAAAACAATAGAAAAAGCACTAAATATTCTTTTAGAAGAAGCATTTCAAAAACATGACCTTTTAAATTATTTGGAAAAATTTTTAGAATATGTTTTTAAAGTAGAAGAAGGTATAAAAATAAATATTAAAAATCAGCTAATTTCTAAAATTCAAGAATTAATTCGAAAAACAACATCTTATAGAGATTTTGTTATTCATATACACAAATTTAAAAATAAAAACATTTTAGAATTTCTTAAAGAATTGGAAGAACAAATAAAAAAAGTCGAGAAGGAAGAAGATTATGCTAAAATTTCAGCTCAATACTATATATATTTATATTATATATTAAAAGACAAAATAGAAGAAGTTTTAAAAAAAGAAAAGGCAATTTATATGGGATTTTGGAAAGAAAAATTATTTGAATATCTTACTGAGGATTTTCTCCCTTGGGTATATGTAAAACTTGGAATTTTAGAAGCAATTATTATTGATGAGTTTCAGGATACGGATAGGTTACAGTGGGAGGCAATAAAACCACTTATAGAAAATTTGATCGCGGAAAATAAATATTTAATCTGTGCAGGAGATCCTAAACAATCTATATTTAAATGGCGTGGAGCAGATCCAAATATTTTAAATGAAATTAAAGAAAAATTTGAAAAATATCGAATAAAAGAAGAAATTTTGAATATAAATTATAGAAGCAGTCCTCAAATAATTGATTTTAATAATAAATTTTTTACATTTCTTAAAAAAAATAAAGAAATTAAAGAAAAAATAATAGAAGCATTAGTATTTGGTAAATCTTCTAAGGAAGATGCGACAATAAAAGAAAACATTAAGTCCTCTATAACTCAGAAATTTGAACAAACATTTTCTCATATAATTCAAGAAAAAGCTAAAAATTTAAATGGAAGATGTCAGATTATTAAAGTTTATGTTGAAGATAATTTAAACATATTTAAAAAGTCTTATAAAAATGAGATTGAGAGAATAATAAAAGAAAAGATTTATGAAGAAATTATAAAAATTCTATATTTTCTTGAAAAAGAAAAAAAACTTGAAGATACCACAATTTTATTGAGAAGAAATCAGGATGTTGCTGAGCTGTCTTCTTATTTGATTTCCAAAGGTTTTAGAGTACTTGGAACTTCGTTTTTAAAATTAAAAGAATCGCCTTTAATCAATTCTTTAATATGTGCGCTTAAGTTCTTTAATTATCCAGAGGATGAAATAGCTTTATTTGGAATTTTAAATAGTGGTTTTATAGAAAAAGGGGAAAAGATATTAAATGACTTTTTAAATTTTAAATTAAAAAAAGGAGAATTTAATTTGGTAAAATTTGTAAAGGAGTATTATCCAGAAATATGGCAGAAAAATTTTGAAGAGCCTTTGCAGATTTTTAGATTTTGTGCTTTATATGATTTTTGTCGTTATATTATAAATTTGTGGCAAATAGAAGAAAAAAGACCACAAGAACTCGTATATCTTTACAAATTTTTGAGTTTTATTCTTCAATTTTCTAAAGAAACTGATGACTTAGAAGAATTTTTAGAATACTGGGATAAATACTTTGATGAAGAAATTGAACTCCCTCAAGATGAAAAAGCTATAAAAGTTTTTACTATTCACTCGGCTAAAGGACTTGAATTTAAAAATGTAATACTCCCGCTGGATTGGTCAGAGAAAGACTATAAGTCAGAATTAGGATTTGTATTTTATAATGGCGAAATATATAAAGCAAGAAAAGATCGGCTACCTCCTGAGGTTAAAGAACAATGGTATTTAAATAAATTCGAAATAAAATTAGAACTTCTTAATCTTCTTTATGTGGCTTTTACAAGAGCAATTGAAAATCTTTATATTTTAATTCCTGAGATTTCTGAAAATATTAAGAAAGATCTAAATAAATATCATAAATATCAAGTAATAGATATATTTAATGAAATTTATTCAAATTTAGAAGTTTTTTAAAAATTTTTGGTAAGTAATTTTTTAAGTTCTTTATAATTATTTATATAAAAATCTGCACTTAAATCCGGGTTTTTAAAAGCTACAAGTTTTACTTTACATACTTTGCAAAGTTTTTCATCTATTTGAGAATCCCCTATATATAATGCTTCCTCTGGTTTTATTTTAAAAAAATGTAAGATATCAAGAAGTGCATGTGGATCAGTTTTGGGTCTTTTTAAAGCGCTCATTATAAAATGGAAATATTTTTTAAGATCAAAATGCTCTAAAAGTGGTTGAATAGAAGTAGTTCTATTAGTACAAATTGCTAAGTAAAAATAATTTTTAGCCCATTCTAAAAATTCTTTCAATCCTGGTTCTAATTTCATGTAAGCAAAAAACAGAGAAAATGGAGTTTCTTTTTGTATTTTTTTTGCTAATTCTAATTTTTCTGGTGCTCTTTTATTTAATAAGAATTTTATACATTCATCTACTGTATGCATATGGATATATTCTATTTCTTCTGATGTTAAAGGTGGGAGATTTAATTGTTTTAAAATATGATTATAAAAATGAACATTTGCTTCTTTGGAATCAAAAAGTACACCATCACAATCAAATATAAGAAGTTTAAAAGAGAGCATTACTTTTTTCGTTCTAATAGATAATCACTTATAAAAAGGAGAGTATCCTTATAAATATTAGATGGTATAATTTCTAAAAAAGATTTAGCTATATCTACATAATTCTTAGCTTTTATTTTACTTAATTTAAAGCCTTCATTATTTTCAATAATTTCTTTTGCTTTTTGAAAATCTTTTTCAGTTGGTGAATCTTTTTTAAATAAATGAATTAGTTCTTCTTTTTCTGTAGAAGAAGCATTTTGCATTGCATATATTACAGGTAAAGTAATTTTTCCTTCTTTAAAATCTTTTCCTAAGTCTTTTCCTGTTTGTGTGCTTAAATAATCTAAAAGATCATCAACTATTTGAAAAGCAAGACCAAGATATTTTCCAAAATTTTTGAGAGCAATTCTTTGATCACGGCTTGCTCCTCCAAGAATAGCTCCTACTTCACAGCAAGCAGAAATTAGTACTGCAGTTTTTCTAAAAATTACCTCTTCATAAGCTTTTTCGTCTAAATTTATATTATCTAAATTAATAAGTTGAAGAACCTCTCCTTCACTCATTAATAAAGTAGTATCAGTAATAACTTCCATTACTTCAGGGTTTTTTAAAGAACTCGCTATTTTTATAGCTTTTGCATATAAAAAATCCCCTACTAAAATAGTCGCTTGATTACCCCATAAATTTCGTGCAGCTTTTCTGCCTCTTCTGAATTCAGCTTCATCTACTACATCATCATGAAGTAAAGTTGCAGCATGGAGATACTCAAAAAGTACAGAGGTATTATAAAGAAGTTTATTATTTGATTCATTATTTAAGAATAATTTTCCACTTAATACAGTAAGGAGTGGACGAATTCTTTTTCCACCTGCAAATATTATATATTCGCTTACTTGATTTATAAAAGAATGCTGAGAAAGAAGATATTTCTTAAGAGTATTTTCAATTTCCGCGAGCTCAAATTTTATTATTTCTATAAAATCTTTATGCATTTTACCAGAATCCTGATTAAAAGTAAATTATAATGTAAAAAATTGAATTTAAAAGTTAGAAAGTAATTCAAAATATTTAAAGAATTAAAAATAAAAAGTAAAAAAAAATTTTAAAATTAACTTATAACTCCATATAAAAACTTTTTTATTTCTTATAAATAAAAATAAATGAGATTTTTGGACTTTGACTTTTTAAGTTTGGATTTTTAAATAATTAAAAAAACCAGAATAAATAAAACTTTTTAAAAGGAGGTTTCCGATGGCTGAACTTTATTTTAAAAGACCTATGCCTCATGGAGGTCGTTTAGTTGAAAGAGTGATAAAGGATAAGAAAGCAGCTAAAAAAATTGTAGATTTTTGTGAAAAGGTAGGTGCTGTATATGATATTAAGCCAACACTTCATTATAAGAGAGGGGTTCCTGTTAGGAATGTATATCGTGAAATAATGTCTGTTTGTTATGGATTTTTTAGTCCGGTAGAAGGTTCTATGACTTCTGCTGAATTAGAATCTGTGTTAACAAAAAGAAAACTTTTAAATGGATGGATTTTCCCTTATCCGATTTTGTTTGATATTTCTAAAGAAGACTATGAGGAACTTAAGAAAAAAGGAATAGGTTCTGGAGATAGATTGTTACTTAAACTGAAAGGTAAACCTTTTGCTATTTTAGATATTGAAGAGATTTATGAAATTGATCCTGCAGAATTAGCAGATAGAACATTTGGAACACCTGAAACAAATCCTGAGGTAGTTCGTGAGAAATTTGATGATAAACATCCTGGTTGGGTAATTTATAGAAGTCATCAACCTATTATTTTAGCTGGTAAATATACAATTATTAATGAGCCTATATTTAAATCTCCGTTTGATAGATTTTGGGTCCCACCTCGTAAGTGTAGAGAAATTTTCGAAGAAAAGGGTTGGAGAACTGCAATAGCTCATCAGACAAGAAATGTCCCGCATGTAGGGCATGAAATGCTTATGAAAACAGCAGCATATACTGGGGATGTTGAACCTTGTCATGGTATTTTGGTAAATGCTATTATAGGTGTTAAAAGAAGAGGAGATTATCCTGATGAAGCAATTTTGGAAGCTCATGATATGGTAAATAAGGCAGGATATATTTCTCCTGAGCGTCATATGGTAACTTTTACTCTTTGGGATATGAGATATGGTAATCCATTAGAGAGTTTATTACATGGAATTATTAGACAAAATATGGGTTGTACACATCATATGTTTGGACGTGACCATGCAGCAGTAGGAGAATATTATGATACTTATGCTACTCAAATTTTATGGCTAAAAGGAATACCAAGTTATGGATTTGATAAGCCACCTACAGAAATAGAAGGTGGTTTAGAAATTAGACCACAAAATATGAAAGAATTCTGGTATTGTCCGCATTGTAAAGAAATGGCTTATAGTGGTTGTTGTAATCATATTAAAGAAAAACAAAAACTTAGTGGTAGTTTAATTAGAGGACTTGTTGCAGAAGGAGTTCAGCCACCTCCAATTATTATGAGACCTGAAGTTTATAAAGTAATTGTTAAATGGTGGAAGAAATTTGGATATCCATTTGTTAATGAAAAATATGTAGAATATAAAGAAAAAGAATTAGAAGTAGATCTTCCAGATTTAGATTAAAAATTAAATAGAAAAAAATAATTTTAAAAATCTTAGGAGGTGAGAAAATGGCATATATTTTAGAGGTATTTTTAGATGAAAGTAGATTGAGCAAAATAAAAGGAACACCTGTTGAAGAAAAAATAGATGCGGTATTTGGAGGGCAGTTAAAATTAGTAAGGGTAGAAGTTGGAGAAGAGATTAAAGATGGAATTTTAAAGGCATTTGAAACAGCTCGTATAGACTCTCGTGGATGTATTACAGATACACCTGTAGCTTTTAAAAGGGCTTTATTTGAAGAAATAGCTAAACAAAAGAGTTTAGGTGAAGAAGTTGTAAAGGCGGTTCTTGATAAGATTGATGAAATTAAAGCTGCAGCTGCTAAAGAATCAGAGCATCTTCCACCTCCGGATATAGATACAAGTGATATAGAATAAAAAAAGAAGAAATAAAAAGAAAGATAGGGTAATTTCAAAATAATAAGGAGTATTTAAAGATAAATTTAAATAAAAGGAGTTGACAAAGAAAGAAAAAAAAATAAAAAAAATAAAAGTGAAAAATAAAAATAAAAAGGAGGTTGGCTATGCCAAGTTATGTAAATCCAGAAAAATGTGATGGATGTAAGGGTGGTGATAAGACTGTATGTATGTATATCTGTCCTAATGATCTTATGATTCTTGATCCTGAAGCTATGAAAGCTTATAATCAAGAGCCTGATCAGTGTTGGGAGTGTTATAGTTGTGTAAAGAGCTGTCCACAAGGTGCTATTTCTGTAAGACATTATGCTGATTTTGCGCCATTAAAAGGAACAGCTCAGCCTATGCGTGGAACAACAGATATTATGTGGACTATCAAATTCAGAAATGGTGTTGTAATAAGATTTAAATATCCTATTAGAACTACACCTGAAGGTTCTGCAGATCCTACTTTGGGTAAACCAGATCCTGATCCTTCTTTAATTGGTAATAATCAGTTATTTACAGAGGCTGCAGATGGGGTAGAACCTGCAAAGCCTAAGGAAGTTCTTAACAAGAAGTTTGAAGTTGGGGCTCTTGGTAAAACTGCTACATATTAATTGAAAAATTGAAAAAAAATTTAAAAATGAAAAGGAGGTGGCGCTATGCCTAAGATTTGGAGTTATAATGCAGGGTTAGCTTGTGCAGAACCAGAAATTGTAGAGAAAGAGACTGATATTCTGATTGTAGGTGGTGGAATGGCAGCTTGTGGAGCAGCTGTAGAGGCTGTTCGTTGGGCAAAACCTCATGGTATAAGAATTCTTCTTTGTGATAAGGCAGCTATGGAAAGATCTGGTGCTGTAGCAATGGGACTTTCTGCTATTAATACTTATATTGGTGAGAATACTCCTGATGATTATGTAAGAATGGTTCGTTGTGACTTAATGGGTATTGTTCGTGAAGATCTTGTTTTTGATGTAGGTCGTCATGTTGATGATACTGTTCATTGTTTTGAAGAATGGGGTCTTCCTATTTGGAAAAAAGATCCTAACACTGGTAAAACCTTAGATGGTGCAGAGGCAAAAGCTAAGGGATTAACTTTAAAAGCTGGGGCTCAGCCAGTTCGTTCTGGTCGTTGGCAGATAATGATTAATGGTGAATCTTATAAAGTAATAGTTGCTGAAGCAGCTAAGAATGCTCTTGAAGGTTATGAAAATGCTGAATATATTGAAAGATGTTTTATTGTGAGACCGTTACTTGATGCTAATGAACCTAATAGAGTTGCTGGAGCTGTAGGATTTTCTGTAAGAGAAAATAAAATTTTTATTATAAAAGCAAAAGCGGTATTACTTGCTACTGGTGGAGCAGTTAATATTTTCCGTCCAAGATCTATTGGAGAGGGTAAGGGTCGTGCATGGTATCCTGTATGGAATCCTGGAACAGGGTATGCAATGTGTGCTATGACAGGTGCTAAACTTGTTCTTATGGAAAATAGATTTATACCTGCTCGTTTTAAAGATGGATATGGACCAGTAGGTGCATGGTTCTTATTATTTAAAGCTCGTGCTACAAATGCTTTTGGTGAAGATTATATTAAGAAACATGCTGGTGAATTGAAGAAGTTTGCTCCTTATGGTGAAGCTTCTGTAATTGGAACATGTTTAAGAAATCATGCTATGCTTATTGAAATGGAACAAGGTCGTGGTCCAATCTTCATGCGTACTGAAGAAGCTTTACAAGAAGCTGCTAAGACAATGGATAAAAAAGAATTTAAACATCTTATTGCTGAGGCTTGGGAAGACTTCTTAGACATGTGTGTAACTCAGGCTGCTCTTTGGGCATGTTTAAATATTGAACCTGAAAAGGTACCTTCTGAGATTATGCCTACAGAGCCATATCTCTTAGGAAGCCATGCTGGATGTGCTGGAGCTTGGGTATGTGGTCCTGATGAAGATTGGGTACCAGAAGAGTATAAAGAACCTTGGAAAGAGATCGGTCTTTATAATAGAATGACCACAGTTAAAGGACTTTTCTGTGCAGGAGATACTGTTGGTGCGAGTGGGCATAAGTTCTCATCTGGTTCTCATGTAGAAGGACGTATTGCAGCTAAAGCTATGGTTAAGTTCTGTTTAGATAATAAGGATTATACTCCTACTCCAAAAGAAAATCCTGAAGATTTGAAGAAAGAGATTTATGATCCTTGGTATAGATTTGAGCAATTTAAGAATGCAACTACTCATTATGAAGTTAATCCTAATTATCTCTTACCTCGTCACATCCAAGATAGACTTATGAAAATTATGGATGAATATGTAGCCGGTTGTTCTACATTCTATAAGACTAATAAAGTAATGCTTGAAAGAGGGCTTGAGCTTCTGAGGATGTTGAAAGAAGATATGGAAGTGGCTGCTGCAAGAGACTTACATGAGCTTATGAGAGCTTGGGAGAATAGACATCGTGTATGGACTGCAGAAGCTCATCTCTTACACATACTCTTCCGTGAAGAAACACGTTATCCTGGATACTTCTATAGAACAGATTTTCCTAATCTTGATGATGCAAACTGGAGATGTTTTACTCTTTCCAGGTGGGATCCTGAGACAAAGCAGTGGACTTTAGAAACTTATCCATATATCCAGATTATCCCCGATCCACTTGGACCGTAATATTAAATAAAAAAAGGGGGGCTTTAAAGCCCCCCTTTTTTTATTTTTTTCAGAATAAATCCCCTCGATGAAAAGGGGATTTATTCTGAAAAAATATGAGGGGGGAATTATGAGTGGTCTTCCGGTGTTAGTAGTAGGAGGAGGTATAAGTGGAATTACAGCAGCTGTCGAGGCTGCTGAAGTAGGATGTGAAGTAATATTGATTGAAAAAAATCCTGCTTTAGGTGGGAGAGTTTCTCAATTAAAATACTATTTTCCTAAATTGTGTCCTCCTACTTGTGGTTTAGAAATAAATTATCGTAGAATTAAAAGTAATCCAAGAATTAAAGTTTACACTTTAGCAGAGGTTACTGAAATTAGTGGAAGTCCAGGTAATTATAAAGTAAAAATAAAAATTAAGCCTCGTTATGTAAATAATAATTGTACTGCTTGTGGAGAATGTGAAAAAGTTTGCACTGGTGAAAAAGATAGTGAATTTGATTTTGGTTTAAGGAAAAGGAAAGCGATTTATTTACCATATCCTATGGCATTTCCTTTAAAATATGTACTTGATAAGGATGCCTTAGCTCCTGGAGATTTGGATAGAATTATTTCAGCATGTAAATATAATGCTATAGATCCGGATATGAAAGAAGAAACTTTGGAATTAAATGTAGGAGCTATTATATGGGCTACAGGATGGAAACCATATGATGCTACAAAATTAGACAATTTAGGATATGGTAAATTTGCTAATGTAATTACTAATATGCAAATGGAAAGATTAGCTTCTCCTTGGGGTCCCACTAATGGGAAAATTTTACGTCCCTCAGATAATACACCACCAAAAAGAGTAGCTTTTGTTCAGTGTGCTGGTTCGCGTGATGTTAATCATTTACCATATTGTTCTTATATTTGTTGTTTAGCGACTTTAAAACATAGTCTTTATTTAGCAGAAAATGATCCAGAAACAGAATCTTTGATTTTCTATATAGATATTAGAACCCCTGGTAGATATGAAAAATTCTTTAATAGAGTTCAGCAAGAAGCTCGTATCAAATTAATAAAAGGAAAAGTAGCAAAAATAGAAGAAGATCCGAGTACTAAAGATCTTATTGTTACTGCTGAAGATACTCTTTCAGGTAAAAAAGTTAGTGAAAAGGTAAATATGGTAGTCCTTGCTTTAGGAATGCAACCAAGTATGGCCGGAGTTAATATTCCTGGTTTGCCAGTTGATGAAAATGGATTTGTAATAAGTAATGAAGGTATAATAGCATGTGGATGTGCTAAAATGCCACTTGATGTTATGAGTTCAAATGAAACAGCCACAGGTGCAGCTTTGAAAGCTCTTCAGATAATAAAAAGTTCGTAAAAGGGGGTAAAGATGCAAAAAATAGGTGTATTTATATGCACATCTTGTGATATAGGTAATCGTTTAAATATAAATGAATTAGAATCCGCAGCACAAGAACAAGGTGCTGCGGCTGTTTATAGTAGAGAATTCTTATGTTCTAAGGAAGGTTGTGATTTTATAAAAGAAAAAATTCAACAAGATGGATTAGATGCAGTTTGCATTTGTGCTTGTTCTCCAAGAGTAAATTATGATGTTTTTAATTTTGATAATGTTGCAGTGGATAGAGTTAATTTAAGAGAGGGTATAGTGTGGAGTAGATACCCTGTGGGAGAAAATGGAGAAAAATTAGAAGATGATAGTGTAGAATATGTAGAAGGAGTAAGTTTTAAAGATGAACTTATGGCCTTAGCTAAGGATTATGTAAAAATGGGTGTAGCAAAATTACAAAGCTATGAACATCCTGAACCTTATAAACCTGAGGAACCGATTTCTAAAACTATATTAGTAGTAGGAGGAGGAGTTGCTGGTTTAACAGCAGCTTTAGAGGCTGCAAAAGCTGGATATGAAGTAGTAATAGTAGAAAAAGAAAACGAATTAGGTGGATTTGTTGCCAAGATGAAGGCTCAATGTGATATAAATCCTCCTTATGATAAAATTATTCCTCCTGTAGTAAATGATCTTATTTCTCAGGTAGAAAACAATGATAAAATAAAAGTTTATAAAGGTGCTCAAATAGTTAAAACAAGTGGAGCACCTGGTTTTTATGATGTAACTATTAAATATGCAGGAAAAGAAGAAACTGTAAGAATAGGTGCAATTGTTGTTGCTGTAGGATTTAAACCTTATGATGCAAGTAAATTAGAAGATCTGGGGTATGGAAAAATTAAGAATGTTATTACGAATGTGGAATTTGAAAAAATGGCAAAAGAAGGAAATTTAAATAGACCTTCTGATGGTGCACCTATAAAAAGTGTATTGTTTATTCAATGTGCAGGGCAGAGAGATGAAAATCATTTAGCTTATTGTTCTGGTTATTGTTGTTTAGCATCTTTAAAACAAGCTAAATATATCAGAGAAGCTGATCCTGAGGCTAAGGCATATATTATTTATGATTATATGAGAACAATGGGGATTTATGAAAACTTTTATAGAGCTATTCAGGATGATCCAGGAATATTTTTAACTAAAGGAAAGGTTACAAGTATTACTGAAGGAGAAAATGGTAAAGTTAAAGTAATAGTTGATGAAACATTATTAGGAGAAAAACTTGAAATAGAAGTGGACGTGGTTGTTCTTGCAATTGGTATGGTACCTGTGACTGCTGATGAACAAGTGCTTAATTTAGAATATAGACAAGGTCCTGGATTCCCAGAAGATGAACTGAACATGTTTTATGGGTATGTTGATTCTAATTTTATTTGTTTTCCTTATGAAACGAGAAGAACAGGAATTTATGCTGCGGGGGCTGTACATCAGCCTATGACAATTCAGCAGGCTATAGAGGATGCAAAAGGAGCTGCTCTAAAAGCTATTCAATGTTTAATAGCTATTGAAGAAGGACATGCTGTTCATCCAAGAACTTGGGATTATGCATGGCCGAATTTTGATTTAAAAATGTGTACCCAATGTAAAAGATGTACAGAAGAATGTCCATTTGGTGCATTAAACGAAGATGAAAAAGGATTTCCAATTCAATTTGTTACAAGATGTCGTAGATGCGGTACTTGTTTTGGTGCATGTCCACAAAGAATTATTAGCTTTAAAGACTATTCTGTAGATATGATTAGTAATATGATAAAAGCATGTGAAATGCCGGAACAGGGATATGGGTTGTATAGATTAATGGCATTTGTATGTGAAAATGATGCCTTTCCAGCCTTAGATATGGCAGCTTATAGAAGATTAAATATTCCTGTATCTTTGAGAATAATCCCTGTAAGATGTTTGGGATCTGTAAATGTGGCATTTGTAAAGGATGCTATGAGTAAAGGATTTGATGGCATTTTACTTCTTGGTTGTAAATATGGAGAAAATTATCAGTGTCATTTTATTAAAGGAAGTGAACTTGCTAATAGAAGAATGGAAAATGTAGCAGAGACTTTACAGCAGCTTGCTTTAGAACCTGAAAGAGTTACTTTAAATACTGTTGCAATTGATGAAATAGAGGGTGTAGTAGAAAAAATAAATGAATTCGTTTCTAAAATGAAAGAATTTGAAGAAAATCCATTTAAAGGCTGGTAAGGAGGAGGATATGAGTTTAAAAATTGATGGAGATTTAAAAGCTATAAAAGATATTCAAGAAATTGGTGGAGACACTTTAAAAAGATGTTATCAATGTGCAACCTGCACAAGTGTATGTCCTTTATCTACCGAAGAGATAGCATTCCCCAGAAAACAAATGATATTAGCTCAATGGGGACTGAAAGAAAGATTATTGAATGATCCTGCGGTATGGTTATGTCATCAGTGTGGAGATTGTAGTAAATATTGCCCAAGAGATGCAAAACCAGGAGATGTATTAGGTGCGTTAAGATTGTTAGTAATAAGAGAAGCCATGCCATTTAAATTTTTATCAACTTTTTATAATAAAAGTTGGGGTATTATTCCTCTTATTTTAATAGCTTTATCTTTTATTTTATTTGCAATGGTGATTGCTTTTCGAGGGGTTCCTAATTTCTTTAATCCTGAATCTTTTCCATATGGTGGTCCATCTTATGAAATAGGTATTCTTCATTTACCTGCAAGGGTATTGATGATAGATATAATTTTTCTACCATTAGCTGCATTTATAATAATACTAATGATAGCAGCGATTAATAAAATGTGGAATGCTTATGTTGAAACTTATAATATTCCTCAGGCATATAGATATAGAATGTGGACAATATTGAGAAATTATTTAATTCCTGCTATTAAAGAAATTTTAAATCATGAAAGATTTGTAAAATGTGAAGCTAATCACTGGAGAGCTGATCCACATAAAATTCTTCTTTATGCATTTATTATTTTGTTTATTAGTACAGGTATAGTATTTGTTATGGCAGATATTTTAGGATTTCACACTCCCTGGAATCCACTTTTTCATCCAGTAAAATGGATCGCTAATATAGGTGGTATTTTACTTTTAAACGGAATTATTAGAATAATTGCAGGGAGATATAAAGCTGAAGCTGAAAGAAGTGTAAGAACAAGTTATCCAGATAGTTTTCTAATGTATTTAATCTTAATAGTAGGTTTAACAGGTTTTGGAATTGAGATAATTCGGTGTATACCAGGTATAAAAACTATTGTATCTTTAGTATATATCTCCCATTTAGTAGCAGTATTTATTTTATTTTTAGGTGTACTTTATTCTAAATTTGCTCACTTAGTTTTTAGAACTACAGCAGTGGTTTTTGATTTATATTTCAAAGATGTGACTCAAAAGTTATCACAGTAATGATTTAAAGAAATCCCTTGACAAAATTTTAAAATAAGTTAATTTATTTACTACACAATGGAGGGGTACCCGAGTGGCCAAAGGGGCCGGGCTGTAAACCCGGTGGCTTTTGC
>CAYPFL010000007.1:0-78053 GCA_964410095.1 uncultured Thermodesulfatator sp.
GAACTGTTTGTTTTTCACTTGGTATACCTACCCTTCTTAAGGCTTTTTCAAGAGCTTCCACACACATATGTTTTTCCCAGGAGTTAGCAGAAGGAAAAACGTAAGGACTTCTTTGTGTTAAAATTTTTAATTCTTTAAGAAGTCTTATCACCTGTCTTGGAAGAGGAACTACTTGCTCCCTATAAGTTTTACTCAAAATGTATCTCCATTCTCCTTTTTCAAGATTTACATCTTTCCATTGCATGGACACAAGTTCTCCAGGTCTTGGAAAGAGATAAACCATTAATCTCAAAGCTGTTCTTACAATGATTGAATGAGGATAAGCCCAAAAGAGTTTAAGAATTTCCCGGAGTTCCTCAGGTGTTGTTGCTGCAGGCATATGTCTAACCTTAGGTCTTGGAAGGGTTCCTTTAAGAGGAGAAGTGGGATCATTAATTTCATAACCACAGGCTATAGCATATCTTAAAATTTGTCCTACTATGCCTCTTACTCTCCTTGCAGTTTCAAGAATTCCTTTTTTTTCTAATTTTTTGAGGAAGTTCATAAGAAGTAGTGGTTTAATTTGATCTATAGGAAGGTTTCCAATTTCTGGAAAAATATATTTCTCAAGCCTGAGTTTAATAGTCTCATAATGTTTTTTACTCCATTCATTCTTTTTTCTGTCTAAAAACTCTAAAGCAATTTCTTTAAAGGTAGGAAATCTTGAGACTTTTTCAAGTTTTTTAACAATGCTTGGGTCTTTCCCTTCTTTTACCATTTTTCTTAAAATAAAAGCTTTTTCCCTTGCTTCAGAAAGAGAAATTTCTGGATAGGGTCCCATATAGTAATCTTTTAATTTCCCCTGAAAACGGTATCTGAACACCCATACTTTATACCCTGTAGGCTTAACAAATAAATAAAGATTATTCCCATCACTTAATTTATAAGTTTTACTCCGAGGTTTTGCATTTTTAATTTGAAGATTTGTGAGTCTACCCATGGCTTCTCCCTCCTTTTTGAAATTTTAAATTATTATATCCGCTCCAACAGTGTGCCAATATTTTCTTAAAAAATAGAATTAATGAGAAATAAAACAAGTAGTATATCCAGCTCAATTGAAAGAAAAATGAGATTTTTAAAATAAGGTTGGAGTGCTTTGTAAGGCTTATAAATAAAAGGTTTTTAAAAAGGTTATTTTTGCCTATTAAAAAATTTTTTACTCCGCTCCAACACCAACTACAACACTTCAACTTGATTTTATTACATTTCCATACACTTCTATACACTCGAAAGTCTTGAAAATTAAGGATTTTAAAGAAATGTTTAACTTTGATACACTTTGATACACTAATTAAAAATGGGCCGTGGAGGACTCGAACCTCCAACCTACGGATTAAGAGTCCGTTGCTCTACCAATTGAGCTAACGGCCCATTTTAAAGATACATTATAAAAGTTACAGTTTTTTTATTATTTGTCAAGGTCTTGCAGAGATTTTGTAATCAAAGGCTTTCTCATTTAATCCCTGCCAGCCACCTCCTAAAGCTTTATATAAATATATATAATTATTAATTAGCTCTGTTTTAATTTTTACCAAATTAAGTTTTGCTCTCAAATAATTCCTTTGAGCATCAAGAACTGTTAAATAATCAACTATCCCATATTTAAACTGTTTTTCTGAAAGTTCTAAAGCCCTTTTTAAGGCTTCTATTTCTTCTTCTTGGGCCTTGAGTTTTTCACGAGATGATGAAATATTTACCAAAGCATCATATACTTCTTTGAATGCAGTTTTTACAGTTTTTATATACTGTAAAAGCGCTTCTTTTTTCTTAGCTTCTTGAAATTTAACCCGGTATTTAACTCTTCCAAAATCGAAAAGTGGTCCTGTTAAAACAGAAGCTATGTTCCAAAAAGAAGAAGAATGTTCCATTAAATCCCCGAATTCTGGACTTAAATAGCCATAAGATCCTGTTAGGTTTATATTTGGGAAATACAAGGCTTTTGCAATACCTATATCAAAATTCGCAGCTTTAAGTATTTCTTCAGCTTTTACAATATCGGGTCTCCTAACTAAAAGTTCTGAAGGAAGCATAGAAGGGATCTTAATAGCTTCAGGGAGTTCGGCTTTAGTAACAAAATCTTCTTCAAAAAGTTCTTTCGGGCTTTTCCCTAAAAGGATAGCAAGTGTACTTTTTAATATCTCTCTATGATTTTTTAGATCTTCTAAAATCAGTTTCGTTGATTCATATTGAGCTTTTGCTTGTTTAACTATAAGTTCATTAATAAGTCCGTATTTATACTGTTTAACCCTGTATTCATAAATTTCTTTTAATTTTTGAGTAAAATCTTCTGCTATTTTGATCTGTTTCTCAATGGAAATAAGATTAAAATATGTAGTAGCTATATTAGAAATAAGACTTATTTGTAATGCATCTCTTTCTGCCTTTGCAGCAAAAAGTCTTGCAATATCTGCTTTTTTCTTATTTCTCAATTTACCCCATAAATCCAATTCATAGGCAACTGATCCCAAAAGATAATAAAATGTTTCTGTCCTACTTTTTGCACCTGGACCAAGTATTCCTTCAGGAATTCTATATCTTGCAATTTGAGCTTTATAACTGAAATAAGGATAGAGCTCTGCCTTACTTAATCTTGCTATAGCTAAAGCCTGTTCTATTCTTGCGCTTGCTATGAGAAGATCTTCATTATTTTTCAATCCTATTTCA
Organism: uncultured Thermodesulfatator sp.; assembly: GCA_964410095.1. Classification (GTDB taxonomy): domain Bacteria; phylum Desulfobacterota; class Thermodesulfobacteria; order Thermodesulfobacteriales; family Thermodesulfobacteriaceae; genus Thermodesulfobacterium. The sequence continues at coordinate 2,704 of CAYPFL010000007.1, forward strand.
ATAAGTTTATTCAAATAAGGATCTTTAAATTGTTTCCACCATTCCCGGTTGATATTACTTGTAGCATTTTCAGTAGCATTAAAAATTTTAAATGTAGAATTAGAAGGCAAAGGAATAAAAGGTTTTTTAAATTCTGGAGCAAAATTGCAGCTATATAAAAATATTCCTAATAAAATAATCAAAATTTTAGTTTTCATGCTTCCACTGGTTTTTTAAAACCTAAAATTTTATAAACCGTTTCTCTTAATTTAATTGTGAGGTAATAAAATAATGGAATAAAAAAAATTCCAAAAATAGTAGCAAAAGACATTCCTGAGATAACCGTAACACCTACAATAATTCTACTCATAGCACCTGCTCCAGTAGTAAGCAGAAGTGGTATAGCACCTGCAATAAATGCAAGCGAGGTCATCATAATAGGTCTATATCTTATTCTTGCAGCATTAAGTACAGCAGAAAGTAAATCAACTCCTTTTTCTCTTTCCATTTCTGCAAATTCAACAAGAAGTATTGCATTTTTTGCAACAAGTCCAGCAATTGTTAATAATCCGATTTTAAAAAATATATCATTTTCAAGAGGGATAGGAATAATATGAGGAATAATATAAAACATAAATGCTGCACCAAATACTCCTATTGGAACAGTAAAAAGAATAATTACAGGAAGAACCCAGCTTTCATAAAGGGCAGTGAGAACCAAATACACAAATATAAATGTTAATCCAAAAATTAGAGTTGTCTTGGCTTTTGTTTTTACTTCATAATAGCTCATACCAGACCAACCAAGTGTATAACCTGGTGGCAAAACTTTTCTTGCAATTTCTTCTACAGCTTTTATTGCATCTCCGGATGTATAACCAGGTTTTGCCATTCCAGAAACTTTTATAGCAGGAAACATATTAAATTTTTGTAAAACTGGAGAAAATGAAATCCTTTCCACTTTTATTAAACTGCTTAAAGGCACAAGATCTCCTGTAAGAGAACGTACATATATATAACTGTAATCTTTTATATCCTCTCTAAATTCCCAATCTGCTTGAAGATTTACATGAAAAGTTTTTCCATAAAGATTAAAATCATTTACATAAAATCTTCCAAAAAGCATAGCAAGGGTTCTGTAAATATCATCTATATTTACTTTATAAGAACTTGCTTTTTCTCTATCTACTGTAATTTTATAAGTTGGAACATTAAAATTAATAGAACTTCTTACGAACATAAGTTCGGGTCTTTTATTGGCTTCTTGAATAAACTTATTTACATATTCTGCAAGTTTTTTTAAACTGCCACCAGTTCTATCCTGAATATATACCTCAAATCCTCCAACAAATCCCATTCCAGAAATAGGAGGTACTGGTGCACAAAAAACTTCTGCTGATCTTATTGTAGAAAAATTATGAATAAGCCTGTTTAAAGTAACAGGAAGCATAGGTCTTTTATCCCAGTCTTTTAAATGAATAAACCCTAAAAATGCATCGGTTCTTGGCTGAACTGTATCAAGATCAATTCCTCCTACACTTCCCCACTCTATTAAATCTGGATCTTTTTCTAAAATTTTATTTATTTCTTTTATAACTTCTGTAGTTCTTTTAAGTGATGCTCCAGGAGGAAGCTTCCCACCATAAATTAAAACTCCTTTATCTTCATAAGGCACAAGACCTGTGGGAAGTTTCGAAATAAACCAAAATGCTAATATAAAAATAAGTATGAAAATTGGTACAGTGAAAGGATATATTTTAATAATAAATTTCGAACCTTTTACATAAAAATTTCTAGTTTTTTCAAAAAATCTTTCAAATATTCTTACTGGTAAAATAGGTGGTCTTTCTTTTTGTTTGAGAATATAGGCACAAAGAGCAGGAGTTAAAGTAAGAGCAGTTACTCCAGAAAGAAACATTGTAATAGTTATTGTTAAAGCAAATTGTTGATAAAATCTTCCTGTAAATCCACCTGTAAAGGCTGATGGAATAAAAACTGAGGAAAGAACTAAAACAATTGCAATGATAGGACTTGTGATTTCTTTCATTGATTTAATTACTGCTTGTTTAGGAGGAAGATTTTCTTCTCTTATTATTCTTTCAGTATTTTCAATTACTACAATAGCATCGTCTACAACACACCCAATAGCTAATACAAGTCCAAAAAGAGTTAATAGATTGATAGAAAAACCGAATATATAAAATCCTGCAAATGCACCTATAATTGATACTGGAATAGCAAGTGTAGGAATGATTGTACTTCTTAAACGACCAAGAAATAAATAAAGTACAAACATTACAAGGAAAACAGCAAAAATAAGAGTAAAAACAACCTCTTTAATAGCCTCTTTTATAAATTTAACTGTGCTGAAAACTCTGTAATATTTTATATCTGGAGGAAAATTTTTAGAAAGTTCTTTAAGTTTTTGAGAAACTTTTTCAGCAACTTCTAATGCATTAGCCCCTGGTCTTAAATAAATCCCTATTGGTATAGCAGGTATATTTTTATAAAAACTTACTGTATCAAAACTCTCTGATGAAAGTTCAATTCTTGCAACATCTTTTAGTCTCAAAAAAGAGCCATCAGGATTTGCTTTAATTATTATATTTTCGAATTGCTCGGGTCTTTTTAACCTACTTTCTCCAAGAACAGTAAAGGAAAAATAAGTTTTTCTTTTTATTGGTTCATTTGCAAGTCCACCACCAAAAAATTGTTTATTTTGGCTTGCTATTGCTCTATAAACATCTATGGGGGTTAAATGATACTTAGCAAGTTTATCAGGTTTTAACCAAATTCTAAAAGAATATTTTTTATTTAACCAGTTTATTACATCCCCAACACCTTTAATTCTTTTTATTTCATCTACCACATTAATATCCACAAAATTTGATACGTCTACTACATCTCTTATTCCTCCCTCTGAAATAAAATAATAAACCGCAAGTATATCTGGGGACTCTTCCCTTACTTCGATTCCTAATCTTCTTACTTCTTCTGGAAGTTTACCCAAAACTTGGTTTACTCTATTATTTACTTCCACCTTAGCAGATTCAGGATTTGTACCTATTTCAAAATAGGCATAGATTTCCATTTGACCACTTGAGGATGCAGTACTTATCATATATATAAGACCCGGAGCACCATTTATGGCAGATTCTAAAGGAGTAGCAACAGTTTTTAAAATTGTTTCTGCATCTGCACCTGGATAATAGGCTCTGACTACAATTTGAACAGGTGATAATGTAGGATACTCTTTTAAAGGTAATACTTTTATTGCAAGAATTCCTGCTATTACTATTATAATAGAAATAACCGCAGTAAATTTGGGTCTTTCAATAAAGAATTGTGAAAACATTTTTTATTTTTTTACTATTTTATCTATTTTTACAGGGATTCCTGGTTTGAGTTTCAAAAGATTATCGGCTATGACTTTTTCACCTGGCTTAAGTCCTTTTTCTATTATGTAATAATCTTTATATGTCTCTCCTAATTTCACAGATCTCACAATTGCTTTATTTCCCTTTACTATATATACTGTCTCACCCACGGGAGTTTGAATAACGCATCTTTGTGGAATAAAAATTACATTTTTTCTCTTAATTCCTTCTAAAACAATTCTTACAAAAGAATTTGGCAATATCTCTCTCTCAGGATTAGGAAAAACTGCTCTAATTTTAAGTGATGCAGTTTCTTTATCAAGGACGCTATCTACAAAATCAATTTTTCCATTTCTTTTATAAATCCTTCCGTCTTCAAATTTTATTTTGGCAATAAGTTTTTTTAATTTTTCATAACTTTTTTTATCCCTAAATCCATATTTCCAAAGATCTCTATCTGGAATAGAAAATTCTACATATATTGGATCAATTTTATTTATTACAACAAGAGGAGTTCCTGGTTGTACAAGGTTTCCCGGATCAATCAATCTTTTACCAACTATCCCACTTATTAAAGCCCTGACAGTTGTATAATTTAAATTAATTTTTGCTTGTTTAAGTCTTGCACGAGCCATATCCAAGTTGGCTTTAGCACTTTTATACATTGCCCAAGCTTTATCTCTATCTTCTTCACTTACTACCCGAGCTTCGTAAGATGCCTTTATTCTCTCCCAGTCTCTTTTCGCTCTTTCAAATTCTGCTTCTGCTCTTTCAAGCTGAGCTTTTGCAGATTCATATTCAGCCTCATATACATCTTTTTCAATTAAAAACAAAGGTTCTCCCTTTTTAACATATTCTCCTTCTTTAACTAACATCTTTTTTAAAAAACCGGTTATTCTTGCACAAATCACTGTATGATAATAACTTCTTGTTTTAGCTGGATACTCAAGTTTTATTGGAACATCCGTAGGTTGAGGAACTATATATACACTCACAGGGATAGCTTGCGAAGTTGGCTTTAAGGAATTTGTTTTTCCTTTAGAATTATGACAACCGTTTAAAAATATTATCCACAATATTATCAAAAAAATCAATCTAATTTTCTTTTTTCTCATAAAATCTCCTTATTTTTTTAAAATGCCATTTAAATATATATTTATATAATTTTCTATAATTTCTTTCTTAGAGAAATTTTCAGAATATTTTATAATTTCTTTAGCATAAAAATAAGAATAAATCATGCCCAGAAAAGCACGAGCAGCTATTTGGGGAGAAATTTTTTTAAAAATTTTCTTTTGTTGCATTTTTTCAAAATAAGAAGAAATCAAATCCAAAGTACTTTCTATAATGGCCTCAAAGATTTTCTTAACTTTTTGAGGATATCGTTGAATTTCTAAATGCATTATATTTATAAGATCTTTTTTCTCTTCCAAAGTTTCAAGAAAATTATAAGCAATGTTTTTTAAAATTTCTTCAACTGATTTATTTTTTATTTCAGATTCATCCAGAATAATCTTTAATTTAGGAAGAAAGGAATAAGTATTTATAACTTCCTTAAATAAAGTTTCTTTATTTGGAAAATAACGAAAAAGTGTTACTTCAGTTATACCTGCCTTTTGAGCAATTTCTCTTGTAGTAGCTCCAAGATATCCTTTTTTCGAAAAAAGAGTTAAAGCAATCTTTAGAATTTTTTCTCTGGTATTACTCATATTAAGTTTAATAAGTATAATAAATTTAGTAAGTAATTACTTACTAAATTGTATTTTAAATTTCTTCTTTGTCAAGAAATAAAATATCAAAATATCTTAAACATATGCTGGATTAAATTTGATTAACCTAAATAAAACTTGAAAAAAATTTAAAAATTTAAAAAATAAATATCAAAAATAAATTTAACACTTCTCACAATAATGAAAGAAAAAATACTTGTTGTAGATGATGATAAATTCATGGTTAAAGCCATTACAAAATTAATTGATAGGCACCTCGGACTTGAAGTTTTATCTGCTTATTCCTTCTATGAATTAAAATCTTTGGATCATTTTAAAAATATTGCCCTTGCCATAAGTGATTATCATCTACCTGATGCAGAAAAGGGAGAAGCTATAGATTATCTCATTTCTAAAGGTGTGCCTGTAATCGTTCTTACAGCTACTTATGACACCTCTACCAGGAAAAAAATATTACAAAAAGATATTGTAGATTATCTCCCAAAAAGTATTCCACAAATTGCAGAACACATTGTTGAAGTAATAAAACGAACTCTCAAAAGTATGAATACTAAAGTTTTGGTAGTTGAAGATAATCTTACAGATTTAAAAACAATGATTCACTATCTCAAAATTATGTGTTTTCAAACACGGGAAACCACAACCGGAGCAGAAACATTAAAAATACTTTTTAAAGAGCCAGATATAAAACTATTGCTTCTTGATTATTATCTTCCAGATAAAGATGCTTTTGAACTTATTACTCAAATTAGACAAAGATTTAAAAAAGATCAACTTTCTATAATAATAGTTTCAGGAACCGCTCCTACTGAGCTTATTCCTTTACTTTTGAAAGCAGGAGCAAATGACTTTTTAGCAAAACCATTTAGTAAAGAAGAATTTATGGCAAGAATTTTTAATAATTTAGAAATATTAGCATTAATTGAAGAATTAAAAGAAACCTCACTTACTGACCCTTTAACAAAACTTCGTAATAGAAGATATTTCTTTCAAGAAGCACCAAAAATTTTTAATATCGCAAAAAGACTGAATCAGCCTTTAGCCTGTGTAATAATTGATATTGATAAATTTAAAAAAGTAAATGATACCTATGGGCATGAAGCAGGTGATCAAATTCTAATAAGTATAGCTGATATTCTTAAAAATTTCTTCAGAAGAAGACACGATATTATAGTTCGTTGGGGTGGTGAAGAATTTTTGATTTTGACTTTTTATAGAGATAAAACTCTTTTTATACAACATTTAGAAAAATTAAGAAAAACAGTAGAAGAAACCGAATTTTATGTATTTATTAATGAAAAAAAAGAAAAAATAAAAGTCACAATTTCAATCGGTGCAGAACTTTCTCTTAAAGAATCCTTAGATGAAATGGTAAGATCTGCTGATCAAAAATTATATAAGGCTAAAAATCTTGGAAGAAACAAACTCATTGTATAAATTAATTTTAAATATTGCAATTAATTTTATAAAAAAATTTTTTATTAGTATAAATTATACCTATAGGTTGTGTTGCTTTTATTCTTTTCCCTAAATTAACTTTAATATCGTCTAAATTATTTATAAATGCTTCACATTTTTCATTTTTAATCACTATAGTAATATTTTCGGGCTTATATTTAATAAGTACGATTTTTCCTGAAATTGGGGCTCTTACAATAGCAGGCCTTTTAATAACATAACTATAACTTCCTTCAGAAATAAATTTGCCAGTAATTGGATCAAAAAAATAACCTTCTGCATCTTTTAAAGCCCTTCTATATTTTTTCTTTTCTTCTTCTAATTTTTTTAATTCACTTACAAGTTGTTTTTTCTTTTCCTTTAATTTTTTCTCTTTATTAAAAATCTCCTTTAATAAATATTTCTGAATATTTCCAATTAACTCCTGTTTTTCTAAATTGTGGAGATATGTCTGTAAATCAGCTAAATTTGTAATATTTTTACTTCTTAATTCTTTCTGAACTAAAAAATTTACATAAAGTTTTAATAAAATTTCTTTTTTTTTCTTTATTTGTTTTAAATCTTTTTCTATTTTTCTTATCTCTTGTTTTTTTATTTTTATTTGTTTATTTAATTTTAGTAAAACTGGTATAGGTTTGGCAAAACAAATAAAATTTATTAAAAATAGATTTATCAAAATAGCTAAAACAAATATTTTATCAAATCTCATATTTTTTATAACTTAAATGAACAGTTATCACAGGAATTAAAACAATCACAAAAGATATATAAACTAAAAAATAATACAAATGTTCAGATTTAGAAAAATCAGGATATATTTCAAAAAAATTAAAAATAAGATGCATATATTTTGCAAAACTGAAATAACATAAAGAAGAAATTATACATGCAATAAATAAAATAGAAATAAAAAAGAAATTTCTCAATAGTTTAAGTTTAAAAGCACCCCCACCTAAAAGGAGAAAAGTTTGAGTTTGATCTTTTAATGCCTCATTTAGAGATTGGTTAATTAAATATAAAAAAAAGAAATAAAATGCAAACCAAACAAAAATAAGGATATAAAAAATTTTACTAAAAATTGAACCCAAATGAAAAATTTTTAAAGGTTTCTCGCTTATTAATTTTATAGAAGGATTTAAGGAACTTAAAAAATTTATATATTTTTTTAATGAGTATAAATCTTTTACTGAATATACATACACTCTTATTACATAGGGAAAAAAAGAAAGAATTTCTTCTTCTGAAAAAAGAGCCGAAGGAAGTTCAAATTTAGTTTTTTGATAAAGTTCCTCAGGAGAGAAAATTTTCAAATTTTTTACATATTCAAAATTTTTTAATTCTGTAGTAAGTTTCTTAATCGTTTCTGATTTTTTTTCATATACCACTATATCTGCCCAAAGGTAGTTTTTATAAAAACTTAAAAAATTTTGAGTATTCACAAAAAGAAAGAAAAAAGTAAGTAAATAAAAGTTCCAGAAAATAAAAAATAAAAACAGCATTGAATATTGAATAAAACTTCTCTTTAACTCTATTTTACCAAGATACCTCAACATTTTTTACTATTTCACCTCTGCTAAGAACAATTAATTTTCCTATTTTTTGTTTTAAAATAAATGGATCGTGGGTAGCCAAAATTATAGTAGTTCCATTTTTATTCAATTCTTTAAAAATTTCTAATATCTCTTTAATACTTTGAGGATCAAGATTCCCTGTAGGTTCATCAGCTATTAATATCTTAGGTTCTCTTATAAGTGCACGAATTACACCTACTTTTTGTTGCTCTCCACCAGAAAGTTCTTTAACTTTTTTTTGTGCCTTATGAGCAAGATTAAATCTTTCTAAAAATTCATAAATATAAAACTTCATATTTTTTATCTTTTTACCTGCTAAAACTAAAGAAATCTTAATATTTTCATATACTGTCAAATCTAAAAATAACTTAAGATCTTGAAAGACTATACCAAGTTTTTGTCTCAATTTGACAATATCTTTATGTTGCAATTCAGAATAAGGTTTATTTTCAAAAAAAATTTCCCCCGAAGATGGTATTTCTTCTTTATAAATTAATTTTAATAAAGTAGTTTTACCTGCTCCTGTAGGACCTGTTAATAAAACAAAATCACCAGTATTAATTCTTAAATTTATATTATGAAGGGCTTTAAAATAAGGTGGATAGATTTTACTTACTTTTTCAAGTTTAAAAAGTGACATAGTAAAATTATAAAATTAAACACTTACTAAAGCAATAAAAGAAAAAATAATTTTTAAAATATTATAACAAATTTCATTGGCATTCCACTGTATTTTATGATATATTCTAAAACATGAAACTTGATGAACTTATAAAAAAACTCAAAGCTCTTTCTGATCCTACCCGTTTAAAAATCTTACTTTTACTTGACATAAGACCTTGTTGTGTATGTGAATTGACTCAGTTTTTAAAATTACCTCAGCCAACCCTGAGTCATCATATTCAAAAGCTTCATCAAGCAAATCTTATAGAAGTTAAAAAAATAAAAAATTATCAAATATATTCTTTTGAAAAAAATGATGAAACCCAAAAATTGGTAAAATTAATTCTTTCTTTTTTTACTGAAAAAGATCCTGAAACTTTAAAACTTATTAAAAAAGTTAAAAATAGCCCACCTTTATATCCTCGGGAATTTATAGCTTCTAACAAATAACTTGGAGGGAGAAATATGGAGATACCAAAAGAGATTGGAATTATCGGTGGTGGTCAAATGGGGGAAGCCCTTATCAAAGGTTTTTTGGAAAAAGATTTATTTTCTCCAAAAAATATTTTAGTTTCAGAACCTATTGATTCAAGAAGAGAGTATTTAAACAAAACTTATAATGTAAGTGTAACAACTTCAAATAAAGAGGTTGTGGAAACAAGAAAACTCATACTTTTGGCAGTAAAACCTCAAGTAATGAAAGATGTTTTAGAAGAAATTAAAGATCTTATAAAGATAGAGGAACATTTAATATTAACCATAGCTGCAGGATTACCTATAAGTTTTTATGAAAAATTCTTACCTTCTCAAACAAAAATAATAAGAATTATGCCAAATACCTGTGCTTTAGTACATAAAAGTATGAGCGCATTATGTAAAAATAATTATGCAACAGAAGAAGATCTTGGTATTGCTGAAAGTTTATTTTCAGCTATAGGAAAAACTGTAATTGTCGAAGAAAATTTAATGGATGCTGTAACTGCGCTTTCAGGAAGTGGACCTGCTTATGTATCTCTTTTTATAGAATCTCTTATTGATGCAGGAGTTAATATTGGTCTACCTCGCCCTTTAGCTGAAAAACTTGTTTTACAAACTGTAAAAGGGAGTGTAAAACTTATAACCAAGGGTAAAAAGAATCCTTATGAATTAAAATCTATGGTAACTTCTCCAGGAGGAACCACAATTTCAGCTTTACAGGTCTTTTATGAAAAGGGACTACCAGGTATAATAATGTCCGGTGTCCATAAAGCTTATTTAAAAAGCAAAGAATTGAGTAAGCTCTTTGGTTAAAAAATTTATGATAAAAGAAAACGAACTCAAAAATTTTTTCAAAAAGATTGATTTTATAGAGTTTGTGGTTCTTTTTGGTTCTTATGCAAAGGGAAAAGCCTTTCCTATAAGTGACCTTGATCTTGCTATTTATACCTCCAAAAATCTTGAACTTTTGGAAATCGGAGATCTTATTTCTAAACTTGAAAAACTTACAGGACTTGAAGTAGATCTTTTGATTTTAAATGATCTTTATAAAAATAACCCTCGTTTAGCTTATGAAATAATAAGCCAGGGGAAACTTATTTTTTACAGAAATAAAAATAAATGGATAGAATTTAAAACTTGGACATACATTTATTACTGTGATCACAAACCTCTTTTTGATATGTTTGATCGAGCTTTTTTAACTCGTCTTAAAGAAGGAAAATTCGGGCTTGGTAAATGATAGAAAAATTGAAACTCCTGGAAGAGAATCTTAAAGTTCTACAAGATATGAAAAATGCTTTAACTCTGGATGTGCTTAAAAAAGATAAAACTAAAGAATGGGCTCTTAGATATGGACTTTATGAATGTATTCAAATTGTTATTGATATAGCTTGTTATTTAGTAAGTAAATATAATCTTGGAAATCCAAAAAGTTATTCAGAATGTATCGAATATTTAGAAAGGTATGAATATATTTCTGAGAAATCGGGAGAAAAATTAAAAAAAATGGTTGGTTTGAGAAATCTTCTTGCTCATGAATACATTAAAATTGATTTATTAAAACTTTTAAATTTTTTAAATAATCTGGATGATTTCAGAGAATTTGTAAATAGTATTAAAAAATTTATATAATTTTAAGATTTTCTACTACAGTTTTGTGAAATTTTGGTCTAAAATCTTTTATTTTTCGATTATTTCTATTAGGATGAACTCGATTGGTAAGTAACACTACAATTAAATCTTTTTCTAAATCTATAAAAAAAGAACAACCTGTAAACCCAAGATGCCCTATAGTATTTTTAGAAAAGACACCCCCTGTAGCAGAATATCTTTTAAAACTTGGAAGCATAAAACCGAGACAAAAATCCGAAATGTTTTCTTTAAAATTTATAAAGTATCTAAGCAAATCTTGTGATAATCCTTTTATTTCTTTTTTATATGCAAAAAAAATTGTTTCTAAAATATCAAGAACTCCATATATATTTCCGAATAATCCTGCTACTCCAGAAATACCACCTAAAGCTCTTGTATTTTCATCTTCTACCACTCCTCTTAAAATTTTATTACTCCATGGACAAACTGATGTAGGAACTATTTTTTCTTGATCGATACCTCTTTTTAAAGGACAAAATCCTAAAAAAGCCTTTTTTGTAAATGAAACTATTCTTTTAGCTTTTTCGAATAAATTTTCAAAACTTTCCTCATAAATTTTTTCTATCAAATAAGTAAAAAGATAAAATCCCAGATCTGAATAAATACTTTTTGTACCTGGTTTATATTCTAAAGGTAACTCTTCTATTTTTTTTACTACATTTTCTAATTTAAGAATTCTTTTTTCTTTGTAAAAAGGATACCATGCTTTAAGACCAGAGGTATGATTTAAAAATCTATAAACTGGTATCTCACCAATTGGTTTTTTAAAAGGTAAATAAGTCTTTAAAGGTTTTTGTAAATCTATTTTTGGATCTTGAGATAAAAGAAAAATTAAAGTAAATACAAAAGCTAATGGTTTTGTTAAAGATGCTAAATCAAAAATATCATCATCTTCTAAGGGTTCTAAAAATGGGGTGATAGATTTATATCCTGCAATTATGATATATCTTTTTTCTTTATACCAGATACCCGCAATAGCACCTGGATAAATACCTTCTTCAACGCCTTTTTTAAGAAGATTAAAAATTGGAAGTATTTGAAGATTTTGATTCTTCAATTTCTTCCTTTTCTTCCTTTGGCAAAGATGTAAATTTTTGTTCTTTTTTAAGTTTTCTTATCTCCAATTTATATTTTATCACTTGTGATAAAGACAATATTACACCTGAGAGCATCCCTAAAATAAAACTTATTATAATTACTAAAGCAAGGGGAATATTTTCTAATGTAAAACCTGGTAAAATATGAACTTTTACTTGAGGCTGAACATTAAAAACAACAAAAAAAGCAACTATTAAAATAATAATTATCCAAAAAATTAATCTAAAAATCACTTCTTTGCCTCCGTTTTCTTTTCTATTTCTTTTATCAATTCTTTAACTCTTTCTAAAGGTACTTCATATTTTTTCCTACAAAAATGGCAAATTACCTCAACTGGCTTATTTTCTTTTATAATATTTTCCAGTTCTTCTTTTCCAAGAGCTATTAAACTATTTTCTACTCTTTCCATATTACAAGTGCATCGATATCTTAACTCCCTTTTTTCTAAAATCTCAATTTTTGGAAAAAACATTTTAAGTATATCTTCTGGGGTTTTACCTTCTAATAAAAGATTAGTAACCCCTGGGAGATCTTTTAATATTTTTTCTAATTCAGCAATTTCTTCCTCTGTTGCCTCAGGCATTTTTTGTATCATAAAACCACCTGCTGCTAAGATTGTTCCATCTACATCTACTAATACTCCTAAAGCTACTGCAGAAGGTATTTGTTCAGAAACCGTAAGATAATAAGCCAAATCTTCTGCTATTTCACCTGATACTAATTTAACAGAACTTTGGTATATTTCTTTTAATCCTAAATCTTTTATAATCGAAATATATCCATTTTTACCAACTGCTTTTCCTACTGGTAATTTTTTATTTTGTGGCTTTATGTATACATTAGGATTTTGGACTGTACCTCTCAAATTTCCTTCGTGGTTTCCTTCTGCTAATATTTCTCCTAAGGGTCCTCCTCCATTAATTTGAATAAGAATTTTACCTGTTTTTAAATCTGCTGAAAGTAAAGCAACTCCTGCTAAGGCTCTTCCAAGTGCTGCTGAAGCAATGGGGCTTAAACCTTGAAGTTTTCTAACTGTTTCTATAACATCTTTACATTCTACTGCAAAAGCTCTAAAGTTTTTACCAATAGGCAAAGCTCTAATTACATAAGCCATCTTTCATTTCTCTCAATTCTTTTATAATTTTTTTTGCAGAAGTTGGATCTATCAAATTTGCTGTTCCAATCTGAAATGCTTTAGCACCACATAACAAATATTCTAATGCATCTTTACCTGAAACAATACCTCCGCATCCAATAACGGGAATTTTAATTTTTTGAGAAAGTTCATATACTAATCTAAGGGTTAATGGTTTAATAGCTGGGCCAGAAAGACCTCCCTTTAAAATTTTAAGAGGCTTAAAACTTATTACTGAAAGTGCTGGATAAGTATTAGCTACCACTAAAGCATCTGCTCCTGCTTCTTCACAGCTTTTAGCTACTTCTGTTACTGGACCTACTGGCGAAAGCTTAACAGCTAAAAATTTATCCCATACTTCTCTAACCCTTTTCACTAAACGATAAACTGTTTCAGGATCTGAAGAAAGAATTATTCCACCTTTTTTTACATTCGGACAAGAAATATTGAGCTCTAATCCCTCTACCCCGCTTTCTTTAAGACTTTCTGCCAAGACTTTAAAATCTTCCTCTTTTTCTCCATATAAATTTATAATTATCGGCACATCATAAGACTTTATTTTAGGTAAATATTTTTTTTTAAAAACCTCTATACCAGGATTTTCTAATCCGATAGAATTAATAAGTCCGCAAGGAGCTTCTGCCAATCGTGGAGGAGGATTCCCTATTCTTGGATTTAAAGAAATTCCTTTAGTAACTAATGCTCCTATTGTCTCTTTTATCTCTTCAGAAGAAAAAAAATCATCCAGATTTTCTCCCAATCCCCAAGTTCCAGACGCAAGCATTAACGGAGTTTTCATTTTTAAATTGGCTATTTCAACATAAAAATTCAAGATCAATCTCCTTTGCTAAAAATGTTACCCCATCTTTGCAAAGATATGCATATTTTTTATTTCTAAGAGGTATTACGCACCCCTTGCAAAATCCTGTCCCACATGCTAAAAATGAAGTCATAACTAAATAAACATCAACTTGATATTTTTCTCCTATCTCAGTTACTTTTTTCATCATGGGTAAAGGACCACAAGCTAAAACTGTACAAGGTTCTTTTTTAAATTCTTTTTCCAAAATATCTGTAATATACCCCTTATATCCTTTTGTTCCATCCTCCGTAGATAATTCTAAAGGTATGCCGAAAGTTTTAAAAAATGATAATCTTACCAAATCTTCCGCAGTTTTTACTCCATATAATATCTTTTTTGGCAATTTTTTATTTTCTTTTACTCTTTTCTGTAAAAAATATCCAAAACCTGCTATTCCAATTCCTCCTGCACAAATTATATAATCTTTATTAATATCTGGAAAAGGATTACCCAAAGGTCCTAAAAATTCAATCTCTTCTCCTTTTTGAATTTTGGTCAATGCTTTAGTTCCTTTCCCTACTACTTGATACATAATTATTAAAATATCTTTTTCAATTGCATGCACTGTAAATGGACGAGGAATAAGGGGATCTAATCTTTTGTTAATTTTAATTTTTAAAAACTGCCCTGGTAAAAATTTTTTTAAAATTTCTCGAGAAATTTTTAATCCTAAAAGATATGTATTGTAATTTAGTTTACTATTAAATTCAACAAAGGCTTTAAGCATTAAAAAATTTCCTTTAGAAAATCGAGAGTTTCGTAATTCTTGAATCTTTCTCTTAATTCATTAAGAAGTTCTCTAAAAGTAAGGTTATCTTTATTAACAGGTGTTCTATACAAAGCTCCCACCCAGCGTCTTAATTCATCTTCTTCAGGTAAAATAGGTAATTCATCTACATCTATATTATTTAAAAGTGTTTGAGGAACTTCATCTGCGAGTCCTTTTTTATAAAGATTTAAAAATTTTAAAAGATCAAAAAGACTCCCATAAACACCACCAATGTCTATATTTTCAACAAGTTGCATAGAAATAGTTCCTATTTGAAATAAAAATGGAGGAATTTGAGCAGAACCTTTTTGACAGGGTTCAGTTGAAACCATAATTCTACACATAAGAGGTCTTTTAGGATAAATTTTACATAAATTCTCATCTGTCAAAAAAGGACAACTTCCGAGATTTTCAAAAGGTTCTTCTACAGGAGGTTCAACTCCTTCCATATAACAAAGTATTGTCTGGTTATGAGTAATTTTTGGTCTGGGATAATTCTCCAAATTTTCTAAAGTTTTCAAGTCTTCTTCTTTTAAATCTTCTAATATATAAAAAGCTTCTATAGAAGTAGCATAAATTTTTTGAGTACAACACAAACTACAACCAGGTTTACATGCAAGTTCGTATTTAGAAAATGTCTTATCGAGATATTCGTAAAGTGTATTTAAAAGCTTAATTTTTTCTTCTATTGCATAATTAAGAACAACGTTAATCCTTAAATCCCTCCTTTTATTTTTAAAATCTTAAAAAAGTTTAGAAAGTTTTTTATAAGGTGTCAAGTAGGCTTCTTATTTTTAGTTTTTTCAAATGTTTCTTACTCATTTATATATCACCGCTACATAAAATTAATTAATGATACTAAATGAATTGACTTTTCGTTTTTGTTATATATTTTTTAAATATTATACCTACGGTAAGACACGAATTCGGTCATATGATTAGTCTATCACAACATCATGAAAATTGCGTCATATCTTATAGATGCGACCGTGAAAAATTTTGTTTAAAGTGTAAACAAAAGATAAAAGAATTATAGGGCTTATGAGCTTATACACTAAGTTCAATGCTTTGCTCTTTAGATGGCCTCATCAAAATTCTTTGCTTCGCTTAAATTTCAGACACTTGCGAAATGTTAAATAGCCAGGCTTCATAAGGTATGAGAAAATGAAAAATTATGAACATTAGACCTGAAGTAAAAATAAGAATCGATAAAAAAGGTCTCTTACGATTTATTCCTTGGGGGTTTGATATTTTAAATTTGAAATTTTTGATAACCGCAGAAAATAATTCTGAGCAAAATATCTTATTACGGTTATGGTATATTCGGATGCTATCAGGAGAAATTGGAGGGGTTGGTGCAGGTAAAGATTTTATAGATATTTTTCTTAAAGCCAAAGAGAAGAAAAGCGAGACTGTGTCCTTGAAATTAGAAAGCGGTTTATATAGTTTTGAAGCCGAAGTCCCTCACAAAAGAGGTTCTTGGGGAGGATATGAAATAAAAGGGTTAAAAACCTTTAGAGTATTAGATAGTAGAAGTCTTATAGTTGGAGTCTTAATAGGAACGTTAATTAGCATACTCTTAGCATACTATAAAACGCTGTCCGAAATCGTCCAAAGCTTTTTAAAAGAAACATTGTCAGTAATATTGAATATTGTAATATGTCGAAAACAATGAACAACTGGGCAAAAATAATACTTGGCGATAGTCGAAAAATGATAGAAGTTGAAAATAATAGTATAGATTTAGTTGTTACATCCCCCCCTTATTGGCATATTAAAGACTATGAAGTCGAAGGACAAATTGGATATGGGCAAACTTTACATGAATATCTGAAAGATCTTTATAGAGTTTGGAAAGAATGTTATAGAATTCTTAAACCGGGAAGAAGACTATGTATAAATATAGGTGATCAATTTGCTCGTTCAATAATTTATGGAAGATATAAGGTTATACCTCTACATGCTGAATTTATAGCTCAGTGTGAAGATATAGGTTTTGATTATATGGGCTCTATTATATGGCAGAAGAAAACCACAATGAATACTACTGGGGGAGCAAATGTAATGGGGTCATATCCTTATCCACCAAATGGTATGGTTGAAATTGATTACGAATTTATACTTATTTTCAAAAAACCGGGTAAAGGTAAAAAAGTTCCAAAGGAAGTTAAAGAAAAATCAAAGCTAACCAAAAAAGAATGGAAAGAATATTTTTATGGACATTGGTATTTTGGTGGAGCAAGACAGATAGAACACGAAGCAATGTTTCCTGAAGAACTTCCAAAAAGGTTAATAAAAATGTATACTTTTGTTGGAGATACAGTTCTAGATCCCTTTTTAGGAAGTGGAACAACCGTAAAAGCAGCTTTAAATTTAAACAGAAATGCCATTGGTTATGAAATAAATGAAAAATTCCTAGATATTATCAAAGAAAAACTTAGTTTAAAACAGGGTTTACTCCAGTTTAGTCAAAACATACAAATAATAAAACGAAAAATAACCATAGAAGTTGATGAGATAAATTATGTGCCAAGAATTAAAAATGCTAAACCTAAAATAGATCCTAAGAAATTTAATTTTAAGAATGATCGACTTTACAGAGTAGTGGATATTGTAAATGAACATACAATTAAATTGGATACAGGTTTGTTTGTTAAATTTCTGGGTGTGAAAGTAACTAAAAAAGAAGAAGTTTTAAAATATTTAAAAGAATATATTTTGAAAAAAGAAGTCTTTCTACGGTTTGATAATGATGCTGTTTTGAATGAATTTACTATTGAAGCATATGTTTATTTAAAAAATAAAATCTTTGTAAATGCTTACCTAATCAAGTCAGGTATGGCTGAAGCAGACAAAACAAAAAGTTATAAATACAAAAGTAAATTTTTAGAGTTAGAGGGAAAGGCATAAATATGAGTAAAGAATGGATATTAAACATAGCTACAAATAGATGGGGATTGAATAAGAAAAACAGCGTAGGTCCAGTATCACAATGGATTCGTGAATGTACTCCCAAAACAATTAAAGATTGGGAAGAGTTCTATTACAAAAAACTTGCAGAATTTTTAAAATCTAAAGGTATTAAACTGCCACCAGAGGAATATATAAAAGACCTTGGAAGGAAACTCTATATAAAAATTACAGAAGTTATTCAAGCAGAAATAGAAGAAGTGACTGAGGAAGATTGTATCCAGTATATCTATAATCTTGTAATTAACCGAACTTATGATGGATATTTAACCGAAATAAAAACAATATATGGAAAATTACAGCACGATTTAGGAGTAGAAATAAAACCTGCACCGGACGAATGGGATAGATTATACAATGTTGATTTTTATATCCAAATTGACGATAAATATATTGGGTTACAAATAAAACCTATTACCTATGAACAGACACCAGAAATTTATAGATGGAAAGAATGGCTTGAAAGAACTCACAAGAAATTTGAGAAAGATCATGGTGGGAAAGTATTCATTGTATTTTCAATTAAAAAAGATAACAGAAAAGAAATTTATAATATAGAAGTTATAGAACAAATAAAAGAGGAAATTAAAAGGCTGAAAGGAGAAAATTGAAACAGAGGGAAGTTTTAAAGCGATTTTTTATTTGATAATGCCCATTTCTGTGTTTACATACTCGATAGCAAATAAATATGCGGGCTTTTATGTTTGTCTCAAAATTTGCTTTTATGGGGAAACTTCACATATTCTCGGAATGTTAGGTGATATTATACGCTATAGGGAGACAAAGGATGGAAATTGACCCAAGAAAAAATGGTATTCATTCATTAGCAGAAGCTCTTCAAGCTTTTAAAAAGTTTCACGAAAATCCAAATGATGTTTTTGCTCTAAAAGACGCGATCTTACGAACGCATCACGCTTTAGAAACTCTGTTTAAACATATTTTATATCAAATAAATCCTGTATTGTTAGTTAGTGAAAAAATCAAAGTTAAAGAAGTCATAGAAGGATACAATAAATGGTTTAGGAGAGAAATAGCAACACCTTTGGATGAGTTATGGACTGTACCTCTTGAAGATACTATTAAACGTCTTCAAGAGCTTAAATTGCTAAGGGGGTTAGATGAAAGTGAGCGTGAAATTTTTCTCAAAGCTATAAGTGAATTAACGCAATATAGAAATAGTCTTCAACATTTAGGATTAAAAACCGATCCTAATAGAATAGGGAGAATTTTGGGAATTATAATACCCAGAGCAATAGAAGTATTAGAGGAAACAGATTCTTATTTATTAAAAATAATTGGTTTGCCATCTATATTTGCGTTCCAATCTATAAGTATAATGGATGACTTATGTAAAATTCTACCAGAAGCCCCAAATATAATTGACCTTCTTAGATATAATTACGATAATCTAATTAGAGAAGCTATTCAGTTTTTCAAGACGCGTACATTCAATGATCAAATTTTAAAACTGAAGATAATAGATCATGGTAAAGTAGGAGCTCCGCCATATATGCCTAACTTAATGGTAGAGGGGTTTCTTGATCTTAATTTTGATGTACATGATCTTATAGGATTAAGACTTGAAGGTGAAGATTCCTATAAGGCTGAAGTACATATAAGTCGACCCCTTTTTAAAGAAGATAAAAGATTTCCAAATCATGGGATTGCAGAGGGATCGCTAGAGTTTAAAGCATATATAAAGGTTAGTAAAGCTAAAGGATTTCTAATCTTACCCAACGCTGAAGAAAAGATAGCAGTATTGAGGGATTTGACCGTTATAATTAAAGCTAAACTTGATTATAAGGCCGAAGCTTTAATGACAGATTGGCATTACGATTGTATTAGAATTCTTCAAGCAAAAGGGGAATTAAATGTTAATCTCACTTTAGTTCCGAAAGGCTATAAAAGTAAAAAAATTGAATTAATTGGACGGTATCAATCAAACTTAACCGAAGAAAATGCACCTTTTAGACTTCATGTGTTCTTTGAACCCGATGGCTCTTTAAAGGATGGGCCAATACATTTAGAATGGATTATGAATACCAAAGGAGATGTTGAATTCATGTAAAGGTCTATGTAATGTTGTTAATATAGATAATATACCTGACTTCGTATGTCCGCATATTATTTTCCGAAATTGACGCGTTGCTTCAAAAGGAATAGTTTGTAATAATTAAAAAATCAGAGAAAAAAATAAAACTTAATAAAAAACTATGAAAATAAAAGGTATTGATAAATTTCAAGAAAAAGTCTCGATATTATCCGGTAAGAAGATATTTTTGTTACCTTTGTATGTTATTTTTTATTCTTTCACTCTGTATCTTGATTTTAATAAGATTTTATTCACTATCTAAGGAGAAAAAAAACTTATCGAAAAATTTGAATCTTTGTATAAAGAATATAAAAAAAGTTCCTACATTTTCGTCAAACCTAATAAATTAAAGAGCTTTTTTAAATTTTCTGATAAAAGAAAAAGCTAAAAATATTTTCAATTTTTTATCTTTTAAAAATTTTTATTAATTTTTCAAAAAATATATAGGTCTCTCTAATGCCCGTGATTTTACAAGATAAAATATAAGCTATTCCTCCAGCAGGAATTGCTAAAATCAAAATCAAAAATTTATTATGAATACAAATAAGAACTAATTTACATACTAAAATAAGAATTAAAGATGCAAAGAAGAGAGCAAATAGGCTTTTTATTAAAAATAAAAAATCAGGAGTTTTTAAAAAATAAAATGCTATACTTAATAAAAAAATAGCCTGAGCTCCTAAGGAAAGACTTGTTCCAAGTGCAACAGCATTTATTCCTAATTTTTTTATTGTTAAAAGAATAATTGTTACATTTGTTATTACAGCAACTACACTTCCTAAAGCAGGAATAATGGTTTTTCCAAGCGAATAAAATAAAGGAACTGAGGTTTTAGAAAGCCCATAAAATGGAAGTCCTATAGCTAAAATTTGTAAAAGCAAAGCAGTATGTATTGTATCAAAAGGAGAAAATTTTCCTCTTTCAAAAAGAACACTTATTATAGGTTTAGAAAGCATATATAATCCAATAGCAGAAGGAATGGATACACTTAAAGAAACAATAAGTGCTCTTAAATAAGTATCTTTTGCTAAATCCAAATCTTTTCTTGCAATTTGCCGAGAAAGTTCTGGTAAGAGTGCTTGGGAAAGACCTACACCAAAAAGACCCAAAGGAACATACATAATTCTAAAAGCATAAGAATACCAAGAAACTGCTCCTTCCCCGCATGATGTTGCAAAAAAAGTATTTATAAAAATATTTATTTGAACTACCGAAAGCCCAAATACAATAGGAAATATTAGCCTTAATACTTCTTTAAAATTAGGATCTTTAAAATTGGGACAAAAAGAAAATCTAAATCCTTTTTTTCTTGCTAAAGGATATTGAAAAAAGAATTGAGAAAATCCTCCTAAACTAACTCCTACTGCCATCGCATAAATAGGACGAATATTTATTTTAATTAATAAAAAGTATCCAATTACTCCGATTAAAACGGAGACGAGGTTAAAAAATGCAGAAGATACAGCCGGAATAAAGAAAATTTTTAAAGAATTTAACATACCTGCTATAACTGCTGAAAGACTTATAAAAAGAAGAAAAGGCATCATAATTTGTGTAAGATGAACAGTTAATTGAAATTTATCAGGATCTTTACTAAAATCTGGAGCAATAAGAGAAACTATATATGGAGCAAATATAATTCCTAAGGATACAATAATACTGAGAATTATCAAAAAATTGGAAATTAAAATTTGAGAAATTTTAAAACTATACGAAAGTCCTTTTTTTTCTAAATTAGCACTAAAAACTTTTACAAATGCAGAACCCAGAGCTCCCTCGGCAAAAAGATCCCTTAAAAGATTAGGGATACGATATCCTACTACAAAGGCATCCATACTTTTTCCAGCACCAAAAAAATATGCTAAAACTTGCTCCCTTATAAGACCAAGGATACGGCTTATGAAAACCGCTATAGTAACTGAGCCAGCGAATTTAGTAACACTTTCTATTTTTTTCAATTTTTTATTTATCTCTTGGAAAAATTTTTTAGAGTTTTATTATAATACCAAAAAAAATTTTAAATATAAATAGAGGGGAGTTAAGATGCCGATCAATACCATTGAAGAGGCATTAGAAGATATTCGCCAAGGTAAAATGATTATCGTAATAGATGATGAGGATCGCGAAAATGAAGGTGATTTAGTTTTAGCTGCTGAAAAAGTTACTCCTGAAGCTATAAACTTTATGGCT
Organism: uncultured Thermodesulfatator sp.; assembly: GCA_964410095.1. Classification (GTDB taxonomy): domain Bacteria; phylum Desulfobacterota; class Thermodesulfobacteria; order Thermodesulfobacteriales; family Thermodesulfobacteriaceae; genus Thermodesulfobacterium. The sequence continues at coordinate 24,728 of CAYPFL010000007.1, forward strand.
AAATATGGAAGAGGATTAATTTGTTTAGCTATAACACCTGAAGATGCAGAAAGACTTCAACTTCCTTTGCAACCAAGAAGAGGTATAGATCCTTATGGAACTGCTTTTACAGTTTCTATAGAGGCTCGTTATGGTGTAACTACGGGAATTTCAGCTTATGATAGAGCTCATACTATAAAAGTTGCTATAGATGAAAAAAGCGGACCACATGATATAGTCACACCTGGACATGTGTTCCCTATTATTGCAAGAAAAGGTGGTGTTTTAGTAAGAGCAGGACATACAGAAGCAGCTGTAGATCTTGCAAGGCTTGCTGGTCTTAAACCTGCTGGTGTTATCTGCGAAATTATGAAAGATGATGGAACAATGGCAAGACTTCCTGATTTAGAAAAATTTGCAGAGGAGCATAATTTAAAAATCATTACTATTAAAGATCTTATTGCTTATAGAATTAAAAAAGAAACATTGGTTAAAAGAGAAGTAGAAACTACCTTACCTACTATTTATGGAACTTTTAAACTTATGGCATATAGCAATTTTGTAGATAAAGCTACTCATATAGCTTTAGTAATGGGAGAAATTGGGGATGAACCAGTATTGGTAAGAGTTCATTCGGAATGTCTTACAGGAGATGTATTTGGTTCATTGAGGTGCGATTGCGGACCCCAATTAAGAAAAGCATTAGAAATGATTGGTAAAGAAGGAAAAGGCGTTCTTCTTTATCTTAGGCAAGAAGGTAGAGGGATCGGGCTTTTAAATAAATTAAAGGCTTATGTTCTTCAAGATCAAGGTTTAGATACTGTAGAAGCAAACATAGCATTAGGATTTAAACCTGATCTTAGAGATTATGGAATTGGGGCACAGATACTCAGGGATATAGGAGTAAGAAAAATGAGACTTATGACCAATAATCCAAGAAAAATTATAGGACTTGAAGGATACGGATTAAAAGTTGTGGAAAGAGTGCCTATAGAAATACCTCCTGTAAAAGAAAATTATAAATATTTAAAAACAAAAAAAGAAAAATTAGGTCATTTTATTTTCTGTCTCAAATAGCTTTTTTTTCAAAATAAAACCTAAGATTTTAAATGGAAGAAATTGTAACTGTAGAAAAAATAATTTTTGGTGGAGAAGGACTTGGAAGACTTTCCAATGGAAAAGTTGTTTTTATTCCATTTACAGCTCCTCAAGAAAAAGTAAAAATAAAAATTATCCAAGATTTTAAAGATTATGCAGAAGCAAGAATTATCGAGATTATAGAAACTTCTCCTTATAGGAGACCTCCTCTTTGTAAGTATTATACCATTTGTGGAGGGTGTCAGTTACAACATCTTACTTACAAATATCAATTAAAAGTAAAAGAGCAAATACTTAAAGATACTTTTAAAAGATTGGGTTGGAAAGAAGAAATTCCTTTAGAAGACATTGTTCCATCTTCTAAAGAATTTTATTATCGAAATCGCTTAAGACTTCATGTGGAAAATAACCAATTAAAATTAGGATTTGTTAAAAGAAAAACTCATGAGGTATTGAAAATTGAAAAATGTCTTTTAGGGGAACTTATATTAAATGAAGTATTAAAAAAACTTTACGAAAACCCAGCTTGGCTTAAAATTTCTTTTTATTCTAAAAGAATTAAAATTGAATCTTCTCCTGTAGAAAATAAAGCTACTTTAATATTTTGGACACTTCTTGAACCTTTAGAAGAGGATATAGAAAAACTTCTTGAGATTGTAGAATTAAAAAGTGTTTTTTATTGGATAAAAGGTAGAAGACCGCAAGGTCCTTTTCCAAAAAATGCTTCTTATAATGGAAGAAGAGTATTTTTTATAAAACCAAATCTTACTTATTATGTTCAACCAGGAGTTTTTGTGCAAACTAATTGGGACATTAATCAAAAAATAATAGATACAATAAAATCTTGGAATTTATCTTATGAAAGGGTTTTAGATTTACATTCAGGTATAGGAAATTTTATTTTTCCACTTTTAGAAAATAAAAACGCAGTAAAATTTTTGGGAGTTGATACAGATTTAAGGGCAATTGAAGATGGAATTTATATAGCAGAAAAAAACGGTATAAATGGAAGGGTAGATTTAAGGAATATGAGTGCTATGGAAGCTTTATACGAGGCTATCAAATTTGGTGAAACTTATGATTTAGTATTATTAGATCCTCCGAGAGGGGGTTGTAAAGAACTTTTAAGACTTTTACCTCAAGTAGCAGAAAAGTATATAATATATATTTCTTGTGACGCTCCTACTTTAGTAAGAGATCTACTTGCTTTAAAAAATGCAGGTTATCAACTTCTCAAAGTTATTCTTTTTGATATGTTCCCGCAGACTTATCATTTTGAGATTGTTGCTCTTCTGGAAAAGAAAGCTTAAGTTGTTTATTTAGTCTCCAAAGAAGCTGCCTGCAAAATCCTTGAATAATTTTTACTTCTCTTGAGGTTAATTCTAAGCGAGAAAGAAATCTTCTAATATTAGTCATCCACAAAGTCTTATTTTCATGAGGGATATAATCTATTTCTTTTAAAGTCGCTTCAATAAGAGCATACATAATAGAAAGTTCCTGTTGAGTAGCTAATTCAGGTTTTGGAATTTTTGGCTCAGAAGCAGATTGAAAAATTTCGTATAATACAATTATCACTGCTTGGGCAACATTTAGAGATGCTTTTTCAGTAGTAGGAATAGTAAGCACTCTATCACAATGAAATAATTCTTCATTAGATAATCCAAATCTTTCATTCCCAAAAAGAATTGCTATTTTATTATTTATAGAAAGTTCACAAATATAAGGAGCTAATTCTTTGACAGTATGATATACTAATCTTCTTTTTCCAAGTCTTCCTGTGGTACCAATGACATAATTAAAATCTTTTAAAGCTGATGAAAGATCAGGAAAAATTTTCATATTTTCTAAAACCGAAGCCCCGGTTTTTGTAGCCATGGCTTTCATTTTTAATTCATCCAACTCCGCAGGATTAACTACTATAAGGTTAGGAACACCGAAATTTGCACAAGCTCTTGCAGCAGAGCCTATATTTTCGCTATAGAGAGGATTTACTAATATAACAGCAATATTTTCTAATTTTGCTTTAACAGGTTGAGCAACAGGACGAACTTGCATTAAAATAAAATTTTAAGTTTCTATTTCTACCTTGTCAATAAGAATCGTAATTATAGGAATTTTATTAGATTAATTAAGACTGGTGGTGCCGGGGCCCGGAATCGAACCAGGGACACGCGGATTTTCAGTCCGCTGCTCTACCGACTGAGCTACCCCGGCAACCTATTTATTAAAATTATATTATTCTTTTCTTTTGTCAAGTCCCTCAATTTTAAAATTTATCTTTCTTTAACCTCCTGATTTTATTTAAAAATCTTAATTTGGACTGTTTAAAAATTTTTTAAAAGATAAATCGTAACAAATACCGATATTATTTTCAAAAAAATAACAAAAGTTGAAAATCAATCCAATATCTTTAAAATTTCTCTTAAATCTTTAATTACATGATTTTCAGATACATTAATGTAATTATTATTGCAATTATTATTGATTTCTCTTTCATTTTGTTTTCTATTTAATAAAAATGCATTTATACCAATCTTACGAGGATTTACATAATCAAAAATCGGATGATCACCTACATGAATAATTTCATTTGGCTTAACTTGAAGTAATTCACAAACTTTTCCATAAAATTCTTCTGATTTTTTAACTTGTTTAAAATCAGAAGTTGCAGAAAAAATATGAGAGAAATACGGAATAATAGATTTCAGTTGAAAGAAAATGAAATCCCTTTCTGCATTGGAACAAATTATAAGTTTATAACTGCTATTTAATTTTTTTAAAACATGTTCAACTTCTTCATAAATTTTTATTCTGTTTTTGTATTTATTAAACAATTCTTCTCTTGTGATTCCAAGATTAAAACGCTTTAACCAGTATTCTAAATAATACCATTCTATTCTGTTTTCTCCTACTTCATCATAGGCTTTTATTACTATTTCGTAAGCTTTTTCAAAACTTATTTTATTTTTGTGGGCATATAAAGAAGGTATACCTTCAAGCCAAACACCGTTTACAAAATCTGGTGGCACAAGGGTTCCATCAACATCAAAAGAAATAACTTTTATTTTTTCTTTAATTTTTTTCATATTTTGTATCTTATTAAACTAAAATATATTAAAATTTTTGAAAATTAAGAAAAATAAGAAATTTAATTTGAAGATGTAAAATATCTTACTATAATTCCCATCAATTTCAACTCAAGTTCAATATTAAGTTTATAGAAATATTAGATTTTTTCTAATTAATTCTACAGCTACATAAAACTGAGAACTCTGTTGCGTTATTCCCTTATTTCATTTTTTAATACCTAAACTCGCGACAGGTTGTATAGCCTCGCTGAAGAGGTTTGTTAATTTTAATTTTCGCTCATTTCTGAAATATATTTCTTTGTTAAAAATACGTTTTTAATCCAATTTATTATAAATTTTAATCTTTACGTTTTCTTGTATAATATGTTTTATCATCACCTAATCATGCAACTTATTTAGCACATTCTTTAATTTTTTAAATCATCTACGTATAAGTCTATGCATTTACTTAAAAAATAATTTTCGAATTTCTTCCTTTTTATCCGGATTTCGTTTTATCGCAAAATCTTTTATCAAAAACTCCAAAGCTTTTCTTAAGCCAATTTCTACTAATTGAAAAAGATTTTCGGATTCCGCAATTAATACTTGATTATAAATTTCAACAAAAGTAGAAGATATTTAAGTAATTATCTCTGAAAAAGATTTTTTATAAGCAGTTTAGATTTAACACCCTTTAAAAGATAAACACTTCTGTGGGACATAGGACACTACCAGACATGCCTTTAATTGATACATGTACAGAGTATCATCTAAACTCACGTGCTATTAATGTCATTTTTTTCAAACTAACGCATATTTTTAAAAATTAAAAAATTTTGTTTCAATATAAACAATTTTTTAAAAAAATAAATTAGAATTGACTCATCAAAAAATTGGAAAATAATTTGCAGTGAGAATTGGATCTTTGAGGAAAAATTTTGAAAAAGTATAAAAAATTTCATTTAGCTTTTCTCTCACGGAGTAGATTTCATAATTTTCCTTTATGAAGAGTTTTTATAATTTTATAAAAATTTATTTTAAAATGTGAAAAAAATAGAAATAGGTGCTCATAATTGCCTGGATAATAACTTTTGTTATAAAAAAATAATATTTTTGCATTATTTCGCACTTGTTTTTTATTAATAAAAGTTTAAAATATAAAATACTATGAATGCAGAAATACTAAAAAAATATATAAATAAATCTATAAATTTACAGAATATAAAAAATTCTAAGGAATTAGAAAAATTTAATATCTGGTGTGAATATCTTCCTGATCCTCCCGAAGATTTTGATGAGATTGAGTTTAGAACAAATTTTAAAGATAAAACTATAAGTATTGATATAGTAATACAATCTGGCAAAATACAAAGAATAATGTTTGCTTCAGTAGATCCTAAAGACCCTACCCTTGTGAAATCCCTTACACAATCTGAATTGCAAGAATTTTTAAAAGAAAGAGAATCTGATCTGATTAATTTTTTTAATTATATCACTCAATAACTTTTAAAACTAATATCAATATTCTAAAAATTTTTTTTATTTTTAATAATTAATATATTGAAATTTTTAAATATTTAAATATATTGTATTATCAACTTTATTAAAGGGGGAAAATAAAATGATAGACAAACATCAATTAGAAAAGATGTTTGAATTTCATGGACACAAATGCTGGGCTTCTGCTCTTGGTTTTAGAGCAGGATTAATAGCTTTAAAAAAGCTCGGAGTTGAAAGGGCAAAAGCAAAAGAACTTTATACTATTATAGAAACTGGTTCTTTTCATGGAGGAGGTTGTTTCGGGGATGGCGTTCAATTTGCTACTGGATGCACAGCAGGTAAAGGAAATTTTATCAAAAAACCACGAGGAAAATTAGCTTTTACTTTGATAGATATAAAAGATTGGAAAGAAATAAGAATCAGTATCAATCCAAAAATAAAAGAAAAAATAGCTCAGTCTGCTTTTATGAAAAAAAGAGCTGCAGGAATCCCACCTTATGAAATACCAGAAGAAGAGATAATGGAAGTAGTAAATTATGTATTAGATTCTCCTGAAGATGAAGTATTAATAATTGGAGAAGTAAAAGAAACAAATTTTGAACCTCCTGCTGAAGTAATGGGCATGATAAATTGTGAAATATGTGGCGAATTGGTAGCAAAGGCATTTGTAAGAGTAATCGGACAACCTGGAAATCTTAAATTGGTATGTATAGATTGCGCAGGATATGAAGAATGATTTATTTTATAGTTTCTTTTATAGTATTGATATGTGCTTTTATTTTTTCTATGTTAGGATTAGGGGGTGCCTTACTTTATATTCCTATTTTTAAATGGTTTGGCTTTGATTTTAAAACTGTAGCTATTCCCACTGGTCTTTTCTTAAATGGAATCACTGCTTTATCTTCTTCTATTTATTATTTAAAATCTAAAATGGTTGATATAAAAGGTGCGATTCCAATGATAATAACCTCTTTTATAGGAGCGCCTTTAGGTGCTTATACTACTAAATTTATCCCTACCTCTACTTTAATAATTCTTTTTGCAATAGGAATGAGTATAGCTGGAATCCGTATGATTCTTTCAAGTTCTTATGCTGAACCTACCTCATTAATGCCTTTTTTAAAAAGAGCAGTTATAACAGGATCAATTAGTTTTTTTATTGGTTTTATTGCAGGTCTTTTAGGTATTGGAGGTGGATTTCTTTTTGTTCCAATGTTAATTGCTGTAGGTTATCCTACAAAAATAGCCGCAGCTACTACTTCTTTTATAGTAGTTTTTTCTTCGTTTTCTGGTTTTGCAGGGCATGTTACAGAAGGACATTTTGACCTCCGTCTTTTAATCTTTACTACAATAGCTGTGATTATTGGTTCACAAATCGGAGCAAGAGTAATGAAAGGAAAAATGAAACCTTTATGGATTAAACGCCTCTTTGGTTTTATTCTTATTGGTGTGGCTATTAAACTTGTTTCAAAGATTTTATTTTAGCTATAATTTCTTTTCTTCGCTTTTTATAATACCTCTCTTCCTCACTAAAAATACAACCACAATAACCTTGACGATATACATCAAGATTTTTTGCTTCTTCTTGCCCTTGTTTATAACCGATTCTAAAATCTTCATAATAAAATGGAATTTTATATCTAAAACTTAAATCCTCTGCTATGTCTATAATAAGCTGATGATTCTGATAAATACTATAAAGTAATGTAGTAGTAAAAGCCTCGGCTTTTATTTCTATAGCCTTTTTTGCAGTTTCTTTAAGTCTTATATAATAACATATCTCGCATCTTTCAGGCCATTCTTTACGAAACTTAACTTTTTCTAAAAACATTCTTAAACCATAATTTTTATCCCAAATAACTTCAAAATTTTTTAATTGGCTTATAGTCTCCAAAGCTTTAATGCGTTCTCTAAATTCTCTATAAGGGTGAATATTTGGATTATAAAAAAATCCAATGACTTTAAATCCTTTTTCTCTCAAAATTTTTATAGGATATAAACTACAAGGTCCACAACAAATATGAAGTAAAATCATTTATGTTTAAAAACCTTTAAAATTTTTTAAAATTTTAAAACCACAAAACTTTAATGCAAGATTTATTTTATTATTATCTCTAAAAAATGAATAAAAAATGAATATTAAATTAAAAGACATCTGGAAAATTTCTAATCTACTTAGTTTATACAGATTATTTTTAGCATTTATTATTCCTATTTTATGGATAAAAAATGTTAAAATTCAAATTATTATAGTTCTACTTATTTCAGGTGCAATAAGTGATACTTTGGATGGTACAATAGCAAGATTATTTCATCAAAAAACTGATTTAGGGAAAATTCTTGATCCTATAGCAGATAAATTTTTTATTAATATGTTTTTTTGTTTACTTTATATAAACAAATTGATATCTTTATATTTATTTTTGATAATTATTTTAAGAGACATACTAATTTTGAGTGGTGGTATATATTTATTTATAAACTTTTCTGATAAAATTAACCTCAAACCAACTATTTTAGGAAAAATTTCTACTGTATTTCAAGTCTCATTTCTCATATTATATTTTTTTTATATATTTATTTTTAAGTTTCCTCAATTTATAATTTATATAATAGAAGGAGGAGTTATATTTTTTACTATAGTTTCAGGATTATCTTATGGTATTTTATTTTTTAATTATCTAAAACTTCACCAATCAAATAAGAATTTTCCTGTTTTATAAACTTTACTTTTACTATCTTTCCTTTAAATTTGGTCTCAGAAGTTATATTTTTTAACAAAACATTTATATAATTTTCTGAAAGTCCTTTCCAAGCTTGTTTATTTTCGTCATATTTTTCAAGGATAACTTTTCTAATTTTTCCAATTTCACTTTTAAGAAATTCTTTGCGTTTTTCTTCAATAATTTTTCTTAAAATATTTATTCTTTCATGTATTATATTAGCTGGGATTTTATCAGGCATTTTTTCTGCTTTTGTACCTGGTCTTGGTGAAAAAGGGAAAATATGAAGCCAATTTAAAGGAGAATTTTTAACAACTTTACAGGTTTCTAAAAATTCTTCTTCTGTTTCTCCGGGAAATCCTACAATAATATCTGCTCCAAAAGTAGCATGTGGAAATAATTTGTAAAGTTTTTCTAATGTTTCTAAATATTCTTCTTGTGTATAATGCCGATTCATAAGTTTTAAAATTTTATTAGATCCACTCTGTAAAGGAATATGAAAATGAGGAACCAAAAATTTGCTTTCTTTAGCATATGCTAAAAATTCTTCATCAATCTCTTTTACTTCTAATGATGAAAGTCTTAAATTAAAAGTTTCATCATAAGTTTTTAAATAATCTTCTATAGCTAAGAGTAGCTCTGAAAATTTTTGTGCTGGTTTTAGATCTTTCCCCCATTTTCCAAGATGAATCCCTGTAAGGACAATTTCTTTATAACCTTGTTTTATATAAAAATTAATTTGTTTTAATACTAAAGAAATTGGTAAACTTCTTGGAGATCCCCGGGTATAAGGCACAATGCAATATGAGCAAAACTGGTCACATCCATCTTGAACCTTTACAAAAGCTCTTGCATGCCCATAAAATTTTTTTAAAATTATAGGGTAACAAGAGGTAAACTCTTGAATTGGGGTAACTTTAATAACTGGTTCTTTTAAATTAAAAGAAGTATTTAAAATCTCAGCAATTCTAAATTTATCTTCTTGCCCAAGTATAAGCAAATTATTAATATTATTTTTTTTAGCCCATTCATAAATTTCTTTATAATAAACTTGAGAATAACAACCAGCAAGAATAATAAGTTCTGGAGAGAATTTATTTTTCCATCGTTTTATTATTTTCTTTGCCTCTGCTTCTGCTTTATGAGTAACTGTACAGCTATTTAAAATATAAATTTGAGCTTCTTGTTCAGAAGTTAATTTAAACTCATATTTTTCTAATTCTTCAATAAGAAATGCACTCTCTACTTGATTAACTTTACATCCTAAGGTTTTTATATAAAAAGTTTTCTTTTTCATAAAACACTATATAAAAATTCCTTTATTGCTTTTTTTAACAAGATTTTATATCTCTTTTCCCCAATAGTTCTTCTTCCAAATACAAAATTAAGCTCATTAATAAGTGGTTTTTTATTTTTAAAAAGAAAGTCTATTGCAACCAAATTAAAGCCCGTTTTCTTAATGATTTCTTCTGTAAGTTCATTCAAAGCTTTTTTTAATCCTTTTTTAGGACAAGGTATTATTTCTCCTTCTTGAACAATATTTTTTTTAAATCCCCCTTTTCTAAAAAAAATAAGCTTTCTTTTTCCTATTATTACAACCCTTGCATCAAATTCCGTTGGAATATATTCTTGAATCAAAAAACCAAATCTTCCTTCTCTCTCCCAAGATTTTATCAATTTTAAGATTTTATTCAGATCTTCTTTTTTCTGAATAAGAAAAACCTCAGTTCCTTCATTTCCCCAGTTCCCTTTTAATACAAAAGGAGAATCAGGGAATTTAAAATTTTTTAAATAAGGATTTTCTTCTATTCCGCAGAGACGGGGTATTATAAGGGTTTCAGGATGAGGTAAATTTAATGCTTTGAACATAAGAATTTGCCCAATTTTCCCAGGATAAAGAAATCGTAAAGTATATTCTGGAAAAACAGGAATTTTCAGACTTTTTGCAAGAAAATATAGCTCAGAAGTAATAGTAGGAGGGAATATAACAGCTTTTGCTTTTGAAAGAACATTTAAAAGTTCTTTATTAACTGGTCCAAATTGGAAAAAATTTAAGTCTCCTTTAAATAAAGGGGTAAAAGATATAATCATAAGCTTATTTTAATTCTGTTAAAGTCTCTTGCAATTTAATTAAAAGTTTTTAAATTTTTAGATATGAGTGAACTTTCAGGATTAGGTAAATTTTTAATTTTAATAGGTATATTTTTAGTTTTAATAGGAATATTTTTAACTTATCTTCCTAAAATTCCTTATATGGGTAAACTTCCAGGAGATATTTATATTAAAAAAGGAAATTTTACTTTTTATTTCCCTTTAGCTACCTGTATCCTTTTAAGTATTATCTTAACAATTATCCTTAATATCTTATTAAGAAAATAAATTTTATTTATATTTTATTATTCCATTTAAACATATATAATCTTTAGAGTCCATAGCAGCTTGGAGAAGTTTTTCATTAAATTCTAAATTTGTTCGAGGTTGAGGAGGATGCCATAAATGAAAACATATAGCCATAAATGGATGTTCTTTTCTTTTCAATCCATATTTATAAAGACGGACTACTAATTCAGAGTCTTCTCTTCCCCAACCAACAAAATCTTCATTAAATCCATTAATTGCTATTAAATGTTTTTTAAATACTCCAAGATTACAACCCTTAATTCCTCTTATTTTTGTATTTTTAAATGAAGGGAAAAATGGAGCTCGAATTAAATGATGACGATTAGAAATATGAGGCGATAAAAAAAGTTTCAATTTTTTAAAAAAAGAATCTAAAGCAGTAATATCAAATTTGTCACTTATTTTTTGATTTAAAAGAATTCTTTTCCCTTGAACAAAAAAATCTTCTTCAGCTAATTTAAAGTGATCCGAAATAAAATTTTTTTCAGGGATGCAATCTCCATCTAAAAAAATAATATAATCTCCTGAAGAAGCTTTAATAGCTTCGTTTCTTATTTTTGCAGCTCTAAAACCTAAATCTTCATGCCATACATGTAAAAGAGGGATCGGGAATATTTTTTGAAATTTTTTTATTAATTGAGCAGTATCTTCAGTGGATCCATCATCAGCAATTATAACTTCGTAAGGTAGTAAAGTTTGATAAAGAACTCCTTCTAAAACCTTTTTTAAATATCCGGGATTATTATAAGTAGTTATAATCAAAGATATTTTTAAATCTTTTTTATTTTTCATAAAATATTCCAAATTTTCTTACATCTTTTAATAATCTATTAAAACTTTTCTCCTTTTTATCAGAATTAGAAGTATAAATAATATCAAAAGTATCAACTAACCAAAAATTATTTTCAGAATCAATCAATATATTTTTAAAAGCAGCATCTTTACTTATAAAATTAAAATCTAAAATTTTTTTAAACCAGTTTAAAAGCATATTTATATAAAATTCTTTTTCTTTAGGCGAAAGATTTTCTATAAATTTTAAAAAGTTCTTACTATTTTTAACAAAAACAGAAACAAAAAGACTTTCTCCGTTTTTATTTTCAAAAAATCCCAAAGGAGGAGGAGTATCCCCACATAAAAAATAAAACAAATACGCATTTATAAATGATCTTCGAGCTCGAGTATAATTTAAATTATATAAAATTAAATCTTTCAAACCTCTCCATTTGTGTTTTCTTTTTTTAAATAATTTTAAACAAACATCTTTATATCTTACCACTAAGGCTGATCTTCCATTTTTTATAATATCTCCTAAAATTTTATTTTCTTTTTGATAAGTATTTAACCAAGTCAAAATTTGATCTTCATAAATAAAGTTATTTGTTCTTAAAGCCAAATATCCTTTCCAATTTTCTAAAGAAACTTCTTTAAATCTTCTTGGATTATTAAGATGAGATATCTCGTTTTTAAGAATACTAACTAAATTTTTTATTCCCTTTTTTTTAATTTCCTTTCCATATTTTATTATAAATTCCTTAGCTTCCTTATAATTACCTAAATATCCTTTTAAAAAGGATAAAATTATTTTATTGTTTATTTCTTTTATAAATGCTCCATATAATACTGATAATTGATTAATTTGTAAAGTTTTTAGATTTGAAGCTTTTTTAATTTTATACAAATCAACTAAAAAAATTTTTTTCTCAGAAGTTATTATAATATTTCCTGCGTGAATATCTTCATGCCATATATTATGTTTATTAAAATCTTTAAAGATCTTACCGAGTTCATAAGCTATTTTAAGCTTTTCTTGATAATTTAATTTTGGTAATAATTCTTCTAAAGTTTTACCCAAAATAAAAGACATTACAATTTGAGCTTTTAATAAAGATTTCCTATCAAATTTAACTGGTTTAGGAACATTTATATTTAGAGTATAAAGTTTTTTTAAATTATTCCATTCTTTTAGCAATTTTAAATATGAACCCGTTTTATAAACTAACCTATTTTTATAATCAACTTCTATTTTCCTTCCCTTTCCTTCTTGTAAGACTTTATTCATAATTTCTATTTTTTATAATAAGTAATAACTCCTTCTCCCCCTCTTTTAATCACTTTCTGTGTATGTTTATCTATTTTTTGTGTTTTTTTATCAATTAAAAATTCTATAAGTTTTCCTAATTTTTCAGTTCTATAGGTGTTATATTCATTCCAAAAATAATTCCACCAATATAAGTAAGAATCTTTAAATATCTCCATTAAAGAATATTTAAATTGTGCAAGATCTTTAATTAAATATTTCAATTTAAATAAAGGATTATACTTTATCCTTGCTACATCCATAATATAAAAAGTTTCTTTTTCCTTATCATAATGAAAATGCCCTATATAACAATCTTGATGAAATAAATTATTTTCGTGAAATAAAGCTAAAAATTTAGAAATATTTTTGAGTAAAATTTTAGTAGAAATTAAATTATTTTTAAGAAGCTCTGAAGAGGAAGGAAATTTAAGTTCTTTTGTACCAACAATTGCTCTATTTTCTTTTATACCAAATATTACAGGAATAAGAGTAGGGAATCCTTTTTTCCATAATAAAATTATATTTTCCCATTCATTTTGAGCTTCTTTTAAATTATTTTCGTATTTTTTTAAATAAAGTTTAAAATCTCCTAAATTAAAAGCTTTTATTGTGCGATATCTTTTTTTATAATAAAAAAAATAATTTCCTAAATTCCATAAATTTTCAAAATTTAAAAGGTTTTTATCTTTAAAATATTTTAAATATTCTAAATTTATTTCCAAATCATTTTCTTTTACAAATTTAAAATATCTTTCCATCAATTATTTATTAAAACTTGATAATAATTTTCAAAACACTTTTCTTCTGAATAATTTAAAGCTTTTTGATAAGCTTTAAATCCCATCTCTTCAAAATTTTCAAGAGTTTTTGCTATATATTCTGCTAAAAGTTCCTCATCATCCCATCTATTTAAAATAAAACCATCCTCTTCATGAGTTATTACCATGCTTGCTCCATTAGTTTTTGTAGTAATTACAGGGAGACCACAAGCCATAGCCTCAAGAACTACATTTGCAAAAGAATCATATTGTGAAGGAAATACAAATACATCTGCTATTCCATAAATTTTTTCTATATCTTTTACATACCCTAAAAATCTAATCCTTTCCAAAATCCCTAATTTTCGAGAAAGTTTAAGAAAATAATGAGGCTTATCTTTTCCTGCTACTAATAAATATACATCGTAAAAATCTTTCAATCTTGCTAAGGCTTTTATAATTGTTTCAAGTCCTTTTCTTTTGAAATTATTTCCTGAAAATAAAAGGATTTTGCTATCATTTTTAAACCCTAACATTTCGCGAAGTTTATCTTTGTTTTCTTTAATTTCTATATTGAAACGAGATAAATTTACTCCATTAGGTATTACAACAATTTTTCCGGGAAAAATGTCAAAAAATTTTAATATATTTTCTTTTTCAAACTCTGAATTTGTAATAATTTTCTTTAAGTTTGGTGAAGTAATAATTTTTTTTTGAAAAATATGATTCAATAAAAGATGGGGTCTTAAAACAGAAGCTATGTTTCTTTTTAATAAATTGGGGTATCTAATTTTAAGCCAATTTTTATAAACCCCTCCTGCAAGCCAATAAAAATCACCTTCGGGTAAAGGCATAAGAGCAAAGATTCTATCTGCCCCCCATTTTTTGGCTAAATAAAGTCCAGTATAAGCTAAAATAAGAATACGTAAAAAAGGAGGTTTTTTAAAAATTTTTATTTCTGTTCCATAAGGTTTAAGATCTGGAGAACTAATTTTTCGTGCAAAAAGCTTTATATTTAAACCTTTTTTAATTAAATATCTCGCAAGATTAGATGAAAATTTTTCCGCCCCTCCCTTGTATTCTTCAAAACTTTGAGAAATAAGAGCTAATTTCATATAAAAATTTTAAACAAGCTTTTTAAATATTTTTGAAAATAAGAAAATAAAAAAATATTTTTGGGATAAATTTTAATAGCTTTATGGTAATATTGAATAGCTTGTTTATATTCCTTTATTAAATAAAGCGATCTAAAAATAGATAAATATTCTCTTGAAAGAGCAAAAGAATAATAAATATGAAATTCTTTAGGTAAACTTTTAAAAAGAAGTTCTACAGGCTTAATAGAACGTTTAAGAAGCAGTTTGTATTCTTTTCTAAGTCTTAAAGGATGATCTTTTACTATAATTACACAATCTTTTAAAGCATAACATTTGCACATACAAATTAAATATCCATAAACAAAAAAATCCTCTCTTAGTCTTGATTCTTCGGGAAACAAAATTTTTTCTATTATCCCTCTTTTAACCACAAATGCACCTGTACTAAATGGAATTTTTCTTTTTAAAAAATATAAAAAATCTTTCATTTTATCACCTGTTAAAACAGGCACAGGAGCTAATTTTCTTCTTCCTTTTGAATCTTCTCTTATTATCCTTCCAATAAATACCTCTCCTTCAGGAAATTTTTTGATAGCTTCGTCAAAAACTTTCAATGTATTAGGTAAAAGTTCATCATCTGAATCAAGAAAAAGTAAATATTCTCCTTTAGAATTTTTAATACCTGTATTCCTTGCTGCAGCAGGTCCTTTATTTTTCTCATGAAAAATTATTTTTAATTTTAGTTCTTTTTTTTGCCAATTTTTAAGTATTTCTTGGGTATTATCTGTGGAACCATCATCTACTACTATTATTTCGTATGAACCCTCGTAACTTTGATTTAATGCTGATTTTAAAGCAATTGATAAAAGATTAGCTCTATTGTAAGTAGGAATTATTATAGAAAATCTCATTTCTCACATTTAAAAATTTCCCATCCATCTACTTCTTTTATCTTTTTTATTTTAGAAGTTTCAAGCCATTTTTTATATTTATTTTTTTCTTTTTTTGAAAAAATTAAATAATCTGCGTTACATTTTTTAAAAAATTGAACCGGATGTATAAGATTTAAAGCGCATATTGAAGGTTTTCTATTTAAGTTAATATAAAAATTTATTTTTTTATTACTCCCAGCTATTATAAGTGGATCTTTATGTTTTTCTTCTATTTTATTTATTTCAAAAGCAATTTTCTTATAAACAACTTCATCTTTTCGCCGAGGCGAAAAAATAGCATCCAATATAGAAACTATCAATATAAATATTGTTAAAAATAATATAATAAATTTTATTAAAGAATAATGAAATTTTTCTATAAAATTTTTAATTCCTATTCCAATTAAAGGAAGACTTATTAAGTATAAAGGAAAAAAATATCTTTTGGATAAATAAGTGTAAGAATAACACCAAAAAAGTAATAATAAAAAATAACTAAAAAATAGAAAAAGAAAATATTTAACAAAAAATAAACGAAAATTATTTTTAAAAGAAACATATATTCCGTAAATTAAAAATGGAGAAAGTACATTAGAGGTTTTAATATAATATAATATAGCAATAAAAAATGGAATATAAGGAAGTAATAATTTTATATAATTCCAATAATCTCTATAAGTAGATATGTAAAGCTTAGTAAGCATTTTTTCATAATATTTATAATTATTACCATAATTAATATGGAACTTAATTGATAAATATTCATAAATTGATGGGAAAAAAAGCCAGATTATAAAAATACTTAAAATAATAACAAATATGCTTATTAAAAAATAATATAAAGAAATTTTTTTATTTTTTTGATTAAGGATAAAAAAAATCAAAGACATAAAGGCTACCCAAAAACCTTCTACACGATTTATCCCAGCTAATAAAAAACTTATCAATCCCGCAGGTAAAAAAAATTTATAAGTTTTATTAGAATTTTGGATAGTTTTCAAAAAAAAGAAAATACCAAATAATAAAAAAAACCAATATGCAGTATCTCTTATCACATCTACACTTTGTTTAATTACATAAGGCAGATTTATTCCTATAAAGCAGAGAAAAAATGCATAAGTTTTTGAAAAAAACTGACGCAAAATTTTAAATAAAGGGATCGATGCAAAAGAAGAAAAAAATATAGAAGCAATATTTCCACTGAGCTCCCAATTTTTAATAAAAGTATTTAAAAAAGCAATAGTAAAAGAATATATCACCCCTAATTTATATCCACCACACGAAAACATATTTTTAAAATCACCTTCCCATAATTTTTGAGCCATATAAATGTATCCGATTCCATCATTATTAATAGCGTAAGTATGTTCAAGCATAATAAATCTTAAAATCAAACATAAAAATATTAAAAAAATAATAAGGATTTTATCAGAAATTTTTTCAAGGATTGAAAAAGAAATAAAAAATCTTTTATCCATTTATACTTCTACTGGTTCTCCACCAATTTCCTTGATAAGTTTTTGAATTTCTTCAGGAGGAAGTTTTATTATCGGCTCACCGCACATAGATTCACTTATTTTTTCTTCAATTACTGTTCCATGAAAATCATCTGCTCCCCATAATAAAGCTACTTGAGCAAGTTTTACACCAAGAAATACCCAGTAAGCTTTAATATGAAGAAAATTATCAAGAATTATACGAGAAATAGCAATTGTTTTTAATATTTTATGCGCAGAAACCGGTGGAAGATAAGACAATGCATTATTCTTAGGAATAAAAGCTAAAGGAATAAAGCAATAAAAACCTTTGGTTTTATCCTGTATTTCTCTTAAAATAAAAAGATGTCTTATTATCTCTTCTTCTGTTTCAATATGTCCAAATAAAAGCGTAGCATTTGTTGGTATCCCTAATTCATGTGCAGTAGTAGCTATTTCTATCCATCTTTCATAAGGTATTTTTCTTGGATATAATTCCTTTCGAATTCTTTCAGAAAAAACTTCAGCTCCTCCACCAGGAATAGAATCAAGTCCAACATTTTTTAAATCTTTCAATACATCTTTTATACTTTTTTTAGAGATTCTGCTCAGCCAGTCAATTTCTACACATGTATAAGCTCTTACATGAATTTTAGGAAATTTTTCTTTTATTCTATGAATCAATTCTAAATAATAGTCATACGGAAGCTCAGGATTTAAACCACCGACTATATGTACAAGCTTTAAACCCGGTGTAGATTCTAATTTGGAAATTACTTCTTCTATACTTAAAGTATATCCACCTTCTTCACCAGGTTTTTTGTGATAACCACAAAATTTACAGTTTATAACACATATATTTGTATAATTAATATGTCGATTTAATGTATAATAATAATTTTTCTTATGAATTTTTTCTTTAACTGTATTAGCAAGAGCTCCTAAAAAAAATAGATCCCCTTCTCTATAAAGTCTTAAAACTGTATCAAAATCCAGTCTTTCGAAATTTAAAACTTTATTTTTAATTTTTTCATAAAATGAATTTTTTTTAGAATAACATTTTAAAATTTCATTAGTCATAAAAATCTCCTATGTTTTGTATCATTTTAAGAAATACTTATAATTTTTACAAGGTTCTTTATATTCGCAATATTTACAAAAATTTTCATTATAAGTAAAATAAAATTTGTCACTTTCTAAAATATGATAAAGAATCCATTTAATTAATTCAGGAAATTTATTTTCAAAATAATTATAAATTTTAGGAAAATCTTTTAATTTTACATTAAATAAAAATTTCTCAGGTTTTTCAAAATAAGATGGAGTAATAAAGCCTGCATTAATTGAATAAGTTTCAGATTTTTCAATGCAAGACCTTTTTAAAGCATTAAACAAATCTGATTTATAAAAAAGATAAAAATAAAACATCAATTGAAAATTACTAAGTTTATCTCCAAAAGCTAAAGCTACTTCATAAATACTGTATTGATCAAACCTTTCTGGTAATTTAAAATTCAATATTTCTTGAGCTAATTTAGGATAAGTATTTGTATATGGATTACTTTTATAATCCAAAATCAAAAATTTTGTAATTCCTTCTTTTCTTTTTATTAAATAATCAATCTTCCCCATAAGATTTAAAATTATTTTTTCTTTTTCATTTATTTCGAAATTTAAAAAAGTTTTTAATACTTTTTCAATTCCTAAAACTTGAGTTTCTTTTAATTTATTAGCATTTTCCATTTCTATAAGGTATTTAAAATACCTATTGATACTCTCCAAAGCAATTTTTTTTGAAAAAAAGTGAGACAATGCATCCATCTTACGATAAAATTCATATTCATTCCAGAGACTTTCGAATTCATTTTTAATTTTTTCTTCATCATAAATAGATTTAAATTTAAAAGATTTACCTAAATAAGGTTTAAAATAATTTTCAAAAAAATTATGAACAAAATTTCCAATATCTGTACTTTCAAGACCTATTTTTTCTGATTCTTTTAATTTGAGAATATATTTAAAATAAAACTTTGCTCCACAACTAAGGTATGTTTCAAAAAAATATCTACTAATATATTCCTTTTCATTTCGAATTATATTTTTTTGTCCAAGAAAATTTATAAGCGCCTCTTTTATTTCTTTATTTTTTGGGATCCCATCTATTTTTTGAAGAATTATAAGATCTGGAGATTCGGATTTTTCTTCAATTTTTTGTTGTCTTTTTTCGAGCTCCCATTTAAGTTTATGAATAAACCTCGATGGTTCTTTAAATTCTTGTGTTTTTCCTTTTTCTACAAGAAGATAAAAAAGATGATTTTCTTCTGCACTGTGTATAAGTGTATCAAAATAATAATCTGAAAGCTCATTTTTATAAGTAGGGATTCCGAAAATTGTCTTTATTTCATCAGTTAAAAGCGGATTAAATTCTGATGCAGGTGGTAGTATCCCTTCATTAACATCTAAAATAATTACTTTTTCAAAAGATAATAATCTTGTTTCAAGAAACCCCATAATTTGTAAACCCTTTAAGGGATCCCCCTCGAAAGATACTTTTTCTTGCCTTAAGAGATATTCTAAAATATCCAGCAATAATTCCTTGGGAAATTTTTCAAGATTAAGATAATTTTCATCTTCAAAAATAGGATAAATTTTATTTTCAAGTATGTACAAATAATTTCTTAAAAGAATACTTTGCCAATCTGGATCTTCCTTTTTTTCAATTTCTTCTAAAACCGGCTTTAAAAATAAAAGAACTTCTTTAATATTTTGACTTACTTGAAAAGGTTTTTTGATATCTTCCCAGTTTTTAAAAAATAATTGATGAATCTTCTTTAAAAAATTTTTACATATTTCTGTAAATTCCTGAACTCTGTTTTGTTCACTAAGTTTTTCTGCAAGAATTTCTTCTATTTGAGTTTCGATTTCTTTTGGAGTAATTCTCAAATATCCTTTTTTTCTTAAAAAATTTTCTATATTTTGAACAATTTTTTCAAAAGATATACCTATTTCAAGTTTAGTTATTCGTAAATAAGGATGTTTTAATATTCTTAAATAATCATATGAAGAATATCCTTGATAATTTTTTTCTTTTTGAGCTTTTATAACAAGTGTTAAAAGAGTATTTAAAGGAAATTTTGTTAAAGGATACTGTAAAGTAATATTAATTTCATGAAAGATATTTTTCAAATCATCAAGAGCATATAAAAGTGGAAATAAATTAATAGAGTCAGGAAGAATAATAACAATTTTATCAGGGCTTTCGATTTTTTCTTCTGAAATTAATTTTATAGCCTGCTTTATTTGAGTATGGGGTTCCGAAATCCTGTAAAAATAAATTTTAGGTTCTTTTATTTTCTTTTCATAAAAACTGGCGTCTAAAAATTCTGGCTCTAATCCAAGTTGAGAAAGTGTATTTTTAAGAATTAATGGAATTTCAAAATTTGAAGAAAATATAAAAAAACTTTTTATAATTCCTTCCTGTGAAAGTATTTTAAAAAATTTTAAAATTTCAGCCTCTGTGCCCCTTAATCCTGCAAAACCTATAAACCAAATTTCTTTAATTTTCTCTAATATTGTTTTATAATTTGAATTTTCTATAGAAAGCAAAGATGCAACATTTTTTAGTCTATAAGAATGATAAGAAACTTTCTTTTTTTCTAATAAAGAATGATAAATAGAATAAATTTCTTTTATTTCTTCAAAAAGTTCTTTAGCTTGTAAAGGAAGTTCTTCTGGAGGATAAATTAAATTTTCAGGTATTTTTCCTTCTTTTTCAAATTCTTCGAATACTTCAAGAAATTTTAAACCCCAAAAAAAATTTTTTTCACAATTAGAAAAAATAAAATCCTTACCTTTTTTTATTTCTAAAGCTTCAAGAAATATGAAAATTCTTAAAATATCGGGAATTTGAGGATATGGTTCAGGAGAAAGAAGGACATAAAGATTAGTAATAAATTCTTCAAAAGAAAAAATTCTTGGAAATATTCCTGTTTCAATACCTTTATTAATGGCTTTTTCTTTTAAATAATGCTGAAAAAATAAAGATGAGCGTTTAGTAGGAAATACACACCAAACTTTTAAAATATATGGATCTGTAAGAGAATGCTTTGAAAGAAAATAATTAGCTAAAGTCTTCAAAAAGTGAGAGCTGGGAGGGATAAGAATAGCTTTTTGAAGAGAATTCATATTTTTCTATTTTAAAAGGTTCAAATATAACTAAGTAAATTTTAATGTTATCATTTTGCCCAAATTTTTGCAAGAAATCTTTATATTCTTCTAATTGTTCTTCAGAACTGGGTTTGTGTAACTTAAATTCTAAAATAATCCAGTTATTTTCTTTCTTTAACAATAAATCTGGTTTAACATAACAAATTCCCTCAGAAGTACCAGCTTTAATATTTTTAAAAAAACCTAAAACTTCTTCAAAAATCTCAGCATCACTAATTAAACTTTTCAATTTTTTTATTTCTTTATTTTTAAAGACATTTTTTAATATCTCCAATCCTTTTTCTAAAAATAACTTTCTTTTAGGTAAAGGTTCCGGATAAAAAGCTAAAGCTTTATTAAGATATTTAGTGAATACTTTAACAAGTTCTTCTTCAGGTAAAAAATTAAAAAATAGATCTTTTTCATAAATAATCAAAGATTCAAATACATTATGAAGTATCTCTCCAAGTATTTCTAAATCAGTTTTTTCATTAAAAATTCTTAATTTAAAACGAACCTGATTTAATTTAACACTCATTTAATCAAATGTTATCATAATTCAAAACCCTTGTCAAAAATTTAAAAAAGGTATATGTTTTAAACTCATAATTGTTAAAATTCTGGATCAATAAGATCTTTAAAGGGGAGAAAAAAATGGAGATCGAAGTTAACTTAGTTCCTCCTGAAAAGAGACAAATTCCTGATTTAGATAATTTAGTATTTGGAAGAATATTTACTACACATATGTTTGTAATGAAATACGAATGTGGAAAAGGTTGGCATTCTCCTAAAATTGTTCCTTTTTCAAATATAGAACTTAGTCCAGCTGCGCTTGTATTACATTATGCTCAAACTATTTTTGAAGGGATGAAAGCTTATTATGGAGTTGATGGAAAAATTCGTATTTTTAGACCCTGGGATCACATAGAAAGACTTAATCGTTCTGCTGATAGAATGTGTATCCCAAAAGTAGATCCTGAATTAGTTTTTACTGCTATTAAAAAATTAGTTTTGATTGATAAAGAGTGGATCCCTAAAAAGAAAGGGGCTGCTTTATATATTAGACCCTTTATTTTCGGTACAGAACCGAGTTTAGGAGTAAAGCCAAGCCATGAGTATTTATTTTTGATTATTCTTTCTCCTGTAGGAGCATATTATAAAGAAGGTTTTAATCCTATTAAGATTTATGTCACACACGAATTTGTAAGAGCCTTCCCAGGAGGTACAGGAGATATAAAAGCAGGAGGAAATTACGCTGCAAGTCTTAAAGCTCAAGAAATAGCTAAAAAAAAGGGATATACTCAAATTTTATGGCTTGATGGAAAAGAGAGAAAATATGTAGAAGAAGTAGGCACAATGAATATATTTTTTTATTTTGAAAATGAACTCGCTACCCCTGCACTCACTGGTTCTATATTACCTGGAATAACTCGTGATTCGATTTTAAAAATAGCTCCAACTCTTGGTATACCTGTAAAAGAAAGAAGAATATCTATAGACGAAGTTATTTCAGCTATAGAAAATGGAACACTTAAGGAATGTTTCGGATCTGGTACAGCAGCTGTAATTTCTCCTGTTGGCGAAATTTGTTATAAAGATAAAAAATATTTAATAAATAATGGAAATACAGGGCCACTTGCCAAAAAACTTTTTGACTTTATTACAGGTATACAATATGGAGAAAGGGAAGATCCCTACAATTGGACAGTGATAATAGAATAGATTTAAAAATCCACTACCTTACGGCTTTTAGCAAGCTCTCTCTGAACAGCTACAGCTTTATCCAATTCTAAATCCGCAGCTTCTTCCATTCCCTTTTCTCTTAAAATTTGACTTCTTGCCATATAAGCAGCAGGATACATAGGTTCAAGATCGATCGCTTTAGTAAATAATTCTAATGCCTTATCTAAATCTTTTTTCTTATAATAAATCTGCCCCAAACGATAATAAAGTCTTGCATTTTGAGGCTCTATTTCAATTGCTATTTTAATATCTTTTTCAGCAAGATCCATTTCATCTTTCTGAATATAAATTACTGCTCGAGCTTCTAAAGCTTTTACATGTTGTGGATTTAATGATAAAACTTTATTAAATATATCTAAAGCCACATCAAATTGCCTTAAAGTTAATATTCTAACTCCTTCTAAAAATAATTCTTCTATATCCTGAGTACTCTGACTCATATTTATCCTCCTTTAAATTAATTTTTAAAAGATTAAAACCCAATTTTTAATTATTGCAAGCGTCTGATAAGTCCGGAAATAACTTCTTAATTTCTTTAAAAGCTTTAGATTTACAATTAGTTCTTAAAAGAATACCAGATTTTAAAATCTTTTGTAAGTAAAGTGTCAAAAACGCTAAAGCCTTATGTACACCGTCTGTGGCATCAGGATTATCTGAATCATGAATTTTAATAATTAATCCATCAGAATGAGGATGAATAGAAACAAAAAATCTTTGTTTCAAAAATCCTTCAATTACTATTAAATCTAAAATTATATTGTTTTCATTAAAATATATTTCCACAATTTTACAGATTTCATTATTACTTTTCCATATTACACCTGTAGGAAATTTTTTTGCAATTTCAAAAAAGTTAAGTTTGTTATTAATTTTTATAACACTTTCAGGCAAGGTTTCTCCTCCTTTAAGTTTTGCTAAAGGATATAAAGTATAAACCCATTCTGGAATAGAGATATGTTTAATTTTTTTAAATCCTATATAAAATAATGGTAAACCTGCGGATAGCCATTTTCTTGCATATTTGGTATGATAATAATGAGGTAATGAATTTTTAATAACACTATCCCATAAAGGACAAAAACTCGGGCAATTTAAAAAAAAATTTACAACTTCTTCTGCATATTCTTTATAATCAGTTACCATGATAAAAAAGCCATTGAGAATCAATCTATCTGCAAGCAACCATACAAATGCCTGGTTAATAAGACGTCTCTTTTTTTGCTTTTTTTTAGCCCATGGGTCAGGAAAGTTAAGATATAATCCGGATAGAGATTGAGAAAAAAATAATTTACAGAGAGCTTTTGATCCTTCCATACAAATTAAACGTACATTAGATAAATTTGCTGAAACAACTCTATTTAAAGCCTTCCTGAAAAACTCTTTTGCTACTTCAACTCCTATAAAATTAGCTTCTGGATGATTTTTAGCAAGCCAGACTATAAATTCTCCGTTTCCGATACCTATTTCTAAATAAAGTGGAGCTTCTCTTCCAAATATTTTCTTCCAAGACGGATATACTTGAAGATTCGATTCTTTAAGCTCTATAATATGTCTATTAGGATTCATACTTTAATTTTAATTTAAATATAATTGAGAGTTGAAAAAATTCTAAAAAGTTTTAATTTAAAAATTAAATAAAAATTTTTTAAGTTCGGAGGTAATATGCCGATAAATAATATAAAAAATTTTTCTGGGGTGACTTATATGAAAATTAATGAATTGACAGGAAAAAATATTCAAGATCTAAGAGATGTGAGAAAAAAAGAAAATATTAATATAAAAGTAACTCTTCCAGCAGGTGAAGAAAAACAAAATGAAATTGATACAGTAAAAATAACTTCTCAAAGATTGATAAATAATGCTATTCAAAAAGCTTCTAATTTACCTGAAGTGAGAGAAGAAAAAATAGCAGAATTGAAAAATAAAATTAGTCAAGGAAATTATCAAGTATCTAATCAACAAATAGCTCAAGCAATGATTAGAAATTTACTTAATGAAATCGGTTAATCAGACAATTTTTTGATTCTATTTATTATCTGGGTAGTTGAAGTATTGTAAATAAATTTTATCCTTTTCACTTTACCACCATAACTTTTTACAAAATTAGCTCCTACTATTTTATCTTCTTCCCAATCAGCTCCTTTTACTAAAAAATCAGGCTTAAGCACTTTTATAAGTTTTTCAGGTGTTTCTTCATCAAAAAATACAATATAATCTACACATTCTAAACCCGCTAAAACCTTAGCTCTAAATTCTTGAGAATTGATTGGTCTTGATGAACCTTTAATTTTTTTTATAGAATTATCTGTATTTAATCCAATTACAAGAAAATCCCCAAAGTTCCTTGCTTTTTCCAAATAATCTACATGTCCAGCATGTAAAATATCAAAACATCCGTTTGTAAATACCATTTTTTGTCCTTTTTTTCTTCTTTTTTCAACAATTGGCAATAGTTCTTCCAAAGTTTTTACTTTGTTATTTGTAAAATATGGTGTTTTTAAAGGATACGGAATATTAAAAAAATTTGTTGTAATTTCACATTCTATTAAAGTTTCTTTTTCAGGAATAATTTTTATAATCTCCCCAGAAGGTGAAATTATACAGCTATTTCCTCCTAAAACGATGTCTTTAAATTTTCCTATAGCATTTACTCCTATTACATATACTTGATTTTCAATAGCTCTTGCCTTAAGTAAAGTTTTCCAGTGTTCAATCCTTTCTAAAGGCCATTGAGCAAGGACAATTAAAAGCTCAGCCCCATTTTTTATAAAAAATCTTGCGATCTCTGGACTTCTTAATTCGAAACAAATTAGTATCCCGGCTCTGATATTATTTAAATAAATAATCTCTTTTTGATTACCTTCTTCAAAAATGTCATCCAATTGAGGAAAAAGTAATTTTTTTTCTGAAATTACTTTTATTTCTTGGGGACTAATCCAAATTACAGAATTATAAATCTTTCCATCTTTTAAAATAGGAACCCCAATAAAAAGATGTTTCTTTAAAAAAATTACATCTTTTTGAAATTCATTTACTGCCTCTTCAATTTTCTTAAAATCGAAATTTTCTTTTTTTATTTGGTATCCTGTTAAAGATAATTCCGGAAAAAAGACAAAATCCCCTTTAGCATCATATAAAAATTCTTTAATTTTTTTTAGATTCTTTTCTAAATCTGATGAAATTTCTATTTGAGCTAAACTTATTTTTATCATGTTTTTTTTAAAATAATTAACTTTTAGCTAATGCACAAACATAAACTTTTTCAGCACCAGCTAATTTTAAAGCTTTTGCAGCTTCGTTAACAGTTGCTCCTGTAGTTATTACATCATCTATAAGAAGAATTGTTTTTTTATTTAGTGAAGAATAAGATTTAAATGCATTTTTTACATTTTTCCATCTTTCTTTTTTAGAAAGTCTTGTTTGTGGAAGAGTATCTTTTATTTTAACAAGTATAGAAGGTGAAAATTTTTTATCTGTTAATCCTGCATAAATTAAAAAACTTTGATTATATCCCCTTTCTCCGGATCTTTTTTTTGAAAGAGGTAAAGGGATTATATAATCAACATCTGGTAAAAGATTCTTTATAACTTTTCTTAAAAGTTTACCTAATTCAAAAGCCAATACAAAGTTTTCGTGAAATTTGGCTTCTAAAATCCAGTTACTAACGGGTTCTTTATAATAAAATCCAATAAATACTTCATCAAAATATAATTTTTTTTGAAAGCAATTAGAACAAAAACTGACTCTTTGTTTTTTATCTCTTAACCCTTCTATAGGAGTCCCGCATTTTTTACAATAAGCATTTAAAAAAGGAAGTTTTTCATAACAATTTTCACATATAAGTACCTCATGATGTTTAAGAGGTTTATTGCAGATTTTACAAAATGAAGGAAAAACCAAATTTAAGATTTTATTTAACCATTTCACCTTTTATCTTTATTAATTCAAGAATGAGTTTTATTGCTTTGATTAATTCTTTTAATTCTATGTATTCCTCGGTTGTATGAACTTTCTGCATCCCTGTACCTAACATTAGACATTTAAGTCCCTTTTCATTGAATACATTGGCATCCGATGCCCCCTCTTTTCTTTTAAAATAAATATTTAAACCTATTCTTTCTCCTGCTTTTTTTACCCAAACACACATAGGATCCGAAGGAGGTATGTAAAAGGATTGAAATACTTTTTTAAATTCAGCATTAGCTTTAGGTAAATTTTCTAATTTTTGTGGATAATTTTTTATAACTTCATCAACAGTATCCATTAACAATTTCTTAAGTTTTTCTAATTTTTCTTCATTATGGCTACGCATTTCACCTTCTATAATGGTTTTTTCAGGAACAATATTTACATATTCCCCACCATTAATTATTCCTATATTAGAAGTTGTTTCCTCATCCAATCTTCCACAGGGTAATTTTGAAAGAATTTTTGAGGCAATATGAATAGAATTTATCCCCTTTTCTGGTTCAAGTCCTGCATGAGCAGATTTACCTATTATTTCTAATTTATATTGATATGAAGATGGCGCCCCATTAATCACCTCTTCTGGTAACTCACTATCCAATATAAAACCTTCTTTGCTTTCAATTAAATTCATATCCAAATATTTAGCCCCTAAAAGCCCTATTTCTTCACAAGTTGTAAAAATAAATTCCAAAGGAGGATGAGGGAAAGAATTTTCTTTAAGAATTTGAGCAATTTCTAATAATATAACAATTCCTGATTTATCATCAGCACCAAGAATTGTTCTTCCGTCACTTCTAAAAACTCCGTTTTCAAAAATAATTTTGGGATTTTCATAAGGACCAACAGTATCCATATGAGCATTGAAAAAAATCGGTTCAGAAGAAATAGTTCCTGGAATTTTAACTATAAGATTCCCTACCTCAGAACCGGTTTTTTCTGAAGAATTATCAAAAAAATATTCATATCCTGTTTTTTTAAAAAAATCCGATAAATAAGAAGCTATTTCTCCTTCTTTTTTAGATGGACTTTCAATATTTAAAAGATTCAAAAATTCTTTTATAACCCTTTCAGTATTTATCATTTTAATAAATCCGGTTTTAAAAATTTAATATCTGATTTTAAAATCAGTAAATTCACCTTTATAATCCTCTTCAAAGACTTCAACTTTATCCACTTGTGCCAAGGGTGAGCCTTTATGACACCATTTTATCATTTCTTCTACTGCTTTATCTTCTCCTTCAAAAAGAGCTTCCACTCTTCCATCTGGTAAATTCCTAACCCAACCTTTTATCCCAAGCTTTTGTGCCTCTTCTTTCGTATAAGCTCTAAACCATACTCCTTGAACTATACCTGATATTAATACCCTTACCCTTCTCATCCTTTATTCCCTCCAAAAAGCTTATTAGAAATGAAATTATTAAGTTTTGACAAAATGTCAAGTTTTTACCTTTGTTTTATTATTGCATATTTTTCCAAAAAATTTTCTATTCTTATTTTTTCTTTAAAAAATTTAGATATTGAAAAATTTTTTTTATTGATAATTAATTGATAATAATCTTTTTTATTTTCAAGTATTATTCCCTCTTCAAAATTTTTTTCTTGAAAATTTTTTAAATATTTTTCCGCAAGAGAATCTTTTGGATAAATATTAAGTTTTATCATTTTTTTAAAAAATTCAGGTTTTTCATATTTCTCTATTACATCAATTATTTTTATACCTCTGTAAATCTCTAATCCTAACAACCTTTTAGCCAGCCCTTTTTTATACATAGCAATACCTATACTTTCTCCCTCTGATTCAATTCCCACAGGCAAAGCCGGACCTAAAACTATTTTAGGATGAGGATGAAACCCGGATGTATAAACTAAAGGAAATTCTAATTTCTCAAGAATTAATAAAATTAAACGAATTGTTTCTAATTGAGAAAGAAAAATTGCTTTTTCTTTTTTTGTATAAACTATCTCATACCATATCTCTTTTAACTGAGTATCTGAGATTTTTTTATCATTTTCAGTTTTTATTTTTTTGCCTTTTTCCGATTTCTTTTTTACTAAAATATTTTTTATTTCTTTATAACAAACTCCACATTTACTACATTTTTCAAATCTACAATCTTTTGTAACTTGAGCTTTATAAGCTTTTTCTCTTTCTTTTAAAAGATATTCTTTTTTTACTCTTAAATCTATATGATCCCAGGGAAGTTTTTCATTTATATCTCTTTCTCTTAGATAATCTTTTAAATTAATACCAAGCTTTTCTGCAGTATCTTTCCATATTTCATACTTAAAATATTCCTTCCAGCTATCAAGTCTTGCTCCATTTTTGTATACTTCAATTATAAGATTTATAAGCTGTCTATCTCCCCGTGAAATCACACCTTCTAAAAAGCTTTGTTCAGGTTTATGATATTTGAACACTCTTTTTTTAAAAAAATTTTTTAAATATTTAATTTTTTCATAAGTTTCTTCTAAATCTATTTGCCTTTCCCATTGAAATGGGGTATGAGGCTTGGGAATAAATGTTGAGACAGATACTATAATATGCATACCTGGTAAAAATCTTTTAATTTCTTTATAAAGATTTACAATTCCTTTTAAATCTTCTTCGGTTTCTGTTGGAAGACCTATCATAAAATAAAGTTTAGCTCTTTTCCACCCCTCCTTCCAAGCAACTTCAAGATCTTTTATAAGAAGATCTATATCTATATCTTTGTTAATTACTTTTCTTAATCTTTCAGTTCCTGCTTCTGGAGCAAAAGTAAGTCCTGTTTTTCTTCCTAATTTAATAAAATTAAGAATCTCTTCATTAATACTTCCTACCCTTAAAGAAGGTAAAGAAAAAGCATATTTTCGAAAAATTTGAGTAGAATAAAATTCCTTTTTTAATTCGGCAATTAACTCATTCAAAGCTGAATAATCCCCTATGGAAAGACTCATTAAAGATGCTTCGGTATATCCTGTAGTTTTAAAATTTTCTTTTATCTGTTCTAAAATATCATTTATTTTTTTTTCTCTTACTGGACGATAATAAAAGCTTGCTTCACAAAACCTGCAGCCTCTTGTACAGCCTCTTGAAACTTCTAAAGGTATTCTATCGTGAGAAAGTTGTATTACTGGGATACCGAAGTTCCATCGAAATTTGCTTAAATCAATAACTATTCTCTTTTTTACTCTATTCTTTAATATAGGAACATAAACTCCTTCAATTTTTGCTAATTCTTTCCATAAAGTTTCTTTATCTTCTTTTTGTTTTTTCCATTCCTTGATTATTTTTAATATCTCAAAAATTACCTCTTCTCCATCTCCAATAACTATAGCATCATAAATTTCTGCTATAGGTTCCGGATTTCCACAACTCGGTCCACCTCCCAAAATTATTGGATATTCTTTTTCTCTTTCAATTGTTTTAAAGGGTATATGCGAAAGCTCCAGTATGTTTAATATACCTGTAACAGAAAGTTCATAAGCATAAGTAATTCCTAATACATCAAATTCTTTAAGAGGTTTTCTATAATTAAAGCTTAAAAGAGGAATTGAGTTTCTTTTTAATTCATTTTCAAAATCAGGAGCTACAGCAAAAACAAAATCTGCTAAATAATCTGGATGTTTATTAATTAAATAACTTAAAATATTAATACCTAAATGAGATCTTCCTATTTCATATAGATCTGGATATCCTATACATACTTTAAGTTTTACCTCTTCCCAATTTTTCTTAGGAAAAAAGGGCTCCTCACCTATATACCTTGACGGCTTTTTAACTTTAAATAAAATCTCTAAAGGATAATCTTTATTCATTAGCTATCAATTTATCAGATGTTTTACTTTTTAGGAATAGATATAGGTGGTAAAAATAATACATGGATTGTAACACTAAAAAAAGAAGAAAAATATATTTCTTTAGAACCTCTGTTTTCCCTTGAAAATCCTTCAAACCCTTCTCCTTTTAGAGATTTATCAAAATTAATAGAATTTGTTAAAAACTTTAATGTTCTTGGAGCAGGAATTGATGCTCCTTTAAGTTTTTCTTTAACTAATCCACATGGATTTAGAAAATCTGATGAGGAATTAAAAACATTGCTTGCATCTTTTAATGCTCCAAGAACATGGGTTGTATCTTATCATAGCTTAATGGCAATTCCTATAAGAGCTTTTCTTCTTGCTGAAGCATTATCCCCCTATTGTGGAAGTATAATAGAAACTCATCCAAGAGCAAATTTATACTTTTGTTTACCCGAGGAAAAAAGAAAAATAGCTTATATTTATAAGAAAAAAGGTAGTGTTATACCCAAAGAAGAGCAAAAATTTTTAATTTCCTGGATTCAACAAAAATTTCAGATCTCTTTACCTTCTGATTTAAATTTTGTAGATGGGATTTTAGATGCTATTTTTTGTGCAATTGCAGTTCTTTTATATCATATTTCTCCTGAAAGGCTAAAAATTTTGTCAAAAAAGGAAAAAAATCTTAAAGGCTATGGACCTTTTGTTATAGTAATTTTTTAATCCTCTTAAAAATAAAATTCTCTTTTATTTTTTAAAAAAGAAAGTAAAATTTAAAGAGAATTTTTAAAAAGGAGATTTTATTATGTTTTCTAAAATTTTAAGTAAATTTTCAAAAGATTTAGCTATAGATTTAGGAACAGCAAATACACTTATTTATCTTAAAGGTAGAGGTATTATCTTAAACGAGCCTTCAGTAGTAGCAATAAAAGACAGCGGATTATACAAAAAGATTCTTGCTGTGGGAGAAGAAGCAAAAAAAATGATAGGAAGGACTCCGGGAATAATAAAAGCTATCCGACCTTTAAGAGAAGGAGTGATAGCTGATTTTGAAGTAACAGAAGCTATGATCAGATATTTTATTCAAAAAGTACATAATCGAGGCTATTTAGTAAAGCCAAGAATTATAATTAGTGTACCAACTGGGACAACTCAAGTAGAAAGAAGAGCAGTTAAAGAAAGTGCTGAAAGTGCTGGAGCAAGAGAAGTTTATCTTATTGAAGAACCTATGGCTGCTGCAATAGGTGCAGGGCTTCCGATTACTGAACCTGTGGCAAGTATGATTGTAGATATAGGAGGGGGCACTACAGAAGTAGCTGTTATTTCCTTAGGTGGAATAGTTGTCAGCCATTCTATTAAAATTGCAGGAGATAAAATTGATGAAGCTATTTTACAGCATATAAAAAGAAAATATAATCTACTTATTGGTGAATCTACTGCAGAACAGATAAAAATTCAGATAGGGAATGTTAAACCTGAAGAACCTTATGAAACTATGGAAATAAAAGGTAGAGATCTTGTTACAGGAATTCCAAAAACAATAACTATTTCCTCTAAAGAAGTCCAAGAAGCTATTAAAGAACCTATAGGAGCAATTATTCAAGTTATAAAGGATGTATTAGAAGAGACACCACCCGAATTGTCAGCAGATATTGTAGATACTGGAATAAGCCTTTCAGGGGGAGGGGCACTTTTGAAGAATTTAGATAAATTAATAGAAGAGGAAACAAAATTACCTGTTAAAATTGTTGAAGATCCATTAAGTTGCGTAGCCCTTGGAGCAGGTAAAGCCCTTGAAGAAATCGATAGATTAAAAGAAATAATGATTAATGTTTAAATAAACGATAATAATAAAGAACAGATTTTACATAATTCTGTGTTTCTTTAAATGGTGGAATTCCTTTATAGGTTTTTACTACTCCTGGACCTGCATTATAGGCTGCTAAACTCTTTTCAAGATCTTTGAATTCATCAAGAAGTAATTTCAAATAACGTGCCCCTCCATGGATATTTTCTATAGGATCAAAGGGATTTTTTACTCCTACAAGTTCTGCAGTCGAAGGAAGTAATTGCATAATTCCTATCGCACCTTTTGGAGAAATTGCAAAAGGATTAAAATTAGATTCCACTTTAGCAATTGCCTTAAGAAGCGCAGGATCTAAATTATAATTTTTGGCTACTTCTTCAAATATAGGGTCGTATTTCTTTAAATTTATTGATGTGGTAAATATTTCTCCGATATTTGCATACTTAATAGGAACTCTAAGATAAAGTTTATATGCACTGTTTAAAGGAATATTAGAAAATATCTTTCCCCCTGTAACTGGATCTATATAAAGATAAATATCTGTAGCAAATACATTTACTTCTAAAAAGATAAAATAAATAAAAATTATGTAAAAAATCAGTTTTATTGATTCTTTTTTAAAAACTCCTGAATACATTTTTCAGAACAAAAATAATATTCTTTACCATTTATTTCCAATTTTATTGCTGAATTTTTGTTTATATATTTACCACAATTTTCATCTAAAACCATTTCTGTAATATTTTTCTTTTTTGTAAAATACCAATAAATTAAAATCCCTATTAATATCCAAAAAATGAATTTCATTTATTTTAGTGTAGTATATTTATGAATTTCTTGCAAATTCAAGACATGTTTAAATTTTTCATAAAGCTCATTTAAAGTCAAATTAAATTTAGGATGAATCCAAGAAGGAGCAATTTCTAAAGCTGGTTTCATTACAAATGCTCTTAAATGAAATAGAGGATGAGGGATTGATAAAATATCGGTTTGAAAAATTAGATTTTCGTAAAGTATAATATCTATATCTATTTTCCTATCTTTATATTCCTTCCTCTGTATATAAATTTTTCTTCCAAGTAAAGCTTCTATTTTTTTTATTTCAAAAAGTAAAGATAATGGAGAAAGCGATGTTTCTCCTAATACACATAAATTAAGAAACTCTTTTGAAGAACTAAATCCCCATGGAGCACTTCTATAAATTGAAGAAACTTTTTTTATTTTAAAAGGAATTTTTTCAAGATAAAAAAGAGCCCTTTTAAGATATTTTTCTTTATTTCCTAAATTACTACCTAAACTTAAAAAAACCTTTTTTAAAGTTTGAGGCTGGAAAATCTTTTGATAGCCTCTTTTAATCTTTCCTCTCCCACAGTTAAAGCTATTCTAAAATATCCTTCTCCAGATGGACCAAACCCTATGCCAGGAGTTACTACAATTCCAGCTTCTTGTAAAAGCTTTTTACAAAATTCCTGAGAAGGCATGCCATTAGGAGTTTTTACCCATAGATAAAATGTTGCAGAGGGTAATTTAAATTCATAACCAAGTTTTTTTAACCCATCTGCCAAAATATCTCTCCTTTTTTTAAAAATTTCTCTGCGAGAAGGTACAAGATTTTCTATATTTTGCAAGGCATAAGTTCCTGCATCCTGAATAGCATTAAATACTCCAGAATCTATATTACTTTTGACTTTAACAAGAGCTGAAATAAGCTCCCTATTACCTACTGCAAAACCTAATCTCCAGCCTGTCATACAAAAAGTTTTGGAATGACTATGGAATTCAATTGCTACATCTTTTGCTCCATCTATTTCAAAAATGCTTATAGGTGGAGTATCAAAATAAAGTTCTACATAAGCTGCATCATGAGCTACTATAAGATTATATTTTTTAGCAAATTTTATTACTTCTTTAAAACACTCCTTTGTAGCAGTTGCACTTGTTGGATTATTAGGATAATTCAACCATAAAATTTTAGCTTTTTCTACTATATCTTGGGGAATTTTACCTAAATCTGGAAAAAAATCATTTTCCCATGTAAGAGGCATAAAATATGGAATCCCGTCAGTAAATATTGTACCTAAACGATACACAGGATAGGCAGGTTCAGGGCATAAAACAATATCTCCAGGATTAATAAAACCTATAGGGAAATGAGCTATACCTTCTTTAGAACCGATAAGTGCTGTGATTTCTGTTTCTGGATCGAAAGATATACCAAATCTTTTTTTCATATATTCAGCACAAGCTTTTCTGAAGGCTAATTTACCTTTATTAGATGGATATCTATGATTTTCAGAATTTTCTAAAGCTTTTTTTGCTATTTCTACAATTTCAGGAGGGGTAGGAAGATCTGGATCCCCTACCCCTAAATCAATCACATCTACACCTTCTTTTATTTTTTCATTTTTTAATCTATCAATTTCTACAAAAAGATATGGAGGAAGTCTTTTCAGTTTCTCAGATAATTCCATTTTAAAATTCCTTAAATTCTATTTTTCTCTTTTTCCTTCAATAAATTCAATTACCATTTGTCTTGCAAGATAATCTGGAAATTGTTGAGGTGGATGTTTCATAGTATAGGCAGAAATAGAAATTAATGGACCACTTACCCCTCTATCTTTTGCCAATTTAGCACATCTTATTGCATCTATAGCTGAACCTGCAGAATTGGGAGAATCCTCTACCTCTAATTTGACTTCTACAGACATAGGAACTCCGCCAAAATGTTCTCCTTCGAGTCTTATATAAGCTATTTTTCTATCTTTTAACCATGGCACCCAATCAGAAGGTCCTATATGAATATTTTCCCATCCTATATCGTATGGTAAAAGACTTGTTACAGCTTCGGTTTTTGAAATCTTTTTAGTTTTTAAACGCGAACGCTTTAGCATATTTAAGAAATCTGTATTCCCTCCAAAATTAAGTTGATAACTTCTTTTAAGAGGAATTCCTCTATCTACAAAAAGCTGAACCAATGTCCTATGAAGAATAGTTGCTCCAAGCTGCGACTTAATATCGTCTCCTACTGCAGGAACTCCCGCTGATTCAAATTTTTTACCCCATTCTTCATCAGAAACTATAAAAGTTGGCATAGCATTAACAAATGCTACCCCAGCTTTTAAACAAGCTTCAGCATAAAATCTTGCAGCTTTTTCTGATCCAACTGGAACATAATTTATTAAAACATCTGCATTTACTTCTTTTAAAACACTTACAACATCTTCTAATTCATCTTCTTTTTCTTCTGAAAGCACAAAAGTCTTTTCCTCTGGATAATCTTTCATATGTTCTGCTACACCATCAAGGACTTTACCTTTCCTTACTTTTACACCAAGCTTAGGGATATCTTTATAAAATATAGCAGTACAATTAGGTGCACTAAAAACTGCTTCGGATACATCTTTTCCTACTTTTCTGGCATCTATATCCCAAACAGCTACTATTTCTATATCATAAGGTTTATAACCACCTATGTCTGGGAACATTATACCTTGGACATTATCTATTCCCTTTTCTTTATAATAATAAATCCCCTGAATAAGAGAACTTGCACAATTCCCCAGACCTACAATAGCTAAACGGACCTTCTTATCCATACCCACCTCCTTCCAAGGAAATTTAAAAATTTAAGAAGATAAAAAATGGCTGTTTAAAATATAATACATATGCGTGTAATATCAAGATAATCTTAATTTTAATTAAAAAATTAGGAATTTTTTCTTTTAATTCTTTTATTTTTTAGATTTTTAATAAAAATTATACTTCTTAACTTTTTAATTATTATAAAAAACTTGATATAATTACGTTCAATACTTATTTTTTATTTTCAAAAAATATCTATATAAGTCTTTAATATTTCAAAAGAGGCAAGTAAAAATGCAGGCAATAATACTTGCTGCTGGTTTAGGTACAAGACTTAAATCTCAGTATAAAAATATACCTAAAGGACTTATAAAACTCGGTGGCAGAGAAATTATATACCGCACTATTTGTTTTTTAAAAAACCTCGGAATAAAAGACTTTATTCTTATTACTAATAACTCTTATTATTCATATTATGAAAATTTTTTTAAAAAAAATTTCTCTTCATCTGAAATTTCTTATCAAATTATTTTAAATCCTCATCCTGAAAGAGGTAATGGATATTCTCTTTATCTTGCTAAAAAATATATCAAAGATCCTTTTATAGTGGTGATGAGCGATCATATTTATGAAGAAGCATTTATAAAAAAGGCTATTAATGGTAAAGGATTAGTTATAGATAAAAAAGGATTATTTATTGAACCTACAGAAGCTACTAAAGTACGGATAAAAAACGGATATATAGAAGATATTGGTAAAAAATTAAATAAATGGGATGGGTTTGACACAGGTTTTTTTATTCTTAATCCAGATATTTTCTCTGTAGCAGAAAATTTGGTTTCACAAAAAGAAGTTATAGAATTAAGCGATATTGTAAAACTTGCACGTCTTCCTGTAACTGAAATTTCAGGGTTTTTATGGATGGATATAGATACTCCCCAAGATCTCAAAAAAGCTCGCAAATTTTTAATTAAAATCGCTGTTAAAGGAACTGGAGATGGTATAATTTCTCGTACATTAAATAGAAAAATTTCAACAAGAATTTCTTTATATCTTGCAGATAAAATAACCCCTAATCAAGCTACACTTTTGGCATTTTTAATAGGGATCTTATCTTCTGTTGTTGCTTTTTTTCATCTACCTGCAGGTGGCTTGGTTTACCAATTAAGTTCTATTATTGATGGAGTAGATGGTGAAATCGCAAGACTTACTTTAAAAGAAAGTAAATTTGGAGGATGGCTTGATTCTCTTTTAGATAGATTTGTTGATTTTTTCTTTTTGCTTGCCTTAGCTCATTTTGTCCCTTATTCATTCTGGCCAGTTGTAGCATTTGCTATTATAGGAAGCGTTATGGTAAGTTATTCTACTGAACGGTTTAAAGCCGCTTATTCTATGGATATTTATAAAGAAATACCAAGTTTAAAATATTTCATTGGTAAAAGAGATGAAAGAATATTTTTGATCATGATTTTTTGTTTATTAAAACAAATTAAACTTTTGTTTATTATATTAGCTATTTTAACAAATTTAAGAGTTTTCTTAACAATTCTCCTTGTAAAAAACTGGGAAGAAAAGAGAAAAAAAGCAACTTAAATCTGTTTAATTAAATCTGTTTAATAAATTCTATAATCTTTGGATATTCTTCTAAGGTTTCAACAACTATATCTGCTTTGGCCTCTTCTAATTCCTCTTTACTTACATTCCCTGTAGCTACTGCAATAGTTTTTACTCCTGCTTTTTTTCCACTTAATACATCTCTTACAGTATCACCAACAAGATATACATTTTCTAAATCTATATTGGTTTTAAATATATTTTTTGCTTTCTCAATTGCTAAAGAAACTAATACCTCTCTTTTCGGATGATCCGTTCCAAAAGCACCAAAAGAAAAAAAAGGTTTTAATTTAGTAATCTCCATTTTTAACCAAGCTATAGGTTCTAAGTTCCCTGTTACTAATCCAAGTTTAATATTTTCATTTTTTAGATGTTCTAAAAATTCCTTTACTCCTGGCAAAATAATAAGACCTTCATCTTTTATAAGTTTTGAAAAAAATTCAATTGTTTTTTTATAACATAAGGGCAGTTTTTCTTTAATTTCCTCCTTAGGAATATTTTTCCGTCTAAGTGCATTTATAATAATTTCAGGATCAGTAGTTCCTGGTTTATTACCTTTATTAATGTCTTCAAGAGTAAAAGGAATTTTAAAAATAGATTCTAAAGCCTTTGCAAAAGATAATTGATGAGATTTCGTACTTTTTAATAAAGTATTATCAATATCAAATAATACTATTTTCATATTTTCCTTAAGAAATTATTAAATTTTTGAATTTTCCAATACTGTTATACCACTTACATATTCTCCAGGTAAAATACTAATAATCCTAACCCCTTTTGTAGCTCTTCCTTGCGTAGGTATTTCTTTAGCTTCAATTCTTATAACCCTTCCAGAACTTGCAAATATTAAAAGTTCATTTTCATCTTTTACAATGGCTCCTCCTATAATTTTGCCTATTTTTTTATCAATATTATGAGCTATAATACCTTTTCCACCCCTTCCTTGAATTCTAAATTCTTTTATTTGTGTTTTTTTCCCATAACCCCTTTCAGTAATTGTAAATAAATAACTATTTTTTGATGTTTTTAATAATTGAACAACTTCATCATCTTTTTTTAACTTTATTCCTATTACTCCTTCTGATTGTCTTTTTGTTGCACTTATATCCTTTTCACTAAAATGTAAAGACATACCATTTTTGGTAATTATTAATAAATTTTCACCCTCTTTTGTAATTACCCCGCTTTTTAAATAATCACCTTTTTTTAAACTTATAACAGACAAACCATTTTTTCTTAAATTTTTTATCTCTGAAATTTCCAGTTTTTTAATAATTCCTCTGGCTGTACTCAATATTAAGTATCCTTCTTCTTCAGCAGGAAGTATAAAAGAAATATTTTCTTCTAATTTTGGAAGATAATTTTTAATATGCGTGCCCTTTGCAGTTTTGGTTGAAAAAGGTATATCTTTTACCTCTAAAGGATATACTTTCCCTTTTTCTGTAAAGATCCACATTTGAGAAAGAGAGTTAATTTGTAATGCATATTTTAATTTTTCATCCACACTAAAAACTAAGCTACCTTTTCCTCCTCTTTTTTGAGATGTGAAAATATCTAAAGATAGTTTTCTTATATAACCTTCTTCACTTATTAAAACTAATACCTCCTCTGAAGGTATTTCTTCTTTAGCTAAGAGTTTTTCTTCTTCTTTTTCTTCTATTATTTCTGTTTTTCTTTCGTCTCCGTATCTTTCTTTAATTTCTTTTAATTCTTCCTCAATTACAGTAATTAAAGTGGGTTCATGTGTAAGAATTTTTTCATAATATTTAATTGCTCTTTTAAGTTCCTCGTATTCTAACAAGATCTTTTCTCTCTCTAACGCAGTAAGCTTTTGAAGTCTTAAATTAAGGATTTCTTGTGCCTGAATCTCAGTAAAACCGAATTTTTTTATTAGCTTTTGTTTTGCTTCTTGAGGAGTTTTAGATTTTTTGATAAGTTCGATTATTTCATCAATATGAGAAAGGGCTTTTAAATATCCCTCTAATATATGAGCCCTATCTTTTGCTTTTTTTAATTCATACTGTGTCCTTCTTATAACTACGGTTTTTCGCCAGTTAATAAAATGTTGAAGAAGCTCTTTAAGTGATAAAACCTCAGGTTTACCTTGAACAAGAGCAAGCATTATAATTCCAAAAGTAGTTTGCAAAGGAGTTAATTCATAAAGCTTCTTAGCAAGAGTATGCGGAGCTGTTGCCCATTCTTTTTTTAATTCAACTACAATTCTTATACCTTCTCTATCTGATTCATCTCTTACTTCAGAAATACCTTCTATTTTTTTATCTTTTACAAGCTGTGCTATTTTTTCTACAATTTTTGCTTTACTTACCTGATAAGGAATTTCCGTAAAAACTAATTTTATTTTATTTTTTTCCTTTTCTATCTTATATTTGGCTTTCAATTTTATTAAACCTTTTCCAGTAATATAAGCATTTTTAATTCCTTCCTTTCCAACTATATAAGCTCCTGTAGGAAAATCAGGACCTTTTATAAATCTCATAAGTTCTTCTATAGTTGAATCGGGATTTCTTAATAAATAAAGAAGAGCATCTATCACTTCTGAAAGATTATGAGGTGGGATATTTGTAGCCATTCCTACTGCAATTCCTGATGAACCATTAATCAAAAGATTGGGAATTTTTGAAGGAAGTACAAGAGGTTCTTTTAAAGTATTATCGTAATTTGGTACAAATTCTACGGTTTCTTTTTCAATATCCGCAAGAACTTCGTGAGAAATGCGAGCAAGCCTTACTTCAGTATATCTCATTGCTGCAGGAGCATCACCATCTATAGATCCGAAATTCCCTTGTCCATCAACAAGTGGATAACGCATAGTAAAATCTTGAGCCATCCTTACTAATGCTTCATAAACCGGGATATCACCATGGGGATGATATTTTCCAATTACTTCACCAACAATTCTTGCACTCTTTTTATAAGGTTTGTTCCAATCATTTCTCATTTCATACATTGCATAAAGAATCCTCCTTTGAACAGGTTTCAGACCATCTCTTACATCTGGAAGAGCTCTTCCTACAATAACACTCATTGCATAATCTAAATAAGACTCTTTAAGCTCTTCTTCTAAAGGAACTGTGATTATTTCACCCATATTTTTAATTCCCCTCCATTTCTTTTTTAAGAAGTTCTAAGTTTTTTAAAATAATATTTCTCACTAAGGAGGAAAGTTTATTTTTTTCTCTCAAAGTAAAAGTTCCTACATCAACAGGATGATCTATAAAAACTTTTACATTTTTGTGTTTTGTATTAAACCATATTTTCCCCTTAGGTAGAATATTTCTTGTTCCCCAAATAGTTATAGGGACTATTTTAACTTTAGATTTTAAAGGCACTAAAAAACCACCTATTTTAAAAGGTAAAAGCTCACCTGTGGGACTCCTTGTACCTTCAGGAAATATTACTAAAGAATAACCCTGTTTTAATTTCTCAATACAGATAAGAATACTTTTTAATCCTTCCTTAGGATTTTCTCTTTCAACTGGCACATATCCTAATGCCTTTATTCCCCATCCAAAAAAGGGAATTTTAAATAAACTCTGCTTAGCTAAAAAACGAATATTATAAGGCTCTAAAATTTTTTCTAAAACTGGTATATCCAGTTGACTTTGATGATTACTCATAAAAACATAAATCCCAGCAGGAGGCAAATTGCCTTTTACATGAATTTTTATTCCTAAAATTTTTAATAATCCTTTACACCAAACCCGAGCCCAAAAATGCCATTTTGTAATAATAGCCATTAATCCAAAAGTAGGAACAGTAATAAGACAATAAAACCACACCAATATATTTCGAAATAATTCTTCTATTTTTTGCATTTTTTTAATATAAAGTAAGAAAATTTTTTAGAATTATTATACCTTCTGGAAGATCATCCTTAGCAAAATCCCAATTTAAAGGCGGTTTTTTAAATCTTTGCCAAGCTTCTAATGATGTACCAATAGATTCTGGATGAAATTGAACTCCCTCTAAGGGGTATTTTTTGTGTCTTATACCCATTATTTCTCCATCTTCTGCCTTAGCTGAAATTTCAAAATCTGAAGATAAAGTATCTGGATCTATTGCTAATGAATGGTATCTCATTGCCGAAAATGGATTTTTAAGACCTCTAAAAATCCCTTTACCATCGTGAAAAATTTGAGATGTTTTACCATGCATCAATCTTTTTGCCCTTATTATTTTTGCTGAAAAGGCATATCCTATACATTGATGTCCTAAACAAATTCCTAAAATTGGTACCTTCCCAGCAAAGTGTTTTACCACATCAACAGAAATACCTGCCTCCTTAGGTGTACAAGGTCCAGGAGAAATTATAATATAGGTAGGATTTAATTTTTCTATTTCTTTAATACTTATTTTATCATTTCTGTAAACAAAAATCTCGCCATTCCATAATTTTTTTAACATTACTCCCACTAATTGAACCAAATTATAAGTAAAAGAATCATAATTATCGATTACTAAAATTTTTTTCATAGAAAATATCCTTTTCTGAAAAATTCTAAAGCCTTTTCCATCCCTTTTGCCTTGTTTATTGTTTCGTCGTATTCTCTTTCAGGTACCGAATCTGCAACAATACCAGCCCCAGCTTGTAAATAAAGTTTATTTCTTTTTTGAAACATAGTTCTTATAGTAATACAAAAATCCATATTTTGTGAAAAACCAAAATAACCTACAGCTCCTGCATAAGGACCTCTTACTGTTTTTTCAAGTTCAGTAATAATTTCCATAGCTCTGATTTTAGGAGCTCCTGAAACTGTTCCAGCTGGAAATGTTGCTATAAATGTTTCAAACATATCTTTATCCTTAGGAAGCTTTCCTCTTACTCCTGAAACAATATGCATTACATGTGAATATTTTTCTATTACCATAAGCTCATAAACTTCAACACTTCCATATTCACAAATTCTACCTATGTCATTTCTTCCAAGATCAACAAGCATAATATGTTCTGCAAGCTCTTTTTCATCGTGTTTTAAATCCTCTTCTAAAGCTTTGTCTTCTTCTTCTGTTTTCCCTCTTGGACGAGTTCCTGCAATTGGTCTTGTTTCTACAATCCCATCTTCGAGTCTTACCAATATTTCAGGTGAAGAACCTATTAAAATTTCATCTTCAAGCTTTAAATAAAATAGATAAGGTGAGGGATTAATCTTTCTCAAACCACGATAAAGTAAAAAGCTTGTATGAGGATTAAGTAAAATTTCATCCTCTAAAAAAAATCTCTGAGATAATACAATCTGAATAGCATCTCCTTGAGAAATGTAATCCTTAGCTATTTTTACATTATTGACAAAGACATCTTTTTCTATTTCAGAAGAAAAAAATAAATCTTTTTTTAAAAATGGAATCTTTATAGTAGCAATTTTTAATTTATCTAAAACTTCTTTTATTTTTTCTAAAGCTTTATCATAAATTTTGTCAGATTCAGAGTCAGTATTATAGGCTAAAGCGACAATTTTTATAGTGTGCGTAAGTCTATCATAAATAAAAAGAACTTCGGGAAACATAAAATGTAGGTCATGAAAATCAAGTATATCTTTACCTTTAGGAACACGAGGCTCAAAGAAATTTATCATTTCATAAGAAACAAATCCTACTGCTCCGCCCCAGAATCTCGGTAATGTTTTAATTTCTGGTGTTTTATAATTTTTGATAAGTTCTCTAAGTTCAAAAAGAGGATTTTCGGTAATTTTAGTTTCCTCATTTTGTTTATTTTTAATCCAAATTTTATTTCCTTTGCTTTTAAAAATAAGAAATGGATTTAGTCCTATAAAACTATAACGTGCCCATTTTTCAGCGCCTTCTACACTTTCTAATAAGAAAATGTATTCTTGATCTTCAAAAAGTTTATAAAAGAGAGAAATAGGAGTTTCTAAATCTGCAGGAATTTCGGTATAGATAGGAACAATATTAAATTTTTCGCAAAGTTTGCAAAATTCTTCTTTAGAGGGAAAAAATCTATACATGTGTTTCTTTAAGTTTTTCAATGATTTGGTTTAATGCTATCTCTTCTTGTGCTCCGGTTTCCATGTCTTTTAAAAGTATTTTGCCTGCTTTATATTCGTCCTCTCCCAGAATTAAAACTTTTTTAACTGAAAGTTTATCTGCTTCTCTTAATAATGCCTTAAGTTTTTTTTCTTCGTAATTTGTTTCTGTTTTAAATCCCTCTTTTCTTAAATCCTGAACTAATTTAATTCCAAAAGGAAATTGTTCTTTTCCTAAAATTGCAACAAAGATTTCAGGTTTATTTTTTTCTAACAATTCTCTTTCTTTTTGATTATTAAACACACACAGGGACCATCTTTCAAGACCAATAGCAAATCCAATAGCTGGAAGTTCAGGTCCACCTAATTCAGAAAGCAATTTGTCGTATCTTCCTCCTGCACAAACTGTATCCTGGGCTCCGAGTTCTTTTGCTTTTATTTCAAATATAGTGCGTATATAATAATCAAGTCCTCTCACTAAATAAGGATTAATTGTATATTCAATTTTTAAATCATTCAAAACTTTCTTTAGCTCCTCAAAATGTTCTTTACACTCTTTGCACCAAAATTCACTTATTGGTTTGAGTTTCTGAACCTCTTCTTTACAAACTTCATTTTTGCAATCAAGGATCCTTAAAGGATTTCGCTCAAGTCTTTCTTGACAAACATTACACAGTTTCTCTTTAACATTATTAAGTGCATCTATTAAATATTCTCTAAATTTTGGTCTGCATCTTTCACATCCTAAGGAATTTATTTCTAAAATAAAAGGCGATTTTTCTTGTTTATCCAAAGGTTTATTTAAGATAAGTAAAGCCATATAAATTAATTCAGCTTCATAATAAGGATTCAAATTTCCAAAAAATTCAACATCAATTTGAAAAAATT
Source organism: uncultured Thermodesulfatator sp. (assembly GCA_964410095.1). Taxonomy (GTDB): domain Bacteria; phylum Desulfobacterota; class Thermodesulfobacteria; order Thermodesulfobacteriales; family Thermodesulfobacteriaceae; genus Thermodesulfobacterium. Next base: position 69,432 of record CAYPFL010000007.1, read on the forward strand.
CTCTTAACCTTCCTTTTTGAGGTCTTTCATGTCTGAACATCGGACCAATTGTAAAAAATTTTAAGGGTTTAGGCCTTGTAAATAAACCATTTTCAATAATCATTCTACAAATACCTGCAGTTGCTTCCGGACGAAGGGTTAAAAAATCTTTATTTCTATCTTGAAAAGTATAGGTTTCTTTTTGAACTATATCTGTAACTTCTCCAATAGACCTTATAAATAATTCTGTTTTTTCTAAAATAGGGATTTTAATTTCTTTATAATTATAATTTTTTAATATTTCTTTGGCAGTTTCAATAAGATATTCATATTTTATAAAATCTTCAGGAAGCCAATCTTTAAAACCTCTTACTGCCTGGATTTTTGATGATGATTTACTCAATATCTTCACCCCATCTTCTTGGAAAATTCCAACCTCCAAGAGGCACAAAACATCTCTCAAATCCATTAGCTCTTAAAATTCTTTCAGCTTCGTAAGATCTTCTACCAGTGCTACAAATTAAAATTAAATCTTTATCTTTTGGTAATTCATTTAAACGATTTCTTAATTCGGGAAAAGGAATGTTTATCCAGTTAGAATACTTTTTAACCATAGGTTTTGCCTCACGGGGGTGTCTTAAATCAATAAATACTATATTGGTATCTCCGTTTCTAAGTTTTTCTAATGTTTCTTCTAAGGAAATGGGAGTTATCATATTTTTAATAAGAGCTTCTGCAACATGAGCAGTGTCATGGATAGGATCAAGGGGGTTATTAAAAGGTGGAGCATAAGCTAATTCTAAAGAAATTAAATCTTTTATTGTGGGTTTATAAGGCAAAATACTTGAAATTGCATGAATTCTTGCAAGTGTTCCATCTGTAAAAGGCCCCACTGCTTGAAATCCTAATACTTTTGTAGTTTTTTTATCAAATACAAGAGAATAAAAACCAAATTTTGCATCTGGATAAAAATGACTTCTTTCTGTTTGATTATTAAGAGCTTGAAGTGCTTCGAATCCTTCATCTTTTGCTGTTTCTAAACTTAAACCACACCCTCCAATTGCTAATTCAAAACACTTTAATATAAATGCTCCTATTGTCCCAGGGAATATATCAGGTTCTCCTATTATATTATTTGCGATCACTCTTCCTTGTCTATTAGCAAGAGAGCCCATGGGCATAACAACTTTTTTACCTGTTATTAAATGTCTAATTTCTACACAATCTCCACCAGCATATATATCTGGATCAGAAGTTTGCATCTTTTCATTAACAACAATCCCATCTGTAATCGGGGATACTAATAATCCTGCTTTTTTGGCAAGTTCACTATTTGGTTTAACTCCTGTTGCTAATATTATGAGATCTGCTTGATATTCCTTTTTTTCTGTTTTTATACCAATGACCTTTCCATCTTTTCCTATTATTTCTTTTATTCTTGCATTGAGTTCAAGTTCAATTCCTTTATCTCTTAAATGTTGTTCTACAATTCTTGATAAACAGGGATCTATTATTTTAGGTAAAACTTGAGGGAAATACTCAAGAATTTTTACTGGGAGTCCCCAAAGATCTCCTAAGGCTTCTGCAAGTTCAAGCCCTGTAAAACCAGCTCCTATAATAACAGGATTTTCTACTTCGCCCTTAGAAATTTTCTGTCTAATTTCTAAAGCTGTTTTAAAATTAATAGATGTATAAACACCATCTAAATCTACTCCAGGAATAGAAGGTATTTTTGGAAGTGAACCAGTAGCAATAACTAATTTATCATAAGGTATTTCATCTAATTTTCCATTATTAAGATATTTTACTTTTACTACTTTTTTCTCTCTATTAATCTCTTCTACTTGGGTTTTATTTAATATCTTAATTCCTTTAGCTTCTTCAAAAAAATTTATATCTCTTACTACTTTATAAGAGGTTTCTCTTAAATTATTCTCATAAGGAATGTCACCCGAAATATAATACGGGATTCCACAAGCACTATAAGAAAAAATTTCTTCTTTATCAATCATTATAACTTCAATATTTGGATCCAACCTTTTTAATCTGCATGCTGCTTTTCCACCACATGCATTAGCTCCTATGACAACTACACGCATTTTATCCTCCGGAAATTTTTATTCCTGAAATTTTATCACAAATCTATAAAAAGAGAACAAAATAGTTATAATCTTTATTTTAAAATGAAAAAAATAAAAATTTTAGCTCCTGGACCTTTAAAATTTAATTTTATTAGGGATGGTCTGGAATATTATAAAAACAAAATTTCTCCTTTTATTTCTCTTGAACTTATAATTCCTAAAATAAAAACCTCGGGACTAAACAAGGAGCAAAAATTAATAAAAGAAGAAAAAGTTTTAAGAAAATACTTATCTCCTAAGGATTATTTAATAATACTTGATGAGAGAGGAAAGATGTTAAAAAGTATAGAATTGGCAAGACATTTAGAAAAAATTCTGGAAATTCACGATTCTTTATGTTTTATAATAGGTGGACCTGAGGGAATCTCCAAGAATCTTAAAAACGAAGCCCAAGAAATACTTAGTCTTTCATCTTTAACTTTAAATCATGAAATAGCTCTTTTAATGCTCTTAGAGGCTATTTATAGAAGCTTTACTATTATAAAGAAATTTCCCTATCATCGTGAATAAATATAAATAAAATCTATAAAAATTTAAAATATTTCCCTTTATTTAACATTTTTAAAACTTGACTTTTGTTTTTGAGTTAATACAATAATTTTTTAAATTTTGTTTAATGCCTTAATGTGTTATTTTTTTAAAAAATTTTTAGGGATTAAAAAATGAAGAAAAAATTTTTAGCTCTGGGATTAGGAATTTTAACATTTTGTATAGGATCTATACAAGCTAAAGGCGTAAATAAAGTAGAACAGGTCAAAAAAGACCTGGTAAAAGAAGGTGTAATTGTTATCCAACATGAAAAAGTATTTAAGAAATTTGAGTATCCACCAGTAGTTTTTAATCATCAAAAACATGTAAAAGCAGTTAAAGAAGATTGTAAAGAATGTCATTTAGTAGATAAAGAAAAGAAGCTTATTTTTGATTTTTTAAGTCGGGAAGTCTTCGAAGATCCAGAAAAAGCTAAGGTTAAATATCATGAAAAATGTGTAGAATGCCATAAAAAATTTGCTAAAAAGAATCAAAAAACAGGTCCTACAGGTCTTGTATGTGGAGATTGTCATATAAGAAAGGCTCCTATTGTTAAATATCCTGTAATGGATTTTGATTTTTATTTACATGATAAACACGAAAAGAAATTAGAAAAACTGGTTAAAGGTAAAATAAAAGGTAGATGTGATTTATGTCATCATACTTATGATCTTAAAAAGAAAAAAGAAGAAGCTTTAAAGTATGAAAAAGGTAAAGAAGAATCTTGTTATTATTGCCATGATTTTACTAAAGAAAGAAAAAATCCTGATTTAGTAAAAATTATAAATATTGCTAAAGAAGATCGCTGGTGCTTAAAGCGTGCTTCTCATTATCGTTGTTTAAATTGTCATTTAGAATACAAAGAAAAGAAAAAAGATACAGGACCTATAGAATGTGCTAAATGTCATACTGGTAAATATAGAACTGTAGAAGAGCTTGCTAAAATTAAGCGCCCAGATAGAAAACAAAAAGAAGAGATGTTTCTTTTTAACAAGACAGTATCTAAAATGAAAGGAGTTCCTTTTGATCATAAATCTCATGAATATGCACTTACCAAGTGTAGAGATTGTCATCATGAAAGACTTGAGGCATGTAGAGATTGTCATACTCCTTCTGGAGATATTAAAGGTGGATATGTAAGTTTAGTTACTGCGCTTCATTCTAAATCTAAACAGAGTTGTGTAGGTTGTCATTATGAACAGACAAAAAATAAAGATTGTTATGGATGCCATTATTTTATTGGATTTCCTGAAGTTAAGAATGAAATAGCTTCTAAGAGAACTTGTAATATCTGTCATTCTGGTAAAAAGAAGATTGGAGAAATTAAACCTATTAGTTTAAAACCTTTCCTCGCTAAAAAGATTGATAAAGATATTGAAATAAAGATTTTGGAAAAAGAATATAAACCTGCAAAGCTTCCTCACGAAAAAATAGTTAAAAAGTTGTTGGAGATTTCCAATAAAAGTAAATTGGCTACATATTTCCATCAGAGTTTAGATACCCTTTGCATGGGTTGTCATCACAAAAGTTTAACTAAAGCGGAACAAGAAGAACAAAAACCACCTTTATGTAAAAGTTGTCATAGTGTAGAAGTAGAAGTATTAAAACCTGAGAAACCAAAGTTACAGGCTGCTTACCATGTAATGTGTATAAAATGCCATATAGAGATGGATCTTAAGAAAGGACTTGAATGTACAGATTGCCATAAAGAAAAAGAGGTTCGTCCAAAATTTACTTTAGATTAACAAAAGAGGAAAAAGCTATGCATATTTGGGAACAACTTTTTACAGATCACGGGTTAGAAGCTGCTTTAGCAGCATTAACATTTTTTATTTTTATAGTTATTTTTTCAACATTAAAAGAAAAAAGATTTTAAAACTTTTTATGGGGATTTAACCTATGAAGTTAAATAGAAGAGAATTTTTAAGCAAGGTTTTGAAACTTGGAGGGGTTTTATCCCTTAGTAAAAGCGAAATAGTTTCTATAAAATTTACTGAAAATACTGCAAATGAAAGAAATTGGAAATTATATGAAAAAAGAAAAGAGGAAGGTAAAGAAGTTCCTTTAGAAGATTCTTACGCGGTATTGGTTGATCTTACAAGGTGTATAGGATGTAGGCGTTGTGAATGGGCATGTAATGAATGGAATAAAAATCCTAATCAACCTATTGAAGAATTTGAAAAATCTCGTTTTCAAAAACCATCTGTATTTGATAAAATTAGAAGAACGCATGCAGGGAATTTTACAGTAGTTAATAGATTTTATGATTCTGAAGGTAAACCTGTATATGTAAAAAAACAATGTATGCATTGTTTAGAGCCTTCTTGTGCATCTGCATGCTTTGTAGAAGCATTTGTTAGAACACCAGAAGGTCCAGTTCTTTATAATCCTTCTGTATGTGTAGGTTGTCGTTATTGTATGGTTGCTTGTCCTTTTGATATACCTGCTTATGAATATTATGATGCTTTTGCTCCTCAAGTTACAAAATGTACTTTTTGCTTTGATAGAATTACAGAAGGGAAAAAACCTGCTTGTGTTACTATATGTTCTGCTAATGCTTTAATTTTTGGTAAAAGGAAAGAATTAATCCGTTTAGCTCATAAGATTATAGAAGATAATCCTGATAAGTATGTTCCTTATGTATATGGAGAACATGATTTTGGTGGAACAAGTTGGCTTTATATTTCAAATGTACCATTTGAAAAACTTGGTTTTCCAGTAGGATTTAAAGAGGCGCCTCGTAGATATACAGAAAATTACTTATTTGCTATAAAAGTTCTCGAAATATTAGCAGCTCCGCCTTTAGTTTATTTAGCTTACAAAGCCCTTAAAGAACACGAATATGAAAAAGACCATGAATAATAAAAAATTTAGAAAAAAATGAGGAGAAGCGATGGGTAATAAATCTGGAAGTTTCTTTAAGGAAAAGGTTTTATTAGGAAAAAGCTGGGGTGAATATATTTCTGGTCTTTTAACACCATGGAATTTAGTAGCTGGAATTATTATAATTTTTGGACTTTATGCAATTATTTATCGTTTACTTTTTGGCTTAGGTCCTGCCACTAATCTTTCAGATGAATATCCATGGGGAATCTGGATTGCTTTTGATATTCTTGTAGGAATTGCTTTAGCAGCACCTGGACTTGCAGTAGCGACTTCTATTCATCTTTTTGGATTTAAAGATTATCATTCATTTGCTCGTCCTGCTGTGTTATCAAGTTTGGTAGGATATGTATTTGCAGTTACTGCATTACTCTTTGACCTTGGAAGATACTACAGGGTTTATTATCCTATTATTTGGTCTTGGGGTTTAACATCTGTGCTCTTCCTGATCGGTTGGCATTTCTTCTTATATATCATAATATCTATTGTAGAATGGCTACCTGCTTTCTTTGAATGGACAGGGTTAAGAAAAGCCCAAGAAATATTTTCTAAATTGGCAATTTGGGCAACTGCTTTAGGTGTTATTATTGCAGGTGGTCACCAGTCTGCTTTAGGAGCTCTTTTCCTTATAGTTCCAGAGAAGTTACATCCTTTATGGTATTCTCCTTTGCTTCCTTTATTTTTCCTTGTTTCAGCTTTATTTGGTGGCGTTGCAATAGTAACTATTGAAAGCTCGATTAGCCATAGAGCTTTTAAAGAATATATACCTCATGAAGAACATGAAGTCTTTCCTCAAAAACTTCTTGGTTTAGCAAAAGCTATGTATATTCTTCTTATTCTTTATCTCCTTTTAAAAATTCTTGATCTTATTCATTACCATAAAGTAGTATATCTCCTTTCTCCTTATGGATATTGGTATCTTGTAGAAACAATCGGATTTGTAGTGCTTCCTATTTTGATTCTTGCTAATGTAATAAGATACAAATGGTCAAAACTTGTTCCATTTATAGGAGTATGGGTAGCCTTAGGAGTAATTTTAAATAGATTTAATGTATGTTTAATTGCCTATAAATGGTATATTCCTCTTTCTCAAAAATATTATCCCAGTTGGATGGAAGTTGCTTTATCCCTTTGCATGGTTGTTTTTATTGTAATCACTACAAGATTTATGCTCAGAAGATTACCAATTTTACCTCGTAAAAAAGAAGCATAAAATTATTTAAAGTGTGAGAATAATAAAATCACATATAAATTTGTTAAAAGATCATTCGCTTTTTAGTCTTCAAGTTTTTAAAAAAATATATCATACTGTTGTAAGAAATATAAAAAGGTATTGCTGTTGTTACTGGAATTTCTTTAATTAGTCTTGGTGGATGTGCACATATTTCAAATCATACAAGCTTTAAAAACATAGAAGAAAAGATTTATTTTAATACCTACCGTGTTGAAAGTCCTCTTGGAGAAGAAAACTTTTCAGGAGTATATTTTTATTTATATGGAAAACCTTCAATATCAGCAAATAACAAATATGGTATAGGATATAATATTTATAGTAAAGAAGGAGAAATATCTTATTCTCTAAAAGTTCCATTAAAATTCTATACTGATGTTTTAAACAAACAAAATCTTACTGGTGTAGGAACTTTTCTTCTCCTTCTTACAACAGCAGCTGTTGTAGGAGGAACTATAGCAGTAGTATCCTCTGGAGGACATGATAAATCTCATCATACAGCATATACTTCTAAGAAACATTCATCAAATGATAACCACTCTGGAGAAGGATCGACAAGTGATGGTTCTACAGGAGGTAGTAGTACTGGTGGAAGTGGTTCTACCGGAGGCGGAGATACTGGCGGTGGAGGAAGCGGTGAAGAGGATACTGGAGTAGGTATCGGTGGTGGAGGCGGGGGAGAGCCTCTTTAATGATTATTTAATTTTTAAAAAATATACTTTTTCAGAAAATAATAAAAAAAATTATATAGTGTATATATTATATGCATTACTCTCCAATAGGTAAAGTAAAAGGGGAGCAACTCCTTTTCCTTTTGAAGCTTCTAAAGCGAAAAAGGAACTTTATTTTACCCTTTTTCCCAAGTATTTCTAATTTTTTAACTAAATCAAGAAAAGATTTAAATTCAAAGAAGCAAGAGTTGAACCTAAAGAAATAACGTTCAATCTCACACTTGTATCAAGAAATACTGGTAGATAGAATATTATTCACCAAAAATTTTTATCTGTTAAATGAGAATCGTGATTGACATAAAAACATAATGATTTATTATTTTATTAATGTATTAATAATTAATTAAAAGGAGTCCAATATGGCTACTAAGATATTGACAATAGCAGTTTCAGAAGAAATTTGGAGGAAAATTAAACGAATTGCAGCTTTACAGGGGAAAAGTGTATCGGCTTTGGTGAGGGAACAAATAGAAAAATTTTTAGGGGAAGAAAATAGATATACAGAAGTTCACGAAAGAATTGCAAAGATAGCTAAAGAAAATAGAGGTAAGTTAGAAAAATGGAAAAGAGAGGATCTTTACGATGTATAAAGCTTTTTTTGATACTAATATCTTAGCCTACGAATTTGATAAAAGTGAACATAGAAAACAGGCTTTAGCAGTAAATTTAATTAATGAATGGAGACCTTCGGGTCGGATGATAATTTCGACTCAGGTGCTTCAAGAACTTTATGTAGTGTTAACAGAGAAGCTTAAACCTGCTTTAAAAGAGGAGATAGCTGAAGAAATTATCCAGAATTATAGTAAACTTGATGTAGTGATAGTTGATCCCTCTTTAATTTTGAACGGAATAAGTATAAAAAGAAAATATAAAATTTCTTTTTGGGATGCATTGATAGTGGCAGCATCTCGAAGAGCAGGCTGTAAAATACTTTTTACAGAAGATCTTTCTCATGGAATGAAAATAGAAGGTATAGAGATAGTTAATCCATTTCTTTAAAATTTGAAATACAATTCTATTAACAAGTGTTTAGAAGATGTTTTGATAATTTTAGAAGCATATCCATTATATTTTCTGTAACTTAAAAATTCTTTTAACTTAGTCTCAAGAGCCTTCCCTAAGAGTTTGT
>CAYPFL010000008.1:0-67089 GCA_964410095.1 uncultured Thermodesulfatator sp.
TGGATGCATTTAATCAAGCTTCATATCATAATTTATATGATATCTGGAATTTTGCCAAAAATAATTTCGATTTTTTTACATCGGGTTCTAATCCATGTGTAGCTTGTCATAACCCTCATATTGCTAAAAGAAAGTATGCTATTTCGCTACCATCTAATCATGGAAATTTATGGGGGGATGATGCTTCAGAAAGGATGAATGCTTATGCTAATGGTTATACTTATCAATCGCCTTATTGGTATAATTCTACAACTAATTATGAACCTGCTTGCAATACTATTTCTGATGGGTCTAATTTACCTGATTATGTTACTTTTTGTCAAAGTTGTCATAATAATTCAACTCAAATTTACAGTACCACCTTAGGAAGAAATTTAAGATATGTAGATTGGGATAACGAAATACACGGCAAAGGAGCTGCAGATGGAGTAGTAAATTTAGAAAATCCTTATTCTACTGCTTCAGGTAATAAAGTAATTTCCTGCCTTGACTGTCATGAACCACATGGTGCACCTAATTTAACATTGATTAGAAGAACAGTAAATGGTAAAGAACTTGAAAATACTATCACTACAATTGAAAATTTAAATTGTTTTAATTATGATTACGATGATATTAAATCTAAAAGTATAGCAAATCTTTGTGATAGGTGTCATCAAAATGATAAAGAGATTAATTCTTCATGCCAGGAAAATCATTGGTATATAGTTCATCATCAAAATGACCCTACAAGCCCTCTTTATAATCCAAGTAGTTGTGGAAAATGCCATTCTGGAGGAGGTAGTGGAAGTGGTTGTAACTCTGAAAAATCTGCTATAAACTGTAATTGTTGTCATTATCATGGATCTACTTATGATAGTAAACAAACATTTTAAGTTTTTATTTTTAAATTTCTTGACAAAAATGAAAAAATATTTATAAATAAAATTAGAAGAAAAAAAGGAGGTTAATAAGATGAGAGTTATTTTTAATATACTTTTAATTTTTATTTTTGTTTTAATAAATAAGGGTTTGGTTTTAGCAAAAGTTTCTGGAGAATGTAGTAATTGTCATACTATGCATTATAGTCAGAATGGTACCTCAAATGTTACAGCTTGGGGAAGTAGTGGACCTTATAAATGGTTAACTATAAATGACTGTGTAGGTTGTCATTCTAAAGGAGATTCTTCGACAGGGATAGATCCTGTAACTGGAGCTCCTATTGTTTATAATACAGCTGAGCCAAGTTATGGATTTTATTATGCAGCAGGTGGTAAATATGAGGGTCTTGCAGGTGGTAATTTTTATTATGTAACTACAGATGATACCCATGGTCATAATATTCCAGGTATTACTAATCAAGATAATATCCTTTCTACAGCACCTGGACTTAATGATAATTGTTGTTGTTGTCATAAGAATAGCATGAGTTTAGGTTATAGTGGACAATGTAATGGTTGCACTTGTTGTCATGATGCTGCTCATCATGTTGATGATAGTGGTCCTGTTGTAGGAAATACTACTGGATGGCCTGCTGCATATTATCGTTTTTTAAGCCCTGGATATGATAGTGAACCTCATCCATATACTTTTATAACTTCTACCGGATTTTATGGAGCCGAAGGTATAGAGGATTCAGACTGGGAGAAAACTTATGATTCTACTGACCATAATGAGTATGCAGGTGGTGGGAATTATACTCATTCAATAAGTCTATTTTGTGCTGTTTGTCATGGAGATTTTTATGAATATGAAAAATCAAGTGGAGGTTGGTATCATCATCCAACAGACTATGCAATACCAGATAAAGGAGAGTATGCAGATGCATTTGGTGCAAATGGAACAGGGACTGGAACATGGGATCCAATGGTTCCTGTTGCAAGACCTTATTCAAATCTTGAAGGTATGACAGGTCCAGATCAAAATGTTTATATAGGAACTGATATGGTTCAATGTTTATCTTGTCACAGACCTCATGCAAGTCCTTATGCTGATATGCTTAGATGGGATTATGAAAATAAATGCACTACAAATAGTACAGATGATGAATGTGGTTGTATAGTATGTCATACTAACAAATCTAAATTAACTCTTTAAAATTTAAAATTTAAGATTTAAGAATAATCTTTTAAAATATCATCTTTAAAATATTCTAAGGTATCTTCAGATTCATTATAAACATATTCATTTTCTTCCAAATTAAATAATTCTTCATTTTGAATAGGTATATCATAAGGAACTCTTATAATCTCTTTCAATTGATCTAACTCTAAAGGTAGATCTTCATCATGTTGACATATCTCGCAATTCTTTATATGCTTTTTAATTAATTCCATCATTTTAATAGGAGAAAGGGTAAAATTTCTTACTTCTTGATACCAATCTCTTATTAAAACTTTTAAACGATCACATTTCATATAATCTCAACCTCCTTTTATTTTAATATCTCTAAAATTTTACTTGAAATATATTTAATTGCAAACTTAATTGATGCAAATTTTTAAAATTTATGTTAATTTTAAAAAGCGATTTTAAGAAATATGGAGTAAAAAGTGGAAAAGGTTAGGATTTTAAGTGGAATGAGACCTACAGGTCCTTTGCATTTGGGACATCTTCATGGTGTCTTAAAAAACTGGCTTGAGTTACAAGAAAAATATGAATGTTTTTATTTTATTGCAGATTGGCATGCCTTAACAACGGAATATGAAAATCCTTTCAAAATTTCAGAATTTTCAAAAGAGTTATTTTTAGAATGGCTATCAGTTGGTTTATCCCCTCAAAAGTGTACATTTTTTTTACAATCAGCTATAAAAGAGCATGCAGAACTTTATTTATTATTTGGTATGTTTGTTCCAGTAGCTTGGTTGGAAAGGAATCCCACATATAAAGAGATGCTTCAAAATTTAAAGTCTAAAGAATTGAATACTTATGGATTTTTAGGTTATCCTGTTCTTCAGGCAGCAGATATTCTTATTTATAAAGCAAAAAAAGTTCCTGTTGGTTTGGATCAACTTCCTCATTTAGAATTAGCAAGAGAAATAGCTCGTAGATTTAATTATCTTTATAAAATAAACTATTTTCCTGAGCCCCAGGCTTTACTTTCTGAAGTTCCTAAAATACCAGGAATTGATGGGAGAAAAATGAGTAAATCTTACGGAAATGCGATTTTTCTCACAGATTCTCCAAATGAGGTAAAGAAAAAAATAATGTCTTATATAACTGATACTCAAAGACCAAGAAAAACAGATCCAGGAGACCCTGAAAATCGTTGCATAGCTTTTAATTTGATAAAGTTATATTTTTCTGACGAAGAAAAAAATGAAATTATAGAAGATTGTAAAAAAGCTAAATTAGGATGTGTTGAATGTAAAAAAAGACTTTCTGAAAAAGTAATTCAATATTTAGAAAAGATCTGGGAAAAAAGAAATCGAATAGAAAAAGAGGATTGGAAAGAAATCCTTAATCAAGGAATAAAACATGCAAGATCAATAGCCAAACAAACCGTAGAAGAAGTAAACTCAATAATTTTTAAAACAAAAATACTTTAATATTTTCAACTTCTTTTAGCTTGATTAAGCATTTCTAAAAATTCTTTTTCATTTATGGTTTTTACACCTAATTGTTGAGCTTTTCTATATTTAGAACCTGGATTTTCTCCTACTACTACATAATCTACATTTCTTGATACAGACTCTGTAACTTTTCCTCCTAATTCTATTACTTTCTTTTTTGCTTCGCTTCTTGTCATAGATTTCAATGCCCCGGTAAATACAAAAGTAAGTCCCTCAAAAATCTTTGGTTTTTCTTCTTCAACTTTTTCTTCTTTTTCAAAGGTTATTCCTGCATCAAGAAGTCTTTTTATTATCTTACGATTTTCTTCATTTTTAAAGAAATCTACAATAGATTTAGCTACCTCATATCCAACACCCGGGATACTGAGCAAATCTGACATAGATACATTCATAAGATTATCCAAACTTTTAAATTTTTCAGCTAAAAGTTGAGCCATAGCCTCACCTACATGCCTTATTCCTAATGCATAAATAAAACGTCCTAAAGTAGTTTTTTTGCTTTTTTGAATAGATTCATATAAATTTTTAGCTTTTTTATAAGCAAAACCCGGAAGTCTTAAAAAATCTTCTAATTTAAGATAGTAAAGATCTGCTACATTTTGTACCAATCCCTTATCTACTAAATCTCTTGCTACTTTTTCACCTATTCCGTCAATATTCATAGCATTTTTACTTGCAAAATGTAATAATTTTCTTACTAATTGAGCAAAACATGTTTTATTTGGACATCTCCAGATAGCTTCGCCCGGTTTTTTAATTAATCTTGTTCCACATATTGGACAATGAGTAGGAAAATGAAATTCTTTTTCTTGCCCTGTACGTTTTTCCTTAATAGGCATTACTATTTCTGGAATAACATCTCCAGCTCTTTGAACAAGAACCCAATCTCCTATTCTTACATCCAGATTTTTTATAAAATCTTCATTATGCAAAGTAGCTCTTTCAACTATAACTCCACCAACTTTTACTGGTTTTAAAATAGCTACAGGTGTTATAGCACCAGTTCTACCTACTTGAACAACAATATCTATTATTTGAGTTGTTGCTTGAGTAGGTTGGAATTTATAAGCCAAAGCATATCTTGGAGAGCGTGCCTTAGTTCCTAATTTTTCCCATAAAGTTAAATCATTTACTTTAATAACAATTCCATCAATTTCATAAGGTAATGACTCTCTTATGCTTTCCATTTCATGATGATATTTTATAGCTTCTTCGATATTTTTAACCAATTTTGCAAAAGGATTGATTTTTAATCCCCATTTAGGAAGTGTTTGTAAAATTTCCCATTGTGTTTTAAATTTATATCCTTCTATTTTACCTATTCCATAACAGAAGATATCTAACTTTCTTTTAGCAGTGATAGAAGGATCAAGTTGTCTTAAAGATCCAGACGCAGCATTTCTTGGATTAGCAAAGGGTAATTCACCTTTACTTATTCTTTCTTCATTTAAGCGTTTAAATTCATCTTTTGTCATAAAAACTTCTCCTCTTATGTCAATACGAGAAGGTATATCAGGTGCTTCGTCACTAAATTTCCTGAGTCTTAAAGGAATAGAACGAATAGTTTTTATGTTATTGGTCACATCTTCTCCTACATATCCATCTCCTCTTGTAGCACCTACTACTAAGGCACCATTTTCATACACTAATTCTATTGCTAATCCATCTATTTTAGGTTCTACTGTATATTCTATAGCCATATCTTCAGGAAGTCCTGCAAATTTTTTGACTCTTTTATCAAATTCAATTACTTCTTTTTCATCCATAGCATCATCCAAAGACAACATGGGTTCAGCATGAGGTACCTCTTTAAAACCTTCTGCAGGTTTAAAACCCACTCTTTGAGTAGGAGAATCCGGTGTTATTAATTCAGGATATTTTTCTTCCAATTCTCTAAGTTCTCGCATTAATTCATCATATTCTGCGTCTGAAATTACAGGAGAATCAAGAACATAATAACGATAATTATGGTATTCAATTTCTTCACGAAGTTTTTTAACCCTTTCTATGACCTCTTGAGGAATTTCTCTTTTTTGAGTGGTAGTTTTTTCCATTTTTTAACCCCTTCAAAAAATTTTTTTCACTTAATTATATAAAAATTGTAAAAGATTTTATAAAAAAGACAATAAAAAACATTTTCTTTTAATAAACAGGATAATTTATAAAAAATTTAAAAAAATTCAGGTAATTTTAATCTTTGTTGAAATGCATAATTTGCAAGTTGTCTTAATAAATGATCTGCAAGAACAATCCTTACCATTGCCTCAATTACCGGGACAATCCTTGGAATAGCCGAGATATCATGCCTTCCTTTTATACTAATTTCTACTTCTTCTTTATTTTCATTAATGGTTTTTTGAACTTTTTCAATACTTGGAATAGGTTTTACAGCGACTCTCATAATTAAATCCTGTCCCGAGGATATACCTGCAAGTACCCCACCTGCATTGTTAGATAAAAAACCTTGAGAAGTAATTTGATCATTATTTTCCGAGCCTTTTAAATAACCGGCTTTAAATCCACTTCCTATTTCAAATCCTTTGGTCGCACCTATGCTTAATATTGCTTTTGCAAGATCAGCCTCTAATTTATCAAAAACTGGTTCTCCTAAACCTATTGGCATTCCTTTTACTAATACCTCCACTATGCCACCAAGTGAATCTCCTTCTTTTTTAACTTCTTTAATTCTTTCGCACATTTTTTGATAAGCTTCCATATCAGGACAAAAAAGATGATTTTGAAAAATAACATCCAAATTTCTTTCCTTAGCTTCTATCCCTCCCAATGCTATGGTATAAGCGAAAACCTCTATTCCATATTCCTCAAGTATTCTTTTTGCAACAGCTCCAGCAGCAACCCTTGCCACAGTTTCTCTTCCACTACTTCTGCCCCCACCTCGCCAATCTCTATACCCTCCATATTTCATAAAATAAGTAAAATCTCCATGTCCTGGTCTAAAAACATTTTTCAGTTTTTCGTAAGCTGAAGATTTTACATCTACATTATAAATTAAAAGTGCAATAGGGGTCCCCAAGGTTACACCTTCAAAAACTCCGGAAAGTATTTGAACCTGATCTTTTTCCTTGCGAGGACTTGAGCCAAGCCCTTTACCTGGTCTTCTTTTATCAAGCTCTTTCTGAATATATTCTTCATTAAGTGTTAACCCTGGTGGACATCCATCAATTATAGCACCAAGTGCTTTACCATGAGATTCACCAAAAGTGGTAACTCTAAAAAGCCTACCAAAAGTATTTCCACTCATTTTTTTCTCCCTTTAGAATTTTAATAGATTTTATTTTTACTCTATGTTATATTATTGTAAATTTCAAATTTTAAAATAATAAAATTACAATGATTACAGCTATTGTTCCAGCAGCAGGAGAAGGTACAAGAATAAATTCTCCTTTACCCAAGCAATTTCTAAAAATAAAAAACATTCCTATTATAATTTACACACTTTTTAAATTAGAAAAACATCCCCAAATTGATAAGATAGTAATTGCTACAAAAAAAGAATATATAGATTATCTTCAACAATTAATAAAAGAATTTCAATTAAAAAAAATTTTCAAAATTACAGAAGGAGGAGAAACAAGGCAAAAATCTGTGTGGAAAGGGATTTGTGCATCTCCTGAAAGTACAAAACTTTTTCTTATTCACGATGCTGTAAGACCTTTTGTTTCTCAAAAGTTAATTACTGAAGTAATAAAAATTTCTCTTAAGTTTAATGCAGCAATTCCTGCAATACCTGTAAGAGATACTTTAAATAAAGTTAAAAATGGATTTGTAAAAAGCAACATAGAAAGAGCTAATGTTTTTCATGTTCAAACACCTCAGGGTGTGAAAGCAGAGATTATAAAAGAATGTCTTAATAAAGCCATTAGCCAGGGGATAGATTTTCCTGATGAAAGCACACTTTTGTTATATTTTGGATATCAGGTAAGAATAGTAAATGGTTCATTTTTAAATTTTAAAATTACTTATCCAGAAGATCTAAAACTTGTGGAAAAATTAATCGATTGTAAAATAGAAACTTTATTAGAGAGGGAATAAATTTATGGATATTAGATGGATTAATAATTTACCTACAGATCCTGATGAATTTCTTCATTTTCGTAAAAAACATTTAAAAATTCCTTTAAACAAAGCATTTAAGCTTTATTTTATAACTCTTAAAATCGAAGCTCTAAGTGATAGCCCAATTTATAAATTTCTGGAGAGGGTGCCTTTACATGTAAAATTTGATGAAATAGAAAAAAGAAAATTCTTAATGACACTTTCTGTTTTTTCTTTGAGACAGCTTATTGAGGAACATTTAGACTTGAGACTGGTTAAGAATCTTTATTTATTTCTTTCCAAAAAATTGCCTAAGGAATTCTTTAAAGACTGCGCTCCCAAGCATTCAATTTTATCTTCTCAGGATATTATAATTGATATACTTTCTGAAGAAGAAA
Organism: uncultured Thermodesulfatator sp.; assembly: GCA_964410095.1. Taxonomy (GTDB): domain Bacteria; phylum Desulfobacterota; class Thermodesulfobacteria; order Thermodesulfobacteriales; family Thermodesulfobacteriaceae; genus Thermodesulfobacterium. The sequence continues at coordinate 8,006 of CAYPFL010000008.1, forward strand.
AACTTCGTCTCCCAGCTTATTTAAAAGTTAAACATTTATTTTTAACTTTTAGTCTTTCGGGTACCTGTGAGGAAATTATTAATATTTTACCTCTGCTTGAACTTTATACCTTAATTAAATCTTCTCAGGAATATAAAGTATTTACTTCTTTATCTATCTCAGAATATTTGATATTTGCTACAAAAGTAAAACGGAAAGAAAAATTAAAAGAATTAAGAGAAAAAATAGATATTATAATAGAAAATCTTAAAGTATATTTTCCTGATTGTTTTGGAGAAATTTGATTTTACAGGGGTTTTAAAATGGGGTTAAATCTCACCCAGAAAATTCTTTCAGAACATCTTATTTCTGGAAAAATGATACCTGGGGAAGAAATTGCTATAAAAATAGATCAGACCCTTACCCAGGATGCTACAGGGACTATGGTTTATTTAGAATTTGAAACTATCGGAATTGAAAGAGTGAAAACAGAGCTATCAGTTTCTTATGTAGATCACAATATTCTTCAGACAGATTTTAAAAATGCAGATGATCACAGATTTTTACAGAGTATAGCTAAAAGGTATGGAATCTGGTTTTCTAAACCAGGAAATGGAATATGTCATCAGGTGCATTTAGAGAGATTTGCAATACCAGGAAAGACACTCCTTGGATCTGATAGTCATACTCCTACAGCTGGTGGTTGCGGAATGATAGCTATTGGTGCTGGTGGTCTCGATGTCGCACTTGCTATGGCTGGTAAACCTTTTTACCTAAAAATGCCAAAAATAGTAGGAGTTTATCTTTATGGAAAACTCAAACCCTGGGTTTCTGCAAGAGATATAGCCCTTTATCTTCTTTCTAAACTTACAGTAAAAGGTGCCCTTGGCAAGGTTTTAGAATATATTGGTCCAGGTATAAAAGAGCTTACTGTTCCTGAAAGAGCAACTATATGTAACTTAGGAACTGAGATGGGAGCTACAACAAGTATTTTCCCTTCAGATGAAATTACTTTTGCTTGGCTTAAAGCTCAAGGAAGAGAAAAAGATTTTGTAGAACTTAAACCAGATGAAGATGCACACTACGATGAAATTATAGAAATTGATTTATCAACTTTAGAACCTTTATGTGCTTGTCCTTCGTCTCCAGATAATGTTAAAAAAGTTGAAGAAGAAGCTGGTAAACCAATTGCTCAAGTAATTGTTGGTTCCTGTGCTAATTCGTCACTTAAAGATTTGTTAATTGTGTCAAAAGTTTTAGAGAAACATAGAGTCCATCCTGATGTATGTTTTGAAATTAATCCCGGTTCTCTTCAAGTTCTTGAAAATTTAATAAGTTTATCAGCTTTAGAAAATTTATTAAAAGGGGGAGCAAGACTTCATCAATGTGGGTGTTTGGGATGTATAGGTATGGGGCAGGCTCCTCCTACAAATGCCATATCTTTAAGAACTTTTACAAGAAATTTTCCTGGCAGGTCGGGAACAATTCCGGATTATGTATATCTTGTATCTCCAGAAACTGCTGTTGCCTCTGCAATAAAAGGAGTGATTACTGATCCAAGAGAACTTGGAGAGTATCCTGAAATTAGTCTCCCTGAAAAATTTATTATAAATGATGTTCTTCTTATTCCGCCTTTACCTGAAGAAGAAGCAAAAAAAATAGAAATTATAAGAGGTCCAAATATTGTTCCTCTTCCTCCTTTTGATCCTCTTCCTGAAAATTTAGAAGGTATATTTTTGCTTAAAGTAGGGGATAATATAACCACAGATCATATCATGCCTGCTGGGGCTCAAATTTTACCTTTAAGAAGTAATCTCCCTGCTATAAGTAAATATGTTTATAAAAATATAGATCCTGAATTTTCTAAAAAAGCCTTAAAATACAAAGAAAAGGGATTTGCAATAGGAATTGTAGGAGGAGAAAACTACGGACAAGGTTCTTCAAGGGAACATGCAAGTCTTGCACCAAGATATCTGGGAATAAGATTAAAAATAGCTAAGAGTTTTGCAAGAATTCATAGAAGTAATTTAATTAATTTTGGTATTTTACCTTTAATTTTTGAAAATCCCAAAGATTACAATAAAATCGAAGTAGGAGATGAATTTATTATAAAAAATATAAGAAAAACTCTTTCTACCCAAGAAAAAAGAATTAAAATAGAAATAAAAAACAAAGGAGAAATTTGGGCTATTATAGATCTCAGCGAAAGAGAAAGAGATTGTATTTTAGCAGGTTCAAAGCTTAATTTAGCAAAGGAAGAATAATAAAAAATGCTTAAAAGGTTTTTTTATTTGATATTAATATTTTTAGTTTTTACATCCTTAGTAAAAGCAAAAAATATTGATTTGTTTCCCTATCTTTTGAAATTTAAAGAAAGAGTTAAAAAAGATTTAAAAGGTAAAGTTCCAGAAAAGTATATAGATAAAGTTTTTAATTCATCTGAAATTGCATATCTACCTCAAATTATGATAAAAAGTCTAACTTGGAAAGAAGTAGAACTTCCTTATTATCAATTTTTGGAAAAAGACAGGATATTAAGAGCCAAAAAATTTATGATAGAAAATGGCTTATTTTTAGAAAAATTAGAAAGGACTTTTGGAGTAGAAAAAGAAGTTCTTACTGCTATGTTTTTGATAGAAACAGATCTTGGGAGGAAAACAGGTAAATATTCAATTTTTAATTCATTTTTTAGCATGGCTCTCTCTGGAGAAGAAAAATTATTTAAAAATTATTTAAATGGCACAGAAATCTCCTTAGAAGATCCATTCATTAAGAAAAAATTATATAAAAGAAGTAAATGGGCTTATGAAGAACTTCTTTATTTAATTCAAATAGCTTATAAAAATCATTGGGATCCTTTTCAAATTAAAGGATCTATTTTTGGAGCATTTGGATATCCGCAATTTGTTCCAAGAAGTTATTTAATTTATGGGTATGACTGGAATAAAGATGGAATTGTAGATCTTTATAATATTGAAGATGCTCTTGCAAGTATGGCAAATTATTTGAAAATCGAAGGATACAAAATAAATGCAGATATAAAATACAAAAAGCAAGTAATTATGAAATATAATCATAGTGAACCCTATGTTCAAACAGTTTTTGCTATTGCAAAAAAATTAAAAGAGATATGTCCTCCTCAAAAGAAGAGATAGAATATAGGATCAAAAATTTTCAACAAAAAATAAAATCTCAGAAATTAGAAGCAGCTCTTGTCTTTTCACCTTTAAATATTTTTTATTTCACAAATACATTTGTAAAAGGCGTTTTACTGGTAAGTAATAAAGAGACAAAATTATTTGTACATAGACCCTTAGAAAGAGCAAAAAAAGAAAGTTTTATACCATGCGAGTATTTGCCACATTTAAAATCTTTAAGTGAATGTTTAAAAAAATTAAATATTTTTAACATCGGAATAGAATGTAAAAGCTTTGATATAGAGGGTTTTAATAAAATTAAAAAAATTTTTGATAATATTTCTATTAAATGTATTGATAATTTAATATTAGAAGAAAGAATGATAAAGACACCTTATGAAATAAACTGCGTTATTGAAGCAGGTAAACGATTAAATCAGGCTCTAAGAAAGGCTTTACCTCAATTTAAACCGGGTATGAAAGAAATAGAAGCAAGTGCAATTATTGAAAAAGAGTTAAGGTTGAGAGGGCACCCTGGTTGGATTCGTTCTTTTTGGGGATTTGAAATTCCTTATGGATATTTAATTTCTGGTAAAGAAGCATTAGAACCAGTGCATTTTATAACTGGAGAGGGAGGAAAAGGAATTTGTGGTTTTCCTGGCGGAGCCACTAATAAAAAAATAAAGAAAAAGGATCCGATTTTAATAGATTTTTCAGGATATTTTAAGGGTTATTACATAGATCAAACAAGAATGGCAAGTTTTGAAAAAATACCAGAAGCTGAAGAATTTTATCAAATAGCTTTAAAGATTTTAAAAACTTTGGAAAAGGAAACAAAACCAGGAATAAGGGCAGAAGAAATTTATGAGAAATCTTTATATATAGTTCAAAAAAACGGCTTTAAAAAATACTTTATGAATCACGGAGGGGGAGTAAAATTTATAGGACATGGTGTAGGGTTACAGATTGATGAACCTCCTACAATTGGTCAAAATCAAAAAATAGAATTAAAAGAAAATATGATCATAGCTTTGGAACCTAAATTTCATGTACCGGATTTGGGTGTAATTGGACTTGAAGATACATATTTAATTACTAAAAATGGATTAAAAAGATTAACCAAAACCCCAAGAAAATGGATTTTATTAAAATGATTTAAAATTTTAAAAGGTGCCTGAGATGAGTAGATCAAGAAAAAGAAAAATTCATACCAAATTTATTTTTATTACAGGTGGTGTGCTTTCTGCATTGGGTAAAGGACTTGCTGCTGCTTCTATAGGAGCATTACTTGAAGCAAGAGGCTTAAGGGTAACCTTTCAAAAACTTGACCCTTATATAAATGTTGATCCTGGTACAATGAATCCATTTCAGCATGGAGAAGTTTATGTTACAGAAGATGGGGTAGAGACAGATTTGGATCTTGGACATTATGAGAGATTTACCTCAGCCCAGATGGGAGCTAAAAATAATTATACTTCAGGTAAAATTTACTATTCTGTAATTACAAAAGAAAGAAAAGGAGTTTATTTAGGAGGTACTGTTCAAATTATTCCTCATGTTACTGATGAAATAAAAGCAGCAATTTTAGATCTTGCAAGTCCAAAAGTAGATGTAGCTATTGTGGAAATTGGAGGAACTGTAGGAGATATAGAAAGTCTTCCATTCTTGGAGGCTATTAGACAACTTGGCTATGATCTTGGGAAAGAAAATACTCTTTACATTCATCTTACCTATGTACCTTATATCAAAACAGCAGGTGAACTCAAAACCAAACCTACTCAACATAGTGTAAAAGAGCTTAGGGCTATTGGTATCCAACCAGACATTATTCTCTGTAGAACAGATAGATTTTTACCTCCGGAAATAAAGAAAAAAATAGCACTATTCTGTAATGTAGAAGAAGATGCGGTTATTACTGCAAAAGATATAGACTGTATTTATGAAATTCCTCTTATTTTCCATCAAGAAGGCCTTGATGAGAAAATTATTGAGTTTCTAAATATATGGACAAGGGAACCGGATCTAAAGGTATGGCAGGATATTGTTCAAAGATTTAAAAATCCAAAAGATGAAGTAACTATTGCAATAGTAGGAAAATATGTACATCTTAAAGATTCATATAAATCTTTAAATGAAGCACTGGTTCATGGAGGACTTGCCAATGAATTGAGGGTAAATCTTAAATATGTAAATGCAGATGAAGTAACCTCTGAAAATGTTGAAGAAATACTGAAAGATGTAGATGGAATTCTTGTTCCTGGTGGTTTCGGAATAAGAGGAATAGAGGGTAAAATTCAAGCTATTACTTATGCAAGAACAAAAAAAGTTCCATTCTTTGGAATTTGCTTGGGAATGCAACTCGGAGTGATAGAATTTGCAAGAAATGTTCTTGGCTGGAAAGAAGCGAATTCAACAGAATTTGATAAAAATACTCCTTATCCAGTAATATATTTGATGAAAGAATGGTATGATTACAGAACAGGCAGAATTGAGACAAGAGATGAAAGCTGTGATCTTGGAGGAACAATGAGATTAGGAGCATATCCCTGCAAACTTCTCCGAGGTTCAAAAGCATGGCAGGCTTATCAAAAAGATGAGATTTTCGAAAGACATAGACATCGTTATGAATTTAATAATACTTATAGAAAAGAAATTGAAAAAGCAGGTTTAAAAGTAGTTGGAACATCTCCTGATAATCAACTTGTAGAAATTGTAGAACTGGAGGATCATCCCTGGTATATAGGAGTTCAATTTCATCCAGAATTTAAATCAAAACCAACAAATCCTCATCCTTTATTTGTATCTTTTATAAAAGCAGCTTATGAAAGAAAAAAGCAAAGAGAAAAATAAAAGGATTAAAAATGATAGATCTTCATACTCATTCTACTGCTTCAGATGGGAGTTTATCTCCTGAAGAGTTAGTTATTGTTGCAAAAAAATCAGGTTTAGAAGCTCTGGCACTTACAGATCATGATACTTTTGAAGGGGTTAAGACTGCTTATATTACAGCTTCGGAAGTAAATTTGCCTTTTCTTTGTGGTGTTGAAATAAGTGTAAAATACGAAAGAGAAGGACATTTTCATCTACTTGGTTATTTTCTAACCCCTGAAGTCCCCTTACTTCAAGATACTTTAAAAAAATTGCAAAAAGCCAGGGCAGAAAGAAATAAAAAAATGATTAAAAAATTACAAGAACTTGGTATAGAAATTACTATGGAAGAGCTTAAAGAAATTGCAAAAGGTGGAGAAATAGGTCGTCCTCATATAGCTCAGTTGCTTATAAAAAAAGGAGTAGTAAGAAATTTTGAGGAAGCATTTGAAAAATACCTGAAAAAAGGAGCACCTGCTTATATTCCTAAAGCCTTTCTTTCTCCAGAAGAGGCTATAAAATTAATCCTTAAAGCTAAAGGAATTCCTGTTTTAGCTCATCCAATATCTTTAAAATTATCACTTTCTGAGCTTGAAGAATATTTAAAAAAATTAAAAGATTTTGGATTGTATGGAATCGAAGCTTATTATACCCAACATACTCAAGAATTTACAGAGTTTCTTTTAAATTGCGCTAAAAAATTTGATTTTTTGGTTACTGGTGGAAGTGATTTTCATGGAGATAACAAACCAGATATAAAACTTGGTAGAGGATATGGAAATTTAAATATTCCTTTTGAAGTTTTTATTAATTTAAAAAATGCCTTAGAAAAATTGGCTTAACCAAAGGAATTTTATGGAAAAAACAGCAAGAAAAGAGAAATTAATTGAGGAAATCCTTGAACTTAAAGAAAAAAGAAAAGCAATTATTTTAGCTCATAATTATCAACCTCCTGATATTCAGGATATAGCAGATTTAAGAGGAGATTCTCTTGAATTAAGCCTTAAAGCAAGTCAAACTAATGCAGAAGTAATAGTTTTTTGTGGAGTTTCTTTTATGGCTCAGACAGCTAAAATTGTATCACCTGAAAAAAAAGTTCTTCTTCCTGTAAAATATGTTCCCTGTGAGATGGCAGACATGATAAGTGTAGAAGATGTAATAAAATTAAAAAATGAATATCCAGATGCAGTAATAGTTACTTATGTAAATTCCAATGCAGAAATAAAAGCTTTAAGTGATATTTGTTGTACATCTGCTAATTCTGTAAAAGTAGTAGGAACAATCCCTCAAAAAAAAGTTATAATGTTACCCGATAAGAATTTAGCCCAATATACCCAAAGATTTTATCCTGAAAAGAAAATCATTTATTTTGATGGATTTTGTCCGTTTCATGATACACTTACTTATGAAGAGGCTTATAAAACAAAAAAAGCATATCCAAATGCAATTTTTATTGCCCATCCCGAGTGTAGACCAGAAGTTATAGATATTGCTGAACATGTTGCTTCAACAAGTGGCATGTTAAAACTTGCTAAAAAATTACCTAATAAAGAATTTATTATAGGTACTGAAATAGGACTCCTTTATCCTTTGAAAAAAGAAAATCCAGATAAATATTTTTATCATCCATCCCCCCAAAAAATGCTATGTCATTCCATGAAAAAAATTTCCTTGGAAGATTTGAGGGATGCTTTAAAAAATTTAAAATATGAGATAATATTACCAGATGAGATTATAAATAAGGCTTATAAGGCTGTAAAAAGAATGCTTGAAATTAAATAAATTTGAAAATGGAAGGATAAAAAATGGAAGAAAAAAAACATGATAAAGAATTAGAAATTGTTATTTTAGGACATCCTGTGTTAAGACAAAAAGCAGAGCCTGTTAAAAATATTAATGGTAAATTAAAGGAATTTATTGATAAAATGGCAGAAACGATGTATAAAGCAAAAGGAATAGGGCTTGCTGGGAATCAGGTAGCTCTTCCAAAAAGAGTATTTATCATGGATGTTTCTCATAAGGAAGGAAAATCAAATTTAGAAGTATATATAAATCCAGAAATATTGGAAAAAGAAGGAGAAATTATCTATGAAGAAGGTTGTTTAAGTATTCCAGGCTATTTTGCTAAGGTTAAAAGACATGCAAAAATTTATGTAAAAGCCTATGATATTAATGGTAAAGAATTTGAAAGAGAATTAACAGGATTACCTGCCATTGTATTTCAGCATGAATTTGATCATTTAGAAGGAATTTTATTTATTGATAGACTTTCAACTTTAAAAAAGGCTATGTTTAAACGCTGGTGGAAAAAACATGCTCCTAAGAGAAAGTAATCAATTTCTTATTATTCTTATTCTTTCTAAATAAATCGCTTTTCCCTGGTGATTAAATTCTAAAAAAATTCCTTCAACTTTTATTGGTCTTTGTTTTTCCACTTCTAATTTTCGTGGCACTATACTAAGATAAAGCTCAAAAGCCTGGTCAATTCTCATTCCTATAATACTATTTAAAGCCCCGCACATTCCTACATCTGTAATATAAGCTGTTCCCTTAGGTAATATTCTTTCATCTGATGTTTGAACATGAGTATGGGTTCCTATAATGGCAGAGGCTAAACCATCCAAATAAAAACCCAGAGCTAATTTTTCTGAAGTAGCCTCAGCATGAAAGTCAATCAAAATAAAAGGGGTTTCTTTTTTTAATTCATTAATAAGTTTTTTACCAATAATAAATGGATTTTCTAAAGGTCGCATAAAAATCCTACCTTCTAAATTTATTACAGCTAATTTATACCCATTTTTATAAATAATAGTCCATCCTTTACCAGCTGCCCCTTCTCCATAATTAGCAGGTCTTATTACTTTATCAGTTTTTTCCAGATATGGGTAAAATTGCTTTTTCCAGATATGATTTCCTGAGGTAAGAACATCTATACCATAAGAAAAAAGTTCCTCAGCTACTCTTTCTGTGAGTCCATATCCACCAGCTGCATTTTCTCCATTAGCAATTACAAAATCACATTTATATTTTTTAATAAGCCCTGGTAATATTTCTTTAATTGCCTCTCTTCCTGATCTTCCTACAATATCTCCTAAAAATAATACTTTTATAGACATTTTATTTGGCATAATCTATAGCTCTTGTTTCTCTTATAACAGTTACTCTTATAATTCCTGGATAGGTTAATTCTTTTTCAATTTTCTTAGCAATTTCTCTTGCCAAATTATAAGCTTGTTCATCACTTATTTTTTGACTGTTTACAATTACTCTTATTTCTCTTCCTGCCTGAATTGCAAAAGCTTTTTCAACACCTTCAAAAGAAGAAGCTATAGCTTCTAATTCCTTTATTCTTTTTATATAAGCCTCAAGAAGTTCTCTTCTTGCTCCTGGTCTTGCTCCTGATATAGCATCTGAGACCTGTAAAATTACTCCTAAAAGACTTGTCACAGGGACATCTTCATGGTGAGATGCGATTGCATTAACTATTTCCTCATCTTCTCCATATTTCCTTGCGAGTTCAGCGCCTATCAAGGCATGCGGTCCTTCGTGTTCATAATTTGCAGCCTTTCCTATGTCATGAAGTAGAGCAGCTCTTTTAGCTTTTTTAACATCTAAACCAAGTTCACCTGCAAGAGCCCCACAAATAATTGCAGTTTCAATAGAATGTTGAAGTACATTTTGACTATAGCTTGTTCTGTATTTTAATTTCCCAAGTAATTTTACTAATTCAGGATGTAATCCATAAACCCCGAGTTCAAAACAGGCTTTCTCTCCTATTTCAGTAAGATGGTGTTCCATTTCTTCTTCTACCTGTTTCACTACTTCTTCTATTCGTGTAGGATGAATTCTTCCATCAGCTATCAATCTTTCTAATGCGATACGAGCAATTTCTCTTCTCAAAGGATCTAAACAAGAAATTACTACTACTTCAGGAGTATCATCAATTAAAAGATCAACTCCTGTAAGTGTTTCAAATGTTCTTATGTTTCTACCTTCTCTTCCAATAATTCTTCCTTTCATATCTTCATTGGGTAATTGTACCACTGATACTGTTTTTTCTGTAACAAACGGTATACCCGCTTTTGCAATAGAATAAGCTAAAATTTCTTGAGATTTTTTCTTAGCTTCCTCTTTTATAGCATTTTCAAATTTCATAATAGTTTTGGCTTTTTCCTCTACTAACTCATCTTCTAATTTCTTTAAAAGTAATTCTTTTGCTTCTTTTTCCGAAAGACCCGCAATTTTCTGCAATTCTTCTTTTGCTTGATTAAGTGTCTCTTCAACAAGTTTTTTCTCTTCTTCTAATTTAGCTTTTATTTCTTCTATTCGTTGAGTTTTTTCCTCTAATGCTCTTTCTTTTTTATTCAGGTCTTCTTCTTTTTTGGATAAATACTCTTCCTTAGCCTGGATTCTTTGTTCTTTAAGTGTAAGTTCTTGGAATTTCTTATTAAATTCCTTTTCCAAATTTTGTTTGTGAGTTAAAAGTTCTTCTTTAATCTGAAACTGAGCCTGTTGGAGTTTAAATTTTGCCTCATTTTCAGCTTTTTCTATAATTTCTTTTGCTTTTTCTCTTGCATCTTTTAAGATTTCTTCAGCGGTTTTTTGAATCCTTTCTTCTTTCTTCTTTTTCAAAAAGAGATATATACCAGTAATAAAAAAACCAACAATCAGACCTATGACAATTCCAAGAACGAGATTCATAAAATAATTCACCTCCTTTTGTATATTTTTGGAGGGAGAAGGAAAGAAAAAAAGGAATTTTAAATTTGAAAACTAAACCCGGGGTGCCGTGGTAAAGTGCCTGCTCAAAGCTCTATTTAAAGAATTTTCGGGTAGGGGGCTTTTTTTATACCCACCATACCCTGAAATTTTTTTGGTGTTAGCTTGGCAGGTCATAATTTACTCACGCACACCCCAGGTTAATTTTTTCTTCTTTTAAAAATTCTCCTAATTTATCAACCTGCTTCTTTAAATAAGACTCCAATTCTTCTTTCTCTTTTTTTAATTTTATATAATCATAAGCTACCTGTAAAAGCAACCAAATAGCTAATTTAAAAGAGGGTACCCTTTTAATGTGCTCAATCTCTCTTTTTTTCTTTTCCAAATAAGATAATATTTCTTTTATTTCTTCTTCAGAAATAAAAGTTTTAAAAACAAAAGTTTGACCTAAAAATTCAAAATCAATTTTTTTTGTTTCTGTTGTTGTTTTCATTTTATGTTAATTGTATTTGAGAAAGTTTTTCTATCAAATTTCCTATTTTTTCTTTTAAAATTTTTCTTTCCTCCTCCCTCCTATTTAATTCTTCTATAAGTTTAGCATTTTCTTCCTCTACTGCCTTTAATTTATTTATTAATTCTTCTTTTTCATTTTTTAAATTTATTACCAAATTTATTAATGCATCTATTTTTTCTTCTAAATTGGATATCTCTTCCAAAGCCATATATTGCCTCCTTTTATTTTCAAAATGATAAATAAATAATAAAATCTATTTTCAATCTTTTGTCAAGGTATCAAGAAATATATTCAATTTTTTAAAATTTTAAAATTGAGATTCAAAATCTATTGACAAATTTTTATTTTATGCTATCTAATTGAAATTGAAATTAAAATTCAATAACAATAAGGAGGTGAGATATGAAGCTTTCGGATTTAAAACCAGGCACACAAGCAGTTATTAAAAAAATCAATTTATCAGGTTCTTTAAAAAGAAGACTCATGGATATGGGAGTAGTTCCAAATGAAATAATTGTTGTAGAAAAAATAGCTCCATTAGGGGATCCCATAGAAATAAATATTAAAAACTACAAATTATCTATAAGAAAATCAGAAGCTGAAAAAATTGAAGTGGAGGTAAAATCATGAAAGAAATAAAAGTCGGTGTAGCAGGAAATCCAAATTCAGGTAAATCAACCTTAATTAATGCTATTGCAGGTACACATTTAAGAGTTGGTAATTGGCCTGGTGTTACAGTTGAAAAAAAGACAGCAACTTTGGAATATAAAGGTTTAATTATAAATTTGGTAGATCTTCCCGGAACTTATAGTCTAAGTCCTTATAGTCTGGAAGAAAAAATTGCAAGAGATTTTTTAATTAAAGAAAAGCCAGATATTGTGATAGATATTATAGATTCTACAAACTTAGAAAGAAATTTATATTTAACTTTGCAGCTTCTGGAACTGGAAATACCTGTAATTTTGGTTCTTAATATGTGGGATGAAGTGGAAAAGAAGGGGTATAAAATTCACACTGATTTACTTGAATCAATTTTAGGAATAAAGGTAGTTCCTACAGTAGCTACTAAGAAAAAAGGAATTGATAAATTACTGGAGGTTATTAAAGAATATTCTGAAAATTTAGAAGCTTGGAAACCAAAAAGAATTTCTTATGGGAGTGAGATAGAAGAAGCGATTTATAAAATAATAGAAAATTTAAAAAATAGTTCTTATAAAAGTCTTTTAAAAATTTATCCAGCTCGTTGGTTAGCTTTAAAATTGTTAGAAAAAGATTCTTTATTATTAGAAGAAACAGGATTAAAAGATTATGAAGATCCGGCTCAGGAGATAAGAAAAAATATTCTAAAAGATATTTCTGAGGATTTAGAAAGTCATTTAGCTGATATTCGGTATGGAATAGCTCACGGAATTACAAAACAAGTTCTTGAAAGACCTTCTAAAGCAGGAGCAGATCTTACAGAAAAAATTGATAAGATACTTCTTAATCGTTTTTTTGGCTTGATTGTTTTTGTTATAATGATGTGGTTTGTTTTTAAAATTACTTTTGATTTTTCAACACCTTATTGTGATTGGTTAGATGAATTTTTTAGTGGCCCAGTAACTCAATTAGCTATAGCAGGTTTAAAAGAAATCAATGCTCCTCAATGGATTATATCCCTTGTTACAGATGGAATAATAGGCGGGGTAGGGGCTGTTTTAACTTTTACTCCTCTTATAGCAGTTATATTATTCCTTCTCACTTTTCTTGAAGGCACTGGATATATGGCAAGGGCTGCTTTTCTCATGGATAGAATAATGCATGCCCTTGGATTGCATGGAAAGTCTTTTATCCCTCTTATATTAGGATTTGGTTGTAATGTTCCGTGTATTTATGCAACAAGGATTTTAGAAAATGAAACTGATAGACAATTGACAGCAATTATTGCCCCTTTAATTACCTGCGGAGCAAGATTGCCGGTATATGTTGCTTTTATAGGTGCTTTTTTTGCTCTTCACTCTGCTGTAACTTTGCTTTCAATCTATTTATTGAGCATCATAATGACATGTATTCTTGGAATTATTTTAAGAAAAACAATTTATAAAGGTGAAACACCTGTATTTATAATGGAACTTCCTCCCTATAGAATTCCTACTTTTAGAGATCTGATGATTCATACATGGTTGAAATTAAAACATTTTTTAATTAAGGCAGGAACATTTATTCTTGCTATGTCAGTTATAATTTGGTTTTTATTAAATTTTCCTCAAGGTTCAACCCCTGAAAATTCATATATGGGCAAAATAAGTAATGCAATAAGTCCTATTTTTAAACCACTTGGTTTTGGAAACTGGGAATCAGCATCAGCTTTAATTACCGGTATAATAGCAAAGGAACTTGTAATAGATACAATGGCACAAATTTATATTTCTGAGGCAGAAGAATCGGAAGAGAAAATACAACTTGCCGAAAGTTTTAAAAATTCTTTGCTATCTTTATTTTCAGCAGTTAAAGACTCTGTTGTTAATGTAATAACACATCCTGAAATAACTTCCGTTACCCCGGAAGAAGCTGAAAAATCTATTATTGCTGGTCTTCGCAAAACTTTTAATCCTTTAACAGCTTATGCTTTTATGGTTTTTGTATTGATTTATTTCCCCTGCATTGTAACTGGAATAGCAATGAAACTTGAATTTGGTAGCTGGAAGCCTTTTATTATTGCAGCTTTAAGTGAATTTACCTTAGCTTGGATAACTGCTTTTATTATATATCAAGGCGGTAAATTATTAGGATTGGGAGCCTAATTTGATAAATAAATAGCAAAATATTTAATTTTATCACAAAAATTATTAATTTTATAATAAAAATTATAAAGGAGGATATGTTATGAGAAAAAAAGTGCTAAAAAAGTTAATTTCAGGCTTAGGATTGGTAGCATTAGGAATAGCAGGTACTTCTCCAGTTTATGGATTTGATTTAAATAAAGCTTTAAATCTTGAGGGAACATTTACAGGTTCTTATCAATATCTTAATGAATCTTCTGGAAATTTTGATAATCATGGAAGGGTTACAGGAATAATAGATTTGGGACTTAGTTTTACACCTACTGAGAGTGATGAATTTTTTATCTTGGGAAGTTTTGCAAGTGGTGATGGAATTGGTGGTGTAGAGGATTATCCTTTTGTAATTGCTCCTTATGCAGATGATTTTAAAAGCGATTTGGAAAATATTAATGGACATGAAAATCAGGATAATATTCTGGAAGCCTGGTATGCTCACACTTTCGATTTGGGTAATTTAGGTGAATTTAAATTTACCGTAGGAATAATTGATGCTACAGTTTATATAGATGATAATGAAATAGCAAATGACGAAGTAACTCAATTTATGAATGATGCCTTTGTAAATACACCTGTTACTACACCTCCAAGTTATGATTTTGGAGTAGTCTTAGAGTATAATATAGGAAACTTTAATATTAAAGGTTTATATATGAATACCAAAAATGAAGATGATAGATATTATAATTATTACGCAGTGCAACTTGGTTATCATCTTAATATTCCCCCTCTTGGCGAAGGGAATTATAGAATTTATGGGTTCTTAACAGATGATAAATTTTCATCAAGTGAAAAACCGGATGAATTGGAATCAATTCAAGGAATAGGAGTCTCTATAGATCAAGAACTTATAAAAGATAGAATTTCTGCTTTTATAAGAGCAAGTGTTCAAGATACTGATCCAGAGGTAGATTATCAATATTTTATATCTGGTGGACTGGCAGGATACTTCAGTTATAAGAAAGAAAAGGATATAACCTTAGCTATAGGGTATGGTTATCTCAGTGGAGATGATGATACTAATATGGATTATGGACATGTAGTTGAGGCATATCTAAAATATAATCTTTTTGAAACCCAAAAATTGAGTTCTGATATTACTTTAGATTTTCAATATATTTATGAAGAACCCAATACTAAAAAACAACCCGGTGAAGAAGATAGATCCGGTTATATTTATGGAATAAGATGGAATCTTTCTTTTTAATATTCATTAAAGTATAGGCGAGTTAATATATAAATAAAGAAAAATAATAAATATCTTGACATATTAAAAACCTTGGAGTATGTCTTTAAGTAAAAATTTTTAAAAAAGGAGGTAAAAAATGGGAAATCAGGAATATCCTGAAATACCTCCTGAAAGAGAAGATGATCTTCATAATCTTGAAATAATAGATAAAGCTCAACTTATTCTTTTTATGGCAGGTAATCAATTTATGGTAATGGATGAATTAATTAAGGCTTTTCAGAGAAAATATCCAGAGGTTGAGTATATTTTTTATGAAACTCTGCCTCCAGGATTAGAATTTAAACAAATTATTGCTCAAGGGGCTTTATTTAAAGGTAAACTTATACCAGGGAATCCTGATATTTATACATGTGTTACTGAAGATGCAATGAAAGAGCTTTTAGAAAAAGGACTAATTGAAGATTACTCAATATATCTTCATAATAGAATTGTATTAATGGTTCCTGAGGGAAATCCAGCTAATATAAAGAGTGTGCTTGATTTAGGAAGAGATGAAGTAAGAGTTTCTCAACCTGGAGAAATGGAACATATTGCCAAATATATTATAAAAATGTATGAAAAAGCTGGGGGAAAAGAATTAGTAAAGAAAATATTAGAAGAAAAGAAAGAAAAAGGTACTACTATCTTTACTAAAGTGCATCATAGAGAAACACCAGAGAGAATCATTAAAGGAGAGGCTGATGTAGGGCCTGTTTGGGCAACAGAAGTAGAACATGCAAAAAGGATGGGTTTAAAAGTTGAAGCAGTAGAACCCGGTGAAGAATTAGACATGCGGGATGAGGTTAATTATTATATTGCAAAATTGAAAAATGCTCCGAATCCTGAAAATGCAGAAAAATTTCTAAAATTTATTTTTAGTGAAGAGGCTCAAAAAATTTATCAGTCTTACGGATTTGTTCCTCACAAAATTTAAACTATTAAAAATTTTTTAAAATTGAATAGCGCGCCCGGCAGGACTCGAACCTGCAACCTTTGGGTTCGTAGCCCAATGCTCTATCCTGTTGAGCTACGGGCGCAGAATTTATATTTTGAAAGATATTTAAATTATAAATCAACTTTAAAATTTTAACAAGTATTTGTAAAGTTTTTAAATTTATTGAAAAAAATAAAACTCATCTTAAAATTCAAATCAAAAATTGATTAATAGAAATAAAAATTCTTAAAAATAAAAATATGGTGCGTAATTATACAATTTTTAAACAATTTTTAGAAAATAAAAAATCTGATATAAAAATTTTTAATATTTCCGGAGTTAATATTTCTTTTTTGGCATATTTTATTTCTCAAATTTATAATGAGATTAAATCTAAAAATTATATTTTTTGGTTTCTCTTTCCTGAAGAAGAAAATGCAAAAGAATTTTTAAAAGCTTTAGAATTTTTTGATGAAAAAATAAAAACTGCTTTTTATCCTTCTAATACCCTTCCACCTTTTATAGAAACTTATACTTATGATAAATCCAATATAGACAAAATTAAAATATTATGGAATCTTTTCCAGATTGAAGTTTTAGCAGGTGAGATAACAAGTTTTTTTAAAAAAACTATCCCTCTTTCAACATTAAAAAAAGTTTATATCTATCTACTTCCAGGGGAAAAAATAATAAGAGATGAGTTTTCAAAAAATTTAATATATTTAGGATACGAAAGAGTTGGTAATGTAAAAGAGAAAGGGCAATTTACAATAAAAGGAGCAGTTATTGATATTTGGTCTCCTGCTCATGAGTTTCCAATAAGAATTGATCTTTTTGGAGATGAAATATTAAATCTGAAATATTTTTCTCCAGATACTCAAAGAAGTGTTTCCCCTGCTGAAGAACTAATAGTTTTACCTTGCAGAGAGGTCTTTTTTTCTGAAAATATTCAAAAAATTTATAAAAAACTTTTTGATTTTAAAAACAAAATTCCTGAAACACGATTTATAGAGATTTTAAATCAAATAGAAAATAGAAATATTTTAGAAAATGAAGATTTTTTAGTACCTTTATTTCATGAAAAACTTGTATTTTTGGGAGAGATTTTAAAGGACGAAATAAAAGAAAAAGAGATCATTACTTTTCTTTTTAATCCCCCGGCTCTTCAACAAAAAGCAGAGAATTTCTGGGAAAAGCTGGAATATAATGCATATAAAGCTAAAAGCCGAGGAAAACTCATATTTGAAGAAAATGAAATATATTTATATCCTGAGGAATTTTTTAAATTTATAAAAAATTTTAAAAAAGTTCAAATTTTTGAAATTCCTACAATTTCTGAAAAACCAGGAATAAATTTCAATATAAAAAAGAGGTTTTTAGAAACCCCAAGAGAAACAAATCTTATAGAAAGAGGTTTTTATAATTTAAGTAAAGCTCTTTCTGAAGGAGAAAGAGTTATTCTTGCTGTTTCTCATGAGAAAAACAAAGAAATAATTTTAGAAGGTCTGAAGTTAAGAGGAGTTGAAAATCTGGAAAATCTGGAAATAAAAAAAGGTAAATTAAAAGAAGGTTTTTTATTGCCTGAAGAATATCTTTGGGTAACTTCAGAATATGAACTTTTCAGAAGGATTCCCTTTAAAAGAACTAATACAAATAAAGAAATTAAAAAAACCAAAAGTTATTTTAGAAAATTTGAAGATTTAAAACCAGGGGATTTTGTAGTTCATAAATATCATGGAATAGGGAAGTATCAAGGATTGGTTTCTTTACAAATTAATGGAATGCAAGGAGAATTTTTACAGATTGAATATGAAGGAGGAGATAAATTATACCTTCCGGTAACCCGTTTAGATGAATTATATCCTTATATCGGTGTTTCAGATAAAGAGCCAAAGCTTGATAAGCTTGGCAAAAAAACTTTTTTAAAAAGAAAAAAGAAGGTAGAAAAAGCTATAGCAGAAGTCGTACAAGAACTGCTTACTCTTTATGCGGAAAGAAAAGCTTTGAAAAGTTATTCTCTCTCATTTCCAGCATTAGCATATGAAGAAATTGCCTCAACTTTTCCTTTTGAAGAAACTCCTGATCAGCAAATAGCAATAGAAGAGATTATAAAAGACCTTTGCAGTGATAAGCCAATGGAAAGACTTTTGGTTGGTGATGTGGGTTTTGGAAAAACAGAAGTAGCCTTAAGAGCTATTTTTTTAGTTGCTTATTCTGGTAAACAAGTAGCATTTTTGGTTCCCACTACTATATTGGCAGAACAGCATTACAGAACTCTTAAACAGCGTCTTGAACCATTTAATATAAAAGTAGGAATACTTTCAAGGCTTCGTAGTTCTTCTGAACAGAAAGAAACCCTTAAAAAACTTGCTAAAGGAGAAATTAAAGTAATTATTGGAACACATCGTTTACTTTCTTCAGATGTAATATTTAAAGATTTGGGTCTTTTGGTAATTGATGAAGAACATAAATTCGGTGTAAAGCAAAAAGAAAAATTAAAACAATTAAAAAAAGATGTAAAAGTTCTCTCTTTATCTGCAACTCCTATACCCAGAAGCCTTCAATTAAGCCTTTTAGGTATTTTTGATCTTTCTGTAATTGAAACACCTCCTCCAGGTAGAAAGCCAATTAAAACAATCTTAGCTAAATTTGAACCTGAAATTATAAAACATGCTATAGTAACTGAATTAAAAAGAGGAGGGCAAGTATTTTTTGTCAATCCCAGGATACAGGGATTGAGATCTTTGGCAAATTATATAAAAAAATTGGTTCCTTTTGCAAAAATAGGAATTATTCATGGGCAAATGCCTTCAAATATTATAGAAGAAAATCTTTATAAATTTCTTGACAAAGAAATAAATGTATTGGTTTGCACACCCATTATTGGAAGCGGTATAGATATCCCAACAACAAATACCATTATCATAAATAGAGCTGATATGTTTGGACTTGCTGATATTTATCAATTAAGAGGAAGGGTAGGGCGTTCGGATCAAGAAGCTTATGCATATTTACTTGTTCCATCTTTAAAAGTATTAAGTGAGGAAGCTCAAAAAAGACTTAAAGCACTTATGGAATTTACAGAACTTGGCTCAGGATTTAAATTAGCTTTAAGTGATTTAAAAATTCGTGGAGCAGGACAGCTTTTAGGAATTAATCAATCCGGTCATATAAATAGTGTGGGTTATGAACTGTATTTGGAGCTTTTGGAAAACACTATAAAAGCTATAAAAGGCGAAAAAATAGAAGACTGGGATCCTCAAGTGGATATAAAAGTTCCAGCTTTTATTCCTCAGAAATATATTCCTGAAGCAGAAGAAAGACTTAGCTTATATAGAGAACTTGTCTTGATTAAAACATTAGAAGAACTAAAAGAATTTAAAGAGTTTTTAATAGATAAATACGGAAATCTCCCGGAAGAAGTGGAAAATCTAATAAAAATTTATCAATTAAAATTATTAATGAAGCAAATAAATATTCCTTTGATAGAAACAAGAGGAAATAATTTAATACTTTTAATAAAAGATCCTCAAATACTTCCTAAATTTAGAAAAGTGTCCCAATTAATAAATCTAAAAATCTTTCAAATACGAAAAGAAAATGAACTTACAAAAATAAGCTTTAAATATACAGAAAATCCCTTAGATATAAGTCTTAAGATTGTAGAAAATTTACTTAATTAAAGGCTGTATAATTTTTAACAACTCATCCCAGAGTTTAGATTTAAAACTTCTTAGAAACATAAGATGAAAATAGGTAAAATCTTCTTCATAACGAATGCGTCTAATATCACAAAGTAAAGCAAATTTTAAAATTTTATTTTGTATTTTTAAAGCAAATTTTATGTAAAACAAAAAAATCTCTTCATTTAACTTAACTTCACCTTTTATTTTTACACAGGCTCCTCCTTTACTAAAATCTACAAGTTTCCCCATTAAACAAGTTTTTTCTATTAATTTATGAAATTCTGGTTCTATCTTATTATTTTCGTTTAATATTAAGTCATAAAAATGTATTTCCTGAATCTCTGTAAAACTTTTAGAGTCAAGAAAATTGGTTTCTCTTACAAAATAGTAGTTTTTATTAAAAAAATCAAATAATAATTTTTGAGATAATAAAGAAATAAATACAGGAACATCAACTTTTAAGATATACCTTTTATCATATCTGGGATCAAGGATTTTTAGTTTATAACCTTCTTCTGTAACTTCTTCTACCCTTGTTTGAAATATAAATCTTTCTTTACCTTCGGGAAGAATAAGTAAAATAAGTTCACCTTTTTGAAATTGCGGAAGTTCTGGTGTTTTAAATAAAAAAATTTCCTTGGGATTAAGAATTTCTAATTTAGAACTAAATATATTTTTATTATAAAAAAGTAGAAATTTTGAAAGATAATCCTTTTGATTATCTTTGATACGTGCTGGAAGATGATCCATTGAACCCAAGGAAATATTTCTTGTTAAAACACTTTCTTTTAATTTGGTAGAAAAAATTAATTTATCTTCAATCATTTATATAAGTTTTTCTAAATTTGTATATTTTAGATGTAAAAGAGTTATTCCTTTATTTTCAAAAAATACCTTTATTTTTTCCGGAGTTATTATTTCTAAAACCTCTCCCATCCCAAAATGAGGATGTTTGACAAGATCACCTACTTTAAAAATAGAATGAAAACAATTATTTCCAGCTGCGTAATCTTCAAAGGTTTTATCTTCTCGAGATTCGTAGACCTGAATTAAAGAAGGTGGAATTTCTTTAATAAACCGTGAAACTTTAGCCAGAGTTCTTCCTTCTCCAGGAATATATATTGTCATAGGAACTATAAGATAAAGTTTTTCTCTTGCTCTTGTAATAGCTACATAAAAAAGGCGTCTTTCTTCTTCAAGTTCTTCTTGATTGTTAATACTATAAAAAGAAGGAAATCTTCCCTCAATAAGGGAAAGGATAAAAACTGTATGCCATTCAAGTCCTTTAGCTGAATGAATGGTAGAAAGGATTAAGTGTTCTTCTTCTGGCTTTTTTTCTATATCATTCGTAATTTCCAGAGGTTCTAAAGCTAAATCAGAAAGAAATTCCTCTAAGGAGTTATATTTACTTGAAAGCGCTATAAGAGTTTCTATATCCTTTTCTCTTCGAAAATAATCTTCATAATAAATCCTCTGAAATATTGGTTCATAAAAATTCCAAATTTTGATTAATTTCTGTGATAAAGGAAGTTGTGATTGTTTTAGAGCTTTAAAAATATCTAAGAAATTTTTTAATTCTTTGAAAGGAAACGAGATAGCTAATTTTTCTAAAATAAAAGATAATGGTTTTTCATTATTTTTTAATTGATTAATTATTTTTTCAGCAGTTCGCGGACCTATACCTTCAAAAAGAAGAAGAATTCTATGCCATGAAAGAAAATCTTTTGGATTACTTAATATTTTTAAAAATGCAAGAAGATCTTTTATATGGGCAGATTCTAAAAGTTTAAGTCCTCCATATTTTACAAAAGGTATTCCTCTTTTTGCTAACTCTACTTCTAAGTCAAAAGAATGAAAAGCAGATCTAAAAAGAACTGCTATTTGAGAAAGTTTAATTCCTTTTTCCCTTAATTCCAGGATTCTGTCAACAATAAATTTACTGCCTTCGGTTTCGTCTTTTGCATAAAATAAGATAGGTTTTTCTCCTTCTTTTTTTAATGTAAATAAAACTTTGGTATATTTTATTTTGGAATTAGAAATAACTGCATTTGCCAAATTTAAAATCGGTTGAGTACTTCTATAATTTTGTTCTAATTTAATAATTTTTGTATTAGGGAAAAGTTTAGGAAATTCAAAGATATTTTTATAATTAGCTCCTCGAAAGCTGTATATGCTTTGAGAATCGTCTCCTACTACCATTACATTTTTATGTGCCTCTCCCATATATTTTACAATTTCTCCCTGCAATACATTTGTATCTTGATATTCGTCAACCATTATAAATTCGAAAAGATTACTCACTTCTTTTTTTACTTGAGGAAAGGTTTTTAGAATTTTTAACCAGTTTAATAAGAGATCATCATAGTCCATTAAATGATATTCTTTTTTGTAATTTATATATTCTGTAAAAAGTCTTTCAATTTCATAATAATAATCCAAAAATTGAGGATATTCGGAAGAAAGAATATTCTCCAAAGATTTTTGTTGATTGATCATTTTACTGTAAATATTAGCAAGAGTATCTTTTTTAGGAAATCTTTTTTTCTTTTGAGCCAATCCTAAGCTATTTCTTAAAAGATTGATTAAATCTTCAGCATCGCTTCTATCGAGAATAGTAAAGTTAGAATTATATCCTAAAAGATAACCATAAAAACGGAGCATATATTGACAAATTGAGTGAAAAGTACCTCCCATAATTTTATGGACATCGGTTTTTAAAAGACTTCCTGCTCTTTCTATCATTTCCTTAGAAGCTCTTCGAGTAAATGTTAAGAGAAGAATTTTATGAGGAGGAACTCCTTGAGCTACAAGATATGCCATTCTGCATGTAATAGTTTTGGTTTTTCCAGAACCTGCCCCGGCTATAACTAAAAGAGGCCCCTCAATAGTTCTAACTGCTTCCATTTGAGCAGGATTCAATTCTTTTAAAAAGGAAAGATCCTTCATATATACAAAAATTATATCAGTTTAAATATATTTTAACAAGTATTGAATATCTCTTTTGCAATTTTTTAAAAAAATTTATAAAATAAAACCTTGACAAAATGATAAAAATTTTGATATATTAAAGTTAAATTAGGATAAAAGATGTTTAAATTTTTAAAATTAAAACTTTTTAAAATTGGTAAGGGATTACTCGCTTTTGATTTTGGTAGTTATTCTATAAAAGTAGCGGAATTTAAAATAGTAAAAGGGGAACCAATTTTAACAGGATTTGTTCAAGGGAGAACTTTTGAGAATGTTTTATTTAATGGTATTATCAATGATGAAAAACTTTTAGCTACAAATGTAAAAAATATTCTTTGGAATCTTTCAAGTGTTTTCGATTCAGTGGTATTGGCGTTGCCTTATGAATTGATAATTTATGGAAAAATTGTAACAAAAGAAATAGAAAATGAAGATAATATTAGAGATAGAATCAATGAAGAAATACCTTATAAGATAGAAGATGTATATTACAGTTATTATACTATTCCTTCACAAAACGGATATGAAGTTTATTTTATAGTTGTTAAAAAGGATGTTATAGATAAATATAAAGATTTCTTTAAATCTAATGGATATAAATTGGAAAATATAGATGCAGATTTTATAAATTTACACAATTATAGTGAATTTTTGTATGGAGAATCAAATAGATTGATTATTGATTGGGGATACAGTAAAATAAAATTGTTATTTTCTACGAAACATGTTCCGATATATGGAAGAGAATTATTTAGTTTAGGGTTAAAAGCTTTAAAACAGCGAATTGTTAAAGAACTAAAAATTCTTCCAGAAGTAGCAGAAAAAATTATGGTTAATTTTAAAAATGAGGAACGGAAAGAAGAAATAAAAAAGATATATAAAGAGTATATCAAAGAGGTATTAAAAGAAATAAAATATAGTATAGATATAATTTCTCAAAAGTTTAACATAAATATTGAAGTAATTTATATTGTAGGAGGTGGAGCAAGGATTCCTAATATTAAAGAAATATTAAAAAATTATTTTGATATAGAAACTAAAAATTTAAGAATAGAAGATAAATTTAAAGTATCAAAAGATATAGATCCCAATTATTTAGACATAATAAATACTCAAGGAGCTAATGCAATAGCTATAGGAGTAAAGGATTTCATATGATAATAAAATTTAATTTAATTGCAAAAACAGAAGAAGAAGTATTTGAAAAAGTTCCAGAAAAATTCATTTTTTTTAAAATTTATGCATTATTATTATGTATAACAATATTGATAATTGTAATTGTAGGAATGCGTTTAAGTATTAAAGTTAACACTTTAATAAAAGAAAAAAAAGCTAAACAAGCTCAATTACAAAAGTATAAATTAATAGCAAAAAATGTAGAGTTATTGAAAAAACAAAATGAAGAAATAAAAAAACGTATTTCAACAATTTTAGCTTTAAAGAAAAAACAGGATGTACCACTTAAAGTTATTTCGTATTTAATAGAAGCAATAAGAAATAATAAAATTTTATTTACTCATTTAAAACTTACTTCTTCTACTATCCAGATAAAAGGGATAGCTTTGGATTTGGAAGATGTAGCTAATTATTTAAAAAATCTTGAAATAAATAAAAAATTAATCAAAGATGTAAATTTAGTAAATACTGTAAGGAAAACTCATGAAAAATTTGCTTATATTGAATTTTCTACTAACGTAAAATATTAAATTAAAATGAGAAAAATCGGAGAATTTTTAAATAAAGTTAAAGAGTGGGAAACAACTACTTCAACCAGGGATAAAATATTATTAATAGTTATTTCCATTTTAATACCTTTGTTTTTGTTTTATAAATTTTTTTATTTACCAAAAAAGAAACAAATAAATAGATTAAATCAGGATATAAAAAAACTTGAATTAAAAATAACTAAATATAGAAGAATAGCTTCTCAGGAATTTATTTTAAAAGAAAGATTGAAAAAAAGACAAGAATTTTTAGAAAAAATTAAAACTATTTTACCTACTGATAAAGAAATTCCTGGACTTTTGAAAAATATAGCTTATCTTGCAAAAAAAAGTGGTTTAGAAATAATAAGTTTTAAACCAGGAAAAGAAATCCCCAGGAATTACTATAATATTATTCCTGTAAATCTTGAATCAAAAGGAAAATATATAAACATATTTAAATTTTTAAATGGAATTGCAACTATGCCGAGATTAGTAGTATTAGAAAATATTGATTTTCAACTACAAAAGAAAACTTCCGATATAAAAATTAGTGCATTATTTTATACATTTAAATATACAGGAGAGATTACTAAAAAACCAAAGAAAAGAGGGAAGAAGAGATGATAATAAAAGGAAAAAGTAGCAAAATAATAAAAGCTATAATAGTAATTTTTTTGGTTTTTATTTGTATTAATCTAACAAGTTGTGGAAAAGAAGAAAAAGCAGAAATTGTTGTTTCTCATAAAAAGCTTAAGATAAAAGATGAGGAATTAAAAAAATGGAAAGAAGAGATAGAAAAGCCGGGATATACAATTGATTTAAAAAAATTAAAAAATCCTTTTGTTTTATTAAGTGTATATGCAAAAAAAGTCCAAACTAAAGAATTTAAACCACTTAAATTAAAACTTGTAGGAATAATTGAAAAAAACGGAGAGAAAGTTGCATTACTTCAAGATCCTACTAATAAAGGGTATATAATAAAAGAAGGGATGTTTTTGGGGACAGGTAAAGTAAAGGAGATAGGTGACAATTATATAATAATTGAAGAAGAAAAAAAAGATATCTTTGGGAGAGAGAAAAAGATTATAAAAAAATTAATATTACAAAAGGAGAAATTGTAAAATGATTAAAAATTTTAAATATTTATCTTTCATTTTGATCTTATTGGCGATAAATTTCGAAAATAATTTAAGGTGTACAGAGTTTAATATTCTTAAAAATGTTATTTATTTAAAAAAGCCCACTGAAAGAGTAATTTTTGAATTTAAAGATATTCCTAAATATGATATAGTTCAGAATGGTACGAAAATAAAATTAACTTTTTTTCATACTTACCCAGGAGAAAATACATTTTGGTTAAGCACATTGCCTAAGGAAGTATTTAAGGAAATCAATGTAGCTTTGCAAAATACTTCATTGATACTTGAATTTGAGTTTTACAAAAAATTAAACTTTCAACTTATTAATCTTGAAAATAAATTAGTACTAAATCTTATATGGAAACCTAAAAAAATACCTGTAAAGATTACCATAAAGGGCAAAAAGGTTATTAAAGAATTTAAAGAAGGGGCTAATAATGAGACTTTAATGGTTTCTAAATATGAATTTCCTCATCTTAAAGAGTATAAAAAATTTAAAACGCCTTTTACTCAAAAGGAATATAAAGGAACGCCAATTTCTGTAGATTTTCAAAATGCTGACCTTCATGCAGTATTAAGACTTTTGGCTGAGGTTGGAGGAATTAATATAGTTGTAAGTGAAAGAGCAAAAGGAGCAGTTACTTTAAAACTTCATCAAGTTCCTTGGGATCAGGTTTTAGATATTGTATTAGCTAATCATGGCTTGGGTATGATTAAATTAGGAAATGTAATAAGAATTGCTCCCATGGATGAAGTTAAAGAAGAGGCTACAAAATATCAAAATTATCTTACATCTTTGAAATATATTGAGGAACAGGGTCCTCTTGTGACTAAAATATTTCGTCTTAAATATATAAAAGCAGATGCAATAGTAGACAGAATTAAAGATATTTTAACTGCTGGAAGGACATATACAGAAGGTACGGTTACTTATGAACCTTATTCAAATATCTTGATTGTAAAAACAACGGAGAAAAATATAGCAGAGATAGAAAAAATTATTAAAGAAATAGATAAGCCTACTAAACAGGTTCTTATTGAAGCAAGAATTATAGAGATACAGGATACCTATGCACATAAATTAGGTATAAAATGGGATAGTTTTTATTTTAATCCTTCAGAACATAGTATTTTTAGTGTTATACCACCTACTACTTCAACTTTTACCTATGAATTTTCACCAGGTAAAGCTCCTAGTGCTTCATTAGAATTAGAAACTCCCGATACTACTGCAGTAGATCTTGGAGTTACAGGTTCTACTAATTTAGGATTACTTTTAGGACATTTTAGAGGCAGTACAGCTCTTTTAGATATGCAATTATCAGCTCTTGAAGAAGAAGGGATTGCTCGAGTATTTTCAACTCCTAAAATTATAACTCTTGATAATCAAGATGCAGAAATAAAACAAGGATATAAAGTTCCTTATCTAAGACTTACTCCTGAAGGAGTACCTACAACAGAATTTATAGAAGCAGTTTTGAGATTAAAAGTTACTCCTCATGTAACTCCAGATAATAGAATATCCTTAGATGTAGAATTAGAAAAAAGTACACCTGATTGGAGTAGAGTGGTTCAAGGGCAACCTGCTGTGAGTACAAGATATGCTAAAACCAGGGTATTAATAAATAGTGGAGATACATTGGTAATTGGTGGGATTAAAACAAATAATATAGGAGAAAGTATAGGAAAAGTTCCTGGATTATCTAAAATTCCTGGGATTAGTGAATTATTTAAAAAAAGAGAAAAAGATTGGGAAAAAACAGAACTTATTGTTTTTATTACTCCAAAAATCATAAGTGTTGAGATTCCGGGAGTGGATTATTAAAGTATGGAGATAATAGTTATAGGAGGTGGCTTAGCTGGATCAGAAGCAGCATGGCAAATAGCTCAAAGGGGGATTAAAGTAAAACTTTATGAAATGCGTCCTGTTAAAACCACGCCAGCTCACAAAACAGATAAATTTGCAGAACTTGTATGTTCTAATTCGCTTAGATCTAAAGAACTTACCAAAGCTATTGGATTACTTAAAGAAGAACTAAAGTTTCTTAAATCTCTTATAATGGAATCTGCTTCTATTTGTGAAATACCGGGAGGAAAAGCATGGGTAGTAGATAGAGAATGTTTTGCAGAATATATTACTCAAAAAATCACCTCGCATCCCTTAATTGAAATTATAAGAGAAGAAGTTAAAGAAATTCCAACAGATAAGATTGTTATAGTTGCTACAGGGCCTCTTACTTCAGAATCCTTAGCTAAATCCTTAGCTAAACTTATAGAAATTCCTTATCTTCATTTTTATGATGCTATTTCGCCAATTATATACGCAGATTCTATAAATTGGGATAAAGTGTTTATAGCAGATAGATATAAAGAAGGAGAAGGGGATTATGTAAATTGTCCTTTAACTAAAGAAGAATATGAAAGGTTTGTAAAAGAGCTTCTTAAAGCGGAAAAAGTTCCTTTACATCCATTTGAAGATCCTAAATATTTTGAAGGATGTTTGCCAATAGAAGTAATGGCAGAAAGAGGTATAGATACTTTAAGATATGGTCCTATGAAACCAGTAGGACTAATTGATCCGAGAACTGGTAAGGAACCTTATGCAGTGGTTCAGCTTCGCCCAGAGAATAAAGAAAAAACCTTATATAATATAGTAGGATTTCAAACAAAATTGAAATATCCAGAACAAAAGAGAATTTTCCGTATGATTCCGGGATTAGAAAATGCTGAATTTGCAAGATATGGATCGGTTCATCGTAATACTTTTGTAAATGCTCCGTTAGTATTGCGGAAGACCTTGCAATTAAAGAAATTTCATAATATTTTTCTTGCAGGGCAGATTACAGGTGTTGAAGGATATATAGAATGTACAGCAACAGGATTCATAGCTGGTATTAATGCGGTAAGATTAGTAAAAAATCAACCTTTGGTGGTACCACCAAAAGAAACAGCTATAGGTGCTTTGATTAACTATTTGGATACTGCAGATCCTAAACATTTTCAGCCTATGAACATTAATTGGGGATTATTTCCACCTTTATCCGAAAAGAAAAAATTACCTAAAAAAGAAAAATATCACAAACTTGCTCAAAGGGCTTTAAAATTTTTAACTGAATGGATTGAGAAAGAAAATGCTTATTGAGTAATATATTATGAAGATTTGTAAAAATTGTAAAAAATTAGTACCTCAAAAATTAAATCGTTGTCCATTTTGTAACTCTAAAGATTTTGATCGTAAACAGATAAAAGAATTTTTTAAGTTATATCATATTATATACAACTTTAAAGAAATTGGAAAGTATATCCATATATATGGAATACCTATTTTAATTTTATTATTACTTATTGGATTTACAATTGTTCTTTTTTCTTATTATCCAAATGTTTGGACACCTGAGTCAACTACAATATTTGTAGCGATTGTAGGTGTTATCGGAACTATGGTTGGAGGTATAATAAAACATATCTTTGGTACAATTGAAGGTGAAAATGAACATAGAAGAAGAGTAAAAGAAAAAATGTTTGAAAAAATTCATGAATATATAAAAGACCATTATTGTCAATTATCGTGGCACGCGCTTGCCCTTTCAATAAACATAGAAATCGCGAAAAAATCACTTAAAGATATTGATATTAAGTTAGCTTTCTTTTTCCTTACAAGGTTTTATTCAATTCTTCGTAGATTACAAGAAAAGATTGGAAAAGTAGTACTTGATAGTCCTCTAGGTGAGACGGAAATAGAGTACATTCTCACATTGATAGGCATAAAGCTTGGGGAAATTGGTATAAGTTTTGAAGATTTAAACATGCTTAGAGAAGCCGTGGATCCTCCATTAGAAAATAAAACTTGGTTGTATTTTGACAAATTTTTAGAACTGTTAAACGAAGATAAGAATATCTATAACATCTACAAAAAGTTTAAAATGGCAGTGGAAAAAAATATAGACCCATTAGAACATTTAATTGATTTACTCAAAGTTCTTGCTGTTGAAATTGAAAATCGCATTTATAAAATATATCGTACATGGTATGGTGAATCTCCTTCATTTCAAGCTCAACTTAAGTTTATAAATTTAATAATTGAGAATTGGTTAGGAACCGCAAAATAAAATTATTAGAAACAGCTATAGGTGCTTTGATTAACTATTTGGATACTGCAGATCCTAAACATTTTCAGCCTATGAACATTAATTGGGGATTATTTCCACCTTTATCCGAAAAGAAAAAATTACCTAAAAAAGAAAAATACCATAAACTTGCTCAAAGGGCTTTAAAATTTTTAACTGAATGGATTGAGAAAGAAAAAATTTTTATTGAGTAAAAGGTCCAGAAATATATCCTTTAATTACAGGAATATTTATATCTTTATCAATCTCTAACCATACTATATCATCTTCAATCCTTATAACTCTTCCTATTATTCCTCCAGAGGTGAATACTTTTTGTCCTGGTCTAAGTTGGGAGAGAAATTTTTGATGTTCTTTTATTCTTTTTTGTTGTGGTCTTATGAGTAAAAGATAAAAAATTACAAAAATAAGAATAAGAGGTAAAAGGGTTACAATAAATCCTATTAATCCTCCTTGAGGATTTTGTCCTTGAGAAGGGGGTGCCATAGCAAAGGCTAAATTTACAAAAAAATCAAAATTCATATTAAACCTCCTTTTTAATTTTTAAAATTATTTTTCTCAGTTGAATAATAAAAAGCTATTTTTTCTTTTAATTCCTGCAAATTTTCTTTAATAATAGCTTTTTTAATTTGTTCCATAAGTTTAGCATAGTAAAATAAATTGTGAAGAGTTAAAAGTTGATATACTAATAATTCTTTTGCATTAAAAAGGTGCCTTAAATATCCACGAGAAAAATTTCTACATACATAACATTCACATTCAGGATCAAGAGGAGAATCATCATCTTTAAAAGCTGAAACTTTAATAGATAAAGTTCCCTGAGAAGTATAAACTGTTCCTCTTCTTGCATTTCTTGTAGGTAAGACGCAGTCAAACATATCAACTCCACGCATTACAGCTTCGATAATATCCAGAGGAGTTCCCACCCCCATTAAGTAACGAGGCTTATTTTTTGGTAAATATTCAATACATACTTCTATCATATGATTTCTTATTTCTAAAGGTTCTCCAACAGATAATCCACCTATACCATATCCATCAAATTCACAATTACTAATAAATTGGGCACTTGACTTTCTTAATTCTTCATACATACCTCCTTGAATAATACCAAATAATGCTTGTTTTTCATTTTTATGTCTTTCCCAATATTCTAAAGATTCTATAGCCCATTTATGAGTAAGATCTGTTAAATATTTAGTTTCCTCATAACTACAGGGATAAGGAATACATGTATCCAATACCATCATAATATCTGAATCAAATTTTTTTTGGATTTCTAAAGCTTTTATTGGTGAAAAGAAATGTTCAGAGCCATCCAAATGAGATCTAAATAAAATACCATCTTCTTGAATCTTCCGAAATTGGGATAGGCTATACACCTGGAAACCACCGCTATCAGTTAAGATATAACGATCCCAATTCATAAATTTATGAAGACCTCCGAGACTTTTAATTATATCTGGTCCAGGACGAAGATAAAGATGATAAGTATTAGAAAGAATGATTCTATAACCCATTTCTTGAATTTTTTCGGGAATAACTGCTTTAATAGTGGCTTGTGTGCCAACTGGCATAAAAACAGGGGTTTCAATTACTCCTCTATGAGTAATAATCTTTCCTATTCGTGCCGAAGTTTTTTTACTTTGATATACTAATTGAAATTTGAACATAAATTTTTAATTTTTTTGCAAGCTTCTAAAAAGTAAGGTCTCATTTTTTCAATAATTTCTTCAGGTACACAAAAAGATAATCTTATATGATTAGGAAGCCCGAATCCTTTTCCAGGAACTGCTAAGATTAAATGTTCTTTTAAAATCTCGCAAAATTTAATATCATCCATTGGGACTTTTGGAAAAATGAAAAATCCTCCTTTAGGTTTTATAAAAGAAAGCCCTGCCTCTTCTAAAATTTTACATAAAATATCTCTTCTTTTTTGATATATAGAAACATTAACTTTTGCAAATGCACATTTTGCTACAATTCTTTGAGCTAAAGCTGGTGCATTTACAAAGCCAAGGATACGGTTACATAAAATAAGACCATTTAAAAGTAAATCCTTTGCTTCAATTTCAGGATGAACAGCAATAAAACCTATTCTTTCACCTGCTAAAGATAGTTCCTTAGAGAAACTATATGCTATCATACTGTTTTTATAAAATTTAAAAATAGAAGGTACTTTTTCTTCGTCAAAAGTTAAATTTCTATAAGGTTCGTCAGAAACCAAATAAATAATCTTTCCAAATTCCTGTGATTTTCTCCTAAGAAGTTCTGCAAGTTCTTTAATTTCTTCCTCTGAATATACCTGTCCTGTTGGATTGTTTGGAGAATTAATTAAAACTATTTTAGTTTTTTTAGTTATCGAATTTTCAATAGCTTCAAGATCTAAAGAAAAATCTTCTTTTGTAGCTACTGGCTTAGGAATACCTTTATGATTTTCAATATAAAACACATATTCCACAAAATAAGGAAGAGGAAAGATTACTTCATCTCCCGGATCTAAAAGTGTTTTAAAAATTACATTTAAAGCTCCAGCTGCACCACAGGTCATTATGATTTCATCAGCACTTATATCTATTTCATATTCTTTTGAAACTTTTTTAGCTATTATTTCTCTTACTTCAGGAAATCCTGCATTAGGCATATATTTATGATAAGATGGATTATAATTTTCAAGTATTTCTTCCAAAGCTTTTTTAACTTCAGGAGGTGGAGGGAGATCAGGATTACCCAAACTTAAATCAAAAACATTATCTTTACCATATAATTTCTTTAATTTTTCTCCCTCCTCAAACATTTTTCGAATCCAGGAGCTTCTGGAAATATAATTTTCTATTTGATTAGAAATCGACATCTAAATTCCAATAATTTTTTGATTTCAAAAGAATAGCGATTTTTTTAAAAAGTTCTTTAGAATAAGAGGATGGCGATATTTTAGAATAATCCACTTGATATTCTTCTGGGTTCATAAGAGTTTTTATAATTGTAGTAACGCCTTCTGCAAGATTGTTAGAATTATAACCACCTTCTAAAGTAAAAAGAATTTTGTCTTTACAAAAGTTTAAAGCTATTTCTTGCAAAATTTTTATTATGCCAGCTAATCCATAAAAAGAAAGGGCTAACCCACCTAAGGGATCGTTTTCTAAACAGTCAAATCCTGCAGAAACTAATATAATTTCAGGTTTGTATTGATAAGCTATAGATTTTAATAAATTAGAATAAAAAAATAAAAAATCATTATCATCAGACCATACTTTTAAAGGAACATTTATGGTAAAACCCTCTCCTTTTCCTTTTCCAAGTTCGGTATAATATCCAGTTCCAGGATAATATGGATATTGATGAGTAGAAAAATACAATACCTCAGGATCTTCATAAAAGGAATGCTGAGTTCCATTTCCATGATGCAAATCAAAATCCACAATTAATATTCTTTTTAATCCATAAATATATTTTGCATAATATGCAGCCAAAGCAACATTGTTAAATATACAGAATCCCATAGCTCTGTCTTTTTCAGCGTGGTGTCCAGGGGGTCTAACTAAAGCAAAAGCATATCTATAACCTTCTTCTAAAAGAAGTCTTAAACCTACTTTTTGTGCCCCTACAGCATAAAGAGAAGCTTCAAAAGTATATTCGTTGGTGTGAGTATCTGGATCTAAAGAAGTATAAGCTTGATCTTGAGTGTTTTCTATTTGATTATAGTAATATTCGGTATGATTCCATAAAATTTCCTCTTTTTTTGCTTTTTCAGGAGGGAAAAAGCTTATCAAAGGTTTAACATCGTCTTTGTCTAATCTTTGCAAAATAACTTCTAACCTACGAGGACTTTCAGGATGCCAATCTCCGGGACTGTGTTTCAAAAAAATATCATCATAAATAATGCAAAATTTTTCCATAATTTAAAATTTTACAATATATTTTTATTTTTTTCAAATTTAAATTTTTTTAAATAAAAAGTTTAGTTCATTATTCCTTTAAACCTCAATTTGCTAAAAAATCAAAAGCGAGAAGCGGAATAAAAAATTTCTTAATTTTACAATTTTAAAATTTTTTAAAAATTTTCTATATTTTTATTTCTTATCAATAAATCAAAAATAACAAAATAAAAATAGATTTAATTTGTAATAATCGCCCTTGACTTTTTTAAAAAACTTAAATAATTTAGTGGTATAAAGTGGTAAAAAGTGGAATAAAATGTTTAGAGGAAAATTTAAACACACTATAGATAATAAAGGAAGATTCACCTTACCCTCTAAGTTTAGAGAGGTTTTAAGAGTAAAATATGGTTCAGAAAATTTAATTATTACCAATTATCCCGGATGTCTTGTAGCTTATCCTGTAGAGGAGTGGAAAAAAATAGAAAAAAAACTTTTAACATTACCTTCTGATGTTCCACAAGTTAGAGAGTATATAAGATATTTTTTAGGTCCTGCGGAAGAGTGCCAGCCAGATAGATTAGGCAGATTACTCATACCTCAATCTTTTAGAAAAGAGTTAGGGTTAGAAAAAGAAGTTGTGCTTTTAGGAATGCTTAATCACTTTGAAATATGGAATCCTGCAGATCTGGAAAAAAAATTTGAAAATACAAAGAAAAATTTTGATCAGCTTGTTAAGATTGTTAATTCTTATTTAACAAATAGAGGTGGAGAGAATTTATCATCATGAGCCCGTATTATTAAAAGAGGTGCTGGAGTGGTTAATGGTGGAAAAAGATAAAATATATGTAGATGCTACACTTGGCTTGGGAGGGCATAGTAAAGCAATTTTAGAAAAAAGTTCACCTACAGGAATACTTTATGGATTTGAGTGGAATGAGGATTCTTTTAATATAGCTTCAAAAAATTTAAAAAAATATAAATCAAGAATTAAACTTTTTAATAAAAATTTTATTTACATTAAAGAAATTTTAAAAAAAGAAAATATCTTAGCTGATGGTATTCTTTTTGACCTTGGATTGTCTTCATTTTTATTAGAAGGTTCTGGAAGGGGATTTTCTTTTCAAAAAGAAGAACCTTTAGATATGAGAATGAATCTTGAAATTTCTATTACTGCCAAGGATATTTTAAATCAATACAAATACGAAGATCTTTCAAATGTATTTAAAAAAGGGGAAGTACCAAGAGCTGAAAAGTTTGCCAAGTTTATTCTTGAAAAAAGAAAATTTAAAAAATTTGAGACCACCCAAGATCTGGTAGAGGCTGTTAAAGAATTTTATAAATCTAAAAAAAATCTTAAAGATTTGTTAGCAATAGTTTTTCAAAGTCTTAGAATAGAAGTAAATAAGGAATTAGAAAATCTTCAAAAGATATTAAAGGATATTCCACAAATTTTAAAATCTGGTGGAAGAGTAGTAATAATTTCTTTCCATTCTCTTGAAGATAGATTAGTTAAAAATGAATTTAAATCCAATCCAGAGCTTAAAGTACTTACAAAAAAGCCAATCCTTCCTTCCAGAGAAGAAATTAAAAAAAATCCAAGGGCTCGTAGTGCAAAAATGAGAGTAGCAGAGAGGATATAATGGCAAACAAAATTTTACCCTATAAATCTTCTATTAGTATTTCTTATTCTAATAAAAGAAAATTTATAGCACATTTAAAAGAATACATTGTAGAATTTATAGAAAATTTATTAATTTTAATATTAAGTTTATTGATTTTATGTTTAACAGGTATAACAGGGTATAAAAGTTATAAATTTTATAAAATAAAAACTTTAAAATCAGCTTTAAGTGAAGAAAATAAAATATTAAAACAAAAATACACATACTTAACCTCAAGAGAAATTTTATGGAAAAAAGCTAAAAAACTCGGGTTAAGACCTCCAACCTATTCAGATTATTTAAAATTAATAAAATGAAAAAAGATCAAAAGTATATAGGTATATTTTTATTCTTTCTCATTCTCATAATATTATCGAATTTTTCTATAAATAAGGTAAAAGGAAGATCCATTTCCTCCGAAATTAAAAGAGGTTATATTCTGGATAAAAATTTTGAACCTATTGTCATTTCTATACAAAATTACAAAGCTTATTATGTGCTTAAAAACGAAGGAATTTTTAAAGAAAAAATACCTTCTGTAATTCGTAAATATATTCCTACAATTTTAAATCTTCCTCAAAATGGTGTAATACTTCTTTCTGATAATTTGAGTTTTGATGAGATAGAAAAAATTAAAGAACAAAAAAATGTAATTATAGAAAAGGAGTTTAAAAGGAAATTACTTTATCCTTATTTAAAATTTCTTATAGGGACTACTTTTGATGGATATGGTATTTCAGGTTTAGAAAAAATTTTTGATGAGAAATTACAGAAAGGTGAAACCCTTACATTATCTATAGATCTTAATCTGGAAAATCGTATTTATTCCGTAAGTAAAAAATTAGATTTTAATTCTTTTGCCATAGCTATTTTTGATTTAGAAAAAGCGCAATTAATAGGCTATTTTGAAAATTCTGAAGAAAATTTATTTAAGAGATATTTACCTGTTACTTTATTTAATATTCCTGCTAAAGAATTTACTGAATTTGAATGGGGATTAGGAAAGGAAAAAATTATTAAAAACAATATCACATATATCAATTTGTGGCATTTAGCAAAATGGATTATAAATAAAAAATGCAATGAAAATATAATTCCTACGATTTTGTATTCCCCACAAAAAGTTTGTTATATTGAGGGGGATTTTAAAGATAAGGAAGAAGAGTATATTTATAAATATAATAACCAATTCATAGTAGTAAGTTTTAAAAATAAAAAATTGTATATTTTAACCTTTAAGATAGATTCTGAAAAATTGGTTTCAAAAATTTCTCAATATAATGAAGATCAATTTTTAAAAGAGGCTGAAGAAATAATCAAAATATTATAAATACAAAATATGAAAAAGTTGAGAGAAATAATAAAAAATATAGAAATAAAAGAAAAATTGAATTTTAAACCAGATATTGTGATAAAAGGAATTACAGAGAATTCAAAAGAAGTTAAAAAAGATTATTTATTTTTTGCAAGAAAGGGATTAACTTTCAATGGAGAGGAATATATAGAAGAAGCTATTTCAAAAGGTGCAAACGTAATAATAAGAGAAACCCCTCCAGATAACAGATATCCTGATGTTGTACAAATTCAAGTAAATGATATAAAAAACGCAATTTCACAAGTGGGATTTAATTTTTATGATACACCTCAAAAAAATTTAATTTTAATTGGAATAACAGGGACAAATGGGAAAACCTCGGTGAGTTATTTTATAAAAACCATTTTAGATCTACTTGGTAAAAAAACAGGTTATATTGGGACTTTATTTTATGAAACAGACAGAATAATACCTTCCAAAGAAACTACTCCTGGTATTTTAAAAATTCTTTCTTTGCTTAAAGAAATGAATGAGAAACATTTTTATGCATGTGTTACGGAAGTTTCATCTCATGCTTTAGATCAGGATAGATTATTAGGACTGAAATTTGATATATGTGCTTTTACTAATCTTTCACAAGATCATTTAGATTATCATAAAACAATCGAAAATTATTATCAAAGCAAAAAAAAGCTTTTTACTAAATATACAAAATCTTCAGGTTCTATTATTATCTCTTTAGAAACAGAATATGGTTATAGGTTAGCTAAGGAATTAGAAAATAAAAATCCTATTTTGGTTAATGGAGGAGATATAAAAACTGAAATTTTAGATAGAAAAAATGGATTGTTTTTAAAAATTTCTATTAAAGATAAAACTTATAAAGTTAAAACTCAAATTTTGGGTGATTATCAGGCTAAAAATATTGCTACAACCTTAGGAGTTTTATTAGCTTTAGGATATAAAGAAGACGAAATAATAGAAAAGTTAAAATATTTAAAAAATCCAATCGGAAGACTTGAAGTAGTAGGAAGAAAACAAGAAGCTCCTATTATAGTTGATTATGCCCACACTCCAGAGGCTTTAAAAGAAGTTTTAAAAAGTTTAAGACCATTAGTAAAAAATAAACTTATAGTTACTTTTGGATGCGGTGGTAATAGAGATAGAGGGAAAAGGCCTCTTATGGGGAGAATAGCAAGTTTATTTGCAGATGAAATAGTACTTACTTCAGATAATCCAAGATATGAAGATCCTTTAAAGATAATAGAAGAAATTAAACAGGGATTAAATGGAAGCAAACCTTATTATGTAATACCAGATAGAAGAGAGGCAATAAGATTTTCTATTGAAAAACTTAAAAAAGGAGATGTGCTTCTGATTGCTGGAAAAGGACATGAAACATATCAGGAAATTCAAGGTATAAGATATCCTTTTTCAGACCAGGAAGAAATATTAAAAATTCTTACTGAGTTAGGTGAGAGATGAATGTAGAAATTAAATTAACTACAGAAGATGTTATAAAAGCTGTTTCTGGTATGCTTGTAAACGGAGATATGGGGATTCCTTTTAGGGGAGTATCCACAGATACACGAATTATTAAACCAGGATATTTATTCTGGGCTTTAAAAGGAAAAAATTTTGATGGACATGATTTCTGGCAAACTGCTATAAAAAAGGGAGCTAAAGGACTGGTAATTTCCTATTTTCCGCAGGGATTTGTGCTGGAAAAACTTCCAAGAACTATTTCTGTAATTCTTGTTAGAGATACATTAAAAGCTTTGGGAGATCTTGCTCACTGGTGGAGAAAAAAACTTAATTTTCATGCAGTTGCTATAACTGGTTCATGCGGTAAAACAACAACTAAGGAATTTGTCTACGCTATTTTATCTAAATATTTCAAAACATCAAAAAATATTGCCAATTATAATAATTTAATAGGTGTTCCTTTATCTATACTAAGTTTTAAAGAGGGGATTGAAATAGGAATATTAGAATTAGCCACAAATACACCTGGAGAAATTGAAACACTTGCAAAAATAGTAAATCCTCAAACCTCGGTTATAACTTCTATTTATCCTGCACATTTAGAAGGTTTAAAAAGTATAGAAGGGGTTTTAAAAGAAAAAATTGAACTTTTTAAAAATACAGATCCTAATGGAACTTTAATTTATAATTTTGATAATGAAATTTTAAGAGAAAAAGTAAAAGAATTTTCTCAAAAAAAGATCAGTTTTGGAATGGATAACAATGCAGATATATCTTTTCAAGATATTAAAATTCAAGGAGAAAAGTTAAAAGTGAATATTAGGTGTAAAGAAAATTTTTATCCTTTAGAGATTCAGAACATAGGAACTCATAATTTATACAACTTATGTGGGGCTTTAGCAATTGCATATAATTTTGGGTTAGATTTAAAAGATGTTTTAGAAAAAATAAAAGATGAAATTCCTAACTTAGTAAGGATGAAATTTATATCAAAGAAAAATTATTTGATTATAGATGACACCTATAATGCAAATCCTGGTTCTATGAAAGCAGTATTAAAATTTTTAGCAGATATTTCAAAAAATTATGAAAAGATATTGGTAATTTTGGGAGATATGAAGGAACTGGGAGAAGAGTCTGAGAAATTTCATAAAGAAATAGGAGAAATAGCAGGAAAAATCGCAGACTGGGCTATTTTTATAGGGGAAATGGCTCCTTATTATGCTGAAGGTTTCGCAAAATTTAAAAACACCTTTAAAACTTTCAATACCGTAGAAGAATTTTCTGAAAATTTAGAAATACCTTTTAAAAAAGGGGTGATTTTAGTAAAAGCATCCAGGGCTTTAGAATTAGAGAGAGTTGTAGAAAAACTTAAAGAGGTGTTAGAGTAAATGTTTTATCACTTGTTATATCCTTTAAGTAGCTGGATAAGCTTTTTCAATATTTTTAAATACATAACTTTTAGAATGATTTATGGGTCTCTTACAGCCTTTTTTCTGGTTTATTTCTTAATGCCTAAATTTATAAACTACATGAGAAAAAAACAATTTGGACAGATTATAAGAGAAGAAGGCCCTTCTCATCACCAAATTAAAGAAGGCACCCCCACTATGGGAGGGGTTATAATTATAATAGCTATAGTAATTTCTGTTTTATTATGGTGTAATTTAACTAATCCATTTGTGTGGTTAGCTCTTTTTGTTCTTTTAGGTTTTGGTTTAATAGGATTTATAGACGATTATTTAAAAATAAAAAGAAAAAAAAACTTAGGATTAAGAGGAAAGCATAAACTTTTATATCAGACATTTTTATCTTTAATTTTCTGTTGGCTTTTATTTTATCAACTTAGATTTGATACTCATCTTTATTTCCCGTTTTTTAAAAATTTAGTCATTAATTTAGGAATAGGTTATTTATTTTTTAGTATTTTAATATTTTTAGGGAGTTCCAATGCAATGAATCTTACAGATGGGCTTGATGGTCTGGCAATTGTGCCTTTTTGTGTAGTGGCTGGTGTATATACTGTTTTGAGTTATGTAACAGGGCATGTCAAATTTGCTAATTATCTTTTTATACCTTATATTCCATGGGCTGGAGAATTGGCAATATTTTGCGCTATTCTTATAGGAGCTGGTTTAGGATTCCTTTGGTATAATTCTTATCCTGCAGAAATTTTTATGGGTGATGTAGGTTCTCTGGCTCTGGGAGCCACACTCGGTGCAGTTGCAATAATGATAAAACAAGAATTTGTATTAGCAATTGCAGGAGGTATTTTTGTTCTTGAAGCCCTTTCTGTTATTCTTCAAGTAGGATATTTTAAACTAACAAAGGGAAAAAGAATATTTAAAATGGCTCCAATTCATCATCATTTTGAACTAAAAGGTTGGCCAGAAAATAAAGTAGTAGTCAGATTTTGGATTATATCTTTAATACTTGGTTTATTAGCATTAAGCACAATAAAAATAAGATAAAAATGTTAAAGATTTTGAAAGATTTAAAAAGAAAAAAAGTAGCAGTAATTGGATTCGGTAAAAGTGGCCAATCTGCTGCTAAACTTCTCCTTAAAAAAGGAGCTCAGGTTATTATATCCGATGTAAAGCCAAAAAATAACTTACCTTCCACTATAGTAAAAGAACTTGAAAAAAAGGGAGCAATTTTTGAATTAGGAGAAAAAGCTCAAAAAAACTTATTTGATGTGGATTTTATTGTAATAAGCCCTGGAGTCCCCATGGATGTTTATAAAGTATATATTAAAAAAAATATTCCTGTTATAAGTGAACTTGAGCTGGCATGGAATTTTATTGAAAATAAGGAAAATATTATTGCTATAACAGGAACAAATGGAAAAACAACCACAACTGCTATGGTCTCAGAACTTCTTGTATTATCTGGGTACAAAGTATTTACAGGCGGGAATTATGGAATTCCTCTGTCTGAGTTGGTTTATTGTAATGCTAAGGTTGATAAAATAGTACTTGAAGTCTCAAGCTTTCAGCTGGAAACTATAAAAACATTTTCTCCAAAAACAGCACTTCTTTTGAATATAACCCCGGATCATCTTGAAAGATATTCTTCTGAAGAAGAATATGCATATTATAAATATAAAATTTTTGAAAATCAAAAATCGTCAGATTTTAGCATACTTCCTTATAAAGAAAAATGGTATGAAAAATTTAAATCTTTGATAAAAGGAAAAAAGCTTTTTTTTGGAGAAAAAATAGAATCAGAAGTTTATGCATATCTTAAAAATGAAAAAAGTTTCGTAATAAAAATCAATGAAGAAAAAGAAGAATATTCATTTTTGGGTTTTAAATTACTGGGAATTCATAATAGAATCAATTATATGGTTGCGAGTCTTTGTGCAAGGCTTAATGGAGCTACAAAAGATAGTATAAAGGCATTGGTTAAAAATTTTGTTGGTTTTCCTCATAGATTGGAATACTTAGGAAATTTCGGAGGAATATATTTTATTAATGACTCTAAAGCAACTAATATAGATGCCACACTTCAAGCATTAAGAAGTCTTTCAGGACCTATTATTCTGATAATGGGAGGAAAACACAAAGGTTCTTCTTACAAACCATTGATTCCTTATATAAAAGAAAAAGTAAAGATACTTATTTTGATGGGAGAAGCGCGGTTTATAATATCTGAAGAATTAAAAGATGTAACTGAGACTTATATAGTTGAGGATCTTTCATCAGCAATTTTCTTAACTTTTAAAATGGCTCAACCAGGGGATACTGTTCTTTTTTCACCTGCTTGTTCAAGTTTCGATCAATTTGAGGATTATAAAGAAAGAGGAGAAGTTTTCAGGAAATTAGTTTTTAAATATGCTGGTCTATTTCATAAAGAAAAAGAAAGGGAGATATACCATTGAAATGGGTAATTGTAGCTGGGGGAACTGGAGGGCATATTTTTCCGGGTATAGCTTTGGCAGAATATTTGTTACAGCAAAAAAAAGAAGTTGTATTTATCTCAGGAAAGAGAAAGGTTGAAAAAGAAATTTTGAAAAATAGACCATTTTCTGTATATGAACTGGATGTAGAAGGATTTTTAGGAAAAAGTTTAATTAACAAAATAAAAGCATTTAATAAAATGATAAAAGCTATTTTAAAATCTTATAAATTGATAAAAAATATTGATCCAGACATCATTTTAGCTACCGGTGGTTATATATCTTTCCCTGTAGTACTGGTTGGTAAATTACAAAGAAAGGTTCTTGGATTGCATGAACAGAATATAGAACCAGGAATGGCTAATAAGATTTTGAGTAAATTAGTAGATAAAATTTTTATAAGTATAAAAGGAAGTGAAAAATTTTTTCCAAAAGAAAAAGTAATTTTTTCAGGGAATATTATAAGAAAAGAGATTTTAACAAAAGTAAAAAAAGAACATACAGGAAAAGGGCTTTTAATTATTGGAGGAAGTCTGGGTGCAAAATTTATTAATGAATTAGCAACAGAGATAGTTCCTCTTTTATTAAAAGAGATAGAAGATTTAAGGATTATTCATCAAACAGGTCTGGATAATTATAAGGAAGTAAGAGACAAATATAATTTAGTAATAAAAAATATAAAAAATGCTAAAGAAAGATTAACAATATTACCTTTTATAGAAAATATGGCATGGGCTTATTCTCAAGCAGATTTAGTATTAAGCAGGGCAGGGGCTACTACTCTTGCTGAACTTTTTGCTACAGGTAAACCAGCAATTCTTATTCCTTTTCCTTATGCAACAAGAAATCATCAGGAAAAAAATGCAAAGGCTGTTGCTGAAAAGGGTGGTGCTATAGTAATAAGACAAAATGAAGCAGATTCAAAAAAAGTTTATAAAATAATTAAAAATTTGCTTAATAATCCTCAAAAACTAAAAAATATGTCAGATATTATGCACAGTTTTTTTATTAAAGATTCGGAAAAAATTATCATTAATACTTTGGAGGGATTGGTAAAAAATGCTCAATAAGAAAAGAAAGATTCATTTTATTGGAATTGGTGGTGTGGGGATGAGCGGAATTGCTTCTATTCTTGCATCTTTAGGACATGAGGTTAGTGGTTGTGATATAGCAAAAAATAAATATACAAAAACCTTAGAAAAACAAGGTATTAAAGTATATTATGGACACTCTCCCGAACATCTTAAAGATATAGATATAGTGGTTTATTCTTCTGCTATACCTGCAGATAATCCCGAACTTCTTAAAGCAAAAGAAATGAAATTATGGGTAATTCCAAGAGCTCAAATGTTATCCGAAATAATGAATTTGCATCCTAAAAGTATTGTAGTAGCTGGTTCTCATGGAAAAACAACTACAACATCTATGATCGCAGAGATTTTGATAGCTCTTAATAAAAATCCTACTGTTGTAGTAGGAGGGATTATTAATAATATAAAAACTCATTCAATTCTTGGAGAAAGTAAATATTTGGTAGCAGAAGCAGATGAAAGCGATGGTTCTTTTTTATGCTATAACCCTTATATAGAAGTAATTACTAATATTGATAAAGAACACCT
Source organism: uncultured Thermodesulfatator sp. (assembly GCA_964410095.1). Lineage (GTDB taxonomy): Bacteria > Desulfobacterota > Thermodesulfobacteria > Thermodesulfobacteriales > Thermodesulfobacteriaceae > Thermodesulfobacterium. The sequence goes on from CAYPFL010000008.1 coordinate 51,688, forward strand.
GGATTTTTATGCAGATTTCAAAGCAATCAAAAAGGCATTTATAAATTTTATTCAAAAATGTTCCCAAGAAGGAAAAGTGATTCTGTGTGGCGATGATGAAGGAATAAAAGAGGTTATGGAAGAAATATCCGGTCCTTTTCTTTTATATGGATTTTCAGAAAATAATTTACTGAAAGGAAAAATATTAGAAGATACTGCATATCCTTTAGTGGAAGTATTTTATAAAAATACTTCCTTAGGTATTTTAAGACTATCTATCCCTGGTAAACATAATGTATTAAATGCCTTAGGAGCTATTGGTGTAGCTTTAGAACTTAATCTTCCTATTAAAAAAGTATTAAAAATTTTAAAAAATTTTAAAGGAACCTTAAGAAGATTTGAATTCAAAGGAATATGGAGAAGATCGATCTTATTAGATGATTATGCACACCATCCAAAAGAAATTGAAGTAACATTGGAAACTATTAGAAAAGTTTATCCTGATAAAACTTTAATTTTGATCTTTCAGCCTCATAGATATACAAGAGTTAAAGCTTTATGGGAAGATTTTCTTTTGGTATTAAAGGAACCGGAAATATTAATATTGACAGATATTTATCCTGCAAGTGAAACCCCTATTCCTGGAATATCTGGTGAAACCTTTTTCGAAAGTGTTAAAGAAATAAGGAATCCTAAACCTACATTTTTTGTAAAAAATTTTGAAGATATTAAAAAACTTCTGGAGAAACTTGTTTTTTCAAATCAATTAATAGCTACAATGGGGGCAGGTAATATTTATAAATTACATAATCTATTAATTTGTTCATCGCAAAAAGAAACAGGATATGCAACTTAAAATTCTTGAAGAAATAATAGAAGAATTAAGAATACCTTTTAAAGACGAAGAAAGAATAGATTCTTACACTACCATAGGTATAGGTGGTCCATGTATAAAAATGCTTTTTCCTCGGGAAGAAAAACAATTAATAAAAATACTCAAATATTTAGAAAAAACTCATATTCCTTATTTTATTTTAGGAGGTGGGAGTAATCTTCTCGCAGGAGATAAGGGGTATGAAGGTATAATTATTCATTTTCCAAGTTATAAAGGATTTGAAATAGAAAAAGAAAACAAAAATGAAGTTGTTTTGAAAGCAAAAGCAGGGACAAAAGTAAGTGAGATTTTAACTTATAGTGTAAAAGAAGGACTTTCTGGTTTTGAATTTTTAGCAGGTCTTCCTGCTACAGTCGGAGGAATTATTAAAATGAATGCAGGAGCCTTTGGTAAAAGTGTTTCTGAAATAGTAAAAGAAATAACTCTTTATTTTAAAGGTAAAACATTTAAGATAAAATCCACTCCCGAACTTTGGAACTACAGAGAATTTAAAAAAGAGGGTATTGTTCTTTCTGCAAGTTTTAAATTAAAAATAGACACTCCTTACGGAGTAAAAGAAAGAATAAAAAATTATATAAAAAAGAGAAAAGAAACTCAACCAATATCTAAAAAAACCTTTGGTTCTGTATTTAAGAATCCTCCAGGGAATTATGCAGGTAAATTAATAGATTTATGCGGATTAAAAGGATATCAAATAGGAGATGCGCAGATCTCAAAAAAACATGCAAATTTTATTGTAAATCTGGGTAAAGCTAAGGCAGAAGAAGTTTTGGAACTAATAAAATTAGCTCAAAAAAAAGTTTATGAAAAATTTAAAATTCAATTAGAACCAGAGGTAAAATTTTTAGGATGCGGAATATGAAATTAGATAAGATATTTAATAAATATTTCTTAATACCAGGAATAGGCATAATTTTAATAATATCTACTATTTATATACTTTATTTTACAGATCTTTTTGTTTTAAGAGAAATAAGAATTTTAGGAAATAATAAAGTTAGTAAAGAAGAAATAATAAAAATAATAAATCTTAAAGGAGGAGAAAGATTATATAGAATTCCTCTTACAGAAGTAAAAAAAAGAATTTTAAATAATTTTAAATATGTAGAAAATGTAATAATTGTTAGAAAACTTCCGTCAACTTTAGAAATAAATATAAAAGAAAAAAAGCCAATAGGAATTTTATTATATAATAATAAAAAATATTTAATAGATAAAAAAGGAGAAATAATAAGTGAAGCATTACCTATTGATTATGATTTTTATCCATTTATAGAAATAAAAAATGAAGAATTTAAGAGTAAATTTTTTCAATTTTTGGTCTGGTTAAAAAATAATAAAACTTATTTACCTGTATATGAAAATTTATCAAAAATTATTCTATCTCAAAATAGACTTATTTTTATTACCAGAAAGAATATAAAAATTTATTTTCCTGTTATTTCTGAAAAAAGCTGGGAATATTTTTATAAAAATCTTGATAGAATAATGGCTTATTTATATGAAAAAGGTTTAATAGAAAAGGTAGAATTGATCAGAATGGATTATCCTATAGGTGAAGCATTAATAAAATTCAAGGTGTAAGAATGGGCAAGAGGAAAGGTATATTAATTGTTGATGTAGGTACTACCAAGGTATGTGCACTTATTGGAGAAGAAAGAGAAAATAAAATCTGGATTACCGGAATGGGGATCGCACCTTCTAAAGGACTAAAAACAGGAAATATAATAAATATTGAAGAAGCAACATATAGTATTGAAGAGGCTATAAAAAAAGCACAAAGTCAGGCTAATGTAAATATTACAGAAGTTTACACAAGTATAGCAGGGACTCATATTTCAACTATAAATGGAATGGGAGTAGTTGTTCTAAAAGAAAAACAGGTAACACCTTTAGATGTAGAAAAGGTTTTAAATGCTGCCCAAACAGTGGATATTCCTCCTGATAAAGAAATTTTACATGTAATTCCTCAAGAATTTATTGTAGATCAACAAAAAGGTATTCTTCATCCAGTAGGTATGAGTGGATTGAGATTAGAAGCTTATGTAAGTCTTATAGTAGTAAATAAATCAGCTTTACAAAATCTTGTAAAATGTTTTGAAAATCTTGGTTTAGAAGTTAATGGGGTAATATTTCAAGGACTTGCATCTGCTGAAGCAGTGCTAACTCCAGAAGAAAAAGAACTTGGAGTGATTTTATTAGATTTCGGAGGCGGTACCACAGATATAGTAGTCTACTGGGATAATGTTTTAAGATATGTTTCTTCAATTCCTGTAGGAGGAGAATTATTAACAAGTGATTTAGCAATAGGATTAAAAACTTCAAAAAAAGAAGCAGAAAAATTAAAAATACAACAAGGAGTATGTTTGAGAGAACTTGTCCAAAAAGATGAAATGGTTGAAGTCCCAGGGATAGGGAATAGACCTCCTAAAAAGATCAATAAAAAAATCTTAGCAGAAATATTAGAATTAAGGGTAAAAGAACTTTTTGCAGATCTGATAAAACCTCAGTTAAACAAAATTGGATTAAAAACAAAAGCTATTAGTGGTATTGTTTTTACAGGTGGTTCATCTTTAATTCCTGGTCTGGTTTATTTAGCAGATCAAATATTTGATTTACCTACTCGTATAGGTTATCCTCCTAAGTTGGAAGGCTTGACCGAAGAAATTTGTTATCCTCAATATGCCACAAGTGTAGGAATGTTGATGTATATATATAATACGAGATATGCATTTCGAGAATCCTCCACAGATTTTGGTTTTTTGAAAAAATTAAAAAATTTATTTAAAAAAATTTTTTAATTGGGGGATAAATTATGTCATTACCTTTTGATTTAGTAGAAGATGAAGAAATTAAAATTTATCCAAATATAAAAGTAATAGGGATAGGTGGAGCTGGTGGAAATGCAATAGCTAATATGATTAAAAGAGAATTAAAAGGAGTTGAATTTATCGTTGCAAATACAGATTATAGAGTATTGGAATTAAATCCAGCTCCTCATAAGATTCATTTAGGTAGAAAATTAACAAAAGGATGGGGAGCAGGTGGAAATCCAGAAATTGGAAAGCTTGCAGCTGAAGAAAGTGAAAAAGAGATAAGAGATTATCTAAAAGATGCAGATATGGTATTTATTGCAGCAGGTATGGGAGGTGGAACAGGTACAGGAGCTTCGCCTGTTATTGCAAATATATGTAAAGAACTGGAAATACTTACTATAGCAGTTGTTACAAAACCATTTTCTTTTGAAGGGAAAAAGAGAATGGAAATAGCAGAAGCAGGTATCGAAGAATTAAAAAAATATGTTGATACCTTAATTACTATACCAAATGATAAATTATTTTCTGTCAGTTCTCCACAAGATCAAGTATTAAATATGTTTAAAAAAGGAGATGATGTATTATATTATGCTGTAAAGGGAATTTCTGATTTAATTCTATCTCCAGGATATAAAAATTTAGATTTTGCGGATATAAAAGCTGCAATGAAAGAGAAAGGCGGCGTTGCTTTAATAGGAGTGGGAGAGGCATCCGGAGAAAATAGAGCTGAGGAAGCTACTCAAATGGCTGTTTCGTTTCCATTATTAGAGGATATTCCTATTGAAAAAGCAAAAGCAGGGTTAATTAATGTAAGTGGTAATCCAGATAATTTTACAGTTCAAGAATTTCAAATAGTTACAAAATATATCAGCGATTTATATTCAAATATTGAAATTCATTGGGGAATGGTTTTTGATAAAGCATTGGGAGATACTTTAAGAGTAACGATAATAGCTACAGGATTAGAAAATATCGAAGAGAAAGAGGAAAAAGAAGAAGAAAAAGAAAGAATACTTTCTATAAAAGATATGTTAAAAGACGAGGGAACCGAGATAAAATCTATAAAAGAAATAATAGATGATATAGAAATACCTACTTTTCTTAGAAAAAAAGCTGACTGAAATTTTAAAAGAGGGGGTGAAATGACCTATGATTGAACTTGCTGTATTTGAAGATCCTGTAAAAAAACAACCATTAAAACTGGCTATGTTTAAAATAGATGAGATTCATTTACCTCCATTTCAAAGAGATATTTCACAGGGTCTAAAAAAACATTTAGAAATGGCTATAGAAAAATTGGGCTTCTTAACTCCTATTGTAGTTGTTCCTAAGGATGGTAAGTATTATGTAATAGATGGAATGCATAGACTTGAGGCGATGAGAGACCTTGGAGCAAGGGAAATCCTTGCTATCATAGCTGATGAAAGTCTTTATCACCATATCTTGGAATTTAATACTGAGAAACCACCAAATGTAAAAGAAAAATCAAAACAGACCTACAGATTATACAATGATCTTTTGAAAGAAGATCCTGAATTAATAGAAGGAGATTTATTTACTTATTTTAAAGATCCAGTATTTATTACTTTTGGTTTTGCTATTGAAGAACTTGATGCAAGATTTCCTGCCAGTTTTTATGAAAGTTTTGTTTCAAAAATAGATAATTATTTAGATCTGCCTTTAAAAGATGCTGCAGAAGAAAGAAGGAGAAGAGCAGAAGCTCTGGTAGATTTACATTCTGTAGTTAATGAAAAATATAGTGAACTTGGATGGGAAAATGCACTTATGAAAGGAGAAATTGTGCGTAAAGCAGTTCAAAGAGCATTTGGTGTAAGAGTAAGGACAATAGAAGAAGAATTCTATTCTGCTATAGAAAGAGTAAAAGAAGCTTGTAGAGAATTAACACCTGAAGATTTTGGAGAAGCTAAGTAATGGATAAAGATTTTAAACCAATATTAAGATATATAGATGCTATTCCTTCTTCATATCAGGGGAAACCAGTATTATTATTAAGAGATCCGGTAGGATTCTGTGAGGAAATTGTAATACTTCCTCAACATATGGGGATACTTCTATTACTTCTTGATGGAAAACATACACTTGAAGATTTGCAAAAAGAAATCAGTAAACGGTTTAAAAAAGAAATTCCTTTAGAAGAAATAAAAAAAGTAATAGAATTTTTAGATGATAAAGGTTTACTATGGAGTAAAAAATTTGAGGAAATTAAAAATAAAGCTTATGAGAAATGGCTTTCTCTTCGTGTGAGACCTATGGCACATGCTAATCAGGCATATCCCCTTTCTCCTGCAGAAGCTAAATTCTTTGTAGAAGATATTTTAAAATTAGCTAAAGAAGATACCTCTTCTAATCCTCCTAAAATATTAATTGCTCCACATATAGATCTTAGATTAGGTGCAAGAGGTTTTGCAGAGAGTTACAGTAGATTTAAAATTCCTACAGGAGCAAGAATAATTATTTTAGGAGTTGGGCATCATTTAGATTATCCTTTTTCTGTTTTAACTAAGGATATTGCCACACCTTTTGGGATAGTAAGAAATGATAAAGGCGGTTTCTTTTATTTAGCAAATAGTAAAAAAATTCAATTATTTCCTGATCATATGGCTCATAAATTAGAACATTCAATAGAATTTCAACTTCTCTTTCTACATTATTTACTTAAAGATGAATTTGTAGTTCTTCCAATATTAATGGGGCCTTTAATTACTTTAATTCAAAATGAAAAGCTTGTAAAAGATTTAGCTATAGCTTTATCGGAGTTGATAGATGATCAAACTTATATAGTTTTAGGTATAGATTTTTGTCATTTAGGATTAAGATATGGGGATCCGTTTTCTGCATCTTTTGAACACGGTCAAAAAGCAATTGAACTCGATAAAAAATTAATAGAACTAAGTTTTAATGGAAATTCAAAAGAACTACTGGAACTTATTAAAGAAAATGAAAAAATGAAAATATGTGGTAATTCCTGTTTATATCTTTTAAGTTTGATTCTCGAAAATATTAAACTTAAAGGGAATTGTGAGATTTATTATCAAGATGTTATCCCATTTGGACAAGGCTCTGTTGTCTCTATAGCTTCTGCTGGATATGTAGTTCAATAAGTTTGAATCAGTTTTTCTAATTCAGAAGCAATATTCTTTGCAAGAGTAAAATATTCTTCAAATTTTTTTTCTCTTTCTTCTTCAGGTAAATTCAAAGCCTTATTAAATTCTAAACAATTTTTACATAAAAGATCACGAAATTTTTTCCCGTAGGGATTATCTAATTGAATTCTCGCATAAAGTCTTGCATCTTGGTAACTTAATCTTCTAAGAACATCTAATTGTTTAAAAAAGCTTGTTGTAGTTAAAGAAACTATATCTTTAAGATCAAGTCCTGAATCATTTATAATTTTTGCAAGTAAAATTAGCCAAAAATGATTTAATACCTGGACTAATCCCATAATTTGATCGTGTTTTTCAGGGGATATTTCAATAATATTAAGTTTTTCTTCTTCCATAATGGATTTAAACCATCTATAAAGATTATCTCCTTTTATACGCCAGATAGCAATTATTTTCCCTTTTAAATCCTTTTCATAAGGCCCAAAAAGAGGATGTGTAGCCAGAACTTCTCCTTTTTTAATAAAATCTTTCATTACTTTTACTGGTTCAGCTTTTAAGGAGCAGATATCTATCACCCAGTGATGATCTTCGATGTAGGAACTTATTTCTTTTACAATTTCTGGAAAAACTTTTATGGGTACAGAAATTAAAATTACTTTACTCTGTTTTACTAACTCTATTTTTTCAAGACCTTTATTTCTGCCAGATAATACCACAGGATAACCTTTTTTTTCAAAAAAATTTTTAAAAAAAGTCCCCATTTTTCCATAACCACCTATAATACCAATTGTAAAGTTGCTTTCCATTTCACCTCCCTCCGTTTATGCAATTTCTGAAAGTTTCAATCTTTCATTCCATCTATACATAAGTTCTTCTTTAAGAATCGGATAATTGCTAAGTTCTGGATCTTTTTCAATTAACCTAAAAGCTTCTTCTCTTGCCTGAAGTAAAATTTCATAATCCTTTACTATATCTGCTTTTTTAAACTCTAAATACCCTGATTGTTTTGTTCCAAGAAATTCACCAGGACCTCTCATTTTAAGATCTTCTTCTGCAATCTTAAAGCCATCGTTTGTTTCACATAATATCTGAAGTCTTTTAAATGTATCACTCTGTAAAGATACCTTATAGGCAATTAAAAAACAATAAGATTGAAATTCACTCCTACCAACTCTTCCTCTAAGCTGATGTAATTGAGATAAACCAAATCTTTCAGCATGTTCAATCACCATTACAGTAGCATTAGGTACATCTACTCCAACTTCCACCACTGTTGTAGAAACAAGAATCTGAATTTCACCCCTCTTAAACTGATGCATTATTCTTTCTTTTTCGTAGGAATTCATTTTACCATGTAAAATGCCTATTTTATACTCTGGAAATACTTCTTTTTGTAAATATTCTCCATGAGTAAGCACTGATTTAAGATCTAATTTTTCGGATTCTTCAATAAGTGGAAGAATAACATACGCCTGATGACCCTTTTGAAGCTCTTTTCTTACAGCTTCGTAAGCTTTGTGTTTATTATATTCTAAAAATAATTTAGTAATCACAGGTTTTCTGCCTTTTGGCATTTCATCAATAATTGATAAATCCAGATCTCCATATATTGTAAGTGCAAGTGTTCTTGGGATGGGTGTTGCTGTCATAACCAGAGTATTAGGAATAACTCCTTTTGCTTTTTCTCTTAATGCCGCTCTTTGTAATACACCAAATCTATGTTGTTCGTCTATTATAATTAAACCGAGCTTTTTAAATTCTACTTTTTCTTGAAAAAGAGCATGTGTTCCTATTACAAAATCTATATAACCTCTTGCAAGTCCATAATAGATTTCTTTTTTTCGAGAAGGTGGTATACCTCCTGTTAAAAGAGCTGTATTTATTCCCATAAGTTGAGCATATTGTCTGAAATTATGGTAATGTTGTTCAGCTAAAACTTCAGTTGGAGCCATTAAAGCTACTTGATATCCGTTATCTATTGCAATAAGAGCCGTGATAAATGCCACTACAGTTTTACCACAACCTACATCACCTTGAAGTAGCCTATTCATAGGAAGCTCACTTGCTAAATCTGCTTTTATTTCTTCAATAACTCTTTTCTGAGCATTTGTTAATTCAAAAGGTAATTTCTTCAAAAATTTTTCTACAAGTTTGCTCTCTATATTAAAAGAAATTCCGGTTTCCTTTCTTACTTTTCCTCTTTTTAAAGCCAAAGCAAGTTCTAAAAAGAAGAATTCATCAAAGGCTAAACTTTTATGATAAATACTTTCTTCTTTTTTTAATGCCCATATATTTTCATCACTTTTTGGAAAATGAAGATTTTTAATAGCTATATTAAGAGGAACAAATTTTTTCCTTTTTAAGATTTCTAAAGGAATAAAACTATTGAGATAATCTGCAAAATTTTCCACTACATAATGTAAAATTTTTCTTAAATATTTTTCAGAAATTCCTTCTACAGATGAATAAACTGGTACAATTTTTCCTATTTCTTGAGAAATTTTTTCTTCATCTTCATCCTTTATTACTTCTGGATGAATCATTTCCAAATTTCTGCCAAATCTTGAAACTTCTCCAATTACATAATATTTTTTTCCTGGAGCAAATAAATTTCTCCAAACTTTTTCATTAAAATTAAACCATTTTAAGGTAAGAAATCCCGTTCCATCAGTTATAATTGCTTCAAACACTTTTCGTTTTGAAAAATATGTTATTCCGCTTTTTAGCACCTCTCCAGATACTACTGCTTTTTGACCTTCAAATAAATCGGCTATTAAGGTAATTTTTCTCCTGTCTTCATAATCTCTCGGTAAGAAAAAGAGAAGATCTTCTATAGTATTTATTTGTTTTTTTGAAAATTTTTTAGCTATTTTACTTCCAATACCTTTAACTATATTTAAAGGCTGTTTTAGAATCTCTTTATATTTTTTGTATTCTTCTAAGGAAATTTGCTGAAAGGTATAATCAGGAATTGAAGATATAAAATTATCTTTTTTTGATGAAGTTGTTGATTCTGTAATAAATTTATCTTTTAAATTATCCAGAAGTTCTTTAATTTTTTTAATTTTTTCTTTCTTTTTTTCGTTTGGTAAAGAGTCTAATTGTTCAATTAAAGTTAAAAGTGTAAATTTAATTTGAGAGGAAATAATCTCCGGGGCTTGCTGAATAAGGAATTTTAAAGATTTCTCCAATCCTTTTGTTTTTGGAAGATTGGCAAAATTATTTTTTGAAACAAATTCTATAGGTCTTGAAATTTTTTTTAACCAATTTTCAAAATCTGGAAAATTTTCATATTTTTCCATTTTAAAAAAGAAGAGATAAATAAGGAGTTATAATAGAATTTTTAAAAGTTTCATAGAAAAGTTTTTTTAATTTAAATGCTTTTACCAAATTTCCGTGTTTTAATGCTCCTTTATAAAATATTTTAAACTTTTTTTGTGCCTCTGCAAATAACATAATTTTTTGTTCTAAAGTTAAATCTTTTTGATAATTTTTAAATAATTTTATAAGTGCCAATACACGATAATAATCAAGTCCTTTAAGAGCTGAAAGTTGATCTGGTCTTCCACCACTTTTAATAACCAATGGTTCCTTAATTAATCCAACAGGCATTTTTATAGCAATTCTTAACCAAAATTCATAATCTTCGCAAACCCAAAAATCTTCATCAAATAGTCCTATCTCATCAAAAAGTTCTCTTTTTATCATTACTGTAGACATAGAAACTACACAAAGTTTTATAGCTCTATCAAAAAAATATCCTTCAGCTTTTTGATGCTTTTTTTTAGGAAAAATTCTTCTATTACCTTTGTACCATATTTCTTCTGTTTGAACTATTTTATATTGAGGATTTTTTTCAAAAAATTTCAATTGTTTTTCAATTTTTTCTGGAACAAAGTAATCATCACTATCTAAAAAACAGATAAATTTACCTTGTGCCTTTTTTATTCCTGTGTTTCTTGCATGAGCAACACCTTTTCTTGGTTTTTTCACATAAATAAGAGGGTATTTTGTAATTATATAAGGTGTTTCATCTGTTGAGCCATCATCAACAACTATAATTTCCAGATCTTTGAAAGTTTGATTAATAACACTTTCAATTGCTTTAGGAAGTATGTAAGCTCTATTATAAGTAGGAATAATTACGCTAACCAAAGGCATAATTTGCACTAAAATTTTAATACCTCTTGTTCCTCAATACAACACTATATTGACATAATTGTTAGTTTGTAATAAATTTATTAAATAAAAATTTTTAATAATATTTAAAATTTTAAAATTAATAAAGTTAACCCCTCTTGACAGAATGAAAAAAAGTTGTATATAAAAGGCTTGTCGAAATTTTTTGAAAGGAAAGGGAATTTATGCCTACTATTAACCAGTTAGTAAGATATGGAAGAAAAAAGAAAATAAGGAAATCTAAGGCACCTGCTTTACAAGGGTGCCCTCAAAAAAGAGGGGTTTGTGTAAGGGTGTATACTGTTACACCTAAAAAACCTAATTCTGCTTTAAGAAAGGTTGCAAGAGTGCGTTTAACTAATGGAATAGAAATAACGGCCTATATTCCAGGAATAGGGCATAATTTGCAAGAACACTCTGTAGTTTTGGTAAGAGGAGGGCGTGTAAGGGATTTGCCAGGGGTAAGATATAAAATAATTAGAGGAGCTCTTGACGCTGCAGGAGTAGAAAATAGAAGGAAATCTCGTTCTAAATACGGTACACCTAAACCTAAATAATGAAAATGAAGGGAGTTTTATATGCCACGAAGAGGACCTGTTCCTAAAAGGGAGATACCACCTGATCCAAAGTTTGGAAGTGTATTGGTTGCTAAATTTATAAATAATTTAATGAGGGATGGGAAAAAAAGTAAAGCTCGTAAAATATTTTATGAAGCTTTGGAAAGATTACGTGAAAAATCAGGTGGTAAAGATCCTTTAGAAATTTTTGAAAAAGCTATAGAAAATGTTAAGCCTTTACTTGAAACACGAACTCGTAGAGTAGGAGGTGCAAATTATCAAGTACCTGTGGAGGTGAGACCAGAAAGACAAGTATCCTTAGCTATAAAATGGATTATTCAAGCTGCACGTAATCGAAATGAAAGAACAATGATTGAAAGATTGGCTAATGAATTATGGGATGCTTATAATGAAAGAGGGGCTGCGATAAAGAAAAGAGACGATACTCACCGTATGGCTGAGTCTAATCGAGTTTTTGCTCATTATCGCTGGTAAGTCGGTAATTTAAAAATTTTTAAAAATTTTTTAAAAAATAAAAAAGGATAATTTTTTGTTTTAAAAAGGTGAGAATTTATGACACCAGAAGAACTAAAAATTTTGAAAACAACAAGAAATATTGGTTTGGTTGCCCATATCGATGCAGGTAAAACTACAACTACTGAAAGAATTCTTTATTATACTGGTAAAACATATAAAATTGGTGAAGTAGATGAAGGAACTGCTGTAATGGATTTTATGATTCAGGAGCAGGAAAGAGGTATTACTATTACTTCTGCTTGTACAACTACTTTTTGGAGAGGACACAGAATAAATATTATTGACACTCCCGGGCATGTAGATTTTACTATAGAAGTTGAAAGAAGTTTAAGAGTATTGGACGGGGCTGTAGTAATTTTTTGTGCTGTTGGGGGAGTAGAACCTCAATCTGAAACTGTATGGAGACAAGCTAATAAATATAAAGTACCCAGAATTACATTTATTAATAAAATGGATAGAATGGGAGCAAATTTTGAAAATGTTATAGAACAAATTAAAAATCGTTTAGGAGCTAATCCTTTACCTGTGCAGATTCCTATTGGTGCAGAAGAGAATTTTATAGGTGTAGTAGATTTGATAGAAATGAAAGCAATAGTCTGGGAAGAGGAAACTCTCGGGGCAAAATACCATTATGAAGAAATTCCTGCGGATTTAAAAGATAAAGCAGAAGAATATAGAACAAAAATGCTTGAAACTCTTGCTGATATAAATGATGAAATAATGGAAAAATATATTGAAGGAAAAGAAATTACACCTGAGGAAATAAAAAAAGCTATTAGAGAAGCTACAATTGGTTTTAAACTCGTGCCAGTTCTCTGTGGAGCAGCTTTCAAAAATAAAGGAATACAACCTCTTCTTGATGCTATTGTTGATTATTTACCTTCACCTTTAGATATCCCACCTATAAAAGGGATTAATCCAGAAACAGGGGAAATTGAAGAAAGACCAACTGATCCAGATGCTCCTCTCTCAGCTTTAGCATTTAAAATTATGACAGATCCTTATGTAGGAACTCTTACATTTTTGAGAATATATTCTGGCAGATTGGAAACTGGGATGTCTGTTTATAATGCAACCAAAAAGAAAAAAGAAAGAATAGGACGTTTAGCAAGGATGCATGCTAAACAAAGGGAAGAAATCACTGGGGCAGCAGCAGGGGATATTGTAGCAGCTCTTGGTTTAAGAGTAACTACTACTGGTGATACTCTTTGTGATGAAGCTCATCCAATTGAACTTGAAAAGCTTGAAATTCCAGAACCTGTTATTTCTGTAGCTGTAGAACCAAAAACTAAAGCAGATCAGGAAAAACTTTCTTTGGCTTTACAAAAAATAGCTTTAGAAGACCCATCTTTTAGAGTTACAGTAGATCGTGAAACAGGGCAAACTCTTATTTGGGGAATGGGAGAACTTCATCTGGATATAATAGTTGATAGATTAATTAGAGAATTTAAAGTTGGTGTTAATGTAGGTAAACCAGAGGTTGCATATAAAGAAACTATAACTACTAAAGCTGAGGCTGAAGGAAAATATATTAGACAAACCGGTGGTAGAGGACAGTACGGACATGTAAAATTGATAGTAGAACCTAATAAAGGTAAAGGATTTGAATTTGTTTCAGAAATTGTTGGAGGTGTAATTCCAAAAGAATTTATTCCTGCTGTAGAAAAAGGTGTAAAAGAAGCTATGCAGGAAGGTGTTTTAGCAGGTTATCCTGTAATAGATGTAAAAGTAAGATTAGTTGATGGGAGTTATCATGAAGTTGATTCTTCAGATCTTGCATTTGCTATTGCTGGATCCTTAGGATTTAAAGAGGCTTGTAAAAAGGCAAATCCTGTGTTATTAGAACCTATTATGAAAGTAGAGATAGTTGTCCCAGAAGAATACCTGGGTGATGTAATAGGAGATATTTCATCTCGCAGAGGTAAGGTTGAAGGTATGGATATAAGAGGAAATGTAAGGGTAATAAGAGCTTATGTACCTCTTGCAGAGATGTTTGGATATGCTACAACTTTAAGATCCTTGACCCAGGGAAGAGGTAATTTTACTATGCAATTTTCACATTATGAACAATTACCAACTAATTTAGCTGAACAAATTATTAAAAAAGCTAAAGGAAAATAAAAGTTAAAATTTAGATAGGAGGCGGAGGAGATGGCTAAGAAGAAATTTGAGAGGAAGAAGCCCCATGTTAATGTAGGGACAATAGGGCATATTGATCATGGTAAGACGACACTTACGAGTGCTATGACGAAGGTATTATCCACGAAGGGTTTAGCAGAGTGGATACCGTTTGAGGAGATAGATAAGGCACCTGAGGAGAAGGCGAGGGGTATAACAATACAACTTGCACATGTTGAGTATGAGACTGAGAAGAGGCATTATGCGCATATAGATTGTCCTGGTCATGCGGATTATATTAAGAACATGATAACAGGGGCAGCGCAGATGGATGGGGCTATATTGGTAGTTGCAGCAGATGATGGGCCTATGCCACAGACGAGGGAACATGTATTATTGGCAAGGCAGGTTAATGTTCCTGCGATGGTTGTATTTATGAATAAGATAGATATGGTAGATGATGAGGAGTTATTGGATTTAGTTGAGCTTGAGGTTAGGGAGTTACTTACGAAGTATGGATTTCCTGGGGATGAGGTACCAGTGATAAGGGGTAGTGCATTGAAGGCACTTGAGTGTGGATGTGGTAAGGAGGATTGTGAGTGGTGTGGTAAGATATGGGAGTTAATAAAGGCAATGGATGATTATATACCTGAGCCTGTAAGGGATGTAGATAAGCCGTTTTTGATGCCGATAGAGGACATATTTAGTATAAGTGGAAGAGGGACAGTAGTAACAGGGAGAGTAGAGAGAGGGGTATTAAGGCCTGGTGAGGAGGTAGAGATAGTTGGATTGAGGCCTACGATAAAGACTGTAGCGACAAGTATTGAGATGTTTAGGAAGATACTTGATGAGGCATTGCCAGGTGATAATATAGGGGTATTGTTGAGAGGAGTTGGAAAAGATGATGTAGAGAGGGGGCAGGTTGTAGCGAAGCCGGGGAGTATTAAGCCGTATACGAAATTTAAGGGAGAGGTATATGTATTGAAGAAGGAGGAGGGGGGAAGGCATACACCGTTTTTTACTGGGTATAGGCCTCAGTTTTATTTTAGGACTACGGATGTGACAGGGGTAGTGAAGTTGCCAGAAGGAGTTGAGATGGTTATGCCTGGAGATAATGTTGAGCTTGAGGTTGAGTTAATTAAGCCTGTGGCATTAGAGGAGGGATTAAGATTTGCAATTAGAGAAGGTGGAAGAAC
>CAYPFL010000009.1:0-49639 GCA_964410095.1 uncultured Thermodesulfatator sp.
AGCCTGTGGCATTAGAGGAGGGATTAAGATTTGCAATTAGAGAAGGTGGAAGAACGGTTGGAGCTGGCGTTGTTACTAAAATAATAGAATAAAAAGGAGGTGTGAGGTTTGGAATATGATTCCTGCACAAAAGATTAGAATTAAATTAAAAAGTTTTGATCATAGAATTTTAGATAAATCTGTTGCAGAAATTGTAAATACTGCTAAAGAAACAGGTGCTAAAGTAGTGGGGCCTATTCCTTTACCCACAAAAATAAGTAGATGGACTGTATTAAGATCTCCTCACATAGATAAAAATTCAAGAGAACAATTTGAAATAAGGGTTCATAAAAGATTAATCGATATTTTAGAACCTACACAGCAAACAATTGATGCATTGATGCAACTTGAATTGCCTGCTGGTGTAGAAGTAGAAATAAAAGTGTAAGGGAGCAAGGCAATGAACCTCGAAGGATTAATAGGAAGGAAATTAGGAATGACAAGAATATTTGACGAAGAAGGTAATGTTGTACCTGTTACTGTATTAGAAGTTGGTCCATGCGCAGTGGTTCAGGTGAAAACTGTTGAGACAGACGGATATAATGCAGTTCAATTAGGTTTTCATCCTAAAAAATTGACTAAATGTACTATGCCTATGATTGGACATTTTTTAAAAGCGGGTCTGGATACAGGATTTTATATATTAAGAGAGTTTAGAGTAGAAGATCCATCCCAATTTAAACCCGGGCAATATATAACTTTAAAAGATTTGCCATTAAAAAAAGGTATGAAAGTAGATGTTACTGGTAAAAGCAAAGGAAGAGGTTTTACAGGGTGTATTAAAAGATGGAATTTTAGCAGACAACCGATGAGTCATGGTGCTAAACAAGTTCATCGTAAGAGGGGTTCGAGTGGAGCTTCTACATTTCCAGGGAGAGTTATTAAAGGACAAAAGATGCCGGGACATTATGGAAATGAGACAGTTACAATTAAAAATTTAAAAATAGTAGATATAATTCCTGAAAAAAATTTACTCTTAGTAAAAGGTGCAGTTCCAGGCTGGCCTAAAGGATATGTAATGGTTTATTTTAAATAAGGGAGTTAAGAAATGGAGAGCATTAAAGCTAAATTAGTGGATGCCTCAGCGAATATTATAGGAGAAATAGAATTACCAGCAGATATTTATGGAATTCAGCCAAAAATTGGTATTCTTCATGAAATAGTAAGGTGGCAGATGGCAAGATGGAGAGCTGGTACTGCATGTACTAAAACACGTGGTGAAGTAAGAGGAGGAGGTAGAAAGCCTTGGCCACAAAAACATACAGGAAGAGCTCGTCAGGGATCCATAAGAGCACCTCAGTGGGTTGGTGGTGGAGTAGTTCACGGACCAAAACCAAGGAGTTATGAATTTAAGCTTAATAAAAAGGTAAGAAGACTTGGATTAAAAATGGCACTTTCATCAAGAGCACTTTTAAATAGAGCTTATGTAGCCGAAGATTTTCCTATAAAAGATAAACCAAAGACAAAAATTTTGAAAGATTATTTGAATAAACTTGGATTTGAGAATGCTTTAATAGTGGTGCCAGAAAGAAATTTAGTTTTAGAAAAAAGTGCTTCCAATTTGCCGAAAGTAAAGGTTTTGGCAGTTGAAGGTCTAAATGTTTATGATATTTTAAATCACGAAAATTTAATTTTGGATAAAAATGCTTTACCAAAGATTGAAGAGCGTTTAAGGAGATAAAAATGAAAGACCCGAGAAAAATAATTTTAGCACCTGTAATTACTGAAAAATCGATGTTGTTGAAAGAAAAAAATAATCAGGTAACATTTTGGGTTGATCCTTCTGCAAATAAGATCGAGATTAAAGAAGCAGTAGAAAAATTATTTAATGTGAAGGTGATAAAAGTTAGAACTATAAGAGTAAAAGGTAAACCTAAAAGAGGTTTAGGAAGGCCGGGCAGAACTTCAATTAGAAAAAAAGCAATTGTGAGATTAGCAGAAGGACAGACAATAGAATTTTTCGAGACTATATAAAAATATAAGGGGTGAATAAAAATGCCAATTAAGAAATGTAAACCTACTTCTCCAGGAAGGAGGTTCCAGACATACTTAGTAAATCCAGAATTAGCCAAAAAAGAGCCAGAAAAAAGTTTAGTTGAACCTTTGAAGAAAACAGGCGGTAGAAATAATTATGGAAGAATTACAGTAAGATTTAGAGGCGGAGGGCATAAAAGACTTTACCGTATTATTGACTTTAAAAGAGATAAAGATAATATTCCAGCAAAAGTTATAGCATTAGAATATGATCCTAATAGATCTGCAAATATTGCCCTTTTACAATATGCAGATGGAGAAAAAAGATATATACTGGCTCCATTAGGTCTTAAAGTCGGCGATATAGTAATGTCTGGTGAAAATGTAGAAATTAAAGTAGGTAATGCATTGCCTTTAAAAAATATTCCTGTAGGAACTATTGTTCACAATGTGGAATTAAGACCAAAAAAGGGTGGACAATTAGCTCGTGCTGCAGGGACTTTTGCTCAAATTCTTGGTAAAGAAGGAGATTATGTGTTATTAAGACTTCCTTCAGGAGAAATTAGATTAATTCATGGAGATTGTAAAGCTACAATTGGTCAGGTAGGAAATCTTGAATGGGAAAATGTTACACTTGGAAAAGCTGGTAGAAAAAGGTGGCTGGGAAGACGCCCCCATGTAAGGGGTGTAGCAATGAATCCTGTGGATCATCCATTAGGAGGTGGAGAAGGAAGGTCTCATGGTGGAAGACATCCATGTTCTCCCTGGGGATGGATATGTAAAGGATTAAAAACACGTAAGAAAAAACCTTCGGATAAATTTATTATAAAGAGGAGAAAATAAGGGGGTTGATTTAATATGCCGAGATCCAAGAAAAAAGGCCCTTTTGTAGATGAGCATTTAATGAAAAAAGTATTGAAAGCAAAGGA
The DNA here is from genome assembly GCA_964410095.1 of uncultured Thermodesulfatator sp. Taxonomy (GTDB): domain Bacteria; phylum Desulfobacterota; class Thermodesulfobacteria; order Thermodesulfobacteriales; family Thermodesulfobacteriaceae; genus Thermodesulfobacterium. The sequence goes on from CAYPFL010000009.1 coordinate 2,943, forward strand.
AACAGGAGATAAAAAACCTATTAAAACATGGAGTAGACGGTCTACTATTGTGCCTGAAATGGTGGGATTAACTTTTGCAGTACATAATGGGCATAAATTTATCCCTGTTTATGTAACAGAAAATATGGTAGGTCATAAATTGGGAGAATTTGCACCAACAAGGACATTCAAAGGGCATCCTGCAGATAAAGGAAGAGTAAAGGGTGTAAAGAAGAAAAAATAAGGGGTAAGTTATGAAAGCCAGGGCTACTGCAAAATATGTGAGAATTTCTCCTTATAAGGCAAGACCTGTAATAGATTTAATAAGAGGGAAAAAAGTTGATGAAGCTTTGAATATTTTAACTTTTACTCCAAAAAAAGCAGCGCGAATTATTAAAAAAGTTTTAGAAAGTGCTATTGCTAATGCAGAGAACAATTATGGTATGGATGCAGATAAACTTTATGTAGTAGAGGCTTATGTAAATGAAGGACCTCGTTTAAAAAGGATATGGCCAAGAGCTTGGGGTAGGGCAAGTAGGATACTTAAAAGAATGAGTCATATTACTGTAGTTGTTGAAGAAAAAGAAGAAAAGAAAAAAAGGAGAGGGGGTTAAACCTTGGGACAGAAGGTTAATCCTATAGGATTAAGAATAGGTATTACAAGAACTTGGGATTCCAGATGGGTAGCTAAACCCTCGGAATTTTCTAAATATGTTTATGAGGATTATCAAATAAGAAAATATTTAAAAGAAAAATATTATCATGCTGGAATACCAAGAATAGAAATAGAAAGAGCTTCTAATAAGATAAGAATAATAATTCATTCTGCTCGTCCAGGGATTGTTATAGGAAAGAAAGGAGCTGAAATAGAAAAAATCAGGAAAGAACTTTCAAAGTTTTTAAAAGATAGAGAAATAGAAGTTTTGGTAAATGAAGTGAGAAGACCAGAACTTGAAGCACAACTGGTTGCTGAAAATGTTGCGATGCAAATTGAAAGAAGAGTTTCTTTTAGAAGAGCTATGAAAAGAGCTGTTGCCTTAGTGATGAGATTCGGGGCACAAGGTATAAAAATTCAGTGTTCTGGAAGACTTGGTGGTGCAGAAATTGCAAGAAGTGAATGGTACAGAGTGGGAAGAGTACCTTTATCTACTTTAAGAGCAGATATTGATTATGGTTTTGCAGAAGCTCTTACTAAATACGGTGTCATTGGGGTAAAGGTATGGATTTTTAAAGGAGAGGTATTACCAGAAAAAGGGGAACAGGAAAGAATAGTTATATAAATAAAATAAAAAGGGGTGAAAAAAATGCTTCTTCAGCCAAGAAAAACAAAATATAGAAAACAGCAAAAAGGAAGAGTAAGAGGTGTTGCTACAAGTGGAAATACTTTAGAATTTGGTGAGTATGGATTGAAAGTTCTTGAAGGTGGTTGGTTAACTGCTCAACAACTTGAGGCAGGTCGTGTAGCTATTGTAAGAACTGCTAAAAAGGGTGCAAAGCTCTGGATTAGAGTTTTTCCTGACAAACCAATTACTAAAAAACCGGCAGAAACCCGTATGGGTAAAGGAAAAGGTTCTGTAGAAGGTTGGGTTGCTGTAGTAAAAAGAGGAAAAATTATTTATGAAATTGCGGGGGTTCCTGAGGAAATTGCAGTAGAGGCTTTAAGACTTGCTGCAAGTAAACTTCCTTTTAAATGTAAAATTGTTAAAAGGGAGGCAATCTAAATGAAAGCTCGTGAATTGAGAGAACTTTCTATCCCTGAACTTAAAGAGAAGTTAGTTCAGTTACGAGAAGAATTATTTAATTTGAGATTTCAGAAAACTATTCATAAATTAGAAAATCCTATGAGGATAAGGCAGGTAAAAAGAGATATTGCTCGGATTTTAACAGTGCTTAAAGAAAAAGAATCAAGCATAGAATAAGGCAGGAGATTAAAATGGGAAAAAGAAAAGAATTTATAGGAGTTGTAGTAAGTGATAAAATGGACAAAACCGTAGTAGTGATGGTAGAAAGACTTGTTAAACATCCTCTTTATGGAAAGTACATAAAAAGAAGAAAAAAATATATGGCACATGATGAAAAAAATGAATGTAAAATAGGTGATAAGGTATTAATTGAAGAGACTCGTCCTCTATCTCGTAGAAAAAGATGGAGGGTAAAAAAGATTCTTGAGAAGGCTAAAGTAATGGAAGAAGAAGTACCTCTCGAAGAAGAGGGAGGTGAATAAAAGATGATCCAGCAACAGACTTATTTAAATGTGGCTGATAATTCAGGTGCAAAGGAAATTATGTGTATTAGAGTATTAGGTGGTTCAGCAAGAAAATATGGAACAGTGGGAGATATTATTGTAGCATCTGTAAAAGAAGCCTTACCTAATTCTAAAGTAAAAGAAGGTGATATAGTAAGAGCAGTAATTGTAAGAACAAAAAAAGAAGTAAGAAGAGCAGATGGCACTTATATAAAATTTGATGAAAATGCTGCAGTGCTTATTAATCAATATAATGAACCAATTGGAACTCGTATTTTTGGGCCTGTAGCAAGGGAATTAAGAGCAAAAGGTTTTATGAAAATTATTTCTTTGGCTCCAGAAGTTTTATAAAAAGGAGTAAAAGATGTTTAAAAGAGGAGCAAATAAAAAACTTCCCAAACCACATGAAGCAAAAGTTCATATTAGAAAAAACGATATGGTAGTGGTTATAGCTGGAAAGGATAAAGGAAAAATAGGAAAAGTCTTGCAAGTTTTTCCAAGAAAAGGAAGGGCTATAGTTGAAGGTATAAATATTGTAAAAAAACATATGAAACCTACTCCTTATAGTAGTGGTGGAATTATAGAAAAACCAGCACCTATACATGTGTCAAATTTAATGATTTATTGTCCTAAGTGTAAGAGAGGTGTGAGAGTAGGAAAAAAAATTTTGGAAGACGGAACAAAAGTGAGAGTTTGTAAAAAATGTGGAGAGATAATCGAGGCAAAGGAGTAAAAAATGAGTTGGCTGAAGGATTATTATATTAATGAAGTTGTTCCTAAATTAAAAGAAAAATTTGGATATAAAAATATATATGAAGTTCCCAGGATAGAAAAAATTTGTGTTAATATGGGATTAGGTGAAGCTGTAAATAATCCAAAAATAATTGATCAGGCTCTTGAAGAACTTGCAATTATTACAGGGCAATGGCCTAAAATTTGTAGGGCAAGAAAATCTATAGCAGGTTTTAAGTTAAGAAAAGGTATGGCAATAGGGGTAATGGTTACCTTAAGAAAAAAGAGAATGTATGATTTTCTTGCAAGGCTTATTCACATTGCTTTGCCAAGAGTAAAAGATTTTAAAGGACTTCCTAAATCTGGATTTGATGGAAGAGGAAATTATACTTTCGGAATACCTGATCATACAATTTTTCCGGAAATAGATACTAATAAAGTTGAAAAAATTAAAGGAATGAGTGTTACAATTGTAACAACAGCAGAAACTGACGAAGAAGCTTATGAACTTTTAAAAGAAATGGGAATGCCTTTTAGGAGGTGAATTATATGCCAAGAAAAGCACAAATAGAAAAGGCAAAAAAAGAACCTAAGTTTAAAGTAAGAAAAAGAAATCGTTGTTCTATTTGTGGAAGGCCAAGAGGATATATAAGAAGATTTGGTTTATGTAGAATATGTTTTAGAAAATTAGCTTCAGAAGGTAAAATTCCTGGTGTTAGAAAAGCCAGCTGGTAAAAGGAGGAAAGTTCTATGATGACTGATCCAATTGCAGATATGTTAATCAGAATAAAAAATGCTTTGATGGCAAGACATAAAAAAGTAGAAATTCCTGCATCAAAAATGAAATTGGAAATTGCAAGAATATTGAAAGAAGAAGGATATATAGAGGATTTTACTTATATAGATGAAAAACCTCAAGGTAAAATAGAAATTATTTTAAAATATGATGAAAATAAAAGACCTGTTATAAGAGGAGTTAAAAGGGTTAGTAAACCTGGAAGAAGAATTTATATGGGGTATAGAAAACTTCCAAAGGTTCTCGATGGTTTAGGTATAGCTATTATTTCTACATCTCAAGGAATTATGACTGATCATGAAGCAAGACGTCGTAAAGTAGGTGGTGAGGTTCTTTGTGAAATCTGGTAAGAGAGGTGGTTTAAAATGGCTGAAGAATCTCGTGTAGGGAAAAAACCTGTAATTATACCAAAAGGTGTTAAGGTAGAGTTAAAAGAAGATGGAGTAATTGTTGTAGAAGGACCTAAAGGTAAATTAGAAAAGAAAATGCCACCATTAGTGAAAATAAATATTGATAATGAAGTAATTACTGTTAAACCTGATCCAGGACATAAAAAATTAAGAAAAAAAGCTAAAGCTTTTCAGGGATTAGCAAGAATGTTGATTCATAATATGGTAGTAGGAGTAACTCAAGGCTTTACTAAATCTTTGGACATAGTAGGTTTGGGATATAAAGCTGAATTAAAAGGAAATGAAATAGTATTCAGTTTAGGATATTCTCATCCAATAAATTTTAAAATACCTGAAGGAATAAAAGCCAGGGTTGAAAAAGGTAGTGGTGAGGTTCAGGCAAGAGTTATAATAGAAGGGATTGATAAAGAATTGGTGGGACAAGTTGCAGCAAATATAAGGAGACTTAGACCACCAGAGCCTTATAAAGGAAAAGGAATTAGATATACAGGTGAAGTTATTCGTAGAAAAGCTGGAAAGGCAGGTAAAGCTGGTAAATAATAGAAGGAGAGAGGTTTTATGGTGAAACCAGAGAAAAAGATAAAGGCAAGATTAAGAAGAAAAAAACGCATAAGAAAGAAAATTTTTGGTACTCCTGAAAGACCGAGACTTAGTGTATTTAAAAGTTGTAAACATATTTATGCTCAAATAATTGATGATACTATAGGACATACATTAGTGGCAGCTTCTTCTTTATCTCCGGAAATCAGAGAAAGGTTACCTGAACTTAAAGCTAAAGGAGGGAAGACCGAGGTTGCAAGAGCAGTTGGTGAATTAATTGCAAAAAAAGCTTTAGAGAAGGGAATAAAGAAAGTCTGTTTTGATAGAGGTGGATTTAAATACCATGGGAGAATTAAAGCTTTAGCTGATGCTGCAAGAGCTGCAGGATTAGAATTTTAAAACCAACAGGAGGGGTGTAACTTGGTAAAGGTAGGAGAAGAGCTTATAGAAAAAATTATACAAATTAAAAGAGTTACAAAAGTTACTAAAGGTGGGAAAAGATTGAGGTTTTCTGCTTTAGTAGTGGTAGGAGATGGAAAGGGAAAAGTAGGTTTTGCTCTTGGTAAAGCCCCAGAGGTTCCAGATGCAATAAGGAAAGGTCTTGAAAAAGCTAAAAAAAACATGATAGATGTTCCTGTAACAAATGGGACTATTCCTCATACTATTATGGCTAAATTTGGAGCTACAAAAATTCTTTTAAAACCTGCTAAATCAGGAACAGGTGTTATAGCAGGTGGAACAGTTCGTGCAATTATGGAAGCTGCAGGAATAACGGATATTGTTACAAAATGTATAGGTAGTAGTAATCCTCATAATTTAGTAAAAGCTACTTTCAAAGCTTTAAGTGAGCTTCAGAGTATTGAGTATGTAGCTAAGAAAAGAGGGAAAAGTGTTGAAGAGATTTTAAGGGAGATGCGGTCATGAAGAAATTAAAAATTACATTAATAAGGAGCAGATATGGAAGATCTCCAAATCAAAGAGAATGTTTAAAGGGACTAGGTTTAAAGAAAATAGGACAGAGTGTTATAAGAGAAGATAATCCGATGATTAGAGGACTTATAAGAAAAGTAAATCATTTAGTAAAAGTGGAGGAAATAGATGAGTGAGCTTATAACTTTAGCAAACTTGAAACCGTGTCCAGGTTCCAAACATAAAGAGAAAAGAGTTGGAAGAGGACACGGTTCCGGACATGGAAAAACTTCCTGTAGAGGACATAAAGGACAAAAAGCTCGTAAAAGTCCTGATATTCCTCCATGGTTTGAAGGGGGACAAACTCCTCTTCACAGAAGGATCCCCAAAAGAGGTTTTAATAATCCTTTCAGAATAGAATATACAGTAATAAATATTAAAGATCTTGTTAAAAAATTTTCAGCTAATGAGATAGTGGATATCGAAAGTTTAAAAACAAAGGGATTGGTAAAAGGGAAAAACAAACTTGTTAAAATTTTAGGAGATGGAGAAATTAACATTCCTTTGACTGTGAAAGTTCATGCAATTTCTAAAAGTGCAAAAGAAAAAATTGAAAAGGCGGGTGGAAAGGTGGAGATTATAAAGGTATAATTTTTACGGAGAATTTAAATTGTGAATGGTAGAGAGAATCTTGAGAATCTCTTAAATTTAGCCAATATTCCAGAATTAAAAAGAAGGTTATTTTATCTTTTTCTTGGTTTAGCAATATATAGACTTGCGGTTCATATCCCAGCTCCTGGAATAAATGCAGAAGCATTTTTAAGTTTATTTCAAAAAGCAGGTGGTACTATTTTCAGTGTTCTGGATATATTTTCCGGAGGTGCTTTAAGAAGATTTTCTATTTGTGCCTTAGGAGTTATGCCTTACATAAGCGCTTCTATTATTTTACAACTTATGACAGCAGTATATCCAGAAATTAAAGAACTTTATAAAGAAGGACCAGAAGGGAAAAGAAAACTTGCTTATTATACCCGTTATTTAACAGTTTTTATATGCTTAATTCAAGGTTTTGGAATTGCTTTAGGGCTTGAAAAAATGACATCACCTACAGGTATTCCTATAGTAAATGAACCTGGATGGATGTTTAGAATAACTACTATGGTAAGTCTTACTGCAGGAAGTATGTTTCTTGTATGGTTAGGAGAACAAATGACAGAGCATGGAATAGGTAATGGAATTTCTATGATCATATATGCAGGTATAGTAGCTTCTATTTTTCCTGCAACTATAAGAACATTAAAATTTGTTCAAACTGGTGAATTTTCTATAATGGGATTATTATTGATTTTAGCTTTATTGTTTGGTATATTAGCTTTTTGTTGTTTTATGGAACTTGCTCAGAGAAGAATTCCTATTCATTATGCGAGACGACAAATAGGAAGACAAATAGTAGGTGGGCAGTCAACTTATTTACCTTTAAAAGTAAATACAGCTGGTGTTATTCCTCCAATATTTGCTGTATCTATCTTAATGTTTCCTGCAACTATAGCTAATTTTGTTCCAATAAGGTTTTTTCAACAAATATCAAATTTTTTAAGACCAGGGGCATGGTTTTATGAATTTATTTATGCTGTTTTAATTATATTTTTTTGTTACTTTTATACTGCAATTATATTTAATCCAAAAGAAGTTGCAGATAATTTAAAAAAATGGGGAGGATTTGTACCTGGTATTAGACCTGGTAGAGCTACTGAAGAATTTTTAGATAAAATATTAATGAGAATAACTCTTGTTGGGGCTTTATATGTGGCCTTTATTTGTATATTACCAAGTTTTTTAATTTATAAGTTAAAATTGCCATTTTATTTTGGAGGGACTTCTCTTTTAATTGTAGTTGGTGTAGCAATGGATGTAATGGGACATATTGAAGCACATTTATTAACAAGACAATATGAAACATTTATTAAACAGGCAAAAATAAAAACCAGATAGGAGGTGGGTTATGAATATCATATTTTTAGGGCCTCCTGGAGCAGGTAAAGGTACACAAGCTAAAATTTTAGTTGAAAAATATGAAATTCCCCAGATTTCTACTGGGGATATGTTAAGAGAGCATGTAAAAAATGGTACAGAGTTGGGTTTAAAGGCAAAAGAATATATGGAAAAAGGTCAGCTTGTTCCTGATGAAATTATCTTAGGAATGGTTAAGGAAAGACTTAGTCAACCTGATGCTCAAAAAGGTTTTATTTTGGATGGTTTTCCAAGAACCGTTGCTCAAGCTGAGGCTCTTGATAAAATGCTTGATGAAATGGGTAAAAAAATTGAATATGTGCTTGCTCTAATGGTACCAGATGAGGAACTTGTAACAAGGCTTACAGGAAGAAGAACTTGTAAAAAATGTGGAATGATGTATCATATAAAATTTAAGCCACCTAAAGAAGAAGGTAAATGTGATGCATGTGGAGGAGAGCTTTATCAGAGACCAGATGATAATGAAGAAACTGTTAGAAATAGATTAAAAGTTTATCATGAAACTACAGCACCACTTATTGATTATTATAGAAAAAAGGGAGTTCTTTATGAAATAGATGGCGCTAAAACAATAGAAGAAATTACTCAACAAATAATTAATATTCTTGAAAAAAAATAAATTTGATTTATTAAATTTTTTGTAAAAAATTTGGCTAAAAATATTATATTAAAAAATCCGTGGGAAATAGAGCTTTTGCGAAAAGCCAATGCTATTGTAATGGAAACACTTTTAAGACTGAAAGAAGAGGTTAAACCTGGGAAGTGCACTTTTGAATTTGAAGAATTAGTTTTAGAAATTTGTGAAAAAAAAAGAGTAAGACCTGCATTTAAAGGGTATAGGGGTTATCCCTATGCCCTATGTGTTTCTATTAATGAAGAAGTAGTACATGGGATGCCAAGTAAAGAAAAATATTTAAAAGAAGGGGATATAGTGAGTTTTGATTTTGGTGTTGTTTATGAAGGTTATTTTGGGGATGCTGCATTAACTGTAGGGGTGGGAGAAGTTTCTGAAGAGGCAAAAAGATTAATGAAAGTTACAGAAGAAGCTCTATATAAAGGTATTGAAAAAGCAAGTTTTGGTAATAGAATAGGGGATATTTCGCATGCTATTCAAAAACATGTAGAAAGTAATGGTTTTAATGTGATTAGAGATTTTGTTGGACATGGAATAGGAAGAAATTTACATGAGCCTCCAGAAATACCTAATTTTGGAAAACCTGGCAGGGGCCCAAAATTGGAAATAGGGATGACTATAGCAATTGAGCCTATGGTTTCTGCAGGAGATTATAGAATAGAAATTTTAAAAGATGGATGGACTGCTGTAACTAAGGATAGAAGTTTATCTGCACATTTTGAGCATTCTATTGTGATAACTCCAAAAGGTCCGGAGATATTGTCCAAGGTATAAAATATGGCTAAGGATGTAATACTTTTAGAAGGTGAGGTAATAGAAGCTTTACCTAATGCTATGTTTAGAGTGGAATTAGAAACAGGGAATAAAGTTTTAGCACACATTTCTGGCAAGATGAGGATGTATTATATAAGAATTTTACCAGGTGATAAAGTTGTGGTAGAGTTATCTCCTTATGATTTAACAAGAGGAAGAATAGTGTATAGAGGAACTAAAAAAGAATACGAAAAAAGGAGGGGAAAATAAATGAAAGTAAGTCCATCTGTTAAAAAGAGATGTAGAAAATGTAAGATTATAAGAAGAAAAGGTGTAGTAAGGGTAATTTGTGAAAACCCTAAACATAAACAAAGACAGGGATAAGGGGGATAAAGTATGCCTAAGATTGCTGGTGTTGATATTCCTGAAAAAAAACCAGTTGAAATAGCATTAACCTATATATACGGAATAGGAAGAACACTTGCGCAAAAGGCATTAACTAAAGCAGGTATAGACTGGTTTAAAAAAGTTAAAGATTTAACAGAAGATGAACTTGCAAGATTAAGACAGATAATAGAAAGAGAATATAAAGTAGAAGGAGATTTAAGAAAAGAAGTCAGACAAAATATAAAGAGACTTATAGATATAGGTTGTTATAGAGGATTAAGACATAAAATGGGTCTTCCTGTAAGAGGACAGAGAACAAGATCTAATGCTCGTACAAGAAAGGGACCAAGACCTGGATCATTGAGGAGAAGAAAGAAAAAATAAGGAGGGATAAAAGGTGGCTAAACGGCGTAGAACTAAAAAGAAAAAGATAAAAAGAACTATAACAGAAGGTATTATTCATATTCATGCAACTTTTAACAATACTATTGTAACCATAACTGATAGACAAGGAAATACAATTGCCTGGGCAAGTGGAGGAACTGAAGGATTTAAGGGTACAAGAAAGGGAACACCTTTTGCCGCTCAGTTAGCTATGCAATCAGCTATTAAAAAAGCTTTACCTTATGGATTAAAAGAAGTATGGGTTTATGTAAAAGGTCCTGGCCCGGGGAGAGAGGCAGCTTTAAGAGCTCTCCAAGGTTCAGGACTTAAAGTAACACTTATAAAGGATGTTACTCCTATTCCTCATGATGGTTGCCGTCCACCAAAAAGAAGAAGAGTATAAACTAAAATAAAGGAGGTTAAAGGAAGTGGGAAGATACACAGGTCCAAGATGTAGATTTTGTAGAAGGGAAGGAATGAAATTATATTTAAAAGGACAGAAATGTTACACTGATAAATGTCCTTTTGAAAGAAGAAGTTATCCCCCTGGGCAACATGGTCCGCAACAGATTCGTGTAAAACTTTCTGACTATGGAATACGTTTAAGAGAAAAACAAAAGGTGAAAAGAATTTATGGAATTTCAGAAAAACAGATGAGAAGATATTATGAAATGGCTACTAAAATGCCTGGGCAAGCAGGTACTAATCTTTTACAACTTCTTGAAAGAAGGCTGGATAATGTAGTTTATAGACTTGGTTTCGCGGTTTCACGAGCTCAGGCAAGGCAGATGGTTAATCACGGATTATTTAGGTTAAATGGAAAAAATGTGGATATTCCTTCTATTTTAGTAAAACCAGGTGATGTAATAGAACTTAAAGAAAAATATAGAAGTCATTCTCAAATAATAGAAAATTTAGAAGAAGCAAAGAAAAAGGGAATACCCTCTTGGTTAGAATTAGATGCAGAGAATTTTAAAGGAATAGTAAAAGCTTTACCTACGAGAGAAGATATTACAATGCCTATTCAAGAGAGCTATATTATTGAATTTTATTCCAGATAATTTAATTAAAAATCAAATTATAAATTAAAAATCCAATTATAAAAAATACGCGGGGTATAAAACCGATGAAAAAAACAATAGAATTAATTAAACCAGAAGAAATAAAAGTGCATAAAGATAGTAATCCTCCGTATTATGGAAAATTTATTATTGAACCTTTAGAAAGAGGATATGGAATTACCTTAGGAAATGCTTTAAGAAGGATTTTGCTTTCATCTATTCCTGGTTATGCTATAACTCAGGTTAAAATCGAAGGTGCTCCCCATGAATTTACAAGTTTGGACGGAGTTCATGAAGATGTAACAGATATAATTTTAAATTTAAAAGGAGTAAGATTTAAACTTAATGGAGAAGGTCCGTTTATTTTTAGATTAGAAAAAATAGGAGAGGGAGAGGTTAAAGCAGGAGATATTCAAGTAGGAGATAAAGGAGAAATAGTCAATCCTGATCATCATATAGCTACTTTATCCAAAGATGGTAAGTTAATAATGGAATTAAAAGTTGAAAAAGGTAGAGGATATGTTCCTGCAGAATATTCTAAAGGGCATGAAATCGGAGTAATTCTGGTTGATGCAATATTTTCACCTATTACACGGGTTAATTTTGTGGTTAATCAAGCTCGTGTAGGTAAAAGCAGTGATTACGATAGTTTGGTTATGGAAATTCATACTGATGGAACTATTGATCCTAAAGAAGCTTTAATTCAGGCTGCCAAAATTTTAATGGAACAATTAATGGTATTTTTGGGAGAAGAAAAAGTAGAATTAGAAATTTCTAAATCTGAAACAAGTAATTTAACCAATTTATTCAATACACCTATAGAAGAATTAGAACTTTCTGGTAGAGCTTATAATTGTTTAAAAGGCGCTGGTATTAATTATGTAGGACAACTTGTTCAAAAAACTGAAAATGAGTTATTAAAATTGAGAAGTTTTGGTAAAAAATCCCTTGACGAAATAATAGAAAAGCTTGCCAAACTTGATCTAAGATTGGGTATGAAAAATATAGAATGGAAACCTCCTAACTAAAGTCTAAAGAGAGGAGATGAAAAAATGAGACATAGAAAAGTTAGTAGAAGATTAGTTTCAAGCACAGAACATAGATTAGCTTTGATGAGAAATATGGTTACAGATTTATTTAGACATGGACGTATTACTACTACCTTAGCAAAAGCTAAAGAATTAAGAAGATATGCAGATAAAATGATTACACTTGCAAAAAAAGGTGATCTTGCTTCACGCAGAAGAGCACTTGGTTTTATTAGAGATAAAGCGATAGTAAGAAAACTTTTTACAGAATTGAGAGAAAAATATCTCGATAGACCGGGGGGTTATACACGAATTATTAAAGTAGGGCCAAGAAGAGGAGATGCTGCAATGATGGCAATTGTTGAACTGGTAGAAGAAAAATTAAAAATTCGTCCTTCAAAGCGCAAAAGTGAGAGATTGAAAAAAATTAATGAATTTATTGAAAGAAAAAAGAAAGAATATGGATTAATTGAAAAGCAAGAAGTCTCGGAAAAACAAGAGGCTAAAGTAGAAGAAACCAAAGAAGAACCTAAAGAAAATACACAAATTTCTTCAGAGGCTTCAGATACTGAACCGCAAAAAGAAACTTCTGTTGAAGAAATAAAAAAGGAAACCGAAAAAGATATAGAGAAGAAATAAAAAATCATTTTTTTGCTCTCTATAAATTTTGTTGGTAAATCAGTAATCTTTTTTAAAAATTATAATCTTTATGTCTGTTTATAAATTTGATGCCTCTTTAAGAAATAAATTTTTTTGTTTATTAAATCTACCAAATAAGGAAAGAGTTATTTCATTTTTAAGAAAATTTAAAAATAGGAAAGATATATTTATTGTAGGTGGAGCTGTTCGTTCACTCTGGACAGAAGAGAAAATACAAGATCTTGATATATCTGTTAAAGAAGGAGCTTCAGAATTAGCTTATTTTGCAAGTAAATATCTAAATTTTCATTTTGTTCCTCTTTCTCAAGAATTTGGAATTTATAGAATAGCAAAAAAAAATTACACAATTGATTTCACGGATTTCAAAGGTTCGGATTTAAATGAAGATTTAAGAAGTAGAGATTTTACTTTTAATGCTATGGCTATTCCATTAAACTCCCTTTTTGAAAATAGGCTCACTTTAATCGATCCTTTTTCAGGATTAGAAGATTTAAAAAAAGGCCATATAAGAATTATAGGAGAAAAAAATGTTTTGGAAGACCCTTTAAGGATTTTAAGAGGTTATAGATTTTTTGCTAATGGTTTAGGTAATTTTACCGAAGAAACTCAAAAAATTTTTATTAAACATAAAAATAAACTTTTATTATGTGCAAAAGAAAGGGTTTTACAGGAATTAACTTATATTTTACTCACTTCAAAAACTTATGAAACCTTTAAGTTAATGGATGAACATGGGGTCCTGGAAGTAATTTTCCCTGAGATAAAGATATGCAAAGGAGTTCCTCAGCCTACATTTCATCATTTAGAAGTATGGGAGCATATGTTAGAATCATTAAAATGGGCAGAAGAGATTTTACAAAATCCTAAAAAATTTTTAGATCCCCCTCTTCCTTCCGATTTAATAAATGAAGACTTTATAATTTCTGTTAAATTAGCGAGTCTTTTTCATGATCTTGGTAAAGGATATACATTTGAAAAAAAGGGAGATAAAATAACATTCTATGGACATGAAAAGGTTTCTGCAGAGCGGTTTAGACAAAGGGCAGAGATTTTAAGATTTAAAAAAGATTTAATAAATAAAATAGCTGTATTGATAAAAAATCATATGAGACCTGTTCATTTACTTAATGAAAAAGAGGCAGGAAGATTGACAATAAGAGCTAAAAGAAAGCTTATTAGAGACGTCCCATATCTCTGGGAATTGTATATCGTTGCTATGGCAGATTCTTTAGCAAGTAAAGGTCCGGATAAAGAGCCAGATTATGAAGAGCGTTTAAAAATATTTTTTAAAGAATTAATAGCTTTTAAAGACGAACTAAAAAAAGAAGAAAAAAAAATTCGACTGATTACTGGATATGACCTTATAAATTTAGGATTTAAACCAGGTCCTATATTTAAAAAAATTTTACAAGAAGTTGAAGAATTGGTTTTGGAGAAAAAAATAAATTCTCGAGAAGAAGCTTTAAAATTTGTAATAGAAAAATATAAACCATAAAGAACCAAGAACATTAAAAACTTGTAAAAATGAAAAATTAAGGTAAGGTAAAAATAAAGGAAAAAAGAGAGGGGTAAGATGAGGGTAGAGGTTCAGGATCTTAATGAAGTTGAAAAGATTTTAAAAGTTCAGATTCCTGTAGAAAAGGTAAACGAAGTTATAGAAAAAGTTACAAAAAATTTAAGAAAGAATGCTAAAATAAGAGGTTTTAGAAAAGGAAAAGTTCCTCCTTATTTAATTAAAAAATTATTTAAAGAAGAGATTCAACAAAGAAGTATAGAAGAACTTATAGACCAAACATTATCTGAAGCAGTTAAAGAAGCCAAACTTGAACCCCTTCTCAGACCAAAAATAGAAAATATTGGTGAATTGAAAGAAGGGGATCAGTTTTCTTATTCAGTATTAGTAGAGGTTAGACCGGAAATAAATTTAAAAAGAGAAGATTATATTGGTATAGAAGTAGAAAAAGAAAAAGACGAAGTTAGTGAAGAAGAAGTAGAAAATATTTTACAGGAACTTAGATATACTTTTTCAGATCTTAAAAAAGTTGATACTAATGAGGGAATACAGGAAAGATATATTGCAGTAATAAAATTTTCTGCATATGATAATGATAAACTTATTCCAGGTCATCAAGCAGATGCTTTATTTGTAGATGTTGGGACTGGTGAATTTAATCAGGAAATAGAAAAAGCACTTATTGGCAAAAAGATCGGTGATAAATTTACCATCGAAATAGAATATCCTGAAGATGGTTTAAATCCTTTATTAGCAGGTAAGAAGGTAAGATATGAAATAGAAATAAAAGAAGTTTATAAAAGAGATCTAAAGGAACTTACAGATGAATTTGTTAAAAATTTAAATCTTGGTTTTGAAAGTGTAGAAAAATTAAGAGAAAGAGTAAAAAAGAGGTTACTTGAGGAAAAGAAGATAAGTAATCAAAGTAAAATGAGGGAAAAATTACTTGAAAAAATTCTCGAAAAAACGGATTTTAAGGTTCCTACCAGATATGTAGATCTTAAACTTATGCAACTTTTGGATCGTGTAAAAGAATCCTTGGAAAAAGACGGATTAAGTTTTGAGAAATTAAATCTCTCTATGGATAAACTTATGGAAAGATTAAAACCTGTAGCTGAAAAACAGGCTAAAGAGGAATTATTACTGGAAAAAATAGCAGAGCTTGAAAATATAGAGATTCCTTCGGAAGAGATAGAAAAAGAAATAAAAGTTATATCTAAAAATTTAAAAGTATCTGAAGATAAAGCAAAAGCAATAGTATATTTCAATATTTTACCCAAAAAACTTGCAGCAAAAGTTTTAAAATTTCTTGAAGAAAATGCTAAAATTATAGAAAAGGAGAATTAAATAAGATGGGATATTACATTCCTATAGTAATTGAACAAACTGGAAGAACTGAAAGGGCTTATGATATATATTCACGTCTTTTAAAAGAAAGAATAGTTTTTATAGGAACTACAATTGATGAAGAATTAGCTAACTTGGTTATAGCCCAACTTTTATTTTTAGAAGCACAGGATCCTGATAAAGATATAATGCTTTATATAAATTCTTCTGGTGGATTAGTAACAGCGGGTTTGGCAATTTATGATACAATGCAATATATAAAACCAGATGTATGTACTATTTGTGTAGGACAGGCAGCAAGCATGGCTGCTGTGCTTCTTGCAGCAGGTACTAAGGGGAAAAGATATGCGCTTTCCCATTCCAGAATAATGCTTCATCAGCCTATAGGAGCTTTTCAGGGGCAGGCTACAGATGTAGAAATACAAGCTAAGGAAATTTTACGTTTAAGAGATACTTTAAATGAGATTTTATCCTTTCATACTGGGCAACCTAAGGAAAAAATAAAAAAAGATACAGAAAGAGATTTTTATATGTCAGCTGAAGAAGCTTTAGAATATGGAATAATAGATAAAATATTAACAAAAAGGTAAAAGTTATGAGAAGAAGGGAAGAAGAGCCCAGATGTTCATTTTGTGGACGTTCTCAAAGTGAAGTTAAAAAACTTATAGCTGGTTCTTCAGCATATATTTGTAATGACTGTGTGGAATTATGTAATCAGATTTTGGAAGAAGAATATGAAAAATGGACAGATATAGAAGGAATTTCAGATATTCCAAAACCTGCGGAAATTAAAGCTTATCTTGACCAATATGTAATAGGACAAGAAAGAGCCAAAAAAATCTTATCTGTAGCAGTATATAATCATTATAAGAGAATAGAATACGAAAAATTCAATAAAGGTAAATTGAAAAATGTAGAACTCCAAAAAACAAATATTTTACTTATTGGACCTACAGGTTGTGGTAAGACACTTTTAGCACAGACCTTAGCTAAGTTTTTAAAAGTGCCTTTTACTATAGCGGATGCGACACCTCTTACAGAAGCAGGTTATGTTGGGGAAGATGTAGAAAATATACTTTTATATCTTTTACAATCAGTAAACTTTGACTTAGAGCTTGCTCAAAAGGGAATTGTATATATAGATGAAATAGATAAAATTGCAAAAAAGACAGAAGGTCCTTCCCTTACAAGAGATGTTTCTGGTGAAGGAGTTCAACAGGCACTTCTTAAAATTCTTGAAGGAACGATTGCTAATATCCCTCCTAAAGGAGGCAGAAAACATCCTCAGCAGGAATACATTAAAATGGATACAAGTAATATACTTTTTATTTGCGGTGGTGCTTTTGTTGGACTTGAAGAAATTATAAAAAGAAGACTTGGTAAAGGCTCAATAGGATTTGGTGCTCAGATAAAAAGTGTAAAGGATTTAACCTTAGGAGAAATTCTTTCAAAAGTTCAGCCAGAAGATTTAATTAAATATGGATTTATACCTGAATTTGTAGGAAGATTACCAGTTGTTGCAACCTTAGATGAACTTACAGTAGATGATCTTGTAAAAATACTTGTTGAACCGAAAAATTCAATAGTTAAACAATATCAAAAACTGATGGAGATGGAAGGAGTTGAACTAAAATTTACAGAAAATGCTTTAAGAGCTATTGCTGAAGAAGCAGTAAAAAGAAAAACAGGAGCTCGTGGTTTAAGGTCAATTATAGAAGAGATAATGGTGGATATTATGTATGAAATTCCATCCATACCAGATGTTAAAGAATGTGTAATAACTGAGGAAGTGGTCTTGAAAAAAGAAAGACCAATCTTAATTTTTAATTCAACAAAGAAAATAAAGGAGGGGTAAATAAAAACATGTTTAATTTTAAAAACGAAGACATTAAAATTTTACCTTTGTTACCATTAAGAGAAATAGTAGTATTTCCAAATACTGCTGTTCCTCTATTTATTGGAAGGCTTAAAAGTATTCTTGCTATAGAAAAAGCTTATGGAAGTGATAAAACCATATTTCTTTCCGCTCAGAAAGATGCGAAAATAGATAATCCTAAGGAAGAAGATATATATAAAATTGGAACAATTTGTAAGATTATTCAGCTTTTAAAACTTCCTGATGGCACTTTAAAAGTACTTGTAGAAGGTGTTAGTCGTGGGAAAATTATAAAATTTCTTCCTAATCCTGAATTTTTCCAGGTTGAAGTAGAACCAAAGACCGAAATTGTAGAAGCAGATGTAGAAACTGTAGCTTTATTAAAATTATGTAAAGAGTCTTTGGACGAATATGCTCATTATAACAAGAAGCTTAATCTTGAGGTAATTAACAATCTATTTTCAATTGAAGATCCAGCAGAATTTTCAGATAGACTGGCAGCTGTTTTGAATCTTAAATTAGAGCAAAAGCAGAGACTTCTTGAGACTATAAGTGCTAAAAAGCGTTTAGAATTTCTTCTTAATTATTTAAGAGGTGAAATAGAAATTATTAAAACAGAAGCTCGTATCCGTGAAAGAGTTAAAAAACAGATGGAAAAAACTCAGAGAGATTATTATCTTCATGAGCAGATGAAAGCTATTCAAAAAGAATTGGGTGAAAGAGAAGATGGAAGAAGTGATCTTGCAGAGCTTGAAAAAAGAATAAAAAAGAAAAAACTTCCTAAATACGTAGCTTCTATTGTTAGAAAGGAATTCAAGAAACTTTCTCTCATGTCTCCAATGTCAGCTGAGGCTACAGTTGTAAGAAATTATATAGATTGGATTTTAAGTCTTCCTTGGTATGAAAAAACCAAAGATAATATTGATTTAGAAAAAGTAGAAGAAATCCTTAATAAACATCATTATGGATTAGAAAAACCCAAGCAGAGAATTATAGAGCATCTTGCAGTACAGAAACTTACTAATAAGATAAAAGGTCCTATTCTTTGCTTTGTTGGTCCTCCTGGAGCAGGAAAAACTTCTTTGGCTAAATCTATTGCAGAAGCCATAGGAAGGAAATTTGTAAGAATTTCTCTTGGTGGAGTAAGAGATGAAGCTGAAATTAGAGGACATAGAAGAACTTATGTAGGTGCTTTACCAGGAAAAATCATCCAGGGTATGAGAAAAGCCGGGACAATTAATCCTGTTTTTTGTTTAGATGAGGTAGATAAAATAGGTATAGATTTCAGAGGAGATCCAGCAGCAGCACTTTTAGAAGTTCTTGATCCGGAGCAAAATCATGCGTTTCAGGATCATTATTTAGAAGTGGAGTATGATCTTTCTAAAGTATTATTTATTACAACAGCTAATACTTTATATACTATTCCTGCTCCACTTCTTGATAGAATGGAGATTATAGAACTTCCTGGATATACTGAAGAAGAAAAGTTAGAAATTGCTAAAAACTATCTTTTACCAAGACAACTCGAAGCTCATGGACTTTCTAAAGAAATGGTCCCTATAAGTGATAAAGCGATTTTAGAGATAATAAGAAAATATACTCGTGAAGCTGGTGTTAGAAATTTAGAAAGAGAACTTGCTAATATTTGTAGAAAAATAGCTAAGGAAGTTGCAAAAGATCCGAAGAGATTTAAACCATTTAGAATTACTGTTTCTAAATTAGAAAAATTTCTTGGGGTTCCAAAATACACTTATGGAATGGCAGAAGAAAAACCACTTGTTGGAATAGCTACAGGGCTTGCTTGGACAGAAAATGGAGGAGAGCTTTTACAAATTGAAGCTGTAATTATGCCTGGAAAGGGTAATCTGCAAATTA
Organism: uncultured Thermodesulfatator sp.; assembly: GCA_964410095.1. Lineage (GTDB taxonomy): Bacteria > Desulfobacterota > Thermodesulfobacteria > Thermodesulfobacteriales > Thermodesulfobacteriaceae > Thermodesulfobacterium. The sequence goes on from CAYPFL010000009.1 coordinate 22,103, forward strand.
CTGGTAAATTAGGTGAGGTAATGCAGGAATCTGTTCAGGCAGCAATGAGTTATGTAAGATCAAGAGCATTACAGCTTGGTTTACCTATTGATTTTTACAAAAAAATAGATATCCATGTGCATGTTCCAGAAGGGGCTATTCCAAAGGATGGACCAAGTGCAGGAATTACTATTGCTACAGCTATTGCTTCTGCACTTTTGAAAATCCCCGTAAAAAATACAGTTGCTATGACAGGAGAAATTACCCTTAGAGGAAGAGTTCTTCGTATAGGTGGTTTAAAAGAAAAACTTCTTGCTGCTGTTAGAGGCGGGATTAAAACTGTAATTATACCTAAGGATAATGAAAAAGATCTTAAAGAAATAAATCCTAAAATATTAAAGAATTTAGAAATAATTCAAGTAGAGAATATGGATGAAGTTTTAAAGAATGCATTACTTCTTGATGATCCTGATTCCTTATTTAAAGAAACTCCGACCCTGGATATCTGGGAATTGGTGAAATTAGGAGAAAAAGCCGAAAAAGAAAAACCTTATACAACATTGGAACATTAGAACATATCTGCATAATTTAATAAATGAAGATTTCCTACATGAACATTTTTTAAATAACTTTTAGCAATTCGAAAACATTCTTCAACTTGAGTTTTGGGAGTAATTGGCATATCATTCATAAAATGATCAGGATGAAATACTAAAAGAGAATAAGGAATTTCAGGATTTAAGCTTGCAATAAATTTTACTATTTTTTCTACTTCATCTACTGTCACATACCCTGGAACAAGTAAGGTTGTTGCAGTTAATACAGGCAACTCTGGTCTTTTTGGAAAAAATTCCTTTGCTATCATTTCAAAATTTTTATAAGCCATTTTATTAGATACACCACTTAAGGCATAACTTAATTCTTCTGAAAAGCATTTTAAATCAAATTTTATTATTCCACCGCTAACTAAAGCTATTTCAGCAACTTCTTTCACAAGTTTAGGATTCCCGCATCCATTCCATTCAAAACATATTCTTATAATTCTATCCTTAGGTTTTTCTTTTAAAATTTTTTTTGAGGCATTTATTACAAAAGGAAGATGTGGTTCTGGTGAGCCTCCAAAATAACATATACAAGTATAATATTCATTATTTAAAATATAACTTACAAATTCTTCTACACTAATTTTTGAAGCTTGAGAAATTAATTTATGAGACGGATTTTGACAAAAAAGACAGTCAAAATTACATCCATAAAAGAATACAGCGTAATTTGCATAACCTTTTTCTGGTCCTGGTTTTACTGCATATTTAGGATATCCTGCTCCAGTACCTCCTGGACAAAACCAGGATGCGCAGCAATTAGTAATATGAGGATCATAATAAGCATACATAAGAGCAGTATTTGCAGAAACCTCAGACACAAGTTTATTACCTTGATTTTTTCTTAGTCCACAATACCCGGTTTCTCCTTCTCCAATCTTGCATTTATTTGCACAGATGACGCATTTTAAACCTTCAGAACTTTTTGGAGGTTCGGGTGGCAAATTATATCGAGATCTTGCAATTTGATGGGCTCTTTTTATAAAAGGAAGAGCTTCATTAAATCTGGTTTTAATACAATCTGCACATACTTTTAAGATTTCAGATATAACTTTAGATTTTTTACCACAGAGCTTACATTCAACTTCTATAAATAAACCAAATCTTGACATTTAAAAATTTTTTATTGGTTCATTATACTTAAGAATTCTTCATTACTTTTAGTATCTTTCATTTTTTCAAGCAGAAATTCCATACATTCTACAGGATTTAAAGGAGAAAGGACCTTTCTTAACAGCCATACTTTATGCAATATATCAGGAGGTAAAAGAAGTTCTTCTTTTCTTGTACCGCTCAAATGGATATCAATAGCTGGCCATATTCTTCTATCTGCAAGTCTTCTATCTAAAACAATTTCCAGATTACCAGTACCTTTAAATTCTTCAAAAATCACTTCATCCATTCTACTTCCTGTATCAATAAGACAGGTAGCAATAATAGTTAAGCTTCCACCTTCTTCAATGTTACGCGCTGCTCCAAAGAATCTTTTAGGTTTGTGTAAAGCATTTGCATCTATACCACCAGAAAGTAATTTACCACTTGAAGGAACAACTGTATTATAAGCTCTGGTTAAACGAGTTAAACTATCAAGAAGAATTACCACATCGTATTTACATTCTACTAATCTCTTTGCTCTTTCTATTACAATTTCTGCTACCTGAGTGTGTTTTTGAGGGGGCTCATCAAAGGTGGAACTTACAATTTCTGCTTTTGGAACAATTCTTCTCATTTCTGTTACTTCTTCAGGTCTTTCATCTATTAAAAGAATAATGAGATGAATGTCAGGATAATTATGTACTATTCCATTAGCAATATTTTGAAGTAATACAGTTTTACCAGTTCGTGGAGGGGCAACAATCAATCCTCTTTGTCCTTTCCCAATGGGCACAAATAAATCTATAATTCTTGTAGAATAATTTTCAGGTGTAGTTTCCAAACGAATCCATTTATTTGGATGAATAGGAGTAAGATGATCAAAAGGGGTTCTTGCTCGTACAATTTCCGGAGGTAAATAATTTATTTTTTCAATTTTAGCTAATGCAAAATATTTTTCCCCTTCTTTTGGCTGACGAATATATCCTAAAATAGTATCTCCTGTTTTTAAGCCAAATTTTCTTATTTGGGGTGGGGATACATAAATATCTTCAGAACTTGGCAAATAGTTATAATCGTTAAATCTTAAAAATCCAAAACCCTCAGGAAGAACCTCAAGCACTCCTTCTACAATAATTTCTATACCTCTATTAATAAGATTACTTATAATCTGGTATATTACATCAGACTTTTTGTAAAAATTATAAATATTTTCTATCCCAAGTTGTTGACCAAGAGAATAAAGCTCATTTAAACTTTTTCTTCTTAATTCAGACAAATAAACAGGTGATGTAATTTCCTCGTACTCTAAAGCTTTTTCTTCTTGCACTTTTTCCATATTTAATAACCTCTTTTATATTAGAATTTTTTGATAATTTTCAGAAAGAACCTAAAGATTTGCATAATTAAAGAACAACATTTAGACTATAAATCTTTCAATATTTTAATATATTTAAAAACATTTAAGAAAAAGATCAAAGATATTATTCAACTAATTGATTTCCGATTTTTCTTTAAAGAAACTTTTAAATTTTATAATTTTTAATAAGTTTCTTTTTAATTAAAAATAACCTTAAAAGTTATATTTGTCAAGGTTATCCGAAAGTTATTTTTCATAAGAATTCCTAATTTTTTAAGTTGGAAATTCTTATTTTGTGATGTAATATACCCGGAAATTATAAATAACAAGTTTAAAATTATGAATAAGGAAAGATATATAGAAATTCTTGAAGGTGGAGAAGAAATATTATTATTACTTAATGAAGCAAAAAAAATAAAAGAATCTGTTTTTGGAAAAAAAATTGAAACATGTGCAATTGTAAATGCTAAAAGCGGACTTTGTCCCTCAGATTGTAAATTTTGTGCTCAATCAAGTTTCTGGAATACTAATATAAAAACCTATCCACTCCTTTCAGAAAAAGAGCTTCTTTCCCGAATAGCTAAGGCTTATGAATTTGGAATTGATCGGTTTAGTATTGTTACAAGTGGAATAAGACCAACAAAAGAAGAATTTAAAAATATCTTAAAAGTAATTGAAAAAGCCCGATCTCTTTATTCTGAAATAAAGCTATGTGCATCACTTGGTCAGCTTGATAAAGATTCACTTAAGGCTTTAAAAAATGCAGGACTTTCTCGCTACCATCATAATTTAGAAACAGCTCGCTCTTTTTACAAGAAAATTTGCACAAAACAAAAATGGGAAAGCAGATATAAAACAGCTATGAATGTCAAAGAAATCGAACTTTCTTTATGCTGTGGCGGGATTTTTGGTCTGGGTGAAAAATCAAAGCATATTATAGAATTTGCTCAAACACTAAAAGAAATTTCTCCAGATTCCATCCCTGTAAATTTTCTTCATCCTATTCCAGGCACGCCTCTTGAAAAAGCAAATTATTTAACACCTCAAAAATGCCTGAGAATTCTTATTGTGCTTCGCTTGCTTTTACCAGATAAAGCTATACGAATATGTGGTGGAAGAGAATATAACTTAAGAGATCTCCAAGCCTTTGCTTTATTTCCTGCAAATGCTCTTATGGTAGGAGATTACCTTACAACAAAAGGGCGCAATTTATTAAATGATGCTCTTATGATTAAAGATCTTGGATATGAGAGTAATTTAAATATCAAAGCTATTACTAAAGCACTTAAACAAAAATGTTAAATTTTATAAACCCATATTATTGGGCAATAAAAATTAGAAATTCTTTTTATGATAAAGAAATTTTTAAAAGTTATAAATTGCCTGTACCTGTAATTTCTGTAGGAAATATTTCTGTAGGTGGAAGTGGGAAGACCTCATTAATCAGATATTTATGTGAAAAATTTTCTCATCAATTTAATATAGCGGTAATATCAAGAGGATATAAAAGGAAAAGTAAAGGTTTAAAGGTAATTTATCATAAAGGGAAATTACTTGAAAATTTAGAAAATAGCGGAGATGAGCCATATTTCTTAGGAAAAATATTTGAAAAAAAAGGACTTAATTTAAGTATAGTAGTTGATGAAAATAGATACAGGGCAGGGAAATTTGCTGTAGAAGAATTAAAAGCTAATTTGATATTACTTGATGATGGATTTCAACATAGAAAAATAAAAAGAAATATTGATCTTGTGCTTTTAAAAAAAGAGGATCTGAAAGAAAAAATTTTGCCTTTTGGTAGACTAAGAGAACCTTTTGAGGCACTTGAAAGAGCAGATGCATTAATACTTACTTATCAGGACTGTAAACCTTTTGATTTTTCTTATAAAAACAAACCTGTTTTTAAATTGTTTAGAAAAAACTGGAAAATTCTAAATGCAGAATTTAAAGAAGTTTCAGAAGAAGTAAAAGATAAAGAATTTATAGCTTTTTGTGGTTTAGGAGATAACCAGCAGTTTATTTTTAGTCTTAAAAAACTTGGTATAAAAATAAAAAAATTTCTTTCATTTCCCGACCATTATGAATATAAAAATTTTAAAATAAAAAATAATGAAACCTATATTACTACTTTAAAAGATGGTGTTAAGTTTCCCTCCTATTCAAACCTCTATTATTTAGATTTTTCCATAGAAGTAAAAGGATTAGAAAGTTATCTTCTTGAAAAGCTAAAAAATTTATATAATACCAAATTTTAAAAACATATCTCTTAATTGAGTTGCGGATTTAAAAACTATTCCTTTGATACCGAGGGATTTAGCAACATTTATATATTCTTCTATATCGTCTATATAAATATAATTATCTGGAGGCAAATTAAATTTTTTTAATATTTTTTGAAAAATTTTTAAGTTAGGTTTCTGATAACCGATTTTATAAGAAAGAAAGTATTCATCAAATTTATTAATTATATTAAATTTATGACTTATATATTGAAAATGTAATTCATTAATATTTGACAAAATACATAATTTATACTTTTTTATTCTTAAGTAGTTTATTAATTGTGAAATTTCTACATTTTCTTTAAATACTTCTTCTGTCCAAATTTTATAAAATTTATAAAACGTAATATTTATTTTTAATAATTTTTTAATTTCCTCAAAAAATTCTCCTGGAGATATTTTTCCTTCGTTTAATAAATTTATTAAATCACTTTCAAATATCAGCTTATGAATTTTTAAACTCGAAAGATTTGATAATTTTGACAATTTTTCACAAATTAACATATTATTAAAAGAAAGTATTACATTTCCTATATCAAAAATAATAATTTTATTTCTCTGTAAGCGGTTGTTTATTATTTTTTTCATAATCTAAAGATATTTTAAAAAAGTTAATATCAAGTTTCAAATAGAAAAAAAATTTTTATTAAAGAGGACATAGATTATTTTATAAAAAGATAGATTTTAAACAGCTTGACAAATAACTAAAAACCTTTATATTTTTAGAAACTTCTTGGAAAGGGGGAATATAAAAACAGATGGCGAGACATAAGAAAAGGGAAAGAGAAAGAGAAATAGAAAGAAGAAGGAGAAGAAGGGCTAAATTAGCTAAACTTCGTGCCAAAGGTCTTTTCCCAAGACCTGAGGGTTATGATCCAAGAGTATATTCTTATGTCGCCTATGCAGTAGCAAAAGGAATAATGAGTTTAGAAGAGGCTTTGGCTCGTTTAGAAAAAGCAAAAATTTCTTAAAATAGTTTCTGAATTTTCTTTTTTAAGTTCTTGATTTTTAATGGAATCTAATTTAAAAGTAGTATCTTTGTTTAAAAAATACGGTAAAAAGGAAGTTTTAAAAAATATTTCTTTTGAAATCTATCCAGGGGATATTTTAGGAATAATTGGTCCTAATGGAGCAGGAAAAAGCACATTATTATATATTCTCTTAGGCATAGTTACTCCAACATCAGGTAAAATATTTTATTTTTCTAAGGAATTTTCAAAAAATAAAGTAGAAATTCTTTCTCAAGTAAATTTTGCTTCTCAATATGTAAGTCTCCCCTATTCTTTAACAGTAGAAGAAAATCTTAAAGTTTTTGCTCATTTATATAATGTCAAAAATATAAATAAAAAAATAAATGAGCTTTTAAATATATTTAAGCTTGCAGATAAAAGAAAAGTATTAACTCGCTCACTTTCTTCTGGTGAAATGATGAGGCTGAATCTTGCAAGAGCGTTTTTAAATGATCCCAAAATCTTATTTTTAGATGAACCTACAGCTGGTTTAGATCCTGAATATGTAAAATATATGAGAGATTTACTTAAGAGATATTCAAAAGAATCAAATTTAAGTATTGTGCTTACTTCTCATCAGCTTGGTGAATTAGAAAAAATAATAAATAAAGTTCTTTTAATAAAAAATGGAGAATCTTTGGCTTATGGAAATATATCAGATTTATTTATAAAATTCAAAGTTTCTTCTCTCGAAGATTTATATTTTAAATTATTTTCTAAATAGATATGAATATAAAACGCATATTCGGAATAATTCTTAGGCATTTTTATCTTTTAAAACATAGTATCAGTAGATGGATAGATCTTATTTACTGGCCAACTGTGGATTTGCTTCTATGGGGATTTATTACTATTTATCTTCAAAAAGACCTTGCTAAAAATGAACCTACATGGGTTTTTCATTTCTTAGGAGCTTTAATTTTCTGGAATATTTTAATTAGAGCTCAACAAGGACTTGCTGTAGGATTTTTAGAAGATGTATGGGCGAGAAATCTTATTCATTTATTTGTTTCTCCTTTAACCTTATCTGAATATCTCGCAGGACTTTTTATTTTCAGTTTGATTAAAGCAATAATAGCCACTATTTTAATGGTAATTCTGGCATCCTTAGCTTTTGATTTTAATTTTTTAATTCAAGGGATTAATTTTTTCTTTTTAACCATGGGATTAATAATTTTTGCATGGACTATAGGACTTCTCACAATGGCTTTTGTATTAATTTTTGGACAGGAAGCAGAGATTCTTGCCTGGGCACTGGCACTTTTATTTTTGCCTTTCTCCGCAGTATTTTATCCTGTTGAAGTATTACCAGGATTTTGTCAAAAAATAGCTTATTTTGTTCCTACTTCCTATATTTTTGAATCTATGAGAGAAATTCTCCTTAAAGGAAGCATAAATCATACATATCTTATCAAATCTTATATTTTAAACATACTCTATTTCTTTCTGGGTATAGCAAGTTTTATATGGGCATTTAATTCCGCTAAAAAACAGGGAAAGCTTACAAAAATAGGAGAATAAATAACTTGTTTTTTGATATTCTTTTGTTATTTTTTAAATTGTCATGATAAAGGCGATACCACAGGAAAAAATAAGAAATTTTAGTATTATTGCCCACATAGATCATGGAAAATCTACGCTTGCAGACCGTCTATTGGAATATACTGGTACTGTTTCTGCAAGAGAAATGAGAGATCAGTACTTAGATAAACTGGATCTTGAAAGAGAAAGAGGAATTACTATTAAAGCACAAGCAGTAAGACTTTATTATCAAAGAGATAATGGAGAAGTATATCAGCTAAATTTGATTGATACTCCAGGGCATGTGGATTTTACTTACGAGGTTTCAAGAGCTCTCTCTGCTTGTGAAGGAGCTTTATTAGTGGTGGATGCATCTCAAGGGGTTGAGGCTCAAACCATAGCTAATGTATATCTGGCAATAGAAAATGATCTTGAAATAATCCCTGTAATTAACAAAATAGATTTACCTCAGGCAGATATAGAAAAGACTAAAAAAGAAATAGAAGAAATTATTGGACTCCCTGCAAAGGATGCACTTTTAGTAAGTGCTAAACTGGGTATAGGAATAAAAGATGTATTAGAAGCTATTATAAATAAAATACCTTCACCAAAAGGAAAAAGAGAAAATCCTTTAAGAGCTCTTGTATTTGATTCTTGGTATGATCCTTATTTAGGAGTAATTGTTCTTGTAAGAGTAGTTGATGGAAAGCTTTACCCTGGTCAGAAGATTAAATTTCTTTCTACAGGTAAAACTTATGAAATTACTAAAGTAGGAGTTTTTGCTCCTGAAGCAACTACCTTAGATGCTTTATTCGCTGGGGAAGTTGGATTTATTGCTGCTGGCATAAAGGAAGTTAGAGAGGCGAAAATAGGAGATACTATTACAGAAGCTCGTGCAGAAGTTAAACCACTTCCAGGTTTTAAGGAAACAAAACCTGTAGTATTTGCAGGGATTTTTCCTGTAAATAGTGATGATTTTGAAGATTTAAAAGATGCTATAGAAAAATTATGGCTTAATGATCCTGCATTTTCTTATGAAATGGAAACCTCGGCAGCATTAGGTTTTGGTTTTAGATGTGGATTTCAGGGATTACTCCACATGGAAATAGTTCAAGAAAGATTGGAAAGGGAATTTAAATTAAATTTAATTTCTACTGCTCCATCAGTTAGATATAGAATCAAATTAAAAAATGGAAAAGAAATAGAAATAGAAAATCCTGCTGAATGGCCAGATCCAGGGCTTATAGAAGAGGTTAAAGAACCTTATATAAGAGCAGAAATTTACACCCCCAAAGAATATATAGGCTCACTTATAAGATTATGTGAAGAAAAAAGAGGGGAACAAAAAGAAATAAAATTTTTAACACCAGACAGATGTGTTCTTGTTTATGAAATTCCTTTTAGTGAAATAGTACTTGATTTTTATGATAAATTAAAAAGCTATTCCAGAGGATATGCCTCTTTGGATTATCAATTTATAGGATATAAACCCGGAAATTTAGTTAAAATGGATATTCTCATTAATAAACATCCTGTAGATGCCTTATCCCTTATAGTTCATAGGGAAAAAGCTTATTATAGAGGAAGAGAATTGGTTTCTAAATTAAAAGAAGTTATTCCAAGACAACTTTTTGAGGTTGTGATACAAGCTGCTATAGGTAGTAAAGTAATTGCAAGAGAAAGAATTCCACCATTAAGAAAAGATGTACTTGCTAAATGTTATGGAGGAGATGTAACAAGAAAGAAGAAATTATTGGAAAAACAAAAAGAAGGTAAGAAAAGATTAAAGGCTATTGGGCATGTGGAAATACCTCAAGAAGCATTTTTAGCGGTTTTAAAACTTTGATTTCAGGAGGTAATGAAGGTGGGAGCGAAAGACACTGAGAAAAGTAAACTTTTTGAATGGATTAAAAGTATTCTTATAGCTTTAATTCTCGCTTTGTTTATCAGAACTTTTATAGTTCAGGCTTATAAAATTCCTTCAGGTTCTATGGAGCCAACCCTTTTAATAGGAGATTATCTTTTAGTTAATAAACTTGCTTATGGAATAAGGACTCCATTTAAAAATGATTTTATCTATTTTAGAAGAATTCCAAAAAGACAAGAAGTAATAGTTTTTAGTTATCCTGTAAATCCTAAATTAGATTTTATTAAAAGGGTTATAGGTCTTCCTGGTGATACAATAGAAATAATTGACAAAAAAGTATATGTAAATGGTAAACCGCTTAAAGAGCCTTATGTAAGGTTTACAGATCCTCATATTTATCCACGAAGTATAAGTCCAAGAGATAATTATGGACCAGTAAAAGTTCCTTCTGGATATGTATTTGTATTAGGTGATAATAGAGACCAAAGTTGTGATAGCCGGTTCTGGGGATTTGTACCTATAAAAAATATTAAAGGCAGGGCAATGATTATATATTTCTCATGGGATTCTAAACATTTTAGAATACGATTTAATAGAATAGGAAAATTAATTCATTAAGTTTATTTTGCTATCATAGCACGCATTAAATCTGCAGTATTTTCAGCATGATGAGAGATTCCTAATATTAAATCTATTAATTTTAACATATAAAAAAGTAAAATTGGTTCGTTAGTATTAGCAAAAATTTCTTTTTTTATTTCATTTCCTTTTGCCTCAGCTAAATATTGAGCATATCTAATATTTCTCACAATTTCTTTAACTCTGTTTCTACTTTCTTCATTTCTATAAGTAAGAAAGTCAGCAGAATATAAAATCATATCTTCCAAATGTTTTATAGCCTCTATACTTTGGGTAAGAAGATTTTCTGATTTTTTGTAAATACTTTCTGGAAGGGGAATATGTTTAAAAGAAAGCCAGTTTAATATCTCTTCAGCAACATCAGCGATAGCATCCTGTTCTTTTAAATAAAGAAATAATTCAAAACGTTCCACCGGGAGAATTATTCCTTTTGGTAGATGCCCCCTTATATTTCTTTTAAGTTTATCTGCTTCTCTTTCTATTTCTATAATATCTTTACATATTTCTTCAAGTCTTGTAAAATCACCTTTATAATAAGCTTCCAGGGAAAGCGGAATTCTTTCCATGCATTCCAAAACTAAATGAGCATGCTTTTTAAGTAATTCAAATACTGGTATATCTTTAAATATCTCTTCTCTTGTCTTTTCTACTTTTTTACTTTCTAATTTTACAATTTTCCCTTCTATAGTAAAAATTACGCCTTCTGCAATATTGGTTGCAAGATCAGCTACTCTTTCTAAGTTCTGAACAATTATTACATAATCAATCCCTGTATCCACAAGCTCAGGATTTTGCTTCATACATTCTTTTATTTTCTTTATATTATCTTTCTGATATTTATCTACTACATCATCGTACCCTATTACAGATCTCGCAAGTCGTGTATCTTCTGTTACAAAAGCATTAATAGCAGAGCGAAGCATATATAAAGCCTCGTTAGCCATTTTTAAAATTGGGACCTCACATCTTGGTATAGCGTAATCTTTATTTTCATGCAATTCCAATACTCTGAAAGCTATATTTACAGATTGATCAGCTCCTCTTTCTAAATTTCTTGCAATATCTATTGCAGTGATTACAAATCTTAAATCTTTTGCTACTGGTTGTTGTAATGCTATAATCTCTAAAGCAGTTTGAGAAATAGTATTTTCATAATAATCAACTTGATCATCGTAGTTAATAACTTTTTTGGCTAATTCTACATCCAGTTTCTCAATTGCAAGAATGGAAGTATTAATCATTTCATCTACAATTTTTGCCATATCTAAAATAAGGTTTTTTAAAATTTGTAAATCTCTTTGTAAAGTTATTCTTATCATAAATACCCCTTAAAAATTTTATTTGTATATAATTTTAATTTTAATTCAAAAAATTAAAAAAAGAAAGAAAAAATATTGAAATTTGATTATTTTTCTGAAACAAAGTTATTTTTTTGTAATAAATGCTCAGGGTGTTTTATATTAAAAGCTCTAAAACCCAGTTTTCTTAGCTTAAGAACCAATAAATAACTTAATTTTTCAGATTCTCCGTAAATAAAAATCCTCTTGGTTTTAAAAGGTTTAAAAGTTTTATAAATTTTTCGATTTGATTTATCTAAAATTTCAGGTGAAATCCATTTTGCATTATTAAAACTTCTTTTTTCATATTCATCTTTATTTCTTATATCAAAAATTACCCATTCATCAGGCTCAAGAGATTTAATAAGGTCTAAAAATTCCTCAGAAGATAATTCTAAAGTTTTATCGGTTATTTGATTTAATAATTCAATTCTTTTACATCTACTGCATATTTGATCAGGAGAGGAAGTAATTTCTCCACATTTAATACATTTTTTAATTTCTAAGATTTCTTCTTTTTTTTGGGTTCTTTTTATTAAAGGTATTAATTTTTTAGAGAATACTGAAAGTAGTTGATATTTAATTTGGCGATTTTCTTTTTCAAGTTCATCCAGAATCTTTTTATATTTTTCGCTGGAAGAATAATCTTTATGAGGACATGTGGATTTTTCTACTGGGAGTTCATTTATTAATGAATAATAAAGTATTTCTTTTTCAGGTGTAGTATAAAGAGGTTTTACTTTTTTAACTTGTCCAGGATAAATAGGAGGCAATACAGGAGATAATCTGATAATAGAATCAAAATCTCCTTGAAAGAAAAGAGATAACATAGTAGAAACTATATCATCTAAATGATGCCCTGTAGCAATAACATCAAGGTTTAATTCTTTCGCGATTTTAGAAAAAAGATATCGTTTAATAGCTCCACATGCAGAGCATATTTTATGTTTAAAACGAGTAAAAATAAAATCATCAATTCTATACCCTTCTTTTTCATAAAGAGAATATACATATAAAGGAACATTTACTTTTTTACAGAGTTCTTTTACAGTATTTTCTGTTATATCAGAATAATATCTTATTCCTAAATTTATATAAATTCCTTGAATATTTATATTCGGGTAAAGTTTTTTTAATACAGCTAATAAAGTAGCACTATCTTTACCACCTGAAAGAAATATACCGATTTTATTATCAGGATGAAACATTTTATACTTTTCTATACACTTTTTTACCCTATTTTCAAAAAACTGATTGTAACAGTTTTTGCATAATTTTATTTTTTGAGAAGGAACTTCAACTATAGCTTTTTCACTTTTGCATAATTTACAAAGTATATTATATTTAGAATTTAAAAAATTCATATTTGAATAAACTAATAAATACTAAATCTTTGTCAAGGGAGGAATAATTATTTTTAAGTTCTTGAAAAAAAATAAAAAGATGTTTTAATATTGTGAGCAAAAAGCACGTCTAAGGATTGGGGTGCCTCTGGTTTACAGAGGTGCTTGGTTTAAGTCCACCTTAGACGGAAGGATTAACCCCAAAGGAGGTAGATTAAATGAGTCACATTACCATGAAACAGCTTTTAGAAGCAGGTGTTCATTTTGGTCACCAAACTCGAAGATGGAATCCAAAAATGAAACCTTTTATTTTTGGAGAAAGGAATGGAATCCATATTATCGATTTACAACAAACAATTAAATATTTTGAAATTGCTTATGAATTTGTAGTTAATCTTGTAGCCCAGGGAGGTAAAATTTTATTTGTAGGTACTAAAAAACAAGCCCAGGAAACTATTAAAGAAGAGGCTCAAAGATGCGGAATGTTTTATGTGAATCATCGGTGGTTAGGTGGAACTCTCACAAATTTTAGAACCATTAGACAAAGTGTTGAAAAATTAAAAAGAATTGAATCGTGGTTTGAAGATGGAACAATCGAAAGATTTCCTAAAAAAGAAAGATTAAAATTAGAGCGTCTTAAAAATAAATTAGAAAGAAACCTTGCAGGAATTAAAGATATGGAGTCTCTTCCTCAGGCTTTATATATAGTAGATCCTGTTCGTGAGGAAATAGCAGTAAAAGAAGCAAGAAAGCTTGGTATTCCAATTGTTGCTATAGTAGATACCAATTGTGATCCAGATCTTATTGATTACATAATTCCTGGGAATGATGATGCTATCAGAGCAATAAAACTTATTACAAGTAAAATTGCTGATGCATGTCTTGAAGGGTTAGAAATTTATAAAGAAAAAGTAGTAGCTATGACAGATAAAGAAGAATCTGTAGAAGAGGAATTAACTAAAAGCGAAGAAGAAAAAGCAGAAGCGGTTTTAAAGGAAGTATTGGAAGAAGAAAAAAGAGAAGCTGAACTTGAAGAAATGGGAAAATCAGTTGAAAAAGAATAATAAATTTTAATAGGAGGGGCAGATGACCAAAATCAGTATAGATCTTATTAAAAAGTTAAGAGAAAGAACTGCTGCAGGTTTTTCAGATTGTAAGAAAGCTTTAGAAGAATCTGGAGGAGATATTGAAAAAGCAATAGATATTTTAAGAAAAAAAGGGCTTGCAATTGCAACCAAAAGAGCAGATAGAGAAACATCGGAAGGAGTAATAACTTCTTATATTCACAGTAATAAAAAGATAGGTGTTCTTGTAGAAATTGATTGTGAAACCGATTTTGTAGCAAGAACAGATGAATTCCAACAGTTTGCTCATGATGTAGCTATGCAAATTGCTGCTACAAATCCTATTTGTATTAGTAGAGATCAAATGCCTCAAGAAATTTTGGAAAGAGAAAAAAAGATTTATGAAGAACAACTTAAAGAAGCTGGCAAACCCGAAAAAATTATTCCCAAAATTATAGAGGGTAAACTTGAAAAATTTTATAAAGAAAATGTGTTATTGGAACAAAATTTCATAAAAAATCCAGAAATTACAATTCAGGATTTGTTAAATGAACTTATTGCTAAAACAGGAGAAAAGATTGTGATAAAAAGGTTTTGTAGATTTCAAATTGGAGAATAATGGATAGTCCTAAATATAAACGGATACTTCTAAAAATATCTGGAGAAGCACTTTTAGGAAAGAAAGTTTTTGGGATAGATAATGAAGTTATTGAAAAGATTGCTGAAGAATTAAAAGAATTACATCGATTAGGGGTTCAGGTAGCTATAGTTATAGGTGGAGGGAATATTTTCAGAGGAGTTAGCGGAGAGAAACATGGAATGGATAGAGCAAGAGCAGATTATATGGGAATGCTTGCCACATTAATAAATGCTCTTGCTTTTCAAGATGCTCTTGAAAGAAAAGAAGTTCCGTGCAGAGTAATGTCTGCTTTAGAAATTATAGAAGTAGCAGAACCATATATTAGAGAAAAGGCTATTAAACATCTTGAAAAAGGAAGAATTATAATCTTAGCTTGTGGCACAGGTAATCCCTTTTTTACTACAGATACAGCTGCAACACTTCGTGCTTTAGAGCTTAAAGCTGAAATTCTTTTTAAAGCTACTAAAGTAGATGGAGTTTATGAAGAAGATCCTTTAAAAAATCCACATGCAAAAAAATTTGATAAACTCACATTTTTAGAAGCTTTACAAAAAAATCTTAAAATAATGGATGCTACAGCTTTTTCCTTAGCTAAGGATTATAACCTCCCTATTCTTGTGTTTAATATGCTTAACTATGGAAATATTTTAAAAGCAGTAATGGGAGAAAAAGTAGGTACATTAATAAAAAGCTAAAGGTTGTAAGGGGGGTGATAAAAAGTGGTGAACTCAGCTATGGAGGAAACTAAAAAAAAGATGGAAAAAACATTAAAAAAATTTAAAGAAGAACTTGCTCATATTAGAACATCAAGGGCAAATGTTGCTCTTCTGGAAGGAATTAAAGTAGATTGCTATGGTACCAAAATGAGTATTACTCAAATTGCAACTGTAAATGTAATAGAAGGAAAAGTACTTGTTATTCAGCCATGGGATCCTAATTTACTTAAAGAAATAGAAAAAGCAATTCAAAAGTCGGATTTAGGTATAAATCCTACAAGCGATGGAAAAGTAATTAGATTAGTAATGCCTCCTTTAACAGAAGAAAGAAGGAAAGAATTGGTTAAACTTGTTGGTAAACTTACTGAAGGTGCACGAATTGCTATAAGAAATTTAAGAAGAGATTTGCTTGATAAATTTAAAACCGCAAAGAAAAATAAAGAAATTTCAGAAGACGAATATAAACAACTTGAAAAGAAAGTACAGAAACTTACGGATGAATACATAAAAAAGATAGAAGAAGCAGCTAAAGAAAAGGAAGAAGAAATACTAACAGTCTAATTTTATTATGTCAAATTCCTCTAAAATATATTTAGATCCTTCTAAACTTCCTCAACATGTTGCAATCATAATGGATGGAAATGGGAGATGGGCTAAATCTAAAGGATTGCCAAGGATTTATGGACATAAAAAAGGAGCTGAGATAGCAAAAAGAATTATTATAAAAACAAGAGAACTTGAAATTCCTGTGTTGACCTTATTTTCTTTTTCTAAGGAAAATCGACTTCGTCCAAAAGATGAAGTAAATTTTCTTTTCAATCTATTTAAAGAATATTTAAAAAATGAATTAGAATTAATGAAAAAGCATGGGATTCAATTAAGAATAATAGGGGATAAAGAGGAATTACCAGGGGATTTATACGAAGTTATTAAGCAAGCAGAAAAAGAAACATCTAAATGTAATAAACTTATTTTATGTATAGCTTTAAATTATAGTGGAAGATCTGAAATTATTAGAGCTACAAAACTTATTGCAGAAAGGGTCAAAAACGGGGATGTAAATATATCGGATATTGATGAAAGTTTATTCAAAAAATTTTTATACACTTCGGATTTGCCTGATCCTGATCTTTTAATAAGAACAAGTGGTGAGATAAGAGTTTCAAATTTTCTTCTTTATCAATTAGCATATACAGAATTTTACTTTACTCCAGTTTACTGGCCAGATTTTACAGAACAAGAATATTTAAAAGCTCTTTATTCTTATCAACAAAGAGAACGTCGCTTTGGCAAAGTTTATGAATCTTAAACGAATTATTTCTGGTTTAATCCTTTACCCTCTTTTACTTCTGGTTATTTTAAAAGGAAGTATAAAATTTTTAAGTATTTTAATTATTCTTGTTGGAATTATTTGTTTTTATGAATGGTGTAATATATTTAAATTCTCAATAAATTTCTTTTTGACAAGAGTAATTATTTTAATTTTTGTTTTCTATTTAGCCATATTTTATAAAATAAATTTTTTTACAATTGTTTACATTTTTTTCTTTTTTTCTTTTTTATTTTATCTTTTCAATTATGAAAAAGAGATTTTTAAAAATGAATTTTTTCCTTTATTTTTAGGATTTTTATATATTTTTATAGGACTCTTTTCTTTATTTCAGATTTTAAATAAATTTAATAGACTATATTTGATATACTTTTTTACAGTTGTGTTTGCTAATGATACAGGAGCATATTTTACAGGAAAAATCCTTGGTAAACATCCGTTTTTTAAACAAATTTCTCCAAAAAAAACATTAGAAGGATTTTTTGGCGGTTTATTTTTTTCTTTAGCAATAAGTATTTTATTAAATAAATATTTTTATTTATTTTCTTTTATTACAAATCTTATTATAGCTTTTAGTTTGGCTATTGTAGCTACTATAGGAGATCTTTTAGAGTCATCTTTTAAACGAATAACAGGAGTAAAAGATTCAGGGAGTCTTATTCCTGGGCACGGAGGTATGCTTGATCGTATAGATGGAGTCCTCTTTTCTTCTCCTTTTTTTTTGATTATATTAAAATTTATGTAAAATGATACCTAATATTGATGAATGTTATAAATTATTACAACAAGAAGAGGTTCCTTCTAATATTGTTTGTCACTCGGAAAAAGTAGCTTTAGTATCACTTTTTATAGGTTGTTTTTTAAATAAAGCAGGAGAGAATCTTAATCTCCCTCTTTTAGTAGCAGGTGGTCTTTTACATGATATTAAAAAACAATACTCAATTTTAAAAGGGGGTAATCATGCAGAACTCGGGTATAAATTTTTAAAAAAATTAGGATATGATGAAGTTGCTTCTATAGTAGGTTCGCATATTTTTTTAACTCCTGGTCCTCCTTTTACACCTATTAAAGAAAAAGAAATAGTTTATTATGCAGATAAAAGAGTTAAACACGGAGAAATTGTTTCTTTAGAAGAGAGATTTAAATATTTTAGAAAAAGATATGGGAAAAATATTATTTCTCATGTAAGATTAGAACTTATAGAAGAACTAAGTTTTTTATTAGAAAGAAGATTATTTAAAAAATTACCTTTTTCTCCGGATAAAATTTTAGAGCTTAACAAAATAAAGGAGGTAAAGGGTGTCCTTATCCAAGGGCTTAAAGATTGCTCTTCTTGCTGGAGGGACATCTTCCGAAAGGGAAGTATCTTTAAAAGGAGCTGAAGCTGTAAAAAAAGCTTTTAAAAAATTAGGTCATAAATTTGAATTTTTCGATCCTGCTAAGGATTTACCAATTTTAGCCCAAAAAGTTAAAGAATTTGATTGTGCCTTTTTAGTAATGCATGGGCCTGGCGGTGAAGATGGGACTTTACAAGGTTTTTTAGATTCTATTAATTTACCTTATCAAGGGGCAGGAGTTCTTGGAAGCGCACTTGCTATGCATAAAGGTCTTTCCAAAGAGATTTATAAAAATGCAGGATTAAAAGTTCCTGAGGGAAAGGTATTTTTTAGAGACGAAAATTTTGAGAATATCAAAAAATATGCGGAAAAGTTAGGATACCCTTTAGTAGTTAAACCTGCAACCCAAGGTTCAAGTGTTGGTTTAAGTATAGTAAAAAAAGAAGAAGAATTAAAACCAGCATGTCAAAAAGCTTTCGAAATAGATAATGAAATTCTTTTAGAAGAATATTTAAAAGGAAGAGAAATAACAGTAGGAGTTCTTGAAAATAAACCACTTCCAGTAGTAGAAATAATTCCTAAATTTTCTGAAATATTTGATTATAAAACCAAATATACTCCCGGATTTGCAGAAGAGATATGTCCTGCAAATTTGCCTCAAGAAATTACTGAAAAAGCTCAGAAATATGCATTAAAAGCACATAAAGCCCTAAGGCTAAGACATTATAGCAGAACAGATATGATTGTAGTAGAAAATGAAGTATATGTACTTGAAACAAATACTATTCCAGGTATGACGGAAACGAGTCTTTTGCCACTCTCAGCAAGAGTTGCTGGTTATTCTTTTGAAGAATTAATTCAAAAACTTCTGGAATTAATTCTTAAAGAGAACCCTTAAATAGAATAATATCCTTGTTTAATTTTTTGCGCTTCTGTTCCTATAAAAAAAGCTAATTCCTTAAAAAGAGATTTTAAAGAACTTTCAGAGAAAGTTTCAGCAATTTTATCTATTTCTAAAGCTTGAGCAAGTAAATAATCTCCTGTAGTTTCAGATGAAGAATTATCTAAAGGCATTTGAGTAATTTTTTCTAAAAGACCAAGACTTTCCTCAACTTTTTGAAAAAGAATATGGATATTTTCTTCTTGAGATTTTTTTGATAATTCCTGAGTTTTAAGTTCTATAAGAGCAGTTTTAAGATATTCCTCAAAAGGTGAATTTACCCTCTTTAAAGAACTTATATTTAGGTTAAAATTACCTTTTAGAGTTACTTTAGTAAAATTTATTTTCATAAGGAGGTCCTTATGAATTATTTTAAATATTTTATCGGAAAAAATCAAGATGTATTTAAAATTTGGTTGCTTATTTTTGTTGGATTTTTTTTATTAAATAGTTGTGGATGGTTAATTGTGGGAGGTGGAGGAGCTTATCAAGGTTATAAATCTGCAACTGATCCAAGAAGTATAGGGAGAGAAATAGATGATGCCAAAATTACTGCTGAAATAAAATTAAAACTTTTACAGGATCCGATTACAAAAGCGAGAAAAATAGATGTAGATACAGTAAACGGTGTGGTAACTTTAACTGGTTTAGTAGAAACAGAAAAAGAAATTAAAAGAGCTATAGAAATAGCTAAAAGTGTTAAAGGTGTAAAAGAAGTAATTAATAATTTAAAAGTTGGCAAACGAGGAGTAATAACGTATCTTTCTGATAAAGAAATTACCACCCGAGTAAAAATTAAATTTATGCAAGATCCTGAATTAAAAGCTTTTTCAATAGATGTAGATACATTGAATGGAGTAGTTACTTTAACAGGTATAGTAAAGACTGAGGCACAAAAGAAAAAAGCTGTTGAATTAGC
Organism: uncultured Thermodesulfatator sp.; assembly: GCA_964410095.1. GTDB lineage: Bacteria > Desulfobacterota > Thermodesulfobacteria > Thermodesulfobacteriales > Thermodesulfobacteriaceae > Thermodesulfobacterium. Next base: position 42,081 of record CAYPFL010000009.1, read on the forward strand.
TAAATCTGTTCCAGGAGTTAAAGGAGTTAAAGACAATATTCAGGTGGTCGAGAAATAAAAATTAATATGAATCTAAAAAGACTCATTGGTTTAGCCATAATAGTAGGAGTTATATCAGGAATTGGTGCTTTTGTGTTTTATGCACTTCTGGAGTTAATTGCAGGAATATGTATGAATTTAGCTGGGTTACATTTACCTAAACCAGGTGGGGAACCGCCTTTATTTGAATTTTATTTTAATATTAAAATTGCTATATGTATTATTACAGCTTTAGGTGCATTTATTGCAGGTCTTATTGTATACACCTTTGCTCCGGAAACGCAAGGAGATGGAACAGATGCTACTATTAGAACTTTTCATTATTTTAGAGGGATAATAAGAGGAAGGGTAAGCATAATTAAAATAATAACTTCTGCAATTACTATTGGTAGTGGAGGAAGTGCAGGGAGAGAAGGTCCCATTACTCAAATTGGTGCAGGATTTGGCTCAACCTTAGCTACAATTTTAAAACTTCCTGATAAAGAAAGGAGGTTGCTTTTAATATGTGGTATTGCAGGCGGACTCGGAAGTATTTTTAGAGCTCCTCTTGGAGGGGCTTTATTTGCAGTCGAAGTGTTATATAAAAAGGACTTTGAAACCCAAGCAGTAATTCCAGCTTTTGTTTCTTCTATTGTTGCTTATACTGTATTTATTTCAATTTTTAAAATTTTGGGAATTAATTCTTTAAATATATTTACTTTACCTTCGTTAAGTCTGGATTTTAAAGAAATTCCTCTATATATATTAGTGGGTATTATTTCCGCTATTTTAGTTTATCTCTTTGTTAAGATTTTTTATGGAGTACATAATTTCTTTAGAAATCTTAAAATTTCTAATTATTTTAAACCTTTAATAGGTGGTTTTATCACAGGATTAATAGGTATGTTTTTACCTTCTGTTCTTGGAACAGGATATGGATATGTACAAGAACTTATCTATGGTGAGTTGCCTTTAACTTTTATTGTATTAACTGTTTTTGGGAAAATTGTAGCTACATCTTTCACCTTGGGTAGTGGCGGTAGTGGAGGAGTATTTGGTCCTTCGGTAGTAATCGGAGGTTTTATTGGTGGAACTGTTGGATATTTTTTTAAGCAATATATTCCAACAATTCACCCTGAAACTTATGTATTACTTGGAATAGCATCTTTTATATCTGCTGCATGTAAAACACCTTTAACAGCAATATTAATGACTTCGGAGATGACAGGAGGATATCAACTTCTTCCTGCCTTAATGGTATCTTCTACTATCGCCTATCTGTTGAGTAAAGACTGGTCTATTTATCACGAACAATTATTAACACAGATTGATAGCCCTGCTCATAGGATGGAAATGATAGTTGATATACTTCAAAATATAAAGGTAAAAGATGCAATGACTCCTAATCCTTTAACAGTGGATCCTGATGATAATATAGAAAAAGTTATATCTTTAATTGAAAAAACTGGACATCATGGTTATCCTGTAGCAAAAGATGGAAAACTTGTTGGGGTTATAACTTTTACAGATCTTGAAAAAATCAAACCTGAAGAAAGAGCAAAAATAAAAGTGAAAGAAATAATGACTGAAAAGCCAATTACAACTTCTCCTGAAGAAGATTTAAAATCTGTGCTTGATAAAATGTTAACTTTACAGAATATAAGTGCTACAAAATTAGGGAAACTCCCAGTAGTAAAAGATGGTAAGTTAATTGGAATTCTTACCAAGGGAGATATTATTCGCGCTTACGCAAAGGAAAGAAAAAAATATTTTTCTTAAGGAGTTAATTTTTTACCGTGGAATTAAACAAAACAATAGCTTATAAATTTTTAAAAACTACTACTCTCTCTTATGAAAAACTTGGTTTAAGACCTTTTTTTATTTCTCCTGCTCCACCTTTTAAAGAATATCCTGATTCTCCGAAAATAAAACTTATTATTGATGAATTTCCTCAGACTTTAAATTTTTTTGAAATTCTTAAAAATAGACGAAGTGAAAGAAAATATAGAAAAAAGGAAATCAGTTTAAAAGAAATTTCACTTTTATGTTTTGCTATTCAAGGAATAACAGGTAAGATAAGTTTTTATCTTTTAAGGACAGCTCCTTCAGCTGGAGCTTTATATCCTGTGGAGACTTATTTAGCTGTCAATTTTGCAAAAGATATTCAGCCAGGGATCTATCATTTAGAAATAAAAGATTTTTCTTTAGCACTGTTAAGGGAAGGATATTGGGGAAATTTATTAAGTGATTTGGCTCTTGGACAAAAATTTTTTGCTACAGCAAGTTTGGTTTTTATCTGGAGTGCTGTATTTAGAAGGACACTTTCTAAATATGGAGAAAGAGGATTAAGGTATGTTTTTATAGATGTAGGTCATATTTGTCAAAATCTTCTTCTTGCAGCAGAGGCTTTAAATTTAAAAGCATGTCCTGTAGGTGCTTTTTTTGATGAAGAATTAAATAAATTTTTAGGTCTTAATAGTGAGGAAGAATCTGTAATCTATATGGCTACAGTAGGAAAATAGAAAATAATTAAAATATTAAAAAACTTGAGGAAGCTAAATAAATTTATTATAATTTTTTAATTAAAAATCCTAAATCATAATAAAGGAGGTATAAGATGAAGAAAATAGTTATTGTAGCCTGTCAAAAGATTAGAGATCAAAATTTATGCCCTGCTGATGCAAAATGTTTAGTTGCTATAAAGAGAAAAGAAGGAGAGTTTGCCCGTTATAAAGAAGAAGGAGCTGAACTTGTAGCAATTGTGAATTGTGGAGAATGTCCAGGGACAAGAGTAATACCCAGTTTAGCATTAGTTAAAATGCAGTTGAGTGCTCTTAACGAAACCGTAGATGTAATACATCTTGGAACATGTATTGCTAAATTCTGTCCATATAAAGAAGATATTCTTAAAGCTTTAAAAGAAAAAGCAGGGGTTGAAATTGTGGAAGGGACTCATACTTATGCACCACCTACTATTTTTGGAAAATAATTTTTTTTTCTTATCTAAAATATATTTAAAATGATTTTTATCTGAAATTATATTTTAAATAATTGAGTTTTAATTTTTTTTTCATTAAAATGGAGATAAATTCTAATATTAAAATTTTGGTAGTAGATGATCTCTCAACTATGAGGAAAATTATTAAAAATATTCTTTATCAATTAGGATTTAAAAATATTGTAGAAGCTGATGATGGAACCACGGCTTTAGAGATTTTAAAAAAAGAAAAAGTAGATCTTATTCTTGCAGATTGGAATATGCCTAAAATGAGTGGGATAGAGCTTTTAAAAATAATTCGTTCTAATGAAGCTACAAAAGAAATTCCGTTTATTATGATTACAGCCGAGGCTCAAAAAGAACATATTTTAGAAGCAATAAAATATAGAGTAAATCAATACATAGTAAAACCTTTTACTCCAGAAACCTTAAAAGAAAAGTTAAAAAAAGTTTTAGGAAAGTTATAAATGCCATTTGAATTTAAAAGATTAGAAATTCCAGATGTAATTTTAATAAAACCTGTGGTTTTTGAAGATGAGAGAGGTTATTTTATGGAAACTTATAAATTTTCAGAATTTAAGGCAAATGGGATTTCTTTAGAATTTGTGCAAGATAATCATTCAAAATCTGCAAAGGGGGTTTTAAGGGGGCTTCACTATCAACTTAAGCCTATGGAACAAGGAAAACTTGTAAGATGCATAAAAGGTAGAATATGGGATGTGGCTGTTGATATAAGAAAAGGTTCTCCTTGGTATGGAAAATGGGTGGCAGTAGAATTGTCAGAAGAAAACAAGTTTATATTATGGATACCACCCGGTTTTGCTCATGGATTTGTTAGTTTAGAAGATGGAACAGAAGTAATTTATAAAGTAACTAAAGAATATTCTCCAGCGCATGATCGTGGAATAATCTGGAATGACCCTACTTTAAATATTAAATGGCCTATAAAAAATCCAATTTTATCATCCAAGGATAGTAAACAGCCTTCCTTTTTGGAAGCAGAAAATAATTTTATTTATAAAAAGGATTAAAATGATTATTATTTGTGGGGCGGGAATAATTGGACTTTCTATAGCTAAAGAATTAGTTACTCAAGGGTTTAATGGAAAAGAAATAATAATTTTTGAAAAAGAAAAAGAAGTTGGAGCCCACGCTTCTGGTAGAAATAGTGGTGTTTTACATGCAGGAATTTATTATACTCCTGATAGTTTAAAAGCTAAATTTTGTTTAAAGGGGAATTTTTTAATGCGTGAGTATTGTAAAGAAAAAGGATTAAAATTATTAGAATGTGGAAAAGTTATTGTTTGCAGAAAAGAAAAAGACTTGCCAATTTTATACGAACTTTATCGTAGAGCTTCTTTTAATGGAGCTAAGGTTGAAATTTTAGATGAAAAAGAACTCAAAGAAATAGAACCTTATGCTAAAACTATTGAAAAAGCTTTATGGAGCCCTTATACAGCCGTAATTGATCCTTTAGAAATTCTTATAAGTTTAAAAAAAGATTTGGAAAAACATAAAGTAAAAATATTAACAAATACTAAAGTTTTAAATATTAAGGGTTTTAATCAAATTGTTACTAATAATGGGATTTTTAATTTTGATTTATTTATAAATTGTGCAGGGAGTTATGCTGATAAAATCGCACATAAATTTAATGTAGGTCTAAATTATGCAATAGTTCCTTTTAAAGGTTTATACAAAAAATTAAAAAAAGAAAAAAGTTATTTGGTAAAAGGAAATATCTACCCAGTGCCAAATATTAAAAATCCATTTTTAGGTGTTCACTTTACAAAAAGTGTAAACGGAGATGTATATGTAGGTCCTACAGCTACTCCTGCATTCGGAAGGGAAAATTATTCTTTATTAAAAGGAATAGATAAAGAAATTTTTCAAATTATGTTTACACAAAGTAAATTATTGATTTTTAATAAAGATGTTAGAAAAGCGGCACTTAGTGAAATAAAGAAATATTTAAATAAATATTTTTTTAATGAAATTAAAAATATGGTAGAAGGACTTAAAATTTATGATCTCGAGAAATGTAACAAAGTAGGTATAAGACCTCAGTTAATAAATATTAAAACCAAAAAATTAATTACTGATTTTTTAATTATAAAAAGAGAAAATACTTTACATATATTAAATACTATTTCTCCAGGATTTACAAGCGCTTTTGCTTTTGCAAAATATGTAGTCGATAGTTATGTAAAATAAAGAGGAGGTAAAAAAAATGAAAATTTTAGTAACAGGAGGAGGTGGGTATATTGGTTCTGTGTTAGTTCCTTATCTTTTAAATCATGGATATGAAGTAGTAGTGTTAGATAAATTTTATTTTGGAGAGGACAAATTAAATATTAATAGTGATAAGTTAAAAATTATCAAAGATGATATAAGATTTTTTAAAAAAGAAATTTTAGAAGACATAGACACAATAGTAGATCTTGCCGCACTCTCTAATGATCCTACTGGTGAATTAGATCCTATAAAAACTTGGTCAATAAATTATTTAGGAAGATATAGAGTAGCAACCTTAGGAAAGTTAATGGGGGTCAAAAAATATATTTTAGCTTCTTCTTGCAGTGTATATGGGTTTCAGAATGAGATAGTAAAAGAAGATTCCCCTACTAATCCCCTTACTACTTATGCTAAAGCTAATTTAAAGGCAGAAGAAGATATTTTACCTTATGCTAACGATAATTTTACTGTAGTAATATTAAGATTTGCAACAGTATATGGATTCTCTCCAAGAATGCGGTTTGACCTCGCTATTAATGGAATGGTAAAAGGTTTTTTTAAAAATGGCAAGATACCTATTTTAAGAGATGGTACGCAATATAGACCATTTGTTCATGTAAAAGATGTATGTAAAGCAATTATGCTTACTATAGAAGCTTCTAAAGATTTAGTAAATAAACAGATTTTTAATGTTGGATCTAATGAGCAAAATTATCAAATATTTAAATTAGCTCAAGAAGTCGCAGAAGCTATAGGGATTCCTTTTAAATATGAATGGTATGGATTTCCTGATCATAGAAGTTATAGAGTAGACTTTAGCAAAATTCAAAAAATTTTAAAATTTAAGCCAGATTATACTCCTCGAGATGGAGCAATAGAGGTTTGGGAAGCTTTAAAATCTGGGAAAGTAGACCCAGATGATCCACAAACTATAACTGTGAATTGGTATAAAAAACTTCTGGAAGATGGAGTTATGGTATGAAGTAAAGTTTTAAATAACTGAAACAAAATTAATAAGGTTTTATTTCTTTATAAAAAATAAGAAGTTTTATAATATATAATAAAAAAGAAAGTTTGAAAGAACAATAAAATAAAATAAATTTATACCTGAGAGACCAAGGTATGATTTAAGATATGCGATCGATACAACAAAAATCGAAAGAGAAATAGGATGGAAAGCCGAGATTAATTTTGATGAAGGGATTGAAAGAACTATAAAATTGTTTTAATAAGAAAAACTCCTTAATACAGGAATTACTCCTTTTTATCTTTCTACTGAACACTTGATATCCTTCTTTTTATATTGAGTAAGTTTACCCCTAAAATTTTATGTGTCCAGAATATAGAGAATCGTTTAATGCATTTCACACATGCCATTTTGTAGTTTAAAAGTTTATCCTTTGATTATGAATTTTAATAGTTTATTATTTTTAATAGAAACTTATATAATAAAGACTTAGCCTATGAAAGGTGAAGGAGTGAAAAGGTTAAATAAAAAGTTGTTTCTTTTACTCTTCCAGTAGATCTGGTAGAGACTATAAAAGAGCTTGCCAGAAAAGAGAAAAAATCAGGAAGTAAAGTTGTAGAGGAATTGATAAGGAAAAGTTTAAGAAATAGAAAGAAGAGTGAGCTTGAGAAAATTGCTATTTCTTCTAAGAACTTGAAATTTTTGAAAGGAATGGTTTCGCTTGGAAGAAATGCTTTAAAGGATTCTGAGGAGATATATGAATGAGCTTAACTTTAACGATGCGCTTTTAGTGATCGGAGTTAAAGAATATGGAATAAAATGGATAGTTAGTTTTGACCCTGAAAATGTTTACACTTAAATTCAGGCCCGTCATTCCGTATAAGTTCATCATCTTGGTTTATTTTTTTTCTTTTTTTCTAATGATAGAAGGAAGAACGAGCAATTTGAAGTCTGGTAAGCATTGTTTTAAGAGAAAGCTTTTAATTTTATTTGCTAACATAAATATGAGAAGCTGAATTGATATTTTTTTCAAATATATTAAAATTAAGACATTATAGTATCCTAAAAATTTAAATATTAGAACACTTTAGTAGCCTAAAATGGATATTACAGAATTTAATCCTTGGTGGGAAACAGGCGGTATAGACAGAGAAATAAAATCATTCAAAAGAAGATTTTTGTTTACAGTTTTAAAAAATTACTTACATAAAAAACAGATAGATATAATAATTGGTCTGCGCAGAGTTGGGAAAACTGTACTAATGCATCATCTTATAGATTATCTACTTACTTCTGGGGTTAATCCAAAAGAGATATTTTATTTTTCCTTTGATATAGAAA
>CAYPFL010000010.1:0-46668 GCA_964410095.1 uncultured Thermodesulfatator sp.
AGGGCCGATGGTACTGGGGCGTTACCGCCCTGGGAGAGTAGGTCGGTGCCCGGGAACTTTTTTATTTTTTCTTTAAATTTTCCTTAAAAATGATATTCTTCATTCTTGAATATGAAATCTCTTTTTAAATTATTCGGATTTCTTTTTCTTGTATTTCTATTATTTATCTCAATTCTTATCACAGTAGCTTATCTTTATTTAAAAATAAATCTTCCAAGTATAAATAGACTAAAAAATTACAGACCTGTCCAAACTAATCTTATAATAGATACTAATGGCAAAGTCATAGGTTTTTTAGGACAGAAAAAAAGAATATTTGTCCCCTTGAATAAAATACCATCTCATGTAATTCATGCTTTTATTGCTGCTGAAGATGCAAGATTTTATGAACATAAAGGGATAGATTTTTTAAGTCTTTTAAGAGCACTTTATAAAGATATTGTCGCAGGTAAAATTGTTCAAGGTGGCAGTACTATTACTCAACAAGTTGTAAGAAATCTTCTTCTTTCTCCGGAGCGAACAATTCAAAGAAAAATTAAAGAAATGATATTAGCTTGGCAGATAGAAAAATATCTTACAAAAAATGAAATATTAACTATATATTTAAATCACATTTATTTAGGAGAAGGTGCTTATGGAGTAGAGGCAGCATCCCTTACATATTTTAATAAACATGTATGGGAATTAAATCTTAACGAAGCTGCAGTATTAGCAGGGCTTCCTCGTGCTCCATCTTTATATGATCCTATAAAAAATCCCAAATTAGCTATTTCTCGAAGAAATTATGTATTAAGAAGAATGGCTGAAGTAGGTTATATCTCTTGGGAAACAGCAAAAAAATTATCTAAACAACCTATAAAACTTAATCCTCGAAATATTAGTATCCCTGCTTATACAGGATATTTTATAGATGCAGTAAAACAAGAATTAAAAAGGATTTTACCTTCTCAAATACTTTATAGAGGTGGACTTACTATTCAAACAACCTTGGATTTGGATTGGCAAAAAAAGGCTTATAAAAATGCACTTATTACTTTAAAAAGAATTTTTAAAAATAAAAAACTTCCTCAATTAGCTGTGGTATGTATGGATAATAGAAACGGAGGAGTAAGGGTATTAATCGGTGGTAATGATTATTTAAAAACACCTTTTAATAGGGTAATATTAGCAAAAAGACAAGTAGGTTCAGCTTTTAAACCTTTTGTTTGGGCTGAGGCTTTGGAAAAAGGTATAATTACTCCTTATACAGTTCTTCCTGATGATCCTATAATTATTCAAAAAATTAATAATGGAAAAGATTGGGCTCCTGAAAATTATGATGGTAAATACTGGGGGCCAATTGATGTAAAAACAGCCTTAGCTCATTCAAGAAATGTAGTAGCTGTAAGAATTGCTCTCCTTTTAGGTCTTCAAAATATAAAAGAAATTTCAAAGGCTTTAGAATTTAATTTACCTAAAAATATAAACTACAGTATAGCCCTTGGAGCTTATGAATTGACTCCATTGGAAGTAGTAAAAGCTTATACTATATTTCCAAATTTGGGAAAAATGGTTGAACCAAGATTTATAGAAGCAATTTATGATGGTATTTATGAAAAACATTTAATTTATAAAAATATTCCAGAATTTAAACCAGTTATTTCATCTTTAACTGCTGGTATTATGAATGATTTTTTAATGGAAGTAGTAAAAAATGGAACAGGAAAATGTGCTTTAAAATTAGGTGTTCCATCTGGAGGGAAAACAGGAACAACAGAAAATTATAAAGATGCTTGGTTTATTGGGTATACTCCAGCTTATACCTGTGGAGTATGGGTAGGATATGATAAACCAAAGACCTTAGGAAGAGGAGCTACAGGAGGAAGAATAGCTTGTCCTGTGTGGCTGAGTGTAATGAAAAGCACAAAGTTACACCCAGAAGAAATTCCTATTTATAGGATATCTCCAGAAGAGATAAGCGAGAGTTTAACTTCTATTGAGCCTGGATTAACTCAAAATGAAACTTTTAAAGAAAATAAAACCTTATTTCAAAAAATTTGGGAATTTTTAGGAATTTAATCTAAAGTAGCATAACTGTGCAATCCAGAAAGTAGAAAATTTACTCCAAAATAAGTAAATAACACACATATAAACCCAATAATATTCATCCACGAAAGTCTTTTTCCACTCCAACCTTTTGTTAAACGCATATGGATAATTGATCCATATACAAGCCAAGTAATAAAAGACCAGGTTTCCTTAGGATCCCAACTCCAGTAACTTCCCCATGCTTGATCTGCCCATACAGCTCCTGTTATTATTCCTAAACTCAGCCAAAAAAAGCCAAAAAGAGTAATTTTATAAATAAAATTATCTAATGTTTTTTTATCCGGGAAAATTTTTTGCATATTAAAAATATCACTACATAGATAAATAATTGAAGCAGCAAAACCAACTGCAAAAGCACCGTATCCTAAAAAACAAGTTATTACATGAGCTACCAGCCAGTTACTTTTTAAAGCAGGAATAAGAGGTTGAATAGAGGAACTCACTTTTAAGGTTGCAAAAGCCATAACAAAGCTTGCTAAAAGAAAAACTATACTACCCAGGATCTTTTTGGTTAATCTTAATTCCCAAAAAAGATATATTCCTGTTATGCAGCCTCCAAAAAAAACTAAAGATTCGTAAAGATTTGATAAAGGAATATATCCAAAGCCTGCCTTATGAGTTTGTATCCATCTAATAATAAAAGCTAAAATATTTGTCAAAAAACCTCCCCATCCTATAGAAGAGGCTAAAAATGTAATATTTTCAAGCCCAAAAATCCAATATATAAGATAAACAGTTCCTGCTAAAAGATAAACAAAAGTAGTTATTCCAAATAAAAAACTATTATCTGGAAGAAATGTTTTATAGTGTAAAGCAGAAAAAACATAAATCAAAATACAAAAAAACAAACCTAAAAAAATATTTTTAAATTTCATAAAAACCCCCACTCAGAAAATTTTACAAGAAATTATAATTAAAAAAACATAAAAGGCAATTTAAATTTGGATTTTAAAAGATATTTAACAGTTTTAAAAGAGGTATCAATTTTTTACAAATTTCTTCCCAATTCTTTTTTCCTTCTTCTACTTCATCCATAAAATTTTCAAGTTCTCGTGTAAATTCTTCAGAAACGTATTCACCATAATTATTTTTAAGATAAGAAAAAACTTTTTTACCTAAGGATGTTGGAACAAGGCTACCATTTTTAAGTTCATATACATAATATCTATTTAATAAAGTAGATACTATTTCTGCATAAGTAGAAGGTCTTCCTAATCCTCTTTTTTTCATCTCTTGAATTAATGTTCCTTGATTATAAAGAAATACTTTTGGAACTTTATTATATTCAACATTTTCAGGAAAGTATTCTTCAGGTAAATGAAAAATCTGAGGCTTTGTCCAGAAATATTCATATCCAGGTTCTAAGATATTCAAAATTAAGGTTTCCTCCCATGAATAAGATGGCAAGGAAAATTCAAAAATACCTTTTATAACTTTTGTTTTTCTGCATTGGCTTGCCATAAATCTTCTAAAAATAAGATCATAAAGTTTAAGGCTATCTTTTGGTTTTTTAAAACTCAATAATCCATGAGCTACCCTTAATTTTATTTCAGTAAGATCCCAAGGTCTTGTAGGTCTTATACCTTCATGAGCACCAGGACTGTACCATTCACGAGGGTAAAAATATTCTTCTCCAAGAACCTGAGAAATATAAGGCTTAGCTACCTGATATCGTCCTACTTCTGAAATTCGAGTAGAATCTGTTCTATGATAGGTTATCAATCCAAGTTCAAAAAGTTCTTGTAATAAATTCATAGTATAAGAAGAAGAAAATCTAAAAAAATGAAAAGCATCATCTAAAATACTGTCTGTGGTATAAGGTGGAGGTGGAGAAAGTTCGTCTTCAAATTCTTTAATTTTTTTTATTTTTAATTTGGGTAAATTTTCAAGAATCTTTTTAGCTAATTTTTCATCTTCAATTTCTATAGAGAATTTATGTTCGTTCAAAGTAAAACTTATTCTATATTTATACTGTTTGGCTTCTTTAGCTCTTTCAATAATCCATCCAAGAACAGGTGTTTGAACTCTTCCTGCGGAAAGATGATAATTTTTAAATACTTTCCATAATTGTTGAGATAAAGAAAAACCTACCCATCTGTCTGCAACTCTTCTTGCAAGCTGTGCTTTCACTCTGTAGAGATTAATTTCTTGAGGATTTTCTAAACTTTCTTTTAAAGCTCTTTCAGTAACCTCATGAAATTCAAGTCTTTTTATATTTGGTTGAAAAGGTTTAAGATTAATATATAGATCATAGGCAATTTTTTCTCCCTCTGCATCAGGATCAGAAGCGATAAAAGTTTGATCAGCGCAAAAAGAGAGTCTCCGAAGCACCTCGATAATTTCTCTTTTATCATAAATTTCTTGAGTGTTTTTTATTTCTTCTTCATCAACATGTTGTTCTCCAGTTTTTTTGTTAATTTTTATAGTATTAAAAATGGGATAAAAATGTCCATCACTTTGGATTACGCCAAATATTCCCGATCTTCTGGATAAATTAAATATATGACCAAGTGATGCACAAATAGAAAGGAGAGTATTTTCCATAGGTATCTCATAAACCCAAACATTTTTAATTCTTCTTACAGAAGGTTTGCCAAAAAAATTGGCAATAGTTTTTGCTTTATGAGGGGATTCAACTATAATGAGAAAATTTTTAAAATCTGTTTTTTCTTTTGTAATTTTTTGTCTTTCTTGAATAATTTTTTCATATATTTCTTTGACTTCGTTTTCTGAAATTAATTTTATTTCTGCTTCATCTTTAAGATAAAATCTTAAACGCTTTTTAAGACTATTAAGGGCTTTTAAATTTTCTGCCAAAATTATAGAAAGCCCAGGTAATAATCCTCGAGTTGTTAATCTTGAAACTCTTCCAGAAGCTTGAAGATAAACATTTGCATTTCCAACAACTACATAATATTGCCCATTTTCATCTTTTTCTAAAAATACCTCATCGCTTTTTTCTATTTTTTTAATAAACTCTTTATCATTCAATTTGTTTTCTAAAAATTCTTTTATAGAAAGAATTTTTTTATAAAGTGTTTCGTATTTTGAGAGTGTTTCTTCTTTCAAAGTTAAATATTTTTTTAAATAATTAATATAGGAAAGAGCAGTGAATTTTTCTTCCTCTTCAAATAAAGGCATAAGAGTTAAAAGTAAGTTATATAGAAATTGTGGAGAAATTGGTAGATCAAATTTTTCTTTTGTAGAAAAAAGAGGAAATAAATGTTTAGGTACTCCTAAAAAAATTGCATATTTTAAAATCTCAGGAAGATCCACTCCCCTTACTAAAGGATTGCTTAAATGAGATAATCCAACAGCAATATCGATCTCTTTAATTTTTAAAGCATTTAGAAGTTTTTCTTCATTTGCTTCTAAATAGGATAATACTTTAAAACCTTTATTTCTGAAATATTGAGTAGCAATTTCTACATATTTTCTGCCAAAGTTTTCTTCTACAAAAATGAGTCCCCCGTCTTTTAATTGAGAAATCAATTTTGCAGAGGTCTCCAGTAATTTTTCAAAAATCAATTCTTTGTTAGATGATGAGGTATTATCCAGATTAACAGGAATATAAGTATCTACTACTTTTCTTAAAGTTGATACAAATCTTGTGATTTCAAAACCAAGTAAATTTTGAAAAAGTAAAACTCTATTGGTTTTTGGTTTAAGGGTTGCAGAAGAAATAATAAGTTGTTTAAGTTTGGTACTATGTTTTTCTTTTATTTTTAATAAAAGATCATAATCAGTATGCTCTTTATCTTTTTTTAAAGCAAGTTGTATTTCTTTTGGAGTAAAACCAAGAAGTAAAAAAAGATTATCTACATTTTTACTATTTTTTAAGAAGGAATCCACATCATCTACAAAAATAAGTGAAAAATCAAGAGATTTTAAAATTTCAAAATTTTTATGTAAAAATGCCGAGGTACATATAAATACATGAAAATTTCCCGATTCCAAAATTTTTTTCTCTTTTGTATGTCCTTTATATGCTAAAATTCTTTTATACTTTATTTCCGGATTTTTAATTTTTTCTTGATAAAAAAGTAATCTTTCTTCTACTTGATTTACTAAGACTTTTGTTGGCACAATAATAAGGGCTTTTTTAGAAGTTAGAAGGCTGCTTATTAATCCAAAAGTGGTTTTACCTGTACCTGTAGGAGCTACAATGGCAAAAGATTCACCTAAAAAAAGTCTTTTTGCCCAACTTATTTGGAGAGAAGAAGGAGCAGTGTTTAATATTTCATAAAAAATATTTTTAAATTCTTCAACTTTTTTTTCTACTTCACAATAAGGTTTAAGATTTTTTATAAAATTTTGTTTTTTTAAGGAATTACATACTTGATTGACATTTATGTGAGAAAGTTCAGGATTTGGGAGACATTTTTCACAAGGTAATCCTTTAAAAAGTCTTTCATCAGAAATATTACCTCCACAATTTGGACAGCAATTTATTAAATAAAAAAGCATTTTTATTTTTTCTTTTCGGCAATTTGTTTTTATTTTAAAGTAAGTTAAAAAATAAAAGAAAAAATTAAAAAAACAAGGGGTAAAAGGAATAGAATTAGAATTTTATAAAAAATTATTTGAATATTGATTTTACCGAAAAATTTTTTAATTTTTAAAATAATATTAATAAGATATTTAAAATTGATAAAATAGGGGGTTTTTATGCTTAAAATAAATAAAATATTAGTTCCTATTGATTTTTCTGAAGTTTCACATTTTATAGTAAAATGGGCAAAAGATTTTGCGCAAAAATTAGAAGCCGAGGTTTTACTTACATTTGTTTTAGAAGATCTATCTTCTCAAGAGGGGGTATATGCGAATGTAGAAACTTTAAAAGAACTACAAGAAATTCTTATGAACGGAGCTAAACAATCTATGGAAGAATTTGTTAAAAAATATTTTTCAGATTTTCCAAAAATAAAAACCATAATAGAAAAAGGAGATATAGCGGAAAAAATTATTGAAATAGGTAGAAAAGAAAAAGCAGATTTAATCGTAATAGGAACACATGGAAGAAAAGGACTTGATAAAATTTTATTCGGTAGTGTAGCTGAAAGAGTTATTCAACTATCTCCTATACCTGTAGTAAGTTTAAATCCTTATAGAATGGAAAAAAATTTATAAATTTAATAACTTTTTGGCTTTTTGGGCTTCTTTACTTTGGGGATATTCTCTTAATAATTTTTTCAAAAGGATTTTATAAACTTCTTTATCTCCGATTGCTTTAAAAGCTAAAGCTTCTTTTAACATCGCAGTAGGTTTAAGAGGATGCCAGCCTGGTAATTCTATAAGTTTTTGATAATTTAGAATTGCGTTTTCATAATCTTTTTGTTTAAAATAAATTTCTCCTATCCAGAAATAAGACTGCCCTACCCATTTTCCATTTGGATAAGTTTTGATATATTCTTGAAATAACTTTTTTGCTTCTTCAATTTCGCCTTTCTCGTATAAATTAAAAGCTTTTTGATAAAGCTCAGCTTCTTTCTTTTCTGCTTTTATTTCTATTAATCTTTGTGTTAAAGTTTTATTTTCTTGTAGGGTATTTATTTGGGTAATATTTCCTTTTAAAATTATATTTCCTTCAACTACAGGTTTTAATAGAGTTGCATTTTTTGTTAAAGTTACATTTTGTTGAGTTATATTCCCTTGAGTCATATTTAAAGATGTTAAATTTCCTGTTTCCCAGAATTTATTTATGGGAGGAGGAGTAATTCCAAGTTTAGTTTCTATTGTTTTTAATCGTAATTCCAATGCTTGAAGATAAGTTAAAATGTTTTCTAATTTTTTCCGATATTCTTTATCTTTTGCTTCGTTATTAAATTGAAGTTCCTCCAATTTTTCAGAAAGTAGAGAATATTCATTTTTTAAATCCTCCAAATCAGCTAAAATTTCCGCTTTTATATTCAATACTTGATTAGTTAAATTTTGACCGATTTGTTTATTTAATTTAGCAAGTTGATTTTCAAGTTGGGAAGTTCTTTTTTCTAAATTGGATATTCTTTGTTCGCATTTTTGATTTACAAGAGTTTCAAGATTAATTACTCTTATTTTCAGATCTTGCAATTCGCTTTGTTCTGCAACACATCCATATAAAATAAAAGATAAAATAAATAAATTATAAATCCATTTTTTCATTTTATTCTCCTTTAACTAAATTTTTTTGTTTTTAAAAATTCTTCTACTTTTTCTGTTAAATTCATGGGTTCTTGATTCTCAAAAGTAATTTTTTCTTCTGCAAGATATTTTAAAGTATAAACAATTAAAGGAAGTTCTCTTTTTACTCCTTCTTCTCTAATTTTAAGAAAAAGTTTATTTTTTTCGCCTTCTAATTTTTTAAGACCACTTAGATGGTATTTAAGAAGTATTTTTTCTGTATGTTCCCAAAGAGGCTCAAATTCAGGGGTTTTAATAGAAAATTTTACATAACTTAAAGGAGGACCTTCATCAAGTTCAGGAGTTACTCTATGCATCATTATTCCAGTTTCTGCGCTTCTACAACTGATAAGTTGCCAGATTACCTCTTGCCAGCTTCCTTTTGGTCCACCTGGCAAAGCTGGATGAAGATTGATAAGTTTAACTTTTTCACAAAAATCAGGAGAGACAATCCACATATACCCTGCCAATACTCCAAAATCTATTTCTTCAGGAAGAATTTTATAAATCTCTTCATGATATTTATTTCTCCATAATTCTTTATCCTTTTTTCTTAAATTTGGCTCGTATTTCAATGCTGAAAAACAAATTGTTTTTAAGTTCATATCTTTTTCAGCGATTTCTATAAGCTTATCTGAGATTTGAGTTTCACCTTTATCTTTACTTACAAATACATAAGCTATTTCTAATGGTAAAAATTTTTGTTTAATTTGATTATAGACTATATTTAAAAGTTCCAATGCTGCTTCATCTCTTGCAGTTGTAAACCATCCGATTTTTTTAATAGACATATCTTTCTACCTCCGATAAATATTCTATACCCCAAGGTTTTGGGATAAAGTGCTCAAAATACTCAAAAAGTGCGTATCTATCAGTCATTCCAGAAATATAATCTGCTATAAGCCTTTCGTTTTTTTCTGTAGGAAAAATACTTTTAATTTTTACTAAATACTCAACTTTCTCAAAATTTTTCATATACCATTCAAATAAAGAATAAAGGATTTTTTTAGCTTTTTCAAATTCTTTTCTTACTACAGGAGAAAAATAAATTTTTTCAAAAAGAAACTCCCTTAAAGCTTCTAAAGCTTTAAGATATTTTTCATCTATTAAAATTTTTCTTTCATTTGCTTCTTTTGTAGAAATAATTACATTTTTAACAAGTGAATTAATTCTTTGGGCATGAGTTTTTCCTAAGATTTTGAGTGCTATATCTGGCAGATCTTCTGGAGTTATAAGATTTGCCCGTATAGCATCATCTATATCATGATTTACATAGGCAATTATATCTGAAATTCTTACTACTTCAGCTTCCAAGGTTAAAGGTTTTTCTTCTTCATTTTCCACAAGAATGGGCCCCATGCCTTTAGAATGTTTTAATATTCCATCTCTAACTTCTTCAGTAAGATTTAGACCTTTTCCATCTTTTTCTAAATAATCAACTACTCTCAGACTTTGTTCATTGTGTCTAAATCCTTCAGGAAGAAGTTCGTTCAATATTTCTTCACCTGCATGACCAAAAGGTGTATGTCCAAGATCATGCCCAAGAGCTATAGCCTCAGTAAGAGATTCATTAAGATTTAAAGCCCTTGCAATAGTTCTGGCAATTTGAGCAACTTCCAAAGTATGAGTAAGTCTTGTTCGATAATGATCTCCCTTTGGTGCTAAAAAAACCTGTGTTTTATGCTTAAGTCTTCTAAATGCTTTAGAATGTATTATGCGATCTCTATCCCTTTCAAAACAAGTTCTTATTTCACATTCTTCTTCAGGAATTTTTCTACCTTTGGAATATTTGGATTTTGTTGCAAATGGAGATAAAATTTTTTCCTCTAAGTCTTCCTTTTCTTTTCTGATAAAAATTTTATCTGACATCTGTTATACGAATTTCAAGTGTTTCATTGAAAGGATTTATATAAGGCATTCCTGCAATTAATTTTATATTATCTTTGTCTACAATTTTATTAAAACAAATAGCCTGAATTTGAGTATCTCTTTCTTTAAGAATTAATTTTGAATGTTTATCTTTTAATATCCAAAAATCGCAAATTTTGAAATTTTTTAATAATAATGTAGGTGGTTGATGTTCTTCTCCATAAGGGGGAAATTGAGCAAAAGCCCATTGATTTTCAGGGTGTATAAGTTCAGAAATTCGTGTTTCAGCGTCTATATAGATAACTTCTTTTAATCTTTTTTCTGTGAAGTTGTCTAAAATTTTATCTAAGCGTGATTTTAATTCAGATAAATTTTTTTCTTCTATAGTAAAACCAAGAGCGTATTTGTGTCCTCCAAAACCAATTAATAAATCTTTACATTTATCCATAATATCAAAAAAATCAATTTCTTTTGGAGATCTTATAGATCCATATCCTATTCCATTTTTAAAACTTATTACAAGCACAGGTATGTGATAAATATTTTTTATTTTATTTGCAATAAGTCCTAATAAGCCTTTTGATACATCTTCTAAATCAAGACAAAGAAATTTTTTTTGAATTTTTTCTTTAGTAAGTTTATTTTCAATTTCTTTTAGTATTTCAGATTCGATTTCTTTTCTTTCGGAATTTAATTTTTCAATTTCCTCCAGATATATTTTTGCAGTTTGATAATCTTTTGCACAAAGAAAATTAAACGCAAGATAAGGTTTTCCGAGTCTTCCAGCTGCATTTATTTTAGGAATTATTTTGTAATATATATCTTCTTCAGAAAGTTTATAAGTTATATTTAGAGTTTCGAGTAAAACCTTTGTTGAGATAAAAGAAGGATTGACAAGGTCTCTAAAGCCAAAATAGGTAATTATTCTATTTTCTCCTTTTAAAGGTACCATATCTGCAAGGGTAGCTAAGCTAACCAATTCAAGATATTTTCTTAATTTTGGAGGTTCTTTATCTTTAAAAAAACCTGTTTTATATAGATAACTTCTTAATCCTCTGATTAAAGCAAAAACAACCCCTGCACCGCAAAGATGATACATATCGGAATCACAAGGTGTTAATTTTCCTGTCACTACAATAGTTTGAGGTCTGTTCTTAATTTCGTGATGATCAGTGATAATTACTTCTAATCCTAAAGCTTTAGCTTGATTAACTGTATCTTCTGCTGAAATCCCTACATCAACAGTTATAATTAATTTAACACCTTTTTCCTTAAAATATGGTAAAAACTTAGCATGGAATCCATATCCTTCTTTTTCTTTGCTTGGAATAAGAACTTCTATAGAAGGAATAAAGTTTTTTAAAAAGTCATAAAGAACAAAAGTTCCTATTATACCGTCTGCATCAGAGTCTCCATAAATTCCTATTTTTTCTTTATTTTTTATAGCTAAGGCAATTCTTTTTACTGCTAAATCCATTTCAGGAATAGAAAAAGGGTTGGAAAAATCTGTTATTTTAGGGCATAAAAAAGTATAAGCAGAATGAATATCTGTAAAACCTTTATTTATAAGAATTTGAGCCAATAAAGGAGAAAAAGCTCCTTTTGAAATAAATTCGTATAAAATTTCGCGATCAGGTATTTTATTTATCCATATTTTATCTAAATTCATGTAAAAATTATTCTAACATATTGAAAAAAAAAGAAAATATGCTAAATCCGATAAAAATGTCACAAATAAAAGTTTTAGTCACGGGAGGTGCAGGATATATTGGATCTCATGTAGTTAAATTATTAGGAGAAAAAGGATACGAAATTGCAATAATAGATAATCTTAGTTCTGGGAAAAAAGAGAATGTTCTTTTTGGTAAACTTTATGAAATTGATTTAAAAGAAGAAAAAGCTGTTGAAGAGATCCTAAAAGAATTTAAACCAGATGTTGTAATGCATTTTGCAGCTTATATAGTAGTTCCAGAAAGTGTAGCACATCCTTTAAAATATTATCAAAATAATGTGGGAAATACTATAAAACTCCTTTCTGCTATGAGAAAAGCCGAAATAAATAATCTGATTTTTTCCTCCTCGGCTGCAGTCTATGGAATACCGAAAGAGGTTCCTATTACAGAGGAAGCAGAACTTTCTCCCATAAATCCTTATGGTGAAACTAAAGTCATGATAGAAAAAATTTTGAGAGATATGAGCAAAGTAGGAGAAATTAATTATATCTCTTTGAGGTATTTTAATGTTGCTGGAGCTGATCCAGAGGGAAAAATAGGTCCTAATTATAATCAACCTACTCATTTAATAATAAGGGCTTTAAAAACTGCAAAAGGAGAAATTCCATATTTAGAAATTTACGGAACAGATTATCCTACTCCTGATGGAACATGTATAAGAGATTATATTCATGTAATGGATCTTGCAGAAGCTCATATTTTGGCTATGGAATATCTTCTTTCAGAAAAAAAAAGCTTAATTTTAAATTGTGGATATGGAAAAGGTTTTTCTGTAAGAGAAGTTATAAACACAGTTAAAAAGGTTACTGGGAGAAATTTTGAAGTAATCGAAACAAAAAGACGTCCCGGGGATCCTCCTATTTTAATAGCAGATAATAAAAAAATAAAAGAATATCTTAAATGGAAGCCTAAATATGATTCATTAGAAATCATCATAAAACACGCATGGCAATGGGAATTAAAACAAAATTAAAAATGAAAGGAGTCTGCTTATGGAAGAAGTAAAACTTTGTATAATAGGAGCAGGTCCTGCAGGAATTGCAGGAGGTATAGAAGCAAAAGCAAATAAAATTGAACCTGTAGTTATTTTAGAAAAAGCTCCACATGTATGTAATACTATTGAAAAATACTATAAGCCTGGTAAAAGAGTAGATGCAGAATATAGAGGTTTAGAAAGCAAACCATTAGGTATTTGTTCTTTTGAAACTGAAACAAAAGAAGATTTTTTGAAAAGGATATATAAATGGATTAAAGAATGGAAATTGGATATTCATTTGAATTCAGAAGTTACAGGAATAAAAAAAATAAATAAAAAATATGAAATCTATGTAAAAGGAGATCCTAAATTTCAAACAGATTTTGTGATTATTGCAATTGGAATATTTGGTAGACCGAGGAAACCTTCTTATCCTATTCCTAAGGAGATAAAAGATAAAGTATTTTTTGAACCTCCTTTAGAATATCCTGAAGCAGAAAAAGTTTTAGTTGTTGGTGGAGGAAATACAGCAGCAGAAGTTGCTTGTTTTTTATGTGAAAAAGCAAAGGTTTTTATGTCTTATAGAAGACCTCAATTTTTTAGAATCAATCCAACAAATCTTGAAATTTTGGAAAATAAGGTAAAAGAAAATAAAATCACACTTTTACTTAATACAGATATTGAAAAAGTTGAGCCATATAATAACAAAGTAAAAGTTTATTATAAAGATGGAAAAGAAGATATTTATGATTATATATTTTATTGTTTAGGAGGAACAAGTCCAAGAAAATTTTTAGAATCTGTTGGAATTGAATTTGACGAAGAGGGGAATCCGAAAATTGACGAATTTTATGAGACTAATTTACCTGGTGTATTTTTAGCAGGTGATATAGCAGTAAAAAAAGGAAATATAATGTCTGCATTTAATACAGCACATATAGTAATAAAAAGGATAAAAGAAAAATATTTAAAATAAAATGGAAAGAAAAAGAGAGACTTGGAAAAGCCAAATAGGCTTAATTTTAGCTGCTGCAGGGAATGCGGTTGGCTTAGGAAATTTACTTCGTTTTCCTTCTAAAGCTGCACTTTATGGTGGTGGAGTTTTTATGGTACCTTACTTTATTTCCTTGGCTTTGCTTGGTCTTCCTGTAATGCTTCTTGAATGGGTGATCGGACGGTATGCGGGAAAAAGAGGTCATGGCTCAATGACAGGAATAATGGGACTTTTTTTTGGGCATGCAAATTGGGCAAGAATTTTAGGATCTCTTGGAGTTGCTATTCCAGTTTTAATTGTAATGTATTATATTTGGATTGAATCTTGGACCTTAGGATTTGCCTTTTTATCTTTATTGAAAAAAATCCCTGCCCCTGTTGTTACGACAGATCCTTATTTAGCTATGAAACCTTATTTAGATTTTTTCAAAAATTATACTTCTTATTCAACTTACACTTTTAAAATTTTTTCTACTAATTTTGTGATTGCTATTCCTTCACTTTGTGCTTTAGTCTTTTTTTGGATAACACTTTTAGTAAATTGGTGGATTCTTCAAAAAGGTATAGCGCGAGGAATAGAGATTACTGCGAAAATAGGAATGCCGACTTTAATAATAATGGGAATTTTTCTTGGTTTTGTAAGTATTTCTACAAATAATTGGAAAGGATTGGAGGGCTTAAAATTTATATATAATTTAAATCTTTCAGGTATAAATAATCCTAAGGTTTGGGTTGAAGCTGCTGGGCAGATATTTTTTACTTTATCCCTTGGTATGGGAGCTATTGCTACTTATGCAAGTTATGTAAAGCCAAAAGAAGATATTGTCAAAATGGGGTTATCTACAGCTGGGTTTAATGAATTTGTAGAGCTTGTTATAGGAGCTTCTATAGCAATTCCTGCAGCTTTTGCTATGTTTGGGGCATCTGTAGTTAAAGAATTAGGTGAAGCTGGAACTTTTCGTATTGGATTTATGACTATGCCAGCAGTTCTTATGAAATTATCCTTAGGTCCTTATATTGCTTTTATTTGGTTTAGTCTTTTATTTATTGCAGCACTTACTTCTTCATTAGCACTTAGTCAACCTTTAATAGCTCTTTTTGAAGATGAAATGAAATGGAGTCATACAAAATCAGTTACTGTTACTATGCTTTTAATTGTTTTAGGTGGGCATTTAAGTGCGTTTGTGCCTAAATTTTTGGATGAAGTTGATTTTTGGGCAGGTTGTGTATTTCTTCTTCTTTTTGCTCTTTTTGAAATTTTTGTATTTGTTTGGTGTTTTGGAATAGAAAACTTTTATAAAGAACTTACTAAAGATACATCTATAAAACTTCCTAAAATAGTAGTTTATATAACAGGAGTGATATCTCCTATATTTATTTTAGCTATAAGTTATTTTTGGTTTAGTCATCAATTAGGACAGATAATTAGTGAAGCAGATCCAAACAAATGGATTGCAAGAATATTTATTACTGCATTTTTATTATTTTTAGGTATAATAGCAGTCATAAGCAGAAAAAGGGTTTTAGAAGGACCACGAATTTAATGCCGGCGTAGCTCAGGGGTAGAGCAGTGGATTCGTAATCCACAGGTCGTGGGTTCAAATCCCACCGCCGGCTTGTATTTGTAGTTTTATAAAAAATTTTTTTTATTTTCCAATAGTAAATTTTACTTTATTTTTACCACAATCTGAAATAACCCAAAAAACATGAGAACCATACGGTAATTTATCTACAAATTCAATATTTGTTTGGTCGTAAAATATTGATTTTCCACATGTACGACCATCAAATCCCCATTTAACTTTATGAGGACCACCGCTACAAGTTACACTAAAGCCAGCTGTAATATAAGCTACTTTAGATTTACAAGATGGATCAGTGATTGGGTAATTAGCTCCATTTATAGGATAAAAAATATTGACTTTAACCTGATCAGCTATACTTAATCCAATAAAACCAAAACAACTAATAAAAAGAATTATTCCTAATATTATTCTTAACATAATATACCTCCTATTGAAAAATTTTTAAAACCCGAATTGCTTTGTAGGAATATATTCATTCTTAAGAAGCGTCCACCAGTCTCTTGCTAAACCCCTTAATACATATTCATACGGAAGCCAACCATATCCATTGTCACCCCATTCTCTTCCCCATGAATTTCTGATTAAAAGAGCACCTGTTGTTTCTTTACCACAAATTTCGTTTTTAATTTTTATTGAATCATCATAACCTACAGCCATAACAGCATGTCCGCCAAGTAACGTTTCTCCTGCACATGGAAAAGGTATTTTACCTGTATCCGTTGCTTGTCTTATTGAACTAAAGACAGCAAATCCAAACATGGATGGCAATCCAGCAGCTAAATGGGCTTTAATCCATAAAAGAAGAGTTGCTAAAGGTACTCCAGGAGGATCAAGTCTATAATATTTAATTGCTTGATAATTTTGTGCAAAGGCATAACAAAAAGCAGGAGGTTCTTTATCAAAATCTGGGATAGAATAAGGCCAATATTTTTCTGGTGGGACTCCAAAAAGTCTCATTGCTCCCATCGTAGTTCGTAAATAAGCTCCTGTATCTCCTTTTAATCCTAAAAGATTACGAGTTACTTTATAAAGAAAAAGTCTCGATGCATCAATATAACTTCCAAAGGCTCTTCTTTCATAATATTCTATAAGTCCTACCGCAGCATGAGCTGTACAAGAACCCAATGAACCTTGATTTTCAACTGGTGAACACCAAGGCCTTAAGTCTACCGAAGAGGGTAAACTTAATTTTTTAGTTTGTGTTAATACTTTTGTTAATTTGATTTCTTTAAGCAATGGTTTAATTTTCTCATGCTCTGGTGTATAATCTCTATAATCTGGAAGATCAGGTAACCAGCCCATTCCTAATTTTTCATTACCAATTTCTATCATTTTTTACCTCCTTTAATTTAAAATAATTTAAATTAAAACTACATTTAACGTTAATTTCAATTGATATAAAAAATCTTTTAAATTTAAAAAAATATATAAATTTTACTTATTGTCAAATTTAAAAAATACTAAAAATTTTATTAATTTTTAGAAATTTTAATATTTAAAATTGAATAAATAATAACTTTTGAAATTTTTTAGGCATTTATGTAAATTTTGAAATAAAATTTATTAATATTAGATTTTGGAATTTATCGAGATTTAAAATGCTTCATAATTAGCTCAAAAGAAGAAAACGTCAGTTTGATAAAAACTTCTGGAATTTTTTGTTGTTTTTAAAAATAAAAAATTGAAGTTTATAAAATTTGCAAAATTACCAAAAAGACAAAATTTTTATTAATCTTGACATAACTTAATGGTATAATAAATTTTTTAAATTAAGCAAAAATTAAATTAATTTTAATTAAATTTTAAATGCAGATTTTAAAAAGTATAAAAATTCAAATAATATTAATTATTTATTTTTTTATTTTTATCACAGGTTGTGCCCCTACTTTAAAACAAATTCCAGAAATTTCTAAAGAAGCAATAGAAGCGGAAAGAAAAAAGCAAAAAAGATTAGCTTTATTTACTTATTTAGAGAGAAAAAAAAGACTTTATAATGTATGGTATCCTTTATTAATTGGAGCACTTCCTTTTTGTAAAAAAAATTTTCAATTTATATATGGTTTTAGAATACATAATAAACATATGTATAAAAATGAAGAGGATATTAAAATATTAAAAGAACTTTTTTACATTAATGAAAATCCTACCATATGGTATGTTCATCCTCATCTTCCCGCAGGTAAAGTTTTGCAAGTTAATGATAAGATTATAAAAATTAATGGTAAAAAGCCAAAAAATATTGAAGAAGCTATAAAAATTATAAAAAACTCAAAAAAATTAGATCTTTTAATTGAAAGAAACGGGAAACTTTTAAATATTGAATTGACGCCTCTTAAAGGTTGCTCATATGAAGTTTATCTTATTTTTGATGAATCAATAAATGCATGGGCAGCTCCAAAAGGAAGGATATTTGTAACAACTGCACTTATGAGATTTGTTCAATCTGATACAGAGCTTGCCTTGATTTTAGGACATGAAATAGCTCATCAAGCTTTAGGACATATTACTAAAAAAATGGGGAATGTAATCTTAGGATCAGTTATAGATATTTTAATTGCAGCTACTTTAGGAATAGATACTCAAGGAGCTTTTGGTAAAATTGGAGGGTTAGTATACTCTAAGGAGTTTGAAAGAGAAGCAGATTATATAGGTACATATATAGCTGCAAGAGGTGGATATGATATAAGTAATGCAACTAATTTATGGAGACGAATAGCAATTGAATTTCCAAAGTCAATGAAAAATAATTTTCTCGCTACACATCCAAGTACCCCTGAAAGATTTTTACTTATTGAAAAAACTGTTCAAGAAATAAAAGAAAAAAAAGCTAAAGGAGAACCTCTTTTACCTTCTCAAAATTTTTTAAATTCTTTTAAATAATTCCCATTTTAGTTAAATAAATTTTAAGTTCAAATGCAGCATATGGAAGATTTTCCATCTTTAAATGTTTATAACAAATTTAGTTATTTGCAATTATGAAAAAATTTTATTTTATCTTCAATTAAAACTGTTATATTTTTTAAATATATTATTTTTTTCATGCTGATTTTGTTATATATCTGGAATAAAATGCCAATAAGATTAGATAAATTAAAAATTACTTAATTAAGAATTTAAAATTTAAAAAATACTTCAGATTATATTATAATTATACATGTTTAATACTTCAGTAACAGGATCTTTATAAGGATGTATTACTTCTAAATCATCTAACCAACCGGCATTTGGGGTAAGTTTTCTTTTAAAAAGTTCTCCAACTTTTGCAGGATCTTTACATTGGTGATATTTTAAATAAATATCCTCTCCAATTATACCAATTATTTCGATTTTTCCGGTTTTATGAGACATTATATATTTAAATCTTTTAGCATGACCATCTAACTTTTGTTTTGCTTTTTCAACAATTTCACAGCCATCTTTCAAAGGAACTTGAAAATGGGCTTTTACTCTCTTAACCGGTCTGCACTGGAATACATAATAAGGCACTACACCTGTAGCTACTAAATTTTTCATAAGTGTAGCTAAAACTTCTGGATCATCATTTACTCCTTTTAAAAGAACTGTTTGATTGCTAACAATTACGCCGCTTTTTAATAATGCATCTATAGACTTTTTAGCATTTTCAGTGAGTTCCTTAGGATGATTGAAATGAGTAACCAAGTATATTCTTCTTTCAGGGGTAGAGTATTTAGAAAATATTTTTAAAAGTTTAATATCTTCATAAATCCGCATTGGATAATAAACAGGAACCCTGCTTCCAAAACGAATAAATTTGAGATATTTTATTTTAGATAATTCAGAAATAAAATATTCTATTATTTCTGTAGGTAATACCAAAGGATCTCCTCCAGAGATCAATACATTTGTTATTTCAGGATGATTTTTTATATATTCCAAAGCTTCGTCAAAAATTTTTAATGTTTCATCTGTAGAAACGCCGACCATCCTTTTTCTAAAACAATGTCTGCAGTATCCAGCACATATATTAGTAGCAAGCAATAAGACCGTTTCTTTATACTTGTGCTGCAAACCTGTAAGAACGGTATTTTCTCTTTCTCCACTTGTATCGTAAGATCCAATTAAATTAAGCTCTTCAACAGACGGGAATACAATTTTTTTAATAGGATCTTTTGAATCTTGCCAATTAATTAGATTTGCATAGTAAACAGGGATGCGCATTGGATGAATAGCTAAAACCTTTTTTAAATTTTCTTTTTCTTCATCAGGAAATTGAATTTGAAACTCTTTTTCAATTTCTTCTATTGTAGTAAAAACAGGAATCTGCATTACATCCCCTCCTTCATTAAATTTCTTTAAATGAAAGAATTTTTAAAAATTAAAAGATTTTTTAAAAATTAAAAAGAAAATAAATAGATAAAAACCTTATTATAAATAATAATAAAAATTAAATTTGTTTTGTCAAATTTAAAAAATTTTAAAATAACAAATTATTTGAAAATATTAAAGATTTTTGAAAAATTTTATTGATTTATTTTATTTTTCTACATAAATGACTTGTGGATATTTTTTTTCCCAATTTTTAAGAAATTTTTGACGGATTTTATTTATAATTTCTTCATATTTTTCTGTACTAATTTGAGCTCCTTTGATACCACCTCTTAAACTTATTTCTGAAAGATATGGCCCCTTTCCATCTATATAAGTAATATCTAAATGAGCAAAAGGAAAATGCCCCCGCTTCATTACATTTTTACAGAATTCTATTTCTTTTTGTGAAAGTTTATAAGGTCTGGATTTGCCTCCAAAATAAAGATTTTGTCTAAAATTAAATTCGTTTATTCTTCGATAAGCCTCCATATATTCATCCCCGAGTATAATAACTCTTATATCTTCCCAATTTTCATAAAAGGGCTGTAAAACAAATGGATAATTTAAAATAGAAGAACCAGCTATATTATAAATCTCTTCCAAAGAATTCCATAATCTCACACCTAAACCACAATCAGCTCTATCATCTTTTGTAATAAATTTAGTAAAATTTAGATTTGAAAGCTCAGACATAGCAAATAAGAGATCATTTCTATCTCTAATTGGATAAGTATAAGGTAACATAAATTCTCCTAATACCTCAGCCTGAAGGGTTTTAGATCGACTCAAAAGTTGAGATAAGAAAGATGGAAAGGCTTCAACTTTTCTATAAAGTAAATCAATTATTAATCCTGTTTTGTCTTTTCTTAAAGGTAATCTTACTGCTATTAAGTCTCCTTCCTTTAACTTCTGATAATATTTTTTAAAAGCTTGGTAAGTTAAAATAATATAATTAGGATCCATAATTTTTTAAATTTAAAAATCTTGTTTTAAATAAGTTAGATCTGCATGACATTTTCCACAATAAAATTTGGCAGGTCCTTTTATTTCTACTTCTTTTTCAATAGTTTCTAAGGTTCCGTCTTCAGTTTGAAAGTAAGTTATAATAAATGTAGCATTTTCAATTATTTCATAAAACTCTTCACTATTTTTACAATAAGGACATACAATTTTTTCTTTATACTTTATTGGTAAAGGTTTTTTTACCTTTATTTTGTGGGTTCTAATTGGGGGATTCTTTTTTTTCATTTATTTAAATCCTCCTGCTTTTTAATTTTTTAAATTTTTTATATGATTTTTTACTCTTATATAAATTTTAGAATCTTTATTCAAAAAAGAAAGAGCTTTTCTATAATGAAACATAGCTATTTTATGCTCACCTTTTAATTCATAATATCTGCCGAAATAAAAATGAGATTCTCCAAATTTATCAAGCTCAGAACAAATTCTACCAAAATAATAATAAAACTCGGTATTGTTAAATAAAATTTTATTATTTTTTTCTTCTATTTGTTTAAAAAATCTATAAGCCTTTTGAGGAAATCCCATCTGAAAAAGGCTGTATCCTAAAAGATAATTTTTTTTTAAAATAAATATATTACTTAAAGTAGGATACATATTATCATTAGGTTTTAATTTATTTAATATTTCTATTACTTTTGAATATTTGCCAGCATTCAAATAAATCTCTGCAAGATCCAATTTAAAATAATTTTTATTGGGTAATTGAGTTATAGCTTTTTTCATTTCACAAATTGCATCTCTATAAAATCCCAACCTGCTTAAAATCAGTGCTAATGCATATCTTATCCATGGATCATTTTTTTCTTTTAATTGCTTTTGATAACGCAAAATTAATTCAGATGGATCATTTGAAAGTATTTCTGTTTTTATACGAATTCTTTTAAAATATATTTTATCAGAAGCTATTTGAGAATAGATTATATTTTTTGTGGAATACTTATTAGCTAAATTTATAAGATAATTTAATCTTTCTACAGGTAAAGGATGTGTTAAAAGATATTTATAGCTTAATTCAATAGCAAATGGACTTTTTTTATTCAATTTTTCCATAATTTTTACTATTCCCCAAGGATTGTATCCTGCATGAACAAGGATTTCTAAACCGACTCTATCTGCTTCCTCTTCTTCACTTCTACTATAAGCAAGCAATTTTGTTTGAGCCAGAGCTGTGGAAGTAATTCCTACAGCTTCTCCTATTTTCTCTCCTCCCAAAAGCATAGCAGTTAATGTTGCAATTGTAGTAGTTATTTGCATTTTTTTTAATTTTTCAAATTTTTTTGCGACATGTCTACAAAGATTGTGAGCTATTTCATGAGATAAAATTCCTGCTAATTCATCTTCAGAATCAAGATCTTCAAATATTCCAGAATTTACAAATATATACCCTCCTGGGACTGAAAATGCGTTAAATGTGTTATCTTTTATAAGAAAAAACTTAAATTTAAAGGGAGAAAATTTTACTCCATATTTAACAAGTTTTTCTCCAACTGCATTTAAATACGAAATAATTTCAACATCGCGAATAAATTCCTTTTGAGAGGATATCTCTTTAAGTACTTGAGAGCCTATTTTTTCTTCTTCTTCGAGACTTATAAGGGTATAACTTGAAGAGATTAAGAACAGATTAAAAAAGATGATTAAAAAAATTTGAAAAAATTTTTTCAATTTTTTTCGATTTTAAATATAATTTTTTATATCAAATATAAAATAAAACTGAGGCTATTGGGATCCCTGCGGCACCCGGAGAGCCTGGCTACCGTTGCTCCCTTTCGGGCCTGGCGGGGTTCACCAGGATCCGTCGCGCAGGTCCCAATAGCCTCATATAAAATTATAATACATCTATATCCTTTTGTAAACATGCCTTTATATAACTCCTTAATAGTCTTTTAAAACTTTCTCTTAGTTCTTCATCTTTTATTCTTTCACAAACTTTAAAATATGCTTCTTTATCTTCTTTTGTAATCGAATTTCTTTTTTCCTTTTTTTTATTTAATTGAACAATAAAAGGATTTATTTTAAATTTGATATTTTTAAAAAGGGGTCTTAATTCCAAAGGTGTTAATTCGTTAAGTTTTTTTAAAATATCTAAACTGTTATATAAAAGTATCTGAGAAAAATAATGATTGGATGTCTCTACAACTAAAATACCTTCATCGAAAAAAACAGGTTTACTATATTTATAAAATTTTTCTCCTACAATCTCTTTCCAATATTTACAAGCTATATTTAAGGCAATAATACTTTTTTTAATTTTTGGAGGTAAGGCTAATTCATAAATTAAATCTTTAAATTTTTGCATATTATAAAGTTTTTAAAGTTTCTTCGAGTTCTTTATATACTTTGTTTTGTAATTTTTTTAAAAATTCTTCTGATTCTGCTTCAAATCTTAATACTAAAACAGGTTGAGTATTAGAAGCTCTTACAAGAGCCCACCCTTCTTCAAACTCAATTCTTGCTCCATCAATATCCACAACATTAAACCCATCTTCTTTAAATTTTTTTACCAGTTTTTCTACAACTTTGAATTTTATTTCATCAGGACATTCTTTTCTTATTTCAGGAGTGGAAAAAAGCTTGGGAATGTCTTTTAAATATTCTGAAAGTCTTTTTTCATTTTGAGAAAGTATTTCCACCAATCTTACACTTGTGTAGACACCATCATCAAAACCAAACCATTTGTCTGCAAAAAATAAATGACCACTCATTTCCCCTGCAAGAATAGCTTTCTCTTCTTTCATTTTATTTTTTATTAAAGAATGACCTGTTTTCCACATAATAGGTATTCCACCAAATTTTTCAATAGTTTGATAAAGAACCCGTGAACATTTTACCTCTCCGATTATTTTTGCACCTTTATGTTTTTTCAATAAATCCTTAGCAAAAATAATCAATAACTGATCTCCCCATATTATATTTCCTTTTTCATCTATAACCCCGATTCTATCACCATCTCCATCATATCCGAATCCTACATCAGCATTCGATTCTAAAACTTTTTGTCTCAATACTTTTAGATTATCAGGTACTACTGGATCAGGGAAATGATTTGGGAAATTACCATCTACTTCACAAAAAATGCATTCTACTTTACATCCTAATCTTTTAAATATTTCTGGAGCAGTAAGTCCACATACTCCGTTTCCTGGATCCAAAATTATTTTCAAAGGTTTTTTTATATTTACATTTTTGCATATATACTCTATATAATCCTCTATAATATTAACTTCTTCTACTTTCCCTTTTCCATTTTCAAAATTTTCATTTTCTATAATTTCTCTTATTTTTTGAATCTGTGGTCCGAAAATTGTTTCTTTTCCTATACAAATTTTAAAACCATTAAATTCAGGAGGATTGTGAGATCCTGTTACCTGTATCCCTCCATCTACATTTTCTAATGTAAAAAGAGAAAAATACATAACTGGGGTTGGACATATACCGATATTTACCACATCAATTCCTGTAGAAAGAATTCCATTTATTAAAGCTTCTTGCAAAACCGGAGAAGAATTTCTTCCATCTCTACCACAAACTACTTTTTTCCCTCCGTTTCTTTTTATTATAGTACCATAAGCTTTTCCTATAGCATTTACCGCTTCTTCTGAAAGTTCATCTCCTACTTTTCCTCTTATGTCATATTCTCTGAAAATATAAGAACTTATTTTCATTTTTTCCTCCTTTTCTTGAAATTTTTAAAGAAAATTTTTAATATTTATAATAAGTATTGAATATAACAAAGTAAAGAGGAGGGGCGAAGAATGAGACAATTTGTTTTTAAATTTATGTATTTTTTATTGATTTTTGTAATTTTTTTCAATATTCAAAAGAGTTTTGCATCTGAGAAAAAAATTTTAATGATAATTGCACATAAAGATTTTAGGGATGAAGAATTATTAATTCCTAAGAAAATGTTTGAAGAAAACGGATATAAAGTTGTAATTGCCTCTTCTTCTTTAGAAATAGCTGAAGGTATGTTAGGAGCAAAAGTTAAACCAGATATTTTAATCGAAGATGTGAAAATTAATGATTATAAAGCTATTGTTTTTGTAGGTGGGGTAGGAGCAAGAGAATATTTTCATAATCCTGATGCTTTGAGAATTGTTAAAGAAGCAGTAAAAGAGAAAAAAGTATTAGGTGCAATTTGTTTAGCTCCAAGAATTTTAGCTGAAGCAGGGGTATTAAAAGGGAAAAAAGCAACGGTTTGGCGTTCAGAGGGTAAGTTTTTGGAAACAAAAGGAGCCATTTATACAGGAAATCCGGTAGAAGTAGATGGAAAAATTGTTACAGGCGCAGGACCTTTTGCAGCAAAGGAATTTGCAAAAAAAATATTAAAACTTTTAGAAAAAAATAATTAAGGTTTGATTAATTCTTTATTTTCATTTATTAATTTCTTAAGTTCTAAATAAGTTTCTCTAACTTTTTTTACATATTCAATATAAACCGGAAGTTCATCAACATACAGAGACTGAGGCCCATCACTTAAAGCTTTAGAAGGTTCGGGATGGAATTCAACTAAAATCATATTTGCTCCAGAAATAATTCCCTGGGCAGTAATATGGTAAATATCTCTTATACCTTCGGGAGAAACAGCTCTTGAACCAATAGGATGAGAAGGATCAATACAAACAGGGAGTCTTGTAAGTCTTTTAACTACTGGAACATGTGAAAAATCTACAAGATTTCTATGAGGATCACCGAGATGTGTTCTTACCCCTCTTAAGCAAAAGACAATTTTTGTATTTCCTTCAGAAGCAATATATTCTGCTGCATTTAAACTTTCTTCTAATGCAAGACCATATCCCCTTTTATAAAGCACAGGAAATTCTTTCTGTTTACCCACGGCTTTTAATAACTCAAAATTTTGAGCATTTCTTGTTCCTATTTGTAACATTATACCGCAAGGATTACCCGCATTTTCAAGCGCTTCTTTGATCTCTTCTATATGATGAGGTGCAAGCACTTCCATAGCAATAATTTTAATATCATATTTACCAGCAAGTTCGAATAACCAAGGAAGACATTTCTTCCCCCAGCCTTGGAAACTATATGGAGAAGTTCTTGGTTTATATGCTCCCATACGAGAACAACAGATTCCATTTTCTTTTAAAGCTTTAAACATTGTTTCAACATTTTCATAAGTATCAACTGCACATAATCCCGCAAATATATGAAAAGAATTTTGATCAAAAGTAAGCCCTTGATATTCAAATCCTAAATCTGCCAAATCTCCGTGCCTTCCTATAAGTCTATATTTCGCAGTTACTCTTATAGCCTTTTCTACACCTGATAATTGCTCAATTTCCTCAGGAGAAATCATATATGTATCTCCTATAAGATGAACTTCTAAAATAGATCGTATAGTTCCTTTATGTTCCATTACTTTTATTTGTAAATGAGGATATTTCTTCAAATACTCCATTAATTTTTTAAATTCATTACTATCTTTAGTAACATGAGGTTGCATAATAATGATCATATTTCATCCTCCCTTCCCTAAAATTGATAATTTCTTCGATTTTCTCAAAGTATTACATTTTTATATTTTTGCAAGGTACTTTTAATACTTTTACTTCTTTTAATTTTCCAATTAAACTTCCTAAAAGAGGTAATTTTCCTTTGAGTTTTACTGGATATCTCTCATTTTTTAATAATTCCATTTCTGATTTACCTGCTCTTTTTAATAATTCACTTACAGGAGGGAGCTCAACTTTTATTAAATAACAAGTACGATTTTCATTAAAAAATTTACATTTTTTTTCCTTTTTAAATTTTATTTTTACAAATTCTCTTCTTTTTTTAATAAATAAAGGCATTTCATAAATTTGATTTTTTGAATAATCTAATCCAAAACTTTTAATAAATGCAGATAATTCGTCATATATTGGGTATTTTATAAAAATAATTTTAGGATTCTTAGGTTTTGGAAGAAATTTTTTATAAATTACTCTTCCATTTTTTTTATCAAAAATGATTTCTCTTTTTCTTTCTTTTGATTTATGTTTTGAATAAATTAAAGATTTTAGAGGATAACCTTCGGGATCAATATAGGTTTCCCATTTTGCATAATAGGGATATATAAAATCGCCAATTCCTACTGTATAGACTTCTGCGGTATACTTTTCATTTTTTATATACAATTTAGCTTCACCTAATTTTAAAGGACCCCAAGAAATATCGTATTTCAAAATTTTAATAATTTGGGAAGGCGCAGTTGAATTTGTAATGTTTAA
Organism: uncultured Thermodesulfatator sp.; assembly: GCA_964410095.1. Taxonomy (GTDB): domain Bacteria; phylum Desulfobacterota; class Thermodesulfobacteria; order Thermodesulfobacteriales; family Thermodesulfobacteriaceae; genus Thermodesulfobacterium. The sequence goes on from CAYPFL010000010.1 coordinate 26,984, forward strand.
AGTTTTTATATTTTTAGATGAAAAAGTAGAAAAAAAGGAATTTGGAAATAGAAAAAATAAAAAAGATAATAAAAATAAAAAAATTTTTATAAAATTTTTCATGATTTAAAATAAGAATTTTATTATTAAAAATTTTTTACAATCTATCACAAAAAATTTTTTGGAGCAATAAAAATTTTTTTCTATTTAAAAAAAACTAAAATAGGATAAAATTTTAAACTACTTTTTATCACTTATAGAATTAGAAGGGAGGAAGAATGAATCCAAGAATAATATTTTTTGATACTACTTTAAGAGACGGGGAACAATCTCCGGGAGTATCTTTAGATCTTAAGCAAAAAATTGAAATTGGTAAAGCTTTAGTTGAATTAGGTGTAGATATAATTGAAGCTGGTTTTCCTATAACTTCTCCAGGAGATTTCAATGCAGTAAAAACTTTGGCTAAAGAATTAAAGGGAGTTACTATAGCAGGATTAGCCAGGGCAAACAAAAAAGATATAGAAGTTGCTTGGGAAGCATTAAAAAAGGCTGAGTCTCCAAGAATTCATACATTTATAGCTACATCTGATATTCATCTTAAATATAAATTGAAAAAAAGTAGAAAAGAAGTTTTAGAATTGGCAAAAGAGGCTGTGAAATATGCTTTAAGTTTTTGTCCAAATGTAGAATTTTCAGCTGAAGATGCTACGAGAAGCGATTGGGAATATTTAGCAAATGTTGTTTTAGAAGTAGTAAAAGTTGGTGCAACAACTATTAATATTCCAGATACTGTAGGATATACAATTCCTCAAGAATATTATAAATTGATAAAATTTTTGATAGATAAACTCATTTCTGCAGGGTATGAAGAAGATTTAAAAACAGGGAAATTAAGAATTTCTGTCCATTGTCATAATGATTTAGGATTAGCAGTATGCAATTCTCTTTCTGCTATTTTAGCCGGAGCTACTCAGATAGAAGGAACAATAAATGGAATCGGCGAAAGAGCAGGGAATGCAGCACTTGAAGAGATTATAATGACTTTGAAAACTCGTCATGATTTTTTTGAAAAAAAACTCGGCTATCCCTTGCAAATTAATATAAATACAAAAAAAATTGTTCCTGTAAGTCAACTTGTTTCAAAATATACAGGAATAATAGTTCAACCTAATAAAGCTATTGTAGGAGCAAACGCATTTGCTCACGAAGCTGGAATTCATCAACATGGAGTTATTTCTGAGAGAACAACATATGAGATTATAGATCCTCTTGATGTAGGCTGGACTGGATCTGCCATAGTATTGGGTAAACACTCTGGTAGACATGCAATTAAATTTAAATTAAAGAGTAGAGGTTGGGATGTAGATGAAGAGGTACTGGGAGAAATATTTGAAAGATTCAGAACAGAAATAAAAGATATATTGAAAAAAATAGAAGATGAATATTTAGAAGGGATACTTCTTGATTTATTTTTAGAAGACCAATATAGATATCGCTTAGTATCTTCTCAGATAATTAGTGTTTATGGAAGCTCTTTGAAACCCATTGCTCAAGTAGAAATAGAAGATAAAAAAGAAGGAAAAAAAGTTTCTATAGGTCTTGGGGTAGGTCCGATAGATGCGGCTTATAAAGCTGTAGCTGAAGCTTTAGGATATAATTTTGAAAATAATAACAAGGTTTACAAAAAATCTTTAAAATTAATAGATTTTCATATAAATGCTTTAACAGGTGGTACTTCTGCTGAAGGAATATGCGGAGTTATTATAGAAAATGAAAAAGGTATTAGAACTGCCGGATTAGGAAAAGATGGAGATATAGTAATAGCAAGCTTAAAAGCCTTATTAAAAGCATTAAATCGTTTAGAAGCTTTTGAAGAAAAAGGAGAAGAATTAAAGAAGAAAAAACTTACTTTGAAGAATTAACGTGAGTTTTTAATTTTTCCAAAAAATAAAGTCTTTGTGCAGCAAGGGTTGCCCATTCTGAAGCTGGGTTTAATTGAATAATAGAATCCCATAATTCTTTAGCAATTTTAAAATCACCTAATCTAAAAAAAACTTCAGCTAAATAATATCTTACTTCTTGTGAATTTCTATCAATTTTAACTGCTCTTTTTAAATAAAACTTTGCAATTTCAAGATTACCTTCGTCCATATAAATTCTACCCAAATATACAAGTGTTTTGGAATACAAAGCATTTTCTTCAAGAGACTTTAATAAAGTAGAAATAGCCTTTTCTTTATCACCAAGTTTATAATAAGCCCATCCTAAATTGGTACGAGCTATAAAAGATTCTACATAAAGCGGATTTTCTAAAGCTTTTTTGAAAAAATGGACTGCTTCATCGTATCTTTTCTGAAGCATTCTTAAAGCACCGAAATTATTATAAGCTTGAGAAAAATAAGGATTTAATTCAAGAGCTTTATTTAAACATTCTTCAGCTTTAGCAAAATCATGTTTTGCCATATAAACCAGTGCAAGAAGATTATATACTTCAGGATCACATTTATTTGTTTTTTTGGCAATCTCCAATTCTTTTAAGGCTTCAGTATAACGACCTTCTTTGATATAAATTTGAGCTATTTTTTTATGAAAATCCGTCTTTTTAAAATAATACTCCTCCTTTGCTCTACATGAGAATAATAAAAAAACAAAAATAAAAAATATACTTAATTTGCTAATTTTTTTCTTAATAATGATTCCCTTTACTTTAACTTTCTACAAATTTTATATATATTTTTCTATTTCTTGGCCCGTCATATTCTGCAAAAAATATTCTTTGCCAAGTTCCTAATATTATTTTTCCATTTTCTACAATTAAAACTATCGAAGGCCCTGTAAGACTTGATTTTACATGCCCAGGGGAATTTCCTTCCAAATGTCTATAAGAATAACTTTCAGGTGCAATCTTATCATAAATGTCTAAAATATCATCCTTTACTGCTGGATCAGCTCCCTCATTTACTATAATCCCTGCTGTAGTATGAGGAACATAAAGTATACAAATACCATTTTTATTAGGAGGAATTACTTTTTGGACTTCATTTGTAATATCTATAAGTTCTGTTTTTTTATGAGTTTTAATTGAAATTATTTGCATAGCCTTTATTATAGTAATCAATATTCTAAAGTCAAGAAAAAAAATGAAAAAAATTTTTTGTTTAATTTATTTTTTCTTTATATTATTATTACCTACAACTATTTATTCTAAATCCTATATTTTAATAGATAAAGGAAAAAAATGTTTATATATAAAAGAAAAAAATCATATTTTAAGTGTTTATGAAATTGGTCTGGGTATAAAAAGTCCAATACCTAAGGAAAAAAAAGGAGATTTCTTAACTCCAGAAGGTATTTATCATATAGTAAGCATCCGTCCCTCTCAGCGATATTTTTATTTTATAGAATTGGATTATCCCAATATAAATGATATTGCATGGGCATATTATAATGGATTGATCGATAAAAAAGTATTTTGTGAATATTTAATCCATAAAAGAAAAAATATAAAAATATACAATACATTAGGATATGGGATTGGTATTCATGGAGGAGGGGCATTTAAATATATTATTAAAAATGGGAAAATTTTTAAAGATTATCACTGGACCCAAGGTTGTATTGCTCTTTCTAATAAAGATATATTGGAGGTATTAAAAAATTCGTATATAAAAGAACCTGTGTTTATTTTAAATTCCGAAAACTCGCTTTATGAAATTCTTAAAAAATTTGTTTATCCTATAGAAATTAAGCCTTTAAAATATTTTAAAGGTGAGCTAAGATTCAAAATAAATGATTCAATTTACTATAGATTTATTTTGCAAGAATTCTGGTCTGGAAAAAGGGTATTGATTTTTCAGAGATGGGAAAATGGGACTCCAAAAATGGAAATAAAAAGTAATATAAATGGTAAATTTAAAAGACCTTTTCATTCTCTTGAAAAATTTTTAAAGAATATTTTAATAAATACCAGTTATTTGATAGAAAGAACCATTTATAAAAATCAACTATGCAATTAATAAAAACCATCCACGAAATGAAAAACGTTAGTAATAACTGGCATGAAGAAGGATTAAAAATTGCTTTTGTTCCTACTATGGGATTTTTACATGAGGGGCATCTTAGTTTGGTGAGACTTGCTAAAAAATTGGGAGATAAAACAGTTGTAAGTATATTTGTAAATCCTTTGCAATTTGGCCCCAAAGAGGATTTTAGAGAATATCCGAGAGATTTAGAAAGAGATAAAGCACTTCTTGAAAAGGAGGGAGTTGATGTAGTTTTTGTACCTTCAGAAGAAGAAATGTACCCCCCTGATTATCAAACCTATGTAGAAGTAACTAAAATTACTCAAGGACTTTGTGGAAAATTTAGACCTGGTCATTTTAAAGGAGTTACCACCGTTGTTTTGAAACTTTTTAATATTGTTAAACCAGATATAGCAATATTTGGAGAGAAAGATTATCAGCAATTACAGGTTATTAAAAGGATGGTAAAAGATTTAAATCTTGATGTAAAAATAGTAGGAGCTCCTACAGTAAGAGAATCAGATGGGCTTGCTATGAGTTCAAGAAATACTTATTTATTGCCTGAAGAAAGAGAATCAGCTTTAAGTTTATATAAATCTTTACTTTTGGCTAAGGAGCTTATTAAAAAAGGAGAAAGAGAGGCAAAAAATATAAAAAAGCAAATGGAAAATTTTATTCATTCTTTTCCTTTTACAAAAGTGCAGTATATAGAATTTGTTCATCCCGAAACCTTGGAACCTGTAGAAATTATTAATCAACCTGTAGTTTGTGCACTTGCTGTGTATGTAGGGAAAGCAAGATTAATAGATAATATGCTTATTAATCCTGAAGAATAAAATGTTTATTAAATTATTAAAAAGTAAAATTCATTTAGCCACTATAACAGGTAAAAATCTCTTTTATGAAGGGAGTCTTACTGTTGATAAAGAAATTATGAAAAAAGCAAATCTTAAACCTTTTGAGGCTGTATGGATTTATAATGTAACAAATGGAAATAGATTCGAAACTTATTTAATTGAAGGAAACAAAAGTGAAATAATTTTAAATGGAGCTGCTGCAAGATTAGGTGAAGTTGGTGATAAAATTATTGTTACAGCTTATGCCTGGATAGACGAAAAAGAACTTGAAAAATTTAAAACCATTATAGTATATCTTGATGAAAAAAATCAAATAAAAAATCTCAAAGAAGTTTCTTATAAATCCTAAATTAATGAAAAAAATTTATCCTGTTAGTTTAGGTTGTCCCAAAAATAAGGCTGATTTTGAAAAATTATTAGCAATTTTTAAAAAAAAGGGATATCAAATAGTTCTTTCTCCAGAAGAAGCTGATGAATTTTGGATTAACACGTGTGCTTTTATAAGACCCGCTGTAGAAGAATCTTTAGAATATATTTTTGAATTAGGAAAAATTAAAAAGCCTCATCAAAAACTTATAGTATCTGGATGTTTACCTGAGAGATATAAAAATAATAATTTAAAAGAACTTCTTCCTGAGGTAGATAAATTTATTGGAATAGAGCCTTATAAAATTTTTACTTCTCAAGAACCTGTAGAAAGAATTCTTACAGAGAGTCCATTTTATGCTTATTTGAAAATTGCTGAGGGATGCAATAATAATTGCACCTATTGCACTATTCCCAAAATAAGAGGTCGATATAAAAGTAAACCTCTTGAACTTCTTATAAAAGAAGCAAAATATTTAGCAAAATTAGGAATAAAAGAAATTATACTTGTAGCTCAAGATGTTACATTCTATGGATATGATAAAGGGAAAAAAGACGCACTTTTAAGGCTTATAGAAAATATTTCTAAAATAGAAGAAATAAAAAGAATTAGACTGCTTTATCTTCATCCTCAGAGAGTTACAAAAAATTTAATAAAAAATTTACTTTCGTTTTCTAAACTTGTTCCTTATTTCGATATCCCTATTCAACATTCGGATTCTCGGATCTTGAAATTAATGAACAGGCATTATGATTCTGAAAAAATTTTAGATATTATTTCTTATATTAGAGAATTAAATCCTTTTTCTGCGATAAGAACAACTATAATAGTGGGTTTTCCAGGTGAAGAGGAAAAAGAATTTCTATCATTACTTGAATTTTTAAAAATCGCAAAGTTTGATTATTTGGGAGTATTTATTTATTATGCTGAAGAGGGAACACCTGCAGAAAAAATGAACCCTAAGATTTCTTATAAAGAAAAAATTAAACGAAAAAGAGAGATAAGAAAATTGCAAAAAACAATTACAAAAAAACAGCTTCAAATGAGAGTAGGAACTGAGGAAGAAGTTTTAATATTAGGTGAGGATTTAAGAGGAAGACTATGGGGAATAGCTAAAATACAAGCGCCAGAAATTGATGGCATTAGTTATATAATTTCCAAAAAATCCGATATGCAACCGCTTTATCCAGGCGATGTAATAAAAATAAAAATAAAAAAATCTGGAGTATATGATTTGTGGGGTGAACCTATTTTTAAAGAATAAACTTAACAAGTTCTTCTTTTGTAATAATATCTCCTAATTTATTTCTTACATATTCAGAAGTAATTACCACTTTTGTAGGAGCAATATCAGGTGCATTAAAAGAGATATCTTCTAATACCTTTTCAACTACAGTATAAAGTCTTCTTGCTCCAATATTTTCCATTTTTTGGTTTATTTCATAGGCTATTTGAGCAAGTTCTTCTATTGCTTCTTTTGTAAACTCAAGTTCAACATTTTCTGTTTTTAATAACGCTTGATATTGTTTAATAATAGCATTTTCCGGTTCTGTAAGAATTTTTATAAAGTCTTCCTTAGTTAAAGGATCAAGTTCTACTCTGATAGGGAATCTTCCTTGAAGCTCAGGAATAAGATCAGAAGGTTTAGCAATATGAAAAGCCCCACTTCCTATAAATAAGATATAATCTGTTTTCACCATTCCATATCTGGTATTTACAGTAGTCCCTTCTACTATTGGAAGAAGATCTCTTTGAACCCCTTCTCTTGAAACATCAGGACCGTGTCCACCACCTTCTCTACTTGCAATTTTATCAATTTCATCAATAAATATAATTCCACTTGTTTCAGTTCTATGAATAGCTTCTTTAATTACTTTATCCATATCAATGAGCTTATTTGCTTCTTCCTTTGTTAAAATTTCAAGGGCATCTTTTACTTTAACTCTCCTTTTTTTGCTTCTAAAAGGTAAAATACTTGAAAGCATATCTCTTAATTGCATTTCTATATCTTCCAGCCCTGAAGCAGTGAGAATTTCTATTGTAGGGGTTTTTTGAGCAGGTTCTACTTCAATCTCTACATATCTTTCATCAAGAGCACCATCTCTTAACATTTTTAAAAATTTTTCTTTGGTTAATGGATCATATTCTACTTTACTTGAAGGAGAAGGAATAAGAAGATTAACAAGTCTTTCTTCTGCCAAACTTCTTGCTTTTTCATAAACTTTTTTTTCTTCTTCTTGTTTAACCATTTGTACTGCAATATGAACAAGATCTCTTATCATAGATTCTACATCTCTTCCTACATATCCTACTTCAGTAAATTTAGTTGCTTCAACTTTTAAAAATGGAGAATTAGAAAGTTTTGCTAATCTTCTTGCTATTTCAGTTTTACCAACACCTGTAGGACCGATCATTAAAATATTTTTTGGATATATTTCTTCTTTAAGAGTCCCTCTTATCTGTTGTCTTCTCCATCTATTTCTCATTGCAATAGCTACAGCCTTTTTTGCTTTTGCCTGTCCGACAATATACTTATCCAATTCTGCTACAATTTCTTTAGGTGTTAATTCTTTTGGAAACTTCATAGCTCTTCCACCACAATTTCAGAATTAGTATAAATACAAATCTCGCTTGTGATTCTTAAAGCTTTTTCAGCAATTTCTTTTGCCGAAAGATCAGTATATCTTAGAAGAGCTTTAGCAGCTGCTAAAGCTATAGGGCCACCTGAACCTATAGCTATAATTTCTTCATCAGGTTCCACAACATCTCCTGCTCCAGAGATAAGCAACAGATGTTCTTTGTCACAGGCTATAAGAAAAGCTTCAAGTCTTCTTAAGATTTTATCTGTTCTCCAGTCCTTGGCAAGTTCCACTGCACTTCTTAGAAGTTGTCCACTATAAGCTTCTAACTTTTTTTCAAGTCTTTCAAAAAGAGTTAAAGCATCTGCTGTTGCTCCTGCAAATCCGACTAAAATTTGTCCTCTATATAGTCTCCTAATTTTTCGAGCTCTATGTTTTAATACAGTATTTCCAAAAGTAACCTGTCCATCACCAGCCATTGCAATTTTACCATTTCTTTTAACTGCTAAAATTGTGGTTCCTTTAAACATAGGATTAATTTATAACACAAAATTACTAAAATAAAAACCTTGATTTTGAAAACTTTTTAAATTATTATTTAATATAATTTTCAAAAAATATTTTTAAAGGATAATTTTTGTATGGAATTAAAAAAGCTCAAAAAAATTTCAGATTACGAATGGGAGATTGTTCCATCCAAGAAAATGAGAGTTCCTGGTAAAATCTTTGGAAATAAAGAACTTATAGAAGAAATGGATGAAAAGGTATATGAACAAGTTTCCAATGTAGCATGTCTTCCTGGTATTGTAAAAGCTTCAATTGCTATGCCAGATGCTCATTGGGGTTATGGATTTCCTATCGGGGGTGTGGCAGCGTTTGATCCAGATATGGGGGGTATTATTTCAGTAGGTGGTGTAGGCTATGATATATCTTGCGGTGTAAGAACTCTTATAAGTCCTTTAACCAGAGAAGAAGTAAAACCAGTTTTAGAAAAACTTATCAGAGAATTTTTTGAGACTATTCCATGCGGTGTAGGATCTGAGGGAGAGATAAAACTTTCTATTTCTCAACTGGATAAAGTTTTAGTAGGTGGAGCAAAATGGGCTGTAGAACAGGGTTATGGAGAATGGGAAGATCTTGAATATACAGAAGAAAAAGGATGTATGCCTGGTGGGAATCCTGATTTTGTTTCAAAGGAGGCAAAAAAAAGACAACATCGTCAAATAGGTACACTTGGATCCGGGAATCATTATTTGGAAGTTCAATATGTAGCAGAGGTATATGATGAAAAAGTAGCCGAAGCTTTTGGATTGTTTAAAGATCAGGTAGTAATAACATTCCATTGTGGTTCAAGGGCTTTAGGGCATCAAATCGCAACTGATTATCTTCCTTTATTAGCTAAAGCTTCCAGAAAATATGGAATACCTATTAAGGAAAAAGAGCTTGTTTGTGCTCCTATTAATTCTCCCGAAGGTGAAAGATATTTTAAAGCAATGATTTGTGGAGTAAATTGTGCTTTGGCTAATCGCCAAGTTATTACTCATCTTGTTAGAGAAGTATTTTTAAAATTTTTTCCTGATGCTTATTTAAAAGTACTTTACGATGTAAGTCATAATACATGTAAAGTGGAATTTCATGAAGTAAATGGTGAGGTTAAAAAACTTTATGTACATAGAAAAGGTGCTACAAGGGCTTGGGGACCCGGCAGGAAAGAATTACCTCCTGCATATAAAGATGTTGGGCAACCAGTAATTATAGGTGGATCAATGGGAACAGCTTCTTATATATTGGTAGGGACAAAAGAAGGAGAAAAAAAGGCTTTTGCTTCTGCTTGTCATGGAGCTGGAAGGACTATGAGTAGACATCAGGCAATCAAATCTTTTAGAGCTGATCAAATTATAGAAAAGCTTAGAAAACAAGGCATTATTGTTATTGGAAAATCTAAAAAGGGGCTTGCTGAAGAGGCTCCACAGGCATATAAAAATGTAGATCTTGTAATTGAATCTACTTGTAAAGCTGGTCTTACAAAAAAGGTAGCTAAATTATTACCTATGGGGTGTATCAAAGGTTAAAATATTAAAATAACATAAAGGAGGTGTGAGATGAGGAATAGATTGTTGGTTAAATTAATGGGAATTTGTTTAAGTGGTATGTTTGTTTTTAGCTGTACATGTAAAACCCCTCCTGCTCCACAGGAACCAGCTTCACCACCTTGTAATTGTACTAAATTAGAAAATGAAATTAATGCATTAAAACTTGAAGTAGATTCTTTAAAAAGACAATTAGAAGGTGTAAAAGTTGATGTAGCAGGAGCTAATCAGGCTGCTCAACAAGCTTTAGATGCTGCTAACAGAGCTGAAGAAGCTGCCAATAGAGCCGAAGAAGCAGCAGTAAGAGCCGAAACCGCAGCACAAAAATGTGAAAGAATTTTTGAAAGGGGTTTAAGAAAATAAAAAATGCAAAGGCCTTTTGAAGTATTAAAGGAATTATTTCCTTCAAGTGGGAAGCCTAAAGAAATATATAAGGGGAGGTCATATCTTTTTAAAGAACTTAATTGGGAGGAAATTATTCAAAAATCAAAGCCTTTAAAGAATAAAAATTTTTTCTGGAGATTTTCACCTAAAAGAGCTTTCTGGATAGAAGAAAAGATATGGCCTCCCCAGAAAATTGAGATAAAAGTATGGCTTACTTCTGAATATATAGAAGGAAGAGCCAAAGGAGTGAGTAAAAAAATAATAAAAGATCTAAGAGAAGGAAAATATGCAATAAAACGAGTTTTAAATTTAAGGGGATTATTTGTAGATGAAGCAAAAGCAGCCTTTGAAGAATTTATGAAAGAAGCTATTTTAAATGGTGATAAATGTGTACTTATTATTCATGGAAGAGGTCTTTCTTCGAAAGGTCAACCAGTTTTGAAAACAAAGGTAAAAGAATGGCTTGAAAGAGGCCCTTTTAGAAAATATGTTCTGGCTTTTACTTCTGCTCGCCCGTGTGATGGAGGAGCAGGTGCAACCTATGTTCTTCTTTCATCTAAACCTATAAAAAAATAATGTTTTTAAATTCTCCAAGAAAAAAACTCTTTATTACTGGCAAACCGGGTGTAGGGAAAACTACTCTTATTGAATATCTTTATAAATTTCTTAAAAAAAATTTACCATCTTTTTTTTATTCAGGATTTATTACAAAAGAAATTAAAGAAAAAGGTAAAAGAACAGGTTTTAAAATTATTCTTCTTAATTCAAAAAATAAAGAATTTTTATTAGCTAAGGTCAAAAATTTACTTTCAAAAAAATCTGTTAAAAATTATCCTTTCATAGGAAAATATGCAGTATTTGTTGAGAATTTAAATAATGTTCTGGAATTATTAAAAAAAGAAAGGCATAGGAAGGAAAAAACAATTTTTGTAATAGATGAGATTGGTAAAATGGAATGTCTTTCTTCCCAATTTTGTAATTTTGTAGAAAATATCTTAAATTCTGAAACTTATCTTATAGCAACTCTTGGAAAAGGAGATTTTCCATTTTTAAAAAAAGTTAGAAAATATACACCTGCTTTTTTTTGTAATGTTACTTTACAAAACCGTGATTTTTTGAAAGATAGATTAACTTTTGAATTTGTTCGTAAAGGCAAATTAATTGTTATAGAAGGTATAGATGGAGCAGGAAAAACTACTTTAGCTAAGGCATTATACGAAGCATTAAAAAATAAAGGAATTAAGATTTTAATTTCTCATGAACCCACAGATAGTTATTTTGGTAAAAAATTAAAATTACTTTTAACTTCACAAAAAACATCTCCAAAAGAAATTTGTGAATATTTTTTAAAAGATAGATTCTGGCATGTACAAAATGTTATAATTCCAGCGCTTAAAGATGGATATTTTATACTTCTTGATAGATATTATCTTTCTACTTTAGCTTATCAAGGAGCTTATGGATTAGATCTTAATTCACTTTTAATTGAAAATGAAACAATTTCTCCTTTGCCTGATTTAGTGATTTATTTAGATGTTTCTTTAGATGTTGCATTTCAAAGAATAAAAAATAGAAAAAAAGAAATTTCTATTTTTGAAAATTCTTTATTTCTTCAAAAAGTTTCAGAGATTTACAAATATTTTTTGAATTATTTTAATTATATAGTAATTGATGGAAATTTATCAGTAGAAGAAAATGTTATCAAAATTTTAGAAATTCTTAAACTGTAAATTTAAATGTTCCTTTTCCAAGAATATCATGAAGATGTAAAATACCAACAAGTTTTTCATCTTGATTGATTACTGGGAGCACTGTAATTAGATGTTTTTCCATCAATTCTAAAGCTTCTGAGGCTAAACGATTTTCCTCTATTATTTTAGGATTTTTAGTCATTACTTCCTCAACTTTTATTCCTTTATATGTTCCATATTTTAAAAATATTCTTCTTAGATCTCCATCTGTAATAATTCCTATAAGATTTCCTAAGTTATTTACTATAAGAACGCACCCAAGTTTTTTTCTATTTATTTCTTCTATAGCAGATTCTAAAGGGGTAGAAACAGGCACAACAGGAATTTTTTCATCTGTAAGCATTATTTCTTTAACTCTTACTTTTAATCTTTCTCCAAGAGAACCACCGGGATGATTTCTTCTAAAATCTTCTGAACTTAATCCTTTAAGTTCAAAGAGACAAATTGCTAAGGCATCCCCAAGAGCAAGCGTTGCAGTTGTGCTTGTAGTCGGAGCAAGATTGAATGGACAAGCCTCTCTATTAATTTTTACATTTATTACTACATCCGAAAGTTTAGCTAAGGTGCTATTTATTCCTCCGGTAAAAGAAATGATTTTTATACCTCTTCTTTTTAAGATAGCTGCTAATTCACATATTTCTAAAGTATTTCCAGAATAAGAAATTGCTAATAAAATATCATCTTGAGTAACCATTCCAAGATCTCCATGCAAAGCTTCTACTGGATGAAGAAAAAAAGAAGGAGTTCCTGTAGAAGATAAAGTTGCAGAAATTTTTCTTCCAATTAATCCACTTTTTCCTATACCTGAAACAACAACCCTTCCTTTAGATTCTAAAATTAAGTCTATAGCCTTTTCAAAAGCTTCATCTAAATTTTTAATTACTTCTTCTAATCCCTGCTTTTCTATTTCTAAAATTTCTTTAGCTCGTAGTAAAAGAGAGTTATCTTTTTTCATTTTTATCTAATGAATAATGAATGGATTAGAAGTTAATTGAAACTCTGTAGAACTTTCAGAATAAATTAAATATGTAAGGGCTTCTAATAATTTTGTAATAAATTCAGTAATAAGTTCTTCTCTATAAAGAATTTTATAAAGTTTTTTTTCTACCATTTTCCGTTCATTCATGGATAATTCTTCCCAGGGAAGATATTTATAAAGTTGATAAAAAACTTTCCTTGTATCCATTCGATTTTTAATTTTGAGTAAAATATTTTCTGGATCAAAAGGAATTTTTTTATTCAATAAATCCTGAAAAAACTGGAAATCTTCTTCCTGAAAAACTAAAAAACTTTCTATCCAATCTTTTAGACTTAATACTCTATCTTTTGTATTCATCAGCTTTGAATGTACTCCAAATACTGAAAAATTCAATAACAAAAATTAACTTGACAATTGTAAATTTAATTATAAACATTTTTAAATAAAAATAGAGAATTTAGGTTAACTTTATGGAAATAACTTTTACTGAGGATTATGCTATAAGATTTATAGTATATCTTGCAAAATTTCCTGATCGTGTGGTTCCTCGCTGGGAAATTAGTGATTCTATGCGAATCCCTAAAGCATTTTTAGCTAAAATAGCTCAAACTCTTGAAAATAAAGGTTTAATAGAAATTTATAGAGGAAAAAAAGGAGGATATAAATTAAAGAAATCCCCTACAGAGATTACACTTTTAGATGTAATAGAAAGTATTCGAGGGAAAATTAATATAACTCCTTGTTTAGAAAATCCTTCTCTTTGTGTGAGATCTTCTTTTTGTTCTTTGTATAGATTTTGGCAACATTTAAATGAAAGAATTAGACACGAATTGGCACAGTGTAAAATTATAGATCTCGTAGAAAAGGAAAAAGAAATAATAAAAAAATTAGCTAAAGGGCAAACCTATTAAAAGAAGAACATGCCAGTTCAAAGGAATTTTATTTTTGTGAGAAGTATATTTATACCAAAGATTTTCTGCTTCTTGAGCAAATTCTCCAAAAAGATAATACCATGAACCACGAGAACGTAGAATATAAGCCCAATTTTTAGAAAATCTTGTTTCTGAAAAAGAAAATATATGAGTTTTTAAGTTATATTCAGCAAATTCTGAGAGTAGATTTTTAAGTTTTAATCTATGCTTGGATGATAAGAAATAGTTTTTTTTAATATTTTTATAAATTTTAAGCAAAAGTTTATTTCCTAAAGTACCATCAGGTAAATTAACAGGTATAGAAAAAGCAATAATTCCATTATGTGTAAGATGATTTTTTAATTGAGATGCAATATTTAAAGTAAACCAATGATAACAAAAATTGCCAAATATAAGATCAAATTTTATTTTGAATGTTTGAATATTTTCTGCATCAAGCACAATGTATTTAGTTTTAGAAATATTTTTATTCTTAGCTATTTTTAACATCTTAAAACTTGGATCAGTTGCCCATATTTCAGCTTCAGAAAAATATTTTCTTAAAATCTCTGTAGAATATCCAGTTCCTGCTCCGAGTTCCAATATAGAAAATATATTTCTATTTCCTACAGATTTTTTTATTAACTTACAAAGTTCTTCTGCAATAGATTTATAAAATTTTGAATTGACAGGATTCTCATAAATATGAGCGATCTTTTCGTAAAAATTCATATTTAATCCTTTATCCAGTTAAATATTTTTTTAAAAGTTAAGTGATGAGAAATAATATCATTATGGTTCACACCAGGTATTATCTCTATTTGTGCTCCTAATTCTTTTGCTTTTTGAACAGCTGTTTTTACAGTATCCAAATCATTATTGCTATAAAGTAAAAGCACCTTTTGTGCTTTATCAAAAGAAAACTCTGGCAAAGAATTTAATACTTCTATTAATCCTTGATAATATTTTTCTTCTTTTACTCTTCTTGCTCTTAAAATCTTTACAAGTTCTTTTTTTGATCCTTTAAATTTAGCCTCAAATGGAGGCGAAATTAAAATAAGTTTTGGACAGAAAAATAAACATGCTAATCTTGCTCCAAGACTGTGTCCGATTACAATTTCAAATTCCAAATTTTTCAAATTTTGTATGAATTCTTTTACAGATTTCCAATTAAGTTTATCTTTATGTTCCCCATGTCCTGGTAAATCACATACATAGACTTTAAAACCAGCTTTTACAACGCTCAAAGCACAGCCGAGCATTTCTTCTTTATTACTTCCGTATCCATGTAATATTAAAGCCTTTCTTTTATCTGTAGAAGCCGACAAAATATAAGTAGGAGCAGATGCAATCTCAGTAACTAAAATCTTATACTCCATTTGTTACCTCTTTTATACATTCATAAATTACATCGCAAAGAAATCTTAGTTCTTCTTTAGTAATGCTTAAAGGAGGTAATATCACAATAACATCTCCAAGCGGACGAATGATTACTCCCTTTTTTCTTGCTAAAAGAATAACTTTTCTACCTATTCTCCATTCTAAAGGAAAAGGCTCTTTTGTTTTTTTATCTTTTACCAGTTCTATACCTACCATAAAACCCGCTTGTCGAATATCGCCTACATGAGGTAATTCCCAAAATTTTTCTAAAAGTTTTTTGAGTTCTTCTATTTTAGATTGAAGTTTTTCTATTACTTTGTTTTTCTCAAATAATTCAAGATTAGCAAGTGCTGCGGAACATGCCAAAGGATTACCGGTATAAGAATGACCATGAAAAAAAGTTTTTAGTTCTTTGTAATCTGCATAAAAAGCTTTATAAATTTTATCAGTTGTTAAAGTTGCAGCAAGAGGCATGTAACCACCTGTAATACCTTTACTTAGTACCATAAAATCAGGGGTAATTTTTTCGTGTTCGCAGGCAAACATTTTACCTGTACGACCAAAACCTGTAGCGACCTCGTCGCAGATAAGCAAAACTTCGTATTCATCACATAATTTACGAAGATGTTTGAGATAACCTTTAGGCCATACAATCATTCCTGCTGCTGCTTGAATAATAGGTTCAATAATAACAGCACACAATTCTTTTGCATGAGTTTTGATAGTTTCTTCCACAGCTTTAAAACATTCTTTATCACAACTTTCAGGTTTTTGATTCCAAGGACAACGATAACAATAAGCTGAAGGAACTTTGATAGAAGAAACTACAATATCCCCATAAATTTGATGAAATAAGGATATACCTCCTACTCCAACTGCACCTAAGGTATCTCCATGATAAGCATTGTAAAAAGATAAAAATCGTTTTTTTTCAGAGCGGCCAATATTTTGCCAATATTGAAAAGCCATTTTTAAAGCTATCTCTACTCCAGTAGAACCATTATCAGAATAAAATACTTTTGTTAAACCTGGAGGAGTAATTTTTATTAATTTTTCAGCTAATTGAATAGAAGGAACATTTCCAATACCTAAAAGAGTTGAATGAGCGATTTTATCAAGTTGAGATTTTATAGCTAAATCTATCTCTTTTACACGATGTCCATGAATATTAACCCATAAAGATGCTACTCCATCCAAATAACGATTACCTTCTATATCAATTAAATAATTGCCTTCACCTGCTATAATAATAGGTGCATTTTCTGTTTCGTATTCTTTCATTTGTGTAAAGGGATGCCATAGTACATGCGTATCTATATATCTCAGATGTTCAATTTCTTTTTTGTTCAATTTCATTTATTCCTCCCAAATCAATATTTTTAGCAACCTCTATGAGCTTTTTCTTTTCTAAAGGTATTTCTGGTATTACTGCTAATATTTTTATATTACCCATATTAGCAATTGTTTTTATATTATCTTCTATCATTGGATCAGGCTTTAAAGGTGTACGGTTGATAATAATTCCGAGGACATTTATTCCTGCATTTCTTGCACATTCAAGAGTAAGTAAGGTATGATTAATAGTTCCTAACCCAGGTCTTGCTACGATGATTAAAGGCAATTTAAGCATAATAATTAAGTCGCGCATAAAAAAGTTATTTTTTAATGGAACAAGCAGTCCTCCTGCTCCCTCAACTATAAGTGCATCATATTTATTTTTTAATTTTTGATAATATTCTAAAATATACTGAGGATCTATTTCTATTCCTACCCATTTAGCAGCAAGATGAGGTGAGACAGGAGGTTCAAATATATAAGCACAGAGCTTTTCAGGAGAAATATTTAAATCAAGGATTTCCTGACAAAACTTTGCATCTGGAGGTATATATCCTTTAGCTCCAGATTGAACAGGTTTAAAATAACCGATATTTATTCCCTGCATTTTATATGCTAATCCTAAAATTGCAGAAACTACTGTTTTACCTACCTCTGTATCTGTCCCTGTAATAAATACCGAAGAAATTTTCATAGCTCGTTTATTAATTTTTTAATAGTATTCAAGAGTTTATTTATTTCTTTTTTTGTATGCATTGCACTTACAGTAATTCTTAGTCTTGCAGTTCCCTTTGGTACGGCAGGTGGACGAATAGCAGGGATAAAAAAACCTTCTTCAAAAAGTCTTTCACTTAACTTTAATGCCTTTTCTGCCTCTCCTACGATTAATGGAATAATAGGAGTAGGATAAGGAGGAAGTTTAAATCCTAACTCACTAATTCCTTTTCTTAAAATCAAAATATTTTCTCTGAGTTTTTGCAAAAGAGTAGAATCGTTTTCCAATATTTCTATAGCTTTTTTCGCAGATGCTATAACAGCTGGTGGCAAAGCTGTAGTAAAAATAAATGAGCGTGCTTTATTGATCAGATATTCAATAAATATTTTGCTTCCACCTACAAAACCGCCAAGAGCTCCGATTGCTTTGCTTAATGTCCCTATCTGAATAATTCGTTCTCCCTTAATTCCATAATACGCCAAAGTTCCTTTTCCTTTTTCACCTATTACACCTGTTCCATGTGCATCATCTACTAATAAAATTGCATCATATTTTCCTGCAAGTTCATAAATTTCTGGAAGCGGTGCTAAATCCCCATCCATGGAAAATACACCTTCAGTAATAATCAAACGACGCCGATATTGAGTTTCTTTTTCAAGTAGCCATTTAAGATGTTCTAAATCATTATGTTTAAAACGAAAGATTTTTGCTCCACTTAATAAACACCCATCTATAATTGAAGCATGAGCAAGTTTATCACAAAAGATAGCATCTTTCCGACCAACAAGTGCGGAAATTACCCCTATATTGGTAGTATAACCTGTAGAAAACACTAAAGCTGCTTCAACTTCTTTAAATTTTGCTAAGGTATTTTCTAATTCTTTATAAAGGTGATTATGACCGCTTATTAAACGCGAAGCTCCGCTCCCCGTTCCGTATTTTTTAATAATTTCATTAGCTACATTAATTACCTCTGGATGATGTGTTAACCCTAAATAGTTGTTTGAGCAGAACAAAATAACTTCTTTACCATTTATTATTGCGTGAGTAGGACTTAATATTTTTAATTCTCGTAATCGCCGATAAAGATTTTTTTGTTTAAGTTCTTCAATCTCTTTGATTATTTCTGACCAGATCATAATAGTTTAAATTTGTTAACCAAAATAAAATTAAAAGTTAACAAATCAATCAAAAACTATCATAACTTTATCATCTGTCAATAAAAATTAGAAATTTTTAAGCCTCTCAAAAGTTTTAATTTTAAAATTTTTGAAAGGGGGGCTTTGATGAGTAAAAAGAAATTTGTTAAGTGTTTTTAGTATTGATAATATTTGTATTTATAAGTGAATTAAGTATATAATAGAAGAGAGGCATATGGTGGGGGCGTGGTGCAGTTATAAAATTTAATGTTACAGGAAATGTTGTAAGAGATGAACTTATAGTAAGTCTATATGCAAGCATAATATTAAAATAACAGGTGGTAAGTTACATTTTACTGCTTATTTAAGAGGGACAAGAGCAAGAGGTAAATATAACGGATATACAATTACTTGTAAGGGAAGAAGAGGAGCAATACATACGGCACCATTATAATTGGGTACCATCCTCATTATAAACTTTATATTCGTCTTTATAGAGGGCATAGAACAAAAGGTGGGGTTGAATATAGATTTAATTGCCCTGCCAATCATTTAAATAAGTTTTAATAAAAATAGAAAAAGATTAAGACAGTTTTAGGATAAATAATAAGGGTTGACAAACCTAAAGATTGGTTTAATTTTTAGAAAAGCTAAATATGGGGCCGTAGCTCAGCGGGAGAGCGCGTGAATGGCATTCACGAGGTCGTGGGTTCGAGTCCCACCGGCTCCATATTCTTTTTGTCTAAGAAAATCTAAAGAATTCCAAAGAGTAAAAAAAATCAAGCTTTTAAGCTTCTTGACAATCTAAGAAATTCCAATAAAATTTAACTAAATTTAAAAATTTGGAGTTATTTTCTGGAGTTATATTTAATTTTTTATAACTCCGTAACTCCATTTGGAAATATTGAAAAATTCTATATCTTATTTATTGAAGGAACCGAAAAATTAAGGAAATGGGTTGGGTTTCAAATTTAATTAACCACCAAACTAAGGAGGTATAAAAAATTATGAAAGGTAAACTGACGGAAACAATTCTAAGAAAACTTCAACCTAAAGAAAAGCCCTACAAGATAGTTGATGGTTCAGGACTTTTTATATGGGTAACACCAAAAGGTTCAAAACTTTGGAGACTTGATTATCGTTTTAATGGCAAAAGAAAAACCCTTGCTCTTGGAAGATATCCTGAAATATCCCTTA
>CAYPFL010000011.1:0-34596 GCA_964410095.1 uncultured Thermodesulfatator sp.
AGCACCAGAATTTGAGACTTATGAAATGATTAAAAAACTCGCTCAAAGTAAAAAATAAGATTGTAAATCAAAAGTGGTTTAAAGAGTCGAAGAATTTTAGAAAAAGCGATATTTACAGGAATAAGAAAAGCTATTGAGATTACATTCTGTAAAGAGATTGTTTGATTGAGAAAAAAAGGAAAAAAATTGATTAAAGGTAAAAATTACATAGTTTTAAAAATAGCTTTATGAAAAAATGCAAAAAATATTTCATATTTTAAAAGGTTAGTATAAAAAGTATATAAACTCGGAACTTAATTTTAAGTAATTAGAGATAATACTTGTCTATATGATAACGAATAAAAAAGTAGAAAAAAGAATATAAAACCTTAGGAGGAAGAACCTAAGAAAATATACTCTTTTGATCTCCTCTCAAGCTCAAAGATAATATTTTGGTAGAAAAAAGGTAAAAACGAGTTAATTTTTATAATAGGATGAAAAAGATTATTTTTATAATTTTGTTTATTTCAGTATTTTTTATTTCTGGATGTGCTACGATTCCTCAGGAACTTCAAAATATTCCGGTAGATAAAGAGATAACACTTCTTAAAGTCAAAACTTCACCTGAAAAATATATAGGAAAAACTATTCTCTGGGGAGGGAAAATAATTCGTTGTGAAAATAAGAAAAATTTTACCTTATTAGAGGTTATTCAATTTCCTTTAGATTTTTGGTCAAGACCTATTACAGATACAGCTTCTGAAGGGAGATTTTTGGTAAAAGCCTCAAAATTTATTGATTGTGCTGTTTATTCAAAGGATAAATTTATTACAGTAGCAGGAGTATTAAAAGGATTTAAAGAAGGAAAAATTGGAGAAATGCCTTATAAATACCCAATAATAAAAGCTAAAGGAATTCATTTATGGAAAGAAGAAGAAATACATCCACCACTTCCGCCTTATCCATGTATCTGTGATTATTACTGGTATAGATGGTATCCTTGCTATTGTCCAGGATGTTACCCCTTATATTATCCCTGGTGTTGTCCTTGCTGGTAAGTCTGAATAATTTCTAAGAAATGTTTTACTACTTCAGGATCAAACTGTTTTCCGCTCTGGTCTTTTATATATTCAATAGCCTTTTCTTTAGGCCATGCTTTTCTATATGGTCTATCACTCGTTAAAGCATCCCAAACATCTACCACAGCAAATATCCTTGCAGAAAGTGGTATTTCCTTCCCTTTAAGTCCTCTTGGATACCCTGTGCCATCCCATCTTTCGTGATGACAATAAGGAATCTCAATTGCTTTTCTTAAATATTCAATAGGAGAAAGCATTTTATAAGCATAAACAGGATGCATTTCTATAATTCTCCGTTCTTCTTCTGTCAAACAACCAGGTTTAAGAAGAATAGAATCAGGAATACCTATTTTACCGATATCATGAAGTAAAGCTCCCCAACGTATATACATCAAATCTTCATCTTTTATTCCCATTCGCCTCGCTATTTTTAAAGTAAGCTCAGTAACTCTTTTACTATGTTCCACGGTTTCATCAGATTTTAAAGATAAGGCTAAAGCCCATCCTTCAATAGTTTGGTCATAAGCTTTAAGAAGTTCAAAATGTTTAGTTTTAAGATCTTCAACTAATATAGCATTATCTATTGCAATGCTTACTTGTCCAGCAAGTGTTTCAAGAAAATCAAACCATTCAATACTTTCTTCATGAAGAGAACGGTGGAAAAGTTCTAATACCCCTAATAATTTCCCCTTTGCAAGAAGAGGAATACCATAATATACTACAAAGCCTTCTTTTATAAAAATTTCTTTTCTTATATCTTCTTTTTTATAAAATTCTTCAGGAATATAAATAATTTTCCGAGTTCTAACTATTTCACCAGCTATACTTTTATCAATAGGAACAACAATATTTTCTATTTCTCTTGTAGTAAAACCTTTTTGAGCTTCACATTGAAGAGTCCGAGTATGAGGATTGTAAATCAATATAACTGCAGCATCAACTTTTAATTGAGTTACAATTTCATAAAGAGCTATTTTATAAACTACTCGGATATCTAAATTACCTGCTATTGCTAAATCAATATTTCTAAGAGATATTATTTTCTGTAATCTTCTGTTAGATTCTTCAAAAATTTGGGCCTTTTCTAAAGATATTCCAGAAATATTAGCAAAATGTTGTATATAATTTATAGTTTCTTCTGTAAAAAAGTTTTCTGATTCGCTGCCAAGAATTAAAATACCTATTATAGTCTTATGACTTATTAAAGGAAAGAGAATGCAATCCTTAATGTCTTTATCAATAAAATCCATTAATTCATTTGGAATTTTTTGAGGTGTTTCAGTTTTAATAACAGTTGATATTAATTCATCCGCATAAGGGGAGGTATTCCATTTTTTAGTTAAAGAAGATAAATCAAAAATATTTTCAGGATATTGAGCAATAAAAGTTATTTTTTTATCTTTAAAGCATCCTAATAAGCCCATACTAATTCTTAAATTTTCAACACTTAATTTGACTATCTTTTTGGCTAATTCTGAAAAATTTTCTACAGATTTGCTTAATTCTTGAGCTGTTTTATAAAGGCTAAAAAGAATTTTTAATTTTTTACTAATACTTTCTTCTAATTTTTTATAAGTTGGTATATCCTTAATAATCAGAATAATCCAATAATTATTCTTTTTAATCCATGGAATAAAAAATACTTCTGTATAGATCTCTTTTCCGGTTTTATGTTTTAAAGGTAGTTTAAATTGTTTTTTTACGATTTCATTTTTTGTTTGTTTTTTAAGGGATTCAAGTTCATCTTTAAATTTCTTTACAAATTCTATAGGTATAAGAAAAATATGATAAATATTCTTTTTAAGAACTTCATTTGAAGAATAACCAAACATTTTTTCTGCAGATGAATTCCAATATGTAATAATACCTTGCTCATCTATTATTATAATGGCATCAGATACATAATTTAAAATGGTATTACAAATATTTTTAAAATATACTTGTTTCATTAAATAAAAATCCAAAAGTAACCTTTTAAAAATAAAATAAATTTAAAATTTTTAATAATTTTAAACTAATTTTTAAAAATTAATACCACTTTTTAATTAAAATTTTAATCCTTTAAATCCTTATTTTATCAATTTACTTTTTGAAATTTTTTATTATATTTTTTTATTAAAATAGGTTATCAAGATAAGTATAAGTGTTGAATTATTATATTTATTTTTCTTCATTCCAAAGTTCCGAATATGGAATGTGGAGAGCGTCTGCTATAGCTTTCCTGAGTCTTTTTGATTTTATTTCTCCTGAGATAGTACGATATATCGCGACACGGGTGACACCCATTTTTCTTGCAACTTCAGCCCAATTTATTCCAAGTAAAGTTCCAAGTATTTTTATTTTCTTTTCTCTTGGAAAATTATTTAAATATTTATTTAAATTTAAAAATTCCATGATTTTAAACTATGTTATGGATTAAAAACAAATCACACTCATCATAATTTTTATATACTAATGTAAAAAAATGTCAAGAGATGTTTTACAAATGGAAAAAATTTCAGAAAGATTAAATTATTTAATAAAATCCTTAGGTTACAGTTATTCAAGATTTTCTAAAATT
This sequence comes from uncultured Thermodesulfatator sp., assembly GCA_964410095.1. Lineage (GTDB taxonomy): Bacteria > Desulfobacterota > Thermodesulfobacteria > Thermodesulfobacteriales > Thermodesulfobacteriaceae > Thermodesulfobacterium. Next base: position 3,619 of record CAYPFL010000011.1, read on the forward strand.
GTAGGACTTCCTTATCCAACATTACAAAAATATTTAAGAAATGAAAGAATTCCTTCAATCAAAAACCTACAAAAAATAGCTACCCGATTGGGTATAAATTTACACTGGCTTTTAACCGGGGAAGATGAAATGTTTATAAAAAAACCTTTTCACCCAATAAAAAAATTAAGCAAAGAATTTAAAAAAACAATTGTAACAAGAATAGTTGAGGCTGTACCAGTTTTGGGTTATCTTCCTTCTAATTTTCCTTCTGAAATTCCTGAAGATGCCATAATAGAATGGATTTATTTACCCAATTCATATCCAAATTCAATTGTTTTTAAATTTAAAGGGGATAGTATGAGTCCCATTATAAAAGATGGGGATTATGTAGTAATTTCTTCAGATATTAAAATTTCTTTTGGAGATATTGTGGTATTTACTGATGAATGGCAAGAAATTTATATTAAAAGATATCGTAAAAAAAATAATAAAATATATTTAGTTTCTGAAAATCCTGAATATCCTATAATTGAATATGATCCTAAAATTCATAAAATACTTGGTAAAGTAACAGATATATGGGTTAGGAAAAAGTGGTAATATATTCACTTGAGAAAGAGAAAAAAGATAATAAAATAAAAATATGGCAGATCAGCCCATTGTTAAGAAACCTGTACTTTTTCAAACTCAATCTGGGCTTTTTCTCGGTCTCGTATGCTTTAATCCTGTTTTTGAAAGTTTAAAATTTGTATTAGAAAAAAAAGAATTTTTTGATGTAGAATGGCCAGCTCTTGTAAGTATTGAACAAAGGGGCCTTATTCCACTTTTGTTAGGTTTTTCTTATATTACTGTACAAAGAAGTCAGATTATCTGGTATACTCTTCAAATTCCAGAATCACTTTTGAATCACTATAAAGCTTATCTCCCTCATGTATTTACAGGAGTTCCATTAAAAGAAGAAAGCTTAGAAACTCGATTTCAACAAAGTGTTTTTAAAAATCTAAAGGAAAGTAAAAAAATAATTCAATTTCCTTTTAAAAAAGATGAGCCTGATAAAAAATAAGATCCTTATAGCTCCTTCTCTTCTTTCAGCAGATTTTTCTAATTTAAAAGAAGAAGTAAAAAAAATAGAAGAAGCAGATGCAGATATTCTCCATTTAGACATAATGGATGGAAGATTTGTTCCCAATATTACTTTTGGTCCTTTAATTGTTTCGGCTCTTCGTCCCCATTCAAAACTTATTTTTGATGTACATCTAATGATAGTAGAACCAGAAAAATACATAAAGGACTTTGCTAAAGCAGGTGCTGACTGGATTTCTGTTCATGCTGAAGCCACCATTCATCTTCATCGTGCAATTTTAAAAATAAAAGAACTTGGTAAAAAGGCGGGTGTGGCTCTCAATCCCCATACTCCATTGAATATACTGGAATATATTTTAGATGATTTAGACTATGTAGTAATTATGACTGTGGATCCAGGATTCGGAGGACAAAAATTTATTAAAAATTGTCTTCCAAAAATTGAGAAATTGAAAGAAATTTTAGAAAAAAAAGAAAAAACAGTACTTATTGAAGTAGATGGAGGTATTAATAAAGATACTGCTCCACTTGTAATAAAAGCAGGAGCAAATGTGTTAGTTGCAGGTTCTGCGGTATTCGGAAAAGAAGATTATTCAGAGGCTATTAAACTCTTAAAATATTCCACATAATTTTTAAGCTTTTAAAACCATCTCTATACAAACTAAATAACAGGATGCCCCATAAAGAAAAATATAAGTGTTTAAGATAAAAATACTCAAAAATTACAAAAATTAAAATTGCTAAAATAAACCAAGATTCTTTATGAGCCCATGTTGGAGAAGCTTTTGCTAATCCTTTTTTAAAAAAATAAAAACAAAGCCCTAAAATATTTATAAAAAATAAATTTTTTGCTAAAGGAAATGTTATTAAAAGTAAAAGTGGATACAAAAGTGAATAAAAAGAAATAAAGAAGGATTTTAAACTGTATTTAAATTTTCTAATTGCTTTATATACTCTATAAAAATATGGAATAGCACTTAAATAAGAAAAAATTACTATTCCCCAAAGTAAATAATTAATATAAGAGAAATAAAATGAAAAATAAAGATTCAATAAAACAGCAAAACCTGCAATAGACATTTGAAAAACAGTTTTTATCTTCGCAATTTTTGCTACTTTCATTTCTTCAGTAAACCAGCTTCTTAAATAGGAAATAAAAATTTCTCTGAGTATAATCAAAAAAACCGGTATAAAATTGAAATAATTTAAATAAACTAAGGTAAGATACACACCTGTTACAAATATTTTATCTGCTATAGGATCCAAGAGGGTACCTATTGGGGTAATTTTTCTGTATTTTCTTGCAATAACCCCGTCTAAATAATCTGTAACTCCTAAAAGAGATCCAAGTCCCAGGGCTGTTAATTTGGCAGAATAGCTTTCCAGAAATAAAAGAGCACAGGGTAAAGGGAGCAGAAATATTCTTAAAAGTGTAATTTTATTTGGATTAGCTTTTGTTTTTAGGAATTTATTTACCAATTCTACATTCATAAAAGATTAGCTTTGTGTATAATAACAAATTTTTAGGTTTTTACAAATTTTTGCATCTCTAAATTTCGGGCTTTTTAATTCTATAAAAAAGTAGTATATTTTGTTTCTAATCTAAAAATTAAACAAATATTTTAAAATATGAAAAAGAAATTACTTTTTGGGCCAGTTTTATCAAGAAGACTTGGGAGATCCTTAGGACTTGAATTGGTTCCCAGAAAAATATGTACTTTAAATTGTATATATTGCGAAGTTGGAAAAACCACATATTTAACAAAAGAAAGAAAAGCCTATTATCCGTGGGAACTTATAGAAAAATCTATTTTTATAGCAAAAGAAATGCAGGATAAATTTGATGTATTAACTATTACAGGAAGTGGTGAACCTGTTTTAAATATTTATTTTGAAAAAACTGTAGAATTAGCAAAAAAAGAGATTACAAAACCTGTAGCAATTCTCACCAATAGCACTTTAATTAATATAGAATCTATCAGAAAAGCTTTAAGTAAGCTTGACATTGTTCTTGCTTCCTTAGATAGTGCAAGAGAAGAAAGTTTTAAAAAAGTTAATCAACCTGCTTCTGGTATAGAGGTAAAAGAAATTATAGAAGGATTAAAAATTCTTAGAGAAGAAATGGAAGGAGAATTATGGTTGGAGGTACTTTTAGTAGAAGGAGTAAATGATACTCAAGAAGATCTCGAAGCCTTAAAACAAGCCATAGAATATATTAATCCGCATAAAATTCAATTAAATACTGTTATTCGTCCTCCAGCTTATAAAATTGCTAAACCTCTTGATTTTGAAAGACTACAAAAAATCGCTGATTTTTTAGGAAAGAAAGCAGAAGTTATAGTATCAAAAAGAAAATTAGACTTAAGAAAACTCAGTAAAAAATTAATATTAAATTCAGAAGAAATCGTTGAATACCTTAAAAGAAGACCAGCACCGATTGATGAGATAGCAAAAGCTTTTGAGATTGAAGAAAAAATATTATTAAATTATCTAAAAGAACTTATTTCTAAAAAAATAATTGAACAAAAAGAACATTATGGTAAGGTTTATTTTTTCATAAAAGATAATGCAGAAGGAAAAGAAATTTTATAAAAAAGTCATAGAAGCTCTTCTTTTCTGTGCAGGTAGGTCTTTAAAAATAAAAGAAATTTCTAAAATTTGCGATAATATTCCTCCGAAGAAAGTAAAAGAAATTATTGAAGAATTACAAAAAGAATATACAGATAGAGGAATGGTTATCAAAGAAATTGCAGGAGGATATAGAATAGAAACAAATCCAGAAGTAGCAGAATATTTAAAGAAATTTTTAAATCCTAAGGATTTTAAATGGACTAAGCCACTTCTTGAAACTTTGGCAATTATAGCTTATTTTCAACCAATTACAAGAGCAGAAATCTCAGCAAAAAGAGGAGGAATAGATACAAGCGGAACTTTAAAGGTCCTTTTAGAAAAAGGTTTTATAAAAGTCGTAGGTCGCAAGAATATCCCTGGAAGACCTTTACTTTATGGAACTACAAGGTTTTTTTTGGAATATTTTGGATTAAATTCACTTAAAGATCTTCCTCCTATTGATGAATTGAAAAAACTTACTGGAAAAGAATAAATATTTATGGAAATCCGAGAAGAAGTTTTGAATGAAGCAGAATTAATAAAGCATGAAGGAGGGGAAATACCTGAAATAGCCTTTTGGAATTCTTATTATTGGCTTACAGATCAGCCTCCCAAAGGTATGGGTTTAAAATTGAATGAAAAGGAGATGATGATTTTAAAAGAAGCAGTGATTGAAAGATACTTAACAATTATTAAAAGAGACTTAACTTATGAAAATTTTGGTAAGCCATTCTTTAGAGGTATTGAAAGAGCAACAATAAACCTTAATAGATTAAAAAAGTACTTAAAAAAAGAAAATCTTAAAATAAAATATCCAGAAATTAAAAAACAGATCAAGGAATGGTTTGACACACTTTTAAAAATATTAAAGTCTAAAAATGAGGAATTTTTATTATCTAATGAACAAAAAGAAAAATTTATAAAAGAACTTGAAGGGAGCTTATGATAGGAATAATAGATTATCAGGCAGGGAATTTAACAAGCGTAGCGAGAGCACTTACCTACCTTGGTTACGAATGTATTATATCTTCGGATATTTCAGAACTTAAAAAAGCAGAAAGAATAATTTTTCCAGGAGTAGGAGCTGCTAAGAGTGCAATGGAAAGCCTTAGAAGATTTGGATTAGATCAATTTCTTAAAGAAGCTTTCAGAGAGGGGAAGCCCATTTTAGGTATTTGCCTCGGAACCCAAATTATTTTTGAAGAAAGTGAAGAAGATGGAGGAACTGAAACACTCGGATTATTAAAAGGAAAGGTGGTACGATTTTCTGAACCTTTAATATGGAATGGAGAAAAATTAAAAATCCCTCAAATGGGCTGGAATAGAGTAAGGTGGATAAAAAATCATCCAGTTTTTAAAGATCTTGATCCTGAATATGAGTATTATTTTGTTCACAGTTATTATCCTCAACCTGCTGATTCTGAGGTAATATGTGGTATCACCTTTTATGGAATTGAATTTCCTTCAGCAGTTGCTTATCAAAATTTAGTAGCAGTTCAATTTCATCCGGAAAAAAGTGGTAAACCTGGATTAAAAATACTTAAACAATTTTGTGAATGGATCCCTTGAATTATTTTTTAGTAATAGGAGCCAAGATTGTGATCATTTGTCTTCCTTCGAATTTAGGACCTGCTTCAATTTTTGCTTTATCTCTTACTGCCTCAAATATAGGTTGAAGAACTCGATTAGCCATCTCAGGATGAGCAAGCTCTCTTCCTTTAAAAATAATTCTTATTTTTACTTTATTTTTATCTTCTAAAAATCTTAATATATGCCTTATTTTTACTTCCAGATCGTGTTTTTCTGTTTTTGGACTTAATTTAATTTCTTTTATTTCAACTTGAACCTGTTTTTTTCTTGCTTCTTTAGCCTTTTTTGCCTGCTGATATAAAAATTCTCCAAAATCCATAATCTTGCATACAGGGGGATTTGCATTTGGTGCAACTTCTACCAAATCTAAACCATAATCTTCCGCTTGTTTTAAAGCCTCCTTTAAAGATACAATTCCTATTTGCTTACCATCTGGACCAATAAGTCTTACCTCCTTCGCTCTTATTTTTTCATTAACTCTGTATTTACTTTTTAAATCCTTTCCCATTATCTATATGTCCTCCTATAACTTTAATATTTTGAAAATAATATAGAAAATTCAAAGGATATTTTTTATAAGATTTTAAAAGGATCATTTAACTTAAAAGTTCTGGTTGATTTTCTTTTTTGAGCTGATAAATAAACTCTTCCAGTTTTACTGAGTTTTTTATTTCGCCTTTCCTTGTTCTGATACTGATTGTATTTTCCGCCTCTTCTTTATCTCCGATTATTACCATATATGGAACTTTTTCTTTTTGAGCTATACGTATTTTATAATTAAGTTTTTCATTTTTAAAATCTGCTTCTACTCTAAAACCTTCGTTTTTTAAAATTTTTACAATTTTTTCTCCATATGGAATGTTACGATCGGTTAAAGTTAAAACTTTAATTTGTACAGGAGCTAACCAAAAGGGAAATGCACCAGCATAGTGTTCAATAAGAACCCCCAGAAATCTTTCCAAAGATCCAAATATAGCTCTATGGATCATAATAGGTCTATGGAATTTATTATCTTCTCCTACATAAACAAGATTAAATCTTTCTGGGAGATTAAAATCTACCTGAATTGTGGAACATTGCCAAAATCTATTTAATGCATCCTTAATTTTTATATCTATTTTTGGACCATAAAATACACCTTCTCCTGGATCAATTTCATATTCTAATCCTTTATTTTCTAAAGCTTGTTTTAATGCATTTTCAGCTTTATCCCATATTTGAGGAGAGCCAACAAATTTTTCTGGCCTTGTGGATAAAAATATTTTATATTCCTCAAACCCAAAAAGTTTCAAAGAATAAATTACGAGATCCAATACTTGTGTAAGTTCTTCTTCGAGCTGATCCTCGCGACAAAAAATATGAGCATCATCTTGGGTAAATCCTCTTACTCTCAGAAGACCATGAAGAACCCCGCTTCTTTCAAAACGATAAACAGTTCCCAATTCAAAAAGCCTTATAGGTAAGTCTTTATAACTACGTCTTTTTTGATTATATACAAATATATGAAAAGGGCAGTTCATAGGTTTAAGCTGGTAAGTACGATTTTCGAGTTCCATTGGGGAAAACATGTTTTCTCTGTAAAAATCTAAATGTCCTGATGTCTCCCAAAGTTTTATCAAAGCTATATGAGGAGTATAAACCAATTGATAACCTTTTTTTAAATGAACTTCTTTCCAGAAATTTTCTATAATATTTCTAATTATAGCTCCCTTAGGTAACCATATTACAAGACCAGGACCAACTTCTTCCTCTATAGTAAAAAGCTCCAATTCTTTCCCAAGTTTTCGGTGATCTCTTCTTTTTACTTCTTCTATCCAGGCTAAATATTCCTTTAAATCTTTATCTGAAAAGAAAGCAGTTCCATAAATTCTCCATAACATAGGATTTTTTTCGTCGCCCTTCCAATAAGCCCCAGAGACTGAAAGTAATTTGAATGCTTTAACCTGTCCTGTAGAGAGTACATGCGGACCACGACAAAGATCTATAAAATTATCCTGAATATATACACTCACTTCATTTTCAGGAATTTCCTTAAGCAATTCGAGTTTAAAATCCTCTTTTAATTCTTTAAATAATTTTTCTGCTTCACTTTTATTAAGAACTTTTCTTTCAAGTGGAAAATTTTTTTTGACAATCTGTTTCATTCTTTTTTCAATTTTAGCAAGATCTTCTTCATTAAAAGGACGATTGTAATAAATGTCATAATAAAAACCGTCTTCTACAGGAGGACCTATACCGAGTTTAGCTTCGGGAAAAAGTTCCTTTACTGCTTGAGCAAGGATATGAGCAGCAGTATGCCGAAGAAAATAAAGAGCAGATTTATCTGAAGAAAATATAGGTTCAAGTTCTATTTCTTCGTCATTTTCATTAAAGGTATAATGCCAATCAATATATTCATTTTTATATTTAAATCCTATAGGTAAATCTTTAGATTTATAAGATTTTTTTAATTCAGATAAAAGAGATTTTAAAGATTCACCTGGTTTAAGAGAAAATTCACCAAAATTTTTAATTTTGATTTTCAAAATAAAATTCCTATAAATCTCCTTTTAAAAAATGGTAGGCGCGGGCGGGATCGAACCGCCGACCTCTTGCATGTCAAGCAAGCGCTCTCCCACTGAGCTACGCGCCTATTATCAAAATCCTAAAATAACCTATTTTTCTTTAATGTCAAGGGTTTTTTGAAGTTATTTTAATTTAGAATAAATGATGGTTTTTTAGAAAGTTGTGTTAAAATAAATTTTGCTTTTTAATAATAAAACTACTTTCGAGATTTTTTCACGGGGGTAAATAATATGGATTGGAAAAAGACTTTAAATCTTCCTAAAACCTCGTTTCCGATGAAAGCTAATCTTGTTCAGAGAGAACCACAGTTTTTGGAATTCTGGGAAAAAGAAAAAATTTATGAAAAAATGCTTGAAAAAAGAGCCAATGCCCCACTTTATATTCTTCATGATGGACCACCTTATGCTAATGGGCATATTCACTTAGGTACAGCACTGAATAAAGTTTTAAAAGATATTATTGTTAAAAGTAAAATAATGGCAGGATATAAAGCTCCTTATATACCTGGTTGGGATTGTCACGGGCTTCCAATTGAACTTAAAGTAGAACAGGAACTCGGAGTAAAAAGAGGAGAACTTCCTCCTCTTGTAATAAGAGACGCATGTAGAAAATATGCTCAAAAGTATATTAATATTCAAAGAGAAGAGTTCAAAAGATTAGGGGTATTTGGTAAATGGGAAGATCCTTATCTTACTATGAGTCCTCAATACGAAGCTGTTATTGCAAGGGAAATGTTAAGATTTTTAGAATCAGGACAAATGTATCAAAGAAAAAAACCAGTATTCTGGTGTCCTCACTGTGTAACTGCTCTTGCTGAAGCAGAAGTAGAATATAAACCTTTTGTTTCTCCCTCCATCTATGTAAAATTTCCTTTAACAGATGAAACTTTTGAATTTTTAAAAAAAGAACTTCAACTAAAGATCAAAAAGCCGATTTATATACTTATTTGGACAACCACTCCGTGGACCCTTCCTGCAAATTTAGCTTTAGCTTTTAATCCTGATTTTGATTATGTACTGGTTAACTGGGATAATGAATATTACATAATTGCAGAGGGAAGAATTTCTGCACTCTGTGCAGAACTTGATAAAGAACTTCCAGAGATTATTGCATCAATAAATCCCAGAACTCTTGAAAAGAAAACTGCTTGGCATCCTTTTTATGAAAGAAAAAGTCTTTTAGTACTTGCTGATTTTGTTACCTTGGATACAGGAACAGGGATCGTGCATATAGCTCCTGGACATGGTGAAGAAGATTACATATGTGGTTTAAATTATAATCTCGATATTTATGTACCTGTTGATCAAGAAGGAAAGTTTTACAAAGATGTGCCTTTAGTTGGAGGACTCGATATTTATAAAGCAGATGAAGTTATATTAGAAACTTTAAAAAAGAATGGCAAACTTCTTCATGAAGATAAAATTGAACATAGTTATCCTTATTGCTGGAGATGTAAAAAACCCATTATTTTTAGAGCTGAAACACAGTGGTTTATTTCTATGGATGCAAAAGGTTTAAGAGAAAAGGCTTTAAAATCACTTGATCAGATAAAATTTGTTCCTTATTGGGGTAAAAATCGTCTTTATTCTATGCTTGAAAATAGACCTGACTGGTGTATCTCAAGACAAAGAGTATGGGGGGTTCCTATTACAGTTTTTAAATGTTCTAAATGCGGGGAAGTATTAAAGGATTTTAAATATTATAAAAAAGTAATTGAATTATTTGAAAAAGAAGGATGTGATCCATGGTTTGTTAAATCTGCCGAAGAGCTTTTACCTGAAGGGACGAGATGTCCGAAATGTGGAAATACTACATTTGAAAAAGAAAGAGACATTTTGGATGTTTGGTTTGACTCCGGTGTTTCTTTTGCTGGGGTTCTTGAAAAAAGAGAAGATTTAAAATTTCCAGCAGATCTTTACTTAGAAGGTTCGGATCAACATAGAGGATGGTTTCACAGTTCACTTTTATGCTCAATTGGAACAAGAGGAACCCCACCTTATAAAGGCATCTTAACTCATGGATTTGTAGTAGATGGTCAAGGAAGAAAAATGTCAAAAAGCCTCGGAAATGTTATTCATCCGCAAGATTTGATTAAACAATATGGAGCAGAAATTATTAGATTATGGGTTTCTGCTGAAGATTACAGAGATGATATAAAAATATCTAAGGAAATATTAAATCGTTTAGTTGAGGCTTATAGAAAAATCAGAAATACTTGTAGATTTCTGATAGGTAATCTTTATGACTTTAACCCTCAAAAAGATCTTATACCTTTTGAAAAACTGCCAGAGTTTGAACAATATATACTTTACCGCCTTTCTAAATTAATAGAAAAAGTTAAAAAAGCTTACGAAAATTTTAACTTTCATATTGTTTATCATGAAATTCATCGATTCTGCATAATAGAGTTATCATCTTTAATAATTGATATTAATAGAGATTATCTTTATTGCGAAGCATCGGATAGTTTTAAAAGAAGAGCAACACAAACAGTGTTTTATTATGCCTTAGATAGCTTAGTTAAACTTATGGCTCCTATATTTTCTTTCACTGCTGAAGATGTATGGCAAAATCTTCCATATCCTAAAGAAGAAATTTCGGTATTTTTAACAGATTTCCCCTCCTATAAATTTGAGCTTCCAGAAAATCAAGTTGAAAAATGGGAAAAAATTCTGGAATTAAGAGAAGAATTTTTAAAAGCTTTAGAAATCGCAAGAAAAGATAAAAAATTAATCAGTACATCCTTGGAAGCTGAAATGTATATAAAATCTCCCCAAGAACTTGAAAAGTATTTTAAAGACAAAGAATTTTGGGAATACTTTTTAATGGTAGCTGAATTTGAACCGATAAATAATTTAGATAAAATTTCAGATGAAAAGGTATGGTATAAATCTGAAGAAATAGAAGGACTGGAGATTGTAGTAAAGAAAACAGCTTATAAAAAATGTGAAAGATGTTGGCAAAGAAAACCAGAAGTTGGTAGTTTAGAAATACCAAATATCTGTTTAAGATGTTTTGAAGTTATAAAAGCCTCAAAAATGGAAATTTAATGAAACTATTCTGGCTAAGCGCTTTTTTTGTAATTTTTCTTGATAGGTTTACAAAATATTTAATTTTACAAAGTGATTTTACAGAAATAAAAATTTTTTCTTTTTTAAACCTGGTGAAAGTATGGAATAAAGGGATAGTGTTTGGTTTATTTTATAAAAATAATATAGTAATTATCACTATTTCTTTCTTAATTCTTTTAATTTTATTTTTTACCTATCGTTGGGCTAAAAAAGGTAATAAATTTCTAAAAATAAGTTTTGGACTTTTATTTGGAGGAGGTATAAGTAATCTAATAGATAGAGTGATTTATAAAGGGGTTTTGGATTTTATAGATTTACATATAGGAAAATATCATTGGCCAGTTTTCAATGTTGCTGATGTTTTTATAACTTTAAGTGTTTTTTTGCTAATTTATAAATATATCCGATAAAAAAATGTATTTAAAAATAATCTGGCATAGAAGACTCTTAGAGTTCTTATTTAAGACACAAGTAGAAGATGCAATAATATTTTTGGAAGATTTACTTTCACATTTTAAAAAAATTGAAAATTTTTTTGAATTACCTTCAGATTCAATTCTTTATTTAAACGAGGTTATAGAAAAATTTAAAAATAGATATTATAAAATTTTAGATTCTTCTCCACCTCCTTTTTCCTTTTTACTTATTTCTGAAATTAAAGATTTACCTGATTTTCTTTTAAGAGCAGGGAAAATTTATTTAACTTCTGATGTAAAAAATGAAATAGATAAAATTTTAAAAAAAGAAAAAATTTACTATAAAATTGAACCTTGGCAGGATATATTTGAACTTATTTTACCTTCTACAGCGGATCCAAAATTACTGGTTTTTTATAAAGATATATTCTGGACCGGCAAAGAACCTTTATGTTTTTTTTGTAAAAGTACTTTACATCCTTATAATAAATGTCCAGGGCTTTTAAATCCCGATCCTCTGGAAAGTTTTAAAGAGTTGTTTAAATATAATTTTTCTGAAATTTCAAAAATTATCTGGGAAAATATTTCCAAAAAAGGACTCAATAACCAAAAATTAAAATATTTTCATACACGTTATTTTTATTTATTTCCTTATTTTTTGAAATTTATATTTTTTAAATATTCTGAAATAGAGGAATGGAGAAACTTTAAAATTGATTTAACTCTTCCTGTAATGGGTGGAGATTTAGGAGTGGGCTTAGAATTTTTGATAAAAAATAAATTAGAAGAAGCTGAAAAAAGATTTATTCCTTTATCAGAGAAAGATTTTAGAGGTTCACTTGGAGAGGCTTTTGTGAATATTTTAAAAAAAGATTTAAAGCGAGCAATTTATTATATTGAAGATGCGCTGGAGAAAGCCAAAGCTCCTTTTGTTAAAAGTTATTTGTTATTTTTAAAAGGGTATATCTATGAACATGAGAGGGAAGAATTTCTTGCTCATGATTTTTATAAAGATGCATTAAAAGTAGATAGTAAATGCCTACCAGCTATTTATCATTTAAATTTGCTGGAATATAGAAGAGAATTGGAATTTAATAAAATTATGCCTGCACTGGATCATTCTTATTTTTTATATTGGAGTTTTCTTGATCCTATTTTTATAAAACATCAAAAACAACTGGAAGAATTTATATTTGATAAAATCGCAGAAAAAAGAGAAATTGCAATAGAAAGATTAAAAGAAGCAGAAGATAAATTTTTTGTAATAAAAGAATTTATAAAAGAAGATATTCAGAAAGATTATCAAGAAAAATTAAAAAAAATTCAGGAGGATATTTATAAAGGAGGATTGGGAACAATAGAAAATGCATCTGATTTAGCTCTGGAACTTGCTTTAGAATTTCAAGGATATCTTTTTAAAAAAATAAAAGAATTGCAGGCTAAAATAAATAATCTCAAAATTCTTCTTCGAAAAATAAAATCATTTTGGCGAAGATATCCCTATAAATACGAAGATATTCAATTTGGTAATATTTTAAAAAGAACCGAAACTTTACTTGATAGAGCTGAAAAAAGAATAAAAGGATATAATTTAAGCAAAATTCTTAAAATTGTTATTTCTGAAATTGAAAGATCAGAAGAATTAATAAAAGAACTCCAGATTCAGGAAATTGAACTTAGGAAAAAATGGACATTTAGAAAAAGATTATATGTATTTTTAAAAAATCTTATCATTTCAGAAGGTATCTTATTGGGTTTATATTTATTTTTTTATGTTTTTATGTCTTCAAAACTAACAGAGCCCTTTTTTGGTCCAGGTTTTTTTATGATAATTTCTTTTATTGTTATGATAATTTGCTTAATTAACGCCTATCTTCAGAGTCCGGAATAACTTAAATCAAAATGAAATTTTTATTTGTTAATGCAAAAAATTATCCCTATACCATACTGGATTTTGGAAAGCCTCTAAAAAGTTTTATTTTGAAAAATTTAAACACACCTACAAATTTAAAAAATTTTTTTTCTCAGCTTGAAGATTTTTTGAGTCAAGGATACTATTTGGGGCTTATTTTGAGTTATGAACTTGGTTATTTTTTTGAAGAAAAATTTAAAAATTTAAGAAAAGATTTTTATTCCTTTCCGCTGGCTTATGCAGGAATTTATAAAAAACCCCAGAAATATAAATGTACTTTAAAAGAATTTAGGGAATATGAAGATAAATTTAAAGATTTTAAACCAAATATTGATAAAAGTGAATATTTTTCAGCAATAAAGAAAATCAAAGATTATATTTCCTCAGGCGATACTTATCAGGTAAATTATACTTTCAAGATAAAATTTAGATATAAGGGGGATCTGGAGAATCTATTTTTTAAACTTCTTTTTTGTCAAAGATGTGAATATGCGTTTTTTATTCGAGAGAAAGACTGGTCAGTTCTTTCTTTTTCTCCAGAATTATTTCTAAAGAAAAAAGGGAACATTTTAATAAGCTCTCCTATGAAGGGAACTATTAGTAGAGGTTATATTTTAACGGATGATAAAAGAAAAAAACAAATTTTAAAAAATAATGAAAAAGATAGAGCAGAAAATATCATGATTGTAGATTTAATTAGAAATGATATGGGAAGAATTTGTAAATTCGGTAGTGTTTATGTTTCAGAACTATTTAAAATAAAAACTTATCCAACCTTGCATCAGATGATTTCTACAATAAAAGGCGATCTTAGAACTCACAATTTATATGAAATTTTTAAAGCTTTATTTCCATGTGGTTCAGTTACAGGAGCTCCCAAAATTCGCACAATGGAAATAATTCACGAGTTAGAAAAAGAAGAAAGGCATGTTTATACAGGAGCAATAGGTTTTGTTACACCTAAAAAAGAATTTTTATTTAATGTTGCTATTAGAACACTTATATTCTGGCATACTGAAATACCCGAAGTTTATCAAGGAGAGGCAGGAATAGGTGGAGGGATTGTATGGGATAGTATAGAAGAAAAAGAATATAATGAGGCAATCCTTAAAGCTAAATTTTTTACCTTTACTTTTCCTTATTTTGAACTTATTGAAACAATTTATTTTCCTTTTGAAAAAAACCTTTTATTACCTTACCACTATAAAAGACTGAAAAATTCTGCCAAATATTTTAGATTTAAAATACCTAAAGAGCTTTCTACCTATGAAAATTGGTTAAAATTTTTAAATTCACAAATAAAATCCACGGAACCTTTAAGAGTAAAATTAAGGCTTTCTCCTGAAGGAAAGTTTAAAATAGATACTTTTCCTTTTGAACCCTGGAATAAAAATTTAAAAATAGGATTAAAGGAAAGAGACTTTCCAATTACAGTTTTTCTTTTTCATAAGACTACAAATCGTAATGAATATGATTATTATAGAAAAGAGGCATTAAAACAGGGGGTAGATGAAATTATCTTTTATGATGAAAATGGGTACCTTCTCGAAGGCACTATTTCTAATGTATTTATAGATTTAGGAGATAGGGTTTTATACACACCACCGATTAATTTAGGGCTTCTTAATGGTGTTTTGAGATCTTATTTAATTTCTCAAGAAAAAGTCAAGGAGAAAAAATTACATATAAATGATTTAAACAAAGCTAAGAGGATTTATATTGGAAATGCTGTAAGAGGACTTGGTAAAGTAAAAGAGTGGGTTATATTATAAAATTTTAAAAACTTTAAGGGGAGGTGATGGATGGGAGAAAAGAGTTATAAAATAGCAGTTATCCCTGGAGATGGAACAGGCCCCGAAGTTATTAGAGAAGGGGTTAAAGTTTTAGAAGCAGCAGGGAGAAGATTTAATATTAAATTTAATTGGAATTATTTTGATTGGGGTGGGGAAAGGTATTTAAAAACAAATGAAACTATTCCAGAAGGTGGGATTGAGGAATTAAAAAAACATGATGCTATATATCTTGGAGCTATTGGACATCCTAATGTCAAACCAGGTATTTTAGAAAAAGGAATTCTTTTAAGAATTCGTTTTGAATTAGATCAGTATATTAATTTAAGACCCATAAAACTTTATCCAGGTGTATGGACACCTATAAAAGACAAAAATCCAGAAGATATAGATTTTGTAGTAATAAGAGAAAATACAGAGGGGCTTTATGTAGGAAGTGGTGGATTTTTAAGAAAAGGAACACCTTATGAAATAGCAATTCAGGAATCTATAAATACGCGTTATGGAGTAGAAAGATGTATTAGATTTGCATTTGAATATTGTAGAAAAAGAAATAAAAAGAAAAAAGTAACTTTAGTAGGTAAAACTAATGTTTTGACTTATGCTTGGGATTTATGGTATAGAGTGTTTCAGGAAGTTGGAGAAGAATATCCAGATATTGAAAAAGATTATGCGCATGTGGATGCTGTATGCATGTGGTTTGTCAAAAATCCTGAGTGGTTTGATGTAATTGTTACTGACAATATGTTCGGAGATATTATTACTGATCTCGGAGCAATTATACAAGGAGGAATGGGGATAGCTGCAGGTGGGAATATCAATCCTCACGGTGTATCAATGTTTGAACCCATTGGTGGTTCAGCTCCTAAATATGCAGGTAAAAATGTAATTAATCCTCTTGCTGCAATTTGTGCAGGAATGATGATGCTTGAATGGCTTGGAGAAAAAGAAGCTGCAGAGGCTATAGAAAAGGCAGTAATTAAAGTGTGTAGAGATCACTTAAAAAGTATGGCAGCAGGAAAAATGGGATATACCACCACTGAAGTAGGTGACCTTGTAGCAAAATATACAGAAGAAGGGGTGGAATTATAAAATAAAAATGGAGGTGTAGATATGTTAAAAAAACTTTTAGGTATTTTAATAGGAATAATGTTTATTGTTTCTTATGTATTTTTTGCTTCTGCTCAGGAAATTGAGATGAAAGAAGGTCTGTGGGAAATAACCACAAAAATGGATATACCAGGAGAAAATATTCCTTCTATGAGTTATACTTATACTTTATGTTTAACAAAAAAGAATATGATTCCTTATGAGGATATGCAGGATAAGGACGAGAATGGATCTAAACCAAATTGTGAATTAATAGAATATAAAATAAAGGGTAATACAATTTTATGGAAAATTAAATGTAAAGATGAAGGGGGTGTTTCTATAACAACTGGTAAAACCACTTATACTGGTGATACTTTTGAAGGAATTGTAAAAGTTAAAACCGCATCACGAGAAATGACTATGTATCAAAAAGGTAAATGGATTGGTTCATGTGAATAAAAGGAGGTGCCTGTGTTAAATAGTGATTGAGATAAATTTAAAAGAAATACCACAATCTCCAGGAGTTTATTTATTTAAAGGAAAAAAGGGAGAAGTTTTATATGTAGGAAAAGCTAAGGATTTAAGAAATAGACTTTCTTATTATGTTAAAGGTCCTATACTTTCACCCAAAATTTACAACCTTATCCATTTAGCTGAGAAAGTAGAATATTTTCTTACTAAAAATGAAAAAGAAGCACTTTTATTAGAAGCGAATCTAATCAAAAAGTACCGTCCAAAATATAATGTTCTTTTAAAAGATGATAAAAATTATCCTCTTATACGTATTCCTATTCAAGAAAAATATCCATCTATTCAGATAGTCAGAAGGAGAAGAAAGGGGGATAAGGCCTTATATTTTGGTCCTTTTACTTCTGCAAGAGGACTGAGAGAGATTCTAAAACTTCTTTCCAAAACTTTTCCTTTAAGAAAATGCAGTCTTGCAGAAATGAAAAGAAGAAAGACTCCTTGCATTTATTATCAAATAAAAAAATGTTTAGCTCCTTGTGTGTATCCTATTCCTGAAGAGGAATATAAAAAATTAGTAGAAGGGGTAATAGAATTTTTTCAGGGGAAAGGTAAGAATTTGATAGAAAAAATGAAGGAAGAAATGCACAGACTTGCAGAAAATCTTGAATTTGAAAGGGCAGCGTTTTTACGCGATAGAATAAAAGATTTAGAAAATGTTCTTGAAAAACAAGCAGTGATCTTAAAAGAACCTATGGATATGGATCTTTGGGAATGCAAAAGAGAAGGTAAATGGGAGTTTGCAATAGTTCTTTTTGTTCGTTATGGATATCTTTATGGATTCCAAACCTTTCAAACAAGAAATCCTTTGGAAGAAAAAAGTGTTTTGAAAAATCTTTTGATCCAGTTTTATACAGATGGAAAAATCATTCCTGAGAAAATTATTATTCCTGAAGAAATAGAAGAAAGAAAGGAATTAGAAGAAATATTTTCAGAATTAAGTGGTAAGCATATAGAAATAATTCCCTTTGAGAAAATTAAAAGCGAAGAAATTCAGATTTTAAGAGAGGATGCGCTTAAAAACATAGAAGACCTAATTCTTTCTCAAAAAAGAAGAGAAAAACCTTGGTATGCGGGTCTTTATGAAGAATTGATGGAAGTTTTAAGACTCTCCCAAGAGCCACGATGGATAGAAGCTATAGATCTTTCTCAATACTATGGAGATGCAAGGGTAGGGGCTATTGTTTGCTTTTTTGAAGGAGAACCAGAAAAATCAAGATATAGGCATTATTACATAAAAAGCGAGGCAAAAGACGATTATGCTATGCTTTATGAAGTTCTTTACAGAAGACTTAAAAGAGGCATGGAAGAAGGGAATTTGCCTGATTTATTTCTTATAGACGGAGGTAAAGGGCATTTAGAAACAGCTTTAAGAGTAGCGGAAGATCTAAATATTGAAGATATTGAATTTAGATCCGTTGCAAAAAATGAAAGAAGGCAACCGGAAAAACTTTATATTCCTGGAAGAAAAAATCCTTTATATTTAACACGATATAAAGATGTATATCATTTCATAGGAAGAATTATGCAAGAAGCTCATAGATTTGCAAAAAGCTTTGCTGAAAAAGCAAAAACAAAGCTTACTTTATCTTCGATACTTGATGAAATAAAAGGAATAGGACCAAAAAGAAAAGAAGTTTTGATGGAAAATTTTAAAGATTTAGAAGAAATCTTAAATACTCCCGTGAGTAAAATTGCGATTTTACCTGGATTTAATGCAAAAGTAGCTAAGGAGTTGATAGAGCAATTAAAAGAAAAATTAAGATAAGGTTTTTAAATCTTTTTCTATTATTTCTGCAATTTTTTTTCCGCTTCTTAACATCCCTCCAAATATTGGACCCATTCTTGGAAGCCCAAATACAGTGCAAACTGCTATTCCTGTTACATAAAGTCCATCTATAATTTTACCTGTATGTTCTACTACTACTTTTTCAGACACTTCACTCCAATTAGATCTTCCTCCTTTTAAAGAGATACCAAGTTCAGGGTTTTTTTCCGCTGTAATAAATACAATTTCTGCATCATGACCAGTTGCATCTACAAGTGCTTTTGATTGGGTAAAAAGTGGATCTACATGAAGTCCTGCGATATCTATAGCTGACCATTTCCACAAAACTCCGTTTACCTTTGGCGGATTATCTCTTATAATTACATCTTCTACATCAACACCCAAGAATATTTTAGCTCCTGCATCCATCGCCCCAACTGCTAATTTTGCAATAAGTTCCGGAGGATCAATAATATAAAGATTCTCATCAATTTTTTTATATCTAATTTTAAAGTCATTAACAATAGGAATAGCTTCTTCCTGAACAACAATTTTAGGTATCATACTCGCTCCGCCACCGATTCCACCACCAAACGATAATCTTCTTTCATAAACAACTACTTTAAATCCTTTTTCTGCTAAATACCTTGCAGAGGTTAATCCAGAAGGACCAGCACCTATGATTAAAACATCCACATTACTATATTCATAAAGATCTTCCATACCATATTTTAGAATACTCTTTGCTATTGAAAGTTCCATAAAATTACCTCCTTGAGATTAAAAAAATTTTACAGAAATTCAATTTTAAGTATTTTATTTAATTTTGCAATAAAAAATTTTACTAATTTACAAAAGCTTCTTTGAAAATTTTTCTAAAGTGATAACCTGTGATAATCCAGGCTAAAACATGGGAAAGGGCTTTTGGCTTCATTTTTAGTGTAGAGAAAATAAGTTTCCAAAAGTCGAAACGATCTCGATCTTTTATTCCAAATTTCCAGAAAGAAGAAAAAACAGCAAATAAATATCCATAATGAAGCTTAAAAAATTTCCAGTTTATTTTAGAGGCATCAGGGATCGGAAAGTCTTTTAAATAATTTTTAATTCTTTGATAATAATTTTTTGAACTGTAAAGTTCTCTAAGCACTCTTTTGTATCCATTTATAAGAAATTGATAATCCATTTTTGGAATTATATTAGTACTCAGGTCAGTATTATTACCAATAAATTGTGGTAAAATACGACCTTCTTTTTTTAGTCTTTTATAAAGTTTGCTTTTAGGTGGAGCATTTAAAAGTCCTACCATAGCAGTTATAATACGAGTTTCTTCTATAAATTTAATTAAGCTATCAAAAATTGAAGGTGGGTCACTATCAAAACCAAGAATAAAACCGCCCATTACTTCCAATCCCGATTTTTGAATTTTTCGGATACTTTCTACAAGATCTCTATTTATATTCTGAATTTTATTTGCTTCTGCTAAACTTTCTTCATTAGGTGTTTCAATTCCTACAAATACAGAAGTAAATTTTGCTTTTCTCATAAGAGTTAAAAGTTCATCATCATCTGCTAAATTTATAGAAACTTGTGTATAAAAATGAAAGGGATAATTTCTTTTCTCTTGCCACTCAATAATTGCTGGAAGTATTTCTTTTTTAACTTTCCTTTTAGATGCTATAAAATTATCATCAACAAAGAATACAGAACCTCTCCAGCCTGCCTGATATAAATTTTCCAATTCATTTACTATTTGTTCCTTTGTTTTTGTTCTTACTCTGTGACCAAATAAAGATGTAACCTCACAAAACTCACAATTAAAAGGACATCCGCGAGAATATTGAATTGCCATTGATGTATATTTTTTCATATCCAAAAGATTCCAAAGTGGTACAGGGGTTTTAGTAATATCTGCAAATTTATCAGTTTTATAAATTTTTTTTGGCTTACCATTTGTAAAATCTTTTATAAATTCTGGAAGAGTTATTTCAGCTTCATTAAGAACTAAATAATCTATTAAATCTTTAAACTCTTCATAAGAACCGGTAAACATTGGACCACCAGCAACTATTTTAACACCAAATTTTTTGCATAAATTAATTACATCTAAAACTGAGTCTTTTTGAACATGCATTGCACTTAAGAATACAAGATCAATATTTTTAAAATCCCTTTTTCTTAAAGGGGTTACATTCATATCAATAAGTTTTTTATTCCATTCATTTGGAAGCATTGACGCAATAGTAAGTAATCCGAGAGGTGGGTGAGTTGCTTTTTTAAAGGTGAACCTGAGAGCGTATCTGAAACTCCAAAAAGTATCCGGATAACGAGGATAAATTAAAAGTATATTCATTTTAAATTCCTAAAAATCTAAAATAACTCTTTTTTTAATTTTTTAAAGGGTACAAAAATAAATTTATTTAATTTTTTAATTTCTTCAAAAGCTGCACTTGACATGAAAATTAAAAGCGTTTTTTCTTTAATACCTTTTAAATACATATTTTTAATTTTTTTAAATGTTTTTTCACTAAGAAAATAAACTTCTTTTCCTTTTTTTTCTAATTTCTCTTTAATATATTGAAAATCGATTCTTTCTTTTTCTGGGATATTTTCCAGACCAGGAGGAATTTTTAAATAAATCATATCTGCCAGAGATAAACTTCTTATATATGCTTCTTGAAAAATTTTTCTTTTGCTGGAATTAGTTCTTGGTTCAAAAATTAAGATGGTTTTTTCTGGTTTAATTGCTTTTTTTAGTTCTATAAATGTTGTTTTAACAGCAGTGGGATGATGTGCAAAATCATCAATAATTACAAGATTTTTATTAGTATAAATAATTTCCTGTCTTCTTTTAATTCCTTTAAAGCTTTCAAAATGCTTTATAGCAATATTCGGATCAAGACCCAAAGCCTGAATTAATGCCAGAACTCCAAGAGCATTTAAAGCATTATACTCTCCTGGAATTTTTAAATTAAATTCAATTACTCCTTTCTTTTTAATATATACCTTAATTTTATTTAAAAATTGGCCTTTTCTAAACAAAGTAATACTTTCTAATAAAACAAAATCAGCTTTATTAGATTTTCCATAAGAAATGCATAAAGCTTTAGGAGAAGTCTTTTCTATAAGATTTCTCAATATTTCATCATCATAATTGAAAACTATTACACCATTTTCTGGAACAAGATTTATTAAGTTTTGAAATGCATTTTGTAATGAATCTAAATTAGGATATACATCTGCATGATCAAATTCTAAACTTGTTAAAATAAGTCCAAAAGGTTTGTAATGTAAAAATTTAGGTAAAGGATCAAAAAATGATGAAGGGTATTCATCCCCTTCAATAATAAACCATTCACTATTTCCTACTCTAAAATTTATTTCTGTTTCTTTTAAACAAGCTCCGATTAGATAAGAAGGATTTAAATCTAATTGAGTTAATACATGGCTTAATAAAGCAGTGGTTGTGCTTTTACCATGGGTTCCCGCACATACTAACACTTTTTTGTCTTTTATAATGAATTTTTCTAAAAATTGTGGAAACGAATAATAAGGAATTTTTAATTTCTGAACTTTTTTGACTTCTATATTGTCTTTTTTTATACTATTTCCAATTATTACAACTTGAGGTTTAATTTTTTGTAAATTTTCAGAAGAAAAATTAAAAATAGGAATAGATAAAGATTTTAGAATATTTGAAGCAGGAGGATAAATTTCGTCTTTTTCTGAACCAAATACCTGATAATTTAAAGATTTTAAAATACCAGCAACTCCACACATTCCTATTCCGCCAATTCCGATCAGATAAACTTTCATATAGATTACTCCTTAAAAGTATCTAAGAAATCCCAAAGGAAACTAACCACCTGATTATGCAATAATTTTCCTTTAAAAGTTAAAATTACACAATCTTTATTTTTTTCTATTAAACCTTTTTTTATAAGAAGTTCAATACTTTCTTCTGAAATATATGCTTTAAAATGTTCTTTGAGATATTTAAGACTTATTCCTTTTTTAAGTCTTAATCCCATAAATAAATATTCTTTAGCTAAAGAAATATTATCCAATTTCTCAATTATTTTTAAAGGTAACAAATTCTTGTTAAGAGAATTATAATAATGTTTTAAATCTAGAGGATTTTGCCAGCGAAAAAGGCCGACTCTTGAAACAGCAGAAGGTCCTAATCCAATATAAGGTTTAAGTTCCCAATATAAAAGATTGTGTTTACATTCAAATCCAGGCTTTGCATAATTGGAAATTTCATATCTCGTATATCCATTTTTTTGTAAGATATTTTCTATAATTTGATAAAGTTTTATTAACTTTTTTTCATTAATCCAGGTTTTATGAGAGCCGTATTTTTTTTCAAATGGTGTGTTTTTTTCTATTGTAAGTTCATAGAAAGAAAAGTGAGGAGGAGAAAATTTTAAAGCCATTTTGATTTCTTTTTCAAGGGTTTTTTCTCCCTGTCCTTTCCAGGCAAATATAAAATCTAAGGAATAATTTTCAAAACCTGATTTTTGAATCCACTTTATGGCTTTAAGTGAAGTTTTGACATTGTGAATTCTTCCTAAAAATCTTAATCCTTTTTCTGATAAGCTCTGGACTCCTAAACTAATTCGATTGAATCCAAGATTTTTATAATCTTTAAGTTTTTCTAAACTCAGAGTCTCTGGATTGGCTTCTAAAGTGACCTCGCTTGGTATAAAATCTGAATGTTTATAAAGAAATTCAAAAAGTCTTTCAAAAAAATAAGGAGAAAAAAGAGAGGGGGTTCCACCTCCTGCATAGAATGTGATTAAAGAAAAATCTGTTATATTTAAATTTGTTTGTAAAAAATTTTTTATTAATAAAAACTCTTTTGTTAAAGCTGAAAAATATTCCTTTTCAGAAAAAGAAGATGGTAAAGAATAAAAACTACAATAAGGACATTTGTTTAAACAAAAAGGAAAATGAATATAAAGTCCTATATTTTCTTTTTTTCTTATCCACATTTTATTAAAAGGAATTAAAATTTACTCATGCAAACTTTTTTAAAATATCACATTAAAGAATATCTAAATTATACACTTCTTTTTTTCATTGTATTTATTTTAATTATAAGTTTAATTAAATGGGTTTTAGTTGTAGAAAAACTTATAGAATTTAATCCCTCTTTTTTTAACCTTGTAGTTATATTTTTATTAATTCTCATACAATTTATCTCTTTTACATTACCACTTTCAGCATTTATGGGGGTTCTTTTTTCTTTGCATAGAATGGGGGTTGAAAATGAAATTCTTGGTTTTTATACACTTGGTTTATCTATTAAAGATTTTTTAAAACCTTTACTTCTTTTTGCTTTTATAGTCTTTGTTTTAACATTTATAAATCGTTGTTACATTTTACCGCGTGTTAAGAGGACACAAAAGCTTATAAAAATAGAATTGATAAAAAAACAAATGTCCCAACCTATACCAAGTAAAAAGCCTTACCCTTTGGGAAAAAATGGTTTTATATATGTGGTTAATTCAAAAAAAGAAGGAAACGAGAATAAATTAGAAGGAATCTTTTTTTTAACCCGTAGAGAACCTCAAAAAACAGGTATTTTTATTGCAAAAGACGGAGCTATTATCTATAAAAAGAATTTATTTATATTAAATAATGGCTGGGGTTTTTTTCGAGATGTCAAAAAAAATATAGAAATTTTAAAATTTGAAAAATATATTTTAAAAATTTCTTTTTCCAATTCTGTAAAATCCCTTTATTTTAAAAGAGGTGAAAAAACTCTTAAAGAATTGAAAAACGATATTAAAAAAATTACTTCTAAAGAAAGACGTTATCGTTATTTGACAGAATATTATCATAGATTTTTATATGCTTTTTCAGTAATACTTCTTACTATTTCAGCTTTTATTTTAAGTTTTTATATGAAAGTTTCTCATAAATTTTTAATATTTTTTTTAGGAATGGGATTTTATTTAATTTTTTATACAATTTATGATTTTCTTATTTCTCTTGCAGAATCAGGGAAAATTCATCCATTAATGGCTTATTTAATATTTTATGGTTTATTTATTATTTTGTTAAGCTTTATGTATCTGAGAGTAAAGAAAAAACAATTTGGATAATATGAAAATATATCAGCAAGTTGTTTATAAAGATTTATTTAAAATAATAGGTTTGCTTCTTTCTATTTTTGGTGGTTTTTATCTTTCGCTGGATTTTTTGGATAGATTTCCACCATTTTTATCTTTTCACAAGCCTTTATATCTTTTTATAATTTATATATTTTGGAGAGCATGGCTAAATCTTTATGAATTTTTTCCTTTTATACTGGGTCTTTCAGGAATTTGTCTTTTAAGCTGGTGGAGCAGGAATAGAGAACTCCTTGCTTTTTTATCTTTGGGATTTTCTAAAAAAGAATTAATAGGTGGAATAATGTGGTGCATATTATTTATTTCTTTAATCGGAGGAGTAATTTTAAATTTTGTATTTCCGAAAGCAGCTTATTACTCCATTTATACTTGGGATTATAAGATAGCTGAAAAAAAGCCTGTATATACAGTATTTAAAGAGAAAATTTTTTTCCAGGATCCACAATTGTTTTTAATAGCCAAACCCTTGGAACCTAAAGGAGAATACCTTAAAGATTTAACAGTTATATTTCTAAAGAATAAAGAGCCTTGGGAAATAATCTGGGCAGATACAGCTATTTATAAAGATAACAAATGGTATTTAAAAAATGTAATTATTCAAAAAAAAGATAAAAATTTTTTCCCTAAAGAAAAAAAAGAAATTTCTGGAAAATTCTCGTTTAAGCCTGAGCTTCTTGTAATAGTAGAGAAATCTTTGAAATTTTTATCTTTTAAAGAGCTTTATCAAAGATATAAATTTTTAAAAAAAATAAATAAGCCATATTTTGAAGTGATTACAGAATTTTTCTGGAGGTTTTTATATCTTTTTATTCCTTTTTGTTTGGCTTTTCCTTCAGTATGGATATATTTAAAAGAGTTTACACCAACACAGTATTCTTCAGCGATTTTAAAAAGCTTAGGTATATATTTTATAATGTTGATTGTTATTTTATTTCTGGGAACTTTATTAAGAAAAGGTATAATATGGTGTTTATTTTTATTTTTAATGTTGATTTTAATAATATTTTATGGATTTTTTAAAGAAATTATAGAAAATTAAGCAGTTTATCTTGTTTTTTTATAAAAATCTGTTAAAAAAGAGAGGAAAAAATTCGAGTAAGGGAGGTTTTTTATGTCTGTAGAAGAAAAAGTTATTGAGATTATATCTGAAAAATTAAATCTTTCTAAGGATCAGATTAAACCTGAAGCTTCTTTTGTAGAGGATTTAGGAGCAGATTCATTAGATTTAGTCGAACTTGTAATGGCTATGGAAGAAGCCTTTGGAATGGAGGTTCCGGATGAGGAAGCCGAGAAGCTGAGAACCGTGAAGGATGTTATAGAGTATGTAAAAGCTAAGGTAGGAGAACAATAAAAAGGAGATAACTGTGGAAAGAAGAGTAGTAGTAACAGGTTTAGGAGCTATTACTCCTCTTGGAATAGGGGTTGAGGAGAGCTGGAAAAGAATAAAAGCTGGTGAATCAGGTATCACTAAAATTACTAAATTTGATGCTTCTAAGTTACCTTCTCAAATTGCTGGAGAAGTAAAAGGATTTAAACCTGAAGAATTCATGCCTGCTAAGCTTGTTTCACGTGTAGATACTTTTATTCAGTATGCAATAGCTTGTACCAGAATGGCTATAGAAGATGCAGGGCTTCCTTCAAAAGATTTAGGAGATGAGGTAGGGGTAATAATTGGTGTTGGAATGGGCGGGGTAGGGCAAATAGAGTATTATACCAGAGTACTTGATACTAAAGGATATCGAAGGATTACTCCATTTTTTATTCCTATGATAATTCCTAATATGGCAGCAGGTCAGATTGCTATTCTTTTTGGTGCAAAGGGGCCAAATTTAGCAGTATGTACAGCATGTGCAGCAGGTAATCATGCTATTGGAGAAGGGTATAGACTAATTAAAGAAGGTAGAGCTACTGCAATAATTTGCGGAGGTAGTGAAAGTTTAATTAATGAACTCTGTGTAGCTGGTTTTGCTGTAATGAAAGCACTTTCTACTCGTAATGATGAACCAGAAAAAGCTTCCCGTCCGTTTGACGCAAAAAGAGATGGATTTGTTATTGCAGAAGGATGTGGAATACTTATTTTGGAAGAACTTAATCATGCATTAAATAGAGGTGCAAAGATATATGCTGAGTTAATAGGATATGGATTGAATGCGGATGCATATCATATGACAGCACCACCACCAGATGGAGAAGGTGCAGCTAAATGTATGGAATTAGCCTTGAAAGATGCTGGTATTTCTCCTGAAGATGTAGATTATATAAATGCTCATGGGACAGGCACACCTTTAAATGACTTAGCTGAGACTAAAGCAATTAAAAAAGTATTTAAAGATCATGCATATAAATTAATGATATCCTCTACAAAATCCATGATAGGACATTTACTTGGTGGAGCTGGGGGAGTTGAAGCAGTATTTACAGTTCTTTCCCTTGTTGAAGGAATAATCCCTCCTACTATAAATCTTGAAGAACCAGATCCAGAGTGTGATTTAGATTATGTACCAAATTCTGCTCGTAAAGCAGATATTAAAATAGCCATGTCTAATGGTTTTGGTTTCGGTGGAACTAATGCATGTTTAATTTTTAAAAAATGGGAGAACTAAATGGAGAAAAAAAAGATAGTTATTGCATGTGATCACGCAGGATATTTTTTAAAAGAAAAAATAAAAGATTTTTTACAAAAAGAAGGACACGAAGTAGAAGATATGGGTTGTTTTTCATGTAGCTCTGTTGATTATCCAGAATACGGAGTTAAAGCAATAAAAAAAATTTTAAATAAAGAAGCTGAATATGGTATTCTTATTTGTGGAACTGGGATAGGTATGAGTATTGTTGCTAATAGGTTTTCTGGTATTAGAGCAGCTCTTTGTAGGGAACCTTTTACTGCAAAAATGGCAAGACTTCATAATAATGCCAATGTCCTTGTTCTGGGAGGAAGAATAGTAGGAGATGGTATTGCTATAGAAATAGTAAAAACATTCCTTGAAACTCCTTTTGAAGGAGGTCGACACGAAAGAAGAATCAACCTCATTGAAAAATTGGCTGAGGAAATAAAAAACGAAATGCAAACCTGATGAATATCATAGGAATCGGAATAGACCTTCTTTATGTTCCAAGAATAAAAAGACTTTATGAATGTTATAAAGAAAGGTTTCTAAATAAAGTTTTTGCTAAAGAAGAAATTAAATATGCTTTAAAAAGAAAAAATTTTATACTGCATTTAGCCTCTTCATTTTCTGTTAAAGAAGCTTTTTTTAAAGCAACCGGTGGATATTCACCTTTTTCTTTTAAAGAAGTGATTCTTAAAAGAGAAGATAATGGCAAACCATATCTGGAATTGAAAGGGAAGGCTTTTGAGATATTTAAAAAACTTAATGGTAATAAAATTTTGGTTTCTATTTCACATGAAAGAGATTATACTATTAGTATAGTTTTTATAACGGGGAAAAGCTATGAAAGTTGTAACAGGTTTTGAAATGCAGGCACTTGATAAAAAAGTAATAGAAGGAATCGGAGTACCTGCTGAGGTTTTAATGGAAAGGGCAGGATTAGGAGTAGCTGAAAATATTAAAAAGTATTATCCACCTGAGTTTTATCAAAGAGTTATAATTCTTTGCGGTCCTGGAAATAATGGCGGAGATGGGATGGTATGTGCTCGCCATCTTAAAGATTTTGGATATAAAGTTTTCGTATTACTTCTTGCTGATGAAGATAGATATAAAGGTGAAGCTTTAATAAATTTGAATATATTAAAAAAATTAAATTTTCCTACTTTTAGGATTTCTTCGGTTGAAGAATTACAAAATCTTTTAAAGCTTGAAAAACCTCATATTTTAGTGGATGCTTTATTTGGTACAGGTTTAAAAAGACCTATAGAAGGTTTTTATAAAGAAGTGATTGAAAAGATTAATGAGTATAAGGAAAAAGAATCTGCAAAAATAGTTTCAGTAGATATTTCCTCAGGTGTATGTTCAAATACAGGACAAATCTTAGGAATAGCTGTAAAAGCAGATTTGACTGTTACTTTTGAGTTAATAAAAATTGGACATATTTCTTATCCTGGAAAAGCATATACAGGAAAATTAGAAATTGTTCCTATAGGATTTCCTAAAGATATTATAGAAAAAGAAAGCAAAAGAGATTATATAGATTGGGAATGGGCTAAAAAGGTATTTAAGCCGAGAGTTGGATATACACATAAAGGTACATTTGGTCATGTATTGATTTTAGGAGGAAGCAGGGGTAAAAGTGGAGCAGGGCTTTTAGCAGCTCTTGGAGCGTTAAAAGGTGGTGCAGGACTGGTTACTTTAGCTTCTACTATTTCTTTACAAAAAATCTACTGTTCTATACTTCCAGAAATTTTAACTTTGGGATTGCCTGAAAATTCTTATGGTGAAGTATCTTTTGAATCTTTAGAAGAAATTTTAAATGCCTGTAAAAGAAAGAGTGTTTTAGTAATAGGGCCAGGATTAGGATTAAGTGAAGAGATGAAAAAATTATTTTTTACACTTTTAGAAAAATTAGATATTCCAGTAGTTATTGATGCAGATGGATTGACTTTGCTTTCAGAAAATCCATCAGTTCTTAAAAATTATAAAATTCCAAAAGTCCTTACCCCACATCCTGGAGAGGCAAGTAGATTGTTAAAGATTTCTAAGGATGAAATTTTAAAAGATAGGTTAAAAATTGCAAAAGAATTGGCAAATCTTACGGATTCAATAGTAGTTTTAAAAGGACCCCATACTATAATCTCCTCACCTGATAATGAAGCAATATCTTCCATTGATGAACCAGGACTTTCTCAAGGTGGCACAGGTGACGTTTTATCAGGATTAATAGGAGCTTTTATTGCTCAGAAATATCCTCCATTTTTAGCTACTGCTCTTGCAGTATTTTTACATGGAGAAGCAGGTAAATATCTTAGCAAAGAAAAAGGACCTTTTGGTTATACAGCTACTGAAGTAGCTAATGCAGTTCCTTTGATCTTAAAAAAGTTATCTTCTTAAAGCATTATATCTTTTTTTATCTTTTGCCCTGACTTTTGGGAAAAGATGTAAATATCTTCGTTTATTTTTTCTGGATTGCAAATGTATTTCGTAGCATTTTCAAATATTTCTGCATTAAGCTTCACAAAAGATAATTAAGGAATCCTAAGATCATGAGTTTGGATGTATTTTAAAATGCAAAATACCAGATTTGTTCAAACTTGCATTAAAAAATTAGGCAAATGATGAATAGTATGGTAAATTGTCAAAATATTTGTCTATGAATTAAAAATTAAAGGAGGCTAAAATGTTAAAAAATGGAGAAAAGGGAGTGATATTACAGCGAGATAAGGAGACCTATGCTATTGTACCTCATATACCCTTAGGTGTGATTACAGTTGAATTTTTGCAAAAACTTGTAGAAGTGGCGAAAAAATACGAAATTAAAGCTATGAAAATCACAAGTGCTAATCGGATTGCTCTTGTGGGTCTTAGAGAGGAGGTAATTGATGAAGTTTGGGAAAAACTGGGAGTAACTCCAGGAGCTGCTATAGGGCTATGTGTGCGGAGTGTAAAAGTATGTCCTGGTATTACTTTCTGTCGTCTTGGGCAGCAGGATTCTTTAAATCTTGGTGCTAAGCTTGATAAACGATATCATGGGAAAACTTTACCTACTAAATTTAAAATCGGGGTTTCGGGATGTGTAAACGATTGTGCAGAAACATGCATAAAGGATTTAGGATTTATTGGTAAACCTAAGGGATGGACAGTAACTGTTGGTGGTTGTGGAGGTGCTCGTCCAATGCTTGCTCGTAAACTTATGAAAAATCTTTCTACAGAAGATGCTTTAAAAATTGCCGATAAAATTATTAAATTTTATGAAGAAAATGGTAAAAAAGAAGAACGCTTAGGACGCTTTATAGAAAAATTTGGCTGGGAAAATTTTTGTAAGAAAATTTTAGAATAAAAGAATTTATTTTGGCTCAAAATATTTCAAATTTGTTGTGAAAAACTTTTTACCTACATGCATCGGAACACCACAGCCTTCAAGCCAGGTATCTTTAAAGACCTTTTCATCAGCCCAAGCATGAACAATTTTTGCAATTATAAGTGAGTGATTTTTTGTTTTGATTTCTTTTTCAATTTTGCACTCAAGAAAAGCCATTGCCATCTTTATATGAGGAACTTTGATTTTTATCCCATCTTCAAGTTCAATTCCCAGTTTTTTAATTTTATCTATTTCCCTTCCACTCATGGTTCCGGCTTTCCAGATAATATCAAGTTTCTCTATAGGTAAAACATTCAGTGTAAATTCCTTAGATTTTGAAAGAAGTTCATAGCTATAATTTTCTCTACTTATGGCTATTGCAATTGTGTCATATTCAACCGGCATACTCCAGGCTAAGGTCATAACATTTGTTTTATTTTGATGTTTTGTAACAAGTAAAAATACTA
>CAYPFL010000012.1:0-16905 GCA_964410095.1 uncultured Thermodesulfatator sp.
GCTTCTTCGTTTATTAATTTACCAAGTTCAACATAATCAGAATATTTTTCAAAACATATTTGATGAGAAAAAAGCCATAACTTTCTTTTACAAACTACATAATAGGCTATTTGTGTTCCTGTAAAACTATCCTTAATCACACAATCTTTATATACAAATTTTTAAAAAAAATAGCTTTTTAATAATTTTTTCGGATGTAATTTAGATTTTTTTAATTTTTAAATTTTTTCTGTAAATATTTGATATTTTTGAAAAAATCATTATCTTAAACAAAAAGATATTTTAATCAAATTATTGTTTATTTAAAAATTTATTTCAGGATTAAAATTATAAAATCTTAGATTTTATATTTTTGGAGTTTTTTTAGAGATCGCTGATTTATAAAAAGCATAAAGTTAAATTTAATTTTAATATTCGGGAGAAAAAATACTTACCTGGGTAATATTTTTAAAAATGTCCATTGAGGAGTTACAAGAAATTTATAAAAATCTTAAACCTCAGATAATATCAAGATTGGAAGAATTTAAAAAACTATGGGTAAATGGAAGTGAAAAAGATCTATTTAAAGAGCTTGTATTTTGTATCCTTACTCCGCAGTCAAAAGCTGAAATATGCTGGGAAGCAGTAAATAATCTTGAAAAGAAAGGTCTATTGTTTAAGGGAAATATAAATCAATTAAGGGAAGAGATTAAAAATGTGAGATTTAGATATAAAAAGGCAGAATATATTTTGGAGGCAAGGAGGAAATTTATTATTAATGGAAAACCAAAAATAAAAGAACAAATCGAAAAATTTAAAAATATATTTGAAGCGAGGGAATGGCTTGTTAAAAATGTTAAAGGAATCGGATATAAAGAAGCAAGTCAATTTTTAAGAAATATTGGAATTGGGGAAAGTTTGACGATTTTAGATAGACATATTCTCAAAAATTTAAAACTTCTTGGTGTAATTAATAGAATTCCAGAAAGCTTATCCAAAAAGATTTATTTTGAAATTGAAAAGAAAATGAAAGAATTTTCAAAGCAAATAGATATACCTTTATCACATCTTGATTTTGTTTTGTGGTATAAAGAAACCGGGAAAATATTTAAATAAAATAAATTTAATAAAAAAAGGAGGATAAGAATGAAAAATTTAAAAGGGACAAAGACCGAGAAGAACCTTTTAACAGCATTTGCGGGTGAGTCGCAGGCAAGAAATCGTTATACTTATTTCGCCTCGCAGGCAAGGAAAGAAGGATATGAACAAATTGCAGCTATATTTTTAGAGACAGCGGATAATGAAAAAGAACATGCAAAAAGACTTTTTAAATTTCTTGAAGGTGGTGAGGTTGAAATTACAGCGACATTCCCCGCAGGTAAAATAGGAAATACAAAAGAAAATCTTAAAGCTGCAGCTGAAGGAGAAAATTATGAGCATACTCAAATGTATCCGGAATTTGCAAAAATAGCAGATGAGGAAGGTTTTCCAGAAATTGCTGCAGTATTTAGAGCAATAGCAGTTGCAGAGGAGTATCATGAAAAAAGATTTCGTGCTTTACTTGAAAATTTGGAAAATAATAAAGTTTTTAAAAGAGAAAAACCAGTAAAATGGAGATGTAGAAATTGTGGATATGTGCATGAAGGCACAGAAGCACCGGAAAAATGTCCTGCTTGCGCACATCCCAGAGCATATTTTGAATTGCTATGTGAGAATTATTAAATCTGTAAAATATTAATTTCTAAATATTTAGCTTTTATTTCAAAAAATTTTAAACCCGACATATTAATAAGATAAATTTTTTTTAAAATCATTGTATTTTTTTATAAATTTAATAAAATAGGGATAACTTTTTAAATTGAAATTCATTATAAGGAGTGTCTCATGGAGTTTTTGTCTAAAAAATATCTTTTTACCCCGGGTCCAGTTTCTGTTCCACCTAAGGTGCTTTTAGCTCAGGCTCAACCAATAATTCATCATAGACTTCCTGAATTTTCAGAAATTTTAAAAGAAATAAGAGAAAATTTAAAATATCTTTTTCAAACAAAAAAAGAGGTGTATTTTTTTGCTTCTTCAGGAACAGGAGCTATGGAATCAGCAATAGTAAATTTATTTTCTCCTGAAGATAAGGTAATAGTTGTTTCAGGAGGAAAATTTGGTGAAAGATGGGTGGAACTTGCAAAAACTTATAATTTAAAACCAATTGTAATAGAAGTTCCGTGGGGTAGGGCAGTTAGAGTAGAAGATGTAGAAAAAGCCTTAAAAGAAAATTCAGATGCAAAAGGTGTTCTTATTCAGGCTTGTGAAACTTCTACAGGGGTAAAACATCCAATAAAAGAAATAGCTGAAATAACAAAAGATAAAGAGGCTGTATTAGTAGTTGATGCTATTTCAGCCTTGGGAGTATATAAACTTCCTATGGATGAATGGGGGCTTGATGTAGTAATTACAGGTTCTCAAAAAGCTTTAAGTCTTCCTCCAGGCTTATCTTTTATTGCTTTTTCTGATAAAGCATTGAGTTTAGCAGAAAAATCAAAACTTCCTAAATATTACTTTGATTTAAAAAGAGAAAAAAAGGCTTATGAAAAAAATACTACCCCATTCACACCTGCTGTAAGCTTATTAGTAGGTTTAAGAGAAAATCTTAAACGAATAAGAGAAATAGGGCTTGAAAGGATGTTTAAGCATTATAAAGCTTTATCTTTAGCTTGTAGAAAAGCTGTAAAAGCTCTTGGATTAGAAATTTTTTCAGAAATACCTTCTGAGTCACTTACTGTTATAAAAGCTCCTGCAGGACTTAAGGTAGGAGAATTTTTGAGTTATTTGAGGAATAAACTCGGAATTATATTTGCAGGGGGTCAAGCGCAATTAAAAGGTAAGATATTTAGAATTACTCACATGGGAGATCAGTCTCCTTTTGATTTACTTGTGGCTATTTCAGCAATGGAAATAGCTTTAAATAAATTTGGTTATCCTGCTCCTATTGGAGAAGGTCTTAAGTCAGCTCAGGAAATATTATATGAATATATAAAAGAAAATTTTTAGGAGGTAAAACAAATGAAAGTTTTAATTTCAGATCCTCTTTCAGAAGAAGGAATTCAAATTTTAAAAAATGCAGGTTTAGAGGTAGCTTATAAACCGGGTTTATCTCATGAAGAGCTACTGGAAATAATACCTGATTTTGATGCAATTATAATAAGAAGCGGGACTAAAGTTACTGCAGATGTAATTGAGAAAGCTGAAAAATTAAAAGTTATTGGTAGAGCAGGTACAGGTCTTGATAATGTAGATATAGAGGCTGCTAATAAAAAAGGTATTGTAGTAATGAATGTTCCTGGAGGAAATACTCTTTCAGCAGCTGAGCATACCTTAGCTATGCTTTTTGCTCTTGCAAGAAAACTTCCACAGGCAGTAGCATCTATAAAATCAGGTAAATGGGAAAAGAAAAAATTTATGGGAGTTGAATTAAATAATAAAACACTTGGAATAATTGGATTAGGTAGAATTGGAAGCATTGTAGCAGATAGAGCCCTCGCATTGAAAATGCATGTAATTGCTTATGATCCTTATGTATCTCCAGAAGCAGCTGAAAAAAAGGGAGTAGAGCTTGTTAGCTTGGAAGAGCTATATAAAAGATCTGATTTTATAACAATCCATACACCTTTAACAAAAGAAACATATCATCTTATAGATGAAAAAGCGATTTCTATGATGAAGGACGGGGTATATATAATTAATTGTGCAAGAGGGGGTATTATAGATGAAGAAGCACTTTATAAAGCTTTGATTTCGGGTAAAGTTGCTGGAGTGGCTTTAGATGTTTATGAAAAAGAACCGGTGGATCCAAATCATCCAATTTTAAAATTAGATAACTTTATAGGAACTCCTCATCTTGGAGCATCAACAGTAGAAGCTCAAAAAACAGTTGCTACAGGGATTGCAAAACAGGTGGTGGATTTTCTTTTAAAAGGAATTGTGAAAAATGCAGTAAATATGCCTGCACTAAGTGCAGAAACTTTAAAAACTCTTGGTCCAGTTTTAAATTTAGCTGAAAAGATGGGGCTTCTTGCAAGCCAGCTTACAGAAGGACCAGTTCAAGAAGTAGAAATTTCTTATAAAGGAGAAATAGCTCAACTTGATGTAAAACCAGTTACTATTGCTCTTGTAAAAGGATTACTTTATCCGTATCTTAAAGAAGATGTTAATTATGTAAATGCTCTCTATAGAGCTAAAGAAAGAGGTATAAAGGTAGTAGAGTCAAAAACAGAAACAGTAGAGGATTTCATTTCCCTTATAAGTGTAAAAGTTGCACATACTCAAGGAGAAACACTTGTAGAAGGAACACTTTTTGGTAAAAAAGAACCCAGGATTGTTAGAATAAATGGCTTTCGTTTAGACGCTTTACCAGAAGGCGACATGCTTTATATTTTTAACGAGGATAAGCCAGGGGTAATCGGTAAAATAGGTATGATTCTTGGTGAACATAATTTGAATATTTCAAGAATGTATGTAGGGCAAGATCCTGAAAAGAAAAGAAATATCATTTTATTAAGCTTGGATACTCCACCAACTGAAAAAGCTTTAAAAGATCTCGAATCATTGCCAACAGTTTATTTAGTAAAACCTTTAAAATTATAAATTATGCTAAATTTAAGAAATCTTACTTTAGAAGAACTTAAAGAGCTTGCAATTAAATTAGGAGAGCCTTCTTATCGAGGGGAGCAAATATTTCATTGGATCACTTGTAAGGAAGCTCTTAGTTTTTGGGAGATGACAGATCTTCCTAAAACTTTAAGAAAGAGACTTTCAGAAGAATTTTCACTTGCATTACCTGAAATTATAGAAACTAAAATAGATGTAGATGGAACTACCAAGTTTGCTCTTAAACTTCAAGATGGAGAAATTATAGAAACAGTCATTATTCCTGAAAGAGATCATTTTACTTTGTGTGTTTCAACTCAGGTAGGTTGTCCGTTAGGATGTAAATTTTGTCTTACTGCTAAAATGGGATTTAAGAGAAATCTTGAAGTATATGAAATAATTTCCCAGGTTGTTCTTGCAAGAAGATATTTAAAAGAAAAGGGAGAAGAATTACCATTAAGGAATATAGTTTTTATGGGCATGGGTGAGCCACTTTTAAATTTAAAAAATTTGATAAAAGCTTTAAAAATTCTTGCTCATCCCAAAGGTTTCAATTATTCAAAAAAAAGACTTACTGTTTCTACAGCGGGATTAGTAAAAGAAATGGAAGAACTTGCAAAGACATTTCCTACAGCTCTTGCAGTTTCTCTTCATGCACCTACAGATGAGATTAGGAGAAGTCTAATGCCAATTGCCAGAAAATATTCTATTAAAGAAATTATTTCAGCATGTAAAAGATTTCCAAGAATCAAAAGAGGTAGAACTACAATAGAATATATTTTGATAAAAGATATAAATGATACTCCTTATTGTGCACATAAATTGGCAGAGCTTTTGAAAGGATTCCCCTTTAAAGTAAATCTTATACCTTTTAATCCTCATCCAGAACTTCCATTTGAAAGACCTTCACAAGAAAGAATAGAGAAATTTCAAAAAATTTTACTTTCACACGGGATACTTACAACCGTAAGAAAAAGTAAAGGACTTGGTATAGAAGCTGCATGCGGACAGCTTAGAGCTAAAGTAGTAAAGGATTCATCTCCAGACTCCGTGAATAAAGAAACCGCAATACGGACATGTTGAATCTGGATTTAAAGCGATTTTCAATACATTAAATCCATACCTTTCAATAAGGACATTATTACATTTTGGACAATATGTATTTTCCTGAGCATTTCCAGGTAC
The DNA here is from genome assembly GCA_964410095.1 of uncultured Thermodesulfatator sp. Classification (GTDB taxonomy): domain Bacteria; phylum Desulfobacterota; class Thermodesulfobacteria; order Thermodesulfobacteriales; family Thermodesulfobacteriaceae; genus Thermodesulfobacterium. The sequence continues at coordinate 5,806 of CAYPFL010000012.1, forward strand.
ATTCCCAATATAAATATAATATAAACCTACCTCTTTCCCTATGTAATAAGCTTTTTGTAAAGTTTCTAAAGGAGTAACTGGTTTATTAAGAAGTTCAAAATTTGGATAAAATCTTGAGATATGCCATGGAGTCTCTGGCCCAAGTTCCTCTTTTATAAAAGTTGCAATATCTCTTAATTCTTGAGGATCATCATTTTCTCCTGGTATTATTAAAGTAGTAACTTCTACCCAAATTCCTACTTTTTTCAAATATTTAAGATTATCCAGCACAGGTTGTAATTTTGCCTTACAATGTTTATTATAAAATTTTTCAGTAAAAGCTTTTAAATCTACATTAATACCATGTAAATAAGGTCTAATATAATCTATTGCTTCCTTAGTCATATATCCATTAGATACAAATACATTTTTCAATCCTTTTTTAACAGCTTCTTTAGCGCAATCATAGGCATATTCAAAATATACAGTTGGTTCTGTATAGGTGTATGAAATGCTCTGGCATTTATACTCTATTGCCTCTTTAACGATGTCCTTATAACTTACAGGTTTCCCTATAATTCCTCCATATAAGCGTGTATATTGTGAAATTTCAAAATTCTGACAGAAATCACATCTAAAATTACATCCTACTGTGGAAATTGAATAACTAAAAGATCCGGGTAAGAAGTGAAAAAGAGGTTTTTTTTCAATAGGATCTACATGCTGAGCTATAACTTTTTCATAAACAAGAGTATATAAAATTCCTCCTTCATTTTTTCTTACACCACATATACCAGTTTTATTAGAAGGAATGATACAGTGATGATTACATAAATTACATCTAACTTTATTATCCTCGAGGGTTTCAAAGAATAAAGCTGTTCGCATAAGATAGAATCCTTTAAGCTCCTCAAAAATAATATAAAGAGTATATTATTAATTTTCAAGTTTTTTTAGATAATTTTTTACTTCTTGAGTATAATTGCCTTTTTTCTTTTCATAAATAAAAAGAGGGGGAAGGATTCTTGTTTCTTCTCCAGCATTTTTAACGGATAAAATAAGAACAAGTTTTGCTTCAGAGCCTGGATAAGAATGCACAAACCGTATAATTTTAGGCTCGAGTTTATGTTTTTTTAATAAAAATATCAATTCTGCAAGTCTAAAAGCCGTAAAAATAAGATAAAATCTGCCTCTATTTTTAAGAAGTAAACTTACTTTTTTGATAAATTCACTAAGTGAAAAATTGAGTTCTTTTCTTGCTATGTTTTCTTTTTCATAAGGGCTTAGTCTTCCTGCCTCAGGTTTAAAATATGGTGGATTGGTAAACACCACATCAAAAAATCCAGATTTAAAGGGTAAAAAGTTTATATCCCCTTTAATAACAAAAAAACGATCTTCCAAATTATTTTCTTTAGCATTAAGTTTCAAGCACTTTATAAATAAATTTTCTATTTCAAGGGTATAAACTTTTACATTAGGGAAGCGTTTTAAGGCAATTAAACTAATTATACCTGAACCAGCACAAAGTTCTAAGATTTTTTCTTTATATTTAAGATTAATAAAATTCGCAAGGAGAATAGAATCAATTCCAAAACGATAACCAGTTTCAGGTTGATAAACTTTTAGAGTATTTTCAAGAAATGGAGTTAGTGTTATTTCCATTTTATTTCTATTTTTGGATTATTTAAAAGTTTTACTGCAGAACCTTCTCTTACTGCTATCTCAAGAAGTCCTTCGCTTCCAAAAAGTGCAATTATTTCTCCTTTCTCAGCATATCCATAACTTTTAACAAATCGCACAGATTTTCCATTTACTATTACTTCAAATGGCTTTTCAACCATGTCTTGGTGAAAATTAGTGATTAAATTTCCAAAGTTATCCACATACCAAATGGAAAGCCTGTAGCCATCAGAAGTTTTTTCAGGTAAAGAAAAATCAAGTTTAATTAAATTTTTTTTATCAAGAAGAGATGCTATTTCTGAAATAGGAGTGCCTTTTAAAATATAAGCTATTGCAGGAGCAAAGAGATCTCTTCCATGAAAGGTTGTGCTAAAAGGGGGTTTTAAAACCTTTCTAATATCAATTTCCCAGGCTTTAAAATTCGGATTTTCCTGATAAATAAGAGAAAAGACTCCATTATCGGGTCCAACAAATAAGTATTTTTCAGTTTCAATAATAATAGCTTTTCTTTGTGTTCCAACACCTGGATCAACTACAACAAGAAAAATAGTATTTTCTGGAAAGTATTTGTAGGAGAAATAAAGCAATATGCAGGCTTTTTTAATATCCTGTGGTGGAATTTCATGAGTTATATCAATAAAATGAATATCTGAAAGATTTTGTGCTTCTTTTAATATGCGTGCTTTTACTACCCCTGCATAATGATCCTTCAGTCCAAAATCTGTAAGAAGAGCGATTGTTTTATACATCTTTTTTAAGAGTTACCTCTTCTCCTTCAGCGATTTTTTTCTGAGCTTTTTTTGAATATTTTATCAATAATTTTTTAATCCATTTTTCAGGAGGTTCTCCTTGAATAACAACTGCTGTAGGGGAGGGCACATCAAGGGTATAAACAGGATATAACCCTTTTGAGATTTCTCTGATTTTTTGATTTTCCTCTTGGTTTCTTCCAAGCATTATCCATAAATTATCTTCAAGGAAATGTCTTCCAAAGGTTAAAAGCTGGGCTGTATTATAATCAAGGGGTCTTTTATCCTTTATAACTTCCAAAACCCTTGCACCAATTTGAGGATCATTAAGTAAGCATCCTCCTGCTGGAGAAGGTAAATCTTTAATTTTAAATTTTTTAGCCAGTTCTAATTGTCTAATCCTTCTTCTTCCATAAATATCAAGAAGTTTTTCTCTATTAACTAATCCTTTCTTTTCGGGTTCAGTTATTGCAAGAAGTTTTGCGCAAAGTGGTCTTAATAAAATACCTTTTACTTCTGCTCTTTTTTCTATCAACTCTAAAGAAGATTTATTTTGACTCATAGGTCTCTGTCCAACTACCTCACCTGTTGCAATAAAGTCTGCTTTAAGTTCTACCATTAATTTTTTTGCTTTTTTTAACATAAGAATTTTACAATCAATACAGGGGTTGGCATAATCTCCATAACCATAGCGGGGATTCTTAAGGATTTCAAGAAAATCATCAGTTACATCTATTAAAAAACCTTTTTCAAATCCCAGCTCTTCAATTTTCTGATAAAAAAGCTCGGGGTTTTTTTTATATTTCCATCCAAAAAAAGGAGTAATAAATCTTACTGGGATTACTTTTATGCCTTGTTCTTTTAATAAAAGCCCAGCAAGCATACTATCTAAACCATCTGAAAAAAGTAATATAGCTTTTGCCATAGATTATTTCTTATTTATTTATATTTGAGCTAAAAATTTTTTAGCAAGTTCGAGATTCTCAGGAGAACCGAGCATTCTTGCTATTTCTTTTAACTTTTCTTTACCTTCTATTTTTTTTATTTTTGTAATTGTTTGTTTATCTTTGCTTTCTTTTTCTACTATATAATGAATATCTGCCAAAGCAGCAATTTGAGGAAGATGAGTAATACATAAAATTTGATGAGTTTCTGAAAGTGTTTTAAGTTTTTGCGCCACCTTTTTAGCTGTTATTCCTCCGATACCTGTATCTATTTCATCAAAAACAAATGTTCCAATTTCACCAATGTCTTTTAAAAGTGATTTGGAAGCAAGAAAAAAGCGAGAGAGTTCCCCACCTGAAGCTATTTTTTCAAGTGGGTTTAAAGGAATTCCTGGATTGGGTGAAAATAAAAGTTTTATCTCATCAAGCCCATAAATAGAAAGATTTTCATCTTTTGGCTCTCTACACTTTAACTCAATTTCTATCCTCACTTTTTCCATTCCAAGTTCTTTTAATTCTTTTTCAAGAAGTTTTTTAAGTTTGGGTAAATATTTTATTCTTTTCTCACTTAATTGAAGGGCTTTTTCAATTACTTTTTCTTTTAACTTCTCCTCTTCTCTTTTTAATTTTTCATATTCTTCTTCACCAAATTCAAGAAGATTTATTTCATTTTTAAGTTTTTCTAAAAGAATCTTTAATCCTTGGGTATCTGTGTTATGTTTTTTTTTAAGTTTTTCATATTTTGCTAATCTATTTTCAATCTCGTCAAGTTGTGAATCATCTTCTGGAAGAGTAGAAAAATATTGAGCAATATCACGATTTATTTCTTTTAATTCATAATAAAAAGAATAAATTCTGGAAAGACTTTCTTTAAACGAAGTTTCAAACTTTGCTAAATTTTCAAAGGCTGAAATAAATTGAGATAAATTTTCTTCAGTAGCTTCCCATTGAGAAATTAAAAAATTAATAGTTTCTTTTAATTGGCTTAAGTTTTTTAATTTTTCTCTCAATTTCAAAAGTTCCTCTTCTTCCTTTGGATCAGGGTTTAATTCTTCTAATTCTTTTATTTGAAACATTAAGAAATCCTTTTTGAACTCAAGATCACTTATTTTCTTTTCCAATTCTTTTACTTTATTTTTTATTTCTTTATATTTAAAAAATAGATCTTGGTATTCTTTAAGAAGAGGCTGTAAACCAAGGGTTTGATCTAAAAATTCTATTTGTTTTTCAGGAGATAAAAATTCATAAAATTCATGTTGACTTGTAAGTGAGATTAAACCTTTTGTAATTTTACTAAGTTCACTCAAAGTTATAGGAGAGCCATTAAGATAAGTTTTTTGCCTTGTTGAAGATATAATTCTTCTAATGTGAATTTCCTCTTCTGGAGAATATCCCATTTCTTCAAGTCTTTTTGCTAATTTTTCTCCGCCCCAGATAAGTGCTTCAATTTCTCCTTCTTTACTTCCTGGTTTGATATAAGAAGATCCTCCCTTTGCTCCAAGGATAAGTTTTATAGCCTTTACTAACAAAGATTTTCCTGCCCCGGTTTCTCCAGTAAATACAATAAACCCTTTATCCAGCTCAAGATGGGCTTCTTCGATCAAAACTAAATTATAAATTTTCAAATCCAGAATCATATTTAAGAAATTATAAACAACTTTTAAATTTTTAAAATTATTAAGTTTTTTAAAATATGTAATATTTAAAATTTAATGGTAAAATTTTAAAAATTAAATTTTAAAAAAAATATATTTTAAAAAAGAAAATATGTGTAGTAAAAAAGAAAAGAATAATAAAATATGTATTGAAAAAATAAAAGAATTAATCAAATGTTGGTGTTTTTCTGCAAATGAGGGACTTTATGCAAAATTAGAGAAACTTCGTGTTAAACTTGATGCCTTAGAAAATGATAAAAATAAAGAAATTATTGAAAAATGTAAAGAAAAATTAGAATCAGCATGTAAAGCCGTTCAACCTCGGTTTTTAAAAAAATATAAATTTTTTTGGGAATTGGTACATTCAATAGATGAAGATTTGATTTTAATAATCCCTGAGGAAGAACTTTTAGCAAAGGCTTATGAGATTAAAAGTAGATTTAGTCAAAAAATTAAAGAAAGATCTTTAAGAGCTGAATGGCTTGGAGATGAGGGTAAAAAGGGCAAGTTAACTCAGGCTGTAGAAGAATTAGAGCAATTATTAAGTAATTGTGAGCAGTCCTCTTGTCAAGATAAAAAAATCTTGAAAATAAGACATATTCTTAAAGAAGCTCTACATTTGATAAACCAAAGTACAGATACTCGTTTTTGGCAGTTATCACTCAATATGTCAGTTGTTGTATTGAGCAGTTTTTTATTATTATTGTTTATTTTTATTTTAATCTTAATATTTATTTTTATACTTTTTATTAAAAAATGGGAATTTTTGGAGTTTTGGGAAAATTGGTATAAAGATATTAAAACTGCCTGGATACCTTTGGCATTTTTTGGAGCTGTAGGGGCATATTTAAGTAATATCATTACTAAAAAAGATTTTCTTTTTATAAGAGGAACTTATTTAAGATTTTTTTCATATCATATTATAAGTAAGCCCATAATAGGAGGAGTTAGTGGAATTTTTATTTATTTACTTGAAAGATCTAAACTTGTATTTTCTTTAAATATATCAAAAAATGCCCCAATAGTTCTAAATGTACCTTCTACAGAATTGCCTTATGCTTATGCTATTTTAGCTATTGTAGCTGGTTTCGCAGGAGATAAATTATTAAAAAGTATGATTGAAAAAGTTCTTAAAAGATTGGAAGAAAAAGCAGAAAAAACTAAGGAAATTTCAAATAATTAAACTTAAAATTAAATTTAGAGGCAGAGATAAAGAAATTAAAAAATTTAAAAATCCTTGACAAAAATAAAAATTAGTTTAATGTTTATAAGTAAATAAAAATGGGCGGATAGCTCAGGGGGAGAGCATCGGCCTTACAAGCCGGGGGTCAGAGGTTCAAATCCTCTTCCGCCCATTTTATAGGAAAAAACGGGGCTGTAGTTCAGCCTGGTTAGAACGCCTGCCTGTCACGCAGGAGGTCGCGGGTTCAAATCCCGTCAGCCCCGCCATTTTCTAATTATATATGTCAGATTTTCTATTTATTCTTAAAAAATTTTTTCTGTACCTTTTATATCCTTCATCTTTAATATTTATCTTTTTACTGCTTGTTTCTCTTTATGTAATTCTTGAAAAAAGAAGAGGTAGAAGAAGGCTTCTTTTGTTTCTGGCTATATTTCTTTATTATGCCTCGTGTACGCCATTTTTACCTTATTTTATGTTGAAACATTTGGAAAATAAATATATTATTCCTGATAAAAAGCAGATTCAAAAAGCTAAATATATAGTAGTTCTTACTGGAAGGATTTATGAAAATCCGGGATTATCTCTGGAAGAGAGGTTTAGCAGAGAAACTATAATAAGATTTTTAAAAGCTTTGGAATTAAAAAAGAAATATCCAAACAAAAAAATTATTATTCTTGGGGGTGCATTTAGACATAAACAAAAAAAAGGAGCGAGCTTTATAAAAGATTTTGCTAAAAAATTAGGAGTTAAAGTAATTGCAGTAGATACACCTTTAGATACTTTGAACAGTGCAAGAGTCTTGAAAAAATATGTGAATCTTAATGAAAATTTTTTACTTTTAACATCTGCTTATCATTTACCAAGAGCTGTATATTTGTTTAAAAAAGAAGGGTTCAAAAATCTTATTCCTTATCCTACCAATTATAATTATAAACTTTGTAAACCATCTTTTAGCATATGGAATTTCTTCCCAGATGATTTATATCTTGAGCTTACTAATATGGCGGTGCATGAATATTTAGGATTAATTTTTTATAAATTAAAATATACAATTCTCAAAATAGGAGCGGAAAAATGAAGGAGTTAATAAAAAAGATTTTAAACATAGGAGAAAAATCTCGCAGTATTCAAGAAAAATTTTTGGAAACTCAGGCAGAGGTTATTTTGCAAGTTGTTACTCTTGCTAAAAATCAAATTTCTCAAGGTAATAAAATTCTAATTTTTGGAAACGGAGGAAGTGCTGCAGATTCTCAGCATCTTGCAGCAGAACTTGTAAATCGTTTTAAAAAAGATAGAAACCCGCTTCCTGCCATTGCATTGACTACAGATACTTCAATTTTAACTGCTGTAGGAAATGATTATGATTTTTCAGAAATTTTTGTTAAACAAATATTAGCTCTTGGTAAAAAAGGAGATATCGCTCTTGGAATAAGTACAAGTGGTAAATCTGAAAATGTAATTAAGGCATTAAAAGTTGCAAAGGAAAAAGGACTTTATACTGTGGGTTTAAGTGGAGGAAGTGGTGGTTTGATGAAAGATTATTGTGATTATTTAATCCTTGTTCCAAGTGAAGAAACTCCGAGGATTCAAGAAGGGCATCTTTTATTTTTGCATATCTTTGCAGAGCTTCTGGAAGATTTAATTTTTCCTGAATAAAAATTATGCTTCTTGCTATAGAAACATCTTGTGATGAAACAGGGGTTGCTTTATTTTCAGAAGATGGAAGTTTTATAAAACACTTACTTTATTCTCAAGTAGCTTTACATTCTCCCTTTGGTGGTATAGTTCCAGAAATAGCTTCAAGAAAGCAACTTGAGGTACTTCCTCATTTAATAAATCAGCTTCTTAAAGAAACACATACAGACATAAAACAGATAAAAGCAATAGCTGTTACATTTGGCCCTGGACTTATAGGCTCCCTTTTAGTTGGTGTCTCATTTGCTAAAGCTTTAAGCTGGGCTTTAAAAGTACCTTTAATAAAAATAGATCACTTAGAAGCTCATCTTTCAGCTATTTTTCTGGAAAAAGAAGTAAAATTTCCTTTCATAGGGCTTCTTGTTTCAGGAGGGCATACAGCTTTATTTCTTGTTGAGTCTTTTGAAGATTTTAAACTTCTTGGGCATACAAGAGATGATGCAGCTGGAGAGGCATTTGATAAAGTGGCTAAATTATTAAATTTAGGATATCCAGGAGGACCTAAAATAAGTGAACTTGCTGAAAAAGGTAATAGAAAAGCAATAAATTTTCCTCGCCCTTTATTAGAAGATCCAGTTTTGGATTTTAGTTTTTCAGGATTAAAAACAGCAGTTTTAAACTATTTGAAAATTAATCCAGATTTTAAAGTGGAAGATGTATGTGCAAGTTTTGAAGATGCAGTTTGTGAAGTCCTTATCAAAAAAACTTTAAAAGCAAGTAAAAAATTTAAAATTCCAAGAATTGTTGTTGCAGGTGGAGTTGCTTCAAATAAGCGATTAAGAGAGCTTTTCCTTGAAGAAGGGCAAAAAAATTCTATAGAAGTTTATTTTCCATCTGCTGAATTTTGTACAGATAATGGGGCAATGGTAGGGGTTTTAGGATGGTATAAATGGAAAAGCAAAAACTTTGCTTCTTTAGAAGATGAACCTTATGCAAGGGCTAAATTTAAGAAATATAAGTATTAATCTTTTTGTTTAAGTTCTTCTTTTATCCCGAGATCTTTTATTTTCTTTTGAAGGTAAGCTCTTTCAAGACCTATTTCTCTTGCTGTTTGAGAAATATTTCCTTTATATTCAATAAGTTTCCTTTTCAGATATTCTTTTTCAAAAAGCATTTTCGCGGTTTTATAATCTTTTTCTTTAAACCATGGATCTTCAGAACGATGATGTGTAGAATTTTCAATCAAATACTTGAAATCTTGTGGAAGATCTTCGTATGTAATTTCTTCACCAGAACTTATTATTACCAATCTTTCTATAAAATTTTTAAGCTCTCTTACATTTCCTGGCCAATCATATTTTATAAAAGCTTCCATCACTTCTTGAGAAATCTTTTTCCTGCCCAAACCAGTTTTTAAAGCCATTTCTTCCAAAAATTCCTCTACAAGAATAGGAATATCTTCTTTTCTTTCTCTTAAAGGTGGAATATAAATAGGAAATACATTCAATCTATAGTATAAATCTTCTCTAAAAGTTCCCTTTTTAATTTCTTCAAGTAAATTTTTATTTGTTGCAGCTATTATCCGTACATCAATTTCTATGGATTTTGTGCCCCCGATTCTTTCAAATTTCTTTTCCTGCAAAACTCTAAGGATTTTTGCTTGAGCTTTAAGACTTAGATCTCCTATTTCATCCAGAAATAAAGTTCCTTTATGAGCTATTTCAAGCTTCCCTTTTTTTAAAGTATGAGCATCTGTAAAAGCTCCTTTTTCATAGCCAAAAAGCTCTGCTTCAATTAAAGTTTCAGGTATAGCAGCACAATTTACCTCTACAAATGCCTCATTTACTCTTTTGGAATTAATGTGAATAAGCTTTGCTACTACTTCTTTACCTACACCGGATTCTCCCTGAATTAATACTGTAGTATCGGTGGAAGCAACTTTTGAAATCAAATCCCTTATTTGTCTGATAGCTGGTGATATTCCTGTAAGACGGATTTTACCAAATATTTTTTCTCTTAGTCTTCTATTTTTTTCTTCAAGATCTGCAACTTTTAAAGCGTTTTCAATGGTAACTATTATTCTTTCATAAGAAAGAGGCTTTTCTATAAAATCAAATGCTCCCATTTTTATAGCTTTTACTGCTGTTTCAATATTTCCATGGCCAGAAATAATTACTACCGGTATTTCAGGATATAACTTTTTAATTTCTTCCAGAACATCAAAACCATCCATGTCTTTTAACCATAGATCAAGAAGAATAACCTTAGGAATTTTAAGCTGAAGTTCTTCAAGGAATTTTTTTGCAAAGAGAAAAGTTTTTACACTATAACCTTCATCTTCAAGAATATCCTCAAGGGTTTCAAGAATACCTTTTTCATCATCAAGGATCCAGATTTCCTGTTTCATTTTAAAAAATTATTTTTATAATACTTACAATAGATGTCAAGCACTTAAAAATAAAAATTAAGATCCGCAGAGAGAAATAAAGGGTCTCTCTTGACAAAAAATAAAGATAAATTATTATTTGTTAAAGTAAAAATAATTCCCCGGTAGCTCAATTGGCAGAGCGGCGGGCTGTTAACCCGTAGGTTGCAGGTTCGAGTCCTGCCCGGGGAGCCATTTCTGATAGTCGTTTAAAATTTTCTAAAATATCTTTTTGTTTTCTTCGTTCAAGAGAAAAAGTAGAAAAAAATAAAAATTTCTTTTTTTTCTGTTCTGGATTGATAATAAAACTTATTACATCTATTTCCAAAAAGAAAAATTTTTTAAATAAAATTGACCTTTTGATTTATTTTTTGTTAAAAATTATATTAAATAAAGATAAATTTCATTAAATTATGAATTTGTTGTTAAAATATAATTTTGTTGTATAATTTTTAAAAAGTAAATTTAATTTAAGGTATATTTAGGAATTTTTAGGTCGCAAGAGTTTGAAGATAATAGAAATTTACAACTATATTAGCAAGAAAAAGGTTTTATAAAAAACACTTGATAGTAATTTAAAAAAGTAAAACATAAGGATAAAAAAACAACAACTATCGTCCACAAGAAAGTATATGCGAACAGTTTGCATATTTCTCATTTGGGATCATATTCGAACAGTTAGATATGAACGAATTAAGTAAAATGCCCAAGCCCGCAAAATAAAAAATCAATAGGAACGAAAATTATATACAAGAAAAGTATTTGTCACTTGATTGCTCACATATTATATATTGCTTTATATGGAGTATTGATAATATTTACTATTTTTCTTTATAATTTTGCTAATTTA
>CAYPFL010000013.1:0-12961 GCA_964410095.1 uncultured Thermodesulfatator sp.
AAGAATGGAGGTTTATTGCTTATAAAATTAAAAAAGAACATATAGTTCCTTTAAGTAGGCAAGTTATAGAAATCTTAGAAGAACTTAAACCACTTACAGGACACTCTCCTTATGTATTTATGGGAAGATCTTGGAATAGACCTATTAGTGATGCTGCTACAAATGCAGCACTTCAGAGAATGGGGATCGATACTAAAAAAGAAATAACCAGTCATGGATTTAGAGTAGTTGCAAGGACCTTACTACATGAGGTTTTAGGTTATGAACCGGATATAATAGAGCATCAATTGGCTCACAAAGTGCCTGATAGACTCGGAGAAGCTTATAATAGAACAAAATTTTTAGATCATAGAAGAAAAATGATGCAGGATTGGGCTGATTATATAAATGCTCTAAGAGAAGGAAAAGAAAGGGAATTTTTAAAAAAGATTTAAAAAACAAAAAGTTAACTCATTAGTTTAAAATAAAATAAATTTAAAAAGAAAAAATCATTACCGTATCGCAGCTTTTATTAATTCTCTAAGTTTAGATATGCATTTGCCTAATTCTTTGATATCCTCTAAATCAGAATTTGTATATTCCATAGGTATTACCAGTGCCCAAGAAGGAACATCTGATTTTTTAGTTATTTTACTTATTAACCTTCTTACAATCCCTTTTGAATGAACCCACTTTTGAGAAAGTTTCTTCCACAAATTAAAAGGTTCATTTTTTACTCCTATTTTATTTCCAAAGTCTTTTAGTTTATCAAAAGGTTTTTCCTTTGTATAAAACATTTTGCATTTTCTCAAAAAATTCAGATTCCTGAGAAATGAATCAATAAGAGGAAACTCAGCGAGTGATTCCAATATTAACCTAAGTTCCATAAAACATGCAGGTAAATTACCACATAATAAATCCATCCAAACAGCATAACTTTGAGGCATTAAAATATAATTTGAAAAAAGTAAAAGGAATTTTATATAATTTTCTTTATTTTTAAATGCATAATCTATTGCATCATTTATTAATTCTATACATTCGTTATAAGTTTCTTCTGCATATTCACATAAAAATTTTTCATTACTTTTTATAACTTCACAAAAATCTGATTAATTTTTCAGCTTCTTTATTCATACCCTTTAACTTTTTAATCTATATCGTAAAATAAGTAAGCTTGCTTATTTTATAAGCCATTAACAAAATAGCGGTCAGTAGCAATTTATTATGTATGTTAAGTTGTTTCACTAATCTAATACAACAAATACAATTTTAACACTTTATTGAAATCTTAAAATTTTTTTAAAAATTAAAAAAATTTAAAATTTGTTATTTATGCATATCTTTTAATTCTTTTTAAATTTCTTTAAAAAGATTGAATCATCAATATTAAAAACTCATACCCATGAAATTTTGAAACAAAATTTCATTAAACCAAGAAATAATCAGCGATTATTTGTTTCAAAGAAGGTAAAATAAAAATGAAACAAAAAATTAATATTTCTTCTAAGCCAGAATAATCAAGATTTTAAATTGTTCTCTTTTAAGTTTTTTTCAATTTTTTTAAAAAATTGAAAAAAAATGGATTAATTTTGAATTTTTTTGCTAAAAAAGATAAAAATTTTATTTAAAAAACACTAAGAAGGTAAGCTTAGAGGTTTGTTTTGTACTTTCTTATTTTATGCCTAAACATATACTTTGTGGCTAAATGTACTTAAATTCAAAGGTTTCTTCTCTTAGTAGTTTTTTATTTTTTAAACAAAATGTTTTTTTATGTCTTTTAAAATCAAATTTTTTACTTTTTTTGAACAAAAAATTTTAAAAAATTTTAGAAATTAAAAAATTTTTACCCTCATAAGCTACTAAGAGGAGATCTTGAGTTTTATTTAACTTATGCCTTTTTCTCTTTTTGCTTTCTCCTAAACCTATCTTAATTCAAAGCTTGTCTTCTTAGTGTTCTTTAAAAACAAAAAATTTTTTAATTTTAAAAACAAAATTTTCAATTTTTTTATTCTAACCAAACCTTTTTCTTTTAAAGCTAATAAATCCTTAATTCTTTTTTCTTTTGTTTTACTTTTATTTCAGAAAAGGTGAAACAAATAAATTAAAAATTCATCAAAGTTAGACAGCTTTTGTTTCATTGTTTTATAAATATGACCTTATGTTATAAAAAAAATTTCTTCTTAATGTTCTTCAAAAATTATAAGCTAATGTTTTTTAAAAAGCCTAAAAACAAAGAAATCCAAAAAATAAGTTTTTTTCTATTTTTTAAATAAAAATTTTAAGAATTTGTCTCAAAAATTTTACACTTAGGAGCTTAATTCAATTTTTTGACTTATAAGTTTAATTTCTTTCTTATTTAATTTTATTTTACTTTCAAATTTCCACTTATTTTTTATATTAAATTTAAACCAATCTTTAAAATATTTCTCATAAGTATTAAATTTTATATGATCATGCAACTTTTTATTTAATTGTTTCTCAATTTCTTCCTTTTCTTTATCCTTTAACTTGTTTTTAACCCATTTTCTCAAATATTTTTTCTCATTTAATATTTTATAAAACTGTCTTGCTCTATACCGAATGTTGCGACACTTTTTGCAAAAATTTCCTTGTTGAATAGGTTCCTTACACATTAAACAATTTCCACTTTTTTTTTCTCTTCCACTTTTTGATTTTGATATTATCTCTTTTACTATTTCAGAAAATGTTTGTGAATGAAAAATAGATGAATCCTCAAATTTTTGAAAATATTTCTTCAATATTTTTTTCTTTTTTTCTTTATTAATTTTTTGGTAAGCAAGATAATCTAATAAACACAAACTTTTAAATAATTTTTCAAAAGTTAAAGATGGAAATTTATCTTTAATCAAGTTAGAAAAGTGTAACAATAGAATTGTCCAAAAACATTCTGGGAAACTAACATTTCCTATTTTAAAAGAATAAAATAAATTCAAAAAATCTTGTTTTTTTCCATTCGCAATTATTAAAGCTTCTAAAGTTAATTTGCGTCCTTCCCATTTATAAAACCAGCTTAAAACAAAATGAGGAGTAGAATATATGAATGGCTTTTTTTTAATAAGTCCTCCACTTTTTTTTGTAATTTTTTTTATTTCATCAATAGATTTACTTATCTTTGGTAAACAAATTTTTAATTTATATCTTTTTCCTTTAATTTCTATCTTTTTAATTTTTGTTTTTAAAACTTTAAAGTAAGAGAGTAATAAGGTTGAAATATCTTTTATTAAGTCTCTTACTTTAAAATTTTTTTCTTCTATTTCTCCTAAAAATACATACAAAAGAAAATTTTTTTCTTTGTCTTGAATAATGACTCCACGGGTAAAAAAGAAAAGAGGAAGGGAAAGTTTTTCTATTTCTCTTATTTTACTTTCTCCACAAAGATAAAAGAGAAAAATAGCAGGAAATATTTTTGCTCTTTGTAAAAGGTTATATAATCCTATTAATTCTTCAAAATTAAATTTTGTCCCACAATCTTTTTTTCTTTGTCCCACGATCTTAATATTTAATTTAACATATTTCGGAAAATTTTAAAGAATTTTAAAGGAGGTTAAAAAATGAAAAAGTTTGAGGAATTAGAACTTCTAAAACTACAGGAGGTAATAAATCTTTTAAAAATCCCCCGATCCACAATTTATTATCTAATGCGTAAAAATCGGTTTCCAAAACCTTTGAAATTAAGTGAAAGAAAAATTGCTTGGCGAGTCGACCAAATAAAGAAATGGTTAAACAAATTGGAAAAAGAACAAAGGGGGAAGAAATATGACTAATGAAAAGAAGAAAAGCATAAAAATTATAACTTTTAAAAATGCTTTAAGATCACTTTTCCTCCCAACCTTTCATTAATAGCATTTTCCCAAAAGTTAGATTAGGGTTACTTTCGGGATTGGAAAAAAAACCGGAAAAACTTCATCTCATCTTTACAAAATTATAAAAAATTTACAAGATTTTAGAAAGATTTACTACCTCACAGGAGATAATACTTCGGCAGATCTTGGAAGGAAATTTAATGTACTCGTAGAATATAAAAAAAATTTCAGTAGATGAGCTCTCAAAAAATCAAATTTTTGACATCGCCGATGAAAATGGCGTTGATTTTAAATAAATTAAAAAAAGAACTTTTGCTTGTTGTAGATTCACTTTACGCATTAGAGGATTTTTTAAAAAATTAATATTAACAACTTTAGGGAGGTGATAAAGATTTTGGTATTCTTAAGAAACCAGATTTTAAAGAAAAGATGTGCTGTTTGGATAGTCCACCACAGCAGAAAAGCAAGGGACTCCACTTCTCGGTTCACAGGGATTCTGTGCAGTAGCAGATTTACTTGGGATATTGAAAGAATAAAAAATCAAACTGGAACCATTTATAAAACTCGATATTTAGTAAGGCTTGAACGTGAAATTTTTACTATTAAAGTGATACACAAGAAAAAAATTTTAATTCCTTCTTTAAACGTCCCTACTCCTTAAGTTGAAGATATTCTTCTTATTTGCGAAGAAGACAAACCACTCTCGTTAAACAAACTTTGTGACAGGCTTCCTTATTCAAGGTCTAAAATCTACCGAACTATTAATCACGAACTTATGCCTTTAAACCTTCTTGAGCTTAAAAAAACTGGAAACAAAAGAGATTATATGTTGACCGAAGAAGGAAAAAATAAAAGAAAAAATTGAAAGTTTAAAAAAATTGAAACTAAAAAATTAAAAAAATAATTTTAACATAATGGAGAATAAAAAAAACATAATGGAGAATAAAAATAAAATAGCTGTGAGAATTATTATCCAATTTGGAAATTTCTGGCTTACGGAAAAAGAGAATCTCAAAAACTTTATTTCGAAAATTATAGAGTCCGGTCTTTAGTTATAAAGAAGTAGCAGAACTTTCAAAAAATCAAACCGAGATATTTGAAAGACATCTTTCAAATTAAAAAATTCTTCCAGCTGCACAATTAAAACGTATAATTTTCAATTCAAATAACTTAGTAGGGGGGTGATTTAAATGGAAAAAGAGAAGAAGTTTAAAGTTATTGGTATTGAAAATTGCGAAGCTTGTAAAAAGTAAAAGAAACTATAGAGAAGATGAAAAAACGAAATATTGAGTATGTTAAAATAAGACCTAAAAATAATAAAAGACTCACTGAAAAAGGAATGTTACCTCAGGAAAAGCTAAAAGAGGAAAGTGTTAAACTACCTTTCGGAGTTAATGAAACGGAGAATTTTGTGAACTCCATATAACTGATGATACATTTTAGCTATTTGCAAGGATAAAATTAAAGTTCTTTACGATAAAGAGACAGCAGAGATTATTGAAGCTATAAAATTTTTTATAAAATAACTAAATTTTATAAAACTTCTATCATGGGCATTTCTGGTGATCTTGGATTAGGTATAACTTTTCTTGTGCCTGGGTCAACTATAAGGTCTAATTGTTCAAGTATTATTTGACCTACAAGTGGTTGAGCTCCTTCAGGTTCTGCTAAAACATTAAATTCACCTGCTCTACCACATATTTCTACAGTTACAACTCCATATATTGATTTTGTCTCTACTTTGGTATTTGCATATCTTACCTTTACTTCTCTCATTTTTCTTAAATTAAGTTTATTGATAATATCTTGAGGTAAAACAAGCATCGTTGCCCCTGTATCAATAACGGCTTCAATTTCAACTTTTTTCTCGGGTTCAAAAACATTTATAATTTTTATTTTTTCAACCAACTTTGTTATTTTTTCCTCCATATTTAAACTTTTTAAAATTTTAACTATATCTGATTATTTAATTTTTCAACTTTTTAATTTTTTCTTATTATGAATTCTAAGTTGATATCTTTTATAAGACTAATTTATTTTAGTGTTTAATTTCCAATACATAATTCTTCTTTTACTTTAACTTTTTTTTAACTTTAATAGGTATTTTTAAATGCTCAAGAATTTCCATAGCCCCTTTGATTTTTTCTGTAATCTTGCATAAATAATTTCATCTATTGTATCTTTACAAAGTAAAGAAATATAAACACAATTTCTTTTTTTGCCCAATTCTATGTATTCTATCCTGAGATTGAGACCATAACTCTGCACTCCAATCAAGGCTATAATAAATCGCATAAGAACAATTTGTAAGATTTACACCATGCCCTAAAGTTCTAGGATGAGCTACTAAATATTTATATTTACCATTAAGAAAATCTATTAAAATTCTATCTCTTTCTTTTATTGGAGTATTTCCATAAATAGCAACTGCTGATTTTAATTTTTCTGAAATTAATTTAATCTCTTCTCTAAAAATACACCAAATAACAACTTGATACTCTTTAGGTATCTCTTCTAAAACTTCTTTCAAAACATTTAATTTTGCATCAGAAAAAACGACAGGCTTTTTAGATTTGTCGTAATAAAGGAAGCCGCTTGTTATTTCTCTTAATTTCATTATTTGCTGTAAAATGTGGGGGTAAGAATTTCTACTTCAATTCTTTTTTTGTCAATTTGAGCTATTATTGTAGTCCTTAAAGAGTCTCTGAGCTCTTTATAATATTTCCACTGCTCCTTAGTCATTTCTACTTCTCTTTCGATAAAAATCTTTTCAGGAAGATTATCTAAAACTTCTTCTTTTTTATAAAAATAGCTATTTTCTTAAGTCTATTTATTAACTCTTTTTAAGTTTCCTTTTTTTTCAACCCATTCCCATTTTTCTCTTTTTTGAAAATATCTATTTCTAAACTGATAAAAAGTCCAACCTAAAAGACTTGGAGCTATTGCATGAGCTTGAGCAAAAATTCTAATTTTGAATTTGGGCAAGGATTTCCTGAAAGCAAGTAAACTGATTCTGTTTGCTGAGCTATTTTTATAAGTTTTTGAGCAACCTGAGCACCACCTGAACTTGATTTTTTTCTTTTTTCGCTTTTTTTGAAAAATACTTAAATGATTTTAATTTACTACTTTCATCAATTATAAGACACTTATAATTAGCATTTATAAAATCATCAAAATGAATTCTAAATCCTTCATAATTGATTATATGAATATTATCATCGTGCTTAATTAAAGCTTTTCTCGATCTTTTAGGCAATGAATAAAGATTATAAACTTTAAGTTCAGGAGCAAATTTTTTAAAATGGTATTTCCATACCGATTCTAAAGTTGATAAAGGAGCAATTTTTTGTATTTTAAAAGAACTACACAAATAAGAGTTTTCCCAAGTCCCATAGAAAGGTATAGTCCAAACTTTGGATATTGTCTCATTAATTTTAAACATTCAATTTGATAGTTGTATAAATATGGAGGAAAAAGTTTATCAACAACAAAATTGGGTTTACTTGGTTTAGGAGGACAATATAATTCAAATTTTTGATAAACTTCCTCTTTTATAAAAGTAGGATATACCCAACACTTTTCAGCTATAATATATTTGTGAGGAAAGATATTTTTAGCTTTTCTATAAGATCAGGATGAGGAGGAAATGAAACGTATACAAATAAATCATCTCTTTTATTTTTATTGTTTTTGAAAGTTCATCAGATGAAAAATATGAAGTTCTAAATTTCAATTTTCTTTTACTAAACTTTCTAATTTTTTAAAAACTTCTTCTTTAACTTTTTGAAAAATTTCTTCTAATTCTTTTTCAGCTTCTTCATTAATTTTTAATAAACTCCCATTTCTTAAAAAATATTTTTTTCAAGTTTTTTTCAAGCTTTTTTATAAAATTCATAATAGTTTTGATTTAAATTTTCCCAAGTTTCAAAAGAATTTAAAAGTTCGAGAATTGTTTGAAGAACTGCTATCGTATGTATTAATTCGCAAATGTTCATTCTTTCTTTAGTTTAAAATTCCTTTTAGGTATTTTAAAAAACTTTTTAAAAAATTCAAAAGTTTTTTACATTATTTTTCTATTTCTTTAACATATTTCATAAATATTTTTTATATTTTATCCTGCCCGGAAGCTTAAGAATACTTATAAGTCTAATACCTCTTATCTTAAAGAAAGCCTCCCTTTTACTTTATTTTTATTTTCATTTCAGTTTTAACGACAATTTCATAAATATTTGGATAATATTTTTTTAAAGAAGTATATTCTGGAGGATAAAGAGCTACAAGCAATTTTGTTAATGGTATTTCAATAAGTGGTTTAAATACTTCTCCATCTGTTGCGAGAATAAAAACATCAAAAGATCCCAATCTGTTTAATTCTTTAATACCAAAATTTAAATCTATTCCTCTTCCAGTTGATGGAGTATAAAAATTTATCCATCCTGCTGTGATTTGATAAGGTCCTTTTTGAACTTCTGTATCACATTCAACTACCCAAAATTCTGCTTCATTTTGATATTGCCTAAAAAGTTCTCTTAGTGCTGATGCTATCTCATCGGCTACATCTGTCATACTACCCGAAACATCAAAAACTATACCAACTTTTGGAGGAGGAGCTGGAATTATTCCTGGAGGAACTCCTGTTTTTTTCCAAGGTCTAAGCCATGTATATCTTGTTCTTCTCGCATAACCAATGCCATATCCAACAGCATTTCTAAAAATTTCTTTCCAATCATAACGAATAAGACTCATTGTTGCTCCTGGATAAATGCCAGCTTTTTTAAGTCTTTCCTCTAATCCTGCTCTACCAGTTCTTGTTAATTTTTCATGAACATCAGGGGCCTGTTCCCAACTGTTTTTTAATTTTTCTCTTAACTCCTTTTTAGCTGTTTAAGTGAGTTTTTCACCTCTTTCTTCAAAATCTTTTTCGATTTTTTTAATTATTTCAGCAATCAATTCATCTTTTAATTTTTCCTGTTCTTTTCTTTTTTCTGCATAATCTTTTAAAGTTTCTTTAATTTCTTTATTAATTTCTTTAAGGGAGATCACTACCTTCTATAGTTCTTTCAATTTCCTCTTTATTGACTTCTCCTTCTGCGTATTTTTCAATAGATGATATAATTTCCTGAATTTCTTTTTTTATTGACATATATAAATTTAGATAATATTCAAAAGTTTCACCTTTTTCTGCTTTAATACCAAATTTACTAAAAAATTTTTTTTGCAATTATAGGTTTTGTTCTTTTTAAAACACATTCAGGTATTTCAAAAATTTCATGAATCGTCATATCTGCTACTATATTTAAATCTGTTCTTGAAAGACAAGAAGATACATTCAAATGTCCCAAAAAATATGCATTAATTTATGTGCAAAAAAGCTCTTGCCTCTTCACAATCATCCCACTGATCCTAGAAAATTTTATTAATAGCTAAAATTATTCCTCTTCCATAAAGAATTTGTGAACCATCATTATACCCAATTGCAAGAGTAGCTCTTAGATCGTAAGATTCATAAATATAAAGATATGCATGATGCCATAAAAAATCCCATGCGTTAATTACATAATCTCTTTTACAAATTTGAGATGCTCTATATATTTCATCAACTATTTCTTCATTTCTTTCCCAAAGCTCAATAAGTGTTGTTAATTTTTCTTTTAAATTTAAGAACCATTTTATTCTCCTTATGTTGAATTTGGAAAAGCTCTTAAAAATAAAAGAATCCTTAAAAAAATATGTAAAACTTATTGAAGAAATAGGAGCAAAAGAAATAATTGTTACTGAAGAAGTAGTTAAAAAATTGCTTCTGTGGTTTACCATAAATTTCTTTTTCTGTCCATCAGCATATTTACAAAGCTTATTCGGTTCAGACACTTATTAAAAGAGAAATTTTCCTTTCTTCCCTAAACTGATCTGAATACTTATAAAAGCTCTTCTTTAAAATTATAATTAAAACTGATTATTTTAAAAGATATAACACTTTAATCTTTCTAATTTTTATGAACTAACTTTTTTATTGTTTATTCTTCAATCCTTATTCTCCTTTTACTTTCTAAATAAACTTCCGATTTGATAGTATTAATTATAAACAATAAAAAAATCTTTTCTTTCGATTTCTTTTATAAAAATTTTCTCTTCAAGTTAAAAATTTTTAGATTAAATTTTTTATTTTTTGTCTCCCGTTTACCTCTTATTACCTTCTTTTAATACCGATACTTTAATATTTTTCTTAAGTTTATTTTTTTAAAATTATTTTGATTTTAAAAACCAAAATTTTACTATATACAGATATTTAATGTAATATTAAATAAAATAATAAAAATAAATCCAAAATTATAAAAAATAATGAAAATTAAAATTTTAATGAGGTTTAAAGAAATAATTAAGGATAATTCAAAATTTTTGTTTAAAATTTTCTCATTTAAGAATTTGATAAATTTTTAAAATGCATTAAATAAAATAATAAACGGTAAGATAGTAGGGTACCCTATACATATAGGTAATGATAATTTTAAAAAGCAGGGAGTTTAAAAATGTTATTAAAATTTTATGTTCCTCAAGGCTTAGAAAATTCTAAAGAAGTTAAAGAAATAGAAGAGCTTTTAAATAAAGTAAAAACTCTTTTAGGAATTGAAGTAGAAATTATTTATAATATTGATAAAGATTATGAAAATGAATTAAAATCAAGAATTCTTTGGGGAATTGCTATTAGCAAAAAAATAAAAATAGAACAAACAAGAAGATCAAAATCGCTTTATCCACAGCTTATTGTTTTTATAAAAGGTGATCCAGTTACATTTTATCCACAAACAAAAGCTAAAAATAAAATAACAATAAAAGAATTTTTAGAAGGATTGTTAAAAGGAGAAATTAAGTGCTTGCATGAAAAAACTGAAATTGAAAATGAAATAAGAGGTATATTAACAAAAACTAAAACAAAAAAATTTAAATTTGACTGGAAAGGTGGACTCCGTGAGCTACGAGAAAAATTTACTTCTGTTGAATTACAACATAAAGCTTTAGAATGGAGATAAATGTTTTTAGTAGATACAAATATATTTTTAGAAATTTTTTTAGATCAAATTAAAGAAGAAAATTGTAGAAATTTTTTAAATAATTATATTGGAAAACTTAACATTACAGATTTTTCTTTACATTCTATTGGAATAATTTTATTTAAATACAATAAAGAAGATATTTTCCAAAAATTTATTGAAGATATTGTGCCTAATGTTAAACTTCTTTCATTACCTATGGAAAAATATATAGAAGTTATAAATGTTAAAAAAAGTTTAAATTTAGATTTTGATGATGCATATCAATACAGTGTGGCTAAATATTATGGGTTAAAAATTGTTACAATGGATAAAGATTTTGAGAAAATAAAGGACGTGGAAATTATATTTTTATAAAATTTAAATTGGAGTTATAAATGGAGTTATTTTGACAATTTTTAAAATAAAGATTAGAATTTATAAGAATTAGAAGGTAAATTCGATTCCCACCGGCTCCATTCTTTAAATATTCTTCATAAATCTTAGTAAATCTTTCAAAGTAAAGATTTTATGCCATTTAGTAAGAGTTTTATTTTTTCGTTTTTTATTATAACTTCATTGGTAGCAATTTTACATATAACTACTGAATCTTTCGTCAAGAGTATATCTAATCTCTGGATTTACTTTCTCTCTACCACTAAAAATAACTTTATTTATGCTCATCTTACTTTTAGATAATAAACTAAATTTCTTTTTTCGATTGAATATAATGGAAATATAACTATTTCTGGGATACTGTTTCATCAGTACACCTTCTATGTCCATGCAAACATAACCGGAATATTTAAACTTATTAGCGGATATGATATTCAAATTACTGGTGCCTATTCCTTCTGTTTTGTGGTTTCTTGGCTCCGGTGCAATAACACTCGGATTGATACGTAAAAACTGCTAATCCGTTAATTTTTTCTCCTAATCTGGGCTGTTTTTATTTTTTGATCTTTAAATTATTGGGAGCAAGAAAAGTAAGTTTTTAATATTTTCTTGTATTTATGCTTTTAAGATAAAAAACTCTAAATAAATGTTTCATTTAAAGGCTTGACGAAATTTTTTAATCTTATAAATTCAGTTAATTTATAAATTCTTTAACTTTATAATATAACTAATTGAAATTTTAAGAGAGTTATAGTAATTTAAAATCAAACAGAAATATAGTAAAGAAAACGAATAATGAAGAGAATTATTAAATTTGGATTAATTCAATATAGTTTTGCGTTAAAACCTGATGAAGTACTTCAACTGTTAAAAAATGGAAATAAGCGTTTTTTGACACATAAGTTACGTTCTACATGTGTGAATGAAGGATGTGATTTATGCATTAATCGTGAATGGAGAGAAGGGAATAATTGCAAACTTACAACTTCTGAGCAATTAGCATGTTTATTTGATGGTCAACATCCTTTAGCTACTATTATAAGTTGTTCAGACTCTCGTATAGTTCCTGAGATTTTATTTGATACAAGTATGGAAGATTTATTTGTAATTTGTGTAGCAGGAAATACCCGGGATGAAGCAGCTTTAGGAAATATTGAATTAATGCTATAAAAGCACTTGGATGGGATGTATCTAAGGAAGAAATAATTTAATAAGAAGAAATACTCGTATTATAAGAGAATTAGAAGAAGAAGGTAAACTTAAAATAATAGGAGCTGTAGTTTGTATAGAAGGGGGTCCAGATAAAAATATTGCTCCAGGTGAAGTGGTATTTGAAGATGATCCAAGATGGTAAAAATATAATTAAAAGAGTATATCTTAAAAAAATTACAATTTGACAAATATTTTTAATTTGTTTAAAATAAATTGAGATTATTTAAAATAAATTGAGATTATGAAAAAATTAATATATTTTATTTTTTTCATCTTTTTTTTTAGTAGTTGCCTAAAAAAAGACTTTACTTCTTCATTTTCTTCGGCTTTTCTTGAAAAAAATTACTTAAATAAGACTTTTGATATTACAAAAAAAAACCAAAAAAATTTTTCATATAAAATTCTTCAATCTAAAAGTGAAAATTCTAAAAATGAAATTTCTAAAGATAAAATTTCTAAAGATGAAATAATAGAACTTCCTCCTTTTAAAAGTAATCAAACAATTAAATCCGAAAAAAA
>CAYPFL010000014.1:0-6659 GCA_964410095.1 uncultured Thermodesulfatator sp.
TCCACGTGCTATAAATCTTGAAGAGTGGCCTTATGTAGGCGTGAAACCGACAAGTTCTCCTTTAATTGTGCATGCACCAACGAATCCTTTAATAAAAGGTACGCGGTTTATAATTTCAGCATTAGAAGATTTAAAAAGAGAAGGTTTAAAATTTACATTTAAATTAATAACTGACATGAGCCATGAAGAAGCTAAAGAGTGGTATAAAAAGGCTGATATTATTGTTGATCAGCTCCATATTGGATGGTATGGAGTATTAACTATAGAAGGTATGGCTTTAGGAAAACCTGTAATAGTATATATACGAGAAGATCTTTATGAAAAATTTCGTCCTCAAATTCCTATTGAAAATGCAAATCCTGATAATATAAAACAAAAACTTAAATTACTCATTAAAGATTATGATAGAAGATATGAATTAGGAAAACAGGGAAGAAGATTTGTAAAAGAGATACATGATGTTTCCAAAGTTGTTTCAAAATTAATAAAAGTTTATGAAGAAGTGTTATCTACAAAACCAATTAAACCTACTTCTTATGCTGATTTAGATTATTTTTTAATTCAATATATCAAATTTTTGAAGAAATTAAAAAATTTCGTTATAAAGAAAGAAAATATAATGAATTAGTAGAAGAAGTTAAAAAACTTCGTTATAAAATTAAAAAATTTAAAATTTTTTTATAATAAATCTAATAGTGAAAAAAATACAAGTTTTAATTTTAGCAAGAAAAATTTTGAAAAATAATACACGTATTTTTAAACAAGCTAAAAGTCTTGTCGATGCAGGTTATGAAGTTACAGTTATTGGTATTCGTCCTAAAGATTTATCTTCCGAAGAAATACGAGATGGATATAAAATAATACGGTTAAGTTTAGATCCTTTACATAATAAGATTTTAAGGTCTATCAGGAATTTACAACGGATGACAGAAATTATTTTAGTTTTATTCTTTAAAAATATTGAAAAATTTTTTTCTTTTAATATTTTAGAGTTTGTAAAAAGTAAGATAATATTTGATAAATTTTTAAAAAAAAAGCTTACTATTCGCCGGAATATTAAGGTTGAATATTCAAAAAGTAATAAATTTTCTTGGTATATTGCATTTCATAATAAAATATGTAATGTCTTAAAATTTGTATATAAAAAATCACGATTTGCTAAGATAAATAATTTATTATGTAAACTTAGAGTTAGAAATTTATTAGTTAAATTTAATTATAAATTGTTAAAGTATTTTAAAAAATTTAACAAATTTTTTGTTAATCTTTATAAAATAATAAAACATATTTTTATTAAAGGTTTTAAAATATCAAATTTAGTTATTCTCTTGAGTTTAAAAAAAATAAATTTCTATATTTATCTTCTCATTAAAAAATTTCTTTTATCATTCCGCTGGATATTTATTTCTATTGACTATTATTATCGTGTATATCGTTATGTTACTGCTAATTTACCTGTGCCTCATATTATACATGCTAATGATTTAGACACTTTATTTATAGCTTTTATATTAGCTCGTCGTTTTAAAGCTAAGTTAATTTATGATGCACAAGAACTCTATACAGGATTACATACTTTACCTTCTTGGTATCGCAAAATATTATTTATTCAAGAATATTTCCTTATTCGAAAAGCAGATAAAATAACAGTAGTTAATGATGCTATCGCAGAAGTAATGGAAAAATATTACAAAAGAAAAATAGATGCTATAATATTAAATTGTCCTCCTTATGAAGACAATTTACATTTTCAAAGAGGTAAAACCATAAGAGAATTTTTTTCTATACCTGATAATGTTCCTATTTTTTTATATAGTGGAGGATTAGTAAAACAAAGAGGAATTGAGAATACAATTCTTTCCTTAAAATACATAAAAGAAGGAGTCTTAGTGCTTTTAGGTGAAGGACCTCTTAAAGAGAAACTTTTAGAATTAATTGCTAAAGAAAAATTAGAAGAAAGAATATTTTTTGCTGACTTTATTCCTCATACAGAAGTTCCTAAATTTATAAGTTCTGCTGATGTTGGTATTATTCCTTATGAAAATGTAGGCATAAATCATTACCTATGTAGTCCTAGTAAACTGTTTCATTATATTATGGCCGAATTACCCATTGCCTGTAGTAATTTTCCTTTTCTAAGAAAAATAGTAATTGGGCATGAGATTGGTAAAACTTTTGACCCTTCTAATCCTCGAAGCATTGCCGAAGCTATTAGTCTTATCATGGTTTCTTCAAACTATAAAAAATTTAAAGAAAATTTAAGAAAAATTAAAACGAAATATTGTTGGGAAAATGAGGAACAAAAATTTTTAAAAGTTTATAAAGAACTCTTAAGGTGGAGGATGTAAAATGAAAAATAGTATTTTGTTTATAACCGGAGATAAAGAAATAATGCAATATGTATACAAAACATACAACTTTGGTTATTGGTCTTCTTGTTTTGACATTATATTAGAAAAACATGGTTTCCTAGATTATGACAAAGCTACACAAGAAATTTTAGATAATCCAGAAGAACTTCGAAAATACGACCTACTGATCATATCATGGCTTCCCACTAAATTTTGGAAAATGTCCTACTTGCGTTCGCTTAAAGCTTATGATGGTTTGATATTTATAGAAGGACCATATCCTAAATTTCTTGAGCCATTTTTAGGAATTAAAAAATATACTTCTAAAAAATTTTTAAAAAAAAGTTTTCAAATAGAAGAAAACATTAAACGTTGGATATATCAGAAGTTTAAAGGCATCGTAGAAGAAAATTATCAAACAAAAATTGCCCCCAAAAAGGTATTAACAAAAAAAATAGAATTGTCAAAACAAGAATTACTTGAAAAAGATTCAGAGGATAGATTGCAAAACATACTTTTAAGTTTATTTGTATCGTATAAAAACAGATACATAAAACACAAAAAATTTTTTAAAAATCCAGAATATAATGCTTTAACAGTATTAGCATTTGCTATGTTTATAGAAAAAATTAAAGATCCAAACTTTAAAAAGTCCAGCCTAGAGTTTTTAATCAAGGTACTAAAAGACCAACCACAATATAAATTTACCTTAGAAAACCAGAAAATTCTAGCAAGTTTAATACTCTTAACTATTACCTCAAGAATATTGGACAAATATCAAGTGCATTCTCCTCACTTTTTGAAGGATGAAGAAATTGAAAAAATTAAAACATACCTGAAAAGTGAAGAAAATATACGTCTAATAAGTTATTTAGGAATATGTCAAACAATATTTAAAAAAAAATATGAGAACATTTATAAAGAAAAACTGATAAAATACATAATAGAAGACCCAATTGCTCTGTATGCGTTTTCTTATTTTCAAGAAGATAAAAACTATTTAAAAGAATTTTTGTCAAATATTTCTTTTGATGAGTTATTTAAAAATAAAACTATTTGGCAAATACTTCTTATGCTAGCGAGTCTTAAAAATTTGGGGATAAAAGAAACAAAAAAATGGTTAGATCAGATTTTCGAAGAATGTTTTGATTTTAAGAAAGGCTCCTTTTCGAATGCAAAATATGTAAATAATAAATTACAAATAGAAACTGGATACTGTATTCTACCATGGATTTTTATTGCTTTATTAGAATTTGTTTCAGAAATAAATTTTAAAGAAACGACTAGTGAAATCTCAAAACAGTTTTTACCAGAACAAATTATAGCCTGGGAAAATCCTCCTTATTGGATAGAAGCTTATGAAAATATTGGAGGAGATAATAAAGCATATTTTGTAATAAACGAAAAAACATTTCCTCTTTTATTTAAAAGAGGAAGGATTTTAGGAAGCACTTTTCAAATTTTATCTTATCTAGTTCATTTCTATACTATGCATCCTTTAAAAGAAGCCTTTTTTGACTGTCAAACCAAAGATCTTTTAGTGTTAGAATATTTACTTTTTCATTTAATTAAAACACATCTCATTGAATATGGATATTCGTTCTTAAACGTAAATCATTGGCCATATAACAAAAAATATTGCTTGACTATTAGACATGATGTAGATCGGATTCCTTCTGAAGAAGTATTCAATACTTTGATTAATTACGAAAAAGAAAATAATTTAGGAGTGTCTTGGTATTGGATACCCACAAGGATAAATGAAAAATACATTAACATTCAAGAAAGATTAAAACACGAAGTAGGATTACACGCTATGAAATTAACAGAAAAAGAAAAAGAAATTTCTAAAATTAACCGATATCTCACATCTCAAAAGGTATATGGAGAAACTTATCATGGAGGGGGTGGAGGAGATTACTGGTTAGGTTTTCCTTCAGTATTAAAAGCAAAAGAAGTCAAATTATTGTATACAGAAGGTGTTCCCACTATCTATGATCTTCCTTATTATGGTTTTCCTTTTTTAGATCAAAAAGGTAGTATAGAAAAAATTCCTATTGTCTTATTATCACATAGCACTTCTGTAGACCATCACGTTAGGAAAAAAAGTGCTTTTTATAAAAAGAAATTTCTCAAATTTTTAGCTTCTAATAGTTTTTATATTTGCTTATTAAATCACCCTGATATCAATTTTGAAACCTTAAAAGAATGGATAAATGAATTACCGCTGGAAAGGATAAATTGGTCTTGCAAGGAAGTAGCTGAGTGGTGGCAAGCGACACACAACAAAAACAGCTTGAATTTTAAAAAGATAGAAGATACTAAAGAAAAAGTAACATATGAAATAACTTCAAGAAATAAGATAAATGATTTACAAGTAAATTTCTTTATTCCGCAAGATTTTTATCAAAATGACATAAAAGTAGAGATAAATAACAATATGAAAATAGATTTTGAATGTGAAAATTTTTTAAGTGCTAAATTAATAAAAATAAAATTAAATTTAGAACCAAATACTTCCTCAAAACTAACTATCCACAGAAAGCGCACTCCAAAATATGAAGAGGTATACAATTGTGTACCTAATAATATGTCAGGACCAAATGTCAAACCTAATTATCATTTACCACGAATTTCTAATATGGTGCAAGTTATAAATTTATATACCGAGTATAAAAATCTTAATAAAAGAGTTACTATAGCAGACATTGGTTGCGGTTATGGTCCTTTTACTATAGCTCTTCATTTATTAGAACAGCCGTTAAAGAGCATTGGTCTGGATTTATCCGCAAAATATATAGAAACTGCCCAATCAATAGTTAATAAACTTGAATTGCGAGATATTGATTTCATTCAAGCAGATATGAGAGACACAGATAAATTTATAAAAAACATTGATATAGCTATCGTTAATAACTCTATAAATTTTTTGTCTACACGAAAAGATTATAAGAAGGCATTGAAGTCATTTTATGAAGTATTAAGACCTGGAGGAGCTTTAATTATTCTAACTCCCAATAAATTATACTACAAAGAAGCATTCACTCAACTAATTGGAGTCCAATTTATGCCTAAATTTTTAGCAAATTGGTATGTAAAATTTAGAAAAAGAAGAGAAACGTATGAAGATATTCGTTTGCCTTCTCCTTTTGAATTAAAAAGATGGCTTAAAAAAACAGGATTTAAAGAAATAAAAGTTATTGACGCTTATACATTATTAGACAAAAATTGGAAAAGATATTTTAAACCACGCTTTTATTTAGTCGCAATAAAATGAAAAGAGTATTAATTTTAAATCATTATCATATTTTAAGCCCAAGAATTCAACAAGAAATACAAACTCTCAAGAAAAATGGATATGAAGTTTTTATATTGAACTGGATAAGAGAAGAAAAACATAATTACTCTAAAAATGCACAGGAAGATGGAATAGTTCTTAAATTGCCCAAAAATACTATATTTTCTCTTATATATTTACCAATAGCTTATGCTAAATTTTCTCTAAAAATATATAAAATTTCTTTTGACATTATACACTGTACTCATTTAATTTTACTTCCTTTAGCGATATTATGGAAGCATTTTAAAAAGACAAAAGTAATTTACGATGCTTATGAATTTTACCTTTTAGAAACTACTAACAGATTACCTCGAGGATTAAAATTTATCGGTAATATCTTTAAAAAGTGCGAAAACTTCTTGCTAAAAAAAATCGATGGGATTTTAACTATAGATTCAGATAAAAATTTTTTAGAAAAAAAGTATAAAAAATACAATAAAAATACAACGGTTATTTATAATGTGCCTCAAAAATATTTTTTAGACGAAAAAAAACTTGAAGATTTGCGAAATAAATATAAAAACAAAAAAATTGTATTATACATAGGAGGAATAAGTGCAGCAAAAGGAGTTTTTAAAATATTAGAAGCTGCGAATGTAGTAAAAGAAAAAATACCTGATATTTTATTTATGCTTATAGGTATATTCCACGATAATCCAAAAATATTTTGGCAGAAAGTAAAAGAATACAAATTAGAACAAAATATAAAATTTATTCCATGGCTTCCTTATGAAGAAATGCTTTATTATGTAGCAATAAGCAAAATAGGCTTAGCCCTACATCAACCTCTTTCCAAATTTTATTTATTGGGAAAAGGAAATGGAAGAAAAATATTTACATATATGCAATTTGGTTTGCCGGTTATAGCTCCTAAGTTTGGAAATATAGGAAAAATTGTCGAAGAGGAAAAATGTGGAATACTTGTTGATACCACAAATAGTCAAGAAATAGCTAGAGCTATAATAGAT
>CAYPFL010000015.1:0-3406 GCA_964410095.1 uncultured Thermodesulfatator sp.
CCCATGGTTCTATATCTGGCTCTTCATAATCCATATATACTATTTCTGGTTTTATTTCAAAAGTATGAGTTGAAAATATTAAATTATTATCAAAAGCTTTTACAGAAAATATAGGTAGAACCCCTATATAAATTAATCAGTTTCCAAAAAGTTTAGCCCGAGCTTTTTTAATCAATTTTTTAACTTTGGAAGTATCTGTAAATCCACAAAATGCAGCATAATCAAGAAGATCCTTTTCAGAAATTATTCCTCCTTTAATTCCTTCTTCCAAACATATTAAAATTTCTTCATCAGGGATTTCAATAAAACCATGTGAAATAAGTTCATCACGTACATCATCTTCATTTAAATAAGTATACTTTTTTTTAATAATTGACTCATATTTTGCTTATCATGTACATCAGCTTTATTCAAATCTATTATTACATTAATTGGTATTCCTAATTTCAAATCCTCTATGATAACATGCACACGAAGCAGTGTTTCTGCTATAATTCGCTCAATATATTTTTTATCTTTACTTTCTAATAGTGATTCTTTAATTTCAATAATAAAGCAACGAGAATTTTTGTTAAATCTAATTACTCCAAGAGCATCCTCAGTTACCCCAACAATATTTTCAAACTCAAATTCTGGCTCTACTAAACTTTCAAGAGATTTCTTTAAAATTACCATTATTGGATAATCCTTAAGATTTTCAAGAACATGAGGTTTTAATTTTTTAAGGATTTTTTCAATCCAGGGTTTTAACTTTTTTTCTGTTTGTAAACTTTCATAACTAATTTTTATTTCTTTCCAATTTTTCATGATAAAAAGGTTCCTAAAAATTTTTTTACATTTTTTTCAAGGCTTTTAACCACTTATATTATAATTGATTTTTTAAAATTATAAATAATCTAAAAAGAAGTAAAGAATAAATGTTTTTTGTTTTTAGATCTTTCTATTTAATATTATAATTACATTTTCAACATCCTAGTAAAACTTTTACTCAACTTTATAAAAGAATATTTAAATACCGTTCAAATTTCCCAATTTGGTAACAAAGTTTTAAGAATTACTTCGTTCTTCTTTTCATAGTCTCTTACCTGTTAAGCATTTTTCCACGCTTAATTTATTTAAACATCATTTTTTTATTCCCTCTCAAAGCCTCCTTACCATAAAGGATAAATACCCATTTCTCTTGCTTTTTTTATATCAATTATACGCAAAATATTTGGATTGTATCTTGATTGATAAAGAAGTTTCATATATTCTTCTGTTCCTACTCTTACAGCTGTATCAAAAGTAGCTTCAGGTCTTCCTACAAGAGTGGTTTCAATAAATAAAGTCTCTTGTGAACCAGGAAAAAGTCTTACTCCTACAAAAGCATGAGAAGGGGCAAGAATTATCAAAGGTTCAAGTCCTATATTTTCGAACAAAGAAGCAAACAAAACCGCTCCATCAATGCAATTCATTGCTCTTTGGGCAATAGACTCACGTGGTAACCTAACCCTTTGTGTAAAGCCAATTTGACCAAAAGCTAAAGTACTGCTTACATAAGAAATTCCTATGTCTCTAACTGCATTAAAAATAGCTCTTACCTGAGATTCTACATCTCCCATATATCCTGATAAAGATCTGGTGTATAATTTTTCTTTTGCAATACTTAAAATTTTTTCTACCGCAGGATCTTTTGGTGTTACCCATGCTGCTATCATGTATTCTGTGTCATATGGTATATACAATGACCAAATTACCTCGTCAGCGGCTCTAATTTTTATATTTCGAGTTTCTTCATAAATAATTTTACCTTCTTTTTTAGCTCTTAGTATTAAAGTAGCTGGGATTATAGAATAATTACGTAACAAAGCAATTCCAAAAGGAGTTTGGGATACTTCTTTAAACTCGTTCGGGGCCAAAGTTACTGTCTTTATTACAGGAGGTGCCCATTCAGGTATTTCCGCCGTGACGGTTATTTTAATAGTTTGATTACTATTATTCCATATCCTCCACCTAACAAGATGCGGAATCTTAAAACATCGATTTCCTTCTGCCAGAAACTTAGCAATTACAGGGAATAACTCGGGAAATGTCTCTACTTCAATTTTGACTTTTTCTCTTTCTGTTTTTTTTCTAGCTTCTTGTATTAACTCTTGATCAAGAAACTTCTGAGTTGATAAAATATTTGAAGTAAAATTGAATTCGCCTTCAAACTCGATTAGAAAATTCATTCGTGTCGCTTCTATAGCCAGGTCTAAAGGTATGCGCCATATTACTTTGTTCTCTCTCACTTCAGGTTCTATTTTTATTCCATCAATAATTGAATCTGCTTTCTGAATCCGCCCAGGAAGTTCCACAATATAAATGTAACGATGCCTGCTAAGTATTATTTTCTCTTCTCCAGAAGCTTTATAGTTTTTTGGGTTATACATAGAATGTTCAAAAACTGCTTTTTGCTTCCCTGGTTCTGTTAGACTTTTCTTTATAACTTTGATTTTTATTATATCATTTTCTAGTGTTAGTTCTCTTAAATTTTTAAAATAAACTGATTCAATGTGATAGAATTTTTCATCTTTAAGTATATTTTCTACTAAAACCTTTTTACCTGGTATTTGCAGAAGTTTTTCTTTCTTCAGTTCATTTGCAAAAATAGGGTCAGTGATAATCTTCCCCATATAAATTCCGCTTCCATCAGGGTTAATCTGAATTTTTTCTTCAAGATCAAAATATTTAGGTATAACACTATTAGCAAATGCAATACCACTTTTAATAAAGATGAAAAAAACAAAATAGAAGAAATAAAATATCATATATTTCTTTTTATTTATTCCTTGAAGTTTCATTCTAAAATTTAAAATTTTAAAATTAAAATTTAAAATTTTATTTATTAAATTCTATTAAAAAACATTTTTTTATAAAATTACATAATTTTAAAAGATTGTCAAAACTAAAAAAATAAGTCAAAACTAAAAAATAAAATTTCTTTTTTTTATTTTTAATCAAACTGATTATCTTTTAAATCCTAATTATTATTTTTTATTTTTTTGAATATATTTAATTTTTTAATTTTTTGATATTTTATTTAATTATAGATTAAATAGGGGTATACCATTGAATTTTTGAGGGTTTTAAGATAAAATAATTTTTAAAATAAGATTAAAAAAGATGGAGATGTATCGGTATTAAAGTAGGTAATAAGAGATAATGAAAGGTAAAAGAAGAAAAAGTAAAAATAAAAAATTAATTTCAACTATTCTTTTAAAAGAAAATGATAATGAAATTTTTGAAGAACTTATGCCAATATCAATAGATACAGCAGAAGAAGAAATTCCTTTAGAAGAGATTGAAAGAAAAAAGAAAATCCTCTATGTTGTTTGTCCACTTTGTGGTATGCACAGAAAGATTGATAAAACTGGAAATTATCTTA
>CAYPFL010000016.1:0-1780 GCA_964410095.1 uncultured Thermodesulfatator sp.
ACAACTGGCCAAAATTTTTTACAAGCTTTTTCTAAAAGTCTTTGATTAAATTTTAATCTGAATTTAAATGACTTTATTTCTGTATATTTAATAGAAAAAATTGGAACTGGTTCTTCAAGAGCTAAAATAAATTCATTAGTTGCTAAGAGTCTTGTTAAAGCTTTTAAAATCTGTTTTGCTGAAAATCCTTCAAGATCTTTTAAAGTAATAAATTCTCTTTTATTTTCAAAAAGTTGAAATATTTTATCATAAATAGGAGCTTTAAGAGGAATTCTACCACCTCCTATTACAGGAACAACTCTTATTATTTAAGTTATAGGAACAGAAGTAAAGATTTTAATTTTTTCTTTTAATAATTGGTAAGCTTTATTATAGTCTTGGATAGGATTTTTAGAAAACATATCCTTTCTTTCTGAAGTATTTCTAATAAAATCTTTCAAAGTTTCAACAAGAGATGTTTCAGTAATCTCAAAAAAGGTAGGAATTTGAGAAAAAGGAATACTCAGTTCCAAATCATTTAATTTAAAATCTGCAGACCCGATAAATTCAAGCCCTTTATTTTTAACACTTTCATATATTTCGTAGAAAAAGAAAGGCTTAAATTCATTTGATAACATATTATAAATAAAATGGTCAAAAATAAATTCATCTTGTTCATCAGTTTGTATTTGATTTAGATAAAATTGAACTAATTTTGTAATAACAGGGTGATCTCGAAAATAAAACATTCCTCTTTTAGCAAAAAGTTTTAAAAAATATAGTCCCTTTTTAGCCCTTTCTTTTAAATCTGAAAATTTCTCAGCAGGTACAAGTTTTTGAAATAAGTACCAAAATGGAATAATACTTGCATTTCCAGGAAAACTCAGATACTCTATATAAAAAATACCATGTTCTTTAAGTTTTTTATTTACAAAATCCAATATCTTCTCTCTTAATGAATTTTCTAAGTGGGAATACGAAATATTTAAAATAATAAAGTCAAAATCAGGAAATTTTTCATATTTTAAATTTCTTATATCGGCTTTAATATAAGTTATATTTTTTAAATTTAACTGTTGTGCTGTATTTTTAGCTTCTTTAATAAACTTTTGATCAGGATCTATCCCGATGAAAGTACCTTGAGGATTTAATAAAGCAAGAGCATTAAGGGTGTTACCTTCTCTACAAAATAACATGCAATAATTAAAAGATTTATCAGGCTCTGGAGATAAAAAACCTGAAAGTGTAGCAGAAATAAATAAATTAAAAGGAGCTTGAGAGGAGTTTAAAACAGTACTGTAATTCATTTTACTCTAATGGCTCAAATAAAACTTTTAAATGTTTTTTGTATTTTTTCCATCTTTCTTTTGATTTTTTGTAAATTTTTTCTCTTACTTGTTGTATACTCGCAGTTTTAACAGGTCTTTGGAGATTATAAAATTCAAGTACATTATCTTCCCATGGAAGTCCACAATATTCAAGAAGTTCTTTTATAACTTTTTCAGGCTCAGAAACCAATTCTTCATAGACAACTTTAAAAATTTTCCCAGGTGGTAAAACTTCATACCAATGTTGCATAATACGAAGATAATCATTTAACATATGCCCTATATCTCTTAAATCATTAGCAAATCCCATAAGCCCACGCATAGCTGCAAAATTTTGATAATAATTTGAAACTGCCACATCTCTTGGATCTCTATGAACATGAATAATTGCAGCATTAGGAAATATAAGATAAATAAGGCCTATATGATCAAAATTATGAGGAAGTTTATCTGTTACATAAGGAGAAGTTTTA
>CAYPFL010000016.1:1790-2974 GCA_964410095.1 uncultured Thermodesulfatator sp.
GAAGTTTTATCATATATTTCTAATTTTTTTAAATAATATTCTCCTGCGCTTTTCAAATGTCTTTCATCCATGTATTTAATACCTTGAGGATAAGGATGTCCTCCATTTGTTTTAGGAAATAATTGTGTGATTTTCCCTATCCACGGAAGTTCCCCTGCTCCATAAACTTGAGAATGAGCTGCAAGAATTTGTTCAACTAAAGTAGTACCAGATCTTGGCATACCAACAATAAAAATGGGTCTTTTGGAAGGATGACCTTTACCTTCAAGCTTTTTTATAATATCTTTATTAAAAGCTTCTATTATTTCTTGTACATATCGTCTATGTTCTGTCCAATCATACCTTACTATTGTTTTAGTTAATTCATTAGCAAATTTAACTATTTCAAAAGATTTATCGTATTCTCCCATTTTTTCATACACACGAGCTAAAGTAAAAGCTAAAGAAATTCTTTCTTCTAATGGGTTACCAGGATTTTGAATAATTTCTTCCATAGCTTTTATTTCTTCTTCATCAGCTTCATAGTTCTTGTATTCAATTAAATTGAATCTTGCAAACGGAGAAATTTTGGTTACAGCTTCAACATGGATTTTTGCTTCTTCCTTTCTTCCAAGAGTTAAAAGAATATGAGCAAGTTGATTTCTTAATT
Source organism: uncultured Thermodesulfatator sp. (assembly GCA_964410095.1). Taxonomy (GTDB): domain Bacteria; phylum Desulfobacterota; class Thermodesulfobacteria; order Thermodesulfobacteriales; family Thermodesulfobacteriaceae; genus Thermodesulfobacterium. The sequence continues at coordinate 2,440 of CAYPFL010000016.1, forward strand.
CAATATTTCCAGGAAAGTATTCAACCGCTTCTTCTAAAAGTTTTACTGCTTTCTCACCTTGGTTTTTCTCCATCAAAATTTTTGCTTTTAAAAGTCTCCATTTTGGTTCGAGCTTTGCTTCTTCTGGAAATTGATCAAGGTCTTTTTCAGCCGCTTCTAAAAATCCACATTCTATTCTTGCTTCATTTAATAAAAATCTTAATTCAATTGAATCTGGTTCTTTTTCTACCCATTCTTTTAATTTCTGCCCCAACACATAATATCTCTGGGATTTTAAAGTAATATTAATAAAAGCTTTCTTTCTTTCTTCATCTTCTTCAAATTTATCCAAGGCCCCCTCAATTAAAGATATTGCCTCATTTTCTCGTCCTGCATTTATAAGGACATTTGCTAAAATTATATAATTTATTTTATCTTCTGGATTTTTTTCAACATTTTCATAAAGTTCTTCAATGTACTCATCTATTTTCCTCAAACTAAACATTATTTGAGATTTTTTTAAATATAGATCTTCTCTTTTTGGGTCAATTTTAAT